>DASZEN010000046.1:0-271963 GCA_035940775.1 Pyrinomonadaceae bacterium | reverse complement strand
CACTCCGATCAGAGCCAGAGTCATGCCCTGGCCTACCACCATTTTGATGACATCGCGGCTTTGAGCGCCGAGCGCGATGCGAATGCCTATTTCGTGGGTTCGTTGTGTGACCGAGTAACTCATCACGCCGTAGATGCCGACGGCCGCCAGCACTAATGCGAGCGCGGCGAATATTCCCAGCAGCAGCATGTTGAAACGCCGGACGGCCAATGATTCTGCGAGCAGGTCGTCCATCAGTTCGATTGTGGGGACATACTGCTCGCGGTCTACCTGCTTGATGGCGTTGCGCACGCTCGCCACCATGCCCGACGGATTGTCAGACAGCGTGCGTACCACCAGATCCATACGGCGGGTCGGAGACTGTTGGTACGAGACGTAATATTCCGGCCCGGCCTCTGTCTCCAATCCCTCGTGATGCACGTCTCCGACGATGCCGACGATCTCGTGCGGCGGCGGGTTCGGATTTTGCAGGGGGTCGGCCCCCAGAATAATTCGCTTGCCGATGGCTTCTTCGCCCGGAAAGAAACGGCGCGCAAACGTCTCGTTGACGACGACGACCGGCGGTGAATCCTTCACGTCGCTTTCGCTGAGCGCGCGCCCCTTCAAGAGCGGAATGCCCATCGCGCGAAAATAGTCTGGGCTGATCTGGCGGCGGTTGGAGCTGGGCTGTTTACCGGGAGCGGCCTCGGCGCGTCCCTCTATGGTGAACGTGACGGTCGACGAATTACCGCTCAGCGGAAGCGGATTCACCAGTCCGACCGAATCGACTCCGGGCAGCTCCCCGAGACGTTGCAGGGATTCACGGAAGACCTGTTTCTGCTGCTCGACCTCCGGATATTTCACCTTCGAGACGGAAAGAGTCGTCGTCAGAACATTTCTGGAATTAAAGCCGGGATCGACCGCTCGCAGTCGCATGAAACTTTTAATCAGAAGCCCCGCGCCGACAAGCAGGACGAGCGAGAGCGCGATTTCAGAGATGACCAGAAGGCCGCGCATGCGATTGCGCGCAAGGCCCTCGGTCGAGCCACGGCTTCCCTCTTTGAGCGCATCATTGAGGTCGATCTTCGACGCCTGAACGGCCGGGGCCAGACCGAAGACGATTCCCGTCAGGGCCGAGATCATCAGGGTAAAGCCGAGCACGCGCGCGTCGAGTCCCACGTCTTTCAATCGCGGAACGTTAAGCGGGCTCGCGGCGATGAGCAGATCGACGCCCCACATCGCAATCAACAGGCCCAAACCGCCGCCCACGAGCGAGAGCAGAATGCTTTCGGTCAGCAGTTGCCTGAGAACACGAAGGCGGCCCGCGCCGAGCGCGCGGCGAATCGCAATCTCCTTATGACGAGCGGAAGCTCTCGCCAGCAATAGATTCGCCACGTTGGCGCACGCGATCAGCAACACGAAGCCGACCGCCCCGAGCAGCACCAGCAGGGATGATCGAACATTGCCGACCACGTCCTCGTGAAGGGGAACGACCGTTGCGCCCAGCCTGAAGCCCTCGTCCGGATATTGCTGCTCGATCCGCTCGCCGATGGCCCGCATCTCTATTTCCGCCTGCTTGAGCGTGACGCCCTCTTTAACGCGCCCGACCACGTGCAGGAAGTATGCGCTGCGCCGGTCGAGAAATTCCGTGACGGCTGGCGCGAGCGGTTGCAGGAATTCAGTCCGGCTCGTGTAGAGAGGAAACTTGAAGCCCTGCGGCAGCACTCCCAGCACGGTCGCGCTCCGGCCCGAGAGCATAATCTCTTTTCCGACGATGCCCGGATCGGCGTTGAAGCGCCGCTGCCACAGGTCGTAACCGATGACGATGACCGGAGCAGCGCCCGGCTGATCCTCTTCGCGTGTGAAGCTGCGTCCGAGCACGGGCTTAACGTTCAGCAGCGGTAAGAGGTCTGCCGAGGCGACCGTTCCGGAGATCGCGGCGGGCTCGTCGCCGCCGCCGAGCAACGCCCCGGCGGTATTGAACGCGGCCAGATGTTCGAGGGTTTGCGTCTGGTCTCGCCAATCCAGAAAATCAGGATAGGAGACGACGATGCGCCGCTCGCCGCCGTCCGCATGGCGACCCCAGGCCGTCACGATTCGCTCAGGATTATCGAACGGCAGGGGCCGCAGCAGCACCGCATTGACGACAGAGAAGATGGCCGTGTTGGCCCCGATGCCGAGCGCCAGCGCAAGCACGGCGATCAGAGTGAAGCCCGGATTCTTCAAGAGCATCCGAAAGCCATAGCACAAGTCCTGCAAAAATGTCCCCATCGCTTTAAGAAGGGATGAGGGCCGCAGGATGCGGGATGAAAGAATAATTATTCAACTTGAATAGCTACGCTTTCATCCCTCATCCCTCAACCCTAATCCCTGGGCTCCTCCCTTTGTTCCTCATTCGTAACGAAGCGCGATCATCGGATCGACCTTCATGGCGCGTCGCGCAGGGATGTAACAGGCCAGCAGAGCGACCGCCGACAACAGGGCCGAGACGGCCAGGAACGTGACGGGATCGACGGCGCTCACACCAAAGAGCAGGCTCGACATCAAGCGCGTCAGGGCGAACGCTCCTAAGAGTCCGATGCCGATGCCGATCAGCGTCAGGCCCATCCCCTGCCCGACAACCATCCTGAGTACATCGCGGCTCTGCGCGCCCAGGGCCATGCGAATGCCTATCTCGTGCGTACGCTGTGCGACCGAATAACTCATCACGCCGTAGATGCCGACGGCCGCCAGTAGAAGCGCGACGACGGCGAACGTGCCGAGCAGAATCATGTTGAGTCGCCGCTGCGCAATTATTTCCGAGACCCACTGGTTCATCGTTTTAATATCGTAGAGGGGTTGCTCCGGGTCTATCGACTGCACGGCGGCGCGCACGGAAGAGACCAGCCCGGCCGGGTCAGCCCCGCCCGCCGCCCGCACGACGAGCGTCGCCCTGCCCGGAGCCGTTTGCGCGAGCGGAAGAAAGGTCTCCGACCTCACTTCCGAGTCGAACCCTGTGCGGCGCTGGTCGGCAATGACGCCGACGATCTCGCGCCAGCGGACATCCTTATCCGACGGGTCGCCATACGTGATGCGCTTGCCGAGCGGGTCTTCGCCTGCGAAGAAACGGCGCGCCATAGTCTCGTTGATGATGACGACGAGCGGCGTCTTCTCCGTATCCTGTTCGTTGAAGGCGCGACCCTTTAAGAGCGGTGTGCCCATCACCTGAAAGTAGTTCGGGCTGATGGCATCGATCGGCGTTTCGACTCTCTGGCCTGCCTGAAAGGCGGGCCGCCCTTCGATGTTGAAGTAGGAGGAGTTTGCCGTCTTGCTAAGAAAGACGCTGGTGATGGCCCCGGCCGATTCTACGCCGGGCGTGTTCTTCAGTCGCTCGAACAGTTGGTCGTAGAAGAGCCTGATTTGATTATCCTCGGCGTACTTCTTGCCGGGGAGCTGAAGCTTGGCCGTCAACAGACCGTCGGGCCTGAACCCGAGGTCGAACTTTTGCAGGCGGCTGAAACTCTTCAACAGCAAGCCAGCGCCGATCAGAAGGACGAGCGCCAGGGCCACTTCCGAGACGACCAGCAGCCGACGTATCCGGCGGCTGTGCACGCCCCTGGTCGAGCCCTTGTTGCCTCCCTCTTTGAGCGTCTCGTTCAGGTCGGGCCGAGAAGCCTGCAACGCGGGCACAAGGCCGAAAAGTATCGCCGTCAGGCACGAGACTCCGAGCGTGAAGGCGAGCACGCGCGCGTCTACGTTGATCTGATCGAGGCGCGGCATGTCGCTCGGCATCAAGAGCTTCAGGGCGTCGAGTCCCCACATGGCGAGCATGACTCCGAGCGCCGCGCCCAGGCCTGCCAGCAGCAGGCTCTCGACGAGAAGTTGCCGGATGATGCGCAGGCGGCCCGCTCCCATCGCCACGCGAATCGCGAACTCCCGCTCGCGCGCAGCCGCCCGGCCCAGGAGCAGGTTGGCGACGTTCGCACACGCGATCAGGAGCACGAAGGCGACGGCTCCCAACAGGATCAGGAGCGCTGGGCGCACCTGCCCTACCGTCTGGTCGCGAAGCGGAACGAGGTTGACCCCAAAGTTGGTGTTGGCTTCCGGATACTGTTGCTCAAGCCGCCTGGCAATCGTTCCCATCTCGGCGCGCGCCTCTTCCAGTTTCACGCCGGGTTTGAGACGCCCGATGACGTTGAGCCAGAACGCCTGACGCTGCCCGACCAACTCCGGCTCGGGCGCGAGCGGTATCCAGAAATCCGTATCCTTTGCGGGGAAACTAAAGTCCGGCGGCATTACGCCGATCACAGTGCGCGGCGTGGCGTTCAGTGGAACGCTTTGGCCGATGATATTCTTATCAGCGCCGAAGCGACGCTGCCACAGACCGTAGCTGATGACGACGACTTTATCGTGGCCCGGCTGATCCTCTTCGGCCGTAAAGGCGCGCCCCATTGCCGGAGCGACGCGCATCACCTCGAAGAGACTCGACGTGGACGAACACCCGAGTATGCGTTCGGGTTCTCCCGTGCCCGTCGTCAGGTTAAGGCTCGCGCCCCTGTAGGCCGCCAGCTTATCGAAGACCTTGTTTTGATCGCGGTAATCGACGAAGTTCGGATAAGAGTGAATATCTTCGTTCATCCCCATCGGGCGGTTGTCCATCCACACGATCACCAACTGATCTGGATCGGCGAAGGGCAGCGGCCGCAAGAGCACCGCATTGACGACCGAGAAGATGGCCGTGTTGGCCCCGATGCCGAGCGCCAGAGCAATGATCGCGATGATTGAGAAGCCGGGCTTCTTGAGCATCATGCGCACACCGTAGCGCAAGTCTTGTACCAGTGTTCCCATCTCAATACCTCCAATTTAGAAGGGATCGGGGCCGCCCTTGATGAATGGATGAAGCGATTTTGAGACTCGGAATCTCGATTTTGAGATTCCCGCTTTCATTCCCAACCCCCCGCGGGCGGCCCCCCCAGTCCCTTACGTCCCACCGCTTTTATTCGTAACGGAGCGCAACCATCGGGTCTACCTTCATGGCGCGCCGCGCCGGGATGTAACAGGCCAGCAGAGCGACCGCCGACAACAACGCGGAGACCGCAAGGAATGTCGGCGCATCGACGGCGCTCACACCAAAGAGCAGGCTCGACATCAGGCGCGTCAGGGCGAAAGCGCCCGTCACGCCCAAGGCGACGCCGACCAGGATCAGCTTCAATCCCTGGCCCACCACCATCCTGAGCACGTCGCGCTCGCGCGCGCCCAGTGCCATGCGAACGCCTATCTCGTGCGTGCGCTGTGTCACCGAGTAGGAGATCACGCCGTAGATGCCGACCGCCGAAAGCGAGAGCGCCACGCCTGCGAAGATGGCGAGCAGCAGCATGTTGAAGCGCTGAGCGGCCACCGAAGTCGCCATTACCTCCGTCATGGTGTGTACCTTCGTGACGGGGATGCGGCTGTCAATCGTCCAGACCTGGGCCTTCACCATATTAGCGATGGTCGCCGGATCGCCGTCGCTGCGCGCGACGACATTCATCCAGCGCTTCCAGGGGTCACGGAATTGCGCGTAAGGGGTATAGATGGCCGGTTCTTCGGGTTGATCCAGTCCGAAGTGCTTAACGTCGCCGACGACGCCGACCACTGTGATCCACTGCTCCTTATCGGCCCGCGCCCACCTGACGCGCGCGCCGAGCGGCTCCTGTTCGGGGAAGTACTGGCGGGCCATCGCCTCGTTGATGATGCCGACGAGCGGCGCGTCTTCCCTGTCCTGTTTCGTAAAGTCGCGCCCCTTGAGTAAGGGGATTCTCATGGCGTGAAAATAGTTTCCGGCGACGCTGCGCGAGAAGAGTTCCGGCTCTTCGCCCGTGGGCACAGGGCGTCCTTCGATGACGAAATTGTGATTGAGCGCGTCGCCGCTCAGAGGAATCTCGCTAACGAGGGCGGCCTCGACACCGGGCAGCGAGTTGATGGCTTCGAGCGCTCGCTCGCGAAATTGCGCCTGCGTGGGAATCTCTTTATAACGCGCTTCGGGCAGCTCTATGCGCATAGTCAAGAGATGCTCGGGCGCGAACCCGGGCTCGACCGCACGCAATCGCCAGAAGCCCTTGATGAGCAATCCGGCCCCGACCAGCAGCACCAGCGCCAGCGCCAGTTCCGAGACGACCAGAAGATTGCTGAAGCGGTGACGGCTCACGCCCGCCGTATTGCTGCGGCCGCCCTCCTTTAAGGCTTCGTTGACGTTGAGACGCGTCGCGTTCAATGCCGGGACGAGCCCGAAGACCAGTCCCGTCAGGACGGAGACGGCGAGCGTGAACAGAAGCACGCGAGCGTCTATGCCGACGTGCGAGAGTCGGGGCAGATTCGCGGGCTTCAGCGATTGAAGCAGATCAATGCCCCAAAGAGCGAAGAGCAGTCCGCCCGCGCCGCCGAGCAGGGAAAGCAGGACGCTTTCCGTCAACATCTGTCGAATCAATCTTCTGCGTCCTGCGCCGAGCGCGGCGCGAATCACCACCTCACGCTCGCGCGAAGCGGCCCGCGCCAGCAGCAGGTTTGCAAAATTCGCGCACGCGATCAGCAGCACCAATCCTACTGCCCCGAACAAAACGAGCAGGGCCGGGCGCGTATCTCCCGCCACAAGCTCGTGCAAGGTTTGAAGCTGCCTGCGTCGTCCCTTATTTTCGTCCGGGTACTGCTGTTCAAGACGCTGGTCGATACTCGCCATCTCAGCCTGCGCCTGAGAGATTGTGACGCCGGGCCTCAGTCGCCAGTAAGTGCGCAGGAAATGAACTCCGCGAAAGTTCGCCGCGATGGGATTGACGACCCTGAGCGGCGCGTAAAGCTCCGGGTCGCCGCGCGGCAGGTCGAAATCCTTCCCCATTATGCCGACCACCGTATAGTCGTTTCCGCTCAAGGGAATCGTCTTGCCGACGAGGTTGGCGTCACCGCCGAACTGGCGCTGCCACAATCCGTAACTTAAGACGACGACGCGCTCGCCTCCCGTACGTTCTTCTTCCGCAGAGATCGTTCGCCCGATGATGGGCTGCGCGCCGAGCACATTGAAGAACCCGGCCGTCACCAACCCGGCCTGTACCTGTACGGGCTCGCCCGCGCCCGTCAAATCCAGCGCTTGCAGCGTCAGGCCGCCCACCTCTTCGAATGACCGGCTTAGCGCCTGAATATCGAGCACGTCCGGAAGCGACTGGTTCGACCTCATGGTTACCAACCGCTCGGCGCTCGGGTAGGGAAAGGGTTGCAGCAGCAGTGCATTGACGACAGAGAAGATGGCGCTGTTGGCGCCGATGCCGAGCGTCAAGGTCAGTACGGCCACGATGGTAAACATCGGCCTTCGGAGCAGCATGCGAAATCCATAGCGCAGGTCTTGGAGCAGAGTTCCCATAACGTCCTCCTTCTTTATTCGTAACGAAGCGCCACCATCGGATCGACACGCGTCGCCCGCCGCGCCGGAATGAAGATCGCCAGAAACGCCACAACCGTTAAGAGCAACGTAATACTGGCGAAGGTCAGCGGGTCGGTCGCGCTCACGCCGAACAGCAGGCTCGCCATTACTCTCGTCACCAGCAGCGCCGCGACCACCCCGAGTCCGACGCCCAGGAGCGTCAGAAGTATTCCCTGCCCGAGCACCATCCTGAGTATGTCGCGCTCGCGCGCGCCCAGCGCCATCCGTATCCCTATCTCGTGCGTACGCTGTGTGACCGAGTAGGAGATGACGCCGTAGATGCCGACCGCCGAGAGCACGAGCGCTACGCCCGCGAAGATGATGAGCAGGAACATGGAGAAGCGCTGCGTGCCGATTGATTCCCTGATGAGCTGATTCATGGTGCGCACGTTGTAGACGGGCTGATTCGGATCGACCGCTAGTATCTGTTGCCGCACCGCGCCGACGACGGTTGTCGGGTCTGCCTTCGTGCGTATCACGAGCGACATACGCGAGGCCGCGTAGGCAAGGGATTCGTCCGGAATCTGGGCCAGCGCAGAGTAGAACTGCGGATCGACGGGAACTTCTCCGCTGAGCCCGTAGTGCTTTACGTGCTCGACCACGCCGACAATCTCGGCCTGTATCTCGTCCTTATGACCGAACAGCAGGCGCTTTCCGACGGGGTCTTCATTCGGAAAATATTTTTGGACGAAGGATTCGTCGATGACGATGACCAGGGGGGTTTCCTTTCTGTCCTGCGCCGAGAGAAGGCGTCCCTTCTTCAGCTCGATCCCCATCGTTTGAAAATAATCGGGGCTGGTACTGTAGTGGACGGCCATCAGCGGCTGGTTCGGATCGAGGTTGGGCCGCCCCTCTATCCGGAAACCCTGTTCGGGAGCGCCCGCGAACGGGAGCCCGCCTGAGAAGGCCGCCGCCTCCACGCCGGGCATGCTCTTAACCTTCGCCTCAACCTGCTCGAAGAAGTCTGTCGCCTTTCGCGGCTCGTTTTTGTCGAAAGTATAGGCGAGTTGCATCGTCAGCAGATTGCTCGCGTCGAATCCTGTTTCGACGTTCTGCAATCGCCA
Organism: Pyrinomonadaceae bacterium; assembly: GCA_035940775.1. Classification (GTDB taxonomy): domain Bacteria; phylum Acidobacteriota; class Blastocatellia; order Pyrinomonadales; family Pyrinomonadaceae; genus DASQYE01. The sequence goes on along the minus strand of DASZEN010000046.1, from coordinate 263,491 downwards.
GAAGCTTTTGACCATGAGCCCGGCTCCGATCAGGAGCACGAGCGCGAGCGCGACCTCGGAGACGACGAGCGCGCCGCGCACGCGATGCCGCGTGCCGGTCGAGCCACGGTCGCCCTCTTTGAGCGATTCGTTGAGATCCGTCTTTGAGGCTTGCCACGCCGGGGCGAGACCGAAAACGATTCCGGTCAGGATCGAGACCAGCATCGTGAACGCAAGCACGCGAGAGTCCATTCCGGCGCTGTCGAGACGCGGGACGCTATCGGCCGGGACAGCGCTCGACAGAAGGTCTATTCCCCAGAACGCCAGTAGAAGTCCGAGCCCGCCGCCGAGCACAGACAACAGGACGCTTTCCGTCAGCAGTTGACGGATGACGCGCCAGCGGCTCGCGCCCATCGCCGTCCGAATAGCGATCTCCTTCTGCCGCCCGGCCGCACGCGCCAGCAACAGATTCGCCACGTTGGCGCACGCTATCAGAAGGACGAAGCCGACGGCCCCGAGCAGTACGAGCAGCGCCGGGCGCACCTCCTTCACAGTGTCCTCGTAGAGCGATTCGATATGGATGCGCCGGTTGGCGTTGGTGTCCGGATATTGCTGCCCGAGCCGCGCCTGAATCGTGTCCATCTCGGCCCGGCCCTGCTCCTCTGTGACGCCCGGTTTAAGACGCCCTATGACGTAGAGGCCCGGATGCGCGCCGCGCTCATTGTAGCGCTCGGCGAAGAGCCCGAGCGGCACGAAGATGTCCGTCTCCGTTCCGAAACGATAATCGGCGGGCATAATGCCGACGACCGTATAGCTCTGATTATTCAATGACAGCTCTTTGCCGATGATGTTCGTGTCGCCGCCGAACCGTCGCTGCCAGAATCCGTAGTTGAGAATCACTACGCGATTGCCGCCCGCCCGATCCTCCTCGGCGATGAAATCCCTTCCCTTGAGCGGCCTGACGCCGAGCGTGCTGAAGAACGTGGCCGAGATCATGCGGCCCGAGAGCCTTTCCGGCTCGCCCACGCCGATCAGGTTGAAGCTGTCGCGCCGGAAGCCTGCTATCTGCTCGAAGACCTGCTGCTGGTCACGCCAGTCCACAAAGTTCGGGTACGACACGGACGTATCCTGAGTGGTCGACTTCTCCCACATAATCACCAGCCTGTCGGGCTGCTGATAAGGCAGCGGTCTCAAGAGCACCGCATTGACGACAGAGAAGATGGCGCTGTTGGCGCCGATGCCGAGCGCCAAAACGAACACCGCCACAACCGTAAAGCCCGGACTCCTCAACAACATCCGAACGCCATATCGCAGGTCTTGCACAAATGTTCCCATCACGACGCCTCCACCTTAAAAAAAGGGATGAGGGCGGCAGCGATGAGGGACGAAGGCGTTTGATTCAAGTTGAATAATCCTTCTTTCATCCCTCATCCGTGCGGCCCTTCGTTCCGCCCTCATCCCTTGTTCCTTCCCCTTCGTTCTCCTCCCTCATTCGTAGCGGAGCGCAACCATCGGGTCTACTTTCATGGCGCGCCGCGCAGGGACGTAGCAGGCCAGGAGCGCCATAAAAATGAGCGGCAGGGAGACCACAACGTATGTGAGCGGGTCGGTCGCCGTCACGCCGAAGAGCAGGCTGGAAAGGAAGCGCGTCAGGACGAGCGCCGCCCCGAGGCCACAGCCCACGCCCGCGAGCGTCAGTATCAAACCGTGGCCCAGCACCATCTTAAGGATGTCCCACCGCTGCGCGCCCAGTGCCATGCGAACGCCTATCTCGTGCGTGCGCTGTGTCACCGAGTAGGAGATCACGCCGTAGATTCCCACCATCGCCAGCAGCAGCGCGACTCCGGCGAAGACGCCGATCAAAAAGGCCGGATAGCGTCGCAAGAATGTGGAGGGAGCGCTGTCTATCAATTGCTCCATCGTCTTGACGCCGAAGACCGGCAGCTCCGGGTCGAGCGATTGGATTTCGCCGCGCACGGAGCGCGCGAGGCTCTCCGGCTCAGAGGTCGTGCGTATTACCAGATTGAGATAGGAGTCCGGGTTTTGCAGGTACGGGACATAGAGCACGGGAGTGGTCGCCGTATCCAGACTGTTCACCTTCTCGTCGCCCACCACGCCCACGATCTCAATCGGCGGCGAATTAACGCTCGCGAAACTGATGCGTTGGCCCACGGGATCCTGGCCCGGAAAGAGACGGTTCGCCATCGTTTGATTAATCATGGTGACGGCTGGCGTATCCTGCTTGTCACGATCTGTGAAGCCGCGCCCGCGTATGAGCGGAATGCTCATGACACCGAAATAGCTCGGCGTCACGTTGCGAAAGTTGACCTCTGTCTCTTCGCCCGGAGGCGGAGCGGGCCGCCCCTCGACCTTGATGTGGACGGTATCGCCGCCCACCATCGGCAGCAGGCTCACGGTTCCGACGCCTTTGACTCCGGGCAGAGACTCAACGCGCGCCAGTAGTTGTTGGTGAAAGGCTATAACCTGACCGTCATCCCTGTACTTGGCGGCGGGAAGCGCCACCTGCATGGTCAGCAGATTTTCGGGGTTGAAGCCCGGATCGACCGCCAACAGGCGCAGCAGGCTTTTCATCATCAAGCCCGCTCCGACCAGCAGCACCAGCGCGAGCGCGACCTCCGCGACCACCAGTAGATTCCGCAAACGCTGCCGCATCTGCGCGCCCGACGTGCGGCCTCCCTCCTTGAGCGACTCCTGCAAGTTCAGCTTGGAAGATTGAAAGGCCGGGGCGAGCCCGAAGACCAACCCCGTCATCAACGTGACGGCCAGCGTAAACACGAGCACACGGCCATCCATGCCGAGCCCCTGCAAATAGGGCATCGAGCTGAGCTGGGAATCGGGAATGGCGGCCACCAGAAGATCGACTCCCCACTGGGCCAACAATAGACCGAGCGCGCCGCCCACCATCGACAGCAAAATACTTTCGGTCAGTAGTTGTCGAATCAAGCGCCAGCGCCCGGCGCCCATCGCCGTCCGAATAGCGATCTCCTTCTGCCGCGCGGCCGCACGCGCCAGCAACAGATTCGCCACGTTGGCGCATGCGATCAGAAGGACGAAACAGACCGTGCCGAGCAGGGCGAAGAGGACGGGCTTGACCTTTCCGACGATCTGTTCGTGCAGCGAGACGAGGCGGATGCCGGTTCCTGTATGCGACTCCGGGTGATCGTGTGCGATTGCGCGAGCGATGACGGCCATCTCGGCCTGTCCCTGTTCGATAGTCAGGCCCGGTTTAAGACGCCCTATGACGTGAAGCCAATGCCAGGAACGCCTCGCCAACTGGTCGGGAGATGGAATCAGAGGCGTCCATAGCTCGGCCGATGCCGTCGGAGCAAACTTGAAGCTCTGCGGGAGAACGCCTATGACCGTGTAGGTGTTTCCGCCCGAGACGAGCGATTGGCCGATGATGTCAGGGTTGCCGCCAAAGCGCGTCTGCCATAAACCGTAGCTCATCATCACAAGACGCGGCGCGCCCGCACGCGCGTCCCCATCTTGAAAGCTGCGCCCCAGGACGGGTTCCACACCCAGAACCTTAAAGAAGCTGTCGGTGACGGCTGCGCCCGCGATTCGCTCCGGCGTCTCGCCACCCGTGAGAGCAAAGCTGCGGTAGCTGTAGCCCGCCAAATCCTCAAAGACCTGCGTTTGTCCGCGCCAGTCCAGATAGTCCGAGTATGAAGCCTCCCGCTCGTTAAACTCCTGCTGCTGCTGCGGCGTGGTCTCCCAGAGATGAACCAGTCGCGCCGGTTCTTTGAATGGAAGCGGGCGCAGCAGTGCGGCATCGACGACCGTAAAGATGGCCGTGTTTGCGCCGATGCCGAACCCGAGCGTCAGGACGGCGACGAGCGTAAAGCCCGGTTTCTGCCAGAGCATGCGCGCCCCGTAGCGCAAATCCCGCAGTAAAGCTCCCATCACGGCCACCTCCCCCAAAAGAACTCTTTCGATCTACTCGTACCGGAGCGCGATCATCGGATCGACCTTCATCGCGCGACGCGCCGGAAAGAAACTGGCTCCGAGCGCCACGATTGTGAGCAGCGCCGGTATGACCAGGAAGGTCAGGGGGTCTGTCGCGCCAACGCCGAACAGCAGCGTCGTCATCACCCGCGTCAGCGCGAATGATGCCAAAAGACCGATGCCGACGCCGACCATCGCCAGTATCATCCCGTGGCCGACCACCAGCCGGAGGACATCCTTTTGTTGTGCGCCCAAAGCCATGCGAATGCCTATCTCGTGCGTGCGCTGCGTGACCGCGTAACTCATCACGCCGTAGAGCCCGACCGCCGCCAGCACGAGGGCGACCACGGCGAAGACGCCCAGCAGAAGCATTGAGAAGCGCTGCTTGGCGACCGATTCCGAGATGACCTCTTCGAGCGTGCGGATGCGCGAAACCGGCTGATCCTTATCTATGGAGAGCACCTGTCCGCGTACGCCCGCGTTCAGAGCCGTCGGGTTGCCTTCGGTGCGTACGATCAGCGTCATCGCGGAGAAGGGAGCTTGCAGATACGGCTCGTAGGTTTGCGCCGTGGTCGGCTGATCCAGGCCGTATTGCTTTACGTCGCCCACGATGCCGACTATCTCTCGGAATCTTTCGGGCCCGTTCGTGACGTTGATGCCCTTGCCGATGGGGTCTTCTCCGGGGAAGAATTTTTTCGCCATCGTCTCGTTAATGACAGCCACGCGCGGAGCATCCTTCTTGTCCTGCTCCGTGAAGAGCCGCCCCCTCAACAAAGGAATGCCCATCGCTTTGAAATATTCGGAGTTTACGGCGTAGTAGTTCGTGCTCGGCTCTTCGCCGGGAGCATCGGGCGGGCGGCCCTGAATGTTGAAACCGAGCACGTAGTCGCCCTGAATGGGAAGCGATTGAGTCGCGCCGACCGCCACGACGCCCGGCAGCGCCGAAACTCTCTCTATGAGTTGAGAGAAGAAGGCCGCCTGCTGATCGTCCTCTGCATATTTCTTCGCCGGTAATGACACGCTCACCGTCAGAGCGTTCTTCGGATTGAAGCCGGGGTTGACCTGCTGCAAGCGATAGAAGCTGCGAATCAGCAGGCCCGCGCCGATCAGTAGTACGAGCGCCAGCGCGACCTCGGTGATGACGAGCGAGCTGCGAACGCGATGGTGTCCGCCGGTTGTGCCGCGTCCGCCTTCCTTGAGCGTCTCGTTGAGATTCGGCCTGCTGGATTGCAGGGCGGGCGCGAGCCCGAAGACCACGCCTGTCAGCAACGTGATAAGGATGGTGAAGCCGAGCACGCGCGCATCGAGCGCGCTTCCCTGGCCGCGTGGCAAATCCGGGGGCGCGAGCGCCAGCAGCAAGTCCACGCCCCACACGGCCAAAAGCAGCCCGACGCCTCCGCCGACAATCGCCAGCAGAATGCTTTCGGTCAGAAGTTGACGAATGACGCGCCAGCGGCTCGCGCCGAGCGCCGTGCGAATCGCTATCTCGCGCTGCCGTGCGGTCGCCCGCGCCAGCAATAGATTGGCGACGTTGGCGCACGCTATCAGAAGGACGAGCGCCACCGCGCCCAGAAGCACGAGGAGCGCGGGCTTGATCTCGCGCGCCTCGTACTCCTGCATCGGAAAGAGCGTCACGCCCCAGCCCGCGTTTGAGTCCGGATAGGACTGGGCCAATCGTCCGGCTATCGCGCTCATCTCCGTGCTCGCCTGTTGCAGCGAGACGCCCCGTTTGAGACGCCCGACCACGGAGATGTAATGAGCGCCGTGCTGCTGGGCCTGTTGCGCGTCGAAGGCGACCGGCGTCCAGAGTTCCGTTTCGCGATCCGGGAATTGGAAGGTGGGCGGCATGATGCCGATTACGGTGTAGCTCGTGGCGTTCATCGTAATGGCCTGCCCGATGATTTTCTCATCAGCCCCGAAGCGACGCTGCCAGAGCGCGTGGCTGAGGATGGCTACCGTTTCGTGTCCGGGTTGATCCTCTTCCGCGAGGAAGCTTCGGCCCCGCGCCGGTTTGACGCCGAGCATCTCAAAGAGGCCCGCTGAGATGCGTGCGCCGCGAAGCCTCTCCGGCTCGCCCTTGTCAACCAGATTGTAGGAATAGCCGCGAATGGCGGCGAGCTTCTCGAAAACAGTGTTCTGCTTCTGCCAGTCGAGAAAGTTTCCGGGCGAGACGGAAAACTCCGGGAACTGCGGCGGCTTGTTCTCCTTGACGACGATCAGCCGTTCGGGATCATCGTAGGGAAGCGAGCGCAGGAGCACTGCATTCACTACGCTGAAGATGGCAGCATTGGCTCCTATGCCAAGTGCAAGCGCGATTACCGCGACAAACGCAAAGCCCGGATTCTTCAGAAGCATCCGTATGCCGTAACGTAAATCCTGCAACAGTGTGTTCATCTGATTCTCCTATTCGTAACGGAGCGCCACCATCGGGTCTACTCGCGTGGCGCGACGCGCCGGAATCAGGCAGGCGATCAGGGCGATGACGGCCAGCAGGAGCGAGACTCCGCCGAAGGTCAGAGGGTCTGTGGCCGAGACGCCGTAGAGCAGGCTCGTCATCACGCGCGTCAGCAGGAATGCTCCGAGCAGTCCGAGACCGATGCCGATCAAGACCAGCATCATGGCCTGGCCCACCACCAGCTTGAAGACATCCGTCACGCGGGCTCCCAAAGCCACCCGAATGCCTATCTCATGTGTCCGTTGCACGACCGTGTAGGACAGCACGCCGTAGATGCCGACGGCCGCCAGCGTCATCGCCACGCCCGCAAAGATGGACAAGAGCAGCATCGAGAGCCGCTGCGAGGCGAGCGAATCGGCGAGCACCTGTTCCATCGTGTTGACGTTGTAAATGGGTTGATGCGGGTCGATCGCCTGCACCTCGCGACGTATCGCCGCCGTCATCACGCTCGCCTCCGTCCTGGTGCGTACCAACAGGCTCACGCTGCTCGCCACCTGCGGCAGGAATTTGTCCGGAATCTGGTTCAATGCATAGTAGAGTTCGGCCTGAACCGGCCCGGCCGTGTCGAGCCCGTAATTTTTGACGTGCGAGACGATGCCGACGATCTCTATGTGCGGGATGTTCTGTTCCCTGCTGCCCTCCAGGTACTTTCCAATCGGGTCTTCATCTGGAAATTGCTGGCGAGCGAAGTCTTCATCGATGACGGCGACCAGCGGGCTATTCTGTGTGTCCTGTTGGGTGAAAAAGCGCCCCCGCACGAGCCGTATGCCCATCGCCTGTAGATAATCGGGAGTCGTGAAGTAGACCACCGTCATGGGCCTTTTACCGGGTTCGGCAGGCGGGCGGCCCTCGATGGCGAAGCCTGTCTCGGATGCTCCGAGGAAAGGGACTCCGTCCGAGATGGCGACCGATTCGACTCCGGGCAGCGACTTGATTCGCTGCTCCACCTGATTCAGGAAATTTGCTATCCTGCGTCCCTCATCCTGGCCCGCAGTGTAGGAGAGCTGCATGGTCAGAAGATTTTCCGTCGTGAAGCCGGTCTCGGTTTGGCGCAGGCGCAAAAAGCTCTTGATGAGCAGTCCCGATCCGATCAGCAGCACTAAAGAGAGAGCAACTTCGGAGATCACCAGCAGGTTGCGTATGCGGTGGCGCGCAGCTCCGGCCGTCCCTGTGCGCCCCCCCTCTTTGAGCGATTCGTTCAGATCGGGCTTGGAGGTTTGCAGCGCCGGGGCCAGCCCGCAGATCAGGCCCGTCAGGACGGAGACGCCGAGCGTGAAGAAAAGAACGTTGGTGTCGAGCTTGATCTCGGCCGTCGTCGGGATGGCGTCAATGCTCGCGGTGCGCAAAACGTCTATGCCCCAGAGCGCGAGCAACACGCCCGCCGTCCCGCCCAGTATCGAGAGCAACACGCTCTCCGTGAGCAGTTGACGAATGATCCGCATACGACGCGCGCCGAGCGCCGTGCGAATCGCTATCTCTCGCATCCGCGAGGTCGCGCGCGCCAGCAACAGGTTGGCGACATTGGCGCACGCGATCAGCAGCACGAAGCCGACCGCGCCGAGCAGGACGAGCAGCGCGGGGCGAATATCACCGACGAAATATTCGCGCAGCGGTATCATGGTGATGCTGTTGCCCGCGTTCGTCTTCGGGTAGGCGGCCGCCAGACGGCTCGCGATCTCCTTCATCTCGGTTTCGGCCTGTGTGAAGGTGACGCCCGGCTTCAGACGCGCGTAAGCGTAAATGCCCGGATGATTGTCGCGGCTGCTAATCATCTCGGTGGCCTCTTTCAGGCCGATGGGGACGAAAACATCCGTCTGCGTGCCGAAGCGATAGCCTTGCGCCATCACCCCGACGACCGTGTAGCTCTCGTTATTGAGCGTCAGGGACTTCCCCAGAATTTGCGGATCAGCCCCGAAGCGACGCTGCCAGAGCCCGTGACTGAGCACGCACACGCGGTTCGAGTTGGCATGATCTTCTTCCGGCAGGAAGGTGCGGCCCAGGGCGGGCTTGACTCCGAGCACCTCGAAAAAATTGGCTGAGACTTCTCTGCCCAGCAAGCGCTCCGGCTCATCCACTCCCGTCAGGTTGTAGCTATTGAAGCGCGTCGCGGCGATGGCCGTGAAGACGTGATTCTGCTCGCGCCAGTCGAGCAGATTCGGATAGGCGATTGACATCCCCGGCACTTGCTGGCTCCATTCGCCAAGCCGCACCAGCCGGTCAGGGTCTTCGTAAGGCAGCGGCCTTAGCAGCACGCCATTCACCACCGAGAAAATCGCAGTGTTCGCCCCGATCCCCAGCGCCAGAGCCAGAATCGCGATCAGCGTAAATCCCGGCTTCTTCAACAGCATCCGAAATCCGTACCGTAAATCCTGCCACAATGTATTCATCTTTACTCCCCTTTCGATTGCGGACTGAAAGAGCCGCACATGCCTCGCAAATCCGCCTCCAGCATCCTCTCGATTCGTCTATTCGTAACGAAGCGCCACCATCGGGTCTACGCGCGTCGCCTTTCGCGCCGGGAGGTAAGTTGAGAGAAATGCCACGCCCATCAGCAGCAGCGAGATCAGCGTAAAGGTGGCCGGATCGGTGGCGCTGATGCCGAAAAGCAGGCTTGCCATCACGCGCGTCAAAGCAAAGGAAGCGCCGAGGCCCAAAGCCACACCCACCAGCGTGAGGCCCATTCCCTGGCCCAGAATCATCCTCATGACATCGCCCCTTTGCGCGCCGAGGGCCATGCGTATGCCTATCTCCTGCGTTCGCTGCGTGACCGAATAAGACATCACGCCGTAGATGCCTATGGCCGAGAGCAGGAGCGCGAGCGCGGCGAAGGTGGCGAGCAGCAGAGTTCCAAAGCGCGTGCGCGAGACCGATTCCGAGAGCCAGCTTCCCATCGTGCGTACGTCTGCGATGGGCTGGTCTTTATCAATCGCCTGAATCTCGCGCGCGGCGGCCGATGCCAGCCGAAGCGGGTCGCCTTCGGCGCGCACCACTATCGTCATCGAAGAGCTTGCAAGCTCCGGGTGCGGCCAGTAAACCATCGCCCTCGTTTCGCCTTCGAGCTTGCCGTACTTCGCATCGCCGACGATGCCTATGATCTCGGTCGGAACCGGCGGAAGCTTCATGTTGACGATGATGCGTTTGCCGAGAGGGTTCTCGCCCGCGAAATATTTTCGCGCCAGCGCCTGGTTGATGACGGCGACGTGGCGCTCTTCGACCGCTTCCTGCTCGGTGAACGTGCGCCCGCTCAGAACCGGAATGTTCATCGTGCGAAAGTAGTTTTCATCCGTCACGCGCACGTCCGTGTCCGGTTCCTCTCCGGGCGCGGGCGCGGGTTTGCCCTCAATCGCAAAGTCCGTCGCCGAGCCCATAGAGGCGAACGGCAGGGCGTCGATGATGCCGACCGAAGAGACGCCGGGCAGCGCCTTCATGCGCTCGACGGCCTGCCTGAAGAAGTTAACCCTCTTGCCATCGTCCGCGTACTTGGCGCGGGGCAGGAGCACTCTCATCGTCAGCAGGTTGCCGGGATCGAAGCCGGGGTCAACCGCTTGCAGGCGCATGAAGCTCTTAATCATCAGGCCAGCGCCGACCAGCAGCACGAGCGCGAGCGCGATTTCAGCGACGACGAAGGCGTTGCGCAGGCGTCGGCTGCGGGGGCTTCCCATGCCGCTCTTGCCCGCCTCGTTGAGCGTTTCGCTCAGGTTGAGCTTGGAGGCTTCGAGCGCGGGCGCAAGTCCGAAGATGATTCCGGTCAGCAGCGAAACGGCGAGCGTGAAGCCGAGCACCGGCAGGTTAAGTCCGACCGTCTCGGCCCCTATCAAATTCTGCGGGCTCAGAGCAACCAGCATGTCGACGCCCCACGCGGCGAGAAGGAGACCGAGCCCGCCGCCCACGAGCGCGAGCAGCACGCTCTCCGTCAACAACTGCCGCACCACACGAAGGCGGCCCGCGCCGAGCGCCGTCCTGATCGCCATCTCCCTTTGTCTTGAGGCCGAGCGCGCCAGCATTAGATTGGCGACGTTGGCACAGGCTATCAGAAGGACGAAGGCGACCGCGCCCAGAAGCACGAGCAGAGAGGTCTTAAGCTCTCCGGCAAGCTGCTGGCGCAAGGGTGTGACGTTGACGCCCCAGCCCGTATTAAATTCCGCCTGTTGCTGTTCGAGGCGGGCGGCGAGGCCGCTCATCTCCGCCTGCGCCTGCTCTGCGGTGACGCCCGGCTTGAGACGCGCGGCGACCGAGAGCCAGCGCCCGCGCCCGCGCTCCGGCGTGCGATACTCTTCCGTGAGCTTGAAGGGTCGCCACATCTCTGCGGGCTTACCCGTCTGCGAGTTCTCCTTGATGAACCATTTGAAGTCGGCGGGCATCACCCCGATAACCGTGTGGGGTTTGCCGTTGAGCATAATGGTTTGGCCGATGACCTGCGGGCTCGCGCCAAAGCGCCGCTGCCATAATCCGTAACTGAGCACGCACACATTATCGCGGCCCGGCTCGGCGTCCTCCGTCGTATAGGTGCGTCCCAGGGCGGCCTGCGCGCCGAGCAACGTGAAAAGATTCCCCGTCGAGGCCTGCCCCGGTATCTCTTCCGGCTCGCCCGTGCCCGTCAGGTTGGCGCGCGAATCATAGAAGGCGGCCATCTCGTCAAAGCTGTTTGACTGATCCTGCCAGTCCAGAAAGTTGGCGGGCGAAACGACGTTTTGCCTTCTCTCGCTCGTGCGATTCTGCTCCCACACCATGACGATGCGCTCGGCATTCTTGTACGGCAGTTGGCGCAGCATCACGGCATTGACCACACTGAAGACGGCGCTCGTCGCACCCACGCCCAGAGCGAGCGCGAGAATCGCCGTGATCGTAAAGCTCGGTTTCTTGAGCAGCATCCGAAAGCCGTAGCGTATGTCCTGTAAAAGAGTCCCCATCATGGATGTCTCCCTTTTTTGGCATGAAGATTACGCCGATTTGAAATTCCCGGGCCCAGGTCTCGTGATCGAAAATCTCAAAGCCCTCAGTTTCACCCTCTCATTCCCTATCCCTTCACTCGTACCTGAGCGCCACCATCGGGTCTACTCGCGTCGCCCTGTGCGCCGGAATCAAACAGGCCAGCAGAGCCACACAGCCGAGCACCAGCGCAGCCGCGATGAAGGTCAGGGGATCGGTCGCCGTCACGCCGTAGAGCAGGCTCGACAGGACTCTGGTGACAATGAAACTGGCCGCCATCCCGATCAGAACGCCGATCAGTGCGAGCCGCATTCCCTGCCTGACGATCATCCTGAGCACGTCGCGCGCCTGTGCACCCAACGCCATGCGTATCCCTATCTCCTGCGTCCGCTGGCTGACCGAGTAGCTGATGACGCCGTAGAGACCGATGGCCGTCAACAGCAGCGCCAGCCCGGCGAAGGCCGTCATCAGCGACATCATGAATCGCGGCGAGGCGACGTTTCGCTCAAGCAGCGACTCGACCGTCCTGATCTTCCACACGGGCTGATCCTTATCGACAGACCAGAGCGCGGCGCGAACCGAGTTGGCTAAGCTCATCGGCTCGACCTGTGTGCGGACGACGAGCGTGGCAAAGATGTTAGGGTTCTGTGCGAAGTAACTGTAGATTTGAGGTCGCTGCTGCTCCCCCAGCTCAAACTGCTTGGCGTCGCCCACCACGCCTATGATCGAGGCTGTCGTCTTCGCTTCCGGCAGATGAATCTGTTTACCGATGGGGTCTTCGCCGGGCCAGTAGGTTTGCGCCATCGACTGGTTAATTATGACGACGGGCGGAGCATCGGCCCTGTCCTGTTCGGTGAAGGTGCGACCTTTGATGAGCGGAATGCCGATGGTCTCGAAATATCGGTCGCCCGCGCGGTTGACGAGCGCCTTCGGTTCTTTCCCCTGCTCGGGCTGCGCGCGATCCGGCAGGGTGAAGATGGTCGTCCCGCCATTACCGCTGAAGGGAAGCCCGCCGACGACCGCAGCCGACTGGACGCCCGGCACTTCCCTGACTCTTTCGACTACCCTTCGATGAAACTCAGTTTGCTCCGCGCCCTTCGGATACTTATTCTTCGGCAGACGATACTCCATCGTCAGAAGATTCTCGGGCGGGAAGCCCGGACTCGTACGCAGCAATCTATAAAAGCTGTTGATGAGCAGCCCGGCCCCGACCAGCAATACGACCGAGAGCGATACCTGCGAGATGATGAAGAGCGCGCGCAGCCTGTGCCGCCCCGTTCCCTCGCCCGTGCCGCGTCCCTCTTTGAGCACGCTGTACAAATCCGGCTTTGAGAGTTGGAGCGCGGGCATGACGCCGAACAGGAGGCCAGTCAGGACGGAGACGACGAGCGTAAAGCCCAAAACTCGCAGGTCGAAGCGGGGCGATACGCCGCCCGGAAGGGGGCCCGGGCTGATGGCCATCAGCAGGTCAACACCCCACTGGGCCAACAGCAGCCCGAGGACTCCTCCGGCGACGCTCAGCAGGACGGTCTCGGTGAGGAACTGGCGTATCAGGCGCGGGCGGCTTGCGCCGAGCGCGGCGCGAACCGCTATCTCTTTCCAACGCGCGGAGCCGCGCGCCAGAAGGAGATTCGCGATGTTGGCGCACGCGATGAGCAGTATGAACCCGACCGCCCCGAGCAGAATCAACAACACCGGGCGCATATCTTCGACCAGAAAGGATTGAAGGCCGACGACTTCGATCCCGCGTCCACCATTCTCCTTCGGATAGGCCCGGGCCAGTTGCGCCGCTATTCCAGCCATCTCGGCCTGCGCTTCGGAGATCAATACTCCCTCTTTGAGACGACCGAGGACGAAGGCGTTATGTTCGGCGCGATCAATCGCGTAGTTGGGCCAGTATTGCGCGGGCATCCAGACCTCGACCTCGTCCATCGGGAAACGGAAGCTCTCGGGCATGATGCCGACGATGGTGTAGGGATCGCCGTTGAGCGTCAGGGCACGCCCGATCAGCTTCGTGTCTCCGCCGAAGCGCTTCTGCCAAAAATCGTGGTTGAGGACGACCACGCGCTCGCCGCCCTGTACGTCCTCGGCGGGCAGAATCACGCGCCCCTGTGCCGGAGCAACGCCGAGCATTTTGAAGAAGCTTGATGAAACGAAACCGCCCCGCACGCGATCCGGCTGGTCTGTTCCCGTGAGGTTGACGCTTTGCGGAACGAACGTCGACAGGTCTTCAAAGACGTGGTTCCGGCTTTCGTAATCCTGCAAATTCGGATACGAAATATAGTCGCGCGCTCCACTCGCCTGTTTCTCAAACACGGCGACCAGTTGTCCGGAGTCCCTGAAGGCGAGCGGTCGCAGCAGGATAGTATTAACCACGGAGAAGATCGCCGTGTTCGCGCCGATCCCCAGAGCGAGCGTCATTAGCGCGACGACCGCAAAGACCGGGCGCTTGAGCAACATACGCGCGCCGTACCGCAGGTCTTGAAACAGATTTCCCATCACCGCAATCTCCTCCTTAAATTAGGACGCAAGGGCCCAGTGGGGAGGCGAAAGAAACGGCGAAAGCCGAAATGATGAGCGATGAATTAAAAGCGCCGCCGCTTTGATCCATCCTCCGGCGTTCCCGCCTTCGGCATTCCTTTCATCCTTCATCCCTTCATTCGTACCGAAGCGCCACCATCGGGTCGACACGCGTCGCCCGCCGCGCCGGGATAAAGCAGGCCAGCAGCGCCACCGTTCCCAGGAACAGCGAGACGCCCGTGAACGTCAGGGGGTCTGTGGCCGTCACGCCGAAGAGCAGGCTCGACATCAGTCGCGTCAGAATGAACGCGGCCACCAGACCTATACCGACGCCGAAGAGGACGAGCACTAAGCCCTGGCCCACGACCATCCTGAGAATGTCGCGCGTCTGTGCGCCCAGCGCCATCCGTATCCCTATCTCGTGCGTGCGCTGTGTGACCGAGTAGGAGATGACGCCGTAGATGCCGACGGAGGCGAGCACCAGCCCGAGGCTGGCGAAGATGGCGATGAGCAGCATGTTGAAGCGCTGGCGGGCGATGGAGCTTGCCATCACCTGCTCCATAGTCCGCAGGTTGTAGAGCGGCTGGTCTCTGTCAATGGCCGCAAGCTCGCTTCTTATCGTCGGCACAAGACCGAGCGGGTCGCCGCTGGTGCGCACCACCAGCGTCATCGCGCGGCGCGGGGTCTGCGCCAGAGGCGTGTACATTTGCGGATACGGCTCAACGTCCAGTCCCTCGTGCCTGACATCCTTGACGATGCCGATGATGGTTCGCCACGGTTGACGCGAGGGGTCGCCCGTATTGATGCGCTTACCGATGGCTTCTTCGCCCGGAAAGAAGCGGCGCGCAAACGTCTCGTTGACGACGATCACCGACGGTGCATCCTTTGTCTGGCGCTCCGTAAAACCCTCTCCCTTGATGAAGGGGATTCCCATCGTGGCGAAATACGCCGGAGTGATGACCCTGAACTCGGCATCCACAGACATGTCGGACGGCATGGATGACGAGGGCCGTCCCTCTATCTCGAAGGATTCGACGGCCCCGCCCCCGCTCAGCGGAAGCGCGGTGATGGCGGCGACCGATTCGACCCCCGGCAGGTTGCGGACGCGGCCCTGTAGTTGATCGAAGAAGCCGAGCGCCTGCGCATCCTCTTTGTACTTGACGGCCGGAAGCACCAAGTCCATCGTCAGGATGCGCTCCGGATGAAATCCCGGATCGACCTCTTGCAGGCGCACGAAACTCTTTATCATCAGCCCCGCGCCGATCAGCAAAACGAGCGCGACGGCGATCTCTGAGACGACCAGAAAATTGCGCATGCGGCCGCCGCGAATGCCTTCGGTCGAGCTTCGCCCGCCCTCTTTGAGCGATTCCGTCAGATTCGGATTCGTCGCATGAAGCGCGGGCAGCAGCCCGAAGACCACGCCCGTCAGGAGCGAGACCAGGAGCGTGAAGGCCAGGACTTGCCAGTTGAGGCCGATCTCGTCCAGGCGCGGGATATTGCGCGGGCTGAGCGCGATCAAAACCTCCACGCCCCACATCGCCAGAAACGAGCCCAGGATGCCGCCGACCAGCGCCAGCAGTACGCTTTCGGTAAGAAACTGGCGAACCAGACGAAAGCGATCTGCGCCGAGCGCACGGCGGATGGCGATCTCCTGTTGCCGCGCCGCCGAGCGCGCCAGCAGAAGATTGGCGACGTTGGCGCACGCGATCAGTAGCAGGAATCCGACCACTCCCATCAACAACCACAGGGACGTGCCCACGTCACCGATCACTCTGGCGTGGAGCGGGACGACGGTCGCGCCCCACCCTGAGTTGGTTTCCGGGTATGCTTCGGCGAGGCGCGCCGTGATGGTGTTCATCTCTGCCTGCGCCTGCTCTGCGGTGACGCCCGGCTTGAGACGCGCGAAGACGCCCAGGTAATCGGCGCGGCGATGCGCCTGCTCAAGATTGAAAGCATGCGGGGCCCAGAGTTCAGCCTGCTTGCTTTGATCCGTGGTCGGGTTCTTGAAGCCGGGCGGCAGGACGCCGACGACCGTGTAAGGGTTGCCGTTGAGCGTGATGGCCTGGCCGATGATTTTCGGATTCGCGCCGAAGCGCCGCTGCCACAGTCGATTGCCGAGGATGACGACGTACTGCTTGCCCGGCTCATTCTCTTCGGCGACAAAGCTGCGGCCCAGGGCGGGCTCGACGCCGAGCACGGAAAAGAAGTTTGCGGAGACGATGGCCGCCGGGAGGCGTTCGGGCTCGCCCTCGCCCGTGAGCGCGAGACTCGCCTGGGCGAAGGCCGCCACGCCTTCAAAACTCTGGCTCTGCGTTCTCCAGTCGATGTAGTTGGGCAGCGAGGCCGCCTCCGCCTTAATGCCGCTCGATGGATGCGTCTCCCACAACCAGACGAGCTGGCCCGGATTCCGATAAGGCAGAGGGCTCAGCAGCACCTTGTGGACGACCGAGAAGATGGCGCTGTTGGCCCCTATGCCCAAAGCCAGCGCGAGGACGGCGACCGCAGTGAAGCCCGGACGCTTGAGCAGCATCCGAAATCCGTATCGCAAGTCTTGCCAGAGTGTTCCCATCATTTTCCCACCCCTCCCGAAAAATCTATTCGTACCGAAGCGCCACCATCGGGTCTACTCGCGTCGCCTTTCGCGCCGGGATAAAACAGGCGAGCAGCGCCACGGCCGAGAGCAGCAGCGCCAGCCCGATGAACGTGACGGGGTCTGTGGTCGAAACGCCGTTGAGCATTTCGGTCATCGCACGCGTCAGCGCGAAAGCACCCACGAGACCGAACCCGATGCCGAAGAGCGTCAGTATCAATCCCTGTCGGACGACCAGCTTGAGAATGTCGCGGCCCTGCGCGCCGAGTGCCATGCGAATGCCTATCTCGTGCGTGCGCTGTGTGACCGAATAAGACATCACGGCGTAGATTCCGACCGCCGCCAGTCCGAGGGCGCCGAACGCGAAGAAGCCGAGCAGGAACATCGTCAAACGCTTCGGGGAGATCGACTCGTCGACGACCTGCTCCATCGTCTTGATGTTGTAGACGGGCTGCTCCTTGTCTATGGCCTGCACTTCGTTGCGCACGGCCGAGGCGAGCTGCTCGGGGTCTGCGACGGTGCGCACGACGAGCGACATAGACCACCAGGGCTCCTGCGCGAAGGGCATATAGACGCCCATGTTCGGTTCGTCGTCGAGGTCGTCGTCCTTGACATTGGCCGCGACGCCGACGATCTCTACGGGGCCGTCCTCGTCATTGAAGATCAGGCGATGGCCCGGCGCGTCGCCTTCGGGGAAGAAGCGCCGCGCCAGCCGCTCGTTGATGATGACGACGCGGGGCGTATCCTTCCTGTCCTGTTCGGTGAAGGCGCGGCCCTGTTGAATGGGCGTGCCGATGGTCTCGAAGTATCCGGGCGTGACGATACGATAGTCCGCGTAGGGCTCTTTCCCTTTGGGCGGGGCCGGTCGTCCCTCTATGCGGAAGTCCGAGTCAGAGTTGTTGCGGCTCATCGGAACGTAATTGACGGCCGCCGCCCTTTCCACTCCGGGCAGGCCGCCTATGCGCCCGACGAGTTGTTCGTAGAAGTTGACGCGCTGCTGCTCCTCGGGATATTTCAGGCGCGGGATGGAAAGCTCCATCGTCAGCACGTTATGCGGATTCACGCCGAGGTCGGCGTGCAGAAGATTTATGAAGCTGCGAATCATCAGGCCCGCGCCCACAAGCAGCACGAGCGAGAGCGCGATTTCAGCGACGACCAGGAGGCTTCGCAGGCGATTGCGGCTCGCGCCGCTAGAGGTTCCCTTGCCGCTCTCCTTGAGCGCTTCGTTCAGATCGACGTTGGTCGCTTGCAGCGCCGGGGCCAGTCCGAAAACAGCTCCGGTCAAGAGCGTAATGACGAGCGTGAAGGTTAAAACCGAAGGATCCAGGTGAAGCCCTTCCCATCCGGGAATATACTGTGTGAAGCCGGGCGGGATGCCGTTCCTGATAAATTCGATTCCCCAGACGGAGAGCAGTAATCCGAGCGCGCCGCCGATGATTGCGAGCGCCACGCTTTCCGTGAGGAGTTGTCTAATCAAACGCCAGCGGCTGCCGCCCAACGCCATGCGGACGGCGATCTCTTTGCGGCGCGAGGTCGAGCGCACCAGCAAAAGGTTGGCGACATTGGCGCACGCTATGAGCAGCACAAAGACGACCGAGCCCATCAGCACGATCAGATACATACGCGAGCCTCGCGTATAGGATTCGTTGAACTCTTCGACGTTGGCCGTCCGGCCGCTGTTCGTCTCCGGAAACTGCCTCTGCGCTTCCAGCGAGATGGTGTTCAGCTCCGCCTGGGCCTGCGCGCGCGTCACGCCCGGCTTGAGCAGACCTATGATCCTCAGGTAATGATTACCGCGCCCGGCCTGATCCTTCGGGTCGAGCGCCAGCGGAGTCCACACTTCGCTGCCGCTGTTGGGGTAGTTGAAGCTCTGCGGGAGAATGCCGACGACCGTGAAACTCCTGCCGTCGAGCATGATCTGGCGGCCTATGATCGAGGGGTCGGAGGCGAAGCGGCGTTCCCACAAACTCTGCTTGATGACGGCGACCTGCTCGCGCCCGAGTTGGCCCTCCTCTTCGGAGAATGTGCGACCCTGCGCTGGCTGGACGCCGAGCGTGGCGAAGAAGCCTGGCGTCACGTACGCGCCCTGAACGCGCTCGGGCTGGTCGCCTTCGGTCAGGTTAAAGGCGCGCTGATTGACGGCCGCCATCTGCTCGAACGTGCGGTTCTGGTCGCGCCAGTCGGCGAAGTTTCCGGGCGCGACTGATCCGTGCCGCCAGCCAGCCTCGGGCATCTGCTCCCAGATCATCGTCAGTCGATCCTGGTTGGGGAACGAGAACGGGTGCAGAAGGAGCGCGTTGACGCAACTGAAAATGGTCGTGTTCGCGCCGATGCCGAGAGCTATCGCCAGCACGGCGACCGCAGTGAAGCCCGGATTCTTCAAGAGCATCCGAAACCCGTAGCGCAGGTCTTGCCAGAGTGTGCCCATAACTTCTCCTATTCGTACCGAAGCGCCACCATCGGGTCTACTCGCGTCGCCCGCCGCGCCGGGATCAAACAGGCGAGCAGCGCCACCATCGTCAACAATACGGAGACGGCGATGAAGGTTAAGGGGTCTGTGGCCGTCACGCCGAAGAGCAGGCGCGACATTAAGCGCGTCACCAGGAATGCGCCGCCGATGCCAGCGCCCACGCCTATGAGCGCGAGCTTCATCCCCTGTCCGACGACCAGCTTGAGCACGTCGCGGCGCTGTGCGCCCAGGGCCATGCGAACGCCTATCTCGTGCGTACGCTGCGCCACCGAATAGGCCATCACGCCGTAAATGCCGAGGGCCGCCAGAATCAGAGCCGTCGCCGCAAACATCCCGAGCAGCCACGTCGCAAACTTCTGCGGCGCGACGGCGTCGGCCACCACCTTCGTCATCGTCTGCACGTTCGATACGGGCTGGTCTTTGTCTATCTCAAGCACGGCGTTGCGGAGCGCCGTCGTCATGCTGGCCGCATCCGTGGTCGTGCGCACGGCCAGCACCATCGAGCGCCCGTATTGCGCCTCGGGCATTTGCGGGAGCTGGAAGTAGGGACGGTAAATCTCGACGCGCCCTTCCTCGTCGGGCCCGTAATGTTTGACGTGCTTGACGACGCCGACCACCTGCATCCACGGGTAAGGCGACTCGATGCCGCCGAGTTTGAGCCGCTTGCCGATGGGGTCTTCCGTCGGGAAGAAGCGCGCGGCCAGCATCTCGTCGATCAAGACCACTTCGGGAGCGCCCGTCTTGTCCTGCTCCGTAAAGTAGCGCCCCTTGAGGAGCGGAATACGCATCGCGCGAAAGTAATCGGGCGTCGTCGTTAGATTGACGGCGATGACCGTATCTTTAATATCGGCGACCTCGTGCCCCTCGACCGTAATGCCGCTCTCGATGCCGCCGCTCATGGGCAGGCCGCGCGCCAGACCCGCGCTCTCGACACCGGGCAGCGTCTGCACTCTCTGCAATAGCTGCTGATAAAAGTTGACGACCTGCGCGTTCTCCTTGTAACGCGCCTCCGGCAGAGCGATGCGCATCGTCAGTACGCCTTCGGGGTCGAAGCCGACATCCGTTTTGCTCAGATTGAGAAAGCTCTTGATGAGCAGGCCCGCGCCCACCAGCAGAAGGAGCGAGAGCGCCACTTCCGAGACGACCAGGGTATTACGCACGCGCTGGCGACTCGCTCCGCCCGTCGCGCTGCGCCCGCCCTCTTTGAGCGACTCGTTGACGTTCGACCTTGTGACCTGAAGGGCCGGGGCGATGCCGAACAGAAGACCCGTGAGCAGGGAGATGACGAGCGTGAAGGCCAGCACGCGACCGTCGAGCCCTATGTTCATCAGGAGCAGTCGCGGAATGTCTTCGGGAAGCAGGGCCAGCAAGCCGCTAATGCCCCACATCGCCAGCAGCAGCCCCGTCACGCCGCCCAAAAGCGACATCATCACGCTCTCGGTCAACAACTGCCGTATCAGACGAAGGCGGCCCGCGCCGAGCGCCGTGCGTATCGCGACCTCCTTCGAGCGCGAGGCCGAGCGCGCCAGCAACAGGTTGGCGACGTTGGCGCACGCTATCAGCAGCACGAACCCGACCGCCGCTAATAGCACGAGTAAGGCCGGGCGTATCTCGCGCGTCGCGAACTCTTGCAGGAGCGCGAGCCTGATGCTGTTGCCGCCATTCGACTTCGGATACTGCTGGGCGAGGCGCTCGGCAATCCCCTCCATCTCGGCCCGCGCTGCTTCGACCGTCACGCCCGGCTTGAGCAGGCCGATCACGTAGATGCCCGGATGATTGCCGCGCTCCTGCATCTTATCGGCTTGCAGACCGATGGGCACAAACACGTCCACGGGAGCCTGCCACTCGAAGTTTTGCGGCAGCACGCCGATCACCGTATAGCTCTCGTTGTTAAGCATCAGAGACTGGCCGACGATCTCAGGGCGCGCGCCGAACCGTCTTTGCCACAATGCGTAGCTAATGATGGCGGTGCGATTCGCGCCCGGCTGATCCTCTGCGGCCGTGAAGTTGCGCCCCATAGCCGGGTTCGTGCCGAGCACCGAGAAGAAAGTCGAAGAGACCTCGCGGCCGTCGAGGCGTTCGGGCTCGCCCATGCCGGTCAGAATAAGTCCCGCCCCGCGAAACGCGGCCACCTGCTCGAACGTGCGGTTCTGGTCGCGCCAGTCCACGAAGTTCGGGTAGGAGACCGACATGTTCGGCACCTGCTGGCTCCACTCGGAGATGAATACCAGCCGCTCGGCGGTCGGGAACGGCAGGGGCCGCAGCAAGACCGCATTGACCACGGAGAAGATCGCCGTGTTCGCCCCGATGCCTAAGGCGAGCGCCAGAATCGTGACCAGCGTGAAGCCCGGATTCTTCAAGAGCATACGCGCGCCGTAGCGCAGATCCAGCCAGAGTGTGCCCATCTATTTTCAGTCTCCTATTCGTAGCGAAGCGCAACCATCGGGTCTACTTTCGTGGCGCGGCGCGCAGGGATGTAACAGGCCAGCAGGGCGACAACGCCGAGCAGCAACGCAACGCCCGTGAACGTCCACGGGTCTGTGGCGCTGACGCCGAACAGCAGCCCTCTGATCACGCGCGTCAGGGCAAAGGCCGCCGCGAGCCCGGCAACAATGCCGATCAGCGTGAACGTCATGCCCTGGCCGACGATCATCCTGAGCACGTCGCCCGTCTGTGCGCCGAGAGCCATGCGAATGCCTATCTCGTGCGTGCGCTGCGTGACCAGGAAGCTCATCACGCTGAAGATGCCGACCGAGGCCAGCACCAGCGCGAGCGCGGCGAAGAGCGCGATCAAGGTCATGCTGAAGCGCTGGCGGGCGACCGAGTCCGCGATCAGGCTGTTCATGGTGCGAACCTCGTGCAGAGGCTGATCCTTGTCTATCTCCTGTATGGCAGCGCGCAAGGCCGGGACGATGCGCGCCGGATCGTCAAAGCTCGTTCGCACCACCATGCTCATATCACTGAAGGTCACCTGCTCGTGCGGGACGTAGAACTCCGGCCCGTCCTCCTTACTGAGGTTGCTGCCGCGCACATCGCCGATCACGCCCACGATCTCGCCGTTGATGTCGTTCAGACCGAGGCGCAGCCGCCTGCCGACGGGGTCTTCGCCGGGAAAGTACTTACGGGCCAGAGCCTCGTTAATCAGGATCACCTTCGGCGAGTCGGCCTTATCCTGCGCGGTGAAAGCGCGTCCCCTGACCAGGGGGATGCCCATCGCGCGCAGGTAATCGGGCGTGATGATGCGCGCGGCTGAGATGGGGCTCTCGCCGGGCGGAGGCTCGGGCTGACCGTCGAGCGAGAAGGTGACCGAGATGATGTTTTGGCTGAAGGGCAAAGGCATGATCGCGCCCGCCGCCTCGACGCCCGGAATACGCGACACGCGCTCGGTCGCCTGCCGTATGAACTGCGCTATCTGCGCGTCCCCTTTGTACTTGACCGAGGGCAGAGAGAGCGACGCGGTCAGAACCCTGTCGGCGTTGAAGCCCGGGTTTACGCTCCGCAGGTGGATGAAGCTCTTGATTAGAAGCCCCGCGCCCACCAGCAGCACGAGCGAGAGCGCGACCTCTGAAATAATCAGCAGGCTTCGCATACGATTGCGCCCGCGCCCCTCGGTCGCGCTTCGACCGCCCTCCTTGAGCGCCTCGTTGAGATCGATTTTCGAGGCCGAGAGAGCGGGCGCGAGCCCGAAGATCAGGCCCGTCAGTATGGAAGCGCCGAGCGTAAAGCCGAGCACGGTGAAATCCAGATTTGTCTCGCCGAAGCGCGGGATGTCGGCGGGCACGACGGCGCCCAGCAGGTCGATGCCCCAAATGGCGATCAGCAGCCCGAGCGCGCCGCCGAGCACCGACAGCAGTACGCTCTCCGTCAGCAGTTGACGAACGATGCGGCGGCGGCCCGCACCGAGCGCCGTCCGAATCGCTATCTCGCGCCCACGCCCGGCCGCCCGCGCCAGCAATAGATTTGCCACGTTGGCGCACGCGATCAGCAGCACGAAGGCCACGGCCCCGAGCAGGACGAGCAATGTCGGGCGAAGCTCTCCGACCAGTTCCTCGTGTGCCGCGACCAGTCGGACGCTGCGTCCGGCATTCTCCTCCTGATACTGTTGCTCAAGCCTTCCGGCGATGCCCTTCATTTCGGCCTCGGCCTCCTGAATCGTCACGCCTTCCCTGAGTCGTCCCAAGACCTGTAGATAGTTAGCCCCGCGCTGCTTATTCATGTCGTCGGTGGGATCCATCGGAAGCCAGTACTCGGGTGGGTCGTCGATCAACTGGAACCTGAAGCTTTCGGGCAGGACGCCGATGATCGTTTTGCTCCGACCGTCGAGCGTGATTTGCCGCCCGATGATTCCGGGGTCTGCGCCGAAGCGACGCTGCCACATGCCGTGGCTGATGACGACCACGGGCGAGCCGCCCGGACGCTCGTCTTCGGGCGTGAAGGTGCGGCCCAGGAGCGGCGGCGTGCCCAGCACCTTGAAGAATTCGGCCGTGGCGGTGACGCCCTCGACCTGTTCCGGAGTCTCGTTACCCGAGAGCGCCGAACTCGAACTGTTGTAGGCCGCGAGCGCCTCGAAGGATTTGTTCTGCGCTCGATAGTCGGCGAAGTTCAGGAAGGAGGAAGAGCCCTGCGTCTGACCTCTTTTCGCGTGGGTGCGCCACACGACCACCAGTTGCTCCGGCTTATTGAAAGGCAGCGGTCGCAGCAGCACCGAGTTAACGACGGAGAAGATGGCCGTGTTGGCCCCGATGCCGAGCGCTATGGCGAGCACCGCGATAAAGGTTATGCCGGGGCTTTTCAACAGCACCCGAATCCCGTATTTGATATCCTGCCAGAAAGTCATCATCACGTTTTCCTTCCTTTGTCCGGATCATTCGTGTCTGAGCGCGATCATCGGATCGACACGCGTTGCCCGCCGCGCCGGGATAAAACAGGCCAGCAGAGCCACGGCCAGAAGCACCAGCGAAACGGCCGCGAACGTCACGGGGTCTGTCGCCGTCACGCCGTACAGCAGGCTCTCCATGAAGCGTGTCACCAGGAAAGCCGCCACAATCCCGACGCCAACTCCGATCAGGGTGAGCGTCATGCCCTGCCCGACGACCATCCTCAGCACGTCGCTGCGTTGTGCTCCGAGCGCCATGCGCAGACCTATCTCGTGCGTGCGCTGGCTCACGGAATAGCCGAGTACGCCGTAGATGCCGACGGCCGCCAGACCCAGCGCGAGCAGGCCGAAAGTGGCCAGCAGCGCCGCGCCCATGCGCGGCGCCCAGAGCACCTGGTCGAGCACTTCGGAGATGCCCGAGACGGCCACGAGCGGCAGATTCGGATCAAGCGCCTGCACCTCGCGGCGCACCGTTGCCAGCACTGTTTCCGGGTCGCCCTGGGTTCGGACGTGGAGCGTCAGATTGCCCGCGTAGTGCTGCGCGAGCGGCAGGTAGGCGAGCGGCCTCGGCTCTTCGCCGAGGTTGATCGAGTCGCTGTTTCTGACGACGCCGACGACCTCCGTCAGGAACTCGTCGCCGAAGAACTTGAAGCGCTTGCCGACGGCATCGTCGTTGGGCCAGAAGCGACGCGCAAACGCTTCGTTGACGACGACGACCTTGACGGAGTTTTCCTGATCGGTCGCGCCGAAGTCGCGCCCCTTAAGGACGGGTATGCCGACCGTCTCGAAGTATTTCATGCCGACCGTATTGACGAGCGTGAGAATCCCGCGCCCGCCCGGCGCTGGCTCCTGCCCCTCTATGAAGACGCTTCTCATAAAGCCCGCGTTCAGGGGCGCGCTCGTCGCCAGCGCCGCCGAGCGCACGCCCGGTATGGCTTCGACTCGCGCCTGGGCCTGGCGGTTGAACTCCAACCCGCGTGCCTCGTTGTAGCCCTGCGCGCCGAGATCGAAAGACATGACCAGAAGCTTCTTGGTCTCAAAGCCGGGGTTGATCTGCTGGGCGTTTCTGAGGCTTCGCAGGAAGAGCCCGGCGCCGATCAGGGCGACCAGTGACAGGGCCACCTGAGCGACCACGAGCATGTTGCGCAGACTGAACCGACGCCGCGTCTGGTTAGGCTGGCCCGTCTTCTCTTTAAGCTCTGATACGAGGTCTGTGCGCGTGGACTGGAGCGCAGGCGCGAGCCCGAAAATAATTCCCGTCAACACCGACAGCAGTATCGTGAAGACCAGAACACGCCTGTCCAGATCGAGGCTTAGAGCGTTTTGATCGAAGAAGGGCGGCCGGTAAGCCCACAAAAGATCGAGGCTCCAATAAGCCAGAAAGAGGCCGAGCCCGCCGCCGAGCACAGACAACAGGATGCTTTCCGTCAACAACTGGCGGATGATGCGAAGACGGCCCGCGCCTAAAGCGGCGCGAATGGCGATCTCCTTGCGGCGCGCCGTCGCACGCGCGAGCATCAGATTAGCCACGTTGGCGCACGCGATCAGCAGCACGAGACCGACCACCGCGCTCAGGAGCCCGCCCGCGCGAACAAACAATCCTCGTTGGTTGGGATTGATCGTTGATTCGGGCAGCGACACCAGCATCACGTTGCGCTTCTCGTTCGCCTTCGGGTATTCCTGCTCGAGCCGCCGACCGATGGTTTGCATCGCCGCCTGTGCCTGCTCAATCGTCACGCCCGGCTTGAGTCGGCCGATGATGTTAAAGAGTAGTGCGCGCCGCTCTGTGAACCATTCCTTGAAGATTCCCGTCAGCACCTGATCGTGCATTGCCATCGGAACCCAAAAGTCTGCGCCGCCGATGGCGAACGTTCCACGGAAGTTCTCGGGCGCGACGCCGATGACGGTGAAGCTCTGATTATTGAGCGTCACCTGTTTGCCCACGATCGAGGGGTCGCCGCCGAAGCGACGCTGCCACAAACCGTAACTGATGACGATCACCGGATGGCTGCCGGGCGTCGCGTCCTCTTCGGGGAGAAAGGTGCGTCCCTGCTTTGCCTTGACGCCCAGCACGTCAAAGTAGTTACCCGAAACGATCAGGCCGTTGAGCTGTTCGGCCTCGCCCGTGCCCGACAAGCTCATCGCCGCTCCGCCGAAGATCAGGAGCCCCGAAAAGACATCGTTCTGGTCTCGATAGTCCAGATAATTGGGATAGGAGATGGGCGCGAAATCGAGCTGGTTGCCCTTGTTTTTCTCGTCAGTGCCGTAGACGGACATCAGCCGCGCGGGCTCCGCCACCGGCAACGATTGCAACAAGATCGTATTGACCAGGGTGAAAATAGTCGTATTCGCGCCGATGCCCAGGGCCAGCGAGAGGATCGCCACCACCGTAAAAGCGCGGCTCTTCAGAAGCATGCGAACGCCGTAGCGAATATCTTGCATCAATGTTCCCATCTCAAAACCTCCTACTCGTAACGAAGCGCCTCCATCGGGTCTACTCGCGTCGCTCGCCGCGCCGGGATGTAACAGGCCAGCAGAGCCACCACCGTCAACAACACTGAAACTGCACAGAACGTCACCGGATCGACGGCGCTCACTCCGAACAGCAGACTCTTCATCAATCTGGTCAGAAGCAGTGCTCCAATGACGCCGATCAACAGTCCCGTCACTATGAGTTTCAATCCCTGTGCGACGACCATTCTGAGCACGTCTCGGGCTTGTGCTCCCAAAGCCATCCGTATCCCTATCTCGTGCGTTCGCTCGATTATGGAATAGGCCATCAGGCCGTAAATGCCGACCGCCGAGAGCGCGAGCGCAATTGCCGAGAGCAGTCCGAGCAGCAGCATGACAAAGCGCGGGCGCGTGATCGACGCCGCCATCAACTGCTCCATCGTCTGCACGTTTG
This sequence comes from Pyrinomonadaceae bacterium, assembly GCA_035940775.1. GTDB lineage: Bacteria > Acidobacteriota > Blastocatellia > Pyrinomonadales > Pyrinomonadaceae > DASQYE01. The sequence continues at coordinate 236,801 of DASZEN010000046.1, read as the reverse complement.
AAACGGCCTGCTGCGGATCGACCGCCATCACCTCTTTGCGTAAGGCCGTAGCTAGATTCGACGCGTCGCCTTCTTCGGCGCGCACCAGCAGGCCCATGCGCGCCCACGATTCCCTATCCTGTCTGTAAGGCGTGTAAGCGCCGGGGAAAGGCGGCTCGTCGACGCTCGCGTGGCGCACGTCACCGGCGATGCCGACGATGGTGCGCCAGGATTCTTCCTTGCTCGTGTCGCCAAAGGCGATGCGTTTCCCCAGAGGGTCTTCGCCGGGAAAGTACTTGCGCGCCATGACCTCGTTGACGATAGCGACGCGGGGCGCGCCCTCGTTATCAGCGTCCGTGAACGCGCGACCGCGCAGCAGCGGAATCTCCATCGTCGAAAAGTAGCCGGGGCTGATGACCTGATAATCGACCGAGATGTTTTCATCCGGCTTCGGCTCGGGTCTTCCCTCGACCTGAAAGCCTCGATTCATATTCGAGCCGCTGAGCGGCAGATTCATCACCAGGGCGGCCGAGCGCGCTCCCGGAATGGCCCGCAGTCGTTCGAGCACCTGATCGTAGAAGGCCATCTTTTTGGCGCGATCCGAATACTTAGCGACCGAGAGCGAGACGCGGGCCGTCAGCAGGTTGGAGGGATTGAAGCCCGGATCGACCGCTTGCAGCCGAACGAAGCTCATAATGAGCAGGCCCGCCCCGATCAGGAGCACCTGCGCGAGCGCGATTTCTGCGACGACCAGCAGATTGCGCGCGCCGCGCCTTCGAAGCCCCTCGGTCGCCTTCGAGCCGCCTTCCTTAAGAGCGTTTTGCGGGTCGAGGCGCGTCGCTTGCAGCGCCGGAAGCAGGCCGAAGCCGATGCCCGTCAAGAGCGAGATAAAGAGCGTGAAGCCGAGCAGGCGGCCATCCACCCCGACCTCGTTGAGACGCGGAATATCGCCCGGACTGAGCCCTATGAACAGGTCAACGCCCCACATCGCGATCAGGAGCCCGAGCGCGCCGCCCGTCAAACTCAGCAGAAGGCTTTCGGTCAGCATCTGTCGAATCAGTCGGAAGCGGCCAGCACCGAGCGCGAGCCGTATGGCCAGTTCCCGCTCTCTCTGCGTCGCGTGGGCCAACAATAGGTTGGCGACATTCGTACAGGCTATGAGGAGCACGAACGCCACGGCCCCGAGCAGTATGTAGAGGATGGAGCTGACGCCGCCCACGATCTGTTGGTGCAGCGGGATGGTATTTACGCCGAGCCCGCTGTTGGTGTCCGGGTAGGCTTCGGAGAGCCGCCCGCTGATGGTCGTCATCTCGGCCTGAGCTTGCGCGAGCGTAACGCTCGGCTTGAGTCGGCCCACCACGCTGTAGATATGAACATCCCTTTCAATCGAGAGATCGGAATCGGGAAACTGTGCCATCAGTGAGGGCGGGACGGCGCTCCCGCGTCCGCCCGGAATCCAGATTTCCGACTGGACGGGGAAACGAAAGCCCTGCGGCATGACGCCGATCACGATGTAGCTCTTATCGTCGAGCGTGATGGCCTGGCCCAGAATATTCGGGTCGGCGCCGAAGCGGCGCTGCCACAACCCATCGCTCAGGACGACGACGCGCCCTCCCTCGCGTTGCTCATCTTCGGGCAGGAAGGTACGCCCGAGCGCGGCTTCGACGCCGAGCGTAGAGAAGATGTTCATGGTGACGGCGACGCCCGTCAGCTTCTCGGGCTCGGTCGCGCCCGTCAGGTTAAGGTTGGTCAAGCTGGTGTTGGCGTAGGCGGCAATCTGTTCAAACGACTGATTCTGCTTCTGCCAGTCGACGAAGTTTCCCGGCGCGACCCAGCGCTTATCATTGCCCGGCATCGTCTCCCAGATCATCACCAGCCGGTCAGGGGCCGCATATGGGAGCGGGCGCAGAACGACTGCGTTGACGACGGAGAAGATGGCCGTATTCGCACCGATACCGAGCGCGAGCGTCAACACGGCGATGATGGTAAAGCCCGGTCGCTTGAGCAACATCCGAAGCCCGTACCGTAAGTCCTGCCACAGTATTCCCATCTCAAAACCTCCTACTCGTAACGAAGCGCCTCCATCGGGTCTACTCGCGTCGCTCGCCGCGCCGGGATGTAACAGGCCAGCAGAGCCACCACCGTCAACAATACTGAAACTGCACAGAACGTCACCGGATCGACGGCGCTCACTCCGAACAGCAGACTCTTCATCAATCTGGTCAGAAGCAGTGCTCCAATGACGCCGATCAACAGTCCCGTCACTATGAGTTTCAATCCCTGTCCGACGACCATTCTGAGCACGTCTCGGGCTTGTGCTCCCAAAGCCATCCGTATCCCTATCTCGCGGGTGCGCTGTGTCACCGAGTAGGCCATCACGCCGTAGAGACCGACCGCCGCCAGCACGAGCGCCGCCCCTGCGAAAATACCGAGTACCAGCGCAGAGAACCTGGGCCGCGCGATAGATTCGCCGACGATCTCATTCATCGTTTTAACGTCGTAGATGGGCGCGTCGCGCTCGACGGCGCGCAACTGCTCGCGCACGGTCGCCAGAACGGCCGAGGGCGCGGCGGCGCTACGCACCATCAGGGTCATCGTGCGCGACCACGGAACCTGCGAGTAAGGCGTATAGACGCCTGGGTTCGCCTCTTCGCTGAGCGCGTTATAACGGACTGCGCCGACGACGCCTACGATCTGGCGCGCCTCCTCCTCATTGAAGCCGACGAAAACGCGCTTGCCGATGGGGTCTTCTGTGGGGAAGTAACGGCGCGCGAGCGCCTCGTTGATGATGACGACCTGTGTGGATTCCGGCGTGTCCCGCTCGCTGAAGGCACGCCCGCCGAGCAAGGGGATGCCCATGGCGCGAAAGTAGCCGGGCGTCACAAAGGTGAAGCTGGTATGTTGCTCCTGACCGGGCGGCGGCGGAGTCTGCCCCTCTATTAAAAGCTCCGTCCCCTGCTGGTCGCCAGCCAACGGCGCTTCGAGCGCAAAGCCCGCCGCTTCGATTCCGGGCGTCGTGCCGAGACGTTTTTCCATCTCGGCGAAGGCGGCGGCCCTCTGCACGCGCTCACTATATTTCACGCGCGGCAACGTAACGCGCATGCTCACGGCGCGGTCGGCTTGAAAGCCCGGATCGACCCCTTGCAAACGCAGGAAGCTGCGCGCGAGCAGGCCCGCGCCCACCAGTAACACCATCGAGAGCGCCACTTCGATCACCACCAGCGCGCTTTGCATAAATCTCTGCGACGGCGCGTGTCCGGCCGCCTGCCCGCTCTCTTTGAGCCACCGCAGCAGGTTGGGTGTAGAAGCCCCGAACGCAGGCACGAGGCCGAAGAGCACGCCCGTCAGGAGAGTGACGGCAAAGGCAAAGCCCATCACCCGCGCGTCTATGCCGACCTCTTCGAGGCGCGGAATGTCGCCGGGAGCGAGACTCAAAAGAAGATCGATGCCCCACGTCGCCAGTATCAACCCGGCCACGCCGCCCATCAACGCCAGCATAAAACTCTCCGTCAGCAGTTGCCGTATGAGCCTCCACCGACCGGCCCCGAGCGCGGCGCGCACGGCCATCTCCTTCTGACGGCCCGCGCCCTGCGCCAGCAGAAGGTTCGCGATGTTGACGCACGCGATCAAGAGTACGAATCCGACGGCGATCAATAACGTCAAGAGTACGGGGCGAATGCGTCCGAGCACCTGTTGATCGAACGGCACGAGCGTAATGCTCCAACCGGCGTTGCTGGATTGGTACTCCTGCTCGAGACGGCGCCCTATGGTGTCGAGGTCTGCGCGCGCCGATTCCATCGTCGCGCCCTCTTTAAGTCGCGCGATCACCGTCATGTAATGGGCCGACCGCTGGCTTCCCTTCAGATCGGTGGCCAAAGGCGTCCACAGCTCCGCCTGCTGTGTCGGAGCATTCCCTTCGAGCGCGATGCCGGGCGGAAACTTGAAGCCCTGTGGCATGACGCCGACCACCGTATAGCTTTGATTGTCCAGAGTAATGTTACGGCCCACCAGCGACGGGTCGCCGCCGAAAGCTTTCTGCCAGAGCCCATGACTGATGACGACGACCTGAGCGCCACTGCCGTCGCCGCGATCCTCCTCCGGCGAGAAAGCGCGCCCCAGCGCCGGAGAGACCCCCAACAGGGGAAAGAGCGTGGCGGAGACCTGCGCGCCCCAGACGCGCGCGGGCTCCTCCTCCTGCTGCTGCTGCTGCGCGAGGAAGAAATCCCTGGTGGTGAAGGCCGCCATCTCTTCAAAGGAATGATTTTGCTCTCTCCAATCGGCGTAATTGGGAGGCGAGGCGAACATATAGGGCAGGCCCAACTGCTGTTGCGTCTCCCAGACCATAACCAGGCGGTCGGGGCTTGCGTAAGGGAAGGGGCGAAGAATGACCGCATTGACGACCGAGAACATGGCCGCGTTAGCACCGATCCCGAGCGCCAGTGTGAGTATAGCCAGGACTGTAAAGCCGGGTTTCTTCCAGAGCACGCGCGCGCCATAACGCAAGTCCTGCAATAGAGTTGCCATTCACGCCACCTCCGATCCTTAAGCTTTTGAAATCCCTCTACTCGTAGCGAAGCGCCACCATCGGGTCTACTTTCATCGCACGACGCGCCGGGATAAGACAGGCCAGCAGAGCCACCGTGCCCAGGATGAGCGCGACGACCGTGAACGTCAGCGGGTCTGTCGCGCTCACCTCGTAGAGCAGGCTCGCCATCACGCGCGTCAGCGCGAACGCCGCGACCAGACCGATAACGATGCCCACCAGTACGAGCCCCATTCCCTGTCTCAGGATCAGTTTCATCACGTCCCTGCGCTGTGCGCCGAGAGCCATGCGGAGACCTATCTCATGCGTGCGTTGCGCGATCGAGTAGGAGATGACGCCGTAGACGCCGAGCGCCGCCAGCAGCAACGCCAGCCCCGCAAATACGCTGAGCAGGAACATAGCGATGCGACGGTTGGCGACCGAAGCGGCCGCCACGTCCTCCATCGTTTTGATATTAAAGACGGGCTGATCCTTATCAATCGAGAGGACGGCGGCGCGCACCGCAGAGGTCAGCGCCGTCGGCTGAGTCGTCGTGCGAACCACCAGCGACATGCCGCCCCATCCCGTATCCTGCGCGTGCGGCACATACATCTGTGGGGCGGGCTCGTCATCCAGCGCAAACGATTTCGTATCGCCGACGACGCCGATGATCTCGCGCGCGAAATCCTCGTCGCGCCACACCCTGATCCGTTTCCCGACGGCGCTCTCGCCCGGAAAGACGCGCCGCGCCAGCGTCTCATTGACCACGACGACTTTTGTCGCTTCATCCGTATCGCGCTCCGTAAAGGAGCGTCCCGCCGCGAGCGGAATTTTCATAGTGCGAAAATAACCGGGGGTGGCGACGATGTAAGCGGCATTGATCGATTCGGCGGGCGTGAGCGGGCGGCCATCCGGGATAAAAGAGCGACCGACGGATAGGTTGCTGCCGCCCAAAGGCAGGCTCAGGACTGCGCCCGCAGATTCGACCCCCGGTAGCGAGGCGACCTCGTCCGTCAACCTCTGGAAGAACTCGGCCTTTTGTTTCCCCTTGTACTTGAAGGACGGCAAACCTATGCGCATCGTTAACACGTTCTCGGGACTAAAGCCCGGATCGGTCTTGTTCAGGAGCACGAAGCTTTTGATAAGGAGGCCCGCGCCGACCAGGAGCATCAGCGACAGTGCGACCTCAGCGACCACCAGAGCCTTGCGAAGATGGTTGCGCCGCCAGCCCTCGGAGAAGCTGCGCCCGCCCTCCTTGAGCGCTTCATTCAGATTCACGTGCGAAGCCTGCAAGGCCGGGGCGAGCCCGAACAGCAGCCCGATCAAGCCCGTCACCAGGAGCGTGAAAACGAGGACGCGACCATCGAGCCTGACTTCGTCAAGGCGCGGAGAACCCGAAGGGCTGATAGAGATCAGAAGATCCGTCAGCCAGACGCTCAGCAGCAACCCTAAGCCGCCGCCCAGCACCGAGAGCAGAAGACTTTCGGTGAGAAGCTGCCGGATGACGCGCATGCGGCTTGCGCCGAGCGCCGAGCGCACGGCAATCTCCTTCTGCCGCGCGGCCGCACGGGCCAACAGCAGATTCGCCACGTTGGCGCAGGTGATGAGCAGCACAAAGCCGACGGCCCCGAGCAGTAGAAGGAGCGCGGGCCGCACATCCTCTACGATCAACTCGTGCAGCCGCGTCAGCTTCGCAGACCAGTTCGAGTTCGTCTCGACATATGATTGGCCGAGCCGTTCGGTGATAGTGTTCAGTTGCGATTGGGCCTGCTCCAACGGCACGCCCGGCTTGAGTCGGGCCGTCACCTGTAGATAGCGATTGTCGCGGCGCTCCGTCCCGGCATCGATAGCCAGCGGCTGCCACAAATCGACGGGCGCGAGGAACTCGAAGCGCGGCGGCATCACTCCGACGACCGTCGCGCTCTCGCCGCTGACGTTGATCTGGCTGCCGACTATCGAGGGGTCTGCGCCGAAGCGACGCTGCCAGAGCCCATGACTGATGACGACGACGGAGGGGCCGCCGGGCCTGTCCTCCTCGGCGCGAAACTCGCGCCCCATTGCAGGCTTTACGCCGAGCACGGAAAAGAAATTGGCTGTAACAAAGGATGCGGGGATGCGTTCGGGCTCCGTGCCTCCCGAAAGGATTGCGCCGCCCGTAACGAAGGCCGCCATGTCTTCAAAGACCTGGCTCTGATTTTTTAGGTCTAAGAAATCCGGTGGCGAGACGTTGCTTCGCGTGATCTGCGCGGCCGGATTCACCGCCTCGACCCACACAATCCGCTCCGCGTCCCTGTAGGGCAGCGGCCTCAAGAGCACCGCGTTGACCACGGAGAAGATCGCCGTATTAGCACCGATGCCGAGCGCCAGAGCGAGAATCGCGATCACAGTGAAGCCCGGATTCTTCACCAGCATGCGAACGCCGTAACGCAAATCCTGAATCAAGGTTCTCATCGCATCATCACCCCTTCACTCTCTCTTTTGGATACGCACCTATCACACAAGCTGCCCCCTGGCAGCTTGTGTGAAGCGGCACGTCTCACAACTCGCGCACGCGCCGGAAGCGAGACTCGCAGCACGTCCGGCGCTCTGGTTTACTTCACCTTTAGGACTATGAATGTCAGGTCGTCGTGCTGCGGTGCGCCCGTGCACCACTCGCGCACGCTCCGCACGACCGCCTCGCGCACCTCTTCCGCCGAAGAATGCGCGCACTCTCGCAGGAGCCCCTCTAAGCGTTCTTCTCCGAACTCTTCGCCCTCAGAGTTGAAGGCCTCGGTCACGCCGTCCGTATAGGCGAGCAGCACATCGCCGCTCTGCAACTGGACGCTCTCCTGTTCGTAGACGCAACTGCGAAAGACGCCGATCACGGGGCCGCCGACGGTGAGCCGCAGGCAGGATTCCTCCTTGAAAGAGGCGTCATCCGGGCCAGCAGCGCACGGCGCTTCCAACACCGCAGCAGCAGTAGAAGTAGTAGCAGCAGAAGCGGTGCGGCCCGCGTCGCTTCTCGCCTCCGGGGCCGAGGCTCGCAAGCGGCGGCTGCTGCTGAGCGCGCCGTAAGAGGGCTCGTCTTCTTCTTCCTGCGCCGCAAGGCGCGCGTCCGTCCGCGGCCGCATCAGAAAAGGAGGATTGTGCCCGGCATTAACGTAGGTGAGACGGCGCGAGCGCTCGTCAAACTGCGCGTAAAAAAAGGTCGCGTAGCTCTCCGCCCCGGTCGAGCTGTACATCAGTCGGTTCATCGTCGAAACCAGATCGGAGAGCGAGCCGCGCGCCGCAATCGCCTGGCTGCGTAAACTGGCCTGCACGGTCGACATTAAAAGCGCCGCCGAGATTCCCTTGCCCGCGACATCCGCCACCGCCACGCCGATCTGCCCGTCGTCCAGATTGAGGAAATCGTAGTAGTCGCCGCCGACCTCGCGCGCCGGTTGACAGAAACCCGCCAGCTCGAGGGATGCGACGACGGGCGGGTGCGCCGGAAAGAGACGCCGCTGCACTTCGGTCGCAACGCTCAGCTCGCGTCGCAGGCGCTCTTCCTCGACCATGCGCTGCACGAGCTTCGCGTTCTCGATGATGAAGGCCATCTGCCCGGCGATTGCCATCAGCATCCTCTTGTCTTCCGCCGAGTAGGGCTTATCACCCATGCACGGGCCGAGCGAGATCAATCCGACCAGCTCGTCCTTCATCATGATCTGAACCAGCAGCCGCGTGTTGATGCTTTGCAGCGTAGCTATCTCCTGCTGACGCGCCTCGCGCCGCACGCTCGTGTCGGAGGCGAGCGCCTGGGCCCAGACCTCGAAATCCTTCGGGCCGACGCCGAGCGGGATTCCAAGCTTCTTCAAACGCCGGACGACGAAGGCCCCGCGCTCAAGCATGAGCGGGCGCGCGACTAAAGAGAGAGGCGTCGGCGTATGCCGCGCGTTGATTCCACAGACGTAATCGCCCGACGCGTCATCGCGCACGAAGATCGAGACGTTCTCGGTGTGGAGCGCATCCTGTATGTTGCCGACCACCAGCTTGAAGAGTTGCTCGATGGTCGTGACGGCGCGCGCGGCGTGGCCCAGGTCGGCCAGGATGCGCTGCTCGTCGTACTTCTCCTGTAGGAAGCGCCGGTCGATCAACGTCGAGACGCGACGCAAGACCATCGCCAGCAGCAGCCCCAAAAGGCCGAGCGCCGTGGCCGCTCCCGCCAGATTCGAGCGATAACTGCCGCCGAGCCAGAACCCGAGCATGGCGCAAAGGGCCGCCGCCTCTTCGACGAGCAGCAGGCGCGCGGGCGAAAACTGGCGGGCGCGTCGCCGCCCGTCGCTCGCCTTTCGATAGATCATGCGCCTGAGCCTCTTCATTCCCTCTTCCTTATTCGTAACGGAGCGCAACCATGGGGTCTACTTTGGTCGCCCGGCGCGCTGGCAGGTAGCTCGCCAGGAAAGCCACAACGCACAGCGCGAGCGCCACGCAGGCGAACGTCAAAGGGTCTGTGGCGCTGACATTAAACAATAAACTGTTGATGAGGCGCGTCAGGCCGAAGGCGGCGACGAGCCCGACCGCCACTCCGATGGCCGCTAAGATCATTCCCTGGCCCACCACCATCCGAAGCACATCACGCGCCTGCGCTCCCAAAGCCATGCGAACGCCGATCTCGCGCGTACGCTGCGTCACCCAGTAGTTCATCACGCCGTAGAGTCCCGTCGCCGAGAGCAGCAGCGCCACCGCAGCGAAGATGGCGAGCAGCAGGGTTCGAAAACGCGGCTGCGCGACCGTTTCCGAGACCAGCTCTTCCATGCTCTTCAGGTTATAAACGGGGAGGTCTGGATCGAGCGCGCGCACTTCGCCACGGACGGCCGCCGCCAGATTCGTCAGGTCGCCGCTGGCGCGCACGACGAGCCCTGTTCCCCAGTTAGGCGCTTGCAGTTGCGGCTCGTAAAACTCCGGCCGGGCTTCGGCGTCCGGGCCGAAATGCCTTATATCTCCGACCACCCCGACGATCTCGCGCCAGACCTGCGGCTTGTCGGGCGCGCTGTGGTTGATGCGGCGGCCCAGGGGGTCTTCGCCCGGAAACAGGCGGCGCACGAGGCTCTCGTTGACGACGACGACCGCCGGAGCATCGCTCGTGTCATGATCGTTGAGGGCGCGCCCGCGAACCAGCGGAACGCCCATCGTGCGAAAGTAATCGGGGCTGATGGAGCGAACCTCCACGCACGGCACGTCCGATGCGGTGGCCGCTGGACGGCCCTCGATCATCACTCCGTCGCAGGAGTTTCCGCCGCTCAGGGGAAGGATGCTGACGGAGGCGGCGGAGGCCACGCCGGGCAGCGCGCTGATGCGTTCGACGATGCGCTGTTGAACCAGAGCCGCCTGACTCTGTTCAGGATAACGAGTCTGCGGCAGCGAGACGTACATCGTCAGCAGGTTCTCGGGATTGAAGCCCAGATTGACGTGTTGCAGACGCCAGAAGCTCTTCATCATCAGCCCCGCGCCAATGAGCAGCACGAGCGAGAGCGCCACTTCCGAGACAATGAGCGCCTGTCGAAATCGCTGTCGCCCTCTTCCGGTTGCGACCCGCCCGCCTTCCTTGAGCGAAACGTTCAAGTCCGGCCTTGAGGCTTCGAGCGCCGGTGCGAGTCCGAAGATGATGCCGGTCAGAAGCGAGACGGCGGCCGTAAAGCCGAGCATCCGGGCGTCGATACTGATCGCGCTCAGGCGCGGTATCTCGCCGCCGCTCAAGCCAATCAACAAATCCGTCGCCCACAAAGCAATCAGCAGCCCGAGCGCGCCGCCGAGCACAGACAGCAGTACGCTCTCCGTCAGCAGTTGACGAATAACGCGGAGGCGGCTCGCGCCGAGCGCCGTCCTAATCGCCATCTCCCTTTGCCGCGTCGACGAACGCGCCAGCAATAGATTTGCCACGTTGGCGCACGCGATCAGTAGCACAAAGCCGACAGCCCCGAAGAGCACGCTCAGAGCGGAGCGAATATTTCCGACCATCGATTCGTGAAGCGAGCTGAGACGGACGCCGCGACCGGTGTTGGAGTCCGGATACTGCCGCTCCAATTGACCGTTGATGAGATTCATCTCGGCCTGTGCCTGCTCTGTAGTGACGCCCGGCTTGAGGCGCGCGATGGCATGCAGCCAGTGATTATTTCTCTCGCCCGGCTCAAGCTGAAGCGCCAGGGGCCGCCACATTTCGGGCTCGGCTGTCGGGTTGGGCCTCGGGTGCTCAAACTCTTTCGGCGCGACTCCGACGACCGTGTAGCTGTTGCCGCTCAACACGAGCGTCTGCCCGACGATGTTCGGGTCGGCGTTGAAACGGCCCTGCCACGTCCCGTAGCTCAAGACCACGGCGCGATGTTTGCCCTGTTGCTCTTCCTCCGGAAGAAAGAAGCGCCCGAGGGCGGGTTGGACGCCGAGCACTTTGAAAAAATCTGCCGACACGACGGGACACCTGAGGCGCACGGGCTCGTCTCTTCCCGTGAGGGTAACGCTGCCGAGGCTGCTGAAGACGGCTATGGATTCAAAGACGTGGTTCGAGGCACGCCAGTCCGCGAAGTCGTTCGTCGAGATGTTGAAATCGTAATAGTCGCCCTCGCCGCGCGGCACGCTCTGCTGCGTGTTGGTTCCCCAAATCCTGACCACACGCTCCGGCTGCGCGTAGGGAAGCTTTCTGAGGAGCACCGCATTGACGACCGAGAAGATGGCCGTGTTGGCCCCGATCCCTAAAGCGAGGGCGAGCACCGCGACGAGGGTGAAAGCCCTGCTCTTGATAAGCATTCGCACGCCGTAGCGTAAGTCCTGCAAGATGGTTCCCATAACGACAACTGCCTCCTCACTCGTAACGAAGCGCAACCATGGGGTCTACTTTGGTCGCCCGGCGCGCCGGGATGTAGCTGGCGACGAGGGCCACGGCCGCCAGCAACAGCGATACGCCCGCGAAGGTCAGCGGGTCTGTTGCGCTGACTCCGTAAAGCAGACTCGACATCAGACGCGTCAGGCCGAAGGCGGCGGCGAGGCCGACCGCGAGGCCGATCACCGCCAGAATCATTCCCTGGCCCACGATCATCCTGAGCACATCGCTCTCGCGTGCTCCCAAAGCCATCCGTATGCCTATCTCGTGCGTGCGCTGTGTGACCGAATAGCTCATCACGCCGAAGATGCCGACCGCTGCCAGGACGAGCGCGAGCGAAGCGAAGAGACCCAGCAGAAGAGTGTTGAAGCGGCGGCGCGCGGTCGAGTCGGCGAGGACTTGTTCCATCGTTCTGACATCGGAGAGCGGTTGATCCGCGTCGACCTGCTGAACTGCGCTGCGCAGGCCCGCCGTCAGGCTGGCCGCATTTGAAGATTCAGCCGCGCGCGCCACTATCGTCATATAGGGCTGCGGCAACTGTAGATGCGAGACATAAAACTCGGGGGTCACCTCCGTATCCAGCGTCATGTGGCGCACGTCGCCGACGATGCCTATGATCTCGGCCGTGAAGTTTTCGGCGATGGTCGGAGTGACGCGCTTGCCGATGGGGTCTTCGCCCGGAAAGTAGCGGCGCGCCAGAGTCTCGTTGATGATGAGCACTTTCGGAGCGTTACTCGTATCCTGCGAGCTGAAGTTGCGCCCCTTCAGAAGAGGGATGCCCAGGGCGCGCAGATATTCGGGGCTGATGACGCGCGCGTGTGCCGTCAGCCTTTCTCCGGGTGGAAGCGGCGGGCGACCCTCTATGTTGAAGACGTTCTGCGCGATCTGACCGCTGAGCGGAAGCAGGCTGGTGATGCCGACCGTTTGCACGCCCGGCTGCGCCGCCGCGCGTTCCAGAAGTTGATTGAAGAACTCGGCCTGCTGCCGTTCCTCAGCATACTTGGCGGAAGGAAGCGCAATGCTCGCCGTCAGTACGTTGTGCGGATCAAAGCCGGGATTGACCGTCTGAAGCTGTAAAAAGCTCCGGATCAAAAGGCCCGCGCCGACGAGCAGCACGAGCGAGAGCGCGACTTCCGAGACGACCAGGAGGCTGCGCACGCGATTGCGTCGAATGCTCTGCGTCGAGCTACGGCCGCCTTCCTTGAGCGTCTCGTTCAAATCCGTCTTGGAGGTAGAGAGAGCGGGCGCGAGGCCGAAGATGAGCCCCGTCAGAAGCGAGACCGCGACCGTAAAGCCGAGCACTCGCGAGTCGAGCCCTATGTCTTTGACGCGCGGGATGTCTACGGGAATCGCCGTCCCCAGCAGGTCAACACCCCACAGGGCTATGAGCAGGCCCACGGCCCCGGCGCATATCGAGAGCAGAAGGCTTTCGGTCAACAACTGGCGGACGATGCGCGAGCGACGCGCTCCCAGAGCAGTGCGAATGGCAATCTCTTTTTGTCTGGACGCGCCGCGCGCCAGGAGCAGGTTGGCGACGTTGGCGCACGCTATCAGCAACACAAAGCCGACGGCCCCGAGCAGTACGAACAGAGAGGGTCTGATGTTTCCCACCACGCCCTCGTACATGGTGACGAGGTTGATGCTTCGCCCGGTGTTTTTTTCCGGATAGTCCTGCTCAAGCTTGCGCGCGATTGTATCCATCTCGGCCTGCGCCTGTTGCAGACTCACGTCAGGTCGAAGGCGCGCGGCCACCCCCAGGTAGTTTGCTCCGCGTTCCATGTTCGTCTCGCTCTTCGGATTCAGTGGAGCCCAGAACTGAGGGTCACGCGCCTGGCCCAGCGGAAAGCTGAACCCCTGCGGCATGACTCCGAGAAGCGTGAAGCTGTTTCCATCGAGCATGATCTGGCGGCCCACAACCTTAGGGTCTGCGCCGAAGCGGCGCTGCCACAGGTCATGACTGATGACGGCGACCCTGAGCGAGCCGGATTCTTCATCCTCCCTCGAATAGACGCGACCCAGTGCGGCCTTGACGCCGAGCACCTTGAAAAGATCGCCGGAAGCCATCTGTCCATCAATCTGCTCCGAAGCTTCTATGCCGCTGAGCACAACGCTCGTCTCGCCGTATGCGGCCATGTGCTCGAAGACGCGGTTCTGATCGCGCCAGTCCGCGAAGTTAGGATAGGACGTGGGGTATCTCTTGATTCCCCTTTTCGCATTACCCGACCACACGTTGACGAGCCGTTCGGAGTCCTCAAAGGGCAGCGGCCTCAGGAGCACCGCATTGACGACCGAGAAGATGGCCGTGTTGGCCCCGATGCCTAAAGCGAGGGCGATGATCGCTATTAGAGTGAAGCCCGGATTCTTAATCAGTACGCGCACGCCGTAGCGCAAATCCTGCAAGATGGTTCCCATAACGACAACTGCCTCCTCACTCGTAACGAAGCGCAACCATGGGGTCTACTTTGGTCGCCCGGCGCGCTGGCAGATAGCTTGCGGCCGCCGCGACCGCGCATAAAAGGAGCGGCACGGCGACAAACGTCCAGGCGTCGGTGGCGCTCACGCCGTACAGAAAGCTTGAGATGACGCGGGTCAGGGCAAAGGCCGCCACGAGCCCCGTGACGACGCCGATCATGACGAGCGTCATCGCATGACCGACGATCATCTTTAATACGTCACTGCCTTGCGCGCCCAGTGCCATGCGAACGCCTATCTCGTGGGTGCGCTGCGTGACCGCGTAACTCATCACGCCGTAGAGGCCGATGATCGCAAGCACAAGGGCGACTGTTGCGAACAGGCCCAGCAGCAGCATCGTAAAGCGGCGCGGCGCGATTGATTCCGCCACGAAGCTCTCCATCGGCTTGATGTTGAAAACCGGCTGATCCCTGTCTATGGCCCAGACCTGTTCGCGTACGGCTGCGATCTGGCCCTCCGGATTGCCCGTGCTGCGGACGACCAATGTCATAAACTGCGTAGGGTTCTGCCTGTGCGGGAGATAGAGTTGCGGCTCCGGAGCGATGTCCAGCCCGTAATGCCTGACATCGCCGACCACTCCGACGATTGAAATCCACGGGCGCTCAGGGTTATCAAGGCTCCCCAGCTTGATGCGTTTTCCGATCGGGCTTTCATTGGGCCAGAAGCGGCGGGCCGCCGTGTCAGCGATGATCGCGACCGCCGGAGCATCGGCTCGATCCTGAGCCCCGAAGGGCCGACCACTGAGCAACGGAATGCCCATCGCACGGAAATAGTCCGAGTTGATGGTGTAGCGTTCCACATCCGGAACATTTGCGGGAGCGGGAACGGGCTGGCCCTCTATATAGAAGGAGACCGTATCGAAGTTCCCGCTCACGGGAAGATTGCTCACCATGCCGACGGCCTCAACGCCTGGAAGCGACGCGGCACGCTCATCCAACTGGTCGAAGAAGGCGACGTGCTGGCTTTCCTCGGGATACTTCGTGCCGGGGAGAAAGATGGACATCGAAAGCACGTTGCGCGGATCAAAACCGGGATCGACGCGCTGTAGCCGCATGAAACTCTTTATCAGAAGGCCCGCCCCGATCAACAGTAATAAGGAGAGCGCAATCTCCGAGACGACCAGTAGGCTTCGCACACGCTGGCGTCCCGCCCCGCCCGTCGAAGTTCGGCCGCCTTCCTTGAGCGTCTCGTTCAAATCCGGATTCGATGTGGAAATGGCGGGCGCGAGCCCGAAAGCGATGCCGGTCAAAAACGTCAGGGCCGTCGTGAACGAGAGCACGCGCAGGTCGAGGCCGATTGAGCCGAGACGCGGAATAGAATCGGAACCGAGCGCAACCAGATAGTCCGTGGCCCAGAGCGCCAGCAGCAGCCCGAGCAGGCCGCCCAACGCGGACAGCAGAAGGCTTTCGGTCAAAAGCTGGCGAACGATTCGATAACGTCCCGCGCCGAGCGCCGTCCTGATCGCCATCTCTCGCTGCCGCGCGGCGGCCCTCGCCAGCAATAGATTGGCGACGTTGGCGCACGCGATCAGCAGCACGAACCCGACCGCGACCAGAAAGACCAGCAGCGCCGAACGTATCTTTCCGACAAGCTGCCCGTGCAAAGATGCGAGGCTGACATCCTCGCCCGCATTTTCTTCGGGGTACTGTTGCTGTAGCTGGCGAGCGATCAGGTGCATCTCGGCCTGCGCCTGTTCGAGCGAGACGCCCGCCTTGAGACGCGCGATGGCTGCATCCACGGCGCGACCGCTGCGCGACCATTGCGTGAGGTCTGGCGCAAACGGAGCCCATAGCTCCGGCTGTTCAAAACCGATGCCGGAGAATTGCGGCGACTCGAAATCACGAGGCATGACGCCCACCACCGTGTAGCCCACCGAGTTGAGCATGATCTGGCGGCCCACAATCTTAGGGTCTGCGCCGAAGCGACGCTGCCAGAGCCCGTAGCTCAGGACGGCGACCATCTGATTGCCTCGCTGTTCTTCGGTAGGAAGGAAGGAGCGACCAAGCGCGGGCTCCGACTTGAGGACGTTGAAGAAGCTGGCCGAGACGCGTCCGGCCGCCAATCTCTCGGGCTCGCCCGTGCCCGTCAGCGAAGGCGACCAACTGTCGTAGGCCGCGATGCTCTCGAAAACCGTGTTGCGGTCTCGCCAGTCATAAAAGTCCTGCGGGCTCATCGTGCCGAGCGTCTTATTGCGCTGGAGGTTCGTCCCGCCGATGCGGACGAGCTGCTCAGGCTGCGGATAGGGCAGCGAGCGCAAAAGCACCGCGTTGACGACCGTGAAGATCGCAGTGTTAGCGCCGATGCCGAGGGCGAGCGTGATGACGGCCACAAGGGTAAAGCCCGGCTTCCTCAAGAGCATTCGCGCGCCGTACCGCAGGTCTTGCCAGAATGTGCTCATCATAGCCGCCCCTTTTCAGAGAGAAGTGCCGCCCGTCGAATTTGATTACCCGCTCATCCCGTCATCCAAACAATGTCGTAGCTGCCGGTCGCGTCCTCGAATCCGACTTCGAGCGTCCAGACTCCGGGTATCGCATCTATGTTGCCCGTCGAGCCTATGTACCGTCCCTTTCCCCTTCCCTCGCCCCGCAGGCGCTCGTTCCCGCTCGCGTCGCGCAGCGTCCAGTTGATAGCGCCCGCCCGGAGAGACGATTTCACCTGCACGCTCATCAACCGCGCCGAGGCGGGGACATGCAGCTCGATCTTTTTGGTGTCGTTCTTGTTCTCGAAACGGAGCGTTTCCTTGAACTCGCCCTCGGCTCGCGTCGCGACGCCGGGCAGACAGACGGCCACCAGCAACAGTAGCGTGACGCCGCGGCTCAAAGTTATTCTCATCTCGCTAAAACCTCCGGCAGAGACCCTTTTAGATTGATTCACCCTCTGCTCACCTCAAACCCGACCGAGAGCCTGAAGAGTTTTCAAAATTTTGCGGCCCCGATCTTTCGGGCGCTTCATTCGTAACGAAGCGCGATCATGGGATCGACGCGCGTCGCCCTGCGCGCAGGGATATAGCAGGCCAGAAGCGCGACCAGCGCCGCCAGCAGCGCGACACAGGCGAAGGTCAGCGGGTCTGTCGCGCTCACCTCGAAGAGCAGGCTCGCGACGACGCGCGTCAGTAGAAACGCGGCCGCAAGACCGAGAGCGATACCCGCCAGCGCAAGCAACATCCCGTGGCCGAGTACCATCCTGAGCACGTCGCGCTGGCGCGCGCCTAAGGCCATCCGTATCCCTATCTCGTGGGTGCGCTCGGCGACCGAATAGGCCATCACGCCGTAGATGCCGACGACAGTGAGGATCAGGCCGACGCCCGCGAAGACCGTAAGCAACAGCATGTAGAAGCGGGGCCGCGCAACAGAACCGGCGATCATCTGATCGAGCGTCTGGACTCTGGCAACAGCCTGATCTTTGTCTATGGAGAGAATCTGGGCGATGACGCTGGCCGCCAGGCCGGACGGCTCAGTGCGGGTGCGAATCACGAAGTATCCCCAGTTCCAGGCTTGCTGCTGGTGCGGCAGGTAAACCTCCGGCGCGGGTTCGATATCGAGGCCGCGATGGCGCACGTCGCCCACCACGCCGACGATCTCCCAACGCTTCGGCTCGTCTTCGTCAACCCCGACGCCGACATCTATGAGGGACTTGCCAATGGGGTCTTCGCCCGAGAAGTAGCGACGCGCCAGAGTCTCGTTGATGATGGCCGCGCCGACCGAGCCTTTCCTGTCCTGTTCGGTAAAGTAACGTCCCCTTATGAGCGGCACATTGAGGGCGCTGAAATAATCCGGAGTGATGCCGCGAAAATCTGCGCTCGGCTCCTGTCCGGGGACGGGAGCGGGTCGCCCGTCTATGGCAAAGCTGCTCCCGATGAAATCGCCGCTGAATGGGACGGGGGTGACGAAGGCCGCCCGCTCCACGCCGGGCAGCGCGTTGATCCGCTCAATGGCCCCCTTGACGAAGGCGATGCGCTCCTTCCCCTCGGGATACTTTTTGTCAGGCAGGTTGATGCGCATCGTCAAGACGTTCTTCGGATTGAATCCGGGATCAACGTCTTGCAGCCGCCAGAAACTCTTTATCAGAAGCCCTGCGCCGATCAGGAGCACCAGCGCCAGCGCCATCTCGGAGACGACGAGCAACCCTTTCAGCCGCAGTCCCGCATGCGCGAGGCTGCGACTTCCCTCCTTGAGCGCCTGCGTCAAATCGATCCTGGAGGTTTTCAGCGCCGGTGCCAAACCGAAGATTACGCCCGTCAGAAGCGAGACGAACATGGTAAAGCCGAGCACGCGGGCATCCACCCGGACAGTGTCGAAACGCGGCAGATCCGAAGGGCTGAGCGCGACCAGCAGATCGATTCCCCAGACGGCCATCAACAGGCCCACCGCGCCCGCCAAGCCCGCAAGCAGCAGGCTCTCCGTCAACAACTGCCGCACAATGCGCCACCGCCCCGCCCCCAAAGCAGTGCGAATCGCGACCTCCCTCTGCCGCACGGTCGCCCGCGCCAGCAGAAGATTCGCCACGTTGGAACAGGCGATGAGAAGCACGAAACCGACCGCGCCCAAGAGCATCCAGAGCGCGGGCCGAACCTTGCCCACAAGTTGCTCCTGCATGCCCGTGACGTGCACGCCGAGTCCCGTGTTGATGTCCGGATACTGTTGTTCGATACGGCTCGCGATCCGTTCCAGGTCGGCTTGCGCCTGCGCAACGCTCACGCCCGCCTTAAGACGCGCGATGACGAAGCTGGTGCGCGAGCCCCTGGATGTCAGGTTCTGTCCCTCGTAGGCGGTGGTCGCCCACAATTCGGTCTTACGGCCAGCGAAGGGAAAGTTGAAGTCGGCGGGCAGAACGCCTATTACTCTGTACTGCTCATCGCTCAGGACGAGCGTGCGTCCGACCACGTCTGCGGCGCCGCCGTAGCGCCTTTGCCAGAGGCTATGACTCATCAGGACGACGCGCTCGCCTCCGGGTCTGTCTTCTTCCGGGAGAAACGAGCGCCCGATGAGGGGACGGACGCGAAGCAGGTTGAAGAAATCGGCCGAGACGCGCACCCCGTTAAGACGCTCGGGTTGCTCCACGCCGGTCAGCGTGAAACCGCTAGTGCGAAACGACGCCACGCCCTCAAAGACATGGTTCTGGTCTCTCCAATCATTGATGTTGGGGTAAGAGGTCATGGTGAGGGTGTCGGGGACGCCCTCCTGTTTGGGGTACTCCGAGATCAAGACCAGCCGGTTCGAGTCTTCGTAGGGCAGCGGTCTGAGGAGCACCGCGTTAACTACGGAGAAGATGGCGCTGTTGGCCCCGATGCCTAAGGCGAGCGCCAGCACGGCGACCGCAGTGAAGCCGGGCTTATTCAAAAGCATTCGAGCGCCGTACCGCAGGTCTTGCCAGAGGGTGCCCATTACGCCGCCTCCACGCTCTCTTCCTCTTTGACTACGCGGCCGTCGAACAGATGTATGGCGCGATCCGCATAGCGCGCGTAGCGCGGGTCGTGCGTCACCATGCAGATGGTCGCCCCGCCCCGGTGCAGTTCGCGCAGGAGATCCATGACGGCCTCGCCGTTGGTGGAATCCAGGTTGCCCGTCGGCTCGTCGGCGAGCAGTATCAGGGGCTCGCCCGCGACGGCGCGCGCCACGGCGACACGCTGCTGCTGACCGCCCGAGAGCTGGCTCGGCAGGTGTTTGGCGCGGTGTGCCATGCCGACCCTTTCGAGGGCGTCCGTCGCCCGCTTGCGCCTGTCGCCCGCGCTCATGCCGCGATAGGTCAAGGGCAGCTCGACGTTCTCGTAAACGGTCAGGTCGCCGATCAGGTTGAAACTCTGAAAGATAAAGCCGACCTCGCGATTGCGTATGCGGGCGCGCTCCGAGAGCGAAAGGTCGGAGACCGTCTTACCGCCGAGCCAGTAAGCGCCGTCCGTCGGGGAGTCCAACAGGCCGAGGATCGAGAGCAACGTGGATTTGCCGCACCCCGATGGGCCCGTGATCGAGACGTATTCCCCTTTCTCTATATCAAGGTGAGTGCCCGCCAGAGCGTGCGTCTCTACTTCGTCGGTGTAGAAAACTTTGGTGACGCCCTCAAGGCGAATCAGTGGTTGACCAGATTGAGACATGGATTTCTCCTCAAGTTAGGGGTTATCGGTGATCGTTGATCGAATGGTCAGTGAAAGACCTCTCTCCGTATGTGTTCGAGGTCTCTCGGATAATTGGCTGGCTACTCTGACCGCTGATCGCTGACCGCTTCTTTTCAATTCAAGAGAATGCGATTGTAGTTGTCCCAGGCGGACGTGTCCGACAAGATCACTTGATCGCCGGGTTGTAGGCCTTCGAGAATCTCCACGGTATTGACGGAGCTGCGGCCCATCTTGACCTGCACGCGGACGGCGCTCTTGCCGCCCTCTTCGAGCTTGAACATGCCGACGGTGCTCTGCGACTGGCCGAAGGCCGGGCGGCCAACGTAGATGACATCGCTCAGGCGTTCCAACTCGATTGTGCCGTCAACGCTCAGGGCCGGGCGCGCGCCCTGCGGCAACTCGCCGTCGAGCGCCACGTCCACCGTCACCGTTCCCTGCACGGCGGCCGGGTCGATGCGCATTACGTGGCCCGGAATAATGCCGTTGCGCGTATCGATGGCGGCCTGTTGGCCCAGTTGTATATCCTTGGCCTGCGTCTCGGCGATTCTCAGCTCGGCTTTGAGGTTCTGCGGCTCGGCGACGCGCGCCAGGTTCGTCCCCGGCGTGACCTGTTGGCCCACCTCGACCACCATCTCCTGCAATACGCCGTTGGTTCCGGCCAGCACCCTCAGTGTTCCGAGCTGGCTTTGACGCAGTTGCGCGAGCGCGCGAAGCTGTGACAGGCGCGCCTCCTGCGCCGCCAGTTGAGCTTTGACGGATTTTGCGTTTACTTCAAGACGCTGCTGCTCGATCTTGTAGCGATTGGCAAGCTCTTCGGTTCTCACTCTGGAGAGTTTCAGATTCAGCGCAGGGATCAGTCCGTCCTTTGCCAACTGCTCGTCGGTGTCGGATTGCAGCTTGGCCTCCTGGTATTGGGCGCGGACTGTAGCGGCGGCTGCCGCCTGCGTCATACGCTCGCTCTCAAGGCGAACCTTCAGATTGTTATAATCGGCCTCGCCCGCGCGCAACGCGAAGACGGCATCCTGCGCCTCCTGGGCCAGGGTCGGGTTAATCAGTTCAAGCAGCACAGTCCCGGCCGTCACTTCCGTACCGGGCTGAACCAGTATCTGCTCGACGCGGCCTTCGGTGGCGGCGGCGATCACCCTGACCTCTTCGGGGACGAGCGAGCCGGGGCCGCGCACCTGTCTGAGCATGGGGCCGCGCTTGACCGTATCTATCCAGACGGTGGCGCGATCAACACTCGGCGCGGCGGGCTTCAGACGCGAGACGCCAAACGTGATGAGCGCGATGGCCACGATGGCGAGGGCCGCCAGAATGATCTGCCGCACACGGCGATTGAGCTTCTTCTTATTTTTACGAGGTATATCCATTTATTACTCCGCTCCGATTTCGAGAGCGAACCGCGTGCCACCGGCCCGCCCCGGCTTAAATTAGGCAATACTTGAACTTACGCGTAAACCCGGCCCGGCCCTCGCAACCCTTCTATTCTCGCTTCCGGGAAACGATTGTTCGGAATCGGAAAACCTTGCCGGGGCTCGTAACTCATAGAGAGAGAGCCCGGTCGCCCCTCTCTGCTCAGGGTGTAGCTTCGGCCTTCGCGCCTCTTAATCGTTGACGACCCAGCCATCCTGGAGCTTGATGATACGGTTGCCGTAGCTTGCGTTCTGTTCCGAGTGCGTGACCTGTATGATGGTCGTCCCCTCGTTATTGAGTCTCTTGAACAGCTCCATGATCTCTTTGCCCTGGCTCGAATGCAGATTCCCTGTCGGCTCGTCGGCGAGCAGCAGCTTCGGTTTCATGATGACGGCCCGCGCCACGCCTACGAGTTGTTGCTGTCCGCCGGACAACTGGTTCGGGTACAAATCCTTCTTGCCGACGATCTGGAAACGGTCGAGCGTGTCGGCGACTATGCTATCGCGATCCGTCTTCTTAATATCTTTGTAGGAGAGCGGGATTTCGAGATTCTCGTAAACGGTCAGGTGGTCGAGCAGGTGATAGCTCTGAAAGACGAAGCCGATGTACTGCTTGTGGATTTGCGCGCGCTCCTTCTTGCCGAGCTTGTGAACCGGATGGCCCGCGAAATAATAGTCGCCCGTCCAGGCGCTGTCGTGCATGCCCAGGATGTGAAGCAACGTCGATTTGCCGGAACCCGACGGCCCCATGATGGAAACGAACTCGCCTTCTTCGATGTCCATCCCGACGCGCCGCAGCACGTAGGTCTTCTGCACACCGTGCTCGTAAAACTTGTCTATGTTTCTTAGTTGGATCAGCATTGGTAAGGGGGCGCTCCTCTCGCCACATCTCTTTCCCTAGAGGATTAGAACGTAGTATTCACAGCAGAGTTCCCATCTTCATTACTTTTTTCCGCCTTGAAAGATTTGCTGTGGATACCGCAGGTGACGCGCTCCAACATGGAAATACCGTGCCAACGCGAGCGTGAGGGCGCGTCGCCTGTGGCGGGCTTGACTAAATCAGGGAGTGATAATGGGGAGGAGCGCTGGCGTTTCCCAATTTCGGGATGGCCGCGTCCCGAAATCGGATAAATATTCGACGGGGGGGCGCGCGCTTTACGCCAAACGACGGGCGGCGCGCGCCGCGTCTCCTGCAAAACTCATCCTCGAGCTACCGCCGCGCTTTGCCGCCGCTCCTTTTTTTGCCGACGCTCTTTTTACGGCCAGCCTTCGTGGCGCTCTTTTTGGAAGCCCTCTTTTTCGTGCTCGCCTTCGCGGCCCTCTTTTTAGAGGCACGCGCCTCTGGTGTCGCCTTCGACGCTCGCGCCGTTTTGACGGCAACGCTCGGGGCTGCCTTGCGAGCGGATTTCGTAGCCCGCGACGATTGCTTTTGGGTTTGCTGCGAAGCCCCCTCCTGCTCGGCCACCAACTCTCTGCGCGGCGGCTGGGCTTCAAACGGGCGTGGGCTCGCGCTGTCCGGACGGATCAACTCGGCCGCCGTCGGGCTAATGCCTTCGACCAGGTCTGCCTCTGTTTTGAGCACCGCACGATTTAAGGTAGAGGCGCGCTCGACGACCTCGCTTGTGATGCGCGATGCCTGCCTGAGCGCCTGTTCGCCGACCTCCATCAGCGTGCCGAGCAGGTTGCCTTCCGTACGGCTTCTACTCTTCGTGGCCGGGCCCTTCCCACGGACGATCCGCGTCGGCTTTCGCTGTTTGAGGAAAAATCTTTTGATCTTTTCGCGGATGACGCGGGCGCTGTTTTCCTTACCCGCCTTGTCCTGAAACTCGTCGCAGAACTGCCCGTAGCTGCCCGTGAACTGCACGCACCAGGTAGTCTTGCCAAACGGCTTGCCGACCTCTGTGATTTCGCAATCCAGTTGCAGGTCGTTGACGGCTTCGCGCGCCGCCCGCGTGATTACTTCCTTATCCATGTCACCTCGTTTCTTCAAGCTCTTCCGACGCGCGCGCGCCCCGTATGGAACGGCTTTTAAAGCGAGCTTTCCCTCGGCCGCGTCCGACAAGCTTTGCCGTCAGGCTCTTCCGGCGACCTCGCCGTTCTGCGTATTGACGCGCACGGTCTCGCCCTCCTTGATAAAGAGCGGGACGCGCACGGCCAGTCCCGTCTCAAGGGTCGCCTGCTTGGTCGCGCCTCCGGCAGCCGTATCGCCGCGCATCCCGGGCTCCGTGTTGAGGACTTTGAGTTCTACGAATTGTGGCAACTGTAAGGAGACGACCGCGCCGTTGTACTTCAAGACCTGCACAGTAACGCCGTCCTTCAGATAGGCGCGATCATCGCCCACATCTTCGGTCGTGAAGGCGAACTGCTCGTAGGTCGATTCGTCCATGAAGTGACAGCCTTCCGCATCGCTGTAAAGAAAAGATGCGGGGACGAGCTGCACGTCGGGCTCTGCGAATTTCTCGCTCGACTTGAAGCTGCGCTCCTGCACCGCGCCGGTCAAAAGATGGCGCAGCTTCGTTCTGACCATCGTCGCCGCCCCGCGTGCCGTCGGCGAGGCGAAGAAGACCTCCAGGACAGTAAAGGGCTGCCCCTCAACCGTTATCAGCATTTTGCGTTTCAGTTCGTTGGCTCCAATCAATGCCATAAGGGCCGCCACCCTCCTTCGGATTTTCAAAAGCGGGCCGGGCTTCCCGGCTCAAGCGCGCCTCGCCCCGCTCTGTTATCACTTGCCTTCTCTATCGCCCGCAGAGAGGCGTCGAAGACCTATCAACCCCGACTCTGCCCGGAGGGCTGCTGCTGCTGTTGTCGCCTGCGAATCACGTTGGCCAGGCCGTCGAGAGCCTTTTTAGCCATCCCCGTAGGGTCTTTCGTGCCCAGTAGTTCCCGTGCATCGCCGAGTATGCCAAGCAATTCGTCCTGCACGACCGCGCGTATCCTGTTCTCCTGATCTGCTGCTTCTGCCATTGAGTTCTCCTCTCGACCACGTTATTCCCCGAAAGCCTCCAGCACCTCGTCGCTGTGCGCTTCGACGTTGACCTTATCGAAGACCTTCCTGATACGGCCCTCCTCGTCGATCAGGAAAGTCTTGCGGGCCACTCCCATAAACTTCTTATCTCCCCAGGTCTGCTCGCCATAGACGCCGAAGGCTTCCGAGACGGAGTGATCCGTATCGGAGAGGAGCGTGAACGGCAGATTGTATTTTGAGATAAAAGACTGGTGCGACGATTCATCATCGAGCGAGACGCCGAGCACCTTTATGTTTTTGTCCTCGAACGTCGAATGCGAGTCGCGAAAAGAGCAGGCCTCTTTGGTGCATCCCGGCGTATCGTCCTTCGGATAAAAATAGAGCACGACCTTCCGGCCGCGAAAGTCCGAAAGCTTTACCTCGCGGCCCTCTGCGTCGCGCGCCCTGAAATCCGGCGCAGTATCGCCTTCCCTGAGCATAATTTTGATGCTTTCTCCTTCGTATCGAGCTGTTAGTATTGCGGTGCGCCCGTATTCTAGCATTATCGAGACGGTTGTCATCAAGGAGCGCCGGAAGAGCGACGGCCCAGGCGGCATTTAAAGTATGCAAATCGCAGCGCACGAAAAGGAACGTGTCCCGGCCCGAGGGATGAAACGCGAGGTGATAGTTATCGGCGGCGGCGCTGCCGGTCTCTTTTGCGCCATCGAAGCGGGCAAGCGAGGCCGCAGCGTCCTCGTTCTTGAGCACGCCGAGCGCATCGGGAAGAAAATCGCAATCTCCGGCGGAGGCCGCTGCAATTTCACCAACCTCTTTACGCGCCCCGAGAACTTCCTCTCGTCCAATCCGAATTTCGTTAAATCGGCGCTCGCCCGCTACACGCCGCAGGACTTTATCGCGCTCGTGGAAAAGCACCGCATCGCCTATCACGAAAAGAAGCTGGGCCAGTTGTTCTGTGACGGAAGCTCGCGCGAGATCATACGTATGCTGCTCTCGGAATGCGAAGCCGCAGGTGTCGAGCTACGTCTCAACTGCAAGGTTCGCACGGTCTCTAAGGATTCACACTTCACGATTGAAACCGATCAGGGAGCGTTCACCTGCACGTCACTGGTGATCGCGACGGGCGGTCTCTCCATCGCGCCGCTCGGCGCGACCGACTTCGGCTATTCCATAGCCAGGCAGTTCGGTCTGGGGTTGTGCCAACCCCGCCCGGCGCTCGTCCCACTGACCTTTGCCCCGTCCAAGCTCGAAGCCTTGAAGGCTCTAAGCGGCGTCTCGATAGACGCGCTCGTTTCAACCAACGGCGCGGAGTTCAGAGAAAACATACTGCTGACGCACAGGGGCCTGAGCGGCCCCGCGATCCTCCAAATCTCATCCTACTGGAAGCGGGGCGACGCCATCTCTATAAACCTTCTGCCGGACGTGAGCGCGACCGAACTGCTCGAGAGCAGGCGGCGCTCCGAGATAGAGCTATCGAACCTGTTGGGCCAATACCTGCCGCGTCGTTTTGCACAGGCGTGGTGCAGCCTCTATGCTCCGTCCAGACCCGTCAACCGATACTCGAACAAGG
Source organism: Pyrinomonadaceae bacterium (assembly GCA_035940775.1). Lineage (GTDB taxonomy): Bacteria > Acidobacteriota > Blastocatellia > Pyrinomonadales > Pyrinomonadaceae > DASQYE01. Next base: position 210,940 of record DASZEN010000046.1, on the reverse strand, counting down.
AGCTGGAAGAGATCGCGCGCAAGCTTCATGACTGGCGTCTTGTGCCGGACGGAACGGAGGGGTACAAAAAGGCGGAGGTCACGGCGGGCGGCGTCGATACGCGCGAGCTATCGTCGCGGACGATGGAGGCCAGCCGCGTCGCGGGCCTCTATTTTATAGGCGAAGTCGTGGACGTGACGGGCCACCTCGGCGGTTATAACTTTCAATGGGCCTGGGCATCCGGCTACGCCGCCGGACAATATGCCTGACCCTGTTGAATCACGGCTCAGCGCCCGACCGGAGATTAATACCGGCTTATGAGATTTAGCCTCGGCGAAAAGCTGCTGCTCGCGGCGGCAACCCTGTCCGCGATTCATCACGTAGATCACGTGCTGCGCGCGGATCACAGCGGCTGGCCTTTTCTTCCACACGTCACGCCCTTCACCTTCAGCCTTGTGGTCTACCCGCTCTTCCTCTCAGTGTTTCTGGCAAGGTCAAAACCCCTCTATAGAGTCGCGGGGACGGCGCTGCTGTTTCTCTTCGCCACGCTCTCGCATACTTTTCTGGAAACCCCTATGGATCAGTATCGCACCTGGGCATACGGGAGCACATTTGCAGGGCACGTCGGCGAACATAATTTATTGGGCCGGGATTCAAAGGCGCTGGGCGTGTGCGCCGTCGTCGTGACCGTGCTCCTGTCGCTCAGCCTTTTGGCGGCCCTTGTGGCCTTCGTCCGGGAAGCGCGCACAAGCAGAGGTGGGGCGAGCCTTCCGATTGAGTTATAGCGACCTTGCGATTGCCGGGCGAGTAAGGACTGGAAGAGGGCGCTGGCAACAGCAGCAGCAGCTATCAGGCTCAGCAGCAGCAAATACAGTCGTCGCGTTCAATCACAGCCGCACTCATCAGGCCGCGCCGTCGAGATTGATTCGCTCTCCCGTTTGGACGGAGCGATAGCAGGCGTCTACCAGCTCGACCGATTTGTAGCCGTCAAAGGCCGTGACGCGCGCCGCGCTTCGCGTCACGATTGAATCCACGAAGGCTCGATCCTCCTGCGCGTATCCCCACTTCTCTTCCTTGGAAAGCTGGTGCATGGAATGCGTCGTGTGCGCGCCTTCGAGCCCCGTGCTGTAATGGAGGCTTTCCATCTCGCGCGTCGCAAGCGTCGCGTGATGCTTAAAGACCTCGACGCGCTCGAAGGGAAAGAGCCAGCTCGCATCGGCCGAGGATGCGAGGGTCGCATGCATGCCGCTTTTGAAGCTGAGGAGCGCCGAGAAATCGTCCACCTCCGGATATTCGTGCGTCGAGCCGACCGAGTAAAGCTCCGCGACCTCGCCGAACAGAAAGCGCACCATGTCGAACATGTGTATGGTCGTCTCGTAGAGAAAGCCGCCCGTCACATGCGGGTCTGCGACCCATTCGGGATTAATCAGCTCGCCGCGATTCATCTTGATATGAGCCGAGTGCGGCGCATCTCCTTCATGAATCAGCTCCCTTAGCTTTTCGTAGACGGGAGCGAAGCGGCGATTATGCCCGACCTGGAAGACGGCTGTGCTGCCCCGCGCCGCATCGAGCACAGCCCGCGCATCCGTAAGATCGGTCGCCATAGGCTTTTCACAAAAGACGTGCTTGCCCGCACGGGCCGAAGCGATGGCGAGCGCCGTGTGCTGTGTATTGGGCGTCGCGATATAGACGGCATCGCACGTTTCGATCAGCTCGTCGGCGCTCGGCGCGCTCTCGGCTCCCGAAGAGCTTGCAAGGCGTCGGGCGCGCTCGGCGTCAATGTCGTAGACGCGCGCCAGACGAACGCGCTCGTCTCGCGCGAGCACACCGGCATGAACTCCGCCGATGTATCCCGCGCCGATGATTCCTATTTTAATCCTGTCCATATCTCTTGTGCCTTCGGCGTCTCCCTTTCTCCTGACCGTTACGCTATTTTGCTCCGAGTACTCGCAGGGTCGCCGCATGCGCCTCGCGCGCCAGCTCCGTGGGGTCGCGCTCCCAATATTCGGGCCTGAATATTTCCACGCTCGTGACGCGGTCGTATCCTATGCGCCGGAGCGCGGCCGTGATCTCCCTGAGCGGCAGCACGCCGAGCCCCGGCAGCAGCCTGTGGCGGTCTTCCAATTGCTCGCGCGGCCTGTCCTCCGCATCGTTGATGTGAAAGATAAAGAGTTTTTCCGCATCAAGCGCTTCAATCGATTCCAGGGTCGAGCCGCCCGCGTAGAAATGAAAACTGTCTATGACGAGTCCGACATTGGGCCGCGCCACCCGACGGACGATCTCTCCGGCCTCTTCCAATCTCTGCACGCTGCAAAGCGGTTGGCCCAGGAACTCGAAGGCCAGCGCGACGCCGTGCTGCTCGGCGATGCGGCCAAGCTCTGACAGGACTCGAACCGATTCCTCGACCACGTCGGGCCAACTTAGACCGGCTGGCAACAGGCCGGGCACGACGACGACATAAGGGCACCCAAGCTCGGACGCAATCAGGCACAACTCCTCGCACTCGGCGAGCAGCTTCGCATGAGCGTCCGCATCTCTAAAGGTGATGCGCTCGATCGAATTGATGCTGTAAGGCTCAAGCCCGGCCTCTTCAAACACTCTTTTAAGCTCTGCGGTCGTGCTCGTTTGGAGAAACTTGCGCAGCTTCGCGGCCCATATTTCCAAACAATCGAAGCCCGCCGCGCTCGCCGCGCGTATGTCTACCGTTAGCTCCGCCCGCATCGTGGTCGCGCCGTTCAGTGCCAGTTTCATCTCTTCTCCTCAAAGGTATCCGCCCGTTCACCTGAGCGCTTCGCCCGACTGCGCGTCGAAGAACTCAGCCCTCTCCATATCGAAGCTGACACGGACGGGCGTCTCCTGCTCGGCCCGAAAATCCGCCCTCGCGCGGGCGATGATCTTCTCGTCGCCCGACAACCGCAGAAAGACCAGCGTCTCGTTGCCCATCAGCTCCGTCACATAGACGTTGGCGCGGAGGAGCCCGCCCGCGCGCTCCGTGTGGCTGAGATGTATATGCTCCGGCCGCAGCCCGAGCGTCACGCGCTCGCAATCGCGAATCCTGCCGAGCTGAGCTTCCGACAACTCGAGCGCGAGCGTGCCGCTTATGAATCGGCGCGCGCCCGGGTCGGCCCGGCCCTCTATGAAATTCATGCCGGGGCTTCCGACGAATCCGGCGACGAAGCGATTGGCGGGCCGGTGATAGATATTCATAGGCGTATCGAACTGCTGAAGACGCCCCCCGTGCATGACGGCGATGCGATGGGCCAGGGTCATCGCCTCGGCCTGATCGTGCGTGACGTAGAGGGTCGTCGTCCCCAGCTCATGCTGTAAGCGTTTTAGCTCTCCGCGCATCTGCACGCGCAGCCTCGCGTCCAGGTTCGACAGCGGCTCGTCCATCAAATAGAGGCGCGGCTCGCGCACGATGGCACGCGCCAGAGCGACGCGCTGGCGTTCGCCGCCCGACAGCTCGCGCGGGCGTCGCCCGAGCAGCCCGCCGATTTCGAGCATTCCGGCAACCTTCGAGACGCGCCGCGCCGTCTCCTCGCGCCCCGTCTTTCTGACGCGCAAAGGGTAAGCGATATTCTCCGCAATCGTCATGTGCGGGTAGAGGGCGTAGGATTGAAAGACCAGGGCGAGGTCGCGGTGCTGCGTCGGCACGTCGTTGACCCGCTCCGCGCCTATATAAATGTCTCCGGCCGAAACGTCTTCGAGCCCGGCCAGCATCCTGAGCGTCGTCGTCTTGCCGCAGCCCGAAGGCCCAAGCAGGACGACGAACTCGCCGTCGAGGGCGGCCAGATTCAGTTGATCCACCACCACCGCCTGGCCGAACCTTTTCGTTACGTGCTCGAACCTTACGTCCATAAAGCAGCGACAAAGGTGACGGGCCAGCGGGGGCGACGAGCAAAGGAACAGCAGGTTTATCTTGTCGCCCGTCGCCACCGGCTCGTCACTGCCTTCCTCATCCTTTCACCGCGCCGAGCGAGAGGCCGCGCACGAGGTACCTCTGCACGGCGAGCGCGAACAACAGTATGGGCGTCATCGCCACAACCCCGGCGGCGCTCATCACGCCCCACTTGATTTCGTACTGCGTGACGCGGCCCGCGATTCCTACGGGCAGCGTCATCGCCGCGTCCGTCTGCGTCAGGATGAGCGCCAGAAGAAGTTCGTTCCAGGAGATGATGAGGCAGAAGATAGCGGTCGCCGCCAGACCGGGCGCTGCAAGCGGCAGGACGACGCGCCTGAGCGCTCCGAGCCTTGAGTCGCCGTCAACGCGCGCTGCCTCTTCCAGCTCGCGCGGTATCTCCTGAAAAAATCCGCGCATCATCCAGACGACGAAGGGCAGATTGAGCGCCGTATAGACGATGATGAGCGAGGCGCGTGTATTGAGCAGCCGGACATCGCGCATCATCAGAAAGAGCGGGATGGCCGTGACGATGGGCGGAAACATACGCGTCGATAGAATCCACAGCGAGAGCGGCGAGTTCATCCGACGCGGCCAGCGAAACCGCGCGAGCCCGTACGCGGCCAGCGTGCCCAACACGAGCGCGCACAGGGTCGAAGAGACGGCTACGATCACGCTGCTCATCAGATACCGACCGAAGGAGCGCTCGAAGAAGGCGTCGCGGTAATGAATAAGGGTCGGCGCGAACGAGAACCAGCGCGGCGGCACGCTGAATTGATCCACCTCGCTCTTGAGCGAGATCGTCACCATCCAGTAGACGGGCGCGAGCGTCAACAGAAGCGCCAGCGCCAGGAGCGCGTATCTCAGAAGGCGCGCCACAGCAATGCGCCGCGCGTGGCGGCGGCGGCCGTCTGGCCTCCGCTCTTTCTTACCGCCTGCTACTGCTCGCGCTCTCAATCCGCCTCCTGTCTTTGAAGCAGGCGAATGTAGAGCGTGCTTATGATGTTCGTCAGCAGCAGGAGCACGAAGGACATCGCGGCAGCGTAGCCGAAATTGCCGAAGCGGAACGCCGCGCGATAGATGTATAGACTGATGGTCTCGGTGGCGAAGCCCGGCCCGCCCTCCGTCAGTATGAATATCTGGTCAAAGACGCGCAGCAAGTCCATCGTCCGCAACAGGAGCGCGATCAGGATCGCGGGCTTCAGAAGCGGCAGGGTGATGTGGCGAAAAGTCTGCCACGAGCTTGAGCCGTCGATTCGTGCCGCCTCATAGGGCTCCTGCGGTATGGCCTGGAGCCCTGCCAGTAAGACCAGAAAGACGAACGGCGTCCACTGCCAGACATCGACGGCGATGACGGAGGCGAGCGCAAGCTTCGGAGAAGCCGTCCAGACGAGCGCCTCCGTATCGAGGCCCAGGCTTTTCAGCGTGCCGTTGATCGCGCCAAAATTCGGGTTGAGCATCAACCGCCACACCACCCCGACCACGACCGGAGGCAGCATCAAAGGCACGAGCAGAGACGCGCGAAAGAGGCTTCGACCGCGCATCTCTCTGTTCAGGAGCAGCGCGAGCCCCAACCCGAGCACGAACTCGAACAGGAGCGCGCCCGTCGCGTAGACGAACGTGTGCGCCAGCGCCGAGAGAAAAAAGCCGTCCGATGCGAGGCGCGCGAAGTTACGGAAAGTCCATTGCGCGCTCCGGCCCACATTGGTTTGAAAGCTGACCCTGACCGCATAGAGCAGCGGGTAGATGGAGAGCGCCAGCAGCACCAGCACCGTTGGCCCAACCAGCAGATAGGGCAGAGCGCGCTCGTACCGGGCCGCGCGGATTTGTTGACGACGGGCTTTCGGCAGAGTGACTGAACTCATGGTCTGTGAAGCTCACGGCCTCTCTATTTTCCGCTCTCGATGATTCTTGCGATCTCCGAGTTGGCGCGATTCATGGCTTCTTCGGGTGAAAGCTCGCCGCTGTTGGCCTTCGACAGAAAGATGCCGAAGGTATTCTCTATCTCATTCCAGAGGGGAGTGCGCGGGCGCGGGCGCGAGTTTTCCAGCGAGCGAAGCTGTGCCGGGTAGGCGGGGAATTTTGCGAGCAGCTCGGAATCCGTGAAGACGGAGCGGCGCGTCGGCGGATTGCCGCGCAGGGCCGAGCGCTTCATCTGCTCGGCGCTTGTGGCCCACAACAGGAAATCGAAGGCGGCTTCCGTATTTTTGGAATCTCGCGGGATGGCTATCAGCCAGTTGCCGATCTCGGCGCGGCCAGCCGATTTCGCGCCCGGCATCAGCGTGAACTCCATCTTGCCGATAACTTTCGACTTCGCCGGATCAGCAAAGGAAGTAATCCACGCGGGCCAGTTGATAGACATCGCCGCCGTGCCCTGAAGCAGGTGGGCCGATACCTCGTCGGCGTTGAAGCTGGGGTAGCCGGGCGGCGCGTACTTTCCAAGCTCCAGCATGAAGCGGAGCGCCGCGATGCCCTCCGGGCTGTTGACCTGGGGCCGCCCCTCGGCGTCGAACATCTCCGCGCCGAAGGCCCAGAAGATCGGCATGAAATCGGCCACCGCCGCGTTGCCCTGCGCCGCCCTCATCACGTAGCCGTAGACTTTGCCGCCCGTGGCTGAGCCCGCGCCCTCTCGTTCATCTATTATTCTGGCCGCCGCCAGCACGTCATCCCAACTCGAAAGCTGCTTCAGATTGTGTTTCTCGAACAGGTCTTTGCGATAGAAGAATAGCTGCGCGTTGCCGACATAGGGCAGCGCGTAGAGCGCGCCCGTCTGATACGGATGGCGGCACAAAGCCATTGAAGCGGGCACGAAGTCGTCGTCGGGCCCACGGCTCCCGCGCTTCTCGAAGAGCGGAGTGAGGTCTCTGAGAAAATCCTGCGTCGAGAATTTGGGGAACCACGGATCGTCCAGCATTATCAGATCGTATGCGCCCGTGCCCGCGCCCAGATCGACCAGCTCCTTCTCGAAAAGATTGGCGTAAGGGAACTCCGCTATCTGTATGTGAACGCCCGTCAGCGCCTCGTAGTCGCGCGCAGCCTGTTTCAGAGCGTCGCCCTCGACGCCCGAGTTGACGGCCAAAGTCAACTGCTTCGTGCCGCCGCCGCCGCCGCTGTTGCTGTCGCCCGCTCCACGGCAGTTTAAGAGCAACGCTCCGGTCAGCGCTGTCAGGATGAGGATGAAGAAAGCCTTCGGCGATTGAGCTGATCTCATTTGTTAACGATGAATCCACATTCGCGGCGGACGTACCCCGACAATCATTCTCATCTCTATGGTTGAAATCAGGGTGGATGTGACGAGAGAGCGCGCGGGGCGCATCCCAACGAAACGCAGGTAATTATGGAGCGCCGGAGGGGCGCTTGCGCCACCGCCGCTCCCTAGCGCTTGTTGCTGTTCCGGGTCGTCGCACCGGCCTTATTCTCATTACCGCTCTTTGAGACAGACCCCGCGTTCTCAGGCTCGGGCCCCGGGCCGCCCGTCGGGGCCATGTTCGAGTTGCTCACCGTCTGGCCCGGCCCCGTCAGGCCCGCATCTCCATTCGCATTGTTCGCGTTGGCCGAGCTATCAGACCTGTCACAACCGCTCACGAGGACGGCCATCGTTAGTAAAACAACCACAGCAAATGTTCGTCGCATAGAGCATTCCTCCCGTGCTCGGAAAGGTAAGTTATTCGAGGGGCGGCGCGCAAGGCGGGCGGCGCAATGGCTCTCTCGGAATCAGGCCCGGACGCGCGCGCTCTCTCGTCCTCTTTCAAACTCATCCGGCCAGCTCGTACCATGCGGGCAACCCTTGGGCCCTGACTCTCTTTCTCCCGTCTTTTCTCTCTATGGGCAGAGTGTTATTGGCGAGCAGTTCGATGAAAGCGTGTAGATAAGCGGGCGCGGATTTGTTCTTGAGCATCGCGGCGCTCCACTTCCTGTAAAGGCCACGGCTCGACAGCGGCACGGCGTGCAGCGTGCCCGCGGCGAGCTGCGGCGCGACGGCCCAACGCGCCAGGACGCTCAGCCCGAGCCCGGCCCTGACCATCTCGATCACGGCCTCTGTCAACTGTACATGCGAGACGCGCTTGGGCGTCACCCCGGCGGGCGTCAGGAATTTCTGGAAGATCGTATTCTCTTCCCTCGGTATCGCATAAACGAGCAGGTGCTGGTCGGCGAAATCCTGCGGTCTCAGAAAGGGGCGCGTGGCGAGCGGGTAATCCGGCTTCATGACCGCCACCATCTCGTCCTGAAAAAGCGGCTTGTAGGTGAGCTTCTGGTTGCGCGGGGTCGAGCTGACGATAGCCAGATCCAGCTTTCCATCGAGCAGCGCCTCTATCGGCCTTCGCGTCGCTTCGACCATGATCTGCACGTCTATGCGCGGGAATTTACGCTGGAAGAGCTTGAGCATCGACGGCAGCCAGTGATAACAGGTGTAGCACTGCGTGCTCAGGCGAAGCACGCCCTCGCCGTTGCGCGCGATCTGACGAATATCCTCTTCGGCCCGCTTCATCTCGTCGAGCACGGATTCGGCGGAGTTGAGAAGCCGCTGCCCGGCTGGCGTCAGAATCATCCTCTTGTTGAGCCGGGTGAAAAGCGGAACGCCGAGCTTCTCTTCGGCGTCGCGCAGTTGATGGCTCAGCGCCGATTGCGTCAGGTGCAAACGGTCTCCGGCCCGCGTCACGCTGCCCTCCGTGGCGATAGCCCTGATGAGCTTGAGGTGGCGGATTTCCAGTTTCATGGCTACTCCCGAACCCCGGTTTCATATATGAGCATGTCTCATCGAAATTGTGAAAACAATCAATTTGCCTTCTTAACGCGCGAAGCATAACATAGTTCGAGAGGAAGGATGAAATAAATAGTTTTCCGGGTAATTTTCAGGTATCCTGAGTGGAAAAGGAGCAGCGAAACCGATGCGCGTTCGCGAAATCGCACCCGATGTTTACAGCCTGATCGGCGAGGCGATGGCCTCCAACTCGACCATCATCGCAAACGGCGATGAGGTATTGATGATCGACGCGATGGGGAGCCGTAGTGATGCCGAAGAATTGCGACGCTTCGTCGAATCGGAACTCGGCAAGCGTGTTCGCTTTATCATCTGCACACACTTTTTCAGCGATCACCTCGCCGCGCTCAAGCTTTTTCCGCAGAGCCAGATCATAGCGCATCGCAACTACGCTCACACGTTCGATTCGGAGAGATTTCGCACCGACGAGGAGATGGCCCACTTCGTCGAGCCGGACATTCTGATCTCGGACGGCATACGGATGCGTTGGGGCAAGTATGAGCTGGATGTATTTCATAATCCGGGCCACACGATGAGCACTATCAATATAGACATTCCGGGCGCCGACCTGCTGATGGTGGGCGACAATATAGTGGGCAATCTGGTTTATCTCTATTACTCGTCGCCCGATCTGGCGAAGGAGGCGCTCGAACGCCTGCACAGGCGCGGCCGCGCTCACGTCATAGAGGGCCACGGAGGTCTCCTCGGCGGGGAAACCGTCGGCAATGCTCTCTATTATTTGGACAGCCTGGCGAAGAATGTCGCCGCCGCGCGACTCTCCGCGCAGAATGATGATGCGATACTTGAGATTGGTATGGAAGAATGCTTTAAACCCGGCGTCGAGGGCACGGACTTCGAGCGTAAGTTTCACAAACGTAATCTACAAACGATCACCGAAAGGGGTCTCTTTGCACAGGCGGCCGGGACGAACCGGCCTATGGGAATCAATTGAACTGAAGGGAACGCTGTGCGCCCTCGCTTCCCGTCAGGAATCCTCTTCCAATTCGACTGCACGCTACGTATAATGCGCCCACCGGCTCGGAACATTTGTTTCACGAGAGCGCGAAAGAGGTGTGACCCCGAAACTCTTCGCGTTCAGACGCTCAGGTTCAGACACCCAAGTGAGAAGCTTTGTGCTCCGCATCCTTTCTCCCAACCGTCAGAATACTCTTTCCGCTTCATATACCCTGAGCCTCATCTTTCTGCTTCTTGTAGTCTGCACGCGGGCTGACGCACAGCCGCCGCAGCAGCAGATGGGCTCGCTGCTGTCGCGGCCTCTCTTACGGCTACAGGGCGAGGGCGCGCCCGGCAAGACCAACTCTTCAAACACCCGCGAGCAGCCGCAAAAAAAGAGGGGGCTCGCCCCGCTTCGTAACGAGGAAGCGCCCGAAGGCTCGCGTGTGACGATCATTTACAACCTGCCGCTGAGCGATTATTCGGCTTACAGGCAGGGCGACCGATTCGTTGTGGTAATCCCGAAAGCCGATGCGCCGCGCGTGCGAAGCAACCTGCGCGGCAGAGGTTTTGACGGCGTGCAGGTCGAGCGGCGCGGCGACGATGCGGTTCTCTCGTTCCGTATGCAGCCGGGAGTCAGGGCGCGCGTAGACCAGCAGTTCAATAAGCTGGAAGTGCTCTTCAGCGCTCCCGAAGGGGCGGCGACCAACGCGACGACGGGGCAAACAACGTCCGCGTCGTCCGCCGCGACGGCTGGCAGGTCTGCGCAAACGACCGCAGCGCCTTCGCCTGCGCCACCCATTAATAACAGTGCGGCGTCGGCCGCTCGCGCAAATCAAGCGAACGCCAACGAGGGACGAACAGCTTCGTCAGCAGGGGCCGCCGCCTCTACGGAATCGAATGCGACGGCTGCGCCGGAGGCGACGACGCTCTCGCAGCCATCGCCAACCGAAACCTCCTCGGCATCACGATCACGGCCGCACACGGACGGGGCTGTGGCGGCACAGCAGCAGCAGCAGCAGCCGTCTCCCGTTGGAGAGACGGCGGGAGCACCATCCACGGATTTGCGAACCGTTCTGCGACGCAACTGGCTTCCGATCTCCATAGCCATCTTACTGCTCGCGAGCGCCTACGGAATCATCGCCGCGCGTCGCCGTACAGGGCGCGACAGCGACAGCAGCAGCGACATCAGCAGCGACAGCAGCAGCGACATCAGCAGCAATCGCACGCCGGAGGAACACGCCGCCGCGACCGAAGCGCTTGATCAGGGCGCGGCCGCCGAGCGCCTCGAAATCGCAGAGGAACTGGCGGGTCACGAAGCCGAGCAGGAGGAGGAAGAGCCCGCGCCCGCTGAGATGGTAGAGGACGGGCCATTGATTGAGTCGGGCGAGGCGGCGCTCGCTCAATCGAATCCGCGCGAAGAGGTCGCGAGCGAAACGGAGCAAGCCGCCGCCATTGAAGAATCGTCCCCGGCGGATGAAGACCCCTCTCGTATCCGAAGCACTGTTTTGAGATTTCTGGGCAGCGAATTGGCGAGCGAACGCGCGGCGGCCGTCATGGACATGGCCCGCCTGGGCGGCGATGATGCGCTGCGTCAGATCGGCGCGGCCTTCGACGATCCGGCGCAGCAGGTACGCGATGCGGCGGCGCGCGCGCTCTTCAACGTCAGCGCGGATCGGGCGTCGTCTTTCAAGCGCATCATGCGAGACTCTTCGCGCGAGCGACGGCGCAGGATCGGAGCGGCCATCGCCTCTTCGGGCATGGCGCAGGAGGCGCTCCACGACCTGACGAGCGAGAGCGGCGAGCGGGCTTATGATGCCCTCCTCGTATTATCGCTGATGGCAAAAGCCGGTGAGGTTCAATCGCTGATAACGGCCATCGAAGAGCATCCGAGCACCGAAGTGCGCCTCGCCATCGTCAAGCTTCTGGCCCTGAGCGGCCAGCAGGACGTTCTTTCGACCTTTCATTATCTGGCGACGCGCGATTCGCTTCCCATAGTCGTACGCTCGTCAATCATGGAGGCGATCTTCCAGATAAATAATCCGAGGCCATTGGATCAACAGCCTTTGGATCAACCCGCCGCGTAGATACATTTGTGAAAGGTAGAGGCCGGGCGATGGGCCCGGGATGGGCGCTTAGCGTCCTGCGGTCTTTCCGAGCAATCACGGCTTGAAGAACTCGCGCAGCCTTTTTTCCTTCTCCAACCGGCGTTTAGAGAGCGTCAGCTCCGCCTCAAGGGCCGAAAGGTAAACGACCGGGATCCTCCCTCCGATCAGATTCGCGCTGATCTTAAAGTCGGCGCATGCCATGACCATGCCCGTCACCATTTGGCCCACGGTCACGGCCTTCCAGCCCTGCGGCAGTTTCAGGGATTTGGATAAGCCTTCGGCAAACGATTGGTGATTGCCGGGCGCGGCCGCCGGGTTATAGACGAGTCGAATCGCCGCCACCTTTGCGCCGATCAACTCGATGGCGATATCCCTGATCGATTCCGCTTCAAACGTATCGCGCCCCGGATCGAGCCGCAGCAGAGTGACGCCGTAGTCGTCCGCCGCCTCCGTTTCTATGACACGGAAGCGGGCCTTCACCTGATCGGTCGTCATGCCGAGGCGCAAGCCCTCGAACTCCGGCGTCCCGGCCGAGGTCAAAGTGCATTTTTCCTGAGCGAAGCCTGGGTCGGCGCAGATGATAAACAGGAAGAGCGCTAAACAGAGGCTGGCTGCGTATCTCATGGAGCCATCCTAGCACAGGTGCTTTAAGCAATAGACGGCTCGCGGACTCGTCCAGCTTTGAAAATCACTCTGGGCTATAATGGCTACGCATACTTTGTCTCGCCCGTGCGCGCTCGGAAAGCTCTTGAGGAAAGGATAATCGATGCCGACCTCCTTCAAATGTCCCATGTGCGCTGCGCCGCTTGATTTCCCCGGCGGCGCGGCCCCGACGATGCGATGTTCTTACTGCGAAAATACTGTGATCGTGCCGGAAGAGTTGCGCGGCGGCGCAAGCAGTAGCAGCAGCAGCAACGGCGCGGCAGTGGAATCTTTCGGGGGCGGGCTCGCACCCGTAATCGATCAGGCTTTGAAGATGGCGGAGATGGCCCAACTGCTCCGCTCCGGCAATAAAATCGCCGCCATAAAGCTCTACAGGGAGACCTTCGGCGGCGGGCTCAAGGAGGCTAAGGAGGCCGTCGAGAGGATCGAACGGGGCGAGCCCATCTCGCTTCGACAAGCGACGATTGAGGGCCGAAGCGCCGCCGCTCAATCGTTGCCGCGTCCTGCTCCGGGGATGGGAGCGATCAATCAGAAGCAGGGCGGCGGCGGCGGTCGCTGCCTGATCGTAGGCGTAATCCTGATCGTCGCCGTCACGGGCGCAATCATTCTGTTCGGAGGCGGCGCCGCCTATTTCGTCTCTCGTCAGGCGCTTCAACCGAACGCGCCGACCGTTCCCTCTGCCGGTTCATCCGCGAGCGGCTTCGCCAACGTCGCTCTCGAATTTGGCAAAGAGGGCATCGGCGCGGGCCAGTTCAAGGATGCGCGCAGCGTCTCGGTGGACGGCGAGGGCCGTATCTACGTCGGCGAATACATAGGCGGGCGCATACAGGTCTTCGACGCGCAGGGCAAATTCCTGACGCAGTGGATGGTTGACGCGAAACGACCGCTTTCCGGGATGGCGGCGGATCGCAAAGGCGTAGTCTACGTCGTGCAGGGCGGCTCGATTCTACGGTATAAGGGCGCTACGGGCGAATCTCTGGGCGAAGTCGCCAGGCGCGGCCCTGATTTTAATCAGACTTATTCTGATGTCTTCGTCGCCCTGGACGGCAGCCTGTACGCCATCGCCAGCCGCTACTACATAGTTCACATCGGCACAGACGGCGCGATCAAGAGCATTATCGACGCGAGGGAAAAGACGGGCGAAGACATCTCTTTAGAGAGGGTGGCTACGAGCGGACGCGGCGACATCTACGCGGTGGACAGAAGCGAAGAGAGCGTCTTCAAGTTTGCGGCGAACGGAAAATATATCAGCAGGTTCGGCGGCGAGGGCGATCAGCCCGGACAATTGAAATCACCCGAAGGCATCGCCGTGGACGGCGAGGGCCGCGTCTACGTCGCCGATATTGGGCGCGGCATACAGGTCTTTGATGCTGGCGGTCGTTACCTGGACTCGTTCGCCAAAGGTGAAGTGATCTTTGAGCTTGTCATCAACGACCGGAATGAGATATTCGCCAGCCAGCGCAACCGCCACAAGATAGTCAAGTACGCGCCCGGCAAATCATGAAGTAAGATTGTATTCGGATTCCGAGCATGAAGCGCCCGTATTTCGACGCCGATTGCGGCTCCGCTTTCGGGCCTACGGAGTAGGAGTCTCAAGGACGGCTTCGACGCGGGCGGCGCAGGCTCCGGCGACGCACGCTCCGCCGACGCTGCTTCTGTGGTCTGGTCGGTTGAACGCTACCGGTACTGGTCGCGGTCGTGGTCGTCGAGGTGGACGAGACGGGCGGCGGCGGTTGAGCGCTCCGGCGGTAGTCTTCGGAGTCTGCGGTAGCGATGGCCGCTTCGAGGCGGGCGCGGCTGGCGGCAAGCTGATCCAGTTGCGCGCGTACCTTCTCCTTCTCGTTCTCCAACTGTCGGCGTCGCTGTTCGCGCAACTCTTCGGGTCTGGTCGAGCCCGTCAGCGCCAGTGATCGCTCTATGTTTTCCGGCTTCATTGCCTCGTCCAGTTCGGCGGCGCGCTCCCTAAGCTCTGTCTCGCTGGCCTCCACCTCGCGAAGCTGCGCGCGCAACTGCCCGGCGCTTCCCCCGCCCGGAGTTTGCGCCCTCGCCGCCACCGCCGCTGTTGTCGCCACGGCCATTGCCAGTAAGAGCGTCTTTGGCAAAACGACGCGAAGCCCAATCTTCATCGCACAACTTCCCCCGCCTTCAGCCGTCCTTCATTTTTTCGCAGCAATCTTTAATCGCCCGTATGTACTACTGCGCGAGAGTAGCAGATCGCGCCCGAACATAGAAACGATTCATGAAAGGACTGGTGTTTTGAGAAGGCGTCATGGGCCGCCGGTCTCGGCCCTTAAAAATTATTGCCATAAAAGAGGCGTGGGCGGTGTTCACCTGCTAGAAGAGAAGAGCGGCAGCGATAAACGCGCTCTTGTGATCGGCATGAGCCTATGGGGCCGCGCGGCCCCGTCTCGTTGGATTATCGGTGAATATCGAAAGGAGCTTCCAAATTATGAACAGAGTTATTTTTCGTCTTGCTCTACTTTTGGCCTGCTGCGGAATCATGTTCGTCACCACAGCGACAGCGCAGGACTTTCAAAAAAGTTACAGGATCGCCTCGGGCGGCTCGATCAACATACGCAACGTCTCCGGCAACATCTCTATCACGGGCTACGACGGAGATGCTGTTATGGTCTCGGCCTTTAAGGAGGGGCGCGACCGCGATTTGGTCGAAGTCGAAGATCAGAGCAACGAGAGTCGCCTGTATCTCGAAGCGCAATATCCTTCGCATTGCAACTGCAACGTGGATGTCCGCTTCGAGCTTCGCGTACCGCGCGGGACGAGCTACAACTTCGACCAGATTTCGACGGCGAGCGGTAATATAGAAGTCAGCGGCATCAGGGGCCAGATGCGCCTGAGCACGGCGAGCGGCGACGTGGAGGTAAAGGACGTTTCGGGCGAGGTGAGCGCGCGCAGCGCGAGCGGCGACGTGGATGTTGAGATCAATAGTCTTGAGGGAACCGGCAATATGAAATTCGCCTCGGCAAGCGGCGACGTTAATGTGCGGCTGCCCGCCAGTCTCGACGCGGACGTAAAGCTTTCGACCGTCAGCGGCTCTGTGAGAACAGATTTCCCGCTTGAGGTGCGCCACCCGCGCTACGGCCCCGGCAGCAGCGCCAGCGGTCGGCTCGGCGGCGGCTCCCGCGTCCTGCAAATCTCTTCGGCTTCGGGCGACGTGAGTCTTATGAAGATGTGAAGCCCGTGCGTTTCGACCGGCGGCGCGTGCTGCGGCCGCATGCCGAACGATCAAACACAAGGCCGTATGAGATTGAGAAAGGGGGCTCCACTGGCCAGAGTGGAGCCCCCTTTCTCAATCTTAGCGCCGCTTATTTACGCCCCTGAGTACTCTCGCGAGCGCAGCTTTTTCCATACCGGCCCACACCACACAGAGAGAGGGAGAGGGGCACGGATGGCGCGCGTCTGCGCGTCGCGGGCAGAATTTACCGGGGCGCATGTATCGACCGTGGCACACGGCGGCGGCGTGGCTTAAGCGGCATTGATCTGTTGGAACATGCTCATAAAATCGAAGTTGTTCCAGGCTTCGGCGATCTTGCCGTTCTCCACCCTGACGATACATATTCCGGTGAACTCTATCGCGTTCCCACTCGCCGCCGATCCCAGCCCCTCGCCCTTATGCGTGCCGCGCACACGGCAGCGCGCGGCGACCTTATCGCCTTCGGAGACCGTGTCTTCGACGATCACCTCGATGTCCGGAAAGGCGTCTCGGAAATTACGGAAAAAGGGCTTGAAGCCGGAGGGGCCGCGCAATGCCGCTTCGGGCGCATCGCCCAGACCATGAGCGACGCCGTCATCCGCGAACAGCTCGTCGATGGCCTCTTCGCGCCCCTTATTCCAGACCTCCTCAAACCAGCGCTCGATCAAAGCCTTGTTGTCAGCATGCATATAATGCTCTCCTTAAAGTAAGCGACTCACGCTCCGGGGAGGCATTTTATATCACAGAGCTATAAAAGCTGCGATTGATATTCGGCTCGTGAACGGAGGGCCGTATGAGCGACGTGACATTCAGAAGCGAGGGTTCGCGACAGCACGCTCCGACGGGCGCTGGCTAAGGACTATGAAAGGATTGCTATTGGGTCATCCGCCGCGACTGCTTTGCGTCAACGGGCGGCGCGGCGCAGGGCGGATTCAAGTAAGAGAGCCGTCAAAGCCTCGGCTACGGGACGACGATGATGGGCACGCTCGACACGTTGGGCTGTATCGGAGCGTTAATGGCATTGACCCATCCCAGATTATTATTCTTCGCCACATAGAAAGCATATCCGTTAGTCAGCGGAGAGTTGTACACTGACGCGACCGCGTCCAGGAGGTTGATGTCGAGATCGACGCTATTGGCGTTGAAGTCCGCCTTCACCTCTATGTAAGCACGCGACGCCCCGCCACCCGCACCGGCATCGTAGATCACCGCCAGGTCACACCGGTTGTTGAAGCCCGGATAGCGGACTTCGGAGACGACCAGGACGTGCGCCGGGTTCTCGTTGGCGATCAGCCAGTTATAGATGCAGGCGAACATCACATCCCTGACCGTGCTTTCGGTGAAATAGTTGTTGAGTCCCCAGTAATTCTGGACGTTGGCGAAGTTGTTGCGCTTGGCGTCAAGGTAGGCCGCAACGTCGCCGGAGAGAGTATTGTCTATATAGTTAGTGATTTGTGCGTATGGCATAGACGTATCCTCTTGACTATTCGATTGAATAAACGCTCCGCGAACGATGAAGGCCGAACCCTACTGCCGAAGACCGGGGCAGATCAAAAGGGAGACACACGCGGGGGGCGCGCTCTCCGGTGTTGCAAAGGCCCTGCCGATGGGCGGCGCGCGTCATGAGCCTTCGAGCAAGAGGGCCATCAGAACCTTCGGCTAAGGGGCCACAAGGATGCGCACGGCAGTAACGTCGGCGGCTGTCGGAGGGCCGATGAGATTGGCCCATCCCAGATTATTGCTCTTCACCACATAGAAGGCGTAGCCTCGATTCAGAGGGGAGTTCACCGCTCCGGAAACCGCATCGAGCAGGTCTATGTCGAGATCGACGCTATTGGCGTTGAAGTCCGCCTTCACCTCTATGTAAGTGCGCTGCGGCCCGGCACCGGCATCGTAGATCACGGCCAAATCAGCCCTGTTGTTGAAGCCCGGATAGGTGACTTCGGAGACGACGAGCACATCGGCCGGGACTTCGTTAGCGATCAGCCAGTTATAGATGCAGGCGAACATCACATCCCTGACCGTGCTTTCGGTGAAATAGTTGTAGAATCCCCAGTAATTCTGGACGTTGGCGAAGTTGGCGTTTTTGGCGTTGAGGTAATTGGCAACGTCGCCCGGAAGTGTATTGGCTAAATAATTATTGATTTGTGCGAATGGCATTTTTTCCTCATTCTTGTTCGATCAAATAAGCGCTCCTTCCCGATGGCTGCGCCGGGGACGCGCGCGCAAACGGGGTTTGCGCTTGTCGCAGCTGAGCCTAACGGATTTTGCGCGCTCTCGCGTCCCGTCGCGAACGGGAAACTTTCGTGACCTCAGTAATAAAGACGAAGCGCGCAGGGATTTGTGATTTTTTCGAGTTGCAAGCCTTTTTCCGAGGTCGTCGGCCGAAGTGAGAATCGGCTGCGCGCGAATGGGGCCGCGCTCGCTCGCTCTCTCTCTGAAGACGCCGCGCCATCGGCACAAAAGGCGACGCGGGCCCTTTTCAATGTCCGACGAATAAAGATGTGCAATCTCAGCTCACCTGTGGCATAAGAATGGATGACCGTTGATGCGCGGCGCATCCCAGGGCTTTTCAATCGAATGGTGAATGCCGGAAAGTCATCGCATTAAAAAATCATGGACGGACGGGAATCTAAAAGATGACATTTCGTTACGGAGTTCTAGGGGCCGGGCGGCAAGGGACTGCCGCCGCTTATGACATAGCTCGGTTCGGCGACGCGGAGCTAATCACGGTCGGCGACGCCGACCTCGGCGCGGCACAAGAGAGCGCGGCGCGCGTCAATACGCTCGCAGGCCGGAGCGTCGCCGAAGCCCGACAGGTGAATGCCCGCGCGCCTGAAGACCTGGGCCAATATCTGAAAGGGCTCGCGGCTTGCGTGAGCGCCGTGCCCTACTATCTCAACGCGGGTGTGGCGCGTGCGGCCATCGCGGCGGGCTGTTCGCTTTGCGACCTCGGCGGTAATACGGACGTGGTGCTGGAAGAGCTTGCTATGGACGAAGCGGCGCGCGCCGCCGCAGTCTCCGTCATTCCGGATTGCGGAGTCGGCCCCGGTTTGATCTCGAACCTGGCCGTCTACGCCATCGAAAAATTCAACGAGGCGCACGAGGTACTGATCTACGACGGCGGATTGCCGCAACACCCGCGCCCGCCTTTCAACTACGCCTGCTTCTTCAACATAGAAGGGCTGACGAACGAATACGCGGGCGATGCGCTCTATCTCAGGGACGGCGCGCCCACCCGCGTCAAGTGTTTCGACGAATCGGAGTATGAGTTGGTTGAAATTCCCGCCCTGGGCCAACTCGAAGCCTTCACGACATCGGGGGCGCTCTCGACGATGGTCACGACCTACGCGGGGCGTCTGCGTACGCTCAAGAATAAGACGCTGCGCTACGTGGGCCACTACGCGCTCTTCAAGGGGATGGCCGAGCTGGGGCTGCTCGATCTTGAGCCGGTGCGCGTCGCAGGGTCGAGCGTCGTGCCGCGCGACGTGCTGCACGCTCTTCTGATCCCGCGCTTCGCGCCGCTTCCGGAAGATCGCGACCTGATGGTCATACACCTTCGCGCGCACGGCCTCGTCGATGGGCGGACGAGGCGACTGACTTTGGACATGCTGGATACCTACGACGAGGCGACGGGTTTTACGGCGATGGAGCGGACGACGGGGTTTCACGCCTCAATCGTCGCGCAGATGATGGCGCGCGGCGAGACTGCGCGCGGCGCGATCCCGCTTGAGCGCGCCGTCAGCGCGGCGCGAATGGTCGAAGAAGTCGGGCGACGCGGGATGGAAGTAAAAACGCAAATGCTCGACGAGTGAAACACAAAGACCGAAGCGCGCCCTTTGGGCCCGGAGAGCGGTCAGGGGTCGCGCCGAGGCTTTGCCGACGGCTCTAATGAGGCTGACGGAAATTCCGGTTGCTGTACAGTCTTGCGAGCGCCCGAGCCAGGACATTATGAATCGCCTCGAATCCCTGCGAGAAACAGTCTTGCCCGCAGAGTCTGGCGCCGGGGGCCGATTGCTGCGCGTCCTCGGCGTCGGCTTCGGGCTGGCCGTCATCATCGGCAATACCATCGGCGCGGGTATCTTTCGGACGCCGGGAGTGCTCGCGGAGTTGCTGCCTGACGCGCGGCTGTTTCTCGCCGTCTGGGTCGCGGGAGGTCTCTATGCGCTTTTGGGCGCGTTCTCTATCGCGGAGTTGGGCGCGATGCTCCCGCGCTCGGGCGGCCAGTATGTGTTCGCGCGCTACGCGATGGGCGAATATGCTGGCTTCATCGTCGGCTGGAGCGATTGGATTTCGACCTGCGGCACGACGGCCGCCGTCGCCATCGTCATCGGCGAGTTTACGGGGGCGCTTTTTCCGGCGCTTTCGGGACGCGCCGTCGCCATCGCATCAACCGTAACGATTGTGTTCGCCGTTCTACAGTGGCGCGGCATACTATGGGGCAGCCGCGTGCAGAACCTGACCAGTTTTCTCAAAGCCCTTGCCTTCATCCTACTGGTCGCCGCCTGTTTTCTTCTCGGCGGTAGTGGTGGCGGCGGCGGCGGCGAAGGCTCTTCAGTTGCGGCATCCTCCGCCATCAACGCGGCGTCGAGGTGGACTCTCGTTGCGGCGCTCGTGCTCGCGCTGCAACAGGTGATCTACACGTACGACGGCTGGGCTGGCGTCGTCTACTTTTCCGAGGAGGTGCACGATCCGGGCAGAGACATTCCGCGCTCATTGCTCGGCGGCGTGCTCTTAATCATAGCCATTTATCTTCTGGTCAATCTGGCGCTGCTCTACGTGCTGCCGGTCTCGCGTATGGCGGGACAGGAGTTCGCCGCAGGATTGGCCGCCGGTGCGGTCTTCGGAGCGCATGGTGATACGGTCTTTAGAACACTGACCGTTCTTTCGATGCTGAGTTGCATCAATGCCTATCACCTGATGGCATCAAGGGTGCTGTTTGCGATGAGCCGCGACCGCTTGTTCGCGAAATTTGCGGCGCGTGTGAACGAGGGCGGCACGCCGACCGTAGCGCTGTTCATGAGCACGGTCGTCTCCGTGCTCTTCATCATCTTCGGCGAGACCTTCGAGAAGGTCGTCACAGTGCTCGCCTTCTTCTTCGTCGCCAACTATACCATCTCATTCATCTCTGTCTTCGTACTGCGGCGGCGCGAGCCCGACAAGCCGAGGCCGTATCGCGCGTGGGGTTATCCCTGGACGACGGCGCTGGCGCTTCTGGGCTCGGTCGCCTTTCTCGCCGGAGCGGTGGCGAGCGATACTCGTAACAGCATCAACGCGCTGCTCCTGCTCGCGGCGAGCTATCCGGCTTTCCTGCTGCTCAAACGGCTGGCGCGCGTCCTTTGAGCGGCGCGCTGCATAAACAGGTGACTAAAGTGGTAAAAATCTTATCCGGCATCTCTACGGTGCTGGTGATTTTGGGCGGGTGGAGTTGGCTCTGGGGCTTCAAGCTTGGGATGAGGCAATATCAAATCCTGGCGCTCTATCTTTTGGGCTTTGCGACCACGCTGGCTTTAATAGCAATCGCGCTTTGGGCGATCAGCCGGGCCGGAAAGAACGTGAAAATTCAGTGACCGACCTTTTGTGTGGGAGCCGCTTTTCGAGCTAAGCCGACCGGATGAAAAAAAATGGGCGAGATTGATTACACTTTCGACGCGCGATTGGCGACGGCCTCTACGCTGCCGTCGCGCTGGTACAGGGACGCCGAAATTCTCGAAGCCGAGAAGGCCAGAATCTTCTCGCGCACGTGGCAATTGGTCGGGCGCGCCGAGCAGGTCGCCGCGCCGGGCGACTATTTTACGGCGACGGTCGGTGATGAGCCGGTCATCGTCGCGCGCGGGATGGATGACACTTTGCGCGCTTTCTCGAACGTCTGCCGCCATCGCGGCGGGCCCGTCGCCGTGGGCGCGGGAAAACGTAAAGGCTTCAAGTGCGGCTATCACGGCTGGTCGTATGGGCTCGACGGGCGGCTGCTCTCCACGCCCGAGTTCGACGGCGTAGAGTGTTTCAGCAGGGAGGCTCACGGCCTTCCTTCCTTCAAGGTCGAAACGTGGGGCGCGCTCCTGTTCGTCAACCCGGACGAACAGAGCGCGCCGCTCGCGGACGTGCTCGAAGACCTGCCCGCGCGTCTCGCCCATCGTGATCTGGCCGGTATGCAATTGGCCGCGCGTAAGGACTGGTACGTTGATTGTAACTGGAAGGTCTACGTAGACAATTATCTTGAGGGTTACCACATCCCCGTCGTTCACCCGTCGCTCAATCGCGAGCTGGATTACGCGCAGTATCGAACGGAGACGCGGCGCTACTATTCGATTCAGCACTCGCCCATCAAGCGCACGGGCGCGGGGCGCTTACGCTTGAGCGAGGAGGCGGCGGACGACAACGAGGCCCAGTTCTTCTGGATTTTCCCCAACCTGATGCTCAACGTCTATCCGGACAACTATTCGACCAACCTGATCGTGCCGCTTTCAACGGAGCGCACGCTGACCGTCTTCGAGTGGTACTTTCGCGACCCCGTACGAGCCGCAGCACAGGAGGCGCTGCGTCGCACCATCGAATTTAGCGACGAGATACAGGAAGAGGACATACGCATCTGCGAAGCCGTGCAGCGCGGACTGCGCTCGCGCACTTACCAAAGCGGACGCTATTCGGTCAAGCGCGAGAACGGCGTCCATCACTTTCACGGGCTGCTCGCGGAGTTTTTCGCAGCCACGGAGCGGGATTAGCGTTGGCGCCTTTATCAATAGCGGTGCGGAAGATGACCTCGGCTCGGGCGCTTCGGCTCGGGCTCAGCGAGCGCGGACTGATACGCGCCGGGATGAAGGCCGACCCGGTTATCTTCGATCCGCGTCGCGTTATCGACCGCTCGACTTTCAAAGAGCCGCTACTATCGGCGAGCGGCATCGAGCGTGTCTGGGTCAACGGCCAGCCAGTCCGGGAGCGCACGAAGGGGCTTTTGCCCGGCGTCATGCTGCGCCGGAACTCTACTTATCGAGCGCCTCTCTGGCCGCGGCGGCGACTCAACAGATAGGCTCCGAGCTGCCGCCCCTTACGGCTGCGTCGATAGAACTCCTCTACAAAATAACCGGCGGCCAGGGCTTCTGTAAAAGCTCTGCGAGTAGCCGCGCGCCAGGCGACGGCCAGTTGCGGCTCGTGCTGCTGCAACCTGCCGATGTCGAGCGGAATCTCTATCAGGACATGCTCATCTTCGAGCCCTTCGGCCTTCTCTACGTGGACGGGCTCGCCGTCCGAGTTTGATTCAACCAGCAGCGCGGCCGTCCTCTCCAAAGCGGGCGCCAGATGTTCGGCCTCAGATACGGTTTCGAGACGGCGAAGCACGCGCACACTTCGGAGCAGCCACGTCACCCAGAGACGGTCGGTTCCGATGTGGCGATCAAGCGGGCTCTGCCTCTCATCACCGTAAAAGTCTATCTTGTATTGATCGGCGATGACGCCCAGCTTCTGGAAATTGAGATGAGCATTGCGGCTCTGAAGCGGGTCGAAAGTCCAGGTGATGCGCTCAAAGCCACGGGCCAAAGCCTGTTCGCGCTGGGCCAGCTTGAGCCTGTAGCCGAGCGCGTGATTGCGATACGCGGGCTTGACCGCCAGCATGTGCGAATGAATTACAGTGTGATTACTCTCCCGGCCGATGAAGCCGTACACGAACCCGACGAGTTCCCTTTCGTCGAATGCTCCTGTGAGAATAGCGCCGACCTCCACGGCGGCGATCAAATGCGTTAGCGGGACGACATCATCCGGCCCCCACACCTCTCTTTGAACCTCTTCGACGGCGCGCAACTCCGCGAGCGTCCCTATATTTCTGATCCTGATTGCGCCTTCGGGCGCGTCGTAGACATCCATAATTATACGGCCCCGTTGGAGCGCAAAACGCGCGCGGCGACCTCCGCGGCGCGCAAGTTTTAGTGCAAATTCCGGCCGCCCCCTGTGGCAACCTACAGCCACGCTGCTGTAATCCTAGCCTTGTGCCGTCGCGCCGCGCGCCGCTCTCCTCAATTTATCTGCGGTTAGGCGCGCGCACCTGTTTAATATACAATACGTTCTACTTTCCCCTGATTATTTCGTAAGCATTTGAGACGGGCTCTCTCCCATCTCTTTCGAGAGAGAGAGAAGAGTCCGGTATTCCGTATCTGCCCCTCTGTTTTGGAGGAAGGCAGCTTTATCATCTGAGGCCGCCGCGAGAAGGCGGACGGGGCTTCGAGAGCAGATAGACCGCAGAGAAGATAAGAGGTTTCGATATGAAGAAGATTTTAACGGCCTGTGTCATATCCGCTTTGGCCTTCATGGCGGGCATCGACGCCTACGGGCAGGGCGGCGACGCGCAGGCGGCAAATCAGGCGGACGCCCGCCCGGCGCAGAATCGTATCATCGGCGCAGTGACGGCCATCGACGCCTCGGCCATGCAGGTGACGATCAAAACAGACGACGGCGCGATTGTTCAGGTCGCTCTAAACGACAGGACTTCCATCCTGCGTGTGCCGCCCGGCGAAACCGACCCGGCGAAGGCCGTTAAGATCGGTCTCGCAGATATAGCGGTCGGAGACAGATTGTTTGCGCGCGGGACGGTCGCGGCCGATGGTAAATCTGTCGTTGCGCGACAGGTGGTTATTACGAACGGGGCGGCTGTAGCCCAACAACAGGAGCGCGACCGCGAGGCCGAGCGCAGGCGGCGAGTAGTCGGCCGCATCACGGCGCTCGATCCCGCCACTCGCGAGATTACGCTGCTCGCACGCTCGCGCGAGGGCGGCGAGACGATCACGATTTCCGCTCCGGCCTCCGTTCGTCTGCTGCGATACGCGCCCGACTCTTTGAACCCGCGCGACGCCAAACCCGGCTCGTTTGCCGACCTCAAGATCGGCGATCAAATCCGCGCCCAGGGCGAAAGAAGCGCCGACGGGAAACGATTTACGGCCGAAGAGATTATCTCCGGCGCATTTCAGAGAGTGGGCGGGACTGTTACTTCGATCAACGCTGCGGCCAACGAGATAACAGTGCGTAACGAGCAGACGGGCAAATCCCTGACGATCACCGTCGGCGGGAAATCCATGCTCCGCCGTCTTACTCCCGAAGTGGCCGCCTCGCTCGGCGAAAGGGGAAGAAGGCGAACCGACCGCAGGTCGAGCGCAGTCGCCGCGACTGAGCAGGAGCAGGGCGCTCAGGGCAGGGCGCAGGAAGGCAACGGCGGCGGCGGAGCAGGAGGCGCGGACGGCAGGGGCCGTTGGCAACGCACGGGCGGCAGAAATTTTCAGGAGATGATTGAAAGCCTGCCCGCCATCACTATCGCGGATTTGAAGAAGGGCGATGTCGTACTCGTCAACGGCACGATTGCGACGGCCGACGCGTCTCGCGTCACGGCCATCACGCTTTTGACGGGCGAGGCAGAGTTCCTCAATCGCCTTCAACGCTTTCAGGGTGGGCCAAACCGCGACCGGCAGATGAATCCGGGGTTGCCGGGCGACGTGCTCGGCACGGGCACGGGCAATAATCGCGATCAGCCCTGAACCTCTCTGAACCTATGGGAGCGGCGCGCTCGACTTTCCGGCTCGTCGCTCCCTGGTTTTTACGTAGTCATCGGGATACCGAAGTCACCAGCAATTCTAAGATCAAGGGTTATGCTAATGCTTCAAAAATCGGTCTGGCGAGTCGTCTGTCTCGGGCTCGCACTTCTTCCTGCGCTCCTCTTCCCTTCCGGCGCTTTCGGACAGCAGCAATCACTGGGCACACTGCGCGGACAGGTCGCCGACGAGTTCGGCGGATTGATCGTCGGCGCGACCGTGACGGCCGCCGACACGAGCGGCGTCGAGAGGACTGCGACAACCGACGACGAGGGTCATTACGTTTTCTCGGGGCTGCCGCCGGGCCGCTACACGGTGCGCGCGTCGGCTCCCGGCTTCGCTCCCTTCGAGCAGGCCGATACGGAAGTCAGGGCCGGTCGCACCGAACCGCTCAACATCACCCTGAGCGTGACCATAGAGCAGGTCGAAGTGACGGTCGAGCCGGAAGCGCCTTTGAACACCGAGCCGGAAAACAACGCGGGCGCGGTCGTCCTGCGCGGCGCAGACCTTGATGCTCTGCCCGATGACCCGGAAGATTTGGCCGAGGCGTTGCAAGCGCTGGCCGGGCCCTCAGCCGGGCAGGACGGCGGCGAGTTTTTCATAGACGGTTTTTCGGGCGGGCGACTTCCGCCCAAGGAATCCATACGCGAGATTCGCATCAATCGCAATCCATTCTCGGCCGAATACGAGCGGCTCGGGTACGGACGCATAGAGATTTTCACAAAGCCGGGTACGGACAAGATTCGCGGCCAGGCGTTCATCAACTTCTCGGACGAGAGCTTAAACTCGCGCAATCCGTTCGCGCCCGCGCGCGCTCCCTTTCAGGCACGCCGCTACGGAGGCAACCTGAGCGGGCCCATCATCGCGCGGCGCGCCTCCTTCTTCCTCGACTTCGAGCGACGCGAGACGGACGATAACGATGTCATCAACGCGATTATTCTCGACCCCAATCTCTCGCCCGTGCCGTTCAGCCAGAGCGTCCTGACGCCCACGCGGCGCACAACTTTCGGCTCGCGCCTCGATTATCAGTTGAATCAGAACAACACGCTCGTGGCGCGCTATACCTACCAGCGTTCGAGCGCCATCAACTCCGGCATCGGAGATTTCTCGCTCCTGTCGCGCGCCTTCGATACGGAAAGCACGCAGCACACACTGCAATTGACCGAGACGGCGATCATCAACCAGAGCATCATCAACGAGACGCGCTTTCAGTATGTGCGCGAGCGCAGCCGTCAGACGGGCGACAACTCGCAGCCGACAGTGCGGGTGCTCGAAGCCTTCACGGGCGGCGGCTCGCAGGTCGGCCTCGCGTTCAATAATCAAGATCGCTTTGAGCTTTCAAACTACACCTCGTGGACGAAGGGGCGTCACTCTCTGAAAGCTGGCGCGCGGCTGCGGAGCGTGCGCCTGACGGATGTCTCGCCGCAGAATTTTGGCGGCACGTTCACCTTCGGCGGCGGCGTCGCGCCGCAACTCGACGCGAATAACGCGGTGGTGCTCGACGCCGCGACGGGCCAGCCCGTGCTCGTCCCCATCACGAGCATAGAGCGTTACCGGCGCACGCTGCTCTTTCAGGGGCAGGGATTGACCCCCGCAGAGGTACGCGCGCGCGGCGGTGGGCCAACGCAGTTCTCCATCGCGGGCGGCAACCCGGAAGCGCACGTCTCGCAGGTGGATTTCGGCCCGTTCATTCAAGACGACTGGCGCGTGCGCCCTGACCTGACGCTCTCCGTCGGGCTTCGCTACGAGACGCAGACGAATATCGACAGCCGTTTCAATTTCGCGCCGCGCGTTGCTTTCGCATGGTCGCCAGGCGCTGGCGGCGGCGGCCGTCAGGGGCAGGGCCAGCCGAAGACGGTCGTTCGCGGCGGCTTCGGCATCTTCTACACGCGCTTTGCCGAAAGCCTGACCTTGCAGGCCGACCGCTTCAACGGCGAGAATCAACAGCAGTTCGTCATCACCAACGCGACGCTCGGAGGAACGGCGATCCTTGACCTCTTCCCCGCAGTTCCTTCGACCGAACAGCTCACGGCTTTCAGTATTCCGCAGACGAGGCGCCTTGTGGCTGAAGATTTACAAGCGCCTTATACTATGCAGGCCGCCCTCAGCATCGAGCATCAACTGCCTTACAGAACGACTCTCTCCGTCAACTTCATCAGCGCGCGCACGCTCCACTCTTTGCGCTCGCGCAACATCAATGCGCCCGTGCCCGGAACGTTCGTGCCGGGCGTGCCGGGCAGCGGCGTGCGCCCCCTTGGCGACATCGGCAATATCTTTCAGTATGAATCGAGCGGGCGCTTCAACCAGAACCAGTTGATCGTGAGCGCCAACAATCGCTTCAGCCGCAAATTCACCCTCTTTGCGACCTACACCTGGAACCGCGCGATGAGCGATACGGACGGCGTCAATACTTTCCCGGCCGACCAGTATGACCTGAGCACGGAATACGGCCGCTCGTCGCAGGACATACGCCATCGCTTCTTCCTCGGCGGCTCGCTCAACGCCCTGCCGTGGGGCATTCGCCTGAGCCCCTTCGTCGTGGCTAATTCGGGACGGCCCTTCAATATTACGACCGGCCGCGACACCAACGGCGACACGCTCTTTACGGAGCGGCCCGCCTTCGCCACAGACCTCTCAAAGCCGGGCGTAGTAGTCACTCGCTTCGGCGCGTTTGATCCCAACCCCTCGCCCGGACAGGAGATTATCCCGCGCAACTACGGCACAGGCCCGGCCTTCTTTACGGTCAATCTGCGCCTGAGTAAAACCTTCGGCTTCGGCGAAGCTCCGGCGAGCGCAGCAGCAGCAGGCGCGGGGCAAAGAGGCGGACGCGGCGGCGGCGGTGGTGGCGGTGGTCGCGGCGGTCGCCGCGGAGGCGGTGGCGGCGGGTTCTCCGGAGGAGGAACCGAGGGCGGCGGGACTTTCGGCGACGCGACCGAGACGGCGAAGCGCTACAGCCTGACCTTCTCCATCAATGTGCAGAACATTTTCAATCACACGAACGAAGGCACTCCCATAGGCAATCTCAGCTCGCCTTTGTTCGGCCAGTCGATCGCCACGGCGGGCGGTTTCGGTGGCGGCGGGCGCGGCGGCGGTGGTGGCGGCGGCGATCAATCGGCGGGCAATCGTCGCATCGAAGCTCAGCTACGGTTTAGTTTCTGAGCAGAGAGAGAGGATTCCGAACCGGATAAAAAAGTGCCTCAAAAGGCAGGCGCACAGATTAGAGAGCAGTCTTAAGATTGCTCTCTAATCTGTGCGCCTCTTTGACGCCAGCGATATCTGTTAATGGCTCGGCTGCGGGCTTGCGCGCGCGGCCGTCAGGCAATCTCGGCTCGCCTTTGTTCGGCCAGTCCGAAAAAAAGTAAAAGCGCCGGACTGCCCCAAGCCCGGCGCTTTTTTCTTTACCCCATTTCACTGCAAAAGGAAAGGTTCGCTAACCTGTGTATAGAGTACAGGTGAGGGGGCGGGAAATGGTTGCAGTTGTCTTGCGGCTTAATGATAGTGAGCTTGCGACGGCCCTTAATCAGGCCGCCCGTTCGCCAATCGAGGGCTGCGCCGTCTGTGCCCGCCTGGCCTCCAGATAGGCTTCGACGGCAAAGCGCGTCGCCGGGCTCAGATTCCTGAAGGCCGCAGGCTTTCTCTCTCTCATCTCCAACAGATTTTCATAGAAAGGATTGACCTCAAAATTCACAGCGCCCGCATCCTTCGTCGCGACCGCCGTTTTCCGCCCGTTAATATTGCTCTGTTTTTTCATCTCGATTCTCCATAGAGGGTCAGGCGGCTTTCGCTATCTTTTCTGATTTCGTCTCACCGCCCCGGCCCGAATTATTATGGCCCGCGTCCAATACGGGTCTTGGCCCACCGGCGCAGGCGCACGCCGACATGGAAGGCAAGCGGCCCCCGGTCGCCCGTGTTTCGGGAGCGTAAACGCTCGCGCCGCAGCTCGCGCAATGCCCTACTCTGATATAAGCTGGAAATACTATTTTCGCTTCCGTCATACCCCTGACCCCTTCTGATCGGCTGAGCGCGTCTCAGCCCGAAGCCCCTTGAAAAGAGGCACAAAAAAGGCGCTAGACTTCCTCTATCTAACGCCCCAATCCTATCCTTTAAAGGGGAGGAACTCTATGCCTTTCGTGAGATGCTTCGCGCCTTCCGCATGTTGTCCCGGCACAGGCTTTTGAGCGGCTCTGTTAAAACCGGGATGGAGAGGGCGACGGCCGAAGCGGAGGCTAACCTTACGGGCGAGAGAAGCTCTACGGGGCCAAAGCGCCCGGAGACCATTGCGGTTTGAATCGCGCCAGAGCAGCCGCGAAGGCGAAGGCGTTCGACCACTTTTTCGGCGTGCAAGCTTCCGAACGGCCCCACGCCGCTTTTCCCTTACACGCCACTTCATATAATCTATGGCAAAGAAATTTTAGCGGGTTTGAGTCGGGGGGATTCATCGGTGAGCCGTAAGAATATAGGTCAGGTCTTGATGGCGGCGGGCGTCGCCTGCGGGCTATTTTACGTACTATCTTCGCTCTATGCGGGCACTACGATTCTCAGACCCTTCAGCGCCATTCTATTGTTCCTTGGGATCGCCGCTATTGTTACGGGACTGGTGTTGTACGCCATGCAGAGATGAGACGACCCTCTCTCTCTCGGAGAGCGAGGCTATTAATCCCTGTGGGATTAATTCCGCGACTGTTTCCGCGGCCTTCGTGCAGGGTTAGGTTCAGCCGCGCCCGGGGTTATTCCTCAATCGCGCCTCCCATATCCCTCAAATGTTTACGGAAAGTATAAGAGGGATCTTCCGACCGCTTCCTTAGAAAGCTTTTGAAGTCGAGCTGTTGACGCAGGGTCTCTCCGGATTCCAACGCCTCGGCCTGCCTGCGCTCGGTCTGCCATATCGAGTGGGCTGCGGCCAGGATCTTCTCGCACGACTCGGCGGCGACGAAGATCACGCCGTCGTCATCTGCGAACACGGCATCATCTTTCCCTACGACAAGGGGGCCGAACTCTATTTGATCGAGCGCGGACGGTTCGCGCCGGTCGAGTCTCTGCGGCCCGACAGGGCAAGCGCCGTAACTGAAGACCGGGTAAGCTATCTCCATCAACTCGGCAGTATCCCTGTGAACTCCCCAGATTATTATTCCGCCCAGCCCGGAAGCTCTGGCTTCGAGAGCGGTCAGATCGCCGATGCACCCTTCATCGGCTCTTCCCTGGTTATCTATGACGAGTATATCCCCGCGCTCGGCAGATTCCATCGCTTCAAGGAAAATGTCCACGCTGCCATAGTGCCTGGCCGGAAGCACCCTTCCCGCGAGCCTTGATTCTTTGATGAGCGGTCGAACGCCCGCCGGAGCCGCGCGCGCGGGCAGCCCCGTTCTCAAACAGGCATCGGCGACGAGCGGCGTCGAGAGATTTGAAAACGCCTCGTTCAAAGCATGATTATTCATAGGCCACCATTTTTCATCACGTGCGATTAAGATTTACCGGCTTTGCTCCTGCTTAATGGCTCGCCCGCGCCGGTATCCGATAGATTATACGTAGGCGCAAGGGCCGCGATAGCTCATTCTTCTCATAGTATCCGTGAATCTCTTTCATGGAGAAAATCAACGGCGCTTCAAATGTTTTCTGCTGAGGTAGTAATGCCATAAAAGACGCGCGGCCACGGCCCGCCAGGGTTGCCACGAGAGGCCGTAAGCGTCCAGCTCTGCGGGGCCTGGGCGTCGCGCCAATCCTTTGACCCGCTCTACCGCGACGGCCAGCGCCAGATCGCCGCACGGCCAGACATCAGGCCGCCCGAGAGCCATCAGCAGGTATATATCCGCCGTCCACGGGCCAATACCCTTAACCTTGATTAGCTCTGATTTGGCCTCGCGGTCATCCATGCGCGTCAACGCGCCGAGGTTCAACCGGCCTTCGAGGATCGACCGCGCCAGCTCGCGCCCGTAGGCCGCCTTCTGATGACTAAAGCCGATGGTCTTCAGAGTGGAATCGTTTAATTCCATGAAGCGCTCGGGCATGAGCGGGCGACAGGCCGCGCGCAGCCTCTCATACGCGGCCCTTGCCGACGCCAACGATACCTGCTGTTCCAGGATGATGTGCAGCAGGGTGTGGAATCCGGCCTCGCGCGCCCACATCGGCGGCGGGCCCAACTCCTTCAGGATTCCGGCCAGCTCCGCATCGCGAGCCGCCAGAAAGCGCAAGCCCCGCGCCAGTGTTCTCTCATTCAAGGACGCCGTCATAGTGTTCTTTTCAGATAATCACACATCCGATTATAAAGTTCGAGCCCCACGGCTGATGCGCGCCACATAAGAGCGACGTGGCTCATACCCTGCGCTCACGCACTATTGAAGCGCATAAGATCGTTCGTGCCCTGAATAATCATCAGCACCGTAAAATTTATATTGTCAAAAAGCCCTTTGCATTGTAGAGTACTTGGCGAAGCGTTCAAACACCCGCTCTCGGTTGCGGCTTGCCGCCCGACTTCTGGGAACATTTTTGGACGCGGGGCGTGACCTGGTTCTAATAAGTAAGAAGGAGAGTGATCGCATGTTGGAGCAGACACAAGAACCTCGTAAGCAGCGCTGGGGACTGCTGACGCTTTTTGCAGGAGTTATCCTGCCTGCAATTTCCATCGCGGTCGAAACGACCACGCATATCAGCGCAGGCGATTTCTTCGACCCCATCCCGACGGTGTGGCACGTGCTGCTGGTCGTCTTTGTGCCGCTCGCCAATCTTCAGTTGTGGCTCACGGTTCGCAAGGGCAGGACAGAGCGGGTCACCTTGCTTGGTTTGACTAATGCCGCGGTCATCGGAATCTCCTTCTTCTACACGATCATCTACGCCCCGGTTCTACCGCTGGCGGCAATCGCTTTGATCTATTTCGGGCTGGGGCTTTTGCCGCTGGCCCCGGCCTTCTCGCTCTTCGCAGCCATCTACTTACGACTACAGTTCTGGCGAAGCGCTCCCGACGGCTTTGCGTTGCGGGTGAGCGGGCTGGCCTTCGGGCTCTTCCTGGCTTTCACGGCGATGACACTGATTGCGCTTCCCGTAGCGCTGACGCGCTGGGGATTGAAGATGGCCGCCTCTGCTTCGCCGGAGCAAAGCGCGCGCGGGATTCGCTGGCTGCGTGTCGTAGGCGATAAAGATTTCCTGTTGCGCGCCTGCTACGCGCGGACTGGACTCGCCATTGACCCTGTAGGATTTCTGTTTTCACTGGAAGACCCGGTGACTCCCGAAGAGGCTCGTAAAATCTACTACCGGCTGACGGGCGTGACTTTTGATACTTCGCGTCCGCCCGAGAGACGCGGCAGTGGATTCTTCCCGCAGGATACTTTCGACTTCGATCCGGATCAGGGCGGGACGAACATCAGCGGCAAGCTGAAGGGGCTCTCGCTCGCGCAGTCGCGCATGGACGGCTCTATAGATGCTGATGCGGGGCTCGGCTACATAGAGTGGACGCTCTCGTTCAGGAACGATGCCGCCCGACAGCAGGAGGCTCGCGCACAGGTGCAGCTCCCGCCCGGCGGCGTCGTGTCGCGTCTGACGCTCTGGGTCGAAGGCGAGGAGCGCGAGGCGGCCTTCGCCGGGAGAGCCCGCGCCCGCGCGGCCTACGAGCAGGTCGTGCGGACGCGCCTCGATCCCGTGCTTGTGACGACCGCCGGGCGCGACCGCGTTCTGGTGCAGTGTTTTCCGGTACCGCCCAACGGCGGCCAGATGAAGATTCGTTTCGGCATCACCGTCCCGCTCGTGCTCGAAGACAGAGCGCACGGGCGTCTTCGGCTGCCTCATTTTCTGGATCGTAATTTTCGTATTCCGGACGAGGTCAATCACGCCGTCTGGGTCGAGTCCGAATCGCAACTGCAAACGGAGAGCGAGAGCCTCAGAATGGAAGCGCCGAGGACCGATCTTTATGCTCTGCGCGGCTCGGTTAAAGACGCGGAGCTATCGGATGCGGGCCTTTACCTGCTCGCATCGAGGGCGAGCGCCGGGGCGCAAGCCTGGACGCGCGACCCCGTGAAGAACAACGGAGAGATCGTTCGCCAGCTTATAGAGGAGAAGCGTCTGCGAGCGCGTTCGCGCATCGTGCTCGTACTGGACACGTCGGGCCGGATGGCGGCCTGGAACTCTGCGATAAGCGCCGCTCTTAAGACGCTCCCGCCTGACGTTGATCTGCGGATGCTCCTCGCCGACGGCAACGGCGTTTATGAAGCGGGAGCGAGCCAGCATCCATTGATCGCCAATCCGGAAGAGCTGGCACGGCTGATCCAGAGCGTGAGGTTTGAGGGCGGAGCCGATAATGTCGCGCCGCTACTAAAAGCGTGGGACATCGCCGCCGAGAATCCGCAAACCAGCGTCATCGTCTGGATTCACGGCCCGCAGCCGCTTCTGCTTCAACCCGTCGAAGAGTTGCGGCAACGCTGGGAGCGCAGACCCGACGGCCCCTCTCTTTACGCTGTCCAGGCGGACAATGGCCCTGATCGAATAGAAGAGGGATTGGACGAGATCCGCTCGGTTGAAGTCGTGCCGCGCATGGGCCCACTGCAATCCGACCTGGAGAGATTGTTCGCGCAATTGACCGGAGGAACTCTGTCGCTCGGATACGTCAGGACTGTAGAGAAGACGGCCGCTCCTCCTGCGCAGTCGCCCTCGCCCGCCGCCAAAGAGACCTCGGCGCATCTGGCCCGGCTCTGGGCTAACGACGAGGTCGCGCGTTTGATGAACGCTCGGGACAAAGATCATACGGAGGAAGCAATCCAGTTGGCGACGCGCTACCAGTTGGTGACGCCCGTCAGCGGGGCGGTCGTGCTTGAGACGCAGGAGCAATATCGTCAGGCAGGGCTGGAGGCGGTCGAGCCCGGCACGATCCCGACCATCCCTGAGCCGGAGATGTTGCTGCTCGTTGCGATTGTCGGTGGCGTCCTGCTGTGGCTGCTCTATCGCCAGAAACTTGCGCGTCCGGGGAGGATAAGCTTTTGAGTGATAGGAGAAGGGTCTGCTCGCTCATTGCGCTACAACTTCTGGCCTTCTGGCCGGTCTGGCGCTGGTACTTCGCCAGAGTAACGGAATCGACCGACGAGCTGTGGAGCCTGCTCGCGCTCTCGACGGCGGTTGTCATCCTGTTTTTGTGCAGGAGAGCGACGGCCCATGAACGGACGTGGCCCTCGTCGTTGCTGCTGCTCCCGTCGTTGATTTTACTCATCTATGCCGCGACCTACGCGTTTGTGCCTCCGCTCTTGCGCGCGGGTATTGCGGCGACGGCGGTCGGGCTCACCCTCAGTCGCTTGCGCTTCGGTAGAACTGTTCAAACGGGGCTGCTTGGATTGGTCTATCTGTCCCTGCCGTTGATTCCGACGCTCCAATTCTATGGCGGATATCCGCTCAGGATGGTGGTCGCGGGCGTGGCCGCTCCCGTCATCAGGCTCGGCGGCTTCGCCGTCATACAGGAGGGAACATGCCTCAATTGGAGCGGCAAGCTGATTTGGATCGATGCTCCGTGCAGCGGCGTGCGTATGCTCTGGGCCGGTCTGTATCTGGCCTGTACGCTCGCTTCGCTGTACGGGCTTCGCTTCTGGAAAACGCTGCTGGCGCTGGCCTGTGCCTTCTGCGCGATCATTGCCGGAAATATCTTTCGCGCCGTGGCGCTCTTTTACCTCGAAGCCGGGATCGTGGAGATGCCGGGCTGGGCCCACGACTACGCGGGAGCGGTCGCTTTCCTGCTCGTCGCGGCGAGTATCGTCACGGCGGTTCAACTGATTCGCGGAGAGAAACCATGTGGCGAACTTCTCTCTACATAATCGCCTGCGCCGTGGCGGCGTTGATTCCCGTGCTCTCGACGCAGAACCGGTACAGGGGCGCTGAAACCTCTCGGGCGGCGTTTCCGGGTTGGCCCACGCGCTTTGAAGGAAGGGCGCTGACGCAGCTTCAGTTGACGCCGCGCGAAGAGAGGTTCGGGCGCGACTTTCCGGGCAGGATCGCGCGCTTTACGGACGGCAAGCGCGAGGTAATCATTCGCTGGGTCACGGAGGCGACGCGAAAGCTGCACCCGGCTTCCGACTGTTTCCAGGGCATCGGCTATGGCATCAAGCCTGCGGCGCTCAGAGTCGACGAGGCGGGCCAGCGATGGGCAAGCTTTACGGCCACGCGCGGCAGCGAAAGGCTTCGCGTCTACGAAAGGATTTACGCGGACGGCGGCGGCGGCGCAGGCGACAACAGCAGTTGGCCTGACGTATCCGCCTGGTACTGGTCGGCTGTTGGTGAAGGGACGGCCGGGCCCTGGTGGGCTGTGACGGTCGCGGAGAAAGAGCCGGAAGGCGACGCCTTGAATAAAGAATCGGAAGCGATGCCTTGAATAGAGCGGGCTCACTTGAACAGCGTGGGCTTACGCGCCAGAGCATTTAAGGCGGCGGGCGGGCGCTCGTATTGCGGCGGGATAAAATCTCTATTCTTTCCCGTGCGCGATGCGAAGCCAGACGCTCGCTTCGCCTTTCGCTCGGATGAGCGCGGACACTTCGCCGTAGGCCGCAGCATAAAGGAGGCGAGCCTCCTGCGCCGAGTTCGGATGGGCCAATCGCTCTTCTATCCCGGCGGCCGAGAGCCCGGTCTTCGTCATAGAGCGTGCGAGCCTTGCGCCTTCACCGGCGAAATGCATCGCCAGTCCCTCGGCGAGCCAGCGCGGCGCGGGCCGGTCGCCTCCGAGCGCTTCCATGATGATGTGCGCGTATTCGTGGCGCAGCGTGGTACGTAGAACGCCGCGACGGCTCAACACTTCGAGCGGCTGCAACTCGATCCGGGCTCCCTTCGCCACCCCGGCCGTCCACCAGGGCTGCCCGGTCGTCGCCGTGAAATCCCCCGTCGTTTCGTGAATGGTGAGCTGAACCGTCGCAGGCTCTGCGAAGGAGAGAGAAGCGGCCGCCAAACGGCGCGACATATCCACGCGCGCCGCTTCGAGCGTGCCGAGTACAGCTTCGACCACGCCGCGCTCGACGCCCGCCGGATAGCTGATGCGGAAATGGCCGCTCGACAGGCTCAGCCGTCGATTTCCGTATACGCTGTCGCGCGGCCTCGTGTAGACGCGGGGGTTAAGAAACGTGTATGTCGAGCCGTGGGAAACGTGCCGTCGCTCCCGCGTCAATACATCGGCTCTCCACGCGCCGTCGTTTTCCGTTGATTCGCTGAACCTCTGAGTGACCGCCGCCGTCTCCCCGCTTCTTCCGGTCATGCCGTTCTGTAGTAGCGGCTGCGACGCCAGAGGGGCGCTACTGCTGCTGCTACTGCTGCCGACGCTCGCGCCCGGAAAATAGTAGTTTAGAATCCGTCGGTAGTAAGCGCCGCGTCGCGCCATGACGTGTGCGCCTTCCTGGCAGAGACCCAGGCCGTGGCCGAAGCCGCTTCCGCGAAAGACGTAATTCGTCCCGGCGCGCGTCACTTCAAAGCGCGAGCTTTTCAGGATGTTCCAGCCGAGGACGCGCCCGACGATGATCTTGAAATCCCAACCGCGCACGACGCGGCGGCGCTCTCCTTCGAGGCTTAGAAGCTCTGCCCGGCCCGTCGCATCTCGCCTCGTGATGCTGATATTGTCCAGACGAGCGCCGACATCCGTGCGCGAATCGCTGCGAAGCGCGCGCAACAGTTGCGCCGAAGCGATGACATCAGTCCAATCGCGGTGTGGCATCGTCGCGCAGTTCGGATCGGTCACGCCGCGCAAGTAGGTCGGAGCCGCGTGCGTTCCCCAAAGGGTTGCGACGTTGGCCGTCATTCCGCCGCAGGCAGCGCTGAAATAGGAATCGGCGGTGCGCCCCTGTTCGTCCAGCAAGACCTCGCCCGCCGTCTCCGCCACCGCGCGCCGCATCAGTTCGCTCGCGCCCTCGACCTCTCCTTTGGCACCGACATAGCGCTGGCAATGCGTCGTGCTGCAAAAGTCGAAGCCTTCGCCCGCGTGGCGGCCCTGATTTTTAAGCGCGTAGGTGCGTATGGAGACGGCCAGCGCTTTGAGGGCTTCGGGCTCGTCTTCGACGCTCCCTTCAGCCGCGAGCACGCCCAGAACATAATCTTCGAGCGAGAGCGTCTCGACCCTGTCTGCGCTCACAAGACGAACGCTCACGCGCTCGCGCTCGGCGCTCTTTGAGACGGGCGACCGCCGAGCAATCTCTAACGGGCGCGGGTCTGCGTCTTTCCCTCCTACTGCGGCGCGCTCGAACTCCTCGAAGATGGGTCGCGCCAGTTCGGCCGCTTCCGCACCGTGCGCGCGCTTTAGATAAACAAGGACGGCAAGACGGACTGCACCGGGCGAAGGCGGCGGCGAAGTCTCGCCCCGGTTTTGAGTTGCGGCAAAGCCTATGAACCATCCATCCGTAGTGTAACCATCGCGCGCCGTGGCCGTCCCCGTCTTGCCGAAAATGTATAGAGCAGCCAGTTGATCGAGGCGCGCTCTTTCAGCCGTGCCGTATGTGACTGCGCCGCGCATGCCCTCCAGAAGCAACGCTCGGTGCGCGGGCGCAGGAAGACTCAACGTCGCGCGCTCTCTGGGATTGAAGCCGCGCGCCGGGGCCGCTTGCGGGACGTAGAGATGTCCGCCGTTAAAGAGCGCGGCATAGGCCGTGATTAGTTGAGCGGGCGTCACCTGTAGCTTTGGGCTCTCGCCAATCGCGTTCTCCACGTGCCAGCGTCCGACGGGCAGGCTTCCCTCCGCTTCGAGCCCGTCGCTGCTCGCGCCGGTGCGCGCGCCAAACCCGTATGCCCTGAGCGTCGCGTTAAAGGAATCCTCGCTCGTTCGCTCGCCAAGCCTTGCGAAATAGTAGTTGCAGGAATAGGCGAGCGCCTGGGCGGGGCCGAACGGTGCGCCTGCTTTCGGGTGCGAGCAATGGGCGTGCAGGTCATTCGTGTCATAGCGCTCGCGGCAGAGAAGTCTGGAACGCTCGTCTATCAACCCGGCGCTGAGCGCCGCCAGCGTCGTGAAGGGTTTAATGGTCGAACCGGGCGAGGCCGCTTGCTCGAAAGCCTGGCGCGGGTTGACCAGCGCGCGCAGGCGGCCCGTCTGCGCATCCATCAGGATAATCGTCCCCTCGCGCCCGCCTAATACTTCGGAGGCGACCCGCTGCAAGGCCGCATCCTGACCATCATCGTCAATCGCCTGTGGCTCATCATGACGCGGGTCGCTCAAGCTCAATGAGCCAGCCCACGCGCACCAAAGGATCGCCGACAGCAGCAGGAGCATACGCGCCGTGCGATGAAGAGGAGGGGCGTGCCGCAGCAGCAGTCTGTTCATCTCTCACGCTCGCGCCGGAGCGCGCTGACCGTTATCGTCCAGCCAAAGATGGTGAAAAGAAAAACCAATAGCAGCCGCGTGATGAAGAGCCCTATCTCGACGCCAGCCGTCCAGGCATGCGGGCGGCTGAAAAGCAGGAAGTAAGGAATGATGGCGAAGAGTATGAGCCCGAGCGCATAGATCGACACCACCTGCGGATGGAAGGCCGGGGCGAAAGCGCGATGCGCTCTCTTGAACACGGGCAGCAGGCCGTCGCGCGCCGTCTCGCTCCAAAGATGAATCGCCAAAAGCGGAAGCGCCATACCGAAGAGCAGGAAGCGTAAGGTCGCCAGGATCAGTGCAGAATACTCGCGCACCTGCGCGGGGCTGATGAGCCGTCGGCCCGCGATCAAAAACCAGGACTCCTGTATGGCCCAGACGGGCGTAATGATGCCGAGAAGAATATCGGAGCGATACTGAAGCCTGTTGAGCGCGAAGGCCAAACAGAGCGCGAGCAGGATGAGCGGCAGGCTCGCGAGCGCCAGCCTACAGGAATCAGTGAGCGAGCGGCGAAGCAGGACGAGCGCTCTCGCTTCGCCCCGCGCGTAGCCCACGACCATCGCCTGAAGCATGAAGAAGAGGGCCGGAGCGAGCGCGGCGAAGAACAGCGTGAGCAAGACCTGCAAGGCCGTCGCCTCTTTCGTAGAGATGAAAAGATAGAGCGTCGCCAGCAGAGAGCCGTAGGCAGCCATCAAAACGAGTGCGACTCGCCAGTTGCGCCACAGGCCGCGTATCGCCACGCCCATCGCCTTCAAAGGATTCTTCTTCATCATCATCTCTAAACCCTCCCGTCGGAATAGCCTGACGCTCA
The DNA here is from genome assembly GCA_035940775.1 of Pyrinomonadaceae bacterium. GTDB lineage: Bacteria > Acidobacteriota > Blastocatellia > Pyrinomonadales > Pyrinomonadaceae > DASQYE01. Next base: position 171,694 of record DASZEN010000046.1, on the reverse strand, counting down.
CAGGCCGCCGGGCCTTCACTTTTTATCCAGAATATCGAGCCGCGTGTTGGCAGTATTGGCCTGCACGGTCGGCTGGTACATCAGCTCGGCCCGCGCCGGGGCGACGCGAAATGCGCCCGGAACTTCGACGCGCATCGCATATTGAAAGGTCGCGCTGCCGTCGAAGTAGCTCAGGAAAAAGACCGTCCGCTGGTCGCGGAACTCGCGCGCGCTGTACCAGTCGCTCCAGCGTCCTTCCGTATAGTTGAGGTTGATGCCGCTCGTGCTAGCGACCTGCACGCAGCCAGCCGGGATCGGGTCTTCGATCATCAGGTACTGCGCGCGCGCTCCCTCTACACGCAGACGCGAGACGATCAGATCGCCCGAGCGAAGCTCGCCCGCCAGAGGTTCCAGCGTCCAGCCTGATTTCCCGTTCTCGTCCTCCGTGACGCGCAGGCGCAGGTACTCGCGCGCGAGCCGCAGCTCCGTGGAAGCCTGCGCCGCGACCTCTTCGCCGCCCGTGTAATATTCCAGAGTAGTTGAGAGATAGACGACACCCGTGCCGCGCTTGACTATGCGCACGCGATTGGCGCTCGTGACCGCCTGGCCCTTGCGCTCGACGACGAAGGTTTGCGCCGCAGAGACATCAGCGGAGGTGACGCGCCGCGTGATGACGGGCTCGTCGTTGACGTAAACCTCAAGCGTGTAATCGGGCGTCAGCTCCCTACTCACCTTCAGGTATTCCGTCAGGCCGAAGATGGCAAAGGCCGTCTCGCGTGTCGAAATCCAGTAGTAGCCGTGCCCACGGCTGGCAACGAGCCAGCGCGCGACCTTCGGCAACAGCTCGCTCTGCGGCGAGATCAGCGCCAGCGCCTTGAGCGAGAGGGCCGTCGCCTCCGTATCCATCACCTGCTCGTAGCCGTAGTGGGATTTGAAGCGAGACTCCCAACGCGCCTCGAAATCGTTGGCGCGCGCCGAAGCCTCTATCTCCGTGGCGACCGTGCGCGCGCGATGCTCGTCGCCGCGCGTAAAGAGCGCGAGCGCCAGAAGCGCGCGCCCATAAGGCTGTAGGGAGCCTCGACCCGCGTACAGCTCTTCGACGTAGCTGGAATCCGCATCGCCGCTCTCGATGAGCGCGTAGACCATGTAGGCGCGCGTCTCCGTGTCGGGCAGCTTCTCTTCATCGCCCCTCGCGGCAGTCGCGCCCCGGTCGATCATCTGCTTGAGACGCTCGCGCCCGCGATCTATCCGCCATTGATCGACCTCGAAACCGGCGCGGCGCGCCAGCGTGAGCCCATCCACCACGTAGGCCGTCATGAACGCATCGCTCTCGTCACTCTTCCACCAGCCCCAGCCGCCGTCCTCGTGCTGAAAGCCGTAGAGACGATTGAGCCCGCGCCCGACCTTCAAGCCCAGATCATTCCCCTCCCTGATGCGGGCCGTCTGCACGTCGCGCAACGCCTGGGCCACGATCACGTCGGGCAGAAAGCTGGACATGGTCTGCTCCGTACAGCCGTAGGGAAAGGCCGTCAGGTAATCGAGCGCGCCGAAGAGCGTCGAGGCGACCGAGGGCGAGGCTTCGATTCGAAGCCGACGGGCCTGCGCGTCGGGGTGCGCGGGCAGGTCTAAAACGATGGTCTTATCGGCCGCCTCTTCCGAGATGGTCGTCACCCCGCCCATCGTTTGCTTGAGACCGTGCGGGACGACCTCCATCGTCTGCTCGACGGCATCGGACTCCGTATCGGTGAGCGCCTTAGCCAGCAATCGCAGTTGGCCCGCCTGCGGAGCACGTACGCGCCAATCGACGCGGTGTTGGCCCATTCTCGGAATCGTCACGGTCTCAAGCGAAGGGCCGAGCAGTTGCGCGCCGCTTACGGCGATCGAGATGCGAGTCGTCTTGGTCGTCTTCAGGAAGTTGTGAACGATGCCGGAGATGGTCACGGTGTCGCCTTCCGTCAGGAAGCGCGGCATCGCCAGTCGCATAATCACATCCTTGCGCGAGACTACTTTTTCGACAGCCGAGCCGACGCGCGTATCCGCCGTGACGGCGCGAACGGTTGCGCGCCAGGTCGTCAGGTTATCCGGCAGCTTGACTGTGACCGTCGCGCGCCCGTCCGCTCCCGTTATGACATCCGGCTGCCAGAAGGCCGTGTCCTTGAACTCGCGGCGCACCGTGGGCTCTGCAAACTCGCTCTCGTTCTTAAAATCCGCGAGCTGGTAGGAGGGTTTGGCGGCGGCCAACTGGACGCGACCCGCGCCGGAGTATCCGGTGAAGGCGTAGACGGTTGCCAGCCGCGTCTCGACCTCGTTATAGCGGCGGCCATAGAACTCGCGGCGAATGTCGCCAGCATTCTCCGGCATGATGCTGTAAACGGCCTCGTCCACGACGCCGAGGCTCACCTCCGCGCCGCTGGCCGGAGAGCCGTCCCGGTTTCGCGCCAGTATGGTATAGGAGGCCGTCTCGCGCGGCTTGTACTCAGCCTTATTCGGGATGATCTCGACCTGCAAAAACTTGTCGCGCGCGGGCACGGCGAGGAAACGCTCGCCCGTATACAACTCGTCGTTTTTGACGTAGGCGACGCTCAAGTAGACGTTCGGCTCGTAGCGCGATTCGATCGGTACGTCGATGACGAGCGTTCGACCGGGTGAATCGAGGCGGCGCGCGCTCAGGATGCTCGCCAGCTCAGTCGTCACCAGCAGGTGCGCGTCGTCCGACGGCAGCACGGCCAGCACGTGTGCGGTCTCTCCCGCCTTGTAAGACTTCTTATCGGGGATCAGCTTGATCGTACTTTCGCCGTAATCACGAAAAGAGAGGTCGCCCAACTCCCCTTTGCGGGCCGGAGACCAGAACGAGCCTCCGGGACTCGTGACCTCACGGCCGTCTTCGTGGAGGATGGCCTTAAGATAGATACTGCCGGACGTGGGCACAGTGTAGTCGTAGGTCGAGTAACCCTGCGCGCCCGTCTGCACGTAGGCGGTCGCTAGCTCGCGCGTGCGTAGCTCGTAATCTGTGTATGTGCCGCCGTCCCCGTTATCTTTTTCGACGCGTTCCCAGTCATGCTCTATAAACTTGAGCGTCACTTTGGCGGGGACGGGGTGGCCCAGGTAATCGGCCGTCCTGACTATGATGCGGGCCTGGTCTCCCTGGTAATAGATGTAGCGTTCGGGCTGCGCGCTGGCGATGGCGCGCCCGCGCGTACCCGTGAAGCTGGCGCTCGCCTGCATCTGTCGGCGCGCGCCATCCGTGACCTGCGCTTCAAAGCGGTAGGTGTAGTCCCACTCGTCCCATTCGTCGGGCGGCGGCACTTCAAAATCAACCGCCAGATGTCCCTGAGCGTCGAGCGTGCCCTCGCCCTCGTCGGCTATATCGTTCCCGCCGTAGCCCTCGTAATCATCGCCGCCTCCGTCTTCATCCTCGCCCCCGTCATTCATCAGCTCCGAATCGTCCGCCCCGTCATCCGCATCCGTCTCGCCCCGCCAGTAATGGTAATAACGGGAGCGATAGATGTAGTACTTCACGTCGGCACGGGCGACGGGCGAGCCGAAGAAGTAGCGCGCATCGACGGAAAAGCGCACGCGCTCGCCGACGGCTACGAACTGTTTCGGGCCTTTGACCGTCACCTTATACTCCGGCTTCTTATACTCCTGGACGGTGAAGTAGTGGCTGGCGGTGCTCGTGCCCATGCTGGCCGTGATCTGGTAAGTTCCGAGCGGGGCTTCGGCCGGGATGTCCACCTCGCCCGCGAACGTGCCGCGAGAAGAGAGCGCGAGGCTCTGCTCGAAGATTTTCCCGCCGTTGAAGTCCTCGATCTTCACATCGACGCTCGCGCCGCCGACCATCTCGTAACCGCTCCTGGCCCAGCGCCGCAGAATCCCTTTGAAGTAGACCTTCTGCTCCGGGCGATACACGGGACGATCCGTGTAGATGTAGCCCGTCAGGCTCGGGTCGTAATCCTCTCCGTACGCGCCGAAGTAGAAAGAATCGAGATCGGAGATGGCGAAGCTGTCACGGTCGCTCGCCATCATCAGATAGGAATCACGATGGCTGTCTTCGCCCTCAACGTTCTCGTCCGCGCCGGGCGCTTGCGCCTTCTTCTCGACTTCGGTTTTGAAGATGCCCGCCGGATCGGTCGTCCCGCTGGCGAGCGTTTCCCGGTCGCGCAGAAGCACGACGCGAACGCCCGCGCGGGGCTCGCCCGTTTTTCGATCCACGATAAAGGCCATCACTTCGCCGTTATTCGTCGTCTTCTGCACCATCGTCAGCTCGGTGACGATGGCGACACAGTAGGCGCGCAGCTCGCCGTTGACCGCCTCGACCAGATAGACGCCGGGCTCTCGCCTGCCAAGCGAGATCGTGACGCCGTCGTACTTAACTTCCGTAGAGGGAAGCTTCTCTCGCCAGCTACTCACTAACTGGCTCGGGTTGAGCAGGGGGACGCGCGCGTAATCGGCGACGTTAAGAGGGGTTCGCTGGGATACGGAACCGGCGCGAAACTTCTGATTGAAAGCCTGTCGATGATCGCGCCTGAGCTGCTGGCGGACGTACTCCCTGATCGCCGCGTAAATCCAGTTCTTAAGGGAGCGCGTCCTCTCCATCACCTGAAGCTTTCGACTGTAATCGCTCTCAAGCTCTTCCTTCTCGTGCTCTCCGACCTGATGCGGGTCGTCCAACTGCTGGAAGAATTTCACGGGGTCATTGACGCGGTAAACGCGAAAGTCCAGATGGTCTACGCCCTGAAAGCTGGCCCAGAGGCGCGCGCGCTCGGTCGTCGCAAACGTGCGGTTGGTCGTCAGCGAGAAGAAGGGTTTCGCGTCCGGGTTCGCCTCTTCGGCGGCGTCCGTCTGCCCGGTCGCCTCGCTCTCGGGGCGCGTCTTCTCCTGCTGCTGCTGCTGGGCGCGCAGGCGGTATAGATTAAAGGCAAAGGCGGCGACGATGACGAGCAGGTAAGTGACGGTCGCCTTGAAGGCGCGTCGCCTCTCTTGATTCAGCCGCCGATGTGGACGAAGTTGAAGCACGCCCGATACCCTCCCTCAGAGACGAAGCGATTGTGAAATCAGTCAAGAATGCGCAGCCGGTAGAACCCCAGAAAATTCGGATTGCTCTCAACGGGCCGCCAGCGTTTGTCCGGATGGCGGTCGAGCACAGCGAGCCGCACCTTCTTCACCACGCCTTCGGGGCCACCAGCGCCCGTGTGATAAACCACCCAGTCGCGCGCCCCTTCGGAGGCCGTGCGCGCCTCGCCCAAAAAGATCATGATGTGGAAGGGGAGCTTCCGGGCCCAGGGTTGAAAAAAGAAGAGCAGGTCGCCCGGACGGGCCAGTCGGCGGTCGCGGCCTATAAAGAGGCAGTTGAAATCCTTAAGGCTGCGCCCGTCTGCAAACTCCGAGAACCTGCCCGAAGCGAGGTCGTCCTCCGTGAACGAGCCCGCGCCGGTGCGAAAAAGCTTGTCGCCGAGCGGGCTGCGCTCACCCACGCCTGGAGTGGAATCGGCGCCGACCCCCTCGTACCCTTCGGCGCCGAGGCGCTGAAACCACTGGCGGTCGTGACGGCGCAAAGCCTCGCGCCAACTGAATCGCACGAGCCCGGCGCAATCACGCTGCTCCACGCTCCACTCTTCGCTCAGGCGGTAGAACTGCATCTCTGCGATGGCCGTGAACCAGCGCCGGAAATTCTCTCGCTCGTTGAACGAGTTGAGTTCCGCGCCGTCGGGAAGGCCGTCGCCGTCCGAATCTCCACGATAAAGCGCACGGGGCCGCACGCTTTCCGTCCTCATCCTCGACACCCCGACCCGGTTCCCCATCTCTTTCGCGTTCTTCATCCCACGGCCCTCATCTTTCATCCTTTGGTTGGCGGGTATCTCTTCGCCGGTCACGACGCCTGGCGTCCATCCCGGCAGACGCCAAGCGAGCAACACAACCGCGCTGAGGAACAAACCGGCCAGTGCCAGCGTGAGCGGCGAAGAGACACGTCTTTGCAGGAAGCGATACCACATTGCAGGCGATTATCGGCGCTCGTGTTGAAGCGGGGCTACGCGGAGGCTAACAGCTTGCGCACAGGCTACCCTCCGCGCTCCTTCACGTACGACACGCTTTCTATGGGTGTGGTTAGCCACATTGACCGCCGCCTGAAGCAGAGAGTAAGAACTCTTTTTGGTGTAGCTTGAAGCTTCTTGCAGTACAATTGCGGCGAAGGAGAGCCGGAGACCGCAGCCCTTATATGTCGATCCTGATTGCCGAAGACAACGTGGCGCAGCGCCATTACCTGCGCGAGATTCTGGAGCGAGAGTTCTCGGCCTACGCGCCCGTCATAGAGGCTGGCGACGGCGAGCAGACCGTCGAGCTGGCGCTCAAGCACAGGCCGGAGTTGTGCGTGCTCGACATACAGATGCCGCAACTGTCGGGCGTCAAGGCGGCGCGCGCCATCTGGCGCGAGTTTCCGGCGGCGCGCATCATCTTCTGGACGCAGTTCCCGCACGAGGTCTACATCAACGAGATTCGCAAGATCATACGCGCCGTCGATCCGCCGCCCGCCTACGGCTTTATCCACAAGAATAATCCGGAATCTCGCTTTCTGCGTTTCGTCGCCGCCGTTTTGGAAGACGGCGCGGACATGATCGACCCGGCCTTCAAAGACTCTTTCAAGCGCCCGCTCCTGACCGAGTTCGAGGCCGAAGCGCTCTACTACCTGGCGCTCGGCCTCTCTAACTGGGCCATCGCGCGCAAGTGCAGCCTCTCTTTGCGCGGCGTCGAGAGTCGCCTCGCCACGCTCTACGAAAAACTGTTCACGACGACGGCCGAAGGCACACCGAACGAGGCTTACGACAAGCTCGCCTACAACGTACGCACGCGGGCCTTCTTCGAGGCGCTGCGGCGCGGCCTCATCAACTCGGACGAGTTGGAAACGGCCGAGCGCGAGCTGGGAGCCTGGATCGAGCGCGACCGCAAGCGGTTCATAGAAGAAGAGCGCAAGCGCGGCGGAGCCTAATCGTGAGAAGTCAGTTGAAGGCGAATCTTGCCCGTATAAACCCTGTGCCGAAACTGCGTCCGGAAGACGAGCGCGAAGCTGCGGCCGTGAAGGCGACGATGACGCGAGCTGATCTGCCATGCTGCGCTCTTCCCGCACATCCGACCGGGAAACAATCCACCTCACGCCGCTTCGCTTTTCAGCGCTGCCACGACCGCGCCTCTCAAGCCGCACGGCTGTTTGCCCTCTGCCTTTCAACGCTCCTGGTCGTCGCCTCGACGCTCACGCGGGCCGAGAATGGCGTTGAAGAATCAGGGGCGCGCGCCCGGAACCTGCATCAATGGGGCGCTGTGACGCTCTTTCACGGCTTGCCTTCGGATCAGGTACACGCCATCGCTCAGGACGCGGAAGGCGTCATGTGGTTCGGAACGGAACGCGGCCTCGCGAAATTCGATGGACGCCGGACGCAAACCATAGCCTCGGAAGGTTTGCTCGCGCGCCGCGTGCTCGTGCTCAAAGTAGATTGGGAAGGAGTCCTGTGGATCGGCACGGAAGACGGGGCGGCGCGGCTCGTCGCGGGCGAGTTCCAGGCGATCACGGAGACAGCAGGTAAAACCGTGACCGCCATCATCACGCCCGAGCGCGGGCGCACAGTTTTGGCGACCGAGCAGGGAGTCATCTTCGATTGCCGTAATGGTGCGGACGGCGGCGCTTTGGCCGTGCGTTCCTTTCCGGAGACGCCGCTCGAAAGCGCTGATGCGGACAAACCCGGATTGTTAGCGATCACGAGCCTTGCCATGAGCAATGAGGCGCTCGTCGCGGGCACGCACAGCCGTGGGCTGCTGAAGATAGAGGGCGATTCCATCAAGGAGATACAGAGCAGCCCGCGCGCCTTTTTCGTCAACGCGATGGAGACGGACGCGCTCGGACATTTGTGGGTCGGCGCGAAGGCACGCGGGCTCTACGACGCCAGCGACCCTCTGCATCCTAAAAGAATCGTCGGCGAGATAGCCACGGTCAAAGCGCTGAGGGCCGACGCAAGCGGCGGCGGCGGTCTGTGGGTCGGCACAGAGGGCCAGGGCGCATTTCATTACAGGGGCGCGCAGCGGAGCGTCGAGCGCTTCACCTTTGAAAGCACTGCCGGGGGCTTGCGCTCGGACAATATACTGGCGGTTTTCGTGGACAGCGAGGGCGTCGTCTGGTTCGGCACGGACAGGGGCGTGTGCCGCTATGATCCGCAGAGCCCGCACAATGAAGACGTGTCCGCAGACCGGATGGGCAATTTCGTACGCACGCTCTATCGCACGAATGACGGCAGACTGTTTTGTGGCACTAATCGCGGGCTCTTCATCTACGATCAGGCTGCTTCCAGGTGGCAGCCCTTCGGACGTTTCTTCACCGCCAAGACCGTCTATGCAATCGCCGAAGACACACAGGGAAGGCTCCTCGTCGGCTCGTCGAGCGGTCTTTACATAGACGTTAAGCTACAGCCTGAGCCTGACGCCGAAACCGTTGACGCCGAGGAGGGGGAGGACGAGGCCGCCGACGGGGATGACGCGCAGGTAGTAGAAGAGAAGAAAAAAGTGGAGGAAGAAGACCCCGGCACACCCGGCGAGAGCGTGCGCGCCATTCGCACTTTTCAGGGCGCGGCCTACATCGCCATCTACGGGCGCGGGCTTGAGAGATTGGGCCCGGATGATCGCCGCACGCTCGTTTGGCCCAACGCTCAGGCGGACGCTGCGCTGCGTGAAGTCACCAGCCTGCACGCGGACAACGATAAAAGATTGTGGATCGGCACGGCGCGCTCCGGCGTCTTCGTCTTTGACGGCCAGAAGGTCGTGCAAGACGGCGCGCTCGATAAAACCAGGGGCAGCGCCATCTGGGGCATCAACGGAGACGGCGAGCGTGGACTCTGGTTCGCCACCGGCAACGGTCTTTATCGTTACCGCTCGGGCGAGCTGTTGAAGACGGCGGCGGGCGCGGACGTGCGCCACGTCGTCGTGGGCGACGAGCGGGGTGCGCGTTCCGATGTCTGGTGCGCGACCTCGGGCGGCGGACTCCTGCGGCTCGTCATAGATGAACAGGCTGGCGTCCTGCTCTCGCAACTGGATGTCGAGCAGGGTTTGTCATCGCAGAAGGCTTTCGCACTGCTGCGGCTCGGGCCCGGCGCGAGCGACGGCGACGGCGAGGGCGGGCGCGAATCCTTACTGATCGGGACGACGCGCGGCATCGTTCGTTACAGCCCCGGCACGGCCGCTCCGTCTCTGATCGTCACTCGTCTTCTCAGCCGTCGCGTTCATCAACCCGAAGAATTGCGGCGCGGCATCAGCCTCGATTACCCGCAGAACAGTCTCGCTCTGGATGTCACGGCCATCAGCAGCCGCACCTACCCGGAACAGTTTCAATACGCCTTTCTTTTGCGCGACGGCGCGGGCCGGATTATAAAAAGAAAGCTCTCTGCGGATTCGCAGTTTCTGATGGAGAACCTGAAGCCCGGGCCATACCGCGTGGAGGTGCGCGCCTTCACGAAAGACCTCGTCGCCTCCGCGCCGCTCTCCTTCGAGTTCCATATAGCGCGCGCTCCTTTTCCCTGGACGACCGCCGCGCTATCGGTTCTGCTCGCGCTCGCGCTCCTGGCCCTCATCTGGGCCATCATCGAGCACAGAAGAATCATGCGCGCCAGCTCGGCCCTCGGGCAAGCCAATCGCGAGCTGGCGGGCGCGCGCCTGCAACTCGCCAACGAGGCCGAGCGCGAGCGGCGTCGCATCGCACGCGACCTGCACGATCAAACCCTCGCAGACCTGCGCCACCTGCTGCTGCTCGCAGACCAGCTCCCGGCCGAAGGGGCTGGCAACGGTCACGGCGGCGCGGGCGCAGATCGTGCCGTCTTTCGCGCCGAGATCGAGTCGGTCTCGGGTGAAATCCGTCGCATCTGCGAAGACCTGAGCCCGTCCGTCCTGGAGAATGTGGGCCTCGCGGCGGCGCTCGAATGGGCCCTCACAAACGCCGTCACACATGCGCCTCCCGAATGCAAGTTCGAGTATGAGTTCCTATGCGACGAGGGGCTTGAGGAGCGCGTCCGTCTTGCGCCCGGCGTGAGAATACAGATTTACAGGATAGCGCAGGAGGCGATCAACAATATCTGTCGCCATTCGGGCGCGACTCGCGTGCGTCTCGCCGTCAACGCGAGCGACGAGGACGGCTTCATCCTGACGATTGAAGACGACGGACGCAACTTTGATCCGCGCGATAAGAAGATGAAACAGGGACGCGGACTGGCGAACATTCGCGCCCGCGCGAGCCTCATCGACGCGGAGGTATCATGGCGCAGGAGCCAGTCGGGAGGAACCCTCTTCACTCTTCGCAAAGCGGAAGCGAGCTTGCCGGAAGGGTCACGCATGGCAGACCGCTGAAAGCCGTGGCCCTTTGACGGCTCGGATGAAGAGCTTTCTCGAAACGGACGGAGCGAGCGCACACGCGGTTGCGCTCGTGCTCACGACGTTTTCACTTGACCTTTAAGACGATGAAGGTCAGATCGTCATGCTGGGGGGCGCCCGCGCACCATACCTGTAAGGATTTCACAAGTCGGTCGCGCACCTCGTCGGCGGACAAATGCGCGGCCGCCGTCAGAGTCCTTTGCAATCTGGTCTCGCCGTATTCCTGGCCCGCCTGGTTGAGCGCCTCCGTCACGCCGTCCGTATAAGCCACCAACAGATCACCGCTTTGAAGCTGGATGGTCTCCTGCTCGTAGCGGGAATGATCGAACAGCCCAATCACCAGTCCGCCCGTGACGAGCCGCTGGCAGCCGTCTATCATCTGATGGTCGCCCGCAATCGAGCCGGGCAGCGCCAGCACATCGGCGACCACTTGTTCGGCCATCTCAATCTTGGGCGTCGTGGGCGCGCCGAAGACGGGCTCGCCCAGCTCAAAGCCGGGGCCGGTTTCGGCCGCGAGCGGCCGTGGGGAAGCGGTCATGGCCCGGAGAAGCAGCGGCGGATTGTGCCCGGCATTGATGTAGGTCAAACGGCGGGTGCGTTCGTCGAACTGGGCGTAGAAGAATGTGACGTAGGTCGCAGAGCCGGTCGAGCTACAGAGAAGGCGGTTCAGGGTCGAGACCAGCTCTTCGAGCGAGATTTGCCGCCTCGACGAATCGTTGTGGGCCATCGTCTGGCTTCTGAGCGATGCCTGCACGACCGACATTACGAGCGCCGCCGAGATTCCCTTGCCCGAGACATCCGCCACGGCGATGCCGATCTGATCGTCGCCCAAGTTTAGGAAATCGTAGTAATCGCCGCCCACCCCGCGCGCCGGTTGACAGTAACCCGCAAGCTCAAGGCAGCGGGAATCGGGCGGATTTTCGGGGAAAAGGCGCTGCTGTACTTCGGAGGCGAGCGCCAGCTCGCGGCGCAGTCGCTCTTCGGCCACTGTGCGCTCGACCAGCTTGGAGTTCTCTATGACGAATGCCAGTTGGCCCGCCACCGACATCAACATCTCTTTATCGGCGACCGAATAGGGTCGGCGGGCGCGACGTGGGCCCACCGAAAGAATGCCGACAAGTTGTTGCTTGATCTTGATCTGCACCAGCAGGCTCGCCTTGATGCGCCGCAGCGTCTCGCTCTCCTTTTCGCGGGCCTCGCGCACGTCGGGCGAATCCGTCAGGAAGGCCCGCTCCCAGGCGTCGAAATCCGCCTCCTCGATGACCCACGGCGTAGTCAGCCGGTGCAGACGTTTGACGACGAAAGCATCATCCCTGAGAGCGAGGCGCGGCCCTCCCGTCATCTCCTCTCGTACGACGAGGCCGCCGCCATTACGCTCATCTCTATTGAGTGCGCCGCGCTGCGGGGCACAGATGCGGCACACGTAATCGCCCGTCTCCTCGTCGCGCACGAAGATCGAGACGCTCTCGGTTTGCAGCGCATCGCCGATCTTATCGACGATGGACTTGTAGAGTTGGTTCATATTGGTCGCCGCTCGCGCCTCCTGTCCGAGATCGAAGAGAATGCGCCGCTCGTCATAAGGGGCCGGTGAGAAATAGCTCTCAAGCACCGGAACGACGTGGCGAAAGATAAGCTTATGCAGCAGTGCGAAAAGGGGGATGGCCGCGATCAGGAGCACGAGGTCTGCGCGCCGACCGAAGCGATCGACGAGCGCGGCGCGGCTTCCCGTCAGGACGAAAAACAGCAGTCCCGCGAAGAGGAGTCCCTCAAACACTATGACGATCCGCGCAAGGGGGAGATAACGCCGTTGCAGCTTAGCGACGCGGCGACTGATTCGCCTGATTCGCGGACGCCCGAATAGAGATGTAATCTTCATCCACTTCGCCTATTCATACCGGAGCGCGATCATCGGATCGACGCGCGTCGCCCGTCGCGCTGGCCAGTAACAGGCCAGCAAAGCGACCACGATCAGCAGCGCCGAAACGGCCGCGAAGGTCAGCGGGTCGGTCGCCTTCACCCCGAACAGCAGGCTTTCCATCAACCTCGTCAGCCCCAGCGCCCCGACGACGCCGAGGCCAACGCCGACCAGCGTCAACAGCAATCCCTGCCCGACCACCAGCTTCAGGACATCGCGCGGCCGTGCCCCGAGGGCCATGCGAATTCCTATCTCGCGCGTACTCTGCGTCACCGTATAGGACATCACGCTGTAGATGCCGACCATCGCGAGCAGCATCGCAACGCCCGCGAAAATCGTCAGCAAAAGCATGTTCAGGCGGCGCTCCGAAACCGACTTGACGATCACGGCCTCCATCGTCTGCACATTATATACGGGTTGGTTAGGATCAACCGCGAGTACTTCGCGGCGAATCGCAGGGACGAGCGTCGAAGGATCCCCGGCCCCGCGCACGACCAGCGACATGCTCTGCGTCAATCCTTCCGATTGACGGTAGGGGACGAATATCTCCGGCATAACGGGGCGCGTCAGTCCGGATTGCTTGACATCTGCGACGACGCCCGCAATCGTCATCCATTTAATACCGCCGGGGCGCACGCGCTTGCCCAGGGCGTCGCCGCCGCCCAGGAATTTATTTACGAACGTCTGGTTGACGATCGCCACGGGCTGAGCGTCCTCATGATCCTGCGCGTTGAATAATCTTCCTGTGACCAGAGGGATACCGAGCGCCCTGAAGTAGTCGGGGGTCGCGGCGCGAAATTCGGCCAGCGGCTCTTGCCCCGGCGGATAGCTCTGGCCTTCTATGTCCACGCTACCGTTAAAACCCGTCCTCTGAAGCGGCAGGATATTGATCGCACCCGCAGCCTCAACTCCGGGCAGAGCCGCTATGCGTTCCAGCACCTGCTGGTAAAAATTGGCCGTCGCTCGCGGCGTCCCGTACCTGGCTTCGGGCAGCGTGACCCTGAGCGTGATTACATTTTCGGGGCGCAAGCCTGAGCTTGTCTGTTGCAGGCGCATGAAACTCTTGACGAGCAGGCCCGCGCCGATCAGGAGCACGAGAGCCGAAGCGACCTCGGCCACGACGAGCAGGCTTCGCAGCCAACTGCGACGCTGGCTGCTTCCGGCGCTGCCTCCCTCCTTGAGCGCCTCCTGCACATCCGTTTTGGAAACCTGTAGGGCCGGAGCGAGCCCGAAGCCTATGCCCGTCAACAAAGAGAGCAACAGGGTGAAGCCCGCAACTCGCCAGTCGAGTTTGACCTCGCCCGCGCGCGGCAGCAATCCTGTCGCCAGCACCAACAGTCCATCGACGCCCCACTTGCCCAACAACAGCCCGAGCGCTCCGCCGAGGACGGACAAAAGCAGGCTCTCGGTCAGAAACTGTCGAATCAGACGAAAGCGGCCCGCGCCGAGCGCACGGCGTATGGCGATCTCCCTGTGACGGGCCGCAGCACGCGCCAGAAGCAGGTTGGCGACGTTGGTGCAAGCGATCAATAACACAAAGCCGACCGCGCCCAAAAGTATCAGCAGCGCCGGGCGCACGTTTTGCACCAGCTCCTCTTGAAGCGGAACGAGACGGACGCCTCGGCCCGTCTGCTGATCCGGATACTGCTGCTCGATGCGGCGAGCGATGGTGCTTAACTGCTCCTGCGCCTGCGCGAGCGTCACATCGGGCTTGAGCCGCCCGACGACCAGGAAGGCGTGATTCCCGCGTTCTTTCAATTGCTCCGGGGTGTAGACGAGCGGAACCCATATCTCCGTCGTGCGCGATGGAAACTGGAAATCCGGCGGCATCACTCCGGCGACCATGTAGCTCTCGCCGCTCAGCAATATGTTCCGGCCGACGACCGAAGGGTCTGCGCCGAAAGCTTTCTGCCAGAGCTGATCGCTCAGGACGACGACGCGATGATTGCCCGGCTGGTCTTCACCCGCCAGGAAAGCGCGCCCGAGCCGGGGCGACACGCCGAGCACCTCGAAAAAGTTGGCCGAGACCATCGCCGCAAAGACGCGCTCGGGATGATCCCCCTCTTGCAGGCTGAAGTCTCCGAACTGGTAAGCGGTCAAATCTGTCAGAACATTATTCTGCTCGCGCCAGTCCTTCAGGTTCAGCGCCGAGACCGAGCCCTTATCGAATTGGAGCGTACTCTCCCAAATGCTCAGGAGCCGCTCCGGCTCTCCGAGCGGCAGCGGTCGCAGCAATACTGAATTGACGACCGAGAAGATAGCCGTGTTAGCGCCTATCCCCAGGGCCAGAGTCAGTATCGCTACGACTGTGAAAGCCCGGTGCTTGAGCAACATCCGCGCTCCGAATCGCAGGTCTTGCCAGAGTGTTCCCACGGCGGTCGCCTCCGAAAGTTCCTTTATTTTCCCACCTACTATCACTTGAATGCGGTCGAGCGCAACCCAGGAGCCTTCTCGCCCCAAAAGAGCTTCCCCTCATTTGAGCGCCCGGAGCTTCGCTCTTCCAGACCGGAAAAGCTTTTGTCATCTAATCCATAAGACACCGCCGCCAGCCCCTTTGTGGCAAGAATTTCTCCCAAAAGGGTGCGCGCGCGCTCTCTCTCTGCTGGCTTCGCGGCGCGAGGAACCGTTTTTTGTAGGAAGTTTAAAAATAAAGAGCGCGCGCCGCGGGAGCGCAGGCGCGTCGCGCCGATTTCGACTGAGAATTATGAGGGCATTCGAGATGCAAACAGACCGCCCGCGACGACGCGCGTCGGCCACGGGCAGTCAGGATGAGCGACGGTGGCTTATGCTTTCGCCGCCGACCGCGTAAGTGTGAGAGGCGGGCGGGTCGCCCATCTCTACGGCGACCCGCCCGCCGTAGCGCTTACTGCGAAAGAAAGGCGGGGACGGCCGCCGCCGCGCGCCGTCCCCTTACCTTTCACTCATTCCTCAAGGCGATGAGCGGGTCTATCCTCGTCGCCCGTCGCGCCGGGATGAAACACGCGGCGACCGCCACACCCGTCAGCAGTAGCGGAATGACGACGAAAGTGACGGGATCGATAGCGCTCACGCCGTAGAGCAGGCTGGATAGGAGCCTTGTCGCCAGGAATGCGAAGGCCAATCCGACGGCCACCCCTATCATGGCGAGCTTCAATCCCTGCCAGATCACTATCCTGAGCACGTCGCGGCGCTGCGCCCCGAGAGCCATCCGAATACCTATCTCGTGGGTACGCTGCGCGACCATGTAACTCATCACGCCGTAGATGCCGATGGTGGAAAGTATGAGCGCCACGGCGGCGAATAGTCCGAGCAGCAAAGTATAAAAACGTGGCTGCGAGATGGAGCTTTCAAACTGCTGGGCCAGGGTTCTATTACCCACGGGTTGATCCGGGTCAATCGCCTGCACCTCTCGACGTATGGGCATCGCGAGGCTCGTCGGGTCGCCCTTGGTGCGCGCCAGCACGTACATGAAAGTGGTCGGAGACTCAAGGTAATGCAGGAAGATTTCGGGGCTCGCCTCTCCCGTCAGGTTGAACTGCTTGGCGTCGCCCACCACGCCGACGATCTCGTAGGGTGTGTTTCCGCCGCGCAGGTAGAGACGCTCGCCCAGAGGGTTCTGGCCCTGGAAGATACGGCGCGCCAGCGTCTCGTTGATAAGGACGGCCCTAGGCGCATTGGCATCGTCTCGCTCCGTGAAAAGTCGTCCGCGTCGAAGCGGAATGCTCATCGTTTGAAAATAATCTCCGGCGACCGTGTTGATGACAGCCGTCAACTCCTGTCCCTGCGGCTGCGGCGCACGCCCCGCCACGGCGTAAGCCTGCAAGCGGCTGTTGCCCTGTAGCGGCAGGGCCGTAATTCCTCCAACCGCCTCGACGCCCGGCAAGGCACGCACTCTCTCAAAAAGCTCTTTGAAGAATGCGACGCCCCTATTGCCTTCCGCATACTTCTGCGGCGGCAGCACCAGTTGCGAATTAACCAGCACGCCCTCTGCCTTGAAGCCCGGATCGACGTTTCTGATCGCGACGAAGCTGCGTATGAGCAATCCCGCCCCGATCAACAACACCAGAGAGAGCACCACCTCGGTCACGACCAGGATGCTGCGGAAGCGATTCTGCCCCTTGCCGCCCGTCGAGCCGCGACTGCTGTCCTTGAGAATCTCATTCAGGTTGGTGCGGGTCGTCTGCCAGGCGGGCATGAGCCCGAAGATGAGCCCCGTGACGACGGAGATTAAAAGCGTGAAGGCCAAAACGGTCGGGTCAATCCCGATCTCTTCGACGCGCGGCGTAAACGGCGGTATGAAACCGATCAGGACTTTTAGCCCGAGGATGGCCAGAAAGACTCCGCACGTCCCGCCGATCAACCCCAGGAGCACGCTCTCCGTCAACAACTGGCGGAGTATGCGTAGCCGCGTCGCCCCGATGGCCGTCCTCAGCGCCACCTCTTTGCGGCGCGAAGTCATACGCGCCGAAAGCAGGCTCGCGACGTTGACGCAGGCGATCAGCAATACGAAGAAGACTGCGGCCAGCAGCACGAACATGGCGGGCCGCAGGAAGCCGACAAGCGTCTCGTGAAGCGGCTGCATAAAGACAGTCCAACCCGTGTTCGTCTGCGGGTATGATTGTTGAAGCTGGCGCGAGATGGTATCCATTTCGGCGCGCGCTCCCTCAAACGTCGCTCCGTCTTTAAGTCGAGCGATCACCTGTAACCTGTACGAGGTGCGGTCTTGCAGCGCCTCGTTATCAAATGCCAAAGGCTTCCAGACCTCCGTGAGCGTGTCCGGGAACTTGAATGCCGCACGCATAACCCCGATCACGATGAAGGTTCTGTCATTCATCTTGATGGGCTTGCCCACGATACCGGGGTCGCTGCCGAAATGTCTTTGCCAGACGGTCTCGCTCAGGATGGCGACCGTATCGGCGCCGGGCTTCTCATCTTCGGCCGTGAAGACGCGGCCCAGCAAAGGCTTTTCACCCAACAGGTCGAAGAAGTTGGCCGTCACCGAGTAACCGTTCAGACGTTCCGCGCCAGTGGAGTCGGCCGTGTGCCGGAAGATAGTGTTCTCGAACGCCGCCATCTCAGAGAATGAACGGCTCTGCGTCCTCCAATCGAGAAAGTCGGGCGGCGAGACAGGATTTTGCGGCAATTCGCGTTGCGTGTTGCTTGACTGAAGATACACTACCCGGTCGGGCTCTTTGTAAGGCAGCGGTCGTAAGATAACGGCGTTGACGATGCTGAAGATGGCCGTGTTTGCGCCGATGCCGAGCGCGAGCGTCAGGACGGCGACGGTCGTGAACCCAGGGTTCTTTCGCAGTACCCTCACCCCGTACCGAAGGTCTTGCCATAGAGTCTCCATAAATCCTACTCCTCTAATTTCATGACATATCTCTTTGACACGCGACCGGCGACCGAAGCGCCGCTGCGCGTCCCGCATGGCCTCATCGGCCGTCATCCCGTTCGCCATGTTGTCCTCGGCGCGCATCTCAAGGTGAAAACGGAACTCTTCCTCTATGTCCCGGTCGAGCCGTTCACGGCGGAAGAGATCGCGCAGGCCGTTGAGGATGCTTTTCAGCGGGAACATCTCTTTCAAACGCTCCTATACGGTCTGCATAACTTTGCCGATGGCTTCGGAGACGCGGGCCCAGTTCGTCTCCTCGTCCGCCAATTGCCTGCGCCCCGCCCTGGTAAGCTTGTAGAACTTGGCGCGACGATTGTTCTCCGAGAGCCCCCACTCGGCATCGATCCAGCCGCGCTTGTCCATTCGCTGTAGAGCGGGATAGAGCGAGCCCTCCTCGACCTGAAGAACATCGTCGGAGACCTGCTGGATCCGCCGCACGATGTTGTAGCCGTGCATCGGGCCTGGGGTCAGGGTTTTTAAGATCAGCATGTCCAGGGTTCCCTGGAGCAGTTCAGTGCGATTTTCAGTCACGAAGCACGCCTCCCTTGTCTATCTAGGGGTTGTATACGCCCCTTTCCATAGACTGTCAAGGGGGAGAATCGCTGTCGTCTTGTAAAACTTTGTATACAAACCCGGCAGGCGGCCGAGGTGATGCCGATCAAAGAATCCTCTCTCTCGGCCAGAACCGCTCGCTCCGAAAGCGGTGGCGGTCTTTGCGGCCCGGCGACCCCAGGCTTAACCGTCTAAGGCTCCGATTTGACGGTTATACGCCGGATGGCTTAACCTGCCAAGCGAGAGGTTGGTAGTTAGACAAACTCAGCTTCGATGGAAAGAGGAGCCAGAAAATGAGCGAGGAGGAGGAGGAAAAGAAGGCCGGTTCCAGGTTTATCTTTATAGGGAATAACAGGTGCCTGGACTTCATCAATACGGAGTTGATGAAGGGCGGGCAGCTCACAGACCTCTTCGAGGACTTTGCCGATCTCATCCATTGGTCAAGGGACGCGGGAGTTCTGAGCGCGCCGCAGGCAAAGCGGCTCGTAGAGATGTGGGGCGGCAAGCGAGAGGGCGAGCGGACGATTGGGGCGGCGCGGGAGTTTCGCACCGCGTTGAAGAAGATGGTCGAGCGAATCGTGGCGGGCAAGCCGGTCACGCAATCAGTCGTCGCGAAGATCAACGATTTTCTTCAGCACCGACACGGCTACGACGAGCTGGTTAGAACTCAGGGCGGGTTCGAGAAGAGGTTTCACCCCGACTTCGCTCAACCCCGACAGCTTCTCGCGCCCATTGCCGAGGCCGCCAGCGACCTGCTCTGCTACGCCGAGCCTTCGCTGATTAGAAAATGCGAATCAGAATCCTGCGTTCTCTATTTCTACGACACGACCAGGAATCACGCCCGCCGATGGTGCAGCATGAGCATGTGCGGAAACCGCATGAAGGTGGCGGCGCACTATCAGAGAAGCAGGCTGGCCGCATCGTAGTTTATAGAGCTGCCGGGCGAGCTGAGGGGTTCTGACGGCCACCCTGCTCATTCATACTATCGGCGGCGGCGAACCTCTGCTGCTCAAAAGACCAACTCGAACCAGTCCATCAGCGGAAGATTACTTTGAGGACGGGGAAGAACACGCCGCCGATACGTTCGCACCTGTCGGGGCGTGTGAAAGAGCGGGCGCTCCGGCCCGCCGCGAACGAGACTTGGAGTTGTTGTAGTTGAGGCCGACGAGTCGCATCGCGCGAGGAAGCTCAGGATTACGCATGAACCAGCGCCAGACATTTCCTGTCCGCAGGTTTTCGGCGCTGAGCAGGATGATGCCGACGTTGATGCCGATTACGTCAGGCCCGATCCATCCCGTGTTCGGATTAAAGGCGTCGGTGAATCCATAGCGGCCATAGATGCGGTCGCCGAACTTTTCATGCATCGCGCGCAGGGCCGGGAGCGAGATGTCGGGCGTGAATTGGAGCGAGCCGCCCGCCGCCGAGGGGACAACGGTTCCGTCGATTGCGGGATCGCGCGGCGGCCCGCCCCACGCCACGTACCCCCTGGCGCTATCGGAGGCGGTGATTCCCCAGATGTTTTCCGTGTAGCCCGGAAACTCGCTCGACAGGCTGAGGCAGAAGGCTTTGTGGGCGCGCGTGGCCGCGACCGAGTTGGCGAAGTAATCCGTGTATGGATACCAAGCCTCGCGTCGCCCGCGAAAATCGACCCAGGCGTGCGAGTACTGGTGTACGAAGAGCGGCCCGCCCGTGAGATATGTGTAGCCCGCGTAGGTGATGCGCTCGCGGCTCCAAGCGCGCCAGGCGCCTGGCGTGATCGGATGAGTCGGCGACCCTATGGCCAGCAGTTGAAGAATGGCGTGTTCGCTGTAAGCATCCCAGCGGGGCTTTAGGAAACCTGTTTCCGGTCTCCATCCATGAGAGAGCAAGGTCGGGTGTCCGTTGAGCATCCACGGAAAGTCCACGCGCTCGTAGATCATGGTCGCGAGCCGTACGATCTCCGCGTCCCTCTTAAAGTACTGGCGCACGGTCAACACTCCGCCGAGCAGGAGCGCCGTATCGATGGACGAGATTTCGCTCTTCCAGCGACGCTCGCCCGTAGTCTTATCCATCCAGTGATAGAACCAGCCGTGAACCTGATCGGCGCGCTCCGCATAAAAACGCAGCGTCGTGAGCACACGCTCGCGAGCGTCGGCGCGGGTCATCCAGCCGCGCTCGGCGGCGATACAGAGCGCCGTCAGGCCAAAGCCCGTCGCCGCGCTGCTCGCTATATTGTAGTTGGGCTCGTGTTCGTTGTGCTCCCTGCCATCGCTGTGGACGCGATCGAGCACGAGGCCCGTTTGCGGATCAGCGTGTTCGGCGAAGTATAGAAATGCGCGCCGGGATAAGTCTTCAAGAAAAACTTCGTCGCGTGCAGAGGGTTGCGGCGGCTCTGGCCTTCGCGCTGCGGCCTTGAAGACGGCGGCACGCGGCGCGGTGGTGGTGGCGGTGGCGGCGGCGACGGCGAGGGGAAAAGTGTTGCCCGCTACTAATGCGCAGAGGAGCAGTAGAAGGGCGGCCGGATGCCGGGCATGGGGCGAACTCTGCTGCTGCTGCTGCTGGCGGCGACGCCGAAGAAGGCCAATCGTCAAACTCATAAGCTACTTCTCGACGACTTCAAAACCGGCTTCGAGCCCGCCCGTGGAATCCTGCCCGACGGTGATCTTGAAGGCGCCCGGCTCGACCCCGAAACGCATCTCCCGATTATAGAAACCGAGCTGCTCCGGCCCGAGCGTGAACTCGACGCGCCGCTTCTCTCCCGGTCGAAGCGTGATGCGCTCAAAGCCCTTCAGCTCCTTGACGGGGCGCGTCACGCTGGCCGCCACATCCCTGACGTAGAGTTGGACGACCTCATCGCCCGCGCGCCGACCCGTATTCTCAACCTCGACGCTGACCGTCAAACTCCCGTCGGGGCGAATGCGCGGCGCGCTCAGTTGAAGATTCGTCAGCCGAAACTGCGTATAGCTCAACCCGTAACCGAATGCAAAGAGAGGCGTCCAGGGAACATCCAGGTATTTCGATGAATACTTGTTATTGGCGTCGGGGGGCCGTCCCGTGTTTTTGTGGTTGTAGTAGATCGGCACCTGCCCGACGGAGCGCGGGAACGTGACGGGCAGCTTACCGCCGGGATTAACGTCGCCGAAGAGCACGTCGGCGATGGCGTTTCCGGCCTGTGTGCCCGCGAACCATGTTTCGAGGACGGCGGGCGCGTTCTCGGCGATCCAGTTGATCGTCAGGGGGCGACCGTTCATCAGGACGATGACCACGGGTTTGCCGGTCGCGTAAACGGCCTTCACTAAATCCAACTGGCGACCGGGCAGATCGAGCGAAGCGCGCGAGGCCGCCTCGCCGCTCATCTCTGCGGTCTCGCCGACGGCGAGGACGACCACATCCGCCTCACGAGCGATGCGAACGGCCTGCTCTATTGAATCGGCGGCCGTCGGAGTGGTCGCGAGCCGTGCGGCCTCCGTGTTGGCTGCCTGCGCGACGTTGGTGCCCCCGGCGTTCGTCGCATCCACGGGCGCTGCATCGTAGTTGCCCGTCACGCCACGGCCCTCTATCGCCACGCCCTTAGCGTATAAAACTTTAGTCTGCGGTGAGACTTTCGCCCTGATTCCGGCGAGCAGCGTGACTGTATCTTCGGCGCGACCGTCGCCCGCCCATGAGCCGAGCATGGCTTTCGGGTCATCGGCGAGCGGGCCGATGAGGGCGATGGTTCGTGCCTGCTTGCTGAGCGGTAAAGTCTCGCGCTCGTTTTTCAGAAGCACCATCGAGCGCCCGGCGACCTCACGCGCGGCCGTCATGTTTTCGGCGCTCAGAAGCTGAGCGCTCTCGCGCCCCGCCTCCGTATAGGGTTTGTCGAAGAGTCCCAAACGAAACTTGATGCGAAGGATTCGACGCACGGCCTCGTCCAGTGTGGCCTGTGTGAGCTTGCCTTCGCGGATCAGCGCGGCCCCGTGCTTGTTGTAGAGGCGGCTGACCATCTCCATATCGACGCCCGCGCTGAGCGCCATGCGGGCGGCCTCGGCCTCGTCGGCGGGCATCCCGTGATTCAGCATCTCTCTGATGGATTCATAGTCGCTGACGACGAAGCCGTCGAACTTCCATTCGTCGCGCAGAATTTTGGTGAGCGTGAACGGATTGCCTGAAGTGGGCACGCCGTTGAGATCGTTGAAGGCGCTCATGAAGGTGCCGACCCCGGCGTTGGCCGCTGCTCGAAACGGTGGCAGATAAACTTCGCGCAGGGTTCTCTCGGACATGTCAACGCTGTTGTAGTCGCGCCCGGCTTCGGCCGCGCCGTAGGCGACCCAGTGCTTGGCACAGGCCACAACTTTTTCGGGCGCGCTGTAGTCGCTTCCCTGAAAGCCGCGCACGCGCGCGCGCGCCATCACGGAGCCGAGATAAGGGTCTTCGCCCGAGCCTTCGACGATGCGGCCCCAGCGCGCATCGCGCGCGATGTCCACCATCGGCGCAAACGTCCAGCGCACTCCCGTGGCGGATGCCTCAAGGGCCGCCACGGAGGCTGCGCGCTCGACCGCCACGGGATCCCAACTGCTCGCCTCGCCGAGCGGGACTGGAAAGATCGTGCGGTAGCCGTGTATCACGTCGAAGCCGAAGATCATGGGAATCTTCATGCGCGACTCTTCCACGGCGATGCGCTGAAGCTCGTTGGTTCTCTGGACGCCGCGCACGTTGAGCGTCGAGCCGAGCAGGCCCTTGCGAATCAGCTCGCGGTGTTCGGGACGGAAATTCCCGTTGGCCTCGCCGTCCAATTGCTGAAGCTGCCCGAGCTTTTCTTCGAGCGTCATACGGGCCACGAGCGCATCTATCCTTTTTTCTATGTCCGCCTGTGAGCTTGATTCGGCGACCCGCAGGGGCAGTATCAGTAGCGCCGGAACGGTGGCTAACATGACGGCCAAAGAGACGATGAGGGCGCTGCGACGGGTGTTGTTTGGGCTGTGTTTCATATTCATTTTGGAGTGGAGCCGTGAACAGAGAAAAGCGCGAATGGACGGGGAAACAGAAAACCCATCCATTCGCGCCAAAGGTCAATCGCATACTAGAAGCTGAATCGCGCCTGAAGCTCGACGACGCGACCGGCCAACCCGAACGGAGCCCGCCCGAACTCGGAATTGCCTATGTCAACCTGCGACGTGACGGGTTGAAACGCGGGCAGGTTGAGAATGTTGAAGGCGTTGAAGAGATTCGCGCGAAGATCGAGCATCGCCGACTCGCTGATGAATCTCAGTTTCGTTTGCTTGATGATGGATAGATCGATCTGGCGGAAGCCGGGCCCGCGAAACGAGTTGCGACCGATACCGGCCGGGCCGCGCCGCGTCGTGTTGAAGTAGAGATTGCCTCCGCCCGGGAAAATCCCGTTGATGAAGTCGTCGTTCGACGGATTCTGAATCGCGCCGCCGAAGTATTCGGTCGGGCGGTCGGGCCGGAAAGCATCGCCGTTCAGGTCAGTCTCGACGGGGCCGAAGACGACCGGAGTGAACGGGAAACCGGAGTGGAACGTGGCGATGGCGCTGACCTCGAATCCACCCAGAAGCGCGCCGAGCACGCCCCTGCCTTCCTTGAAAAACGGTATCCGGTAGAGACCCGAGATGACAAGGTTGTGGCGAATGTCGAAATCCGACGGCCCGCGCTCAAGACGTTGATCGCTCGGGTCTGTCTGCTGCGCGCCGCGACCGAAGGAGCTGGTGTCGATGCTCTTGCTCCAGCGATAGTTCGCCTCCATAGTGAAGTTGCGCGCGTATTGCCGTGTAAAGCGCAACAAGAGCGCGTTGTAGCTTGAGTTCACGTCCGGCAACGCGAAGAGGATGCCGTTGAGATTTGCGAAGCCGTAAAAGTTGGGGTTGCAGGACAGGCGCGGCCCGACCGGATTGCCGTTCACGTCGCGCGTCTGCACGCAGTCGAAATTGTTGTCGAACGTATCGCCCGGCGAGAGACGGTTAATGTTGACCGTGCGAATCAGTTTGCGACCCATGCTGCCCTGGTAACCGGCCGAGACGATAGTCTTTGGCGTCAGCAGATACTCAAAGTCGAGCGAGTAGCTGTAGACGTAGGCGTTGGGCAGGTCGGGTGGCGTGCCGTTGATCTCTACCGGGATATCGCGACGGACGAAACCGCCGGGCAGCGTCTGCGGAAACGGGTCGAGCAGACCGCCCGTTAAGGGGTCTATGCCGCGCTGCAAATTCGGGTTGGTCGGGTACAGGAACGGATTGTCGCCGATGGCGAACGAGTAGAGAATCGGGCCCGGATCGGCGGCGTTGTTCGTTCCCGAACAGCAGAGACCGATGCGCGCGAAGAACGGCGTGTTGCCGCGCACGTTCGTCAACTGGTTAAGGAAGATGCGGTCGTAAAAGATACCGAAGCCGCCGCGAATGACGGCCCGCCCCTCGCTCAATAGATCGCCGAAGGACTTGAAGTTCGGCGAGTAAGCGAAGCCGATGCGCGGCCCGAAGTTGTTGCGATCAGGATTATAGAGCCTTTCGACCGGGACAACTCTTCCGTCAAGGACGCCGTTCGCGCCCAGTGCGAAATTGCTGAGGCGTCCCTCTTTCTCCGTCAACGGCGTCTGGTATTCGTAGCGCAAGCCCAGATTGAGCGTCAGATTCGGGCGCACCTTCCAGTCGTCCTGCACGAACAGGCCGTAGCTGTTCGAGCGGAAGTAGCGCTGACCGTTGGCCGCGCCGCCCGTGCGCGGATCGGCGTCTATGTTCTCGAAGAAGACCGAATCGTTGGCGAAGTCCAGAAGGCTCTTGAAGGTAAACTCGGGACGCGCGCCCGAGATGATATTGTTGTTGTCCTGCTCGAAGCGGGCCTCGCCGCCGATCTTGATGGCGTGGGTTCCATTAACGAGCGTCGCCGTGTCGCGCACCTCGTAAGTATTCTGCGTGCGATTATTGGGCCTGCCGCGGTCGATGCCGAAGCTGGGCGGGCCGCCGAAGCTGAAGGCCGACCCGAACCCCTGAATCTGTAGGCGCGGAATCGACAGATTGCCTGCGCCGAGGTCATTAAGCTCGTTGGCGTTGAAGCGCGTAAAGTTGAACCGCGCCTCGTTCAAAAGCGTGGGCGAAAAGGTGCGTATGAAGGTGAAGGTGATGGCCGAATTAAACGGCTTGAACTGGATGTCTTCGAAGGGGCGGCCGCTGCTTGAGCCCGCGAAGTTCTCCAGCTTGGTAAAGAAGGTGCTCAGGGCGAATTGACTATTGGTTCCGTAGTTATAGTCGAAGCGCGTATTGTACTGCGTGCCCTTTGTGCTGCTCGGGATGACGACGCTGGCGAGCGTGACATCCGGAATGCCGTCGAAGAAGGCGGCGGCCTGCGCCGGATCATTCAAATTCGGCGGATTGACGTTCTGTCCCGGCGGCGCGTTGATCGAGCCGATGTCGAAGCTCAAACCGGCCTGCCCGTTGACGACCCTGAACGGCCCGGCGGGCCCGGCGCTCGGCAAGCCCGTGGCGATGGTGCGCGGCGTGACGCCCGAGGTGGAGAACAGTCGCGCGGCGTTGCTGCCCGGGCGAACGCGCTGTATATAGTCTCGAAATTCCGGAGTCTCTATAAATATATTGCTCGTGCGCGAGTCGCTGCGGCGCAAAAGCTCCGATGAGAAGAAGAAGAAGAGGCGATTCTTGCCGCTGATGAATGAGGGAGGGCCCTCGCCAAAGCGCGGCAAGTGAAGCGGCCCGCCGATGCTCCCGGCGAATTTTCGCTCGTACTGGTCTACGATCTCCGGGCAACGACTGGCGAAGATGACCAGACCGCGCTGGCAGGTCAGCGTCGTCGGCGTCGAGCCGGGCCCTGTGGTCGGCCCGCGAAACTTATTGAAGGAGTTCAGTTTCGGCGAGGCATAATTGGCGACCAGGCTGCCGTGATACTCGTTCGTGCCGTTTTGCGAGACGACCTTGATCTGCGCGCCCGTGTTGCGCCCATCTTCGGCCGAATAGCTGCTGCTGACGACCGATACTTCCTTGACCGCTTCCTGGTTCGGAGTGACGACCGCCGCGCCGCCCAGGCCGAGGCTGTTCACGCTCACGCCGTCGATCTGATAGTTGTTGCTCGACACCCTCTGGCCGTTAGCCGAAATCTGTGTCTGATTCTCCGTCTGGAAGACGCCGGAGTTCGAGCCTCCGCCCACCTGCTCGACGCCCGGAATGAACTGGGCGTTATTGCCGCCACCGCCGCGCCGCGCCGGGTCGCCGAAGACGCCGGGGGCCGTGCGCGCCAACTCGTAGGGGTTGCGCCCGACCTGCGGCAGTTCGCGCACCTCCTCGGTCGTGATAATGCCCCTGATGTTGGCGTTCTCTGTTTCCAGTGCGGCGGCCGTGTCGGCCGACACCGTCACCACCTCCGACACCGAACCGGCCTGAAGCACCAGATCGACGCCCTGTACCT
Organism: Pyrinomonadaceae bacterium; assembly: GCA_035940775.1. GTDB lineage: Bacteria > Acidobacteriota > Blastocatellia > Pyrinomonadales > Pyrinomonadaceae > DASQYE01. Next base: position 145,091 of record DASZEN010000046.1, on the reverse strand, counting down.
CTTCGGCGCTGATGTTGACGCTATCGAGCACGGTTTTACTAAAACCCGTCTGCTCGCCCGTCAGAGTGTACAGACCCGGCGCGAGCGAAGAGAAGCGATAAAAGCCTTCATCGCTGGTTGTGATTTGCTGTGATTTGCCTGTCTCGTTGTTGGTCAGGGTAACGGTCGCGCCGGGAACGACGGCGCCGGTCGCGTCCGTCACAGTGCCTTGAAGACCGGCACGGAACTGCGCGCTGGCGCTCACCGCGAGCGCGAGGAGAAAGAGAACGCATAGGACAGAGCGTTGAGAGACGGATAAGATTTGACGCATTGCTAGAGCCTCCTGAACGGAAAGTCTCGCGCATCGCTGACACGAGGACCGCGGCAGACGCGGAGTCAGAAAAACAATTTTGGTTGACTAGATAATCCCGATTATGGAACAGGGCGGTGACTTGCCAAAGGGGGCCGCAAAAAGCAGACGGCCAACACCCGCATTCTTCAAGACCGAATACCTGTCGGGGGGAACGTGACGACAAAGTATCATTGAGAGGTGAAAAATTCAATGGAAATAAACGGCATGGCTCTGCTAAGCTTAGGGCCTCGATCAGACTGTTTATTTCTACTGATCTCCCCCGCGACACGAAATACCTCCGACGACCGATTAAAAAGGCATGCCGGGGGTGGTTTGTCCGTCAGGAATTCTGTCGTGCGGCTCCGGGTCACCTGCCATCGCAGCCGCGTGACAGAGAGGCCAGGGGCCGCCGCAAAGCCCTGGGCCGAATCTTCCGGCTCTCGACGGGCGACCGCAGAACAAAGCCCGGGCTTTTTGTGCCCGATCAAGGTGAAGGAAGGAAACCTCTCTTATGCGAAACACTTTAAAACTTACGTTTCTCTTGCTGGCGGCGTCGCTGCTACTACTGCTGCTCGTGCTGCTGGCCGGTTGTGTGAACGCGCCCGATCAGGGAGGAGGAGGAGGGGCGAACAGGTCAGGCAAGATAAGGATCGGGCTTTCGATGGATACGCTGAAGGAGGAGCGCTGGCAGCGTGACCGCGAGCTGTTCGTCAAGGCCGCCGAGGCGCTCGGCGCAGAGGTGCTCGTGCAGGCCGCAAACGGAGACGACCGTTTGCAGACGCAGCAGGCCGAGAACCTCCTGACGCAGGGCGTCAACGTCCTCGTCGTCGTCCCGCACAACGGAGAGGTCGCCGCCTCGATAGTCGATTCCGCCAAGCGACAGAACGTGCCCGTAATCAGCTACGACCGCCTCATCAGAAACAGCGACGTTGATCTATACCTCTCTTATGATAACGTGCGGGTCGGGGAGATGCAGGCCAAGTACCTTCTCGACCACCAGCCCAAAGGCAATTACATTTTGATCGGGGGCGCGCCCACGGACAATAACGCGCGGCTCCTGCGCGAGGGACAGAAGAAGGTCTTGCAGCCCGTCATCGACCGTGGGGATGTGAAGATCGTCGCCGATCAGTGGGCCAAAGAATGGCAGGCGAGCGAGGCACTCAAGCATACGGAGAACGCGCTCACGCAGAATAATAATAATGTGCAGGCCGTGCTCGTCTCGAACGACGGGACGGCGGGCGGTGTTATCCAGGCGCTCGAAAAGCAGAGTCTGGTCGGCAAAGTCTGGGTCACGGGCATGGACGCCGACCTCCCGGCCCTCCAACGCATCGTCGAGGGCAAGCAATCGATGACCATCTACAAGCCGATTGCGCCGCTCGCGCAGCGCGCCGCAGAGGCGGCCGTCGCGCTCGCTAAAGGCGAGAAGGTGCAGACCACTCAGGTCGTCAACAATGGTAAGAAGGATGTTCCCTCGATCCTGCTTGAGCCGATCGCCGTCGATAAGCAGAACCTCGCGGGCACGATCATCAAAGACGGCTTCCACACCGTCGACGAGGTTTATAAGAACGTGCCGAAGGATCAGTGGCCCAAGCCTGCGACGGCAGGCGACGAGCGGCGCGAAGCCCGCGAGCAGATCGCCCGTGCGACACGGACGCCGGGAACGGAACGCGGCCTTTTGTTTTCCGTCTTCTCTTTAATCCTTTTGGTACTCTGAGGGTGACGCAACAGATGAGAGCACAGGACAGTCCGCCGCTGTTGGAGATGCGCGACATCACGAAACTCTTTCCGGGCGTGCGCGCGCTCGACGGCGTGACGTTCGATCTCTACGCCGGAGAGATTCACGCCCTGGTCGGAGAGAACGGCGCTGGCAAATCCACCCTGATGAAGATTCTCGGCGGTGTCTATCCCTACCCGGATTACGGCGGCGAGATACGCATTAAAGGCGAGACGCAGCGCTTTAATGGCGTGCGCGCGGCAGAGTCGGCTGGCATCGCCGTCGTCTTTCAGGAGCTATCGCTCGTCAAGGATATGACGGTCGGCGAGAATATCTTCCTCGGGCGCGAGCCGCGCCGCTTCGGCGTCGTGCGATGGGACGAGCTTTACGGGCGCGCACAGCAACTGCTCGACGATCTGCATCTACAGATTGACCCCAGAAGCCCGGTTCGCAACCTGGGCATCGGCCAGCAACAACTAGTCGAGATCGCCAAGGCTCTTTCGCAGGACGCGCGCATTCTGATACTGGACGAGCCGACGGCCGCGCTCACTGACGCCGAGGTTGAAACGCTCGTCCGCATTCTCAATAAGCTCAGGGAGCGCGGCGTCGGAATGGTCTACATCTCTCACAAGCTGGAAGAAGTCTTTCGCTTGAGCGACCGCATCACTGTCCTTCGCGACGGGCGCACGGTCGGGACAGAAGCCACGACGGCGCTGGACGAGCCGCGCGTCATCGCGCGCATGGTCGGGCGCGAGGTCGGCGACATCTTCCCCAAGCCGCAGCACGAGCCGGGCGCGTCCGCCTTCGAGGTGCGCGAGATGACGGTCGAAGACCCGAACGTGGCGGGCAAGCTGCTGGTTGATCGCGTCAGCTTTAGCGTGCGTCGCGGCGAAGTGCTGGGCGTCGCGGGCCTGATGGGCGCGGGCCGCAGTGATCTGCTGATGGCTATCTTCGGCGCGCACGCGGGCCGCGTCACGGGCGAGGTTCTGGTCGAGGGCCGCAGCGTCCGCATCAAGAGCCCGGCCGAAGCCATACGCCACGGCATAGGCTTTGTGACGGAAGATCGCAAGCGTTTCGGCCTCATCTTAGACCAGACGATCCTGAACAATATGACGCTCGCGAGTTTGCCGCACGTCTCGGGCCGCTTTGTGACGAACGCGGACGCGGAGGCGGCCGCCGGAGAGCGCGCCTCGCGCGACCTGCGCATCAAGGCCAACAACGTCTTCACCATCGCGGGCACGCTCTCGGGCGGCAATCAGCAGAAGGTGGTGCTGGCGAAGTGGCTTTTGACGAAGCCGCGCGTGCTCTTTCTGGACGAACCGACGCGCGGCATAGATGTCGGGGCCAAGCAGGAGATATACGCGCAGATCAACGCGCTCGCCCGCGAGGGTTTAGCCATCGTGCTCGTCTCTTCGGAGCTGCCGGAAGTCCTCGGGCTCTCAGACCGCGTCATCGTGCTGCACGAGGGACGCATCACGGGCGAGTTCACGCGCAAGCAGGCGACGCCCGAAGCCGTGATGTCATGCGCCACGGGGCACGCCAAGCGCGCCGCGTCCCCGTGATGACAGTGATGAAAGCGATTCCGTTAATGACCGGATTGTAGCGTCGATTTAGATTCCGTTTGTTGGGGGGGCTATAAAATGAACGAAGCTGCTAACGAGCCGCCGATTGATCGACCTCCCGTGACGGCCGATGTCGCGCCGCAAACGCACATCGGCAGGCTGACGATCGAGACGGCGGCGCTGCGCGCCTATACGATGGTCTTCGCGCTCATAGCCATCTGGCTCTACTTTCATTACAAGACGGGCGGCGTCTTCCTGAGCGCGCGTAATTTCTCCAACCTGATGCTCCAGACATCTGTGACAGGCGTGCTCGCGGTCGGGATGCTGATGGTGATCGTGGCCGGGCAGATCGATCTATCGGTCGGGTCTGTCGTCGGTCTGGTGGGTGGCATCGCCGCGCTCTCGCAAGGATACGGGCTGGTTCCATCGCTGGCCTCAGCCATCCTGATGGGCCTCCTGATCGGCGCAATTCAGGGCTCGCTCGTAGCCTACGCGAATATCCCAGCGTTCATCGTCACTTTGGGCGGCCTTCTGGCGTGGCGCGGTGTCATCCTGGGCATCAGCCAGGGCAAGACCGTTCCCGTTACCATCCCCGCCTTCCGTTCGATAGGCCAGCAATTCGTCGCCAAAGAGATAGGCATAGGGCTGGCCGTCGTGGCCGTCGCCATAGTCGTGTGGCTCAACCTGCGGAGCAACGCGGCGCGGCGGCGTTACGGTCTACAGGCGGCGAGCGCTGGCAAGCTAATGATGCAAATCCTGCTTCCCTCGACCGTCATCATCGCCTTCATCTACGTTCTGAACTCTTATGCGGGCGTGCCGATCCCGGTCATCATTCTTCTGGCCGTGGCACTGGCCGGAGCGTTCCTGACGCAGAACACGACGTTCGGGCGCTATCTCTATGCCATCGGCGGCAATCCGGACGCGGCGCGGCTCTCGGGTATCAATATCAGGCAGCACATCCTGGCGGTCTTCAGCATCATGGGGGCGCTGGCCGGTGTCGCCTCTTTGATCTACACGGCGCGCGTGGCGAGCGCCTCGCCCGACGCCGGTAATCTTCTCGAACTGGATGCGATTGCGGCCTGCGTGATCGGCGGCACGAGCCTCATGGGCGGGCGCGGGACGGTCTTCGGCGCGTGCCTCGGCGCGCTGATTATGGCGAGCCTGGATAACGGCATGTCGCTGCGCAACGTAGAGCCCTACGTGCAGCTCATCGTCAAAGGCGCGGTGCTGGTCGCGGCCGTCGGCTTCGATATGCTCGGGAGGAAAAAGGGATAAAGGCGAACAAGGATAAAGGCGAACGCGGCCGCGCCGTTTCGTCCGAAGTGGCCGGGCCGTTAGCCGGAATCGGTTTACTTCAATTTACTTCCGTTTAGCAGCGCCGTCACAGTTCGACGGCCCGCCACAAGTACCAGCTCGCCACAGACCTGTAGGGACGCCAGCGCTCGCCGTACTGCTCCACCTCTTTCGGCTTCGGCATCTCCGCCAGCCCGTAGGTCAACGCGAAGCCCTTCCGCACGGCGTAGTCGCCCACGGGCAGCACGTCGGGGCGACCGAGCCCGAATATCAGAAGCATCTCGACCGTCCAGCGGCCGACGCCGCGCACCTGCGTGAGTCGCGCTATGATCTCCTCGTCCGTCATGCGGCGCAAGCGCGCCAGAGTCGGCACGGTTCCGTCAACGGTTCTGGCCGCGAGGTCTTTGAGGGCGACCAGTTTCGCGCCCGAAAGTCCCGCGCCCCTCATCTCCGCTTCGGAAGCGGCGAGGATGTCGTGCGGGCGAAGTCTCTTGTTTCCGAAGAGGCCGAGCACGCGCTGGTGTATGGCCGAGGCGGCGTTGCCGTGTAGCTGTTGGTAGATGATATTGCGAGCGAGGGCTTCAAAGGGATCGCGCATGGGCCTGAGCTTCATCGAGAACGGGCCCGCGCGCCCGATAAGCTCGGCCAGCACGGGGTCGGCCCTTGAGAGAAAACGCTCGGCCTCTTCGGGTTCGTAGCCGAAACCGTCATTCTCCCTCGCGCCGCTTCTCATCGCAGGAGTCGTCATCTCTCGCTTTCTCTCTCTCGGAAGCCCCGGACTTGAATCCTTCTCATTGAATCTTTCTCAACGGCCGATGCCGCGCTCGACGGCGAAGAGTCTCCATTCGCCCGGAACATCATCGAGGCTGAGCGCGCCGCGCTCTTCAAAGGCGATGCCGGAACCGGCGACCAGGTCTTTGACCGTGTGCGATACCAGGACTTCGCCGTTCGCGGCGTGTCCCGCCACCTGCGCCCCAATACGCACGGCAACGCCTCCCACCTTATCCTCGACGTAATCGCACTCGCCCGTGTGCAGGCCCGCTTTGACGCTGAGGCCGAGACGGGCCGCCGTGTCGGAGATGGCCGAGGCGCAGCGTATGGCGCGCGCCGGGCCGTCGAAGGTCGCCAGCAGGCTTTCATCCGTCATCTCAATCTCGCGCCCCTTGAAGAGTTCCAGTTCCCTTCTGGCGTGCGAGGCGTAGCGTTCGAGCGTGTCGCGCCAGCGTCGCTCGCCCATCTTTGCCGACTGGCGCGCGGCGTCCGCGATGCGCGTCAACAACACGGTCGCCAGCACCCGGTCGTAACCCGTGGCGTGACGCACACCCGTCAGAAATTCCTCGATCTCGTCGAGCACGGCATCCTGATCGCCCACGAACGGAAGATGATCCACGCCCGGCAGTTCCAGGTATTTCGAGCCGGGGATGTGCGCAGCGACGTAGCGCCCCTCTTCGACTTTCAAGCACTGATCGTTCTCCCTGTGGATGACCAGAACGGGGACGCGTATCGAGGGCAGCACGTGGCGCACGTCTATCTCGGCGTTCATCTTGGTCAGAGCGAGAGCCGCGCCCGGACTCGCGCCCATGCGCAGATAGGTGGCCCACCATTCTCTGAAATGCGGATCATCGGCCATGCTCGGCGCGCGCTCCTCCAGGCCGACGGGCCCGCCCCAATCGCGCTGCATCTCTTCGTAAAACTCCTGTCGTTCTTCGAGCGTCGGGGCCCACGGATATTCAGGATCCCAAACGCGCTTGGCGTAGGTTCCGATCATCACGAGCGCGTTGGTTTTCTCAGGATAGGTGGCGGCGAACAGGCTGCACATGGGCCCACCCTCCGAGACGCCGCACAGCGCCGCGCGCTTTGACCCGACCGCATCCATGACGGCGCGCACGTCGTCCATGCGCTGCTCCAGTGTGGGAAGCTCTCTGATGGGCACGCGGTCGCTCAGGCCCGTCCCGCGTTTGTCGAAGAGGATGAGTCGCGAGAAGGAGGCGAGGCGCGTCAGGAACCTGGCGAAAGAGGGCTCGGCCCAGAAATATTCGAGGTGTGATACCCATCCCATGACGAAAACCAGATCGAGCGGAGCGTTGCCGACCACCTGGTAAGCGATATTCACCTCGCCGCTCTGGGCGTAACGGGTTTCGGGCGCGCGCATTCCTGTCAGGTTTGTCACGGGCAGAGGCGCTTCGCCCGGACGGCCCGGTTGCGCGGCCACGTCTACGACCTCGCCGTAGCGGGCGCTTGCGGCGTGCGGTTCGTCATCCTCTTCGATCAGGACTCGCGAGCGGGTTCGCTCGCGCACGATCAACTCCGTTTCGTCTTCCGGAAACTCCCTGACCTCGGCGACAAAACGATAGCCGCGTTTCGGAACCGTCTCTATGAACTTCAAAGTGTCGGCGCTTTCGCCGAGCGCCTTGCGAAGAATCGAGATGTTCTGCGCCAGATTGTTCTCTTCGACGAAGCTATCGGGCCAGACCTTTTGAATCAGCTCCTCTTTGCTGAGGACGTGACCGCTGTTCTCGACCAGGATGACGAGCGTATCAAAGACCTTGGGCGTGAGCGGGATGGCCGCCCCGCCGCGCCAGAGCACACGCTCGTCCCTGTCCAGTCTGAACGGGCCGAACTCGTATAAACGCCTGGCCTCTCTACCCATAACAGCCTTCAGAACTTTTTTAAGAAAACGTCAGGAAAGTCTCAGCGCTTCCTAAAGACCCTTCGCGCGCCCACGGAGTATACCCATCCTCGGCAGCAACGGCAGCAGCGGCGGTCGCGCGCACACCGGGCCGCGACTCAGGATGAAATGATGCGCCGCCAATTGTAACGCAAGATTTGAAGCCCGGAAACAGATTCCGAGCGGCACGGGCCGAGAGAGATGAAGCGGAGAATAGAGATTACGATTGAGACGGAACGCGTCGTGGTCGTCAGGCGACGGCGGGCCAGGAAGAGCCTGACGCTCTGGTGCAGAGGGTGCGGCGCTGAAAGCCTGATGCTCACCGCGGACGAAGCGGCTCGGTTCGCGGGCATGAGTTCTATGGCCGTCTTCCGCCTGGCCGAAGCAGGGCATCTACACTGGCAGGAGACGGGCGCGGGCGCGCTGCTCGTCTGTCGTAATTCGCTCCTGCGAAGTCGAACGGCGCTGCGGGAAACGCCCGACCGCCGGTAAGCCGTAATTCATCCGATCACATTTCACTTAACGGGTTCATCAACCCGCGCGAGAGAGGATGACCGGAGGCGGCGCGGCCTTCGTCCCCTTCCCTACACTCCATCGAAATGCGAGTCGCGTGCGGCGCGCTCAGTCTCGAACGGCTTTTCAGACGGTTACGGAATCGCGCGCGGTCTCGTTGCGCCGCCAGAGATTATCTATGCTCCAGGGGCCGCCTCCGGCCGCCGACAGGTAAAGAAAGACGAAGCAATAGAGCGCGGCCAGTTCCCCTCTGTTCAATAGCGGCCAGAAGCCGTTCGTCGCATGGGCCATGAAGTAGGCCACAGCCATTTCACCCGCGAGGATAAAGGCAACGGGGCGCGTGAACAACCCCAGGAGGATCAACAGCCCGCCGAAGACTTCCAGCACCCCTGCGAACCACAATAGCGAGAACGCAGTTTGCGTCGGGGCAGGCTGGGCTCCCGCCGGGACGCCGAAGAGCTTGGGGCTTCCGTGCTGCATGATAAGGAATCCGGTAACGATTCGCAGGATGCTCAGCAAACGCGGCGACCAACTGGAATAGACAGCATTGAGATCGGCCATATGGCTCCCTTCCGCCTCACAAAAAATTTTCTCGGTTCGGAACTATGTACCATAGTTTCGGTTGTCGGCCTAATGTGAAACTGCCGCGCCAACGCACCTCAACGCGCACCGAAAGTGGCCCGCGAGCAAAGGCCGACGCTTGCCCCTGCAACGACTCAAGCGGGTCAGCGGTCGCGGCGCAGCAGCTTGAAGGCGACGTTGGACGGCCCCATCTCAAGCACTCTCACGAGCTGCACCATGAGCTGGGCGGCGGGCTCAAGATAGCGCGCGTTCCTTAAAGGCCCGGCGTCCACGGGATCAAATCCGCCCTCTCTCGCCAGACCCGCGACCACTTCTTTGGCCTCGCGGTCATCACCGCAGTAGAAGACTGTGGCGTTCCCGGAATCAAACCGGGGGTCGGAATCAAGCAGCTCCGCGTAGACGTGATTGAATGCTTTGACGACCCTCGCCCCCGAGGCCCATTTCGCTATCTCCTCAGCGCCGGACGTAGTGTGCCCTATGACCAGCCCCCTCGCGTCGGGGGTTTCCGGGTTCGTGCAATCGAGCAGAATCTTTCCCCGGAATGAACCGGCCTGAGCTATAACGTCGTGCGTGTTGGCCCAGCGCGTGGCAATCACGATCACTTCGCCGAACTCAAGCGCCTCGCTATAACTCCCCCCGGCGGCATTAGCGCCCGTAGCGGCGGCCAGCCTTTCAGCTTTCGCGGGCGTGCGCGAGCCGAACATGACCATGTGCCCTCTTCCCCCGAAATACCTTCCCAATGCAGCACCCATCACACCCGTACCGAGAACGCCTATTTTCAATTCATCCTCCAAAAGTCTGCGTTTACGCGATTCGCGAGATCGTGGGCGGGAGAAACAACATCGCTCGCTGAAAGCCCAAGCTTCTATCCCTTCTCATTTACGCAGAGATTCTTCCCCTGGTTATTCGTGTGAGCGGTTCATTGACATCAAATTTTTTGGCGCGCACCTCTTTAACACCGGCCGATTTCAGTCGCTCTATCTTCCCCACCGCATACGCATCGAGTGAAGCTTCGTCCTCGAACAAATAGATGCCGCCCGCTTCTCCGGTCTCGCGATTCTCCGTCCACACTTTGCAAACGAGGCCGGGAACGTCCGCTATCCTGTGCGCTAGTTCGGAATATTCTTCCGCCATCTCAGGGCCCCACGGGCCTGAAAAGAGATAATCGATTTGTAAGAGTTTCAGGGCCACAACCGTCACCCTACTTTTTCACTACGGCCGTAGAAGTCGCGGCGCGGCGCGTCTCATCAGCCGACGCCCGAACAAAATCGCGCCGCGCACCGCATAGGCCGAGGTGCACGCGGTTGAAGCCCATAAATCCCGCTTCGACCGCGTGCGCCCGTGTTTCGCCAAAAGGGTGATTAGGGCTGTTTCTCCCTCGACCCGGCTGGCGCTGAAGCGTCGTCCTTTGAGCCTTTTGTGGGGAAGCCGCGCTTTTTCATAAGGGCGTCGATACCGGCGTCGCGGCCACGGAAGGCGCGGTACGCCTCGGCCGGATCGACCGTATTACCGACCGAAAAGATGTACTGGCGCAAGCGCTGGGCGACCGTTTTGTTATAGGGACTTCCGGCTTCGACGAACGCCCCGAAGGCGTCGGCCGTCAATACGTCCGACCACAGATAGCTGTAATATCCGGCGGAATAGGAATCGCCCGCGAAGACGTGGCTGAATTGCGGCGTGCGGTGGCGCATCACCAGCTCACTGGGCATGCCGAGCTGGGCCAACGTCTCGCGCTCGAAAGCGTCAGGGTCGATCTTGCGGTCTCCGGCCAGATGCATCTTCATATCGACCAGCGCGCTCGCGAGGTACTCGGTCGTCGCAAAGCCCTCGTTGAAGGTCGAGGCGCGCTCGATGCGCTCGACGAGCGCCTGCGGGATGGGCTTGCCGGTCTGATAGTGAACGGCGAAGCGCTGAAGCACTTCGGGCGTCGAGAGCCAGTGCTCGAGGAGCTGCGAGGGGAACTCGACGTAGTCGCGGGCGACCGCCGTTCCCGAAAGCGACGGGTACGTGACGTTCGAGTTGAGACCGTGCAACGCGTGACCGAACTCGTGAAAGAGCGTCTCGGCGTCGTCCCATGAAACGAGCACGGGCTCGCCCGGTTTCCCCTTCACAAAGTTCGCGTTGTTCGAGACGATGGTCGTCACCTCGCCAGCGTATTTCTCCTGGCTGCGATAGGCGTTCATCCACGCGCCGGAGCGTTTGCCGTCGCGCGCGTACGGGTCGAAGTACCAGAGCCCTATATGCCGCTTCGTAGCCTTGTCCGTCACTTCCCAGACGCGAACGTCCGGATGATAGACGGGGACGTTCGTCACCGGAGTGAAGTTGAATCCGAAAAGCTCTCCGGCGACCCAGAACATTCCCTCGCGCAGCTTTTCGAGCTGTAGGTACTGCTTCACTTCCGTCTGATCCAGATCATAGCGGGCCTTGCGAACCTTCTCGGCGTAGTAACGATAGTCCCACGGCTCGATCTTAATATCAGCGCCCTCTTTTTTCGCGAGCGCCTGCATGTCGGCGACTTCCTCGTGAACGCGCGCCACGGCCGCAGGCCAGACGGCCTCCATCAACTGCACGGCGCGCTCGGGCGTCTTCGCCATGGTGTTTTCGAGCCGCCAGTGCGCGTGCGTCGGATACCCGAGCAGCTTGGCCCGCTCCGCGCGCAGTTGCAGTATCTCCGTGATGATCGCGTTGTTGTCATGCTCGCCGCCGTTATCGCCACGGTTGACGAACATTCGCCAGGCTTTTTCGCGCAGCTCGCGCCGGTCGGAGTAGGTGAGGAACGGATCGATGGACGAGCGCGTGTTCATAATCACCCATGCGCCCGGCATCTTCTTCGTAGCGGCGGCCGCGGCGGCCGCATCGCGGACAGACTGCGGGAGACCGGCAAGCTCCGCCTCGCTCTTCAAGACCAGGAACTGGTCTGTCTCTTCGGCGAGCACGTTCTGGCTGAAGCGCGTGTAGAGCCCGGCCAGTTGTTGATTGATCTGCGACATGCGCGCCTTGGCGTCCGCTTTTAGGCGCGCGCCCGCGCGCACAAAGTTCGTATAGTCGAGCCACGTCAAACGCTGCTGCTCGGGCGTCAGCCGCGCCTTGTCGGGCGAGTTGTAGACGGCTTCGATGCGACGAAAGAGCGCCTCGTTCTGTGTGATCTTGTCGGAGAAGGCGGCCAGACGCGGGGCCATCTCACGCTGGACGACCTGGAACTCGGGCCCGCTCATCGTCCCGCTCCAGACGCCGTAGATGGTTGAGACGCGGTCGAGCGTGCTCCCGGCGCGCTCCATCGCCACGATGGTATTCTCGAAGGTCGGCGCTTCCGGGTTATTGGCGATGCGCTCGATCTCGGAAAGGGTCTCGGTCATGGCCGCTTCGAGCACTGGCTTGAAGTCCGCGACGCGGACGCGGTCAAAGGGCGGAACGCCGCCGTATGGCCCGACCCACCTGGCCAGAAGAGGGTTCTGATTGGTCGTCTGCGCTTCGGCCCCGGCGGCGGCGGCCGCTTGAGCGCTCGTCCGGGTCATGCCGCTCGTGGTCTTCACGTTATTAGCGATGGCGCAGCCGATAATGGCGGTCGCAAACAACAGAAACAGCACGCGGCTGCGGGTTAAAAGGTCGCGCATAAGTAGCATTCTCCCTTGTGTATTTAAAGCTTCACCGCGCTTCCCGTCCGGCGCGGAACAGAATAAAACGATGGCAGTGAAAGTATATTGATGACGGGTACGAATGTCCAAGAGGGGTTCACTTCAACTCGGCCTGAACAGTAGGGCAACACAAAAGCTGCCTGTAGCCTTTTCGCTTCCAGGATACTTTCGCCTCACTCTCCTGTGAGTTGTACCCGGCGCGGCGGCGGCGGCGTCCCTTATGACCCGGCCCGGTCGCCGAATACGATGGCGGCCAAATCATTGGCGATGTCGTTGACGGGCGCGAAGCTGTAATTACTGAGCACGACGACGAGCACTCTCTCTTCGGGATAGCGCGTGATCTGAGCGGCAAAGCCGTTAATGCCGCCCGCATGCCCCGTGTACCTGTGACCGGCTTTGTCCTTGCCTATGAACCAGCCGTAGCCGACCCCATCGCCCCAGTCCGCGCGCGCGTAAGACGTGAATACGGCATCGAGCGAGCCTCTCTTTAAAAGCTTATCCGAATAGAGCGCCTGATCCCACAGCAACATGTCTTCCACCGTAGAATAAAGCGAGCCGCCGCCCGTGGGCAGCGTCATGTCTATGTAAGGCGCATTGATGACGGCCTCGCCGCGTTTGGTGTAACCGGCGGCGCGATGCTTGATGATGAGGTCGTTGTGATCGCTGCCCGAGTTCGTCATCCTCAACGGCTCGAAGATATTCGCCCTGAGGAAATCCTCGTAGCTCGTGCCCGATACCAGCTCTATGATATAGCCCAGAAGCACATAGCCCGAATTACTGTAGCTGAATTTTTCACCCGGCTTGAACTCAAGCGGCTTGTCACGAAAACGCGCGACCGTCTCGGCGACCGGCGAGGGTTGGCCCATCGTCTTTGTGAAATCCGGAAACCCGAGCAGGTCAGGAATGCCGGAAGTGTGCGTGAGCAGATGATGAAGCGTGACCCCGGCCCACGCCTGCGGGCACTTGGGAACATATTTGCAGACGGACTCGCGCACGTTCAGCTTGCCGCGCTCTTGCAGCATCATCACCGCCGCCGCCGTAAATTGTTTGGTGAGCGAGCCGATGCGGAACTTGGACTGCGCCTCGTTCGGAACATTCAGTTCGAGGCTCGCCATGCCGTAGCCCTTACTCAACAGAGCCTCACCGTTTCGCGCGACGAGGATTGCGCCGCTGAACCTGCCGGACTTGACCGCCGCCTTCATGTAATCATCAAGCTTTGGAGCAAGCTCCTGGGCCTGACAACTGTTAATTACGAGGATGAGTAGCGCGAAGGCTTTGGCAAGGCTGGAAATGCTCTGCTTCATTGACTACCTTAAAACCGCCGGACTAGCACATAAGTAACAAAGATGATCCCATTGCGGGCGCAACGGCGAGTTATCGTTTCAACAGGGCGCGGCCGTCAAAGGAACGATTGCCTGACTGAAGACTTCTTCCAAAGGCTCCTTCCTAAGTGCCTCCGGTGATGTAGTTTTCCAGTAGTTTTATCGTGTCCTCCTGATCGGCGATGATGGCCTTCACCACGTCGCCGATTGAGATGATGCCGACGAGGCGTTCATCCTCTATTACCGGAAGGTGACGAACGTGCTTGTCTGTCATCTGCGTCATGCAGTCTTGCAGATTCTGCTCGGGGCGCATGTAATAGACTTTCGAGGTCATGATTTCGCCGACGCGCATCTCCCTGGACGACTTCCCGTGCAGGATTACCTTGCGGGCATAATCACGCTCAGACATGATGCCCGCCACCGCTTCACCATCGAGCACCACCAGGGCCCCAACGTTTTTTTCAGCCATGATCCTCAACGCCTCGTAAACGGTGGCGTCCGGTGAAACGGAAAGCACCTCGTGCCCCTTCGACTGTAGAACGTCTTTGATGGTTATCATAGCCGAACCTCCACGAGAAGTTTTTTACTTGACTGAAGTGCTATATCCGAAACGGTTCGTTTCCGGCTGCTGCGCTCGTGAGCCGCCGTTTTCGACCCGTCGACGTGTGAGCGATTTTTCGATAGCCATAATCTAGCATGCCGCCGGTCGAATTTAAATAAGAAGGGGCGCGAGCGAGCGCGTTCTCGATCTATGTCGGAGGAGGCGACCAGGGAACGCAATGTCTCACCCCCCGTGCGATCAGAGCAGCAGCGTCTCGACGCGATGCGCGTGAACCATCTCTTCACACGGCGACCAGGCGAAGACGGTGAAGCGGCCGTCCTGCGATGCAACGAGGGCGACCGAGCTGCGCTGATCCTGTACGAACTGGGCGGCCGACAGGTGACGAGTCCCGCCCAGTTGTACCGGATGAATGACCGAGGCCACGCCTCCGACGATGGGTTCCGTGATGATGACCTGCTCGACCTGCGCGCCTCCATCGCGGCGGCCGATCTTCGCGCCGAAGGCGAGCAGCTCATACTGATCGCTGATGAGAGCCGCGCCGTCCACGGCCGTCAGGCCAGCAATCGCATCGACCGCATCGATGAGCGCCTCCTGCCAGATCGCGCGGCGGCGCGCGCTCGCATCCTGCCGCATGAGCCTGGCGAGTTCCGAGAACGGGGGAGAGACTGAATACGGGACGGGCCGCACAATCGATTCCTGCCACTGCGTGGAGCCCTGCGGAACGACGAGCAGCAGCCCGCCGCGCCCGTGCGCGCGCATCGAGACGGCCAGTTGCACGAGCACGTTCACACCGTCTGCCATTGAGGCGGGCGAGCCGAAGCCCAGAAGCGTCGTCAGCAGCGCCGGACAGTCGGGCAGGCTGGTTCCCTGTTCATCCACCACCTTGATCTGGTCGCCCTTGAGCACGACGACATTGACGAACTTGCTAGGGTCTTGACCGCGCCGATACTTGACCACGAGCAGACCCGGCTCGATGACCTCCAACACGAAACAGAATCTGGGAATCGTGCGCGTGGTTCCCCACACGCACAACTCGTCCGCGTCGCGCCACACGCCCAGGTGTATTCCGGGCCGCTCGACCGCCGGAGCGAGCCGCGACAGAGCCGCGGGATTCAGCGGGAGCCGCCGCTCGAAGGTGAGCGGATACCCGGCCTGTTCGGGAGGAAGAAAGGCGAGCGATATTTTCGGCGAATAACCTTCCTCACGCCGCAGACTGGCCCAGAACGCCGCATCTATGATCGCTTCGATCACGCGCGCGTCGGGTTTCATCGCCAACTCCTGTTGCCCCTGTTCATGCGCGGCGGCGATATGGCGTGCAAAGTGCGCCTGCACCCTGTCGGCCACCGCTCGCGCGGCCGGGTATGCCGGTTCTGTCATAGCTCGACTTCCTCACGCCTGAAAAGACATATCAACACGTAACATAACAGAACGAAAGAGTAAATTTGCAATCGGGCGAGCGCGAGAGAGCGCGCGCGTAGATCATACGTAGCGCAAGAAGCTTTATAACATGCCCTGGCGCTCGTTTGAATATATGGGGCCGGGCTCTGCTTCGCATTGTGAGCCTCGAACAAGTAGAATCATCGTGCTCGCGGCGGGCCCGAATTTTTCATTACGGGAGAAATCCTCTTTATGCAATGGCTTTACCTTGTCGCAGCCGTTCTGGGCGCGGTTCTCCCGCTGTCTCAATTGTTCCCCTTCCTGGCGGCTAATGGGTTGGATGTGCCGCTGCTCTTTCGTCAGCTTTTCCAGAACAACGTATCGGCTTTCTTCGGCCTGGATGTCATCGTATCGTCATTGGTGTTGTGGCTCTTCGTCTTCTCCGAAGGGCGGCGGCGCGGCATGGGCAATCTGTGGCTCTATGTGCTTTGTAATTTGACGGTCGGCCTGTCTCTGGCTTTTCCACTCTTTCTTTTCTTCCGAGAGCGCACGATAGTCGCTGATCGCTCGGCCTGATGTCCCTCTGTTCCATGATCGCAGGTTGAAGGGCTCGAATGATGAGAAGGGCCTCCTCTATTATTCTATCAGCCGCCTTAGCCGTCGCGTCCGTTTCGGCGCACGTTCGCGCCGACGCCGAAGGTAAAATTCGGAAGCAGCTCAAAGCCAACTATGCCCGGATCGTAAAGGGATTCAAGAGGAATGATCCGGCGGTTTGGGAGGGATTTCTGGCTCCGGATTTCAGGTTGAAGCTGTTCAATGGCTCGGTTCAGGATCGTCAGTGGGTCGTGGATTACGTGAGAAATAATGCGAAGACGTTCAAAGTTATAAAGCTGAGCATGACGATCCGGGAGCTGGTCATCGAAGGCGCTGATACTACGGCAATCGTCGAGCAGAAGAGTTCCAGAACCTTCAAAGACGAACAGGGCGTATCGCATAAACTGGATGTCGGCGCTCTACAGCGAGAGACCTGGACAAAGACGCCGGGCGGCTGGCAACTCAGGGCCGTCGAAGAATGGAAGGTGCTCTACGTATTGAAGGACGGTAAGCCGATGACGCGATAAGTTAAAGGCGCGTGCGCGCGCGAGCGTGCGTGCCTTCCCGCCCGGCTCAATCACCGCTCAAAGCGTCTCTTTGCCAGCACGCCTCTTAATCATTGACTGACGGTTTGCGTGGGGCGAGCCGCATTCGCCTCGGCGTGATATTCGGGTGTCCAGCGCACAAACAGATAGTGCGGATCGAGCGTGACGGCCTGCGCCCGAAACCTGACCGGCACGGCAAACTCCGTCCGCGCGCCGCGAACCTTCACTGTATGCGTGAGACGCTGGCCTTCACCTCCCTGAATCTCTATCTCAAGCGCCGCACGATAGTAGGGAGCCGGTTGCGTGATTGTGCCCCGCACCCTATCGCCTTCCTGCTTCCAGTTTAGTTGCCATTCGGGCGCACCCGTACGCTCGAACCACTGCTCGTAGAACCAACCGAGGTCTCTGCCCGCGCCGTCTTCGATGGCGCGTAAAAATTGGCTCCACGTGAGCCCGCGCGGGCCGTAGCGTCGATTGATGTCATGCATGATGCGCCGGAATTTTTCCGGCCCTATTTCGCGCGCGAGCATATCAAAGACAAGGGAGCCTTTATTGTAAGCCACATCGCGATGCCCCGGCTTGGAGTCTAAATTCGACAAGGGCTGGTCAGTGCCCGCGCCCACCAGCTTGAAGTAGGCTAGAGCACTGTAGATCGGATCGTACTCGAAACCGGTGCGGCGGGAGCGTTCGGCTGCGGCCGGGCCCGCCAGGGCTTCCACGACTTTCAATCCTCCGTACTCGGCCAGCGCCTCTTCCATGAAAAGTCCGGGCGGCGTGCGCAGGGCGAACACGTGCGGAAACCACTGGTGGCTGAACTCGTGCCCGTACCATTGGAGAAGATGATCGACCGTGGGCGAGTCGAATGCGCGGCTGTTCGCCATGACGAACCCCTGTACGGACGCCGCGTTAAAGCCTGACTGTCGCGCCAGGTCTCGCGGTATCTCGACGAGGGCGAACTCGTCGAGGGGATATGCACCGAACTCGCGCCCGAGCACCTCCAGAATTTTTCGCGCGCCATCCAGATACGATTCCATGTGCTGGCGCGGACGCAACAGGTAAGCGGATATTGTGGGAGCGCCGTCGCGCCGCACAACCGTGAAACTGCCAGAGGCAAACGAGAAGTAGGTCGGACGAACGATCTCAAACCGGAACTCTCCCGAGGCCGCTTCTTCAGCCGTGCCGGTGCGTTTGCCCTCGGCCATTACCGTCTGTCCGGCGGGAACTGAAAACCTGACCGTACCAGTACCTTTATCATCTCCGCCGACAAAGAGCGGATACCAATCCGTCCCCCAGGCGGACGCGAAAGAGACTTCGGAACCGATATAGAAAAGGGTTGCGGGACGCTCGCCTCCGGCGTATGAGAAACGCAGCAGGATGGTTTCACTCGCCGGAACGGGGCGCGGCATGTGGACTATCCACTTGGTATTTTTGCCGCTCGCGTCTCTCCTCTCCAACCTTGCCGCCCCGGCGCTCGCGGAGGGTTCGAGCACCTCCACCTTGAAATCCTGCATCAGCTCGCTCAAAGAGAGTTGGAGCTGCGCGCGAGACGCACGGCTTCCACGCAAACGTATCGTGCCCGTGACTTCAAGACGGTGGGCGTCAGGCCGCAGGCGAACCGAAAGGTCGTATTGAGGAACCGAATCGAGCGTCGGCCCCTTGTGATCCGGCTGGCTCCCGTAGCCCGTAATCACAAACGTCATCAGGAGGGCCAGGGCGGCGATAAATCGTTTCACCAAAGCAGTGGCTCCATTCAAAAGATTTATTTTCGTCTCTCCTGACAAAAGACGCGGCCGTGTATCGTTCCGTTAACAAAGGGTCTCAGGCAGTCGGCGTCCGGCGTCGAGGCGTTCGACGCGAAGGGCGTGGCGGCGCGCTCCGAGCGCGCTCTCTCTGTGCAGAGGGTGGGAAATCTCAAGAGGAGGGCCGAAGAGGCGCGCCAGAGGATGGTTGAGCACGTAGGTCGGGCTAGTGCATCTTGAAGGGGCCGCCCGGCGGCTCGGGCTCTAAATCGGGGCGGGCCGAATCCTGCACGATCTCATGCATCTCCAACACGTTTGATCTGGAGAACGCCTCTTTCGGAAGAGTGCCGGACTGCGCGTGCCCCTTCACAAAAGCATCCGAGCGCACCCAGTTGAGAAAGTCCTGGCGGCTCTCCCAGATGGTGAAGACCACGTACGGGTCGCCCTCGTTGACCGGGCGCAGGACTTGATTGGAGATGAAGCCGGGCATCTTGTCCACAAGTCCGGCGCGCTCCCTGAACCTCTGCTCGAAGGCGGCTGCGTACTCCTGATTGACGTAGATACGATTGGCGACAGTTATCATTCCCTGAAAATCTCCCTTTATCTGATACTACCATGTGCGCCTGCGGGCCGCTCTGCCCCTCTTTCCTCACTCGTCTGTGGACGGCTTCGAGCGCGAGCGCTTGATTTGAGAGCGTCGCGCCTTCGCTTCCAGTGTGCGATTCTTCGCGCTGCGCGGGACGCGAGTCGGAACGCGCTTTGCCGGGCGATGGTTCAATTGCTCGGCACGCTCGCGAAGCTTTTGCAGGCAGAGCGCCTTATTACGATGCTGGCTGCGCTCCTGCTGAGAGGTGACGACGAGCCCCGAGGGCAGGTGTTTAAGGCGTACGGCGCTCTCCGTCTTGTTGACGTGCTGGCCGCCCGGGCCGCTCGAACGGAAAGTATCTATCTCGCATTCGCGCAGCAGGTCTTCGTCCGCTTCCGGCAATAAGATCATATCTGCACCTTCACGGTCTGGAAAGACGCCCCGCGGGCGAAGAGTAGCTGACCGATCTACGAGCCTTATCTTATCAGGGATTGTTTTTTAATCCGTAATTTCGCGAGTAACCTTTATCGCCGCCCCCAAGCACAGCCAGCATCAAAATTACGCCGCTCGCTCATCCTTTCTCTCGAAAGGATGAGCGAGCGGCGTTACCCCCATGGTGAGGCTAAACGGTTAGGATCCGAATGCCGGACGCGAGCAGGATTTTCAAGCCCGTCGCGGGCGCTCTCTTTAACCTCCGCCCGTCGCCGATTTCGGGCATCTCTCGCCTCGGACGAGTTCCCTCACGTTACGGGCGCAGGGCGCGAAGATTGAGAGCAGGCGCGTTCTCGATTCGCGACTCGGAGCCGTTTTGGGTTGATCTGAAGTGGGCGAGCAGCTATTGACCTCTGCCCGCATGGTGTGGGGTTGACTGTTACGCCGCGCACACCTTGCCGAGCGATCCTGCCCACTTACTCACAACGACCTTCCCATACATCTCTTGCTCTTTCTGGCGGCGAATCGCACAGGCTTTGCGAAAGGCTCCCAGCTCGCCGTGCTTGGTGATCGAGACGGACGTTCGACCCTTCTTCTCGCGACCGGCATTCCAGGACACTTCATAGACTTCATTAAGGTAAATCTTTCCGTCTTTCCCGATATGCTTTTTCACGGCGCGCCGTACGCCGACTATGCCGCTCGTGTTTCGCGGATTGTTGCCCACAACGACCCAGTCCGTGCGTGGCTTGCCCAGTTCCTGTTCCATCTGATCGCGGCACTCGACGGCTTTCTCAAGTGCCGCCTCTTTACCGCCATGCGCATTGTCGCTGATGAATTTTGATTTCGTGACGTTCTTTAGCCTGACCCTTACGTACCACCCTACAGTCTTCCTCTCAGGGCAATCAATTCGGCTGATGCCCTTATGACCACTCTTTGCCATAAGCTCCTTTAGCCTCTCCAAATTGGGATTATCACTAGGTGAGTATTGAAAACTTATCGCTTCTCGGGCGAGATGTCAAAGCTCCGTGGCTCTTTTAGCGGCACAGGCACGCATTTGTGCGCGCCGCGCACTCGAAATTTTCAAGGGATGGAAGTGACCGAACAATGATAAAAGCGCTGCCGTCAAAGCATCGGGTTCAATAAGTTGTTGGGCATCGACGGGTTCGATTGAACTCGCGCGAGCATTATCTGCGCGGTCGTTTCCCAGCGTCGTTTAAGGTAAGGCTCGGGGCCCGATGTTATTCGGATGTTTTATCCTTATTCCTTGTCATCGCCCGATACTTCGTGCGGCTCCGTGCGGGTCTCCACGCCGAGCGTCCACTGCGGAGGATCGCTCGCCGGGAAGGACTCCGCCAAAGTCTCGTCAATCTCTTCCTCGCTTATCTCTTGTCCGCTCGTTCCCTCGTCGCCCGTCGGATCAGAAGATTGCGTCATCGTGCTCACCTCGTCGATCTACGCGTTATGCAAAAGGGGGCTCTGGAGCCGGGTCGATTTTATATCCGTTAAGGTTTTCTGCGCCACTCGATCGTCGTGGCTCCAGCTATCGCGTGCGCGCCTCTCGTGTGTGCGGGGGCGTTCTAATGCTCCTCGTTGCGCTGCATGTATGCGGCGACGGCCTCTCTTGCTCCCTCGTGCATCCTTTCGGGGCGGACGTTGCGCCAGTGTTTCTCAAACTCTTCGTCCGCCATATCCTTTTGAAGAGCCCTCTCCTTACCCTTTAACCATTGCTCGGCCCACTGCCGTAGTTCCGGGTCACGATTGAGAGCCGTCCGCGCCGCGTGCATGTTGATGGGCATACTCATCGGTTTACCTCCCTTCGCTTCAACGTTATCCTTCAAGGGCGCGCCCACGCCGTCCGCCCCCTAACTCTTTCTGAGGGCGGATGCGTGAGAGAGAGAGAGCGCGCGCCGTGCTGCGGCTCGGCCGCTTATGGCCGCATGACGGGCGGCGGCGGGGCCTTGACTCGACGCGGCGGGTTGCGCCGCAGTTCATCGAGCAGATACTTCACAGCCGCTTCGAGGCTCGGGTCTTCGCCGCGCGCAATCGCTTCGGGCCGATCAACCACTTCGACATCCGGATCGACGCCGACACCTTCGACCGCCCACTGGCCCGACGGGTCGTAGAAGCGGAACGAAGGCGTGCTCAGGCTCCCGCCGTCGGCAAGCTGTGGATTGCCCGAAAGCCCTATCAGCCCGCCCCACGTCGTCGTCCCGAAGATGCGGCCCAGATTACGCTCGCGGAAGTAGTAAGGGAAGGCGTCGCCGCCCGATCCGGCGAAGCCGTTGATGAGCATCGCCTTCGGCCCTGTGTGGGCGAACGCCGGAGTTGAGTTGTCTCCCGTCCCGCGCGTCGTCCAATAGCTGAGCGGCTTGCGTTCCAGCAGCTCGATCATGCGATCAGGGATAAAGCCGCCGCCATTGTAGCGGTCATCTATGATGAGCGCGTCCTTATTCGCCTGCGGGTAGAAGTACTTGAACAGTTCCCTGTTCCCCTCAAACGCCGTGTTCGGCACATGTATGTATCCGATGCGCCCTCCCGAAAGCTTTTCGACGACCGCCCGGCGCGACGCGACCCAATCCAGGTAGCGCAGGTTGGCCTCGTTTTTGACGGGCCGCACGCGCTCGTCATGCGCGCCCGCCGCCTCCGCACGATTGTTGAGCGTCAGAGTCACGACGCGGTCGCCTTTGCCTTCAAGCAGCTCGTAGAAATTCTTCACGCTGCGCGTCGGGCGGCCGTCAATGGCGATGATAAAGTCGCCCGCCTGGGCCCGCACGCCCGGCTCCGTGAGCGGCGAGCGAAAACTATCGTGCCAGTTCTCGCCCGGAAAGATATGATCGATGCGGAAGTAGCCCGAAGGGTCTGGGACGATCTCTGCCCCGAGCAGCCCGCCGTCGCGGCGCGTGACGCGCGGCGGATCAGTGCCGCGCTCGACGTAGACATGCCCGGCCATCAACTCGCTGCCCATCTCCGTCAGGATAAAGTTGAAGTCTTCGCGGTTCGCTATGTAAGGAAGCAGCGCTCCGTATTTGGCGCGGATGGCGTTCCAATCGACGCCATGCATGTTCGGGTCATAGAACCAGTCGCGCATGATACGCCAGGCGTCCGTGTACTCCTGGGCCCATTCCGCTTTCGGGTCGATCTTGACCGTCATGCCGTCGAGCTTGAGCAGACCGGCATCCGTCTTCTGGTCGGGCGCGACCGCCGCCGTGCCGTAGTTGTCTCGGGCCTGAAAGACGATCCGCTTGCCGTCGGCCGAGAGGTCGTAATCCTGTATGCCGTCGATGATGGCCTGTTCGGCCTTCGCCTCAAGATTGTAGAGCGCGAGCTTGCCCGGCCCTGTCAGATAGAGCACGCCGTCGGGCGTCGCCGTCAGGTGGCGATAGTTGCCCGGCGGGCCCGGAATGGCGCGGACTCGATTCTCAAAGCCCGCGAAGTCTATCCTGACCGTAGGGCTCGGGGCCGGGGAGGGCTGTGCAGCAGCGGGCGGCGTTGGCGAAGGAGAAGGCTGAGGCGTCTCCGTCGGCGAGGCCGAAGGCGTCGGCTGCGATTTCGCGCCCTGCGACGGCGGCGCTTGCGCCGGGTTCGGAGGCTGCATCAAAGGCGCTTCCTTCGTCTTCACCTTCTCCTCGTCGCTGCCGGGCAGAAAAAGCGCGGGCCCATCCGTCGAGAGCAATCCGACATAGACGCGCGTCGGGTTCGTATATAGATAATTGAACTCCCAGCCGCTGAACGTGAGATTGAAGTCGCGGTTCGAGAGAAAGTATAGATAGCGCCCTTTCGGATCGAAGACGGGCTCTGTGTCGCTCGTCATCCCGCCCGTCAACTTACGCGCCTGGCCGCTTGCGAGCGAGTAAATCCAAATCTCCGAGAACTGATTATCGCCGACTTTCGTGTAGGCCAGCCAACGACTGTCCGGCGACCAACTATAGTTTGTGATGTCATTGTTGGAGCTGTGATCGACCTCCACAGTCCTGCCGGTCGCGACGTTGACATAGCGCAGGCGCTGCTTTTTATCGCCGTACGCGAGCATAGTGCTGTCGGGCGACCAGACGGCCGGAAAGCGCCAGATGTCGCCGTCGGTCGTCACCCTGCGCTCGTCGCCCGTGCCGTCGCTCGGCCGCACGTAAATCTCATACTCGCCCGAACGATCGCTCAGGTAAGCGACAGAGCGAGCGTCGGGCGACCACGCGGGCGCAAGCTCGCGCACGCCCTGCGAGTTGGTCAGGTTACGCACTTCGCCTTCCTTGGCCGGGGCCGTGAAGACATCGCCGCGCGCGCCGAAGAGCGCCCGCACGCCGCTCGGCGAAATCGAGTAGGTCTCTATGTTCGACTTCACGTTTTGAAAGTAGGCGACCGTGTCCGGAAAGTCGCCGTAGACTTTAATGGGGACACGCTCTTCGTGGTCGCTGCCCGTATCGAGCCGGTAGATATAGCCTCCGGCTTCGTAAACCAGCCGGTCGCCCGCGCCGCTCGGCCAGAGCACGTCATAGTCTGTGTGGTTCGTCACCTTTCGCGTTCGCTTCGTCCGCGTGTCGTAGGCGAAGACGTTCATCGTCCAGTCGCGGTCGGAGATGTAATAGATAGTGTCGCCGAGCCAGACGGGAACCATGTCCTGAGCGCGCGTCGTCGTGATCTGCTCCGACGTGTTGCGGGCGAGATCATAAATCCACACGTCGGGCGACTGTCCGCCGCGATAACGCTTCCAGCCGCGAAACTCGTTCGAGATCGGCGTGAAGGCGACGCGCGCGCCGTCGGGCGCGTAGCTCACGCCGCCCGATTCCGTGATCGGCAGCGGTTGCTCGTTGCCGCCCTCTACCGATACCAGATAGGGCCGCCCCAATCTGTCGCTTTGGGGGACGCGGTTGGCGCGAAAGACTACAGATTTTCCGTCGGGCGTCCAGCCGAGCACGCGATTGTCCCAACCGCCGCGTGGCGGCAGTGGGCCAATATCGTTATGATAAGTTAATTGACGCGGCTCGCCGCCCGCCACGGGGATGACGAAAATCTGGCGCGTCCCGTTGTACTCGCCCGAGAAGGCTATGGTGCGCCCGTCGGGCGAGAACTTCGGAAAGAGTTCCTGCCCAGGGTGCGAGGTGAGCCGACGCGCCGTGCCGCCCGCCGTCGGCACAGTCCAAATATCTCCGGCGTAGACGAAGGCGATCATATCGCCGTTAATATCGGGAAAGCGCAAGAGTCGCGCCAGCTCGTCGCCGCGCGGCTGGGCCGTGGCCGTGGCCATCATCCCTAAGAGAAGCAGCGCAGCGACAATAATGACTTTGTGCATACCAGTAGCTCCTTGAATTTGAAAGACTGCTTTGGATCGAAGTGACCGAGAATATCACGAAGGGACGGGGCGCATACGCGGTTCCGTTGTGTCCTCTCCAATAGGCTTTATACTCCGAGCGCCGCCTAATGGTTTCAACCAAGTTCGGAATCGGGGACGGCCCGAGGATCGCTCCGGGGAACGTTCGAGAATATTAATCTGGCACGCCCGATACTATTTATGTATATTCACATGGTTGATAATCCAGCCCTGGCGATCAGCAATCAAAAAGAGAGAGGTATCTATGGCCTATCAAAGCCGTTTCGCCGTACTGCGAGAGAAGGTGTCGCTTAAATCTTACGCTCCCGGGCGCGACGAAAGCTCAGGACTGTCTTTCGGGGCCGTAGAGACGCGTTCGAGGATGGGCCCGCCAAGGCTGGTAAAGCGCGGCGCCGGTTTCGCGCGCCTGAATCTGGCCGCCCTCTTATTCTGCTTAGTGTTCCCTTTTCAAGCGGCAGCGCAAACCGAGTCTGCTCCGAAGATGACGCTCCCGCCCCTTTCGTCCTCGGCGAAAGTGCCGCTCGCGGCCGAAAGAATGTTGGAGGTCGGCGTTCATTTCTCCATGCTCCGCTATAATGATTACGGCGACCCGCTGGCTGAGCCGGGCGTCGGCGCGCGCCTCGGCTATAATCTTAACGACAACTTCGCCCTTGAGGGCGAAGTGAACTTTTACCCGCGCGCTCACGAAGGAGAACAATCCGTCTCGGGTCGCAAGACCCTGGCGCTCTTCGGGGTCAAAGCCGGGGTGCGAAAAGGCAGGGTCGGCCTTTTCGGCAAGGCTCGCCCCGGTTTCATACATTTGAGCCGGACGCTTGATTTCGCCTGCGTCGATGCGGTCGAGGGTGATTGTTCGCTGGCGAATACGAATTTTGCCATCGACCTGGGCGGCGTGGCCGAGTACTACATGTCTCCGCGCACGCTCCTGCGCTTCGACATCGGCGACACGGTCATACGTTCGAGCATCATCGGCGGCTATAACACGACACACAATATACAGTTGAACGCCGGGATAGGCTTTCGCTTTTAAGTTTAGCAAGGGAAAATAAACCATGAGAAAGGTCGTCTTACTTCTGATCGCGAGTCTGTTGAGCGTCGCGACGTTCCTCCCATCCGCGCACCGGGCGCAGGATACGGAGCGCCCCCAGGCAAGGACGCGACGCAATGCGCCCGCGCAGCAAGACCTCAAACGCGTGTTTAGAAGCTACGAGCGCATGCGGCTGGATACGGCCGAAGCGGCGCGGCAGATTCGGCAGACGGGACGCCTTTCAATCAATACCGAGCTACAGAGCTTTGAGCTGGAACTGGAACCGCACGACCTTCGCGCCGAAAACTATAGAGCCGAGGAGACGGTAGACGGTGGCGCGCGGTTGCCGGTTCTGATGAGCGACGACCCCGTACGCACCTTCAAGGGAAGGGTTCGTGGACGAAGCGACGCGCAGGCCCGCTTCACCATCGACGAGAATAGTTTTGAGGGCTCGATCCTGACGCCCGGCGAGCGTTACTACATCGAACCCGCACGCCGCTACCAATCGACAGCCGGGCCGTCGGAATTTCTCTTCTACAGAGCCTCGGATGTGATCGAAACAGAACCGCTCACCTGCGCCGTCTCGTTACACGACAAAGTCAGTGAAGCCGTCGATCAATTGGGCGAGGTGGAAACGAACTCGGCCCCCCCGCAGGAAGGCACTGAAGGGGAGACGGAATCCATTACGCCGAAAGTGCTAGCGGTTCCGCTCGAAGCCGAACTGGCGACCGAAGCCGATTTCGAGTACGTCACGGCGCTCGGCGGCACCGTCAACGCCAACAACGAGATACTGAGCATCATGAACCAGGTCGAGGGCGTGTACCAGACGCAGATCGGCCTCTCCTTCAAGATCGCGTTCCAACATACGTGGGCCACCTCCGCCGACCCTTACACGACGGTTGACCCGGTGCTCGCCCTCAAGGAGTTCACCAACTACTGGAACGCAAATTTTCCGAACGTGGTGCGCGATCTGGCGCACATGTGGACGGGCAAGAATCTGACCAACACGGCGGGCGTCGGCTGGACTGGCGTCGTCTGCGGCTCTCCCACGAACGCCTACAGCCTCTCCGAAAGAGTAACTGCCGCGCCCCAGAAGTACGTCCTGCCCGCGCACGAGATCGGCCACAATTTCAATGCCGCCCACACGGACGGCAACACTGCCTGCGCGAACACGATCATGCAGTCGGTCTCTACGAACAGTTCCATCCTCAGTTTTTGCCAGTTCTCGCGCGATCAGATCACGGCCTTTATCAACGCCAACGCGTCCTGCCTTTCGAGGGCTCCGGCTTGTACCTTCGCCATCTCGCCGACGAGCGCTTCGCTCCCGGCGGCCGGAGGAACCGGCTCAGTGGCGGTGACGGCCACCACCGGTTGCCAGTGGAGTGCTACGAGCAACGCTACCTGGATCACGATTACGGCGGGCGCAAGCGGCACCGGCAACGGGACGGTCAGCTACAGCGTGGCGGCCAATACGGCGACCACCTCGCGCACGGGAACAATTACCATCGCCGGAAAAACCTTCACCGTCACACAGGCGGCAGCCACCGCAGCATGTACGTTTACCATCTCGCCGACGAGCGCCTCGTTTGCGTCGGGTGGCGGGACGGGCTCGATTACGGTGACGACCGGGGCCAACTGCGCCTGGACTGCGCGAAGCAATGTGACGTGGATCACGGTCACCGCAGGAGCAAGCGGAAACGGCAACGGGACGGTCAGCTATAGCGTGGCGGCCAATACGGCGACCACCTCAAGGACTGGAACGATCACCGTTGCTGGAAAAACCTTTACCGTGACGCAGGCTGCGGCCCCTTGTACCTTTACCATCTCGCCGACGAGCGCCTCGCTCGCGGCAGCCGGAGGAACCGGCACCGTAACAGTTACGACCACGGCTAACTGTGCCTGGACTGCGCGGAGCAACGTCACCTGGATTACCGTTACGGCGGGCGCGAGCGGCACCGGCAACGGGACGGTCAGCTACAGCGTGGCGGCCAATACGGCGACCGCTTCGCGCACGGGAACAATTACCATCGCGGGCCGAACATTCACGGTGACGCAAGCCGGGGCCCCGTGTACCTTTACCATCTCGCCGACGAGCGCCTCGTTTGCGTCGGGTGGCGGGACGGGCTCGATTACGGTAACGACTACTGTCGGCTGTGCATGGACTGCGCGGAGCAATGTTACCTGGATTACCGTTACGGCGGGCGCGAGCGGCACCGGTAACGGGACGGTCAGCTATAGCGTCGCCGCCAACACGGCGACCACCTCAAGGACTGGAACGATTACCGTTGCTGGAAAAACCTTTACCGTGACGCAGGCCGCAGCGCCTCCGCCCGGGCCTGTTCTGTCTTCGCTTACGCTTGGCGCTACGGTAGTAGCGGGCTGCAAGGGCGTGACGGGGACGGTGCGCATCAGTGCGCCAGCCCCGGCCAATGGGACGGTCGTGACGCTCAGCGACAACCTGCCGTCAACCACCCTTCCGGCCAGCGTGACCATTCCGGCGGGAGCGACCGCTGCCAATTTCAGCATCACGACCGTTCCCGTTTCCACCAGCCAGACGGGAACGGTGACGGCCAAGCTCGGGACAGTTATCAAGACCGCTTCATTGACGGTGCGACCCATCGGCGTATCCGGAGTCGCGGTGAGCCCTAACCCTATAGTCGGCGGTAATGCGGCTACGGGCAGGGTTTCGTTGGAGTGTGTGGCGGGCCCGGGAAACATAACCGTGACGCTCAGCGATAACCTCACCGCGACGACATTGCCCGCCAGCATCGTTGTCCCGGCCGGTACGTCGAGCCAGACTTTTCAGATCACGACCGCTGCCGTCTCGGCTACTCAGAGCGGCACGTTGACAGCCACGGCTAACGGCGTCGGTAAGAGCGTCGCCCTATCGGTGCGTCCCATAGGCGTGTTCTCGCTGACGCTGAGCCCGAACCCTGTTGTGGGCGGCAACAACGTGACGGGGACTGTGACCCTAGAACGCCCGGCGGGCCCAGGCAATATAGTCGTCTCACTGTCGAGCAGCAATTCAGCGGTGGCTTCGCCCGCCACCGCCAGCATAACGATTCCGGCCGGGACAAGGAGCATGACCTTCACTGTGCATACGACGCAGGTTCAGTCCACTACGGCCGTTGTTATCACGGCGACGGCGAACGGTGTGGGCAAGAGTGCGACGCTGACGGTTAATCCGGGGCCTACGGAAGCTCAAATAGACGCACCGCAATCCGAATTTGAAAACGCGGTGCGCGCGCATCTATACGGGTTGTCCGGGACGGGGGTTTTATTCAAACCCCTGTTCCCGATGCTCTGGTCAATCTCATAAGAGGGATGGCGGCGCGGCCGCCTGCTTGAACGAGTTTTCTGGATTGCGCGGGCGTCCAGTGATAGCAGCATTCACGCCCGGTTGGTCTCTTCATTCAAACCCGGTCGTCCTCTTCCAGGACGCGCGAGAAGCCGGGCGTCGGGTTCGATTCTTCCGTCCGGGGATTAAAGATTTCGCACGCGTCTCAGGATTGGATTGAGAAGAATAATGCTGGTGCGTTGTTTGATAGCGTAGTTGACAGTGTCGGCGGTTCCGCCTAACCCCGCCGCGGGTTTTTCATCCCAGACGGCTATGAGCAGCTCGGCCAGCTCAACGACTCTCTTTCCGGCTTCCAGGTAAGCCTCTTCATCAGACCCCTTTTTTTGCAGCGTCTCTACTTTGCGGGCGCTTTGTAGCAGGCGCTCGTACTCCTGCCTGTCGCGCCCCGCTGCGAATCTCTCCCCATACTCCGCAAAAGGCTTAATCACCTCCAACGTGCCCTGATGTTCTAAGATGATATTGGCAAATAGTTGATCGGCTCCGATTGCGAGCGACGTGACGCCGACCGGCGAGGCGGGCGCGCCGCGCACGATCTCCGTGATTCGGCTGGCGACCCAGCCCCACGCCGCCTGGTCTTTCAATCGCTGGTGGCCGCTGACCCCGAGTCTCATTTAAATCCTCTTATCTGTCACGAGTCGCCAGTATTCGCGTCCGCGAACGGTCAGCTCAATCGTATGCCGACGACGCGCCGCCCAGTAAAACTGCTCGCCCGGCTTTGTCGCCTTCAGCAGGCCCGCATCTCGATACTCCTTGAAGAGTCGGGCGATCTTTACCTTCTCCTTATTCACAGGCTTATGCACTTTTCCGTGTTCATCCTCGGGCTCATACTCAGGATCGAGACGGTATTTAAAGTCGGGGTCTTTGAAGTACTTGACCAGTTGATGAAGTTTGAGTCGCTCGATCAGAGGGGCACATTGCCGCACGACGGTTAAACCCGTGGCGTGCGTCTTGTAGACGGGCCGCTGCTGCCAGCCGTTGAAGCGACGCTCGACGTAGCTGTAGATAGACGGCGCGGTGACCCAGCCCATGTGGTCGGCGGCCCCGCCGTCCAGCGCCTCAAGAACGGTGGAAGTGAACAGCCCGTGGCCTCCGGCTTCCATGGCGCTCTGATAATCACGCGATGCGGCGATGACCGTCACGTTCTCGCGCAGCAGCGCCAGCGGATTGCCGTACGGCTGATTTAAGACGGGCGGATTGCCCAGATCACCGCTGTAGCAGCAGTCCAGTATGATAAGGATGTCGGGCGCTTTCGAGTCGTTCGCGTACTTGATGATGTCCTGCATGGGAATCCCCCAGTCATCATGCTGCGCCTCGGAGGTCGCCAGATACCCGCCCGTCTCTGTCAGAGCGCCGTGTCCTGAAAAGTAAAAGACCACTTCGCCCGGCTCGCTGAACAATCTACGGCACGCCTCGCGCAGCCTTTGCTTTGTAAGTCCGTCCCCCCGCTTGGGATTCCCCGCCTCGCAAACCAGAAGGTTGCAATCATAATTAGGAGTGCCGTCGGCGTTGCGCTCCAACAAAGTGAGCATCGCCCTGGCGTCGGCAACACAGCCTGTCAATGGTCGTACATATTGATACTTATCAATGCCTACAAGCAGGGCCCGTTTTACCATAACTTTATCTCCGAAGATTGCCCCTCCCTATCCTCTTCATTGCTCAGCCGGAAGGGTTCGAGTCCGGGGCGCGGGGCTCCGTCGCCGGTTGGGCCACCTCCGCCGAGGCCGCCGCCGCCAACTCTTCCACCTCCGGCTCGGGTGACGGCAACTTTTCGGTTACCGCCGCCGGGTGAGGGGCAAAGCCGTTCCCGGGCCCGTTCATTGAACCGCCTCTCGCCGACAGTTTTTTCATCTCCGCCTTCTTCCATTGCGCGACGAGCAATCTGGCGATCTCTATTCTGGCCTCCCTGAGTTCGACGGATGCCAGGGTCTCTAAAGAAGCCATCGTAGCCTTGCTCAATCGCAGCTCTGCGGCGAGCAGTCCGGCGTTCTGCTGCTTACTCAAAGAGAGCGATGTATTGGCGCGCTCGTTTATATCAGAAATCTTTTTCCTCTCCTCGACGTAGACCTTGTGCTCCATAGCTTCCAGAATTTCCTCATAGGGGCCACGGTCTGAGAGAAGTTTTACGATGAGCGGGGCGGTCTCCAAAAGGATGAAGAGGATAACGAGAGCCCAGCTCGCAAGCGCTATCGAGCGGTTGTGTTCGGCCAAATAGCTGTGGGCTTCGAGCCGCGCCAGCAGGCCGTTTCTGTTATAAATAGTTTCGCGAGCGCCCCGCGTGCTGGCGTCCTTCTGCTCTCTTATGGCGGCGATGCGCAGCTCGTTGGCCGCCACCCTGGTCTCGTTCGTTTCTCTTAATCGGTTCAGCTCGGCGTCGGCCTTCTCGAAAGCCTCCAATCGCTCGCGGTAGACCAATCCCTTCCCGACTCTGCCGGTCGTCCTCGCGCCCTGCGCCCCCAACGCTTCGGCCATAGCCAGCTCGTGCAACTCGTCGCGCTGTTTCTCCTTATTCTTTATCTCGGTCAACAGCTTTTGATTTTCGTCGCTCAACTCTTTGAGTTCGGGAAACTCCTGACGAATCTGTTGCTCGCTCCGTGCGAGTCTATCGCTTCGGTCGCTCTCAATATAACTATCTATCTCGCGCTCGAATAGCCTCAGCTCGATTGGCCGCGTGATGATGATTGAGATGAAAAGCGCGAGCAGTATTCTCGGAAGCGCCGTGGCGACCTCCTTCGCTCTGGCGCGCACTCGCTCTTTGAAGGCGGCGCTCGGGCTGATCGCCCTTTTCCGCAGGGTCGAGACGATATACCTGTCCAGGTTAAAAATGATGAGGCCCCAGAGGACGCCGAAAAAGATTGATAACGCGGCTATCTGGAAGGCCGTAAAGATCGCGTAGCCGCCCGAGATCATTGCCATCACGGCGGTCGATAGGATCGTCGCCCCGATCCCCATGTACTTATTGTGCTCGATGGCGCATTCCTCTCTGTTGAGGATCGACATTTCGGCCCCGGAGCATCTGAGGAAGAAATTTTTAATATATTTACCCATGAGCATTAGTTTGGCGGTAAGTACGCGCGCTCGTGCGGGAGGCTCAAAGCCAATTCAACTCCGCGAACAGGCTCTCGTCCAGCTCGATCAGGAGCGACGTATCGAGGCTGACGCCGCAGACCGGGACATCGCTTGCGAGCGACGCCCGCGACGCCACCTCCGAATCGGAAGAAGCAGTAGTGGCCGGGCCCCGACGGCGCGCGCCTTCGTACGCATCCGTATCGCTCACTGGAAACTGCTCCCTGTACGCCTCTTTGAAGATGTCGAAGGCGTTCGGGCGACCGCTCCGCAATCTCTCGTACATTTTTGACAACCCTCGCGCTTTGTATGTTCGCCGCGCGCTCCCTCCTGTAACGCATCACAGGGGGTTCGAAGGCGTTGCGACTGGCGCGGGCGAACCTACGGCTGGCGCAGGTTTCTGTGGCGACTTCGATCTGTTTCCGCCCTGTGTGTTCGCGTTCGGCGTAGAAGAAATGCGCCTGGCATTGTCTTCGCGCTTTTTGAGTCTCCTATTCGAGTTGGCGGCGACCCTGTTAGAGCGCTGGCCGTTCCTCGCGCTCGCGGTTCGGGTTTGCGCCGCCTCCGGCACGAGCGGGTTGGCGCGTGTACGCAGGATCGGCTTGTCTGCCATACGAACGTTATCCGGGGCCGCATTATCATCCGGAAGCGGTTGATCGCTCGCGCCAGGTGTTGACGGCGCTTGCCGACTCGCCGACGCCGTGGGCTCGTTCGCGGGCTGTTGCTCATGCGGCCTGTTAGCCTGTGAAACGTCCCGTCTGTTTTCCAGTGAACGGACGCGATAATGCAGCCAAATGATACTCGCCACCGCCGCAATCACGGTCAGAGCGAAGGCCCACAACAGCACGGTCGCCACCTTCCTGGCGCGCACTGCCGGGCGAGCGCCGTGCGGCAGGGCGTGGACTACCGGAGACTCTTTCACTTTGGGCAGGAAGTGGGGCGTCTCCTCCACGGCCGCATCCTCTATGACGGGCGCGCTCGATGAGTCGAGCGCGCGGGCGAGCAGAATCGCGCCGGGCCCACGATAGACGCCGAAGGGCTCTTTCCTCTCGGTGCCGCTAAAGACGATGCCGATGTGGTTGGGGTCGTTCCAGGTCGCTTGCTCTTTGGCATCAACGAGGCTGAAGCGCGCCGGGTAGTGCGGGTGCGAGTGATACCAGCCGACGATCTCTCTGTCCGGATGTGAATCCTCCAGGCGGCGACGCACGCTGGCATGGCCCGTGGCCGAAATCCTGACGTGGCTCGGAGACGCCTCGACCTCCTCTTTGCTGGCCCCATCGGCGGCCATCACGAGCGTGTATGGCCCATTCCGGGGGTCGTAGCAAATACGCCCGGCCAACAATCCGATGGCTTCATCCGGCTCTGCGTGTCGGGCCACCCCGGCGATGAAATCCAGCACGTCCTGGTGAACGTAGGCACGGAATCCGTCATCCTCGGAGCTGAAGGTTACGAAGCTGCCGTTGCCGAGCGGGCGCGGGCGCGCGAGCAGCGTCGGCGCGCTGTTCTTCGACTTGATTTTGAAGTTTGCCATAAGCCGCCGCCTATTCGGGAGTTCTGGTGGTGTTCCTGACCTTGAAGGCTGGCGAAACGGCTTTCACAGCCCCCGTTTTCCTGGCCTGAAAGGGCGATGTCGCCGCGTCGCCGACCATGCCCGTGACCTTCCTGCGGACGAAAGCTTTGGTCGTCTCCTGCGGCTCAGGCACGGGAAGGACTGAATCCGGAAGAGCCGGGTAGCGAAGGTTCTTCGTGATCGGCTGCTCTTTAAGCTCGGACTTCCAGTATTCGACCGCCTCGCCGTTCCACCCCACGTAGCCGCCGCCGCGGGCGACTTCGTCGAAGTTCAGGAGCTTGGCGATGTGCACCAGCAGCTCACCAAACAACATGGCTCCCTCCGACTGCTCCCAGAGTTCACCCAGGCAGATGGGGCGATGTTGTAGGAAATGCGGAGACCAGGGCAGCTCGCTATCGATCACGTAACAGGCCGGGTCGAGGAACGGGTAGTTGTTACTGGCTAACAGGTCAGCGTGCACTGTGGTTCTTTCGGAGTAGCGACCCCGTCCGACCAGCGTCTTGATGTGATAGTCGATAAGATAATGCGTGGCGAGGTGGCCCTCCGTATCCGTCGCTATAGGGTTGCGCCGCGCCCTTAAATCATCGACGTTGCGATAGGCCGCGACGTTCATTAAAGGGCTGCGCATCTGCATCACTACCTGATAGTCGAATTTCAGCCGCGAGCGCAGATCATCCTCTGCTAATGGTGCAAGTATGTTCATGACTCTCTTCTCCATGCTGCGAAAAGTGGGCTTCGGGGCGGCTCGGATTTCTCGACCGACGCTCCGGCCAGTGCCCTGTGCGATCAAATTTCCAGGGCGGAAAAGACTCGCCTCGCTCCGATGCCGGTTGGCCCGGCGCGTGCCTTACGGACACAAGGCTCTTCGGCGCGCTAAGCCCCGGCTCCCTGCCCGGCCAGACGCACCTCGACCGTATCACCGTCGATGACACCGGCCTGCATAAAAGTCATGTTCGGCGTGATGGCTTCGTCCGTGCGTTTGAGGGCCAGCTCGTAGACCTGTCCGTTCGGCGGCGCGACCAGGAAGGCTCCCGTTCCATCATCAGTCATCAATCCCTGCAAAGCCTCGTGGCCCGTGCAGTGCGGGCTGATGTCGGCCGTCAGAAGTTCGCCGCTTTTGCGCGGGTGCATGAAATGTACTTCGATAGTGTTGTTGTTGGTCATAGTAGGTCTCCTGATTCGTAAAGTTCCGACAATGAGCCTCCCAGCTCAAAGAGCGCCGATGCAGAGTCTTCGCCTGTCGCGCGCACGAGCGACAATGGCGGCAGCCCGATCTGCCGACACGTCGCCCGTAATACTTCCGGATTAGATTCCAACGTCAGTTCCGGATAGACATCGGGCGATCCGGGCGACGCCGTATTCGAGACAGGGAATGGCCCATCACACTCCTCGCAGCGAGGCGTCATAATCCAGGACCATTCGGGCGCGTGCACGGCGGCCCGCTTACCACATTCCGTACACGATTCATTCCAGATGAGCTTGGCGAAGAGTTTGAGAGGGAGGATGAGCCGCGCGGCGCTCCCCACATGGGCGCTCATCTCTCGCAACAACTGCTCGACCGTATTATCGGCCGTCGTCTGCAAAGGGATCGGGTCGGCGTCAAACGCCAGGTGAACCCCCGGACACCTCGGGTCGGTCGCCAGTTTCACCGTCCGGCTTCGCCCCGTCCTGATATTGAGGTCAAAGGCGCGGGCATTAGAGGGCGCATCCAAATCCGTATGCAGCGCGAGGATCGCCGCTTCGGCTTGGAGTCCGCCGAGCACAGCCGCAGCGTTCTGCACGGCCGGGATGATGCCCGCCGCCTCTGCGCGCGCGGCATAAAAGCGGCACGAGAATGTGCCACGGATGTCCTGATGCGAGCAGCGCCAGCACGGCGCCGTGCGCGCCTCCTGTGTCCCGTGGGCGGCCGGGAAACAGGTCATCGTAATGTTTGCTGCCTCAAATCCGCCCTCTATAAAAGGGAGGCCGTGCTGGCGCGCCTTGTCCGAAAGGTAGGCCCGCGCCAGCGGCGAATCGACGCAGGAGACGACCGCCGATACGCCCTTGAAAGCGCCGTCGCCGAGCGTCTGAATCCAATCGTGTGCATAACGCATGGAGGGATTCGGGGCCGTCATCAGGCGACGCAGCTTGGCGGCGACGGCGCGCGCCTTCTCCATCCCATAACGCTCCTGCTCTTCGGGCAGCGGGTATGAGGGGCTGCGTGTCCGGTTGTGCTCCTCAAAGCTGTCGCGGTCGACGATCCGCAGTTCGCCGATTCCGGCCAGCGCCAGGTTTTGCGCCGTGTTCTGGCCGAGCGCGCCCGCGCCTATGACAAGCACCACGCTCCGGCCCATGCGCTCCGGGTCGTAGCCCGCCAACCGCTCGCGCGAAAAGATTTCGTTGCTAAGCGCCATTATTCTTCCTCAGCATTTGACATTTACCGCACCGGCATACGCGCATCGTCCGTCCCGTCACACGGCAGGGAGCGTCGAGGTTCACAGTCCGTTTCTTCCTGGCGATGCCGTTTCCCTTTGCATTGCCGTTTCCCTTTGCGTGCTGCACGGGCGGCCCGATTTTTTCGCTGCCGGAAAGGATGCGCTTTCGCCTCGGCTGCTGAATCTGTTTGCGCCGGAAGGGCGGCGGCGCAATTTGTTGTGGCCGTCCCTGGGAATTTGAGTTCGAGAGTGCGGCTCCGACAGCTATGACGACGGCCAGAAGGGCGATGAACAACAGGAGTATGAGCATGATGATTCATCACCGAATCGGCTTTGTGACTCGCTCCTCCCTCACTTTCAACCCATTTCGAGCCCCGAAGCGGCGGCTTTGAAACATGCTGCGACACCCTTTTCGATAGTCCACCGACGACGAAACAAAATGGCTCTCACCGTACTTTCCCATTAGCTATGAGGCTATCGAGGTAAATGTTACGTCCCCGAAAATGAATTTCGATGAAGATGTGGTTTCAGCGATAAACGCTTTAATGCCGCCTGGTAAAAAGCCTCGTGACAAACTTCGGAGTGATCTTTCCCAGGAAGGCGGCGCGTTTTACTTCCCGCGCGAGAGCGGCAAGGTGAGTCCGGTTCTGCATTGACGGATGCGACAACAGGGCATCGACCGTGGGCTGTTGCAGGGCTCTGGCCCTGGCCAGTGATCGGACGAGCGCGTCTCTTTTCCCCTGCGGCTCGGGCGCGGCCAGTTGATTGAGCAGGCTGAGCGTATCCGCCTGCCGCTCCGGCTCGGCCATCTCGCTCGTCAACATAGACAGTAGAGTGAACGGCGCGGCGAGGCTGCCTTCGAGCAGCCTGTATCTGAAATCGTGTGCCGCCTGGCGAAGAACAATGCTGCCGGATGCGTCTAACTTCGAGAGCAATGATTTTACGGCTAGGGGCTGAAGCTCGAAGCCATAGGCGAGGGCTTGAAAAAGCTCTCCGCGATAGCCTTGAGGCCGGTTCTGCGACAACTTCTCGAGCGTCGCGCGCATGGCGGCAAACGTCTCGGCGCGTTCCAGACCTTCATTGGCGACGCCGATCAATGCGGTCGGGTCATGCAGCAACCTTTTCATGGACTCGTAGCGCACGTCGCGTGACAAGGGAGCGAAAAACGACGGAGCCATCGCCTCCAACCTGCCCAGCAAGTCGCTCACGCCCTTTTGATCCTGCGTAAAACAGTCGGCGAGCGCCGCCAGAGCCTGCTGCCTGTACCCTTCAGGCTCCTCGTCGAGCAGTAATTCCAGCGACCTGTATACTTCGAGTCGCACGTGTTCCTGGTTGAGCCATTCTTTCAGGGTGTTCAGGAAATGTTCCGGGGCCTGTAGTTTTTGGCTTAATACGTCTCGCCGTATCTCTATCACTCTCTCTTCCAGCAACGGCGTGCCGGAGGAGCGCAGTTGTGAGAGCAGCTTTCGATCCAGTTGATTGAAGGGGATACTCGCCAAACCCGCCGACAGATTGCTCCACGCCTTACCCTGAGCCCCGAGCACTAGCTGCCTGAACGCCTCCGTCAGAACCTCGCCATGATGTACGTGTTTTATGGTTTCGCTGAAGATGCTGGCGAGAGTCGCCCCCGTAGCATCGTATTCGAGCAGTTCCTGTAGCTTACTGTATTTGTCAGCCTGCACCGCCGCGGCTCCCTGCGCAACCTTTGGATTCGAGCCCTCGCGGTTGGTGAGCACGCAACAGAGGGCCACCCAGCGCAGGTTGGCGTCGGTCGAGAGCGCCCACTCATCGAGCAGCTTCTGCGTGGCGGTTTTGTCCCCGGTCTCCGTTTCCCCCTGTGGGAACGATTTTTCAAAGGCGCGCGCCCTGTTCAAAGCCTCGGCGATGTTGATTCTCACTTCGGGCTTTTCATCGGAGGCCAGTCGTCTCAAAAGGTTCGAGATGAATGGCAGCCGTACGTTTCGCGCCAGTTGCTTCATAGTGATGGAGACGTAGAACCTGACGTTCCCACGGCTGATCCTCGTCAAACGATTGAGGCAGTTGATCGCCCTGAAGATCACGAACGGTTCCGAGTCAGGCGATACGATACTGCCCAGGGCAATCGTCGCGGCCCAGGCGCGCCGCTGCGTGGGGCCGACCGACGTAACATCGAGACACCATTTCTCAAGCAGATTCAGCGCATGAGTAACCCCGGTTTGACTCCGCGCCGTTTGCCCGAGCGCGACGGCGACCGCCTGCCGGATGTGATAGTTAGGGTCGGTCGCCCAGTAATCAAGAATCTCAAGCAGATCGTCGAGCCCGAGCCGGGCGACGACGCCGACCATGCGAGCGACGGCGAGGCGCACGTCCCTGCCCTCTTCGATCCTTTCTTTGCGCTGCTTGTCGAGTTCCTGCGTTTGAGGATTGCGCCCCGGAGGCACAGACCATTCCTTTAGCCGCTCGGTCAACTCTATGAAATACTCTCGATAGCTTTTCGCCACCTCCTGCCTGATGGCTTCCGCCACACGCTCGTCGACGACATAGATGGAGCCCTCCGTTGAGACGTAAGGGGCCGCGCGCTGGCGGCAGATGCCGAAGGGCACGAGCGGCAGATGCGGGTCGAGGCGTCGCAGCTCATTAACGATCTGCTTATATTTGTCCCACAGCCGGTCGTCATCCAGTTCGGGGAAGATGGCGAGGGCCAACAGGAAGCACCTCGTCGCGTCGTCCAGGGAAAGGAACCAGGAGTGAACCTCGTCCTCCACTGCGGCGTTGCGCTGTAGGAGCTTGGCGACATCACCGAGCCTTTCTACCTGCGGCAGGCTGAGCGTGATGAAACGCTCTATGTCGGACGGCGACCACTTCTTAATGATCTCCTGGAACCTGCTCCGGCACTCGCGTCTTACGCGCTCCGCGCCCCTCGCAGCTCCGCCCTGCTTCTCGGCCACGTCCGGGGCCGCAGTCTCCTCCGAACCCTTCAGCAAATCGCTCGCCCAATCATATTGTTCGCCGTTGATGTCCCCGACGTGGAATGAAAATTCCAGAGTATTGCCGAAGATACGCAGTTTTGCTTCGTGATCGTAGGAGTTGCGAGTGACCCTCAGTTGCTCGTAGTCCTTAAACTCATAGCGGCGCATCTCCTGCTGCGCCTGCTCGAAATCCTCCGGCGAGGTGGTGGCGATGATGACGTTGTTGCGCTCTATGAGCGCCCGCAGGCCCTGCAACTCTTCGCCAGCGGTGGCCTCGTTAAAGTGTGTCGCGGGCAAGGTGTCGCGCAGGAGTATCGCCGAGTCTTCCACCCCCGTATTATTTATCTCCGACCACTTTCGAGACCTCGTGACCTCGAACAAGGATTCCGCCTTCTCACGCGCCGCCATCGAGAGCGCGACGTAATTTCTAACGTCCGCGTCGCCCGTCACCCACAGCAGCTTCCTGGCGCGCAACAGCTCGCCCGCCGCGTTAAGCTCCGGCGGCGCGACGAACGTCTCGGCCATGCGGGCCCGCCGGTTGGCGCTGACGAGCAGGCCGTCGAGGCCGACGATCAAAGATTTTGAGATGGGCAGAGAAGGCTTATTGCTGAGCGCCGCCTGTAGTTTTTCGATGAGGCCGTTGAAATCCTGATTGTCCCAGAAGATGGCCTGGAAACGACTTATGTAGGCTCTCAGGCGAAGACTGTAAGGGCCCGCGTAAGCGATGCGAACCGGAATCACGTTCGGTCGCCCGTATTGCTTGTAGCGTTCGTAGGCGGTCTCAAGCTCCGCCAGCACGAACTGGCTATTAACGGACTCGGCCGAGACCAGAACGATTATGAAATCCGTGCGTTCGAGCCAATCCCCGGCCAGCTTTTCGTAATCCGCGCCGGGAGTGATCGCCTTGTCCAGAAAAACCTCGTAGTGCTGGCTCAAAGCTCCGTATATCTGCGCGGCGACACGCTCATCGTTCGGGTTCTGATTGTAGCTGATGAAGATTGAAGGCGGCTTTTCGCTCTCTTCCTGTTCTTCATCGGCTGCCTCCGGCTCCTCAGTCGTTTCCAACTGCTCAAAGTCTTCCAGTTGTTCTGTCACGTCCAAGCCGAGTTCCATGCCGTGTGCTCCGTAGGTTATGCGCAATGAGCTTTGCTTCCCGCCTCGAAGTATGTGCTCCGCCCGCCAAATGCAGTTCTCTACATTGCTATGAAGCCGGTCTCTGAAACGTTACGCCCGGCGGCCGAGGCTGTTCGACGGGGATTTTCGGCTCTCCGGCTACAGGTAACGTTTACAGCGCCAAGATCATTAGTTAGTGAAGAGTGGAAATTCAGCATGCATGCTTTCTTTGTAGATGAAGCCATGCGCGTGGGCGCTATGAGACGCCGTATCATCTCCACGCAAAGGCTTTATAGCCTTTATGAGGCGGCTGTGAATGCGCTTCGGGCAATTCATCAACGGAACATGCGAAAGAGATTCTTACGGCTTGCCGGAGACAAACTCTAAGAAAGGAGAAAGGTTATGGCAGAGGAAAATGTGAGCCGCACGAAAGAGGGCGGTGAGGGACAGCAACAGCGCGGCGGAACCTACGACAAATCAAAAGGCAACGAGCCGACCCCGTCCCCCTCAGGCGCGGGTGGTAATCGACCCGACAAGGAAACGCCAAAGAGCCCGACCGCTAACGAGGCGTAAAAGGAGTTGAACGGGTAAGCGGGTCTTAAGTTATCGAAGCCGAAAAAGCGGCCTGCATCCTCACCCCACCCTCTAACGCAGCATGGATGAGCGCGAACGCACTCACCCCTGCTGCGTTAGAGTCTTTAGGGCATACCTGGAATCGGGAGCAGAGGTTTTCCGGCCGCGGCTCGACTGTAATTCTTCCGATTCCCTTCCCCGGCCGGGGCGCTCCATTCAGAGGGCTCCGTTAAGAAACAGGCCCCGAAAAGTTTATCCGGCATCCTTTTCGGAATGGCTGATCGACCAATCCCGGATTTTGTAGCGCCACCGGCTCGCCTTCGCCTGCCCCTCGTCTCTCATAACATTGAATCTCTTACCCTTTGCGTGATAAATAAAGGTGCTGTAGAGCGTGCTTAACTTAACCATACACCTGTCTCGCTCTGTCCCGACCCGGAACCTTTGCGTTTTCAACCTATCAATCTCGCACCAAACTTCGATGGGTAAAGGCTCAAGATGAAAAGCGGCAAGTACTCTGTTGCTATATTAAGCGCCTCACGAAAACGCCTCGCCCTGTATTTCATCGCGGGCCTTCTTCTAACATATGGCCGTGCGGACGGGTCTCAAGCTTTGCAGGCCCTGGAGATAAGCGCCGCCACCGAGCAGCAACAGGAGTACGCGCTTGCCGCGACTGCCTTTGCCGGGGCTGAAGAGTTGCGCGGGCGCTGGGACGAGCCGTCGCAACGCGCGGCGATAGAGAAATATAGGGAAGCCTCGCGACGTTGGGAATCCGTTAATGAGCGGACGAAGGCCGCCGGGGCGCTCAATAGCATAGGCGATGTCCACTATATACTGAGCGAGTACGCTCAAGCCCTGGATTATTATGAGAAATCGCTGGCGCTCAGCGAGAGCGTCGGCGACCAGCATGGAAGGATCGCTGCGCTCAATAATATAGGTTACGTTTACATCTATCTGGGCGATAATCCGAAGGCCCGTCGCTACGCGACGCGAGTCCTGGACTACATCGAAGGGATGGGAACAACCGACCGAAGCGTTGAATACAAAGGCGCCGAGGCCCGCGCGCTCAACAGCCTGGGAGAGATTTACTACTCGCTCAGCGACCTACAGAAA
The DNA here is from genome assembly GCA_035940775.1 of Pyrinomonadaceae bacterium. Lineage (GTDB taxonomy): Bacteria > Acidobacteriota > Blastocatellia > Pyrinomonadales > Pyrinomonadaceae > DASQYE01. The sequence goes on along the minus strand of DASZEN010000046.1, from coordinate 103,140 downwards.
TCGCTGGAATTTTTCGAGCGCGCGCTCGTGTTATGGTCTTCCGTGGGCGACCGCCGCGGAGAAGCCCTGGCCCATCTCAACCTGGGCTATTCGTTCAACGATCTGGGCGACCTGCAAAAGGCTGCGTCGCATTACGAGTTATCGCTCGGGCTCTGGCAGGCTACGAACGACCTGCGCGGCGTTGCCCTGGCGCAGACGGCTCTCGGCGGAATCCACTCCTTCCTCGGCGAAAAACAGAAGGCGCTCGACCTGCACAAACAGGCCGTGAGCTTCTTTCGAGCGATGCGTAACTATCAGGGCGAGGCCGCATCGCTCAACGGCATCGCACAGGTCTACGAGGATTTGAATGAGTACGAGGCGGCGCTGGACAACTACGAACAGGCCCTGCGCGTCAATGAGCGAATCGGCAATCGTGATTTCGCATCGCTCGGTAAATACTGCGTCGGCAGAATCCTGTACCAGACGGGCGAGATTGATCGCGCGCTCGACAACTACAGACAGAGCCTGGAACTCAGCCGCGAGGTGGGCGACCGCGCCATCGAGGCGCACGTGCTTAAGGGCATCGGCATGATATACAACGCCAAAGGCGAGAAGCAGAAGGCGCTCGAACAGTTCCGACTGGTGCTCAGGCTTTACAGCCGTCTGGGGAATCGTAGAGGCCATGCCTACACGCTGAGCAACATCGGCTACATCTATGCGGAGGCGGGCGAGAAGCAGAAGGCGCTCGAATACCACAGGCGGGCGTTGCCGCTGATGCGCGCGGCGCAGGATCGTCGCGGAGAAGCCCTCGCCTTATTCAACATCGCACGGGCCGAACGAGATCGGGGTAACCTCAACCAGGCGCTCTCGCTGGTTAAAGAATCGATCGAAATCATCGAGACCATGCGCACGAAGGTCACCAACGAAGAGTTGCGCACCTCCTACTTCGCCTCGGTTCACCAGCATTACGAGCTTTACATAGACCTTTTGATGCGCCTCGACGGCCAGCACCCCGAAGGAGGTTTCGCTGCCGCCGCGCTGCTTGCGAGCGAGAAGGCGCGCGCCCGTTCACTGCTCGAATCGCTGAGCGAGGAAAGGGCCGAGCTTCATCATGGCGCTCGTTCCGCGCTTTTAGACCAGGAGCGAGAACTACAGCAGAAGCTCGACGCCCGCGCCGAGTACAAGATGCGACTGGTCAGCGACGGCAAGCAGGCGGAGGCGCAGGCCGTAGAGATAGACCGGGAGATTCGAGCCCTGACGATTGAATATCAGGAGGTGCGCTCGCGCATCAGAGAGCAGATTCCGCGCTACGCCGCTCTCACCCAACCCGATCTGCTACAGGTGGAGGATATTCAGCGCGAAGTCGAGGCCGATGATACTCTGCTACTGGAGTTCGCCCTCGGTGATGAGCGCAGCTATTTATGGGCATTGAGCGCCGACGGTTTGAAGAGTTACGAGTTGCCCGACCGCCTGACGATTGAGAACGCCGCGCGCAAAGTTTACGAGCTGCTGACCGCGCGCCAGTCAATAAGCGACCAACCGCCCTCGCGACGCGAAGAGTTGATTAGGGAGGCGGACGCGGCCTACTGGCAACAAGCGGCCGCGCTCAGCCAAATGCTGCTCGGGCCTGTGGCCGGTCAACTCAATGCCAGGCGTTTGTTGATCGTAAGCGACGGTTTCCTACAGAATATTCCGTTTGAGGCGTTACCCGCGCCCGCCGTCATGAACCCGCAGGGCGCGCCCCCGATTCGCGCCTCTCTACGCGCCGATCAACCGGAGCCCCTCTTTTTTAATCACGAGATAGTAGGGTTGCCCTCGGCGCTGATCCTGTTGGCCCTGCGATATGAGAAGGGCCAGCCCGCGCCTCCCGCAAAGATGATCGCCGTACTGGCCGACCCCGTATTCGATAAAGATGACCCGCGCGTTATCGCCAGATCGATTGGCGACGAGTCGGCCGCCAAACACGAGAATGATGCCTACCTGCATCGCGCCCTCAGGGGCATGGACGGGCAAACGGATTCCCTGAACATACCGCGCCTTCCGTCCACGCATCGCGAAGCAGAGGCGATAATGGCGGTCACGCCTCGCGCGCAGGGGATGATGGCCACGGGCTTTGAGGCGAGTCGCGAGCGGGTGCTCGACGCCGACCTGGGCCAGTATCGCATCCTGCATTTCGCGACGCACGGAGTCCTCGACAGCGAGCATCCGGAGTTGTCCGGCATCATCCTGTCTCTCGTAGACGAACACGGCAATTCTCAGAAAGGCTTCCTGCGCCTTCATGATATATACAATCTGGACTTGCACACGGACTTGATCGTACTGAGCACGTGTCGCTCCGGGCTCGGTAGGGACATTCGCGGCGAGGGCCTCGTCAGCTTAACGCGCGGCTTCATGTACGCGGGGTCTAAAAGCGTAGTCGCCAGTCTATGGAAAGTCGATGACGAGGCCACCGCCGAGCTGATGAACCATTTTTATAGCGCGCTGCTGAAAGACGGATTGTCGCCAGCGGCGGCGCTCAGGGCGGCCAAGATGGAGATGTGGAAGCAGGAGCGCTGGCGCACCCCCTTTTTCTGGGCCGCCTTTGTCCTGCAAGGCGAATACAACCAGCATTTCAACGCGGTAAAGGACGAGAGTCAAAACTCGCACTTCATCTTCATAGCGGTCTCGATCTTACTGGCTACAGGTCTCTGTGTCTTCTGGCTATTTCGGAAGAGATATGAAAGAGGTTAAGGTCTGGCTCCCTCTCACTTTTTTTGGGCCGCCGATTAATTTCGATTACCGGGTGGAATCGTATCTCTAAATGAAATCATCGCCGGACGTAACCAAAGAGGAGTTCGACCAACTGTTGACCTGGCTCGACCGCGACCTTCAGCGCGCAGGCGAGAAGTATGAGATTATCCGCCAGGGGCTGATTAATATGTTTCTCAATCGCAAGTGCGCGGAGGCCGAGGATTTGGCCGACGAGACGATCAACCGAGTGGCCAGGAAAGTGAAGAGTCTGGCCGATACCTACACGGGCGAGCCCGCGCGTTATTTTCACGGGGTGGCGAGGAACGTGCTCATGGAATACCATAGACAAAACCGCCCGCCCGCCGTGATGTTTCCGCAGGCAGCCTCGAACGCCGATCTTGAGCCATACTACGAGTGCCTGGATTACTGTCTGGAGAAATTGACGCCGAGGAACCGTAAACTGATCCTGCACTATTACAGGGAGAAGAAGCGCGAGAAGATCGTATTACGTAAGGAGTTGGGCCAGCAGATGAAACTGAAGTCGGGGGCCTTGCGCGTGAGGGCTTATCGTATCCGCGCGACGCTGGAAAAATGTATGCGTCAATGCCTGGAACAGAGCGGGAAACGTAATAATACGGAGCCGAACGTCATAACAGATTGAAGGCGCTTATTCTCAACCCCACAGTGGCTTTGATGCAACCACAAAACGGAAAACAAGAGCTGTTGAGAAAGTATCTGCTCGGAGAGCTGGACGAAGGGCGGCAGGTACAGGTCGAAGAGCGCCTTCTCTCAGACAAAGATTTTAATGAACAGCTTTCAAAAGAGCAGGATCATCTGATCGATGATTATGTATTCGACGCGCTCTCCGAGACCGAGCGGGAGAGCTTTGAGCGCCACTTTCTTCCGACCGCCGAACGGCTCGGCAAGTTCCATTTCGCTCAGGCCATCCGAAACCGCCTTGAGAAGGAAACGGTCTCGGAGGCAGCAGCCACCGCCAACTGGTGGCAGCGTCTTTCCAGTTTTCTCGTCCCGTACAGGTTAAAGGTGGGCCTTCCGTTGACGGCCCTGCTGCTCTCCGTCATGGTTTACGTTTCGTGGAGAGCCATCGAGATGTGGAATTTGCGATGGCAACAATCCTATTCCCAGAAGCAGCGCGCGAACATGGAGCAGGAGATAGCAAAGCTCAACCGGCCGCCACACGTCCCGGAGCACTCCACCTCAAGCCAGGAACTCAGCCTGAAGCCGTCTATCTTTCGCGGCGCGGGCGAAATGAGAAGGGCCGTCGTCAACGATAGCGCAACCATACTGCTGCTCAAGCTTGAGCTTACCGGAGGACGATTCCAGAGCTATCAGGCCCGGCTTCTGACGGACGAGAACGTGGAGGTGTTTGTTATCGGCGACCTGAAGGCAGAGAACGAAGGCGCGGACGGACTATTAATCCTCAGAATCCCCGCGAAATTTCTGCCCACGGGAGATTACCGCATCAAGCTGAGCGGGACGGCCCCCGACGGGCAAGCCACGGATGTCGGAGACTATGCCTTTCAGGTGGTTAATAGAGCGGCCTCCGGGTAAGGCCATCGACGCCGCTGCGCGTCCGCGAAAACGCGACCGAAATTTCCGACTCGGAAAGACCCTCGACGCATCCGGCTCATCCGAAGCGACGGCCTCCGCCCGCCCGCCGTTTACAGTACGTAACATTTCTCTCGCTCGAACATTACAAAGTAGAAGGGGCCGCGTGCAAAAGTATGGAGCGGGAACAGGCTCTTGTGACCTGCACTCCGTTCGCCGTGCCGTTCGATAACCATTCCGGGCTCCCCGAAGACGGCGCTCGCGTGTGAAGCGCACGGCCGACCCCACGTCCCCGTTTGAGCTGGAGGTAGAGTAATGAGAGTTTCTTCACCGTCAGTATCTCTCTTCGCCGTGAGCAATCCGGAGGGCGAGGCTTTGGCCCGTGCCTTCGTCGAGCGGGCGCGCGACGCATTCAACCTCAACGTCAGGGTGTACGAGAGAGCTACGCAATCCGATCTCTTCCGCGCCTGTCTCAAAGACGACATAGTTATTTTCGACGCGAGCGTTGAGACGGGCCATAACTACGCTGCGGCGACAGCACAGCCGATGGTGCTTGACCATGTGCTCGTAGCGAGCCGCACCTACCTGCCCCTCAACTTTTATGGGCTGCGCGAAGACGGCGCTCCGAGCTATCCACAGCCCCTTTACAGGAGCAATGAGGAGCTTATCGAATGGCTCTGCAAACAGGTGAAGGAGCTGCTGCAAGACGCCGTCCAACCGAACGGTAATCGGGGCTTCATTAACTACTTCAAGCTGATGCGCAGCTCTCTGAAAAAGCAGGAAGGCCGGTGGAACCAGCGCGGGCGGATTTTCATCAGCTACCGTAGCCGTCATTTGAAGGCCGTCGAGCGTTTGAAACAGCGTATCGAAAACGGAGAGGTTCAGGCAGTGGCCCACAGTTCCGTCAACTTTCTCAGACCGGGCGAGCTGGTTTTCGAGGATGAGGTATTGACCGAGTTCAGGCACTGGCAACTGGCGAGTATGATTGACAGGAAAATAGGCGCTGCCGACGAGATGTGGATTTATGGAACCGATGATTACATGGCCTCATGGTGGACGCGCGCCGAACTGGTGACGGTCGCATACCGGCGAGCCAACAACACGCGAGCCCCCCGGGTACGATTATTCGACCCGTCGACCGATACTCTTCAAGACCCGCCGGAAAACCTCCTGCCACCTATCAACAGGGAAGAGAAAAGGCGCATGGCGCGCTGGTATGCCAACACTGATCCGGGAAGCATGGGGCCGGAGTCATTACAGCCCATGCGTCTTTACGCTCAGTTACCGTTGATCGGTCGCCTCAAGTATTTTCAAGATCACGTGTGGAGTGAAGAGTTTTGGAACGAGCCTCTACTCGCCTGCACTGAGTGCCAGAAAAAGGCCGGGCCGCAACTGCGAATCGACCTGAACGCTTTTCTCTGGCTGCGCGAACCGCATCTCGTGCGCCTGACGCCCGCTCAACTCGAAACCTCCGTGCAACAGGGATACGTTAATTGCCATAGATGCGGAACACTCTTTGAAATCAAAGAGGCCGAACATCCTCGTTATTTCTGGATGCCCGTCAGGTATGGCAAGGCGACCGGGCCCGACGGCCAGAGCCTGCGGGTCTTGCCTGTGTTTCGTGCCAGCAAATTGACCCCGGACTAAAGATAAAAGAGCAACCGTGCGGCCCCGCGCAGGTCAGAGCGACTCAGGGCGCCTCTATGGGAAGCGTCGGTGCGGTCTGGCGCGTGGCGTCAACCACCCTTTGCAAAGAGGCGCACCACTGCTCCCTTTTTTGCTGGCGTCGTCTTCGCAGCTCGTATTCGAGCGGCCACACCTTCTCTCTCAAACTACGATACACATTTCGCCATTCCGTCTTGCTCTGCCGGGCGTGAATGACCCTATCGACGAAGTCGGCCACGATGGTATACGCGACCTGATTGGGGCGCGAATAATCTTCGCTGAGGGCTTTCTCAATCTCGTCGAGAGTGTTTGAGACGAGCGAGACGAGGTGCTGATACGCATGACCGCCTCCCATTTGGTCAGCGCCGTCTCGTTTCTGAGCGGCGCTATTGTTCGCGGCGTTTTCCGTACGGGTCTTGATCCTGAAAGTCCACGGCGGCTCTTCCCAGACGGCTGCCTTGCGCTCGGCAGGTTCCTGGCTTGCGCTCGTCAACTCGGCCATCGGCGCGGCCTTCGCGGGAGTACGGCGTGGTTCGAGCGCCTGTAATTTTGTGCGAATCTTATAACCGATCAATCCCCTGGCCGACATCCGGAAATCGACCAGATTATCGAACGCCTCGCGTAAAGGCGGACTGTAAAGGGCGAGGCTTTCACATAAGGGCTCGAACTGATTGTGCTGAACCAGACTGCCGAGACCGGCGTCCGCGTCGAAGATGTTTGCCACCCTGGTCTTGACCGCCAGCAGCGGCTGGTCGAGCGCGCCGTCGAGGACGCGCAGGGAATCCGATATTTGTGCGCGCATCCAAATCTGGTGATTTATCAGGATTCGGTCAAGCGAGGTGTCGGCATCGATCTCCTTCTGCAATCCCTCGGCACTGAGGAGGAGTTTGTGCGACTTACATGCTTCGAGCGAATCCTTAACCTCACGAACGAACGACTCATCGGGCGCGTCCACCTTTTCCTGCAACTCGGCCACAAGATTGTTCAGGCCGAGGCTGAGCGCTTCCCACTTCTCCAGAAAGAGCCGCTCGAACTCTTTTTCATCAAGCCCTTCGGCCGCACCGCCGAATGCCGCGAGCGCTTTTTGCAGCATCGCGAGCGTGTCCCTCGTCAACTCATCAATGGCCTGCGCGCAGGACGCGGCGACCCTTCGATCAAGCCCGCCTATCTTCAGCGCAAGGTGATTCAAGACGTGGCGCAGGACTTCATCGCGCACCTCCTCGGGCGACGAACAGTCGCAAATCCTTTCCGAGAAAAATTTGAAGACCGCCTCCTTCTCACGGATTTTCCTGAGCCCTTCTTCGCAAATGGCCAGATTATTGTTCGTCCGGTCATGATTGAGCACCAGAAAGCTCCACTCGTGGAGCGGGAGAATATGCTTCATCGCCTGATAGCAGATGTCGTACAGGCCTATGAGTTCATTCCCCTCTAACAAATCGCCCGGCATCGGCCTCCATACGAAGAGCGCTATGTCGGCGTCCAGTCTGAGGGTTTGCAGGAGGCGCTCGGGCCCGCCTAAGGTCGCTTCGCCCAAGCCGGGCAGATCGATCAGGGCGATCTTGCCGACGCGCTCGTGCGGAAACTGGCACTTGATCTCGACCGCTTCGACCGCCAGATGCAGGTATGCTCTGCGCTCATCCTCTTCGGCCGTGCTCTGTGTCACGAAGCCGAGGATGTCGTTCTCCAAAAGGTTTTCGAGCGGCGCGCGCCCGATATACGACCGGTCGTTGACCAATAGCTGCTTGTACTTCTTCAACTGCTTCAGCAAGGCTCCGTAGCGCCCCGGCGTCACCGCCTCCTGGGCTTCGGGCGCCAGAGGTCTCTGCTGGAAATCGTCCAGGTCGAGGTAAGGCGCAACCAAAGAGTTGTCCGGGGCGCGGCCTAAAGCTTTGAGCAATTCGGCGCGATAGTCGTTGAGCACGGCGAGCAGATTCTGCTCCGAGTAAAAGAGCACGCGGCCGCGTATCGGCCCCCCTTTCTCGTGGATGATAGTGCTTCTCGCTCCGGTCAGCGGGTCTAGCTGGCTGTGCCTGCTGCCACGGTCCGGAATGACGGACGGCGGCAGACCCGAAAGCGTTCTCAGAAGAAAACTCTTACCCTGATTGACCGTCCCGACCACGACGACGTTCAAGGTATCCCGCTCGAACCTGCGCCCGAGTTCGCTCAACTGCTGTTGCTGCTCTTCGGCCCGGCGGGTTAAATCCCCGAAAGCTATTCCCCGCAGGTAGGGTTGGAATACGGGGTCTGTCGATAGCTCTTCCCGCTGTTGATCCAGCCGGTTTAGCTGCGCCTGTAAATCATTCAGATAGCTTTTAGCCCCCCGTAGCCAGACGGCGTAAGGCTTGCGTTGTTCGAGGACTGTCTCGATCTTCGCTGGCCAGTCTTCACTGTCCCGTGAAGCGGCGTCCATGATTTCGACCCGCTCATCAACCTGAGCGCCAGGGTATGTATCTCCCATTTTTTTAGTACTCCTTACGGATGTGCGATTAACCTTTACAATTGATATGGCGGATGAGGCGAAAAAGTTACGCACGCTCGTTTGTCGATGGCCGGACGCCATCGCACCCGTCCTCCGATAGTGGAAGGCGGTCAGGCCGGGCCGGATTGAGCTGGCGCAGAAGATAAAGGAAGGACGGCTCGATGCCGGGATACTGAGGGCTGACTGCTTGATAGCCAGATACTAATGAGCGGCCGCTGCGCGGGCGCGTGTGAATCAGTCCGGGCGAGGCGGCGCTCGTCACATGAGGCGATGGGTAGCGATTCCCGAGGGTGCGTCTATTCGGACGATAATCTTCGAGAAGGATTATCCGGTAGTATACCGATTTTGCGCGCGGCTAAAAATTTGATACGCGGACTGGCCCTCAGCCTGGAGGTGCTGAAAACCAGGCGACTTCAACAGCTCTCGCTGAAACATAAAGCTACTTTGAAGACCACCTTGACCGCGCGGCTTTCTTTGCGATCTCAGTTCTCTTCCCGGGCGATAGCTTTTCGGCGCGCGCCTTCCCTCCCTTTAATCCTCCCAGTTTGCCGAGCGCAACGGCCGCCGGATTTTTTTCTTTGCCGGAGGTAATAGGCGACGTGTCCTCGTTGATCGGGTTGCCGGTCACTAAATCGATTATGGACTTGGTTTTCCGATTCATATTAATCTCTCCTTCGGGCTATGCTTGAGCGGTCTTGCACGGGCCGAATATCTCATAAGGCGCAAGGGGCCTGCAAGCGTCACTTTCACCGTAAAAGAGCGGGGGTCGCTCAAGCCCTCGCCCGGCTGCGGGTTTCGGGCGCTGCCCGGCTTCGGCGAAGCATGGCTTAAGAACAACTCTTTATCTTCCCTGCACGTAAAACCGGCCATTCCACCTGTAGATTTTCCTGGTCAGCGAACTCCCCTGCGCTTCTATCTTTCCGTCTACATCATCCACGTAGATATTAAAGGCCCGCGCCAGCCTGTGGCCCCTGATGATCTCCATTTCGGCGGCATCTGCGGTCAAGCCCGCATCGCTCGCGTCGCCCAGAATCATTACCGAAGTAATTCTATTGGTCAGTTTCCTGCCCACCTTAAACAGGTTCTTCGGAACGGCTTTGCCGGTGCCGCGATCTATCACGAAGTAGTGATTGGTGATGTATGGATGCAAGCCTCCGGTCGAGGTCGAGACCTCGATGATGCGCTCGCGGCCGGAGGTGGCGAAATCAACGGCTACGGAATTATCGGCTCTCGAAAAATATCCGTCGAGGGCTTGCGTCGCCAGAACCCTTCCATTCCGCCTGTAGAGAATGAACGCGTTCGATCCACCATAGTAACGTTGGAAACAGGGGTCTGGTACGAGTAGCAGCCGGATCAGGTTATCACCCATCAGACTGATTCTATAATTCCCGCCCTCAAACCTTTCTTTCTCTTCAGCATCGAGCAGACCCGGCTTTCCGCGAAAGTAACAGAGATTCAAATCCGCCACGTCGAATCTCCACCAATCCCGGTAAGTAAAGGTTTCGAGCGTTCTGATGTAACGACGAATCGCCTTGATTCTTTCGGGCCGTTTTAAAATCGCCTCGTCGTAATCATTCGACTCATCGGGCCTGCACCCGTACCTTAGTTCGGGCAGAGGCTTCAACGCGGCGAAGACCTCGGCCTTGCACGTCAGGATTGTCTCCTGCTTTTGGCCATAAGCGCCCGTGGAAATGAGCGCGAGCAATACGCAGCCCGCCCAAAACCGTGCTCTCGTTCTCGTCATTATCAAGTTCCGCTATCCCTCCCGCTCGTCGCCGCGCGTGGTTCGGCTGTTTCTGCCGAATCCGCCTCTCCATAGATAGACCGTAGAGTAAGCGCCTGGAACTATAATCTGATGAATTATAAGGTCAAAGAAAAAAAACGGGCGGCGAGGTTTGTATTTGCCCGACGATCCGTTTGGCTGAGGAGAAAGGGTGAAGGGCCGTCCGAACAGAGCATTCGCGAATAAAGACGCCGCGAAGCTGGCGCGGGTTACAAGCTTCAGAACCAGAGCTGTTGCAGTTCTGTTATCGATTGCAGTAAGTGTGTGTGCGGCGCGCGCTCCATCAATCGCCTGTCGTGCGCGCCGGAAAGCACGCCCACATTCCAACCCACGCAGGCATTGTGTCCCGCCTTTAAGTCGAGCACAGTATCTCCCAGGTTAGCCACCTGTCGCACACTGGTCGTGCCCGTTGCCTCCATCGCGCGAAAGATCAGGTATGGAGCGGGGCGTCCCTGTCTCACCTCGTCGCCGCAGACCACGGCATCCACGATTGCTTCTTTCCAATTCAGGGCCGCCAGCAACAATCCCGTGATGTCGCGATCAAAGCCCGTATTCAGAGCGACGCGAACGCCCCGCTCTCTTAACCATCGGAAGATTCGCTCAGCACCTTCGACAGGCTCTACGCCCCCGGCGCTGTAGCGGTGCGCAAGGTTTTCGCGAAACGAAGCGTAAACCGATTCGGCGAGGCGCGTATGATCCGGCCCTGCCGGAATCAATCGCCGCACGGCCTCTCTTTTCGAGGAACCCCGCACGCTAATCAACTGCTCGGATGTAATCTCCATGCCGTGCTGGCCGAGCGCGGCGGTGAACGCAGCGGTCACTTGCCCACAGTCTTTGACAGTCGTTCCCGCCAAATCGAAGATGACCAGCTCGGGCTCATTCATCTCTGCTCAGCCCTTTGATTTCCGTCCGCTCAGAGGCGCGTTGACACTCGGCGCACACGCCTTTCGTTTGTCCGGGCTCTACGGGAGTCGGATACCCGCACACGCGGCACGGGGACGAGGGCGCGATGTGGCTGGCGTGCATGCCGTAGTGGGATTTCAAGTTCGCTTCGACCTGCGCCACTATGTTTCGGCATTCCCCGGCGCTGAGTCTTTCAAACTTCGACGCCCAGGAATGGCGCTCGACGTAATCCGGAAATACGGGCGCTTCTCCCCATCTCCAGGACGGGTCTGTGGCCGTGCGACTTCTGCCGAGAAGGTGCAGGTGAACTTTGCGATGCTCTCTGGCCGTCTTCGCGCCTAAGGGCTCGGCCCGGTCGTTGAGCGCCCAGTTTCCGGCGTCCCAGTAGTTGATACACCCGCCCTCAAGCTGCGGCAAAACCTCCAGCATAGCCTTTCCCGTCGCCGCCACTAAGAAAGACCAGAGCATCAGCTCGACCGGGGTCAGCTCGCTTCTCTCCCATACTTCTCTGGGAGGAATCGCGATCAGGTTTCCGCCATCCTCGCGACTGACCAGCACCAGCGTTCGATCCGGAAGGACGAGCTGCCCTCCGTGACAGGTGAAAAGTTTGCGATTCACTATTCTCCTTCGTTAGGGCGCGCCCTGACTTTGCTCTCGCGGCCGGTGCCGCGTGCAATACTATGCGCCGTCGTAGTGCGCCTTCTATTCCTCGACGGCTGCTATAAGCTCGATCTCGATGCGCGCCCGTAGCGGCAGGGCGGCGGCCTGAATCGTAGTGCGTGCCGGATGTTCCCGAGTGAAAAATCGCCCGTAAGCTTCATTCATCGCGGCGAAATCATTCATGTCGGCGAGAAAGACCGTCACCTTAAGAACGTGTTCGAGGCCGCTCCCGGCCGCCTCAAGCACTGCCTCCAGATTACGTAAAACCTGCGCGGTCTGGGCGCCGATGTCGCCGTCGATCAACTCGCCCGTTTGCGGATCGACCGAGGTCTGGCCCGATGCGAAAACCAGTCGGCCCGCAATGACGGCCTGCGAATATGGGCCAACGGGCGACGGTGCTTTATCTGTTTCGACTATCTTCTTCGTCATACTCGGGATGTCCCCTTCCATTTTCAAACTACCGAAACTACGCGGCGCGGCTGCCTCTCAAGGGTTATGGTTCATATCAAACGACCGCCCGCGCGTTTGACGAGCGTCGAAAACCTACGGTCGCCGCGCCGTCCCGGGCCGGAGGGTTCTTACAATTACGGGTCGAGCTTGAGCGAGAAATGGTAGCTGCTGATGTGCATTCGCTTTGTGAAGTAGAACCGGTGAGCTTCAAAACGCTGCACGCCCGAGTCAAGCTCGAAGTGCTGACAGTTCTGCGCCCTGGCATATTCCACCAGCCAGTCAAAGAGCGCCCCGCCGTAGCCTCTCGATCGCTCAGCCGTATCCGTCACCAGATCATCAACGTACAGATGCCGCCCGCTAAAGAGCATCTCTGCAATCCTGAAACCGGCGACGGCTTTGACCTGGCCCTCTTCTTCAAGGCAAGCGAGCAGATAGCCGTCCTGTTGGGCCTGCCGCCTGACGCGCGTCAGAAAATCGCTCGCGACGAGCAGCGGGCGAAGTTGCGACATCACAGGGAAACAGCGCTCTATGTCTGAGTCTGTTTCGGCAAGTCGTATGCTCATGCGTTTATCCGAAGCGGAAGAATTTTTATAGGCGCGGCCGCAGATGCAGCAGCCCTCCTGGGTGCGCTTCATAATCCGACATTGAAACTTCCAGCAAAGCGGTTCAACGTGTCCTCTCGCAAGCTCACACCTGCGGGCGACTGTTTCACGACGGAAACTGTACTTTCCCGCGCGCACGCAGCTCCGACGGCAACAAACTATGATAGATGAACTCGTGCAGGGGCGTGGCGACGCCTGCCTCTCGGCCGAGACGCACGACCGCGCCGTTCCAGGCGTCTAGTTCGGACGGCTTACCCGCCGCAATATCCCTTTGCAGGGAGGTCGTCCCGCCCGGCACCAGGGAGTCCAGAAGCGCCATCGTCTTCTCAACGCTACTGTCCGCCAGAGGAATCTGACGCGCACGAGCGACAGCCAGAATCTCTCGCATACCCCTTTCGATCATCCGCCGCGTCTCCGGCAAGGCGCGCAGGATACCGACGGGAGCGCGTGCTATCGCCCCCAGGCCGCCATAGGAAACCAGCAGGAGCTTTTCCCAGAGAGCGACTTGAATGTCGGGCGGAATCTCCGCTTTCACACCGGCACGCTCGAAGGTTTCGCGCAGCCGTCGTGTTCTGTCGCTTGGCCGGTTGTCCAGTTCGCCAAACTTTATGAAATTGGTTTCGCCGATGCTGCGAATGTGGCCCGGCCCGGCCACCAGGCTGAAGGTTCCGCACAGGCCGCCCAGGATACGATCAGCGCCAAGCACAGCCGCCAACTGCGGTGCCGCTTCGACGCCGTTCTGCAACGTCACGACGAATGTCTCGCGGCCCATCATCGGTTGCATGGCGCTGGCAGACTCTCCGACCTGCCACGTTTTTACTCCGACGATCACCAAGTCGACTGCGCCGACCTGCGCCGGGTCGGCGGTCGCCTGCGCCGGATGAACCAGGATTTCACCCTTAGCTGTTTCGACTCGCAAACCCTTTTCGAGAATCGCCCGCAAGTGCTCGCCGCGCGCGATGAAGATGACATCCTCACCGGCGCGCGCCAGATGTGCGCCAAAGTAGCCGCCTGCCCCGCCCGTACCGTAGATCGCGATACGCATCAAAATCTCCTCTGTTTATTCAACGGCGAAAGAATCTATGTCGTCGAACAATCGGTCGACCATCTGTTCATCTGCGTACGGGTTCAGCAGGACGACGCGCAACCAGTGCGCGCCCCTGTATGGTGGGCACGAGAGGAAGAAACCCTTCTCGCGCAGCAGGTAGGCTTGAAGCCTTGTGTTCCATTCGTCCCAACGGGCCGGGGAAACCGCTTCGGGCGTGCCGCGAAAACATAAGATGTTCATGTCGGGCTTGCCCACAAGCTCAAAATGTGGTCGCTCTTCAACCTTACTGAGGAAGTGCTCTGCGAGGCGGCATCCCTCGTCGACCAGTTGACGATAGCCACGACGGCCTATGTGTTGCAGCGAGAGCCAGAGTTTAAGGACTTCGACGCGGCGACTTCCGTGCACGGTTATCTCGCCGAGGTTGGTGAATCCTCCGTCATCGCCCGCGTAGGGGGACGGAACTCTGAAAGCCTGCTCCATCTCTCCCGTGTTCCTGAACAGGGCCATCGCGCAGCCGTTACTCACGTAAAGCCACTTCTGCGGATTGAACGTGACGGAATCGGCCTGCTCTATGCCAGTCAGACGATGCCCGTACTTCTCAGAGAAGACGAGCGCGCCTCCGTACGCCGCGTCCGTGTGAAACCAGAGGTCGTGTTCGCGCGCGATTCTTCCTATCTCGACAAGCGGATCGATGTTTCCGGTGACGGTCGTGCCCGCAGTGGCGACGACACAGAACGGGTCATGCCCGTCGGCCCTCGCTTTTACGATCTCGTCGCGCAGGCTTTCCGGCCTCATACGCGAGTGCTCGTCGGTCGCCACCGGTATTACGGACGAGGTTCCGAGCCCCAGAATCATCGCCGCCTTGCGGACGGAGGCGTGCGCCGCTTCTGAGGCCAGGATGACGGGCGACGTTCGTGACGATTGGATTCCCTTTTCCATCGAGCCGAACCTGATGTTGCGGGCCACGGCCAGTATTTGTAGATTCGCCATCGTACCCGACCCCAAAAGGACGCCGCCCGCGCGTTCGCCGAGGCCGAAGAGCCGCGCGAACTGTTTCATCAGCAGCACCTCGAGCGGAGTAAAGACCGGCGATAGCTCATAAAACAGCATGTTATTACTGAGCGCCGAGGCGACCAGATCGCCGAGGATCGAAACGGTCGTCGGCATGGAGTTCATGTGGCCTATGAAGCCTGGATTCGCCAAGTTCATCGAATCCGCGATCAACGGGCGCAGCTTTTCGAGCAACTCATCTGCGGCGACCGAAGTTTCCGGTATGAGGGCTTCGGGTATGGAGGCGACGGGCAGCGGCGAGCGCGCCGCCGCTTCGGTCAAAAAGGGTAGAAGCAGCGCGACGGCCTCGCGGAACAACCGCTCGATCTCTTTACGATTTCCGCCCCAAGGATCGATGAAAGCGGACGCGGGCAAAACCGAACGATTCATAAACGCCCTCTCTTCCAGCCCTGCTCTTCGACGCTCAGGCCCACCTTCGGCGGATACCAGTTTTCGATCCAGATGGTTTTGGCGTTGACGTATTCCCGAAGCCCTTGCGCGCCGAGTTCGCGCCCGTACCCGGAGCGTTTCACGCCGCCAAAGGGCAGGCGCGGGTCTGAGGCCACCATGCCGTTGATAAAGACGGAACCGGCCTCGATCTCTTCTATGAAGCGCGCGCGCTCCGTTTCCGTATTCGTCCACGCGCTCGCCGCAAGCCCGAAGGGCGTATCGTTGGCGAGCCGGATGGCCTCTTCCAGGTCACGCGCGCGAAACAGTAGAGCGACCGGCCCGAACAGCTCCTCGCGATAGGCGGGCGCGCTGCGTGGAATTTCCGTGAGCACGCTCGGCGCGTAGTAAAAGCCTGGGCGCGAGAGCCGTCTGCCGCCCATGAGGAGACGCGCGCCCGCCGCCAGCAAACTTTGCACCTGCGCGTCCAGCTCACAAAGCGCCCCCTCGGTCGCGAGTGGGCCCACTTCCGTCGCCTCGTCGAGCGGGTCGCCCACACGCAAGCGTTCCATTCCCTCTACGAAGCGGCGCTCGAACTCGTCGTAAATCTCCTCGGCGATGATGAACCGTTTGGCCGCGACGCACGACTGGCCGCTATTGACCGTGCGCGCCCGGACGGCCGCCTTCGAGGCTTCTTCCACATCGGCGCTCGGCATGACGATGAAGGGGTCGCTGCCGCCCAATTCGAGCACGCTCTTTTTGATGTGTTTGCCCGCACAACTCGCGACCGAACTTCCGGCGGGTTCGCTGCCCGTCAGCGTGACGGCGGCGATGCGCGGGTCTGCGATCACGCGGGCGACCTCTTCGGAACCCGTGAGCAATGTCTGGAACGCGCCTTGCGGAAAGCGAGCGCGACGGAAAAGCTCTTCGAGCGCGAGGGCACACTGCGGCACGTTCGAGGCGTGCTTGAGAAGGACTACGTTTCCGGCCATCAGCGCCGGAGCGGCGACGCGTATGACCTGCCAGAAGGGAAAGTTCCACGGCATCACGGCGAGCACCGGGCCAATGGGCTCATAGCGAACGTAGCTTTTGTGTGCGCCGGTCGGGACGCATTCCTCTGCCAGAAACGCTGCCGATTCCTTCGCGTAGTAACGGCAAAGCCTCGCGCTCTTTTCAATCTCCCTGGCTGATGCCCGAACGGGCTTGCCCATCTCGGTCGTGATGAGACGACTGAAACGATCCTTTTCCGCTTCCAGCAACGCGGCGACTCGTAAAAGCATACAGGCACGCGCAGGCAGGGGCGTGCGCCTGTAGGCGCGGAAAGTCTCGGCGGCCAGCCCCAGCTTTTCTTCGATCAAGGCCGCGGAGAGCGGCTCAAAGCTCTTCAGCAGTTCAGCGGTCGCCGGATTGATCGTCGCTATCGCCATCTCAAAACTTCTCAATCACCGACCGTTCATTCAAAGAAGAATCGGCCGCCCGGTTCGATTGCGGAGTGCGGGTGTGCCGCTTAACAAATTGAATGCGGACGGAGGATTTTTGTCTTTCAATCTGTAAACGGCCTTTCAGGAACTCCGCAATCGGATTCCCCGTTTATTTCTCCAACGCCTGCGCGAAGTCTGCGACGAGGTCGCGCTCGTCCTCTATGCCGACCGAGATTCGTACCAGCGTGTCGCCGATGCCTATGGCGCGGCGCTGCTCCGCAGAGTGCTGGTGGCTCCACATCGCCGCGACGGGCGCAACCAGAGTCTCGACGCCGCCCAGGCTCACGGCGCACCTGGCAAGCTTTAAGGCGGAGATGAACCTTTCGGCCGCCGCGTAGTCGCCTTTCAACACGACGCTCATCATGCCCGTGAATCCGCTCATCTGGCGGCGGGCGAGCGCATGCTGCGGGTGCGATTCGAGCCCCGGATAATTAACGCGCTCGACTCGCGGGTGCGATTCGAGAAATTGCGCCAGCGCCAGCGCATTCTGATTCTGTCGCTCGACGCGCAGGCCGAGCGTCTTTATCCCACGCATCAGCAGCCACGCATCGAAGGGGCTGAGCACCGCGCCCGCGACGATTGCCAGTTCCCAAGCCTGCTCCAGGAAAGACTCGGAGGCGATGATGGCTCCCGCGCTCAGGTCATGGTGGCCGCCCAGATATTTCGTCGCGCTGTGGACGACCACATCGATGCCGAGCTTCAGCGGTTGTTGATTGACAGGGGTGGCGAAGGTGTTGTCGATGATGGTCGTGATGCCCTTGCTCCTGGCAAGCTCGGCGACGGCGCGCAAGTCCGTCAGGTGCAGCAGAGGGTTCACGGGCGATTCAATGTAGATCAATTTCGTATTGGGTCGAATCGCCTCTGCGAATTGTTCCGTCGCGGTCTGATCGACGAAGGTGCGTTCGATGCCCCAGCGCGGCAGCAAATCGCGAAACAGTTTCGTACTCCCCGCGTAATGGTTGTGTTGTGCAACGGCGTGATCGCCGCGCTCTAAAAGAGTCATCACGGCTGTGAAGATCGCCCCCATGCCGGAGCCGGTCACGAGCGCCGCCTCGCCGCCTTCGAGCGCCGCGAGCACGCCTTCGACCTGCTTGTGGGTCGGATTGCCGTAGCGCGTGTAGAACTCGCTCGGGTGTTTGGCTTGCCCCAGCTCGGCCAGATGTCCGGGCGAGTCGGCGCTGAAAGTCGAGGTCTGCCAGATGGGAGCCGTGACCGCGTGAGTCTCATTGAGCTGGCTCGACTCGTGCAGGACTCGGGTCTGCAAACCCATGTCTTCGGAACCTTCCTTCTTCATCTTTCAAAATCCTCTTTTCTTCTGAGCTTACCTTCCGCACATTTCAAAACCCGTCTTTCAGATCGAAGACAGCGCCATGCGCGAAGCGCTCGCGCCTGCCCGTCCGCGCGTTTTCAGAAAATCCGCGAACCTCTCCAACCCTCTACTGAACCCTTCCTCGGCCACCCCGAACCCCAGCCGGAAATGATCCGGCGCGCCGAAACAGTCGCCCGGCACGAGCAGCACCCCATGCTGCTCTGCCAGAACACGGCAAAACTCGCGCGCGTCGCCCCCCTGTCTTAACCACGGGAAGGCCGTCATCCCGCCGCGCGGTCGAACCCAAGCGAGCTGATCCGTATGCTCGGCGAAGAATTGCTCCAACAGGGAGAGGTTCGCGCCTGCCGCCTTGCGCGTCCGCGCGAATATGGTTTCGCGGTGCCGGATGGCGATGACGCCCAACTCTTCGCTGAGCACGGAGTTCGAGATCGTAAAGTATTGCCGCGCCGTCAGGTACGATTGCAGGCGCGCGGGGTCGCGTTCGACGATCCACCCGACTCGCAGACCGCTCAATGAAAGCGATTTGGAGAAGCCGCCCAGAACCGTGGCATGCGGCAACGCGGCGGCCGAACCGGTTTCGCGCCCGTGATAGATTGGGTGATAGACTTCGTCCGAGACGAACTGGATGCCGCGCGCGGCCGCGAAGTCGTGCAAATGGCGCAGCTCCTCGTCGCTCAGGGTCGCGCCCGTCGGATTGTGCGGCGTATTGACGAACAACAGCTTCGTCCTGTCATCGGTCAATTTTTCGATCTCATGCGGATCGACGCTGAAATCGTTCCCACGCCGCAGGTGATAAAAGCGCGTCTCAAGGCCGAATAAATCGGCGAGGACAGCCGTGGAAGGAAATAGCGGAGATGGTAAGATGACGTTTGCGCCCGGTTCGGCAGCGAGGCAGAAGAGGATGAGCAGGGCTTCGGATGCGCCCGTCAGGATTTGCACCTGTTCGGCGCTCGCGCCCTGCATCTCCGCGATTGACTGCCGCAGCGTTTCGTGGCCGCGCGCGCTGGAATAGCTTAATTTCGTCTCCGAAAGCCGATGCTGTTCGTCCGCGTCTACTAACCCGAGTAGCTCGCCAAGCGTCCAGTGCGGCCCCGTGCTCGAAGCCAGATTGAACTCGGGCGGCGTCGCGGCTACGAAATGATAGTGATCGAGCCATTGGTCAAGCAGGAAAGGGGGTATCTTCATTTTGTGTGCCTCTTCGGAGAAAGGTGGACAGGGATGAGCCAGAACGCATGGTTCGAGCGGCCTCGACTTTCATCGCCATTTCTTGAACCACGAACGATTGACCCGCTGATTGTACGCATACAATTTGACAAATGCGAAGAATTGTCGCTAATATAAACCGCGACATTGAAGCTGTCAACAAGAATCTTACTATGACAATGTGGACTCCAGAGTTGAGCCGTCATGGCGGCCCGCGTTACGTAGCCATCGTCGAGGCCATTGCAGAGGACATCGAGCGCGGTCGTCTCAAACCGGGCGATCAGATGCCGACGCACCGCGACCTGGCAAACCACCTGGGCGTCAATACGGGAACGATCACGCGCGCCTATTCGGAAGCGGCGCGGCGCGGATTGCTCGTCGGCGAGACGGGTCGCGGCACGTTCGTCAAAGAGGGTCTTTTCGATGACGCCTTCCCAGCGCCTTCGGAGATTGAAGATGAGGACTTAATTGATCTGAGTTCTAATATCCCGCCGCTGACGGTCGGCGATCCGCTCGGGCAGGCCTTGACGAAGACGCTTTCGAGTCTTGCCGAACGCCCCGGCCTCTCTGCCCTGATGGGCTATCAACCGGCTGCGGGAGCCGAACGACATCGCATCGCGGGGGCCGCGTGGGTGGCCCGTTCCGGCCTCAAAGCGCACCCGCAACAAATCCTCGTGTGCAACGGAGCGTTGCACGCCATGACGGTCGTCTTCTCGACACTGACTAAGCCGGGCGATACCATTTTCACCGAAAGCCTGACGTATCCGGGGATGAAGAATCTGGCGCATCTTCTAAATCTTCGCTTACAGGGGCTCGCGATGGACGATCAGGGCATCCTGCCCGATGCTTTCGACCAGGCCTGCAAGGTCGATTCGGCACGGGTGCTCTACACGATTCCGACCATTCAAAACCCTCTGGGGACGATGATGCCGGAAGCACGCAGGCGTGAGATCGCGGCCATCGCCAGGGCGCACGACGTGTCGATCATCGAAGACGACGTGCACAGCTTTATGTTGCCGAGCCCGCCGCCGCCGCTCTCTTCTTTCGCGCCGGAAAACAGCTACTACATCCTGAGCACGTCGAAGAGCATCGCGGGCGGGATGCGAATCGGTTACCTCGTCGCCCCGGAGCGAATGGTAGAGACGCTCGCCACGGCCCTGCGCGCGACGGTTTGGATGGCCGCGCCTTTGATGGCCGAGATCGCCTCCGAGTGGATTAAGGATGGTACGGCTGACCGCCTCGTTGAACAGAAGCGAGCCGAGGCGGCGGCGCGGCAGGAGATCGCCAATCGCGCCCTCGAAGGCTTCGATTTCGATGCCTACCCGCTCAGCTTTCATATCTGGCTACGCCTGCCAGAGCCCTGGCGCGGCAGCGAATTTACGGCCCAACTCAGACGCCGTGGCGTCGTCGTCACCTCATCGGAGGCGTTCGTCCCCGGTCGCGAGGAAGCGCCGCACGCCGTTCGCGTCTGTCTCGGAGCGCCGCGAAGCCGTGCGCAGCTTGAAAGAGGGCTCGCCATCATCAGGGGAGTTTTGCAGGGCACACCTGACCCGTGCCTTTCGATTCTCTGAAATCCCCCGTTCGGTCTCTCTTAAAAAAAGCTGGTCGCTTCGGAACCGGGCGGCAAACCTGAACGGCGGCACGCTTCTGGTGGGAGCTACTCGATGGCAGGTGAAACTTCCTTAGATTTTCTTCGCCAGTTGACCGACGCGAATCACGCCGGGCTCGACGACCTTAGCATTGATGCCGCGCAGGTGAAGCTGTTTTCCCACAGGTGAATTGACGAATTTCATCGCATCGAGCCCGAAACGCGCCACGAATTTTTTGCAGCCCGTATGGGGTTGAGCGGTGACTTCGATCAGGGCTGAGCCGAGCGCCAGTCGTGTCCCCGGAGGCAGGTTTTCGGCGCTCAAATCCATGTCTATGAAGAGCTGATCGCCCGCCAGTTGCCAGCGATCTCTGGCTTGCGCCACGAGCGCGATCACGCGGGAGTTCATTATGTTGAGCTGCATCTCGGGATGCGCCGACCCGTCGGGCGTACGAGAGCTGCGACGCCTTTTCCAGCTATCACCCACAAGACCCTCCGTCGGATGAAGCTCGGCTTCTTCCAGAATTTCTCGCTCGTCGACACGCGGCCTTCTGACGATCAGTCCCAGCAGACCTTCATCTTTTGGCGACCGGCGAATAGCGTCTAACCCCGCTTCAAGCTCTTGCATCGTCAGATGTTTTACCCCTGCCACCATCAACTCCTCCTCCTACTCCTGTGTAGCCTCAAGCGCTCTGCCCGGCACTTATCCGGATGGTCAACGCGACTGCCGCGCCCTCCTGCTCGCCCGGCGCGAGCATTCTTCGGTCGACGGATCAAGACAGTGATGAAAGCCGTGCTATGGATGACCGTACATCTATTTTCGGATGCCCGCCGCTTCAGCCACAGGGTTCAATCATCCCTTTCAGGCTCTCTCACACTGTGCGCTCTGCGCCGATTCCGGGCCCGGAGAGGGGGGGCGCGCGCAAGATGCCACCGGGGCGAATAAAAAGCTATCACGAGAGAGCCATTCCCGACAGACATTTTTTTTGCTGTGCACAGGAATCCATTAACCTGGGAAACAGTCCGTTTTCTCGTATCCATTTATGGCAAGCTTCCCCGAAATTTTGAATTGATTTTTTGGATAAAGGGGTCAGACGGATTTCCTGAAGCTATTAAAGTTTAAGTGTTTAGCTTGTATCGCCAGCCGCAGCCTTTAGGCACACAATCTGGTACGCGATATGCGTCGAAGGCACGCGCGCTTCTGCGAAGTTTGACCAAGTATTCCGAATTTCGTGCAATTTTACTCGACACGGACGGGCGCTTCATCTTATCTTTAGGGTCAATCCGGCTTTACGCAATAGTAACGTCATTTGAATCAGAGCAGTTGCGCGACCGTTCATTAATTCTCAAAACAGGGAAGATGATGTTTGGAGTCGGCAGAAAAGTCAGGGCCCGGAGCCTTTGGTCTCTCGGGGCCCGCGCACTTTCACCCACTTCACACCTGGAGCCAAAGCTTTGGAGATCAACATGAAAAAGATTCTGTTGCCAGGACGCCACTCCGCAGTTCTAATCTGTGGGTTCCTTATCTTATTTCTATGCGGCAGCGCTTTCGGCCAGGCGGGCAGGTCAACGGTGCGCGGCACGGTAACCGACCCGCAGGGTGCGGCCGTCGTGGGCGCGACCGTCAATCTCACCAACAACGAGCGTAGTTTTACGCGCACGCAGACGACCAGCGGCGACGGCGGCTACGTTTTTTCGGCCGTGCCGCCGGGAACCTATCGAATTGAGGTCGAGGCACAGGGGTTCAAGAAGACGGCCGTCGCGGAAGTCAACGCGCTCGTGGATACTACGGTCGAGCAAAACATACAGCTCGAACTGGGCAACGTGACGGAGGTGGTGACGATTGCTTCCGGCAGCGAAGCGCCTCTCAATACGACGGATGCGACCATCGGTAATGCCTTTGAGCAGCGTCGCATCGAGGAGCTTCCTCTGAATGCCCGTAACGTGGTCGGGCTGCTCTCGCTCCAGCCGGGCGTGACCCGCACGGGGTATGTCAACGGCGGGCGCGCCGATCAGGCCAACGTCATGCTCGACGGGGTTGACAATAACGAACAGCAGCAGGGGCTCGACGTGGTAACGGACGAGGCTTTCGCCAGCGTCCTTCGCTCGACCCCCGATTCGTTGCAGGAGTTTCGCGTCATCACGACGAACCCGAACGCCGAGCAGGGACGCTCTTCGGGCGCGCAGGTCTCGCTCGTGACCAAGTCGGGCACGAACGAATACCACGGCTCGCTTTACGAGTACCACCGCAATACTGTGACGACCGCCAACGACTTCTTCAACAACGCGGCGGGCAGTTTCGGCCCGGATGATCTTCCGGTTCAGCTCGGGCAAAAACAGGTGGGTGATCCGCGAGTCCCCAGGCCGCAGCTACTTCGGAACGTCTTCGGCGGTTCAATCGGCGGGCCGATCAGGCGCGACCGCGCATTCTTCTTCTTCACTTACGAAGGATTTCGAGAGGCTTCGGAAACGACGGTGGTGCGCGAAGTGCCGCTGCCCACGCTCGGCCAGGGCATCGTCCGTTACCGCACCGAGAGCGGCACGAGCGATCCGACGTGCCCGGCCGGGACTCCTGCTGGCGTTCGCTGCCTGAGCATTGCCGACATCAATGCTGGCTATCAGACGGCTAATTTTGAAACTCCGGGCGTGAACCCGACGGCCCTTGCCTTTCTTGCCAATGCCGCGAGCCGGTATCCGGCCAATGATACGTCCGTCGGCGATGGGCTCAATACGGCGGGCTTCCGCTTCAACGCCAAGACGCCCGCGCGGCTCAATACGTACATCACCAGGATGGATTTCAACCTGACGGATCGTCAGACGCTCTTCATGCGCGGCAACTACCAGAGCGACAACGTGACGCATAATGTGTACGGCGGGCCGGACTGCGGCCTGGATTTCACGGCCGACAATATACAGTGCTTCCCGGATACGCCCGCGCTGACGATCTGGAATCACCCGTGGGGAATCGCCTTCGGCCATAGCTGGACGCCGACCAACAATTTCGTCAACCGTTTCACCTACGGTTACACGCGCGCCGCTTTTACGAACGGCGGCGAGTCAACCGAGAACCAAGTGGCCTTCCGTTTCATTTTCGTTCCGCAGGGCTACAGGCGCTCGCTCTCTCGCGTCACGCCCGTCCACAATTTTGTAGACGACATCTCGTGGATCAAGGGCAATCACACCCTGGGCTTAGGCGGCAACGTGCGTCTCATCAAGAACAGCCGTACCTCTTTCGGCAGTTCCTTCGACAACGCGGTCATCAACCCGTCGTACTATAATTTCTCGGGCGCGGTGTTGATCGAAGACGCCAACGGCGACCCGATCTTTCCGGACGTGGGCGGCGATACGGATAGCTTGCGCGACGCGCTCGCCTCCGTCATCGGTCGCTACTCGCAGTACAGCGCCCTTCTGGTCTACGATCAGAGCGGGCAGCTTCAGACGGTCGGGACGCCGACCGAACGCACCTTCGCCACCGAAGAATACGAGCTTTACTTTCAGGATTCCTGGCGCGTTCGTCCGAACCTGACGTTCAGTTACGGGTTGCGTTGGTCTACTTCCACGCCCGTCTATGAGAAGAACGGGCTACAGGTGAAACCGACACAGAGCCTCGGCCAGTATTTCCGGCAGCGTGTCGAAAGCTCTGAGCAGGGCGTGCCCTTCAACGACCCCGTCACGTTCGATCTGGCGGGCAAAGCCAATAATCGTCCGGGCTATTACAAGCAGGACTGGAATAACTTTGCGCCCTCCATCTCTTTCGCGTGGTCGCCCGATTTAGGCGACAACTTTTTCGGACGGCTCGTAGGACGCAACGGCAGGTCTGTCATACGCGGCGGTTTCCGCATGACCTATGACCGCATCGGAAGCCAGTTGGCGGTCAACTTCGACTTGAACAATCTGGCCGGTTTCACATCCGCCAGGAATATCAACGCCAATACTTTC
The DNA here is from genome assembly GCA_035940775.1 of Pyrinomonadaceae bacterium. GTDB lineage: Bacteria > Acidobacteriota > Blastocatellia > Pyrinomonadales > Pyrinomonadaceae > DASQYE01. Next base: position 78,294 of record DASZEN010000046.1, on the reverse strand, counting down.
GACGTGTGCTGCGGGCCGGACGCGCTCGGGCCGCTCTTTACGGGCATCAATCCGAACGTCCGCAGCCTGGATTTCCCAGGCTCCACGGGGCCGATCCCGACGACACTCTCCTTCCCACTGACGGTTCCGGCCGACGAAGACCAGCGTATAGAGGTGTCGCTCGACGATACGATCACGACGCCTTACAACTACAGCGTCAATTTCTCTTACGGTCGTGAACTGGGTAAGGGATTGTCGTTCGAGGCGAGCTACGTCGGCCGTTTTGCGCGCAACCTGCTGGCGCAGCGCGACATCATGCAGCTCAACAACATCCGCGACCCGCAATCTGGCATGACCTTCTACGAGGCGATGAACCTGCTGATAGACGCTCGTTATCAGAACAGGCCCATCACCTCGCTCGCGCCGATACCGTACTTTGAAAACCTCTTCCCGTTCATGCCGGAGTGGTGGGAGGATACCAGCTTGACGCCGACGCAGGCGGCCTACGCCTTCATAGCGCCCCAGGCGCTGGGCGGCGCGGACATCACTGACTACACGTTCATTCAACTGCTGTGGGACGACAGCCCCAACTGCACCTCCTGCCCGTTCGGCGGCGGCCCGGCTCGCGTCAATAATATGTTCTACCAGCCGCAGTTCGCCGCGCTCTCGGCCTTTTCGACCATCGCGCGCTCAAACTACAACGCGCTCCAATTGAGTCTGCGCCAGCGTTTCAGCGCCGACCTGGCCTTCGACTTCAACTACACGCTCAGCCACTCGCTGGACAATGCCTCGGGCCTACAGAGTTCGGCCAACTACGGTACGGCGTTCATCGTCAACGCGCTTAATCCCGATCTGGCCTACGCCAGTTCCGACTTCGACGCGCGCCACATCATCAATGCCAACTGGCTGGTCGGCCTGCCCTTCGGTCGCGGAAAAGCTTTCTTCGGCAACGCGCCCAAGGCCATTGACACTATCCTCGGCGGCTGGCAAACGACCGGCATCTTCCGCTGGAACTCCGGTTTGCCCGTGCTAACGCCTTTTGATTGCTGTGTGTGGGCGACGAACTGGAACGTGCAATCCAACGGAGTGCGCGTCAGACCGATTCAATCATCGACGACGAGCACGGGCAGTCCGAATCTCTTCACAGACCCGGTGGCCGCGTATCGCAGTTTTCGCAATGCGCGTTCGGGCGAGATCGGTGACCGCAACGTGCTGCGCGGGCAGTCTTACATCTCGCTCGATGTCGGTTTGATGAAGAATTTCAAGCTGCCGTGGGAGGGTCACAATATTCAATTCCGCTGGGAGGTCTTCAATCTGACGAACACCCAGCGCTTCGATGCCAACACGATCTCCGATCTGAGTCTGAGGCAAGACCCCTTCCTGGACGGGACGCCAGACCCCAACTTCGGCAGATTCACCTCGACGCAAACTCCTCTGAATGAGAGCAAGGCCGGACGCGTGATGCAGTTCGCGCTACGCTATCAATTCTAGGGGACGATTGTTTCTATGCAGTATCTTAAAGCGGGCCGGAAGCCTGACGGAGGCTTCCGGCCCGCTTTAAGTCTGTCCAGCCGAATCCGGCGTCCGAGGCTTCGGCTGGATATTCCCTCTCAGTCGCGTAAATCGACCTGCGGCAAGAACCTGGGCGGGCGGCGCGCACGGGTCGCCTGCTCGAACGCGTAGGCCAGCTTGATTAGACGCGGCTCGGCGTAGGCTCTGCCGAAGAATGATATTCCGACGGGAAGACCGTGCACGAATCCGGCGGGCACGGTCACGTGCGGGTATCCGGCGACCGCCGCCGGAGACGAAAAGCCGCCCGTGAAATGATCTCCGTTAATCAGGTCGGTGGGCCAGGGCGGGCCGCCCGTCGGCGCGACCATCGCATCCAGCCTGTTTTTTATCATCACCGCGTCGATGCCTTCGGTTCTCGACAGGCGGCGATTCTTCGCCAGGGCTTTCAGATAATCCCGGCTCGTGAGCGGCCCCTTGGCTTCGGCCTTGATGAAGAGGTCTTGGCCGAAGTAGGGCATCTCCTTCTCCTTGTTTCGCTCGTTGAACTCTATGATCTCCTTCAGGGAGCGAACCGGCGCGCGTGGGCCCAGCGTTGACAGGTACTTATTGAGGTCTGCCTTGAGTTCATATAAAAGCACCTCCAATTCCGAGCCGTCGAACTTACCGGCGGTCGTGATCTCAGCCGGGTCTACGATCACGGCCCCGAGTCGCTTCATCTCCTCAAGATGCGAATTGATTAACCGATCCACCGTATCGTTAAAGCCGAAGAAGCTTCGGGCGACGCCGATCCTCGCTCCGCGTAAACCGTTACGGTCGAGGAACTGTGTGTAATCGGCGAGGGCGCGCCCGCGACTCTCGTTCGTGACGGTATCGCGCGGGTCTATGCCCGTGAGCGCGCCTAGAAGGATCGCGGCATCGGTGACGGTGCGAGCCATGGGGCCCGCAGTATCCTGGCTATGCGCGATGGGAATGATGCCGGAGCGGCTGACGAGCCCGAGCGTCGGCTTGATGCCAACGAGCGAGTTGGCCGAGGACGGACAGACAACAGAGCCGTCCGTCTCGGTGCCGATGGCGAGGGCCGCCAGATTGGCAGCGACCGCAACGGCCGACCCGGAACTGGATCCGCATGGATTGCGATCCAGCACGTAAGGATTAAGGGTTTGCCCGCCGCGAGCGCTCCATCCGCTGGTCGAATGGGATGATCTGATATTGGCCCACTCGCTCAGGTTCGTCTTGCCGAGGATAACGGCCCCGGCGGCGCGCAATCGCTGCGCCACGAAGGAATCCACGGGCGGGGTTGAACCGGCGAGCGCGAGCGAGCCCGCCGTCGTCGTCATGCGGTCGGCCGTGTCTATGTTGTCTTTGATGAGCACCGGGATGCCGTGCAGAGGCCCGCGCGCGCCCTTCGCTTTGCGCTCCTTGTCGAGCGCTTCGGCTATCGCCAACGCGTCCGGGTTAAGCTCGATAATGGAATTGACCGCCGGGCCCCGTTTGTCAACCTTCTCGATCTGCGACAGGTACTTCTCAGTGATCGAGCGCGCAGACCACTTGCCGGACTTCATCCCGGCCTGTAACTCCGAGACGGTCGCTTCTTCCAGTTCGGATGAGCTTATGACGGACGCCGGGGTTGGGAGACCTGCCCGCGCCGCCGCCGAATCGTTCAGGGCTGTGGAGCAGGCGAGAGCCGTGACGCTCCCCAGAGCCGTATGGCGCAGAAAATCTCTACGATTGACCGTAACGCTCGGATGATCTTTTTTATGACGGCTCATCGGTATCCTCTCGGAATGGATTATCAAGTCTGAGGCTCAAATCCGTGCATCGCGCGAGAGAGAGAGCGCACGCATGCACGGCGAAAGTCATAAAATACTTTCCGGCCATTTATCTTCGGCGCGTTTAGATCACTTCGTAATCCCGAGCCGGGTCAGGATAAAAGCATAATCGAATGCGGTCTCCTTCAGGAAATCGTAGCGCCCGGCCGCGCCGCCATGACCGGCTCCCATATTAATCCTCAGCAGGAGCGGATTCTTGTCCGTTTTCATAGCCCGCAGCTTGGCGACGTACTTGGCCGGTTCATGATAGAGCACCTGACTGTCATTGAGTGAGGTCGTGACGAGCATCGAAGGGTATGCTTTGGCCTCTATGTTGTCATAGGGCGAGTAAGACTTCATGTACAGGTACTGCTCTTTACTGGTGATGGGGTTCCCCCACTCTTCCCACTCGCCCGCCGTCAGCGGAAGCGAAGCGTCGAGCATGGTGTTGATTACATCGACGAATGGAACCTTGGCGACTACTACCTTGAACAGTTCGGGCCGCATATTCGTCACCGCTCCTATCAGTAGCCCGCCCGCGCTCAGGCCCGTTATCGCCAGCCGATCCCTGGACGTGTACTTCTCCCTGAGAAGGTGCTCGGCCGACGCTATGAAATCCGTAAACGTATTCCGCTTGTTCATCATCTTGCCCTGGTCGTGCCACTCTTTGCCCATCTCGCCGCCGCCGCGTATGTGCGCGTGGGCGTAGATGACGCCGCGATCGAGCAGGCTCAGGAGATTTGACTCGAATTCGATGGGCCACGGGTAACCGTACGAGCCGTAACCCGTCAGCAGCAGGGGCCGCGTTCCATCGAGCCGGAGGCTCTTCCTGTAGACGAGCGAGATGGGAATGCGAGTGCCGTCCGAAGCGGTCGCGTAAATGCGCTCCGACTCGTACTGCGTCGGGTCATAGCCGCCGAGCACGGGCTTGCGCTTCACCAGCTCGCGCCTTTGGCTGACCATATCGTAATCGTAGATCGAAAGGGGCGTGATAAACGACTCGTAGTTGAAGCGCAAGGTGCGCGTATCGAACTCTTTATTGATGTCCAGAGAGACGTTGTAGACGGGCTCCGGAAATTCCAGATAATGCGTCCGGTTGCTGTTCAGGTCGGTAATCCGCAGCTTCGGTTGACCGTTATCGCGCTCGGATACGACGTAGTGGTTGGCGAAGAGATCAATGTCTTCGAGTATCACATCTTTCCGATGTGGAAGAATCTCTTTCCAGTTCTGCTTCTGCGGAGCGTTGACGGGCGCGACCGCCAGCTTGAAGTTCTTCGCGCCTCCATCGTTGGTGCGAATATAAAAGGTGTCCTGCGCGTGCTCGACGTAGTACTCGTGGCCTGACGAGCGAGGCTCTATGACGCGAAACGGCCCGGCAGGAGCGCTCGCTGCCACGTAACGGACTTCGGAAGCGGTATGGCTGGCGGAGGTCAGCAGGACATAGCCGCGACTCCGGGTGCGCGAAACCGACAACTCGAACATCTCATCCTTCTCTTCAAAGAGCAGTTCGTCCGGTGATCGGCCGCGCGTGTGGCGGTAGAGGCGAAAGGGGCGCTTGCTGACGGGATCATCAACCACGTAAAAAATCGTCCGGTCGTCGTTGGCCCAGGCGGCGCTGCTCACGCGCACTGCTATCTCATTGACTCCGCCGCTTCGCAGGTCTTTAACGTAGAGCGTGTATTCCCTGTAGCCTGTGGTATCAATCGAGTAGGCGAGCAGTTGACCGTCGAGGCTCACGTCGTAGGTATCGACCGCCACATAGGCGTGTCCCTTCGCCAGCTCGTTCAAATCGAGCGTGACCTGTTCCGGCGCGCCCGGCGTGCCGCGCTTGCGCGCATAAATCTTGTACTGCTGGCCCTTCGCGCTGCGCGTGTAATAAAAGTAGCTGCCCTGGCGATACGCGGCGTCCGTATCTGTCTCTTTAATACGCCCGAGCATCTCCTTGTAGAGCGTTCTCTGGAGCGGCTCGGTCGGTTTCATAAAGGCGTCGGCGTAAGCGTTCTCGGCCTTCAAATAGGCTATAACTTCCGGGTTGGTCTTCTCGCGCAGCCAGAAATAGTTATCATCCCAGGTGTCGCCATGAGCGCTTATTCTCCTGGGGATTTTTTTCGCAGACGGCGGGGCGGACGACGGGGCGTTCAGGCTACTGGTTTGTGCGATTGAGTTATTGAGGGTAAGAGACAGCGCGGCCGCAAATAGCACAAAAATAGATAATGACCTTCGCATTAACGCCTCCGCAGGAATTTATATATGAGACCGGGGGCCGTGCCCCTCGGCCTCATGCGAGCCTCGTGCAGAGGTGATTATCTATGTATTGTCTATAATTTCAAATCTTATGAGGCTGCCCCGGTCAAATGACGATTGAAGATCATCTGACCGGGGGCAGCCGAATCGAGGGGTCTGCCGCATTCGAGGTATACAGGTTAATGGGTTCCAGGGTTCCGGTTCGCAAGCCGAGCCTTCGTTAGCAAGGTTACTTCGGCCAGAGCACTACTGTGATGAGCTGAAGCGCGCCTGAAATCTGTGTCGTCTCCGTATCATTGTCGTAGACCAGGGCGAGGTGTGCCTGGCTCATCTGGCTCGCCTTTGTCGAAACGGTCGCTTCCGAAATCAGGCACAGGCCCTCGGCCTTGCTGTTAACCCCGAAGAGCCATACCTTCTGCGGCGCGACGGGCTGTAACTGGTCTAGCTTTAGCTTCTCGGGCTGTGACCCCGAGGGCAGGGCCGCAGAGATTTTCTCGTCGGCCAGGAACCACAGCGTATTTCCATGAAAACTGTTGTCCGCATCCTCGGTCGAGGTAAGGATTAGAAAGCCTTTGAATGCCGGAGCGTACTCGATGGAAGATAGTTGCGAATGCACATTGCCACGCCTGCCCGCGTCGAACCTGAATAAGGGTCTCAAAGCGAGTTTGGCGTTGGTCGCCGGTGGTTGGCTTATATCGGCCGCGTAAACACGCAGGGGCTCATCCGGTTGCCGCAGGCCGATCACCAGTTCGCGCACCGTCGAGTCTTTCGCCGCGCATCCTGTGAGCGTGCGTATCGCCAACCCTTCGACCTTCACAGAGTTCCTGGCGGGGTCGCTGCTATAGCCCTCGGCCGCGAGCGCATCAGTGACATTCCATTCGACGACCGTCGCATCGTCGATGGCGAGAGGTTTTCCGTCCGTCCCGCCGCTCAGGCGAAAACGGAATAGACGTGAACGATCTTTGAGCTTTTGTGCCGCGTCCGGCTCGGCCGCGTCTTCACGTTTTATCGAATGCGACCCGATGACGTAATAGTTCCCTTCCGGATCGCGCGCCATCGCCTCCCACTTGGGCTTCTTATCAAATTTGCCCAGCTTGAGTTCCTGTTTGATCGCCCCCGTCGCGGCTTCGACCACGAGCAGATTCTTGTTTTCGTCATCGGCGACCAGCAGCAATGTGCCGTCCCCTATGGGCTCAACTGCCGACGGCTCGATATTCTTATCCTCCTGCCCTGTCGCGGTTGACAGGAAATGTATGGAAGGCTGCGCGACCTCTACCTGCACCTCCTGTGCTCGCGCCGCCTGAGCCTGAAAGAAGAGCGCCGACAGAAGCCCGACAAGGTACCTGAACCATTTCAACGAAGAGCGCGGCATTTTGTTTTCTCCTTATCCTGTAAGCTTCGTGCGAAGGATTTTGTAGTCCTGATTTTACACGATTGGCCCCGCGGGCCTTACCCGGCTGAAAACGCTCTCATACATTAATGTCGTATGCGACGGAAACGTTTCCGTAGAGATTAAGATTCAGGGAAAAGGCAGGATGAGAGCGTTGCTCGGGGGTTTACGTCCTCTCGTCCGGGGTCTTTGATTGCGGCGCGTCCGTAGCGCGCCGCAAAGGTCTGCGGGCCGTCATCCTCCTTTTAAAATCGCGCGTCTTGCGAGGGCGCGCGGCGCTCGGGCTGGCTGGCACGGGAATTTCTTGACAGCCCCGGTAAAGGCGTTTACGCTCCTCTTGTTTTCAGTTTAGCGGCTAGAGGTTACGGCCTCGTCAATTGCAAACCCGGCTTGCAAGTGCCAACCCCCTCTAAAGCTCTGCCAAGTGATCATTCATGGCTTTGCAATGAACGACCCCGGTGGGCTTTACACCATTAGGAAAGACTAATCGTTTCGGCGCGGCGCTCTGCGGGCAGGCTGCGCTCAAGCTCGTGCCTGACGCCTGAAAAGCGTGCCCGTAGCTTCAACAATGCTTCCAACCCTTTACATCAATGACCAGAGAAGTAAAGCTAACGCAAGAAGCGTTCGATAGATTATTGATATGGCTCGCCCCGAACCGTGACGAAGCTGGGAAGAGATACGAGACCATCCGAATCCGATTGATTAAAATCTTTACCTGCCGCGGCTGTAACGAAGCTGAGGAACTGGCCGATGAAACTTTTAATCGAGTCTGCTCGAAGATAGACGCGCTATCCGACAGCTATGTCGGCGACCCCGCGCTCTATTTTTATGGCGTGGCTCATAAGATATTCCTTGAGCATCTAAGAAAAAGACCGATCCCGCCGCAACCGCCCCCGCCCATAACCGCAGCAGACGACGATGTCGAGCAGGAATACGATTGCCTGGAGGTCTGCATGCAGCGCCTGCCCCCAAATCAACGTGAGCTGGCACTGGATTATTACCGCGAAGACAAGCGCGCCAAGATAGATCGCCGAAAGGCTTTGGCCGAAAATTTGGGGATCGGCCTCAACGCCCTAAGAATCCGGGCTCATCGGATTAGATTGACGCTCCAGGCGTGTGTTCAGGAATGTATGGAATCTAAAGCGTCAGGATGAAATAGGTTGAGCCGATTACGCATAGTTCTTTAGAAGTGTCTTATGTCAGATTGATTTCCTGATGAAACAGCAATTCGACGATCAAAGATTTATAAAAGACTACCTGTTGGGTGAGGTGTCTGAGGAGGATCGGCAGCGCGAGTTTGAGCAGCGGCTCTTAACCGAGGATTCGTTCTTTGAAGAGCTACTGATGGCCGAAGACGAATTAATAGACGACTATTTGAGCGGCGCGCTCAGCGAGGAAGAGCAAGGAAGATTCGAGAACCATTTCCTATCGACTACGGAACGGCAGCGCAAGCTTAGATTCGCCAGGGCATTACGGAGGCACGTCTCGAACCGGGCCGCCGCCGCCGAGGAAGCGCCCGGCCCTGCTTCAAGCCTGTATTCTCGCTGGCTGGCATGGACGAAAGGGTTTTTCAGCTCCCCGATGAAGCTGGCCGTCGCCGCGCTGCTGTTGCTCGCTCTGGGCCTCGGGGTCTGGCGCGCGTTCATATACCAGTCCGATGTCAGTCAGGGATTGCTCGCCCTCAAGAACGCTTACCGCGAGCAACGCCCGACCGAAACACGCATCACGGGTTTCGATTATGCGCCGCTGGCCCAAACGCGGGGCGACGAACCCGCCCGAGTAGATGCGGACGCGCGCGCACGCGCGGAAAGATATTTACTGGACGCGGCACGCGATCAACCGGGCGCGGCCTCCTATCATGCGCTCGGCCGTTTTTACCTGGCCGAGCTGAAATTCGACCGGGCCATAGAGCAGTTCAATAAAGCCCTCGCAACCGACGAGAATAACCCGCAGCTTCAGAGCGACCTCGGCGCGGCGTTGCTCGAGAAGGGGAAGCTCGATCGTCTCAATAGAGAGGCCGGAAAAAGCTTTGAGGAATTGGCAGAGAGCCTCGGTCATCTGAACCGGGCGATTGAGCTGAACGGCTCCTTGCTGGAAGCCATTTTTAATCGCGCCCTCTGTCACCAATACATGCTGCTTCCGCAACAGGCCGCCGCCGACTGGCGCACCTATCTCGAAAGAGACCCTGATTCCGAGTGGGCTGCGGAGGCCAGACGGAATCTGAAAGTGATCGAATCGCAGACCAACAAGGTCTCGCAAAACAAAGGGCAGATATTGCAGGATTTTCTGAGCGCCTATAGGGCCCGTGATGATGATGCGGCGTGGCAGCTCATCAGCCTGAACCGCGATTTGACCGGCAGCCTTGTCGAGAATGCGCTGCTTGACTCCTACCTTGAGACGAAAGCCAGGGGGCGCGCAATCGAAGCGCGGGAGAATCTACAGGCCCTCTCTTACGCCGCCGGGCTGGAGTTAAGCAGGGCCGATGATCGTTTTCTCTCAGACCTGCTCCGTTTCTATCAATCAACGCCCGCTGCACACCACTCTTCGCTCATAGAGGCGCGCCGCTTCATGGCCCTCGGGCGTCAGGGTCTACAGCTTTTCAAGCCCGAGGAAGCGGTTGAATATTACAGTAAGGCCAGGCGCATCTTTGATCGGATTGGAAATGAATGCGAGTCCGCCTATGCCGAGTACCCGCTCGGGCATGCTTATCTATTGATGCACAAGTCTGAGCTTAGCCTCTCCATCTTTCAACGCGTCGCCCGTGGCTCCGAAGCCAACCAGTATAAATGGCTGCTCGCTCAGGCTCTCAATGCGATTGGCAACGTGCAAATCGGGCTCAACGATTATTCGACGGCACTCGATCACAGCCATCGCTCGTGGGAGATATCGGAACGTATAAATGATGTCGGCGGATTGATGAAGACGGCCGATCAATTAACAATCGAGTATACGCGGCTCGGCAATTACCGTAAGGCGATAGAGCAACAGCAACGAAGTCTGGCTCTCTTCAGCAGGGTCTCGCCGGAGCCTCTACAGCTTTGGCGAAGCTATTTTCTGATGGCGGCCCCTCTGAACCTGCTCGGATTAAACGCGGCGGCCGCCGCCTTTCAGAAAGAGGCATTACGAGTGGCGATAGAGGCGCGCATGCCGTATAGCATCTGTCGCTCGTACATCAGTCTGGGGTTGATCTACGGCAGTCAACGCGATTATGAAGAGGCGACCAGGAATGTCCGTATGGCTTTCGAGCTGGCGAAGGATATTCCGAGCGCCGCGACGCGCGCGGATACGGTCGGCTACTCGGCCCTGCAATTGGGACATCTGTACCGGCAGTCCGGAGACTTCGGCAAAGCCATAGCGAGTTATGAACAGGCGATTCAAATATACGGGGGATTGAATTACAGCGCATTCAGTTATGCCGCGCACAAGGGAAAGCTGCTCTCATGCATGGCCGCGCAGGAGGGCGGGTGCTCGTCCGTCGAGCAGGAGCTTGAGACGACCTTGAGTTTGTTCGAGCATTATCGCTCGAAAATCCTCGAAGAAAGTAACAGAGACAGTTTTTTCGATACGGAACAGAATCTCTACGATGTGGCGATAGATTATCAGTACTCGATCAGGCACGACTTTCAAACGGCCTTTGAGTTATCGGAACGCTCGCGGGCCAGATCGTTGCTTGACATGACCAGTACAAAGACGCGCGCGGTCGATACAAACGACGCTCACGACATCGGCTTCACCACGGTCTCGCAGCCGATGGGGCTCGCCGAAATCCAGCAGCAAATGCCGGAGCAGGCCCAGATCCTTCAGTATTCCGTGCTCGACAACAAGCTTCTCATCTGGCTCCTGACCAGGACGGGCATTTCAAACTACGAACAGAATATAACCCTGGCGGAGTTGCGCCGGAAAGTCTCCAACTATTTGCGGCTCGTCTCCCGACCTCTTGAAAACATGGACGAGCTTTCGCGCGCTTCCGCCGACCTGTACGATCTTTTAATCGGGCCGGTTGAATCGGCGCTCGACCGAAACAAACAACTCTGCATCGTTCCGGACAAGGTGCTCAACTATCTCCCGTACAGCGCGCTTCTCTCACGCTCGTCCGCGAAGTATCTGACGCAATCCTACACTCTGACCTTCGCGCCAAGCTCCAATATCTTTATCGTCTGTTCAAGGAATGCGCGCCGCAAAGAGGGGAACAATCCGGAGAGGCTTCTGAGCGTCGGCAACCCGAGCTTCGACCACAGGGCGTTCCCCGCGCTTGTCGATTTGCCCGCCGCCGAAAGAGAGGTCGAAGGGATCGCCGCCTACTACAATTCGCCGCCCGTCATCACCGGCGACAGGGCTATTAAAAGGCGCGTCAAAAATGAGATGGAAAGAGCCGATGTTATTCATCTGGCCTTACATTCCGTTGTCGACGAGCAATCACCTCTGCACTCGAAACTGCTGCTCGCCAGCGTGTCATCGTCGTCCTCCACGGAAGGCCCGTCGGCGGAGGATGGCATCCTACAGGCATACGAGATTTACAGGCTGCGATTGCCGCAAACCCGACTGGTGGTTCTCTCCGCGTGCCAGACGGGGGCCGAGCGATATTACGGCGGCGAGGGGATGATAAGCATTTCACGTCCGTTCATCGCCGTCGGCGTCCCCCTTGTGGTTGCCAGTCTCTGGCCTGTGGATTCAGGCGCGACCGGTGAACTGATGGTTGATTTTCATAAGCATAGAAAGTGGGACGGGCTTTCGACCGCCGACGCGCTCCGAAGCGCTCAGCAGGATATGCTCGACCATCCGGAAGAGCGGTATCGACACCCTTACTACTGGGCGTCCTTTATCGCCATCGGAGGGTACGCGCGATTTTGATCCTTACGGCTCCCGGTCAGAGCACAAAGTCCTTTCATACAAAGATTCGTACGCCCTGTGCGCGCCTTCATACCGGATTTTATCCTTGCCGGATTAAGCCGCTTTACGCGTTGCCCGGCTGGCGGTGAAATACTTTGCTCCATATCCGCATCATGTTTAGAAACGTAGTAGCAATTCAGCTCGCAATAGTCTCCCCGCTCTTTACTTGTTCTTTAACCGAAAAGGAGAAAGAAGATGCCCGCAACGATCACGCTGATTCTCAAGGGGCTGCTCGCCATATTCGTTAATACCGATAGAACCGAATGTACGGTCGGAATCCTTAGAAACCCACCGCCGGAGCACACGCTGGAGATAACCGTCACGAAACAACTTCTGGGCGGCGGAGAAGTGGAAATTCCCGTCCATAATATTGGAGCCGAGCTTTACCTGGATGTTCAGAACACCTCGCAGCCGAACATTACCTTCCGTGATATGGGCGCGGTCATTAATAGACAGGTCGACCCGGCGACGAATCGGGACTCTTTCAAATGGGTAGTCGATCTGGAGAACGAAGAACTCTACAACACCGCGATTGGAGCCAACAGAGGCGCTTTCCACCCGCTATTTATCTTCAACAGCGGCGAGTTATTCGCGCGCAGCATCAGCAGGTCTCATCTATTCATCCGGCGCGGACTCTTCGGGCAACTGGAGGACTTCGGGTTCGTGGCCAGCGAAGTCGGAGTCGCGATCTCCTTAGACCAGGAGAACAGCCGCGCGGTGTTCACCAGCGGAGGGGTGGAAATCTTCACGTCCGAGCCGGACACGAATTACGTGATCGACATCGATCATGACGCGGCGGCACATTCCAACATCGTTCTGGACGCTAACCATTATTACAAGGCCGTGGGGTTAGGGCTTTCCGAGCGGGAAAGAATATCGTTCATGTCTATAGTTGATGACAGCGGCCCGGCTGGCCCGGAGGCCGCCTGTTTTTCCGGCCACCTGAGCAAGAGCCCGATCACCTAGCAGGATGCGCGGCACCACAGGCTGGGCGCGGCAGCAGCCTTACAGGACAAAGGGTCAGGGCCTAGAGTCCGCTTTTAGCAAAGATGCGATTGCCAGGGCTTCATCATCCGGATGATGAAGCCCTGATGCTTTTCAGCCTTCTGGATCAGTCCCCTCAAAAAATCCTTGCGCGGCCATTTCAGTTTGCCGTGCGGCCACAATATTTCCGTCTGCTTTAAAAGGCTTTCGAGTTCCCTTCAGGCTATGGGGGCGGGATCAGTATATCGAGCATCCGGCGCAGGTCGGGCAGAGGGCCTATGCGATGACTCTCAACACTATTGAGGCCGTCCTGCGGCGCGTCCTGCTGTTCAGAGCCGATGGTGCGAAAAAGCTCTCTGGCTCTCGTCGGGGTGAGAAGTTGCCCACGGGCTTTGAGAGCGCCCTGTAGACAGCCGAGCGCCCCGGCGATCATGGGGGCGGCGCTCGAAGTCCCGTTGAACCGTCTTGTGTACCAGCGATCTTCGTCAGGATTATTTTGACTCAGGCCGCCATAGCCGCAGGTCGCCACCTCCTCGCCCCATCCCTGCGTATCCATAATGATGTTGTCGCCGCTGCTGAAATTGGAGAAGCGCATACGCGAGCGGGCGGGCCCGAAATTACTTCCGTTTATTCCGAGGGGCGGCGCGCCCGCCCCGACTAAGATCGCTCCGGTATCAATCGGGTCTCGTCTGAAGGGGTTGCGCCACTCGGCCGGAAACGGCCCATTGGGGAACGTAGGGTTTTGATCGTAAATGTCATCGGATAAATTCTGATTCCCATTACCACCGGCCTCGACGACGATGATGCCGCGACTGGTCGCGTACCGAATCGCGGCCATATCACACGGCCACCACTCTACCGGGATATATCCCCTCTCGTCGTCGCGCTCTTTGAAGTTAGCCCTCGGGCCCGGCCTGTGAAGCTCTATAAGCATTATGTCGCCGGGCTGAAGCGCGTCGGCGGCCAGTCGAATCGCGGCGGCCGAACTCCAACCCGCTACGGGGCCGCCAGCGGAGTCGCCGAATACCGAGATGGCGCGCAAATTAGCATCCGGACAGATGCCAGTGATGCCGAAGTCGTTCGGGTCGCCGCTGATAATACCTATTACGGCCGTCCCGTGATTTCTCCAACCACGCTTTGCAATCGGAATCCCGCCGATGACGCCCGACTGATTCTCTAATAAGTCCTCGTGTGAAAAGCGCCAAGCCCCCTCGACATCCACGATATTTACGCCCGCGCCGCGCCCGCCCTCCATCTCCCAGGCGCTGCACACATCAATCCCACCCTCTGCGGCCGGATTCAAATAGACCTGAAACTCGCTGAAGTCGCCGGTAATCTCGCCAGGGTCCAGGCCGTCAGACAACTCTATACCATGATCTATGATCGGGGGTTCGGCCCCAGGTTTGATGTAAGCGGCCTTGACAGTGGAAAGCTCGCGCAACCTCGGGGTCAGCCATTCGAGCAGATGATCCGGAGCCGTAATCTTATAGAAGATTGACAAGTCCGGTGCTTGCCCTCCATCCATCAGGATATTCGTTGAAGGGGTCATCCTGCGCTTGAGCCACTCCTCGCTCACGCCGAACAGGGGTCGCATGGTGGCCTCAACGGAAGCGAGCAACCCGACGAGCGGCTCAATCTCTGCCCCGACGACTGAGATGATCTTTTCTCTTCTGGCCCGTAATCCGGCTTCGGGTTCGGCAACTAAGATAAGCTCGCGCGGTGTGGGCTGTGGAATTTCTGGTACCATAATGTCTTCTCCTTAGCTTCCCGTCCCGGAACAGTTTTTCAGGGCAATACACATTATTATTTCATACCACCGTCAAACGAGAACCGGCCGGACTCGCCCGCCTGCCGGTCGGACTTACAACTTACATGGTAAAAGCTCTGAGGACATGAACAGCACTGTGTCGGCCGTCCGACCCTGCCGAAACTCATGTAGCCGGTCGTTTCAAATCCAGGATGATGCAGCTACTCCTGCATTTTCATCAACGGCTGAGAGTCGCCCATGCGGCCTTACATTATCTAACTATTATGCGGGTTTAAGTCGAAGCATTTCACGTGCGTTCGCTCTGTTCGGGTCTCTCAGTGGAGGGCTCAATCGAGCGGGCTCCTGACGCCGCGCCCGCCTCGATTCAAGACGTGCGTGTAAATCTGGGTCGTCTGAACGTCGCTATGCCCGAGCAGCTCCTGTATCGTGCGCAGATCATATCCGTCTTCGAGCAGATGAGTGGCGAAACTGTGGCGCAGCGTATGGCAACTCGCCTTCTTTATGATGCCCGCTCGCCCAATCGCTTTCTTAACAGCCTTCTGCAAGGCATCCTCTGAAGCATGGTGGCGGCGCACCTGGCCGGAGCGAGGATCAACCGACAGCTTCACGGAAGGAAATACCCATTGCCACCCCCACTCCTTTGAAGCACCCTGATACTTACGCCCCAGCGCATAAGGCAAATGCACTCCGCCGTATCCTCTACGCAAGTCCTCTCGATGTAGCCGCCTTACAGAGGTGATTCGCCCCCCCGGCCGGTCGTCGCCAGCGGCCTACTTATAGTTAGATGGCTTCGTGAAGTCTGATAGGATTCTGATGATATAATGAGCATATGAAGAGAGCCTTTGTAAGTTTAGTTCTGCTCGCTATAGTGCTGGCGCTTTCCTCCTGCCAGTCTATAGACAATTTTGTTGTGACTAACCGCTCAGATGCTCCTATCGAGGTTGTCTATACCTTTATGCGCACATCATCAAGTGAAATTCATGTCGAAAAGCCCCAGATGATGGACGCGGCCAACTTGAAGGATACTGATCGTACTTGGGAAGCAGTACCGAATGACCAGTATATGATCGATTCGCAGGCAGGAAAGGTAAGGGTGCGGCTTGCTCCTGGTAAAGCACTGCTGCTAACGAGTGCTAACAATTACCAAAAAGAGAGTGCAGAGGCCGACGTTGACTTTGGCATCTCAAGCCTCAGCATAATGGGCGCGAAAGGCTCCATCAAGCTTGAGGGAAGGCAGGCTCGGATGCTTTTCAGGTATGAGGAAGAGTGTCATGTGATTACTTATGAGTAGAAGTTTATATCCAACCGAGGCCGCCATCTAACAAACTCATTGAACCCGACCTCCCTGAGCTTGCCTTTCAGCAACATTTACTGGCTTCGGCTGGCTTGAATGGTATCGTCGGCGGGCGAGTTAATTCCAGTGTTAGACCTCTGTTGGGTGGTAAGGGCAACGGACATATATGAACAGAAAAGCTTTCATGATGCCGCTTTTTCTCGCTGGTTCTCTTTTGGTAAACGGGCAGTCCCAATCTACCACTAAGCCTCAATCTAAAGTTGATGGCATAACTACGATCTCATATTGCGAGCTTATCCAAAACGCCAGTCAATATCCCAATCAACAGCAGGTTCGTGTCAAGGCAACTTGGAATTATGGTTTCGAGTGGACGTATCTTTATGACCGAGAGTGCATGAATCTACCGAAGGCCTGGGTTGAATTTGTTGATGAAGATAGCTTGTGTGCGGCGTCGAAAAGGAGTCTGAAGAAAATGAATCCCAGGAGGTTTGATAATAAGGCTGATGTCGTTATCGTGGGTCAGTTACATGATTGCGGTGGGTGCGGTCATATGGGAAATTACCAATATAAATTCATCGTAACGTGTCTTGAAAATTACAAAAAGATACGGGCAGATGTGCCTTGAAAATATTCGCACCGCTCGCTCATCTGTGGTTACTATGTGCCGCCGCTCAGCGGCCGGTCGAGTTTCGACGCTCAACTTGAGCAAAGGTTATCCGTGCACTAATAACTCGGGTTTTACCGACTGCTCATTCATGGCGATTGACGCAACCCGACAACTCGTTGAACGCGGACGCTTCGGATGGCATCTCTTTCATCATCTTTCTTTGCGGTGTGAATCGGATGCTACTCGCGCGGGGCGAGTTGATTCGGGCTTTAGATTTCTCTGGCATACATTGTGATAATGGCAAAAATTGGAGAAGGCAAATGTGGGATGAAAGATACAGTGCCGAAGAGTACGCATATGGCACAAAGCCGAACAAGTTTTTGGAAGAGAATGTTAACCATATTCCAATAGGTAAGGTTCTCAGTCTGGCCGAAGGGGAAGGACGCAATGCCATTTTCCTTGCGAAACAGGGTTACTCTGTAACCGCTGTAGATGCATCTATAGTTGGTTTGAATAAAGCCAGGAAGTTGGCGGAAGAGAATGGTGTCGTCGTTGAGTTTATTCATGCTGATTTAGCGGATTATGATTTAGGCGAAAATAAATGGGATGGAATCGTATCTATATTTTGTCCACTACCCTCTTTATTAAGAAAGCAACTGTATAAAAAAGTGGAAGCAGGGTTAAAGCGAAACGGTGTTTTCCTGCTTGAGGCTTACACTCCGGATCAGTTGAAGCATGGTACTGGCGGCGGGAATTCAGCAGATGTGATGCAATCTAAAGAGTCTTTAAGTGTCGAGTTGGCTGGCCTGAAGTTCAGGCGTTTAATTGAACTTAAGCGTGATGTAATAGAAGGTATTTATCACACTGGCATCGGCGCAGTGGTTCAGGCCATCGCTTCAAAAGAGATATAACAACTCATTGAACGCGGACGCCTCGGTAGCATTTCTTTTCAAGATGTTTCCTCGCGGCGTAAATAGAATGGCTGCGCTCGGCGCAGGTTGATTCGGGCGTCAGGCGTAACATGGGCCATTTCATCGTGGACAATCGTCGTTCCACGAAGGCATATTAGTTTGATGAAAAAAGGGCGTCTTGAGGCTTTCAGCGACGGCGTGATCGCCATCATAATAACCATCATGGTGTTGGAGCTAAAGATTCCACACGGCGCGGATTGGGAATCACTTCGGCCGGTCGTCCCTGTATTCTTCACTTACGTTTTGAGCTTCATCTATCTTGGGATTTACTGGAACAACCATCACCATATGCTTTACGTCACCGACCGGATCAATGGCAAGATTCTCTGGGCAAATATGCACTTATTATTCTGGCTGTCGCTGATTCCCTTTGTTACCGGCTGGATGGGGGAGAACCACTTCGCCACCTTGCCGACGGCCATTTATGGTGTGGTGCTGCTTGCGGCAGCTATCGCTTACTATATTCTTCAAACGCTGATAATTACGGAGCAGGGGGCGGACTCAAGGCTCAAAGCCGCTGTTGGCAGCGACATCAAGGGCAAACTTTCGCCGCTTATTTACGTTGTGGCGATTGCTTTGGCTTTTGTAAATCAATGGATTTCAGACCTGCTTTATGTGCTTGTGGCGCTGATGTGGCTGATTCCAGATAGAAGGATTGAGTCGAAGTTGAATGAGCGTGGGACTGATTAACTTATGCAAACTCATAAATGTTCCGCCGGTTTTCCGGTGCGCATGAGCAGTTCCGCCTAACAACTCGTCGAGCCGTAGCGTCAATAGCGCGGCTTTCATTCCGTAAGGTAGAATGCCCGATACGAATTTTTCCCGGCGGGTTGATTCCAGCATCATATGGCTTCAATGTTCTATGCGCTGGTAACTTGAAGAGGTGCAGAATTCCATCCAGGTTCACAACATGAATAAGAAAGGATTCCCTTCGGCATTACTCATCCGGCTGGCCGCTCTCGCCGCTTTCGGCCTGGGAGTTTTATTCACGACCGCTACCTCTGAGGCATATGTCCAGAACCTGAGCAGATTAGATATCGACCAGGGGCGCGACATGCTGAACAATGTCAAAACGGAGTTTATAAAGAGTTATTACGATCCGATGTTCCACGGAATGGACGTGGAGGCGCGTTTCAAACTGGCCGACGAGAAGATGAAGAAGGCTCAATCAATGGGTCAGCTAATAGGCATTATCGCTCAGGTACTGCTCGATCTTAACGACTCGCATACTTTCTTCCAGCCGCCATATCGCTCGTCGCGCGTAGAGTACGGCTGGCAGATGAAGGCGGTCGGCGACAACTGCTACGTCAGTGCGGTCAAGCCCGGCAGTGATGCCGAAGCCAAAGGGCTGAAGGTCGGCGACAAAGTGATTTCAATTGATGGGAGGCCGTTGGATCGCACTAAAATATGGCTGGCCAAATATCTATACTACTCTTTGCGGCCGCAGCCGGGCATGGCGCTGGTCGTCCAGAAGCCCGATAAACAGCAGCAGCAACTCTTTATTCAGGCGAAGGTCAGAGAGGGCAGGAAAGTACTGACCTCCGATGATTTTCGCAACATGGAATTAGACGCGCAGGAGGAAGATCGTTTGAATCGTCATCGCTTTTACGAGCCGAGCGATGACGTGTTGATCTGGAAGATGCCGCACTTTGAAATGGACGAACGGGAACTTGACAACACGGTCGGCAGGTTCAGGAATCGTAAGGCGCTGATCCTTGACCTGCGTGGCAATACCGGCGGCTACGTCTATACCCTTGAGCAACTCGCCGGTTATTTCTTTACTCATGATGTCAGGATCGCTGATCGCAAAGGGCGCAAAGAGATGAAGCCGATGATCGCAAAGGGACACAGTGAAAAAGCTTTCAAAGGCCAGCTTATAGTTCTTGTGGACGGTGAATCAGCATCCGCCTCCGAGATATTCGCGCGCATGGTGCAGCTTGAAAAGCGCGGCACCGTGATCGGAGATCGCACCGCTGGCGCGGTCATGCAAAGCAGATTTTACCCTCTACAGGTCGGGGTGGTTAAGGGCATCTTTTTCGGCATCAGTGTTACGCAGGCCGATGTCATCATGGCTGACGGCAGGAGCCTTGAGCATACAGGGGTTACACCGGACGAGCTGCTATTGCCCACACCGGAGGATATGGCCACAAGGCGAGACCCTGTGCTCGCACACGCTGCCTCGCTCGTCGGTATAAAATTAGATTCGGAGAAGGCGGGCACGCTATTTCCCATTGAGTGGAGGAAGAGATAGTCGTCACCCCGCTCGCTGGCGGTGGCGACGACGCTGGCGACGGCGCGCTCGTGATGAGGCGTTTAAGTTATTCAAAGAACCTTATGCTCGTATGGCGAATCGAATCCCGTAATGCGGCTCGCGCGCGGCGGGTTGATTCGAGCGTCGGATTTCATGAACACACCTCTCGCAATTTCACTGGTAATGCTGCTCGCGGCAGCGGGATGCGCGCACCGTGCTTCGATACCGCGCGTCGCACAGCCCGCCCCGACGCTGGCTGATTTGACTGCCGCCTCCGACAGCGAGTTGCAGCAGCACCTCGGCGAGCGCATCGTCATGCGCGGTCGGTTCTCGTTGCGCGGGAAGGCCGGGCCGTTCATCCTCGTCGGCGGGCGCTCGATTTACCTTGTGGCGAAGGAGTCGTTCTCCTGGGGCAAGCCTTATGCAAGCATGGAGGGGCGGGATGTCCGAGTAACCGGGACGCTTCGGTTTGCTCATTACCAGGAGGCCACGTCGGAAGCTCTACCTGAGGGCCGCGCATCTGACCATTTCTACTTCGAGGCGGAGACGGCTCAAGTCGAGTTGAGTGAGAGATGAACGCCATGCAGCCAGACGACTCATTCAACCGGAGCGGAATCAGCTCGTCTTACATGCGCGAGACTTGAAGGCTTGATACGATTCTTCCCGCCCGGTTAATTCGGGCGTCAGGTGGCTTCGTCTATTCTCGGAGCGTAAGATGTTTATATGCCTGATGAAAATGTTGAAAAGTGGAAGCAGAAAGGTCGCCTTTACCTCTGGCATTACCTTGAGCACACTCGAAACTATCCTGGATGGCACTTGACCGCAGACGATGCTTGCTGTCGTAGCCTGGTAGATTTAATTGAAAGGATGTCAGCCGCTCGCTGGAGTTCTCAGAAATCTCTCGTTGTGACTCCACCATCGAAAGAAGTCCTTAGTATTCCTAACAATATTGGCGGCGAGGCTCGCTGTAAATCTGCTGGCAAATTCATACTCAAGCATCCGAAGGGCATAGTTGATGACGAGTATTTCTCTCTGGAAGAGAATGGAAGTACGGTTGTTCTGTCTGCCGGTGGCCGCAAGCTGGAGTTATTAAAAGAGTGTGTTCTGAAGATTCCGACAGGAGAAGGAGACTATTCTATTAAGGTTGGCGACAGGCATCTATGGTTTTGGTGGATGTTAAAGTGATGCAACTTCGGGTAACCCGCCACCTAACAACTCGTTGAACCCGACCACTCTGAGCTTGCCTTTCATGATAGTTGCGCCCTTGCGACGTGCGTTGTGTGGTATCGTCGGGCGGCGGGTTGATTCGGGCCTTAGATGGCTGTGATATTTCACATGACTTGATTCTATCGTTAACCGGCGAGGAAAGGCTTAAGCTGATCCTGCCCGCTCGAACATTGGAGGAATGCTATGCTTAATCTTGCGTTGGCCGTATCTACATTGCTGGCGATTCTTGTCCTGGTTCTCTTAATAGCTGCTCTCGGCTTATGGATGAAAGACATCGACTCAATCGCCTTTCCCGGTTTGGGTATCATCGTTGGAACACGGCTATTTTTAATCGTGCTATCCATTGCCGAAGTTTCGTTGGTGCTAATTGCGGCATACCTGGTTCGATTCCTTCCGTTCGTACGAGAATTGACAGACATGATGGAAGACATGGGAGGTTGAATGGACTCTGTAAACAACGCCATCCAACATCTCATTAAACCCGACCCGCGATAGCTTTCCTCTCATCGTCATCTTGTCCCGTAATCCTGGATGCTGTGCGCGCGGGCAGGTTATTTCGGGCGTTGCGCTGCAAGTTGACCGTTCCAATAAAACCCACTAATCTTCGACGAGAATTAGATCCAAATCACGTGGTTCGATGGAGTTGAATATCATGGTCGGGCGGCAGGTTAATTCGAGCGTTATGCTGCTTTGTATCGTATGATCGACAGGATTTATGGCTGTATTGCAAAAATCTCTAATCGTCCTTCTTCTGATGATTGCTGCTGCCAGTTTCATCTACATTTTGTACCTTGATAGCTACTATGACCGGTACGGCGCAAGAGAGCCGCAACCTACAGAAGGCAGAATCCATCTCAAGACTGTTCATCATGGCACGCGCGTGTTCCTGACCGAAAAAGAGAGATTGAATTTCAACGTATTGCTGCCATCAGTTTCGATACTTTGCGTGTTGATCGCCGGTCTGTTAAATCTGCGATGGAAATGTTTTGACACATCTATGCATATAAGTCCCAGGTGGGGAGTTGAGCCAGTAGTCAAACTTAAGAAGAAGAAGTAATGGTTGGTTTCCAGAGGGCCAAGCCTGACAACTCATTGAACCCGAGCACTCGATGGCTTCTCTTTCATGATTGTCCGCCTCTGCTTGCTGCTTCCCTTCTCTTGAGAAGACGGTCTGAAGATTTACACCAACACAAAATTTGGGGTTAAGTCCGGAGGAAATAGAGCGGTTTATTTGTTTTGGATTCCCCATTCTCCGTGCCTGATTTCTTAGCGGTGTAGAGCAACCCGATGCGACGTTCGCGTGATCTATCACATAGACGAGGGACGCCCGCTACTCGGCCCTCAATGTGATCGAGGGATCCACGCGTGCCGCGCGCCACGCAGGCAGCCAGCAGGCGACTACAGACACGCCCGATAGCAGGACGATCACGCCCAGGTACGTGACTGGATCGAGCCGCGAGACTCCGAACAGCAGCGTGACGATGGCGTGGCTCGCGGCCACTGCTCCGGTCAGACCGATGACGACGCCGAGACCTGTGAGCGTCATCCCCTGGCGAAGCACCAGCGAGAGGATGTTGCCGCGCGATGCGCCGAGCGCCAACCGCACCCCTATCTCGCGCGTTCGCTCGGTGACGCTGCCCGAAAGTACGCCATAGATGCCTGTGGCCGCGAGCACGAGCGCCACGATGCCGAACGCCTCGAACAGGATAAGCGCGAAGCGTCGCTCGGCAGCCGACGCTTTGAGCAGGTCTTCCATTGTGGCGATGCGCACGATGGGCTGATTCTTGTCGACAGACCAGATCGCGTTCCTGATGAGCGGGGTAAGTGCCGCGGCGTCACCGCGTGAGCGAACAACCAACGACATCGCCTTGTTCGCGAAGCGCCATTGCGTGGTCGTGATATACGCGGCATCGGGTCGGCTCACGGCCAGTGACGTTTGCTTCACGTCCGCCACCACGCCGACAACTGTGTACCAGGGCCCCTCGTTGGGCCCTATGTGCAGACGCTGACCGATCGGGTCTGTACCGGGAAATTTGCGCTTCGCAAAAGATTCGCTAATCAGGACGGCCACCGGCGCCCCAGCCACATCGTGTGCATCGAGCAGGCGTCCGCGACGCAGAGGGATGCCCATCACTTCAAAATAACCAGGGGTCACCGCATATAAAAGCGCTGTGTGATCTTCCTCCGGGGCCGGGTTAGACTCGAAATGCACGCCATACTCGTCAAGGTCGCCGCTGAGCGGCAACTGGCTCGTAAACGCCGCGCCGGTGACTCCCGGAGACTGGCGCACAGCTTCCAATGCCTGCTCGAAGAAACGATGCGTGGTGGCGGCGTCGTCGAATCTGTGACCGGAAGTTTGCACCTGCATCGTGAGCAGGTGTGACGCATCGAATCCGGCATCGACGGCGAACAGGCGTTCGAGACTGCGCAACAGCAAGCCTGCGCTCACGAGCAACACGAGGGCGAGCGCAACCTGCGCGACGACGAGCATACGGCGCGTCAATTGGTGACCCCCGGCGATACGCTGTGAGCCCTGCTGGAGGCCGCCGTGAAGGTCGCTCCTGGACGATTGCAGCGCCGGAATCAGCCCGACTATCAGGCCGATCAGTGTTGTGATGCCGAGTGCGAAGGCGAATGCAGCTCCGTCTATCTCTATAGCATTCACGCGCGGCAGCTCAGGCGGGCTGAGCGCCATCAACGCGCTGATACCATACCCGGCCACTAACATTCCGAGAGCGCCGCCGAGGACAGCGAGCAACAGGCTCTCCGTGAGTAGCTGCCGAATCAGTCGCGTTCGTCCCGCGCCGAGCGCAACGCGAATCGCAAATTCGCCGCGCCGCTGTGCGCTGCGCGCGAGCAGTAGATTCGTCACGTTGACACACGCGATCAGGAGCATCAGCATGACCGCGCCGAAGATGGCGAGCAACGCCGGTTTCACGCCGCGCGTGATGTCGTCCTGCAATGAATTGAGTGTGAGCCCCTTCTCGATTGCCGCCCAGGGTGGCCTGGTAAACTCCGGCACAGGGGCGCGCGCGATTGTGTCCAGTTCCCCTCTGGCTTGATCTATTCCGACGCCTGATCGCAGCCGCCCAACCATGTGCAGGTGATGACCCCAGGCCCGGCCCTGCGACATGTCGTATTGCAATGGCCTCCACAACTCGGCCGAGGAGGCGAGCACGTTCTCGAAACCACTCGGCATAATCCCGATGACAGTGTATGCGTCGTCGTCCAGGGTGATCTGACGCCCGACGATTGTACGATCACCGCCGAAGCGCCGCTGCCATAGTCCATCGCTGATGATCGTTACTCCGGGGCTATTGAGCAGGTCATCGGAAGGATCGAAGTCCCGTCCAATCGTAGGCGCTATGCCCAGCACGCGGAAGTAGCTCGCGCTCACACGCTGCCCATTTAGTCGTTCGGGCTCTGCGGGGCCGGTCATGGTCGGCTGCCATGAGCCCATCACGGCGAGCGCGTCGAAGGAACGGCTACGCTCCAACAGCTCGCGATAGGTGCCGTACGTTATGTCTGCGCGCGAGCCGTCGGGGCCTATGTCCCAGATCATCGTGACCTGACCGGCGTGCGGATAGGGCAACGACTCGAACAGAATAGGGTTCACCGCACTGAAGATGGCCGTGCTGGCACCGATTCCCAGAGAGAGCGTCAGCACGGCGACCAGCGTGAAGCCCGGCTTCTTCCACAGCAGCCTCACCGCGTACCAAAGGTCTTGCCACAGGTCTTCGATAAATCTCACGCCTCGCGCCTCCCGGCATTCTTCCCTCGCCTGCTCCAACCCGCCGAAAGTCCTCAGCGCCGCATAGCGCGCCTCTTCCGGGCTCATCCCATCCCGAAGGTTTTGTTCGATCTCGCGATCCATGTGGTAGCGCAACTCTTCGTTCAGTTCGCGCTCCATCGCGCCCCTGCGCACGAGCGCTCGCAACCACCGCTTCAACCTGCCAAACATCGCGGCATCCTTCCTGCTTACGCGTCTCTTAGAATCGCCTCGACCGCGCCCGTGAAACGCTCCCAGGTCTGGCGCTCCGCTTCGAGCTGCTTGCGTCCCGCCGCGGTCAACTTGTAGAACTTCGCCTGACGGTTGTTCGCAGACTCTCCCCACTCCGCCGCGATCAGCCCGCGCTCTTCGAGCCGGTGGAGCGCAGGGTAGAGCGCACCCGGCGTGACGCTTAAAACCTCACCGGAGACGAGCTGGATGCGCTGCATAATGTCCCAGCCGTTGAGCGAACCGGAGCGCAGTAGCCGCAGTACCAGCAACTCCAGCGTCCCCTGTAAAAGGTCTGTCTTCTGTTTCTTCATGCGCCGTTCCTCTATACTGTCGATAGGAGCCGAGTCTACAGGCAGACCTATCGTCTGTCAATAGGAGATTTTGTTGTTTACCGAAGCGGGTAAGAAAATGTGTCGGCGAGAAGAAAGCCTGAGAGTTTTTCCGGGCAAGTAG
This sequence comes from Pyrinomonadaceae bacterium, assembly GCA_035940775.1. Lineage (GTDB taxonomy): Bacteria > Acidobacteriota > Blastocatellia > Pyrinomonadales > Pyrinomonadaceae > DASQYE01. The sequence continues at coordinate 52,916 of DASZEN010000046.1, read as the reverse complement.
TCAGCGACTTCAGCGCTGCCTTGAGCGCCACATCAGCTTATGTCGGTCGGAAACCAGGGCTATATAAAGTCATGGCTGGCGTTGGTGGCGGTAGGCCACAGCATATTAGTGATTGTCGATCACATCCTGAAGCGGCGGGCGGACTATCAAGAGCCAGGACGGAGACTGCTTCGAGCAGCATGATAGGCAGAGCGGTTCCGGCGGCGTCTCTTATTTGGAGCTGGAAAGTTCAGGGTTGAAAGTCCCGGTAGAGTCGAGGGGGAAGCGGATTAGCTACGACACCGGACTTTCATATCGGAGACTGATTAGTTGAAGATCGGCGCCCGTAATATGATACGGGCGCGAGCGCATTTGTCTCCCCGCTCGTCTATAAAAGTGCACACATGGTCGGAGGGTCGTGTGTACATTTGTGGACACTCAGCTATCCTTCACCCGTGTAAACAATCTTCTAAGTAATAGATTTCACACTCACACAACTGGCATACGTCTTGCTATAGTCAGCGGTATCATGGCACCAGGGATGGCATTACATTATCAACCTTGACCACGCTGAACTGAGTGGTCTGTATTGCACTCCTCGAACAAGAAAATATATAAGCTTCCATAGCATGCCAGGAGGCTAAGACATGACTCCCAAGCAAGTAGGCAGGTTCATCCGCGAGTTCAGAAAGTCTTACACGAAATCACCGCAGGCAAGGGCCTCGCACAGTCTGCACCTGAGCATCAACTGCATCCGACACTGAGCTGCCGCCCACAAAAGCAGCAACCTGAGGTTGCGGCTCAACCGGGCCTTTGCAGATCACAGTGATGCTTACAATACAGAGGCGCGCGTCGCTGAACTCGAACGCCTGATCGGTCACCTCACAATGGAAAACAACCTCTTAAAAAGCTTTATACCGGCTCGGAGCGCTTTCGCGTCCGACGGGCGGCGGTGGAGGCAACTAATGCATAAGGCTGCCGCCCGACATGCTGCTGCGGGGCACGCCTATCTCTCTATCGTGCTGATGTTTAATGCCCGCGCGCTCGCCCGCACCAGTTCCTATCGCTTGAATGTCGGAGGCGAACAAACAGCTAACGATCGGTCACTTCGTCGAAGGCGTATTCCGGCAGAAGGGCTGCACTACGCCATTGGCTGTGCGCCGCCGCTGGCAGAGTTCCAACAGCAGCAACTAAGGTAATTACTCACCGCCTGTGTTGCTGTCTCGAAACCGGGTGTCACTCCAATCTTAGAGCGTGCGATCATGCTTAACCCAACCATTTTGATAGCCGCAGGCGATGTGGATTTGCGTCAGAGTTTGAGACGGCAATTGATAAGCCAGAAGTATGATCTTATTGAAGCCAGTGATCGGTCTACCACCTTTGAAGCAATTCAAAACTTTAGTCCTGAGCTGGTGATCTTAGGCTCCTGGGGTCAGGGCGTGGATGATGTCATACGGGCAGCGCAGGATATACACACCTCTAATAGAATGATTTCACTTATCCTGATCGTTTCACAGAGCACTGAAGATATTGCTTTCGCCGCTTTGCGAGCCGGAATCAACGATTACCTGAAGAGCCCCTTTTCATTTGAAGAATTGATTGCCCGCGTAAATCACTGTCTCGCCGACAGGCTTCCTTTGACCTCTTCGCCAAAGAAAAAGAGCCCCAACGGCAATCTCACAGGATGCGACCGGCTGATCGGTGAAAGCTCTATCATGCGGCTGGTCAAAACGTACATCTCACGTGCTGCCGTGACCGACAGTACTGTTCTCATCACCGGAGAAAGCGGCACCGGCAAGGAATTGGCAGCCGAATTGATCCACAGAAACAGCCCCCGGAGCGAGAAACCGCTTGTCTGTGTCAACTGCGCTGCCTTGCCGGATAGTCTGCTCGAAAGCGAATTGTTCGGGTATGAACGCGGGGCCTTTACCGGTGCGACCACTGCTCAAAGAGGAAAATTCGAGCAAGCGCACGGGGGTACGATCCTGCTGGACGAGATAGGCGACATGAACCTTTACGCCCAGGCGAAAATCCTCAGAACCATCGAGAGCAAAGAGGTCTGCCGCTTGGGCGGCAATAAAAGCAACCCTCTGAACGTCAGGTTCATCGCGGCGACCAACCAGGACCCGGAACGGTTGATGACGGAAAAGAGATTCCGGCTAGACCTTTACTACAGGCTCAACGTGGCCAGGATTCATCTGCCCCCGTTACGGGAGAGAAAAGACGATATCCTTCTTCTTTTCGATCATTACATACGAGAGTTGAATCATCGGTTTGGAAGGTCGGTCATAGGTTTTACTGACGAGGCGCTAGACCACCTGCTGCGCTACGATTGGCCCGGCAACGTCAGAGAATTGAAGAACCTTTGCGAAGCAATCTTCATCAACCTGCCGACGCGGAAGATATCGTTTCTGGATTTGCCCTACCTGTACCAGAAACAACTCAAAGAGGTCGAGGCGTTTCCTCAAAGCGAGCGCGAACGCCTTCTCTCAGCCCTCTTTACGACCAATTGGAATGTCAGCAAGGCCGCCAGGAAGCTCAACTGGTCGCGCATTACGATCTACAGAAAGCTTGAGAAGTATCACATCAAGAAGCCGCTCAGGGCCGAAGCCGGTAAGACGCCGGGTTACGAACAGACGCTGTGACAATCTCGCGCCGTTGTAACATCACCTGTGACACAATGATGTGACACGGGAACGGGACGGTATTATCATCTTGGAATCAACGGCCCAGGTTAAAGGATATGTTTTATAGGCCGCTGTTAATCCGCTCAAACCGCTAAGTTTGCTCATCAATTGATAGCCCCCGTCCGCCATACGTCTGAATCCTTCAGACGCGCACCCGGTTGTAACATCACCTGTGACACTTCTCGTCCGGAAAACGGATTATCCGTTACATCACCGGTGGATAAGCTCTTAAATTTACGGATAAGCCCGGAAAAAACGAGCCTCGTAAGAGGTGGCATTCCGTTTGTATAACGAGGGTCGCGTTGCGTTTTTACCGGGCGACCGATGACGAAGCTCCGGCTTGTTCGTCTTCGGCTTCTGTCTCGCTCTCATCGATCCTGGCGGGTTGTATACAAATGATTTATGTACGCACACCTGTAGCCGGTAATCCTTTTCAGCGGCCCGATTCTGCCGCGCGTGTGAGTCTATAAGCCTAAGAACATTCAAGTGGCAAGGAAGAATGAACATGGAGATTCACATGGAGGGCATGACCTGGAAGGGCGCTACGCAAACTACTTCAAAGTCGGTTACAACGCCTTCGAGTTTGTGCTTGATTTCGGCCAGCACTACACCGAGGACGAGGACAAAGGGGCGCAGCTTCACACTAGAATCGTCACCGGCCCGATCTACGCCAAGGCACTACTGGAGTTTCTACAGGAGTGCATCGACAAATACGAGCTGGACTTCGGCGCCATCACCGGCAACGCCGTAGACGGCGAGCAACACTCAGATTGACCCGAGACGGATGCGGTCAAAAACGGGGTGAAGATATACCCGCAGCCGTTTTGGGCTGGGAGCCTCATCATCGAAAAAACGATACAAAGGGCGTCGCTGATCGGTCATGTCGTCCGGGACGTGGTTTACGAGAATATAAGCCCGTCCGGATTTCAGGCCGAGTTGGTTGGATGGGGAACGACCCCCCAATATAAACAGGACGGGTTTTTCATTTTCTCAGGGCTTCGTGCAGGCGATTACACGTTGAAGATCATCGGCGAGAGACTCCAACCTGCGACGATCAAGGTAGTCATCCCTGCCCAGACGCACGTCTTCCTCGAATCACGTGGGGATAATGAGCTGGTGGTGATCGTCCGCCAGGTCGTGAACGATAGCGAGGGTGTCGGCAGTAGAAAAATCACCTTCGATCCGGTGGTTTTGACCAAACAGATTCGTGCCGGGGCGCGTGTGGTGTCCAACGGTCTACCGGCTAATAGCCCTGCGAAGCTGATTGCGACGCTGGATGCGGGCGAGGTTTCAACGGCCAGGGTGACGAACGCCGCCAGCCTCACGGTCAATTCAATCGTCCGCATCATACGCGACAGGTCAATACGGATGAACCAGGACCCTTATTATGTGTTCCCTTCGTCGATCACTCGGGTCGTCGGCAAGGTGGTTTCAAAAGAGAACACCGAGCTGCCGCTTTCCGGCGCGCAGGTTAGAGTGACCAGAATAAACAGCGCGGCCGTTACCGCGAACGATATACACGGGGTAGCAATATTCACGGGCGTCGATACGAGCGGCGCGTCGATTGTCCTCGGTGCGGAGAAAGACATCTCAGCCCTGACAAACGAGAAGGGGGATTACAACCTCTATTTCAGCAATGAAACCCTGGCAAGCTACATGGTCACCGATCAGACCCTGACGGCGTTGGATGCTGCCGGTGTACCGCAAAAAGTGCTCGATGGCCTGGACGACCCGGCCGTGAAGGAGAAGGTCTTCCGAGGGCTCGAAAGATTCCTGGCGGCGATCAGAGAAGCGATGGGCAGAGAAGGCGTCAGCAACGAGGTTTTGCTCAAGCACCAGCCGTTGATATTACAGCACTCAGAAGGTTTTATCCGAAATCTTACCCTGGAAGTTACTCTCGCCGGTTTTGATCCCGCTTCAAAATTGGAACCCATCAACACCAATCAAAGGAAAGTTGTTAATTTCGAGTTGGCCCGTGCCTGAGTGGAACGATCTTCCAACGGCAATAAACCGGGAATACCCCGGAACAGGAGGCGATTAATGGCAAAGAAAACCGTTAGAAATTCCAGCAATCAACCTCTCTACGTCAACTTGCCCGGTGGGAGATCGATGAAAATTCCCGCCCGCAGCAATGTTGAAGTTGAGGAAACGGATCTCAATTCCAGTGAGCTGGCTCTTCAGCAGAGCCGAGGCAACATCATCCTGGTCGAGGCCGCCGCAGCAGCCGCAGAGGAAAAAGAGGGCGCGGCGGACAAAGCGGCCCCAGGGGAAAGGGCAGCCGCACGGGATGAGAAATTCGAGACAAGGACGGAAGCCCATCCTCAACCCGCCGGGAAAGCTATGGATGAAGAAGGAGGAAAAGACTAATGCCAGAATACCTGTCACCCGGAGTCTATGTCGAAGAAGTTTCCTCGGGAATAAGACCCATTGAAGGGGTCGGCACCTCTACCGGAGCTTTTATCGGCGTTGCGGAGAAGGGGCCCATCGGCGGGGCCCGATATGAGGACGGCCCCGGCCGCCCCGTCTTGATTACCAATTTCGGAGACTTTACGCGCACCTTCGGCGGTTTCATCAACGGCGAGTTTTTGGCCTACGCCGTGCAACAGTTTTTCGGCGAAGGCGGCACGAGATGTTATGTCACCAGGACTGCTCATTTCGGCAATCCGTCCGACCCCACCACCTTGACCGCCACGCGTGCGAGTGCGCCATTGGGCGGAGCGAGCACTACGACGACAGCCGCTCTGGCAGCGGGCGCGACATCGGCCCCGCTTACAAGCGCGGCGGGGATTGCACCGGACATGCTCCTTTTCATCACCGATGGCACGAATACTATCAGAGCGCGTGTGACGGCAGTTACGCCAGCCACTAACACTGTGACTTTTACTCCCGCCGTGCCTGCGGGAACCACAATCGCCACTAACGCTGCCGTGACGCAGGCTTCCCTGATCGTCAATGCGATCTATGAGGGGGCGTGGGGAAATAATCTGCGTGTCGGAGTCACCGCTTCAGGGCGCGTCGCCACTACCCTCAGCTCTGCGCTGGCGGCCGGTGCAACCACGGCCACGGTCGCCAACCTCGTGGGCCTCGACGTGGGTATGACGCTGCTGATCTCTCAGGGCGCGAACTTCGCTCTCGTGCAGGTCACCCAAGTCGACCCGGGTACCGGAGGAATCACATTCCGCGTCATGGAGTCTTCGGTCGCGCCCGTGACCGTTCCCCCGACCGTTCCTTTGATTCCGGTCGGCGGCAATGTGACGGGTATCATCCTCGGCAAGGCTTCAACAGTTCTACGGACAGCCGCCAACACTCCGGCTGGCAGCAATCCTCTTGAGGCGGTGCTGGAGAGTACGGAAGGCATCACCGTCGGCTCGGTTCTGCTCTTCATTTCACGCGTCGGGGCGGTGGAAACCGTGAACCGAGTGCTGGTCAACCGTGTGGTCGGCAACAGAGTCTTCTTCGCCGCTCCGGGTCTGACGGCCGCCTTTCCGGCGGGGCCTCCGCCCGCGGGAACACCCGTAACTGTCGTTACCAGTGAAGACTTCACCCTCACGGTCTACGATGGGGATGATGTGGTGGAGACCCATGCCAACCTCAGCTTAGAGAATACAAACCTGGCCGACTACGTGGAAGATCGCATCAACCTCGGCGCCACACGCTCAAGATATATTCGCATTGACGAGGCGCAATCGCAGAACGCAGGCAATACGGCCCCGATTCGTACGGCTGCTCCAGTGCGGTTGGGAGCCTTGCCGGGGACGGCAGGCGTCAACGGCGATCCCGATACCGATGGCGATTACATCGGCAGCTCGGCGGTTCAAACCGGCTTCTTTGCCTTTGATACCGTCGACGACATCAACATTCTGGCGGCTCCGGGCATAACGCTGCGGCCCGTCATCCTCGCCGGGATGAGCTACTGTGAGAATCGGGCCGATGTTTTTTACGTCTCGGAGACCCCGCCGGGGATAGACACGGCGACCGCCGCGCTCGACTTTAAGAATGCCACCGGCCCGCTCTCCGGGCAGCAGGCGTTCAACTCCAAATACGGCGCTATCTACTGGCCCTGGGTGAGAATCCTAGACCCGCTGACCAACCGTCCGATGCTCATGCCGCCTTCGGGCGCGATAGCCGGTTCTTACTCGGCCACAGATGTCCGTCGTGGTGTCCACAAAGCGCCCGCCGGTATCGAGGACGGCTTCCTCAACACCGCCATCGGGATCGAGAAGGTCGTCACCAAAGGCGAACATGACGTACTGAACCCGCAGGGGGTCAACGTCATCCGGTCGTTCCCCGGCCTCGGCATCGTCATCTGGGGCGCGCGAACCACTTCCAGAGACCCGGAGTGGAGATACGTGAACGTCCGCCGACTGTTCCTCTTCCTCGAAGAGTCGATTGACGAGGGTACGCAGTGGGTCGTCTTTGAGCCGAACGATCCGGTGCTGTGGGCGCGCATCGTCCGAAATGTCAGCGCGTTCCTGCGCGTTCAATGGCTGGAAGGCAAGCTCGTCGGCCTCAAGGAGGAAGAGGCCTTCTTCGTCAAGTGCGACGAGGAGACCAACCCGCCGGAATCCGTCGACCTGGGGCGGGTCATCACGGTCATCGGCGTCGCGCCATCGAAACCGGCGGAGTTCGTGATCTTCAGGATAATGCAGAAGCGTCCCGGCGCGAACGGGTAAGAGGACAATCTAACACCCACTAAGGAGAGCTTCCGATGCCAAGAAGAGATTTTGACCCATATGCCAATTTCAACTACCTGCTGGAGATTGACGGCATCACGAACGCCGGTTTCTCCGAGTGTTCGGGCCTCAACATCGAAAACACGCCCATCGAGTACCGCGAGGGCAACGACTCGCTGACGCCGCACAAACAGCCCGGCCTGATGAAGTACGGGAACATCACCCTCAAGCGGGGGGTCACCAAGAACCCGGAACTGGTGACCTGGCTCAAGACGGTCTCGGACGGCGACATCGAGCGGCGCAACGTCTCAATCGTTCTGCAAGACGAGTTGCATCAGGAGGCCGTGCGCTGGAACCTGCGCGAAGCCTGGGCCTGCAAATGGATGGGGCCTGACCTGAAAGCCAACGCCAGCGAGATGTCCATCGAGACGCTCGAAATCTGCCACGAGGGACTGGAGAGACAGTAATGCTGCAAACCGAATTTGAGTTCACGCTGCCCAAAGGCTATATCGACAAGAACGGCGACCTCCATAAGCAGGGCATCATGCGACTCGCCAATGCGAAAGACGAGATCGCGCCGTTGCAGGATCCGCGTGTGCAGCATAATTCGGCATACCTCGTCGTCATTCTGCTCTCGCGGGTGGTCACCAAGCTCGGCGACCTCAAGGACATCAATCCGGCGGTGGTCGAAAATCTCTTCTCGGCTGATCTCGCCTACCTCCAGGACTTCTACCGTCGCATCAACACCAACGGCCATTCGCAGGTCAAGGTCATGTGTCCGGGATGCGAGAACGTGTTTGAAGTTGATGAATCGCTCGTCAACGGAGGGCAGGGTCTGGGGGGGTAGTGCGCTACCCTTTGGACGAGATGACCAGAGAGGTAGCGTACGTGGCCTACCATTTCCATTGGCCCAAGAACGAGATCATGGAGATGCCGCATCTGGAGCGGCATCGCTGGGCGAAAGAGATTTCTAACATCAACCAGGAAATCAATGACACGGCGAAGGGCAAATAGCCGTCAGAAATGTTATGAGGAATTTCCGCACACCGGGCGTTTACATCCGCGAAGTCGAGGTGAAACCACCGCCGCGCGTGCGTATGGACATCACCGGCTTTGTGGGCCACGCCGAACGCGGGCCGCTGAACTTCCCGCAGCCCCTCACGAGTTGGGGCGAATACCTGGACATCTACGGAGAGTTCGTCGGCTACGGCTATTTGCCTTATTGCGTTTTCACTTTCTTCGTCAACGGGGGCGAGAAGTGCTACGTGGTGCGTGTCGAGCATGTGTCGGCAGCGAAAGCCGGGCTCGATCTCGACAGCCGCATCTTCATCATCACCGAACAGACACAGACGAGTCTCAGGGCGGAGGGCGTCCCCGAAGAGGTTTTAGCAAAGCTCGAAGATAAAAAGGAACAGGTGATTAAAGGGACTGATCGGTTCGTGGGCGTGCTGGCTGACGCAATCGGGACTGAGCAGGCCGAGAGGTTCAAATCGCTGTTCCTCAAGTACGCCCGAAGAAGACTCATCCATGTCGAGGCCATTAACGAAGGCGACTGGGGGAACAGTATCGAGGTGGTCGCGGAAAACGATTCCAGCGACGGTTTATTTCTGACCGAACTCGCCAGCGGTTTAAAGGCAGGAGACACAGAGGCGCATCTCAAATCAGTCGCCGGACTTCAGGAAGAAATCGCCGGAGAAATCAAGGGCGATCAGGTAAAGCTCCTTCACCCGGAAATCCCCACGCTGCAAGAGCAGGCTGCCATAAAAGAGATTCGCTTCGACGAGAAGATAGCGGTATTCGATAAACCCGCGACCAGGGACTTTCCCGCCGGAACCCGCGTTCTCGGAAAGGGATTCAGACTCACCTTCAGATATACCCGCAACGGTCAACTGGTGCGCGGAGAGGTGTTCGATAATCTCTCCGCAGACCCCAACCATGATCGCTACTTCGTGCGCGTCATCAACGGCGACCCGGAGGAGACGGATTACATCAATCGGATCAGAGCGGGCACTTCCATACTCGTACGCGTCACCGACCTGAGCGAGGGCGACACGCGGCCTCGCCCGCGCATATCGGGCCAGGGTGCCAACCTGTCCGGGGGCAGCGACGGGGAGCGAGCGCAAGTCGAGACAAACTATTTTACAGGCTATAAGGAGGGCGATTACTTTCGCCCCGCGATGCCCACGGGCGCGGGCCCGGAGACGGTCGGCAACCAGCAGGAAGGGTTCTTCGGGCTGGCTGCCTACGAAGCCGTTGAAGAAATCGGGATCGTGGCGATACCTGATCTGATCCTCCACGATCTTTATGACACCCTGCCCGAAAGCCGTATACCCGAACAAGGCGTCATCTTCGCGGAGGCCCCGAAGGATCAGAAAAAATTCGAGGCGCTGAAAGACGGTCAGGCAGAGATGCTCTTCCACTGTCAGAAGATGGGTGAGCGCTTTGCGGTTCTGGATTCGCCTCGCGGCGCGGAGATCGGCAAGGGGGGAAACAGGATCGAGGAGTGGCCGAGTAATTTTCAACTGCTGCCCGGCGCCAAATATGGCGCGCTCTATTACCCCTGGATCAGACAGAAGAATGGGGATTTCGACGGGCGCGAACTATTCATTCCGCCGTGCGGCGCAGTGTCGGGCGTTTATTCGCGTTCCGAGCAGGGACGCGGAGTCGGAAAGGCTCCCGCCAACGAGGTCTTGCAGGGCACGGTCGAGCTGGAATTCTGCCTGGATGATGCCGAGCAGTCCATTCTCAACCCCAAGGGCATCAACTGCCTTCGCATCTTTCCGGGGCGCGGCCTGCGTATCTGGGGCGCGCGCACGTTCAGCCTCGAACCGTCGTCGATCTACGTCAACGTCCGCCGCGTGGTGCTGTCGGTTATCAAGAACATACTGGTGAACTTGCGCTGGACGGTCTTCGAGCCCAACGACCGGCAGTTGTGGGACAGAATCACGGCGACGTTGAGCCTCTTTTTTAACGGCCTGTTCGAGTCGGGCGCGCTGGCGGGTGCAAATCCGAACGAAGCCTTCTTCGTCAAGTGCGACGAGGAGACCAACCCGCCTGAAATCATCGATCTGGGCCAGGTCATCACGGAGATCGGCTTTGCGCCGGAGCGTCCGGCCGAGTTCATTCTGGTAACCATCAAACGCAGCCCCGGCGCGCTCTCTGTTTCCGAGCGGTGATGCCGGAATTATCCATCGAGGGATAGATATGTCCAGAAGAATTTCTGACCCGTACGCCGGTTTCAACTTCCTGGTGGAGATAGACAACGTCCGGGTGGCCGGTTTTTCCGAATGCTCCGGCCTGCAAGTGGAGATCAAGACCTTCGATTACAAGGAAGGCGGGAGGAACAACAGCACTTTGAAATTCCCGGAGCACGCCAGCTACGGCAACGTCACGTTAAAGCGCGGCGTTACGTTGTCGAACGACCTGATCGACTGGCAACTCGACATGGCGGAGGACGGGCGGGCCACGGTCGGCAATTTCGCGATCATCCTCAAGGACGAAACGGGCGAGCCCGTCAAGCGTTGGAATCTGATCCGCGCCTTTCCGGTAAAGTGGACGGGGCCTGACCTGAAAGCCAACGCGAGCGAGATAGCTATCGAGAGTCTGGAAATTGCCCACGAAGGCATACAGGTACGGTGACGAGACATGAGCACCTCGACCGCCATCGGCGACGTAACCCGCGCATTGGCCGAACTGCTCACCAACGAGCAGGATCCGAAAGATTCCTTCGGCGTCTCTCTGAAATCACCTGCGGACGAAGAGATCGACGAAAACAGGCCGATGCTCAATCTCTACCTGTTTCGCATCGAGGAGAATCCCTTTGCGAAGAACAGGCCGTGGCAGCCCGTCAGGGACGACGCCCTGCATAAGACGCCGCTCTCGCTCAACCTGTTTTACGTCATCACGCCCTACGCCAAGGGGCAGGAAGACGGCCACCGCGTGCTCGGCGAGGCCATGCGTATCTTCTACGACAACGCGATCATCGAGCCGACGATGCTCGGCGAGCCGTTAGAGTATACGGCAGACCCTTTGAAGCTCGATCTATGCCCGTTCAATCTGGAAGACCTCACGCGCGTGTGGAACGCATTCAGCAAGCAGTACCGGCTCTCGGTCTGCTACCAGGTCCGCATCGTCTTCATCGATTCGGCGATTGATAGAAAGGTTGTGAGGGTGACCGAAAAGGAGAACCAGCACGAGGGGATATAGGTGACGATTGGCCGAGAGCCCTCCGCCGGTTTTCAACGCACGCCGCGCGCGCGCCGCCCCAGAGGGTTATTCGGCCTGCTCGTCGGAGTTACCGGTTGCGGCCGGGCCGCGCCTTTACAGGGAGACATGCAAGCATACCGAAACAGCCGCGAACACATATTCGACGTGTTGCTCCTGCTCTACTTACGCTTGAAGTCCCGCGTCGAGCGGGAAAAAGCCGAGCGGCCGCAGGGCGGTCATAACGAATATAGCGGCCTGGTTCTGAGCGAAGAAGAGATTCTGTCGCTGTTGCAGAGCTGGGCGGGCGGGGAGATGCTCCCCGGTCAGGGCACACAGCCGCGCTCGCTCTCGGAGGTCAATAAGCTTGAGGGTGAAATCGCGGCTCGTTTGAACGGGTCGCTGGAACAGGGTGTCCGGCTTTCACTGCACGAGGTCGAGTCGCGCTTCGGGCTTACTCCGTTCGACAGCAGCGTGCTGGTCATGTGCCTTGCGCCCGAATTAGACCTCCGTTATGAGAGGCTCTACGCCTACCTGCAAAACGATGTCACGAGTAAACGGCCGACTGTCGATCTGGCCTTCCGCCTGTTCTGCGAAACCATGGACGAGCGCGTGCAGGCGCGCGCGCGCTTTACGGGCCAGTCCCCGCTTTTCAAGCACCTGCTCTTGAGCTTCAACGGCGAAGATCATGGCTCGCAGTCCTTCCTGTCGCGCCCGCTCAAACTGGACGAGCGCATGGTCAGATTTCTCCTCGAAATCGACGCGCCGGATGAAGCCATCGCGTCTTTCAGCAGGGCGGTTAGCCCGAGCGCCTCTTTGACGGAAGTTATGCTGCCGCCGGAAGAGAAGGCCGCCCTCGTGCGTCTTTTTACGTCGGTCGTACGGGGCGAGGGCGGCGTCCGCGTACTGGTGTTTCATGGCCCCGCCGACGTTGGCAAAAAATACGCGGCCGAAGCTCTATGCGGGTCTATCGAACGCAGCCTGATCGTCGCCAACATGGCCCTTCTTCCGTCTCACGGGCCCGCGGCCGCCTCTCTCATGGCGCGGCTGTTCCGGGAGGCGCAGCTTCGTGATGCCTCGGTCTATTTAGATTCCGCCTCGGTTTTAATGGCCGAACAGGAACAGGCGCGACATATCCGTTGGGCCCTGATGCAGGCGGTGGAGACGTTTCAGGGCGTTACCTTTATCGGCAGCACCAGGCCCTGGAATACCTCTACGCTTGAGGAGGCGCAATCGATGGTGAACGTCGAATTTCCGTGGCCGGATTTCGACGCGCGACGGCGGTTGTGGCGGGCTCTCATCAATCGCTCGTCCAGCCTGTGCGCCATGCCCGAGAGTGAAATCGAGACCATCGCCGACAAGTTCCGCTTCACCGCAGGCAAAATCCAACAATCTGTCGCCGAGGCCGATCACCGCGCTCGCATGCGCCAGCAGCCGTCGCCCGAAGCTTTGACGCAGGAGATGTATCGGGCCTGTCGGTCGCAGTCCACGACGAAGCTCGCGGAGCTGGCCCAGAAGATCAAGCCGCTTTACACGTGGGATGACATCGTGTTGTCGAAAGACACGCTGCAACATCTCAGGGAGATATGTCTGCACGTCAGGCACAGGCGGCGGGTGTTCACCGATTGGAATTTCGACAAGAGAGTATCGCTCGGCAAAGGAACCAGCGCCCTCTTTTCCGGCCCCTCCGGAACCGGCAAGACGATGGCCGCCGAGATCATCGCCAACGACCTCGGGCTGGATTTGTACAAGATCGACCTCTCAACCGTGGTCAGCAAGTACATCGGCGAGACCGAGAAAAACCTGAGCCGCATATTTCAGGAAGCAGAGCAGAGCAACGCCATCCTGTTTTTCGACGAGGCGGACGCGCTCTTCGGCAAGCGCTCCGAGGTCAAGGATGCTCACGACCGTTACGCGAACATAGAGATCAACTACCTCCTACAGAAGATGGAAGAGTACGAGGGCATCGTCATCATGGCGAGCAACTTTCAGAAGAACATCGACGAAGCCTTCACCCGCCGACTGCGCTTTATCATCGAGATTCCATTTCCCGATAGGAATTACCGCGCCCGGATATGGCGCAATATCTTCCCCGCAGAAACGCCGCGCGCCAAAGACATAGCGTTTGATTTCCTCGCCGGGAAATTTGAAATCTCCGGCGGCAACATCAAGAACATCGCCCTCAACGCCGCGTTCCAGGCGGCGGAGAATTCCGGGGTCGTGAGCATGAAGCACATCGTTCGCGCGACCCGGCGCGAGTTTCAGAAGATGGGCCGGATGTTCGTGAAGTCGGATTTCGGCGAGTATTACAACCTGCTCGAAAATGATTAGAGGACGGCCGAAGATGTCTACGTCAATCACAGAGTCAACAGCAAAGCGCCCGATGCTCATTCAAATTCGCCGCCGCTCGGAAAACGGCCGAGGCGCGCCAGCCCAGAGCGTGGAAGCGCGGCCCGCGCCGTTGGAAGGGCTGCGCGAAGAGGTGGCGCAGGGCTTCCTCTACGCCCACAGCCGGGCCAACGTCAACTCAAGCAAGCTCCTGGAGGTCTCTGCTTTCTCGTACGCCCTGATCGAATTGCTCGCCGAGCGCGGCCTCATCACTATCGAAGAGCTGGACGAGAGGAAGGATCAGGTCACCAAACGGCTGGCCGAGAAGTTTGCCGAGAAGGGCATGGGCGTGGCGTTGACGGCCGAAGAAAAGGACGCCACCGGCGCGTCGTTGAACACGGAAATAGACTGCGAGAACCGCCTGCATTTGTGTCACGCCGCCTGCTGCCGTTTGCGATTCGCGCTCACGGCGCATGAGGTTGAAGAGGGGCGCGTCAAATGGAACCTCGGCCAGCCCTACATGATACGTCAGGACGAAGACGGCTATTGCCATCACCAGGATCGTGCGAACCAGCGATGCGGCATCTACGAAGACCGCCCGTTCGTCTGCCGCGCCTATGACTGCCGCAAAGACTCGCGCATCTGGGAGGATTTCGAGAACAGAATAATCAGCCCCGAGTTGGAGAACCTGGTGACGAAGTTGAAGGCGAGTGAATTTGATGAAAAATAACGGGGCAAAATCTGAGGAGACGGGCGGCCGCATGCGCAACCGGGCGCTGCTCGAAAGCCTGCGGCAATTTATCGCCGTGCGGTTTGCCCTATCCTCGCCGCACCGCTCGAAAAACATCTTGAGAAATGCGGATGCGCTGGCACGCTCACGGGCTTTTTCGCGCGAGGTCATCAAAAACCACGGGCGGTTGCCGGTGACCGATACGTTCGGGTTCCTCAATTCCCTCTTCGGCCACGGGCTTATGACCGAGGAGTTGCCGGGATACAGCGCAAGCCTGATTTACAGGGAGCCGGGCAGCATTCTGCATCAGTCGTTTTATAACTGGTTCATGGAAGCTGTACTGTCGCTAACCGTGAATAAGCTGGAGCAGCACTTTGGGATATGGCTGAATCACGCATACGCGATACAAACGCCCTCGAACCTTTCGAATCAATCCCGTCTTGACCACAAATCCTATCTTGAGCACAAATCTGCTCTTGAATACAGATCGTATCTTGAGCGCAAAGCTTCTCTTGAGAACTCCTATTCGGTTAACCGGCTCGACCTTGTGAACCAATCCTATCCTGAGCAGTCCTATCCGGAGACCGCATATTATTTTGAAAACAGGTCATATCAGGACAACCAATCCTATTCGGATAACCGGTTCCTTCTTGAGCACAAATCTGCTCTTGAATACAGATCGTATCTTGAGAATCGATCCTATCCGGATACGCGGTTCAATCCTGTGAACCAATCCCACTTGGCCGCGCGTCGACGCGGGCAGGCCGTGGGGCGGGACGTTTTCTTCAACCAGCCTGCCCTGAACAGGGGCGCATTGCCGGAGCGCAGCGCGGTCTCCCTTATGTTGGAAAGTAGACTGCTGGAGGTTTACGCCAAAGATGCCGGTCTGCGCTTCACACAAGTTTTTCACTTGCCGTTGCGTCAGACTATTCAGCTCCTGATGCGAACGCACCTCATAAATACCCTGCGCGCATTTGAAAGCCGCAACAGGGTCGGCCCGGAAAGTGCCGGAGCCATTCATGCGACCAGTCCGCACGCCCATTATGCGACGAGCGCGTACGCTCATCATGTGATGAGTTTGCAGGCTCGTTATGCGATGAACGTGTACGCTCATGCCGCCGCGCGGGCCGACGAGGCCGGGCGCGAATCGGGAATTTCTTTTTTAAGCATCGCGTCCTCCCCGTCAGGAATTTTCGTCGCGCCACAACAAGAGGGGCGGGGCGCCGGTTCCGCTCCGACGCCACAGCGCGACACGTCATGGGAGAAAAACAGGCCGGGAGTAGGGCGGGACGGGCGGGCGGATGCTCCTGAGCTAACGGCTCTGCCGCTTTCGGCGCGTGGCCTGGCCGAGAGGATAAGAGCAGCGTACGTCGCCGGGCCGCCCGGCGTTTCCCCGGCTTCGTCTCACAAGGCTGCCTTTCGCAAGGCTTACGCCGATGGAGAAGTCATCGTCGGCGCGGCAGAGTTTGTTTCGCTCCCGCCCGCAACGACCTCAGACGTGGAGAGGCAGCCGCCTGCATCTTTGCACCGGGTTCGATCCACCCGAAGCGTAATGGTCGAATCGGCACGGCGCTGGCAGGGCGACGGCCCCGCTTTTTCGCGCCTGACAATTGCGCTGACCGGAATCGTGGATTGGTTAGAGCGTAAACGCGAGGCTGGTCTCTCATACGCTAAAGTCGAGCCAGCTCGTGTGGGCCCGACCGGCAGTGTTTTGCTCAAGGCCGTGCGGAGCGGAGAGTCAACGGATGTCAACCAAAAAACTTCTGCGCCGCTGTCTGACCGGGCATCAGCCGCCAGAACCGTGTCAACCAACACAACCTTATTGACCGCCGGAACCGCTTTGACTGCCGGAACCGGGATGAGCGTGGGAACCATGTTGACCGCCGGGGCATACAAGCCATTAACGGAGGGCCGAGGCGAGAGCAGTGCGGAGAGCGGTTTTACTTTCCGGCGCCGCGAAGAGCAGATGCGGCCCCCGCCGCAGAGTTACGCCTTTGCCCAACCGGTGCACCACGCACTGGTGGAAGAGCGGGTGGTCAATCACGTGCAGGAAAAGGATGTCAATGAGATGGTCAGGAAGGAGGTCGCGACCGTGTTGG
Organism: Pyrinomonadaceae bacterium; assembly: GCA_035940775.1. Lineage (GTDB taxonomy): Bacteria > Acidobacteriota > Blastocatellia > Pyrinomonadales > Pyrinomonadaceae > DASQYE01. Next base: position 36,217 of record DASZEN010000046.1, on the reverse strand, counting down.
AGTCCCGCCCGGCTGTTGACGCTCTGTCCAGGGCGGATTACTCGCGGATCGCTGACCACGTTTACTCGTCGCTTGCGCGACGGCTCTTGATAGAGAAGGAGAGAAGCGGGCTTCACCGCTGAACCACAGGACAAACAGGATGGCTTTAGAGAAACTGACAATTACGAACCTCGATACCGGCGATCCCTTCACCGTGCTTTTTAACCCGACGGAATACACCTTCGAGGACGGCAGCACCTGGCAAGACCAGGACAGGAACCGGCAACGCCCCGAGCTGCAATATACGGGCGGCGAGCGTACCAAGCTGTCGATGCAACTGTTCTTTGACACGTACGAGGCGGATCAGGATGTCAGGATTCACACGTCGAAGCTGGTGAAGCTGCTGGTTCCGACCACCAATCAGGGCAACGACGGCAAACGTCCGCCGAAGGTCGAGCTGAGTTGGGGGAACGCTGACCCGGATACTGCCAATAGCTATTTCCCGTTTGTATGCGTGCTGGAAAAACTGACGCAAAAGTTCACCTTCTTCAATAATTCGGGCACGCCCGTCAGGGCGACCGCCAACGTCACGTTCAAGCAATTCCGCCTGCCCGAAGAAGAGTTAAAGCGCAACCCGCAGAACAGGTCTTTCCCCTATCAGGTCTACACGGTGCGCTCAGGCGACACGCTCAGCGGCATCGCCTCCAAACATTGGAAAGAGCCGACCAAATGGCGAGTGATCGCAGACAGTAATCCCGTTGATAACCCGAGGCTCATCGAGCCCGGCCAGACGTTGTTAATTCCGGCGATTAAATAACCCGGGGAGCACGGTGACCAATGGCAGACCCGTCATTAGAACAGGAAGTTCGCCTCGTGCCGGAACACAAGGTGCTCGTTGACGGGCGCGAGTTGCCCATCGACGTGGTGGTAGATGTTCTGGATGTGACGGTCTCTAATTATGCGGCGGGCGCGAGTTCGTTTTGCGTGAACATGAACAACTGGCATTCAGACCTACAGGAGTTCAAGTACAGCGACGGCCCCCTGATTAAGGAGGGCGTGAAGATCGAGGTCACGCTGGGCTACGACGATAAGGTGGTCAGCCTCATCAAGGGCGAAGTGACGGCGCTTGAACCCGAGTTCAATCAGGACGAAGCCCCGACCTTGAAAGTGCAGGGCTATGATGCGCTGCACCGTTTCCGGCGCGGACGCAAGACCAAATCTTATATCCAACTGAAGGACAGCGACATCGCCAGGCAAATCGCTTCCAACCTGGGCCTGACCGCCGAGGTGGACAACACCGAGGTCACGCACGAATACCTTTTGCAGGATAACCTGACCGACATAGATTTTCTGTTGGAGCGCGCGCGGCGTATCCGCTACGAGCTGGTGATCGAAGACGGCACGCTGTATTTCCGCAAGACCGCCAACGATAAGAGCAAGGTCGTCTCGCTTGAGTATGGGTTAACCCTGCGTTCGTTCTACCCGAGGTTAAGCACTGCCTCGCAGGTGAGCGAGGTATTGGTGCAGGGCTGGGATGTGAAAACGAAGAAGGCCATAACCGGGCGGGCCCGCAGCGGCGACGAAGTGTCGAAGATGGGCGGCCGCCAGCTCGGCGCAAGCATCACGGAGAGCGCCTTCTTCGCGGCGAAAAACATCATCATCGACACGCCCGTTTTCTCCGAGGGTGAAGCCAACCAGATTGCCAAAGGGAAATTCAACGACATGGCCGTGGAGTTCATCACGGGCGAGGGCACGGCCATCGGTAACGGAGACATAAGGGCCGGGGAAGTGATCGAGTTGCTGAAGCTGGGCGAACGCTTCAGCGGCCTGTATTACGTCACCTCGGCGACGCACACCATAGACGCAACCGGCTACTCGACGAAGTTTACGATTGAGCGTAACGCGACATGAATCTACTCGAACTGCTCGATGCCAAAGAGGATGCCTACGCGATCACCGGCCGGATGTACGGTGTGGCGGTAGGGATCGTGACCAACAACCAGGACCCGGAAAAACTCGGGAGGGTGAAAGTTATATACCCCTGGCTCTCGGACTCGGAAGAGAGCTACTGGGCGCGCGTGGCGACCCTGATGGCCGGTAAGGATCGCGGCAGCTTTTACCTTCCGGAGGTGGACGACGAGGTTCTGCTCGCCTTCGAGCATGGCGATGTCCGCTTCCCCTATGTCGTCGGGATGCTTTGGAACGGCAAGGATACTCCGCGCTACGACAACGGCGACGGCAAAAACGACAAGCGCGTTATCACCTCGCGCAGCGGGCACGAGTTTGTTTTCGACGATAACGACCAGAAGGGCATGGTGGTTATTCACACCAAGAAGAACCACATCATCACGCTCGACGACTCGTCCGGCAGTGAAAAGATCAGCATCGTCGATAAGAGCGGCAGCAACAGCGTCGAGATCGACTCGAATCAGAATTCGATTACCGTCAAAAGCGCAATGAAGCTCACCCTGGAGTCGCAGGTGATCGAGATTAAGGCGGGCGCGACGATGAAGATCGAAGCTGGCGCAACCATGACGATCAAGGGCGCGGTCGTGATGATTAACTGAACGGGCTCAGAAGCAGAGCGGTCGCAGGAGAGAGGCGAGAGTGATAGGGAGAGTAAACGCACCGGGAACCGAGAAGGAGGTCGGATATGCCGATGGCAGCGAGGTTGGGTGATTTAACGAGTCATGGGACGCCGCTCACGCCGGGCGTAGGTAGTGTGAATGTGCTTATCGGCGGCAAGCCTGCGTGGAGGGCCGTGGGCGATACGCACGTCTGCCCGCTGGTGACGGGCGTCGTGCCGCACGTCGGCGGGGTGGTGGCTATGGGCAGCACGACGGTCTTGATTAACAACCTTCCGGCCGCCCGCCAGGGCGATCAGATTGTAGAGGCGGGCCCGCCGAACGCCATCGCCATAGGCGAGCCGACGGTACTGATCGGGGGATGAAGAGTAAGACGCGGAGTCACGGATGCAGGCCATGTCAAGAGACTTTCTCGGTAAAGGGTGGAAATTTCCCGTCCGGGTGGACGGCTCCGGCAGGATTATGCTCTCGCAATTCGAGGACGACATACGCGAGGCCATACGCATCATCCTGCTGACTGCCAAAGGAGAGCGGGTGATGCGTCCGCAATTCGGGACGGGGTTGCACAACTTTGTCTTCGAGACCATGAGCGCGACCAACATCGGCACCATCCAGGCGGCCATCCAGAACGCTCTGATCGAGTGGGAGCCGCGCATAGAACTGTTGTCCGTCAGTGTCAAGGCGGATCAGGGCGAGGTCGGCAAACTGCTCATCAACATTGATTACGAGGTGCGGGCGACCAACACGCAGTTCAACCTGGTATTCCCGTTTTATATCAACCGGGCGTAGAGGCGGGCCTGAAAGAGATGCAGTTCGCAAAACCTAAAATCGATAAACGGACTTTCAGAGAATTGCTCACGCAGTCGCTGGCGCTCGTGCCGTTCTATACGCGGGAGTGGGTGGCGGGGCAGGAGGGCGAGCCGGGCTATGCATTGCTGAAGATCTATCTGCACATTCAGGAGCAGGTCTTAAGTCGGCTCAACCAGGTTCCGGACAAGAATTTCATCGTCTTTCTGGACATGATGGGGATCAAGCTGCTCCCGGCCCAATCGGCCCAGGCGAGCGTGACCTTCACACTCGCCACCGGCACGACCGAGCATGTGCGCGTCCCCAAGGGAACGCTGCTGGCGGGAGAGGCGGCAGACCGCAGCGGCCAGGTGATCTTCCAGACGCAGAAAGACCAGCTTGTAACGCCAGCCAACCTGCGACGAATTTTCAGTTACAACGTGCCGGAAGACAGCATCTACGAACACACGCAGGATGACGAAGAGCCGGAACCCTTTACCGTCTTCGGCGGCAGGAACAGGCAGGAACACAGCCTTTACCTCGGCCACGCCGATTTATTGAACCAGAAGAAGCCGACGGTGATACAGGTCGATTTTCTTCTCGCCGGGACGGCCAGCGAGGGCAGCGATCTTGAGTTGGTATGGGAATACTACGACGGCACGCGCTGGGCCAAAATCACCCTCTTCGACCGCGATGCCGAAGGCGCTTTTGACGTTAACGACGACACCCGTCTGTTTACCAAGAGCGGCGTCATGACCCTCATCAAAGGGCAAACCGGTGAGATTGCCGAAACGGAAGTGGGCGGCATTAAAAATCGCTGGATACGATGTCGGCTCGTTAAAAATCTTCCGGGCGATAAGCCCATCCAGCTTCCGTCGATCAATACGATACGGGTCAGCGTCAACCCGACCGAGCCCTTCGCGCCTGATCTGGCTTTCAATAATGACATCCCGCTGAACCTTGAGGAACTCCGCGTCAAGATGCTGGCAAAGGGCACGGCGTTTAGATTCACCGAGAAATCCCCTCCCGATCCGACCGAGCGGACGATAATCAGAATCCAGGGCCACGCCGGGGCGCTGACGAGCGGCGATTTTCTAGCGCTCGATAACAGGGTGGACGAGGTCGAGCTTCGAGAAGTCGATTCGATTGCCGGGAATGAGGTCACCCTGAAGCAAGACCTGCGCTTCGATTACGACACGACCTCGGAGGTCACTCTCTACACGGCCCTCCGCCCTCAGACGAACCTCGGGCCGGAAGAGTCCAAAGTGAAGGTAGAGTCTCTTGAAGACTTGCAGGTACATACGGGCAGCAGAGCGACGCTCTTCCACCGCGAGAAAAGAGAGGGCGCCGAGATCACAGAGGTCAGCGTAGACACGAGCACGCAAACGCCGACGAACACTTTGACGCTCAACAGGACGGCGGCGACCTCCAAACCGTTCTATGTTGAAGGCGATTTCATCGAAATCACCCCGAAGGTCAATCCGTTCGGAAAGCTCCCCGTGATATTCGATACCTTTTACATCGCCAGCGACGAAGCCTTCTCAAAGAGAGGCGCGCAAATCACGTTGAGGCTCGACGCCGAGTGGAAAGATTTCCCACCCCCGGCTGTTCCTGCTCCGCCGCCAGCGCCCGACCCTGTTTTATCGTGGGAGTACTGGAACGGTAAGAGCTGGCGCGGCATTCGTGTGATCGACACGACCGACAGGTTCAAAAAGGACGGGCTCGTGATTTTTAAATGCCCCGATGACATTGAAAAGGTCGAGGTCAACGGAGAGGAAAAGTTCTGGATCAGAGTGCGAATCATCGACGGCGATTATGGTAAAGAGCTGGTGCTCAATCCCAAAGGCGGCACGCAGGTTGATATTACTGTGGGCACAGTTCACTTCCCTATCATCAGTAATCTACTGATCGATTACGAGAACGTCGGCGAGCAGCCGCAGCAATGCCTGACGTGCAATAACCTGAACCTGGAAAACCGCACCGAAGAGTGCGTCGATCCCAACCGGACGTTCGCGCCGTTTGCGGCCATGCCGGAACAGTTCTCGGGCCTTGCGCTCGGATTCGACAAGGCCCTGCGGGGCGGCCCGTTGAGCATTCTCTTCAACGTCAAAGAACAATTCATCGGGCAGGACGAGCGCGTGAAGGTGTTGTGGTTCTACTGGAACGGCAGCGCGTGGGCCCCCATCAACGTCGTCGATGAGACCGAGAGCCTGACCAGGATCGGTTTGTTGGAATTTCTCGTCGGCAGGGATTTCGCCAGCCGCAGGTTGTTCGGCCAGGAGTTGTTCTGGATGAAGGCGAGCTTCGTCGAGGGCGAGTACCGCGAGCGGCCGCAGATCAAGAGTCTCTATCCCAACACGACCTATGCGCTTCAGGCCGACGTGGCAAACAACGAGCTGGCCGGTTCGAGTAACGGCACGGCCAATCAGGAGTTCACGCTACAGAATCAACTCATCATCTCGCAGCAGGTCGTCGTCAGAGAGCTGATCGTGCCGACCGAAGAGGAACAGGACATCATCCGCAAAGAGGAGGGCCGGGACGCTCTCAACGTCAGGACGAACGAGCTTGGCGAGACGATTGAGATTTTGGTGAGGTGGCACGCCGTGGACGATTTTGACGATTCCGGCCCTCAGAGCCGCCATTACACCATCGATCAGCGTTTGGGAGCGATCAAGTTCGGCGACGGCACGCGCGGCATGGTTCCGCCGGTCGGCGTCGATAACATAGTCGTGAGTTACACGTTCGGCGGCGGTAAGAAAGGCAACGTGCCCGTCAACGCCATCTCCGGCCTGAAAAGCGCGGTGCCGTTCGTCAACGCCGTGACGAATCATCTTGTCGCCGACGGCGGGTCTGAGACCGAGACGCTCGACGACGTGCTCGCGCGCGGCCCGCTGCTGCTGAAAAACCGCAATCGTGCCGTGACGCCTGAAGATTACGAGGCGCTTGCCAGGGGTGCGTCGCGTAAGGTGGCGCGGGCGAAGTGCCTGCCCAACACCGACGAGGACAGGGATACGGTTCCGGGCTGGGTGACGGTGATGATTGTGCCGGACAGCGACGAGGCGGCGCCACGGCCCTCTCAACAGTTGATTAAGATTGTCAGGGAAGGATTGGAAAAGTATTCCGCCAACGTCGTGTCCTCGCCCAGGCACATTCATGTTACCGGGCCGGATTACACGGAGGTGATCGTTGAAGCTGCGGTCGTCCCCACGAGCCTGGAAAAGGCTGCGGCAGTCGAGACCTCGCTCAGAGAGAAGCTCAACCGGTACATACACCCACTGACCGGCGGGCCATATCAAACCGGCTGGGACTTCGGACATGACATCTGCCTTTCGGAAATCATCGCGCTGGCCGAGGACGTTGAAGATGTCGACCACGTCGAAAAGCTAATCCTGCGCGCTAATGGTAAAGCCTTTGAAGGCGATGTCCCGCTCGGCAAGTACACGCTGCCCGTTTCCGGCGAGCACAGAATCAGCGTCCTCCTCGATGGGCCGCAGAATGGTTCCGATCCCTGCCGGTCGTTAAAGACGGATTGCGCCGCGAGGCAGGAGTTCGAGCCCATCGGATGCCCGGAGCCCGGCAGCATGAAATACGAGCAGATGAAGGCAGAGGTTAAATAGAGGAACGTCGTCCGATGCCGCTACCGATACCAAATTTAGACGACAAGACTTTTAATGAGCTTTTCGAGGAGTCGAGGGCGCTGATTCCGCGCTACGCCCGCGAGTGGACAGACCATAACCTGAGCGACCCCGGAATCACCCTGGTCGATCTGCTCGCCTGGCTCGCGGAGATGCAGATTTATTATCTGGATCGCGTCACCGACAAGAACTTCTTAAAGTTTCTCAAGCTGCTCGGCGCGCCGCCCGTGCCTGCAAGCCCGGCCACGGCCCACGTGACGTTTGAACTCTCGAAGCCCGACGCGCCCACCGTCACTGTTGCGAAGGGGTCGCAGGTCGCCGCGACCGATCCCGTGACCGCCGAACGAATTATTTTTGAGACCGCCGAAGATGTGCTGGTTCATTCCAGCACGCTCCAAAGAATACTGACGTACGCGAACGGCCGCCTGGTCGACAACACCACGTCCAACGAATCGATAGGCGTTCCCTACTTCGCTTTCGGCGAGGAACCTGCTCAGGGCGACAAACTATACCTGGGCCTCGGCGCGACCGCCGCCTTCCCCACGGGAGAGCTTAGATTAGTCGTAAATGTTTTCGACGCAGACCTCCCGGCGGCTCCGGGCGCGAACGCTGGCGCGGAGGCTGAGCTTGTACCGTCGGCGGAACTGGAGTGGCAGTACTGGGCCGGAGGTAATGGTTGGAGGCAACTGGAAGTAAATGACGAGACCGTTGCTTTGACCAGGAACGGGAGCCTCGGCTTCAAAGGCCCCGACGACATCGCGGCCGGTCGCATCCGGGATATTGAAAAGAAAGCTGCTCGCTCCCTGCCCGCCGAAGACCTGTACTGGCTACGCGCTTCCATCAAAACGCCCGGTTATGAAATCCCGCCGCGCCTCGATACGGTCGTGGTCAATACGGTCTCGGCCACGCACGGGAAAACGATTCTGGACGAGTATTCTTCGGCCAACGGACTGCCCTTCCAAAAAATCAAGCTCAGGAACAAACCGGTCTTACACAGGACGGTCGAGCTGAAGGTCAAGGAGGAAGACGAAAGCAGGCACGGGGGCAAAGAGAAATGGTACGAGTGGACGGAGGTGGACGACTTTGACGCTTCCTCGCCCGAAGACCGGCACTTCACCGTCAACTTGAAAGACGGCCTTTTAAAGTTTGGCGATGGCATTAAAGGGCGCATCCCTCCGCCGGTTGAAGACGAGAAGGGCAACGTCCACGTCGCACAGTACCGCGTCGGCGGCGGTGAAAAGGGTAACGTCAAAGCGGGCATGATTAGAGAAACAGTCGCGCCGGAATTGAAGGATAAGGTCAAGGTCGATAACCGTAGACCTTCCCGCGGAGGCGCAGAGGCCGAACCGCTCGGCGAAGCCAAAAGCCGTGCCCGCCGGAGTCTCAAAGAGGTGACCAGAGGCATCACGACCTCCGACTTCGAGACGCTCACGATGAAGACTCCCGGAATCCGCGTCGCCCGTGTGAAAGTGCTGACGCAATACCATCCGAAGTTTCCGGCGATACAGATGCCCGGTGCGGTGACCGTAGTCGTCGTGCCCGAAACTCTGCCCGGCGCGAGCAGCAGCAGCAGGTTGCCCGTGCCGAGCAGGGGCTTTAAAGAGAGCATCTACAATCATTTGAAATCGAGGTCTATCGTCTCAACGAACCTGTCTGTGATCGGCCCCGAGTTCATCAAGGTGACGGTCGCGGCGGTAATCAGGGTCGATCCGCGCATGGGGGCCGAAAAGGTTCGGGGCGATGCGCGCGCTGCGCTGGAAAAGTTTCTAAACCCGTTGACGGGCGGCCCCGACGCCGAGGGCTGGCCTTTCGGGCGGCCCGTTTACAAATCGGAAATCTACCAGCTTATCGAAGAGATCGAGGGAGTGGTTTGCGTCGATCAGATTTCGCTCATCGGCGAGAGTTGTGATAGCGCGCAGCGCGACCGGATTACGCTGCGTAAGATCGGACTGGTCTACTCAGGCGAGCATGAGATTGCCGTTTGCTGACGAGAGGTCATCGATGAGGTGTACGACGCCGGAAGAATTTAATTACTTTACGATCAACACGCGGGCCAAGTGGCGTGAAGGTTGGGCCGACTCGGTCTTTATCGACCGCGAGGGCCAGCTATCGCTCACGCCCCTGCTCGGCATCGGCCAGTCGGGCCAACCCGGCCACGCGACCGGCCTCGGGGTCGATCACAAGGGCGATCTGTTTATCATCGATGCGGAGGATTGTCAGATATACAAGTACGAGGCCGAAGGCGGGACTCTGCGACGACTGGAATGTTACGAAAACTGTGGCGTCGAAGATCGAAGGCCCACCTGCCCCGGCGAACTCAGGCGTCCCTGGCGCGTCAGGGGTCTCTTCGGCTGCGGCGACGAGAACGGTCAATTTAAGTTCGGAAGAGGCGGGAAGGCTTCCGGCGGTCTGGCCTTCGGGAAAGAGACGCTCTATGTGGCCGACACCTTCAATCATCGCGTGCAGGGCTTTTACCTTCCGCAGTTTCAACTCCGCCTCGTGCTCGGCAGAAAGGGTCGTTGCACTTATGTGAGCGGCACCGGTCGGGGAGAGTTCGATCAACCGAAAGACCTCGTCACCGACAGCAAGGAGAATCTATACATCCTCGACTACGGGAACCGGCGGATACAGAAGTTCAACAGGTTAGGCAAGTTCCTGCGCTTTATCGGGAAGGGCGCAAAACACGCTCTGCGAAAGCCCGAAAGCATCGCCATAGATAAGGAAGATTTTATTTACGTCATCGATTCCGATACGTCAACCGTCGAGAAATTCAGTTCTGTCGGCGAATGGCAAGGCACTCCGGTCAATTGGCCCACCGACATACCCGAACAGTTCCGGGATGTTGACCGGCCGACACAGCCTTCGGCCGTCGCCGTCGATGAAGACGGGATCATCTACGTGGGCGAGAGCGGCGAAGGCGACGATTTACGCATTCACCTGTTCGATCAAACCTTGGACCCGGCTCGCAGATACCTCGGGAGCTTCGGCAAATATTCGGGCGGGTGCTTCAAACTCATAGTGGACGTGGAGGGTCGCCTTTATGCCAGTTGCGGCCCCGACGGGAAGGTGCTGCTCTTCTCAGGCGAAGGCCGGTTCGAGGAGAAGGGAGCCTACTATTCAAAGGTTTTTGACAGCACTATCGAAGCGTGCGAATGGCACCGCCTCGCCCTGGAGGTTCAGAGCGCCGAGAAATCCACGCTCGAACTATTTTGGCGCGCTTCCGACAACCCCTTCGACCGCGACGAAAAAGAGGGGAACCTGCTGCGTTGGCAGTACCTGTTCAGCACCCCGCATGGTTCCGTCGCCGTCGAAGACGCCCTGTTCCCGAAGGCCGTCGGTCGTTACCTGCAACTGAAGTTCGTCTTTACCGGCGACGGTTTCCACACGCACAGGGTAAAGCGGGCCCAAATCTATTTCCAGCGACTCTCTTATCTGCGTTATTTACCGGCGACCTACCAGGAGGATGAAGGGGGAAGGTATTTCCTCGAGCGGTTTCTTTCGATCTTTGAATCGCTGTCATACGAGACCGAGCAGGAGATCGCCGGGGTGGCGAAGTACTTTGACCCGGAGGCGGTCACCAGCGAGTTTCTGGAGTGGCTCGGCACCTGGCTTGCGGTCTTGCGCGACCATAACTGGCCGGAAGAAAAAAGAAGGGAGCTGCTTAAAAGGGCGTTCCGGCTATACAAGATTCGCGGCACGACGCGGGGACTGCGGCAGATGATCGAGCTGTTCACGGGAGGCGAGACATTCATTATCGAGCATCACCGGCTGCGAACGCCGATGGTGCTGCGCGCAAATTCGATCCTCGGCAACTCGACCGTCGTCGGAAAGAGTTTCACGAAACGACTCGTGCTCGAAGAATCCTCGCGGATCGGCGAGTTCGCCCTGATCGAAGGGGACGAGCCGGTGGAGAAGCCCTTTGAGGTCGGCGCTTACGACTTTACGGTATTCACAGACACGTCGAAGCTCAAAACCGACGCTCAAATGCAGGCGCTGCGCCGCCTGATCGAGGACGAGAAGCCAGCTCACACGCGATACTTTCTGCACGCTGGCGGCGAGGCGATGCAGTTGGGTCGGCGCGCCTTGCTGGAAGTGGATACGAGACTCTCGAAGGGCTTCGAGGTGGGGCGCCTCGGCCTCACCTCGCGGCTCGGCAAGGGGACGTTTTTAGGCAAGAGGTTCCGCCGTCGAGGCGTGATCGGGATGCGGTCAACAATCACGGTTGATGCAATTTTACAATGAATTCAGGCGATGGAGGATGACGGCCATGCAGGAAAAGCATAAAGAATCTACGCTCACGCAACACGGCTTCGCGGAGCGGAACAACTTTTACTTCGGCAAATTCATGACGGCCCGTGATTTTACCGACGAGCAAAGTTACATGAATGAGAAACGGTGGATGGTAAATCGCTTCGGGCTCGGCTGGGGGGTGCTCTGCGGGCTGAAGGTTCGTCCGCACGCTCGTGATAAGCGAAGGGTGATAGTCGAGCCCGGTTTTGCAATCGACCCCTACGGCCACGAGATTCTGGTTTGCCGGGAAGAGACCGTAGACCTGCTCTCGCATCATGAGGGCAGCCCGCCGGAAGAGCCCGCGCACAGAGAGGCTGCGCAGATAGAGTCCGCACAGAGAGAGGCTGCGCACAGGAGGGGGTCGTACCTGTATTACATCTCCATCATGTATGAGGAATGCGGAGTCAATCCGTCGCCCATCCTGATTGACAGTTGCGACGGTTACAAAGAGGAATGCGTCTACAACCGCACGCGCGAAAGCTACCGCTTTATAGTCAGCCGTGAAAAGCCAGATTCCACCACCATCCTGCAATCGGCTTCGAGTCATGGCCTGAAATGCGAAGCCCAGTGCCAACGTTTCCTGCAAGACCCGTCGCCAGTCATCAGCGGCTGCTGCCCGGAGCGACCCCAATGCGAAGCCGTGCCGCTGGCCGCCGTCTGTTACAACCCGGCGACGGAGACCACGGCCGTCGATATAGACCTCAGCATGGCGTACCGCAAGGTGGCCTTCAGCAACGAGATGCTCTACGAGCTGCTTTCATGCCTTCGGCAGGCAGGGCAGGGCTGGGCCTCGCAGCTCAACCGGCGGCAACACGTGCCCCTGCTGGCCAGCACCATCAAAGGGTTGAAATACCAGAACGGAAAAACCGCCATCCTCAACCAGAGCAACGGGTACACGGGGAAACAGCCTTTCCGTATGACTTCGGACGGGGATTACATTTGGGTCACGGATCGCGAGGACAGGCAGATTTGGCGAATCGACAGGGCGACCAACAAGCCCATCAAAGATTCAAGATTGTACCTGGACAATCCCGCGTGGGGCATCGCCTACGACGGCAGGTACATGTGGATCAGCCACCACGAAGCTTTTCCAGACCGCCAGGAGCAGTATTTCGTGTCGCCGGGCCATTACGAACAGAATTACGGATCATCGCCGCCAAATGAAGAGTCCGCGCTGGTCTATCAACGGCCGTCCCACGGGAGATTGACGCGCATCGATGTTTGCACGCTGGAGCGGCGGACGATAGACGGGCTGCCGCAGTGCAATACCCTTCCGGCCTGTTACAGGTTTCCAGAAGTCGGAGGCGCCCCCTATAGCGTCAGGCTCAATCCTTACGCGGGCGAGGTCGTCCTCCACGACGGCGATATCTACGTCGCCCACGACGTGCCGAAAAGGTTCAGGTACGAGGAAAGGAGACAGGAAAACGACGAGAGCCGGGCGCAATTAACGCGCACGGTTGGGGGCTACCATCTTTACCTGACCCGGATCGACCCGGTCAAAGGCTGCATCGTCGAGGTCATCAACGTGCCCGAATCGGATGAGCGCGAGCCGCTGTCCAGGATCGAAGCGATGGCGTCGGACGGCGACGCGCTGTGGATTACTTACAGGGCGTCTTCGAGGGACAGGAAAGGCGAGCGCGCCGTAGTCAGAAAGATCACGAAGCAAAACGGGACGAGCATGGTCGGCGAGCCTCACCGGCTGAAGGGAGAAGCCCCCGATCACATGGTCTTTGACGGGACGCGCCTTTGGGTCAGCCACAACGACGGGCTCTCCGTGTTGGACATCGAGACCGGGGAAGAAGAGACGGTCAACACGGACACGGCGCACACGGCACTCGCCTACAGCGGCGGTTCCCTGCTCTGGTCTGCCGTCCCGGGGAAGAACGAAGCCTTCATCACCAGGGTCGATATATTTTCAGAGGAGGAGGTGCAGCGCATCGAATTTCTGGAAGTAGCTCCCCAAACTACTTTTGAAATCTCGGATATGCAATTCGATGGCACTTACATCTATGTCGCTTATCACCTGACAGAAGGCCAAACAAACAGAGGCGTGATTCATCGGCTCTTGCCGTAGGAGAATAAGAGCATGTCTAAGAATGGCACCCACGAGAACTGTAGCTCCGGCGGGACGGAGAAATGCAACTCCGGCAAATTTAAGCGGGTGAACTATTTTCACGGAATGCTTCTGACCGAGGAGGATTTCGTGGATGAACAAACCTACCTCCGCGAAAAGCTGAAGCTCCATAACCGCCTCCACGGTGACGGCGTCGTGTGGGGCCTTGAGCTGAGGCTGGACTGTATAAAGGTCGGCCCCAGAGATGCCGCCATCACCAAAGTCTTCATCGGAGGCGGCCTGGCGCTCGATTGCGCGGGCAACGAGATAATCGTCTGTGAGAGATACCTCGTCCCCCTGGACGAAAAGATAGAGCAACTGCGCAGGCTCGGCCTGCTGGTAAGATCAGAAGAATGCTCGCCGCCGCAATACGAGACCCCGAAATTGTTTATCGGCATCAGGTACTGCGAGTGCAAGTCACAGCCCACGGAGCAGTACACGTCCGAATGCGCCGATGACCGGTTGCGTCCGCAGTATTCTCGCGTCCGTGAGGGGTTCAACGTGCAACTCTTTACGGCGGAGGAGCTGCCGGGTTGTCGCCATGCAAACGGGGCCGGGTCAGCCAACGGCGACTCGTGCAACTGCCCCGCGTGCCGTGGGCTCCACCCGTGCCACGAAGACGAGCAGATCATCATCCTCGGCCATGTCGAAAATTACGACACCAGCACCGAAGACCCCGATCACAGGGACGCGAAGCTCACCCGTTATGAAAACTACCGCACCACGTCTGCGAACCAGAGGGAATCGGAGTGGGCCTACCCGCGCTGGGAAGCACAGAGACAGAACATGCTGCGGTCTGTCCTGGGGCAGAACTATTGGTTCGATGTTTCGCCCCTCATTGGCAGAGGGAAAGCCGAAGTGACGGAATGGCTGATGCAAAGGGGTTTGACGCCGGGGCGGACTTACGAGCCCGGAAAAATCGAGGACGAGCGGGAGTTCTTTGAAAAAGCAAAATACGCCCAACGCTGGGCCACGCCCGGCTCGACCGTAGACCTCGTAATCGGCAGCGGAACCAACTGCATCATATTTCTTCTGGTCAATCCGCCAAACATACTCGTCGATTATGGGGGAGTTTGAGATTCGGAATCGATATTGAACGGTTCTCCAAGTTGAAACCGGGAGCCACGGACTGACGCTTCTTCTGATTCCGGCTGACGCTTTTGAAAGGCGGTTAAGCCTCGACCGTAGCGCGATTGCTAATTCCGTAGTGAATAAGATGGAGACGCCATGAGCAACGGAGAATTTGCCAGGATCAACTACTACCGGGGCCAGATGCTGACGGCCCGGGATTTTCAGGATCAGCAGGAGTATCACCGTGGGAAACAAAAACTGCTGTTGCGGCGCTTCCCCCCGGGCATTATCGGCGGGTTGGTTGTCACGTGCCAGCCGAAGGGCTCTGACCCGGATGATTTCGAGGCGTTCCTGATCGGCGAAGGGTTGGCCGTAGACCCCGAAGGTAACGAGATCGTCGTGCCGGAAGCGGGTTTAAAAGTGCCCATCGAGGAGTTCAAGCCTGAAGCCCCTTACCTGAGCCTTTACTATGACGAGAGCGCGGAGTTGGTTGGGGATGATTCATGCAGTAGCAATCAAAAAAATAACCGGATCAGAGAACAAGTTAAGCACGAGTGGGATTCGGCCCCGAACATGGGGCTGCACATCACCGTCGCTTTGATCCAGTTGAAGGACATAAAAGACCCCGGCACCTCCTGTGACAAGTACAACGACCCGATGAAGCCGGTCGTCAACGTAGGCGATCCGCCGATACGCAAGAACGCCCGTGTGGTGGACACCGATCAGATTACGGATGGCGCTATCACCGACAGAAAGATTAGGATCGGGGCCGTGACGACCGAGAAGCTTGCGCAGAGCGCCGTCACCACGGATAAGATTCTGAACGAGGCCGTCACAGACACCAAGCTCGCCAACAACGCCGTCACTACGAACAAGCTTCAGAACGGGGCCGTCAACACCGACAAACTCACCAACGATTCGGTTTCGACCGACAAGATTCAGAATGGGGCCGTCACCGAAGACAAGCTTGCGCCCGACGCGGTCACCGAGGCCAGGATCGCCGACGGAGCCGTTACCGAGCATAAACTCGCAGATGATTCGGTCTCGACCGACAAGATTCAGAACGGGGCCGTCATCGAGGCTAAACTGGACAACAACGCCGTCGCCAGGGAAAAGATTCAAAACGGGGCCGTCAACGAGCTTAAGCTCGATGCTAACTCGGTCATCGGGGCGAAGATCGCGGACGGGGCCGTCTCAGCCTTAAAGCTCGCCGATGATTCGGTCGTCACCGTTAAGATTCTGAACGCGGCCGTGACCACCGATAAGCTCGCGCCCAACGCCGTCATCGGGACAAAGATTCAGAATGGAGCCGTCACAGAAACCAAGCTCGCCAGTAACGCCGTCTCGACCGACAAGATCCAGGGCGGGGCCGTCAACGCCGACAAGCTCGCCAATAATGCCGTAGTCACTGACAGGATTCTGAATGGAGCCGTCAACGCGGATAAGATCGCCAATCAGGCTGTGACCAGCGCCAAACTCAAGCTGATAAAAACGATTTACAGTGGAACCCTCTCGCCCGTAGATCAGAACACAAATGCACTGCCCGTCACAGGCCCGCCGCCACTTTCCGTTTCGCCGAACGCAATTCTACACGTCGTCCCGACTAACGCCGGTGAGCTGTCCTGGTCTTTCAGCGTCAAAGGCGGGGGGGCGGACGGCAGGTTGTTTTATAGCCTCAAGGTCGTGAACACGGGTTCCATAACGGTCGAATATGATGTGAGGGAGATTCTATTTAACTGAAAGCTGGCCTGCGCAAACCGCCATGAGAGCGGTGGGCCAATTTTCAAAGAGACGTGTGGGTGGATTCAACCCGGATACTAACATTGCTGGGACACCATGAGCATTGATACGTTGCCATATAAATCGGCGTCGAAGCCAGCCAGGATCATAGCGGTGGTCAACCAGAAAGGCGGGGTTGGTAAAACCACTTCCGTCGTCAACATGGGAGCTGGCCTGACGACCCTGGGCCGGAAAGTTTTGCTCATCGACCTGGACGCACAGGCTCATCTGACCTATTCGCTCGGCATCGCCGCCGACGACATGGAGCCGACAGTCTACGAGTTGCTGAAGGGGGAGGCCACTTTCGAGGAGGTCTTGATTGAAAAAGGCGGGCTGGCGATTATTCCGGCCTCGATCAGTCTGACGGCTGCCGAATTTGAGCTTTCAACAGAGATCGGCAGAGAGGCCCTGTTGAAGAATATTCTGGCAGGCATCTCCGGCTATGACTTTATTCTTTTAGACTGCCCGCCGAACCTGGGATTGTTGACGCTGAATGCACTGACGGCGGCACGCGAGGTGTTCGTTCCATTGCCAGCGGAGTTCCTGGCGATCAAAGGCTTGAACAATCTCAGTGAGATGGCCGACAAAGTCAAACAACGCCTCAACCCGGAGCTGGAGATTACGGGGATTCTCATAACCCTCTTCGATCACAGGTTAAGACTGTATCAGGAAGTCCTCGAAGGCTTGCGCAAACCAATCGGCAACAGACTGTTTCAGACCGTGATTAGAAGAAATGTCGCCCTGTCAGAGGCCACGAGTTTCGGTCAGTCCATCTTTGAATATTCGCCGACCAGCCACGGCGCCGGAGACTATCGCGCCCTGTGCGAAGAGATTCTGAGAAGGGAACAAAATCATGTCGAAGAAAAAACCGCGTAGCAAAGACCCCCACTCGTGGATCAGGGACACGACGAAAAAGGCGGAAGAGCCGGAACCGGCCCGTCAGGCCGCGAAGACAAAACAGGCCGAGAAGCCCGTGACCACGCAAGCCGCCGACGAGACGCACGCCGGGCCGGGAGAGGCAGCGGCCGATTCCGCACCTGCGCCGAAACGGTTTATCGCCATCCAGTATGACAAGAAGGACGGCCGTATCTTCGCAACCCATGAAGTGATAAGCGAATCGCAGGAGAGCGCCACCGAAGCCCCCGCAATCGCGTCCGAAGACACGGCGTCGGCCAGAATCGCCCTGACCGGAGAACTGCTCGATAAAAAACTGATCGACATCCATGAGAATTACAAGGTGGTCATCTCGAAGACGAAACCGACCCTTGTTCCAAAGGATTAATGCCACTGCCGATTTACGAAGCTTGCGGGAGGTAAAGCCATGGGCGGTGAACGAATTGAATCTCCGCAGAAAGATGATTCCGGGCTTGCGAAGCCGGACAAAAGCGAGACGCCGGAGAAAAAAGGCTCTGGCCCGCAGGAGGCCCATCCCTCTCCGCAAGCGCTGGGCTCGCCGCGTACGGCTTCGCCCGCCGACATCCCGCTCACGCACGAGAATATCCTCTACTTGCAGCGCGCCATCGGCAACCGCGCGGTCGCGCGACTCTTGCAGAGGAAGGTAGAGCTGAGCCACCCGGACGACCCCTTTGAGCAGGAAGCTGACCGTGTGGCAGAGGAGGTGATGACCTTGCCTGATGCTGCCGCCTCTGAATCCGCGCAAGCAGACATGTCGCTCCTGGAGGTGGAAAGCATACAGACGAAATCGCTGGCATCCACAATTACGCCGCTGCTTCAGCGTGAAGCCGCGCCGGAAGCGGAGCCGACGGAGCAAGGGGCCGGGCGGGCGAATGACGGAAGCCCTGAAGCAGCTCAGAATCTTGAGAGCAGTTTAAGCAGCACGGGCGGCGGCAGTCCTCTTCCCGATGAGGTGCGCTCTTTCATGGAGCCGCAATTCGGTGCTGATTTCAGCCACGTGCGAGTACACACGGGCGGCAACGCCACTCGAATGAACGAGGACTTGAATGCCGAAGCGTTCACCTATGAGCAGAACATATACTACGGCTCCGGAAGGTCTCCGGCCAACGATGCGTTGACGGCGCACGAGCTGACGCATGTGATACAGCAGACCGGTGGCCCAAGGGCTCGCTCCATCTCCGGCCCTGTTCCTGACCGTGTCGGCACAAAGCTTATCCAACGCAGCCTGACCGGCTCTTTCCCGGTGACTCATGGCGGCTTTGAGGTCGATCTGCAAACGAGGGAGGGGGCCGTCAATACGCCGCCAACTCATAGCGGATTGGATGGTTATATCCGCTTCGTTCCAAACACGACAGCGCCCAACTCTAACTCGATCGTTATAATTCAGGTTGTGAAATTGACTGACGTGGGTGGAACGGACGTGACCCCTTCCTCCCTTCCGGCGGCACAAGCGCCGCGCGGGGCTTTGGGGCAGCCGGGACTCAGAACTCAGGATGATGCGGCGCGCGGAGTCGAAGGCGGTTACTTCACAGACGTTCATCACCAGCCGAACGCGGCGGGCCCTGCCGTGCCCCGCGGGTCAGCCCTGTCTCCGCGCTACGATTTCCAACCGGCCGCTCCGGGCACGACCGGAACTGTCGGGCAGACTCCCCAACCCGCTCAGTACGGCGCAGGCATAGGCGGTGTGGTCGGGCAGACGCCGGGCTTCAAGCGTTCCAGCGACCCCAGCGATATTCGATCCGCCGCGATGTTCGACGCTCCGGGCGTAGCTGACCCGAGATGGAATCTGGACTTTAGCTTCGAGTCCGTGGCTATGGGTGAAGACACTATGATTACTTATGGTGCGGTCAAGTGGGGGTTCGGATTTAGAGCGGGCCGGATTATCAATGAACACATCTCTGTTCTAAGTTCGGAATCCGCCACCTTCAACGAAGCGCTGGAACGTCACAGGGACTTTTACGTGCACGAGCCCGTGACGTTCTACTTCCCGTTTGACAACGATGTGCTGAGCGCGAGCGAGGCTGCAAAAATTGATGCGTTCCTGCCTTACCTGACGCGCAACCCGACCGCGCAGATGTCACTCGAAGGCTTCGCCGACATTCGCGGCGGGGCGAGCGCCCGGAATGCCGATCTGGCCAGACGGCGCGCTCAATCGGTGCAAGCAGCCATGTTGGGCAGGGGGATTGCTCCCGGCAGAATCACAGGCATTTCGGTTGGAGAAGCCGGGGTGGGCGCATCGACCTCGGCCACTACCAATGCCGGAACGGGCGATCAACCCGGAGGCACGGCTGCTGTCGGCGCAGATCAGGATCGCGACGCTAACCGCCAGTTCAATCGCCGCGTAGTGGTAACATTCAGCCATGCTGCTGCGGCTCCGGCTCCTGCGCCCGCTGGCCCATGAGGCGGCGCTGAAATTGCGGCTGGGTAATATTCATGGCGTTGGTGGTCTGCGGCGTTGGAGCGGGCGGGTTGCTTTGAAAGTCAAACAGACCAATAGAGGGCAAGGTGATGGCGTCATCAGTAGAAGATTTGGTTGAGCAGCTAAGCTCACCCGATTTCAACGCGAGAGCATTAGCTCTCGCCGAACTTGTACAGCATGGCAGGGCGGCGACTGCCGCCCTGACGAAGGCGCTCGAAAGCTCGGATGAGCGCCTGCGCGCTCAGGCGGCTCAGGGGCTGGCAGAGATTGCCGATCCGGCCAGCGCCGAAACGTTCGCCCAACTCTTGAATGACACCAACGGCGAGATACGTGCTCGCGGGGCCCAGGGACTAACCCGTATTAATGACAGCAGGGCGATTGATGCGCTTGTGCGCACGATAAATGATCTCGAAAATTTACTACACTACCCTTACACGCTCTCAACCTATGGGTTGATCCAACTGGGGCCTCCCGCGCTCTCGGCCGTCGCCCCTCTTCTCAAATCCGATGACCCGGTGACGCGAG
Organism: Pyrinomonadaceae bacterium; assembly: GCA_035940775.1. Lineage (GTDB taxonomy): Bacteria > Acidobacteriota > Blastocatellia > Pyrinomonadales > Pyrinomonadaceae > DASQYE01. The sequence continues at coordinate 16,120 of DASZEN010000046.1, read as the reverse complement.
AACGAGCTTTTCTGGTTATCAGGTCAATCGTCTCGCAACTGCCGGAAGGCAAAGACTGGGAACAGCTTCAGCGGTCGCTGGGTAGTTATAATCCTGCCGGGACGACCCCTGAGCGCGAGCAGGCCGCCGATCAATGGCTGAATTGGATCAAGCAACATAGTTGATTAAACCTGCTATGGGCCCTGAAGGCACACAGGATCAGCAGAAAGACAATCAAGAGCCAGCCGGAGTTGAACGAACGGCGGGGCCAGCAGCAGCGGCAGCAGCAGCAACCGCCGCGTCGGGCCGCTCTTATTACCCGCCGCAGCACGGGCCGAGACTGGCGGGCGCATGCGCACCGGACGACATTCCTCTGACGCGAGACAACCTGATGCTCTTGCAGCGCGCCGTGGGCAACCGGGCCGTCGTGCAACTTTTGAAGAGGAAGGGAAAGTTAAGTCAACCGGGCGATGCCTACGAAGGCGATGCTGACAGCCGAGCCGCTCGGGCGTCGCGTATGCCTGAGCCCTCCCCCTCACAGCCATTCCTATTTTCTTCCACCCAGACCAACGCGGCGCAGCAGGATGGCGAGCCGATGCAGCGGGCACAGCAGACGCAGGCTAAGGAGGGGCCAGCCACTGGAGGTGGGGCACAGTCGGAGCCGGAAAAAGGGGCTTCGAGTTTCTCATCCACCGACAAGCTGCCGCCCAACGTTGAAGCCGACATGGAGGCTTCCTTCGGTGCGGATTTCTCCGGAGTGCGCATTCACCAGGATTCGCAGGCAGATTCGCTCGGGGCGCTGGCGTACACGCAGGGCTCGGACATACACCTCGCCCCCGGTCAGTACGCCCCGCACACCCAGGGAGGAAAGGAGCTTCTCGGTCACGAGTTGGCCCATGTGCTCCAACAGTCGGAGGGGCACGTCCGAACTACGGCCTTTGCCGGGGGCGTGCCCCTGAACGATGACCCCGCGCTTGAGCGAGAGGCCGACGACCTCGGCGCGAGGGCGGCGCGGGGCGAGAGGGTGGGTCGCGTCGTGGCCGCATCGTCGTCCGGTGGCGACCTCGCGAAGTTGAAGGAGGATACCGCCGAGGGCGAGGAGCCCGCAGACTCCGTTGAGAACTCGGGCGAAGAATCTGTCTCTTTGGCCGAGGACGCTGAGACCCCCGTAGATGCAACTGAGCCCCCTGTAGCCACGGCTCAGCCAAAGGCGGCGGGGAGGCCCATCCAGGCGCGCGCGGCACATGGGCCCATCCAGCGGCAGGAGAAGAAGGAGAAGACCTATGTGCCCTACCAGATACACGTCAAGCAGCCGATGACCCAGCAGGAGTTCAGGGAGGCGGCGATGCGCCAGATTTTCGGCAGGGTGATGAATAACCTCGAATGGGTGAACTCCGAGGGCTCGTACACCCCCGAGAACAGCCCCGTCACACTCTGGGTTGACACCCGGCTCTTGAGACGGCAGCGGAGCCAGGCGAACAGGGATCGTGGCATCAGCGTCGGCGCGGAGGGCGGCGTCATCGGGGCGGAGGAACGCGCCAGGACATTCCATGCCGGGCCGGAATCCGGTGAAAAGTCCGCCCTCCTGACGGAGATCAACCGCAGGTACTTCGTGGCGGTCGGCGACAAGACGGAGACGAAGATCAAGCCGGGCGAGAAGGGTAAGGCCGAGCTATGGCGCATGATTCGTGACGAGGTGCTGTTCCAGCACGAGTACATCACAAACCTGCCGCCCCAGGTGAAGGAGCTAATCAGGTTCAGCACTAAGGGCAAGACCCTGACGATGGCAGATTACGACAAGCTCTTCGCCCTCGCGAAGAAGATCGAGAAGCTGCCCGCCGGACAGGTCAGCGACTACGCCAGCAAGGTCACAGCCACGGCGCCGGACTTGGACGCACTAGAGGCGTCGCTCAATAAGTACATCGCCGAGATGGCGGTGCGCGGCCAGCAGCGCGAGGAGCGCGACAAAATCCAGACGAAGCTGATCGGGCTGGAAGAGGTCTACAGGAAGTATCGCTTGTACCGCAGCCTGCTGACCAGCGAGGCGATGGCCGCCGGTGCGGCAGCCGCTGCTGCGCAGAGCGGTGTGGGCGGCGTTTCCGTGAATATCGGCCCGATGGCGAGCACGCGGTTGTACAACGAACTTGAGACGGAACTGCCGCGATACAACTTCGCGGGGGTCGCCGAGTTTGAAGCTTTCATCAGGAAGTTCGAGCAGGCGTTCGAGCAGGAGTCGGCCAACATCGCCAAAGACCTCCTGGCGAAGTACGCGGGCAAGCTCTACCAGGAGTCGGAGCGCTACAAGAATCCGGCCGAGGTCGCGGCCCTGCATCAGAAGCTGGGCGGACTGCGAACCCAATTCAGGGAGGTCGAAGAGTACAACACGAACGCGAAGATATGGAACGACTACGTGCAGGCCAGTGAGCAGGCACGAATACCGGGACAGGGCCACCTGCGCCCGAAGATCAGTTTGAGCGAGGCCGAAGCGGCGCGCCAGAAGGCAGAGGCCGGGCGCGAGAAGGCTGCGGCGGCCAAGGGGAACGCCGAGGCCGAGATGAAGGGCCTGTCGAGCGCTCACCCGGTCTTTCAGGAGGAGGGCCTGCCGCTCGATAGGCGGATCGACAAGGTGGCGCTCGCCAAGGCGAACGAGAGTGAGCTGGGAGCGCTGCTTCAGGGTTATATCCAGAACCGATTGAAGGCCATCGGCGAGGCGCGCGCCGAGATCGAGGGGAAGCCCGAGCTGATCTATAAGATGGACAAGCTCATGCCGCAGTTCTACATCCAGCAGGGCATCAGGCCGGGCTCCATCCACGACATGATTATCCAGGACAAGATGCGCGATGATGCGATCCTCAAGCTGGTGAAGGGCATCGCGTTTGCCATCGTCGCAATCGCGCTCTCGGTCATCACGTTCGGTGCCGCGACGCCCGTGATCATCGCCGCCGGAACCGGGCTCGCCGGGGCCACCCTGGGCGTCTACCTCGCGGTTGAGGAGTACCAGGAGTACACGCAGCAGAAGAATCTGGCGGACGTAGGATTCTCAGACGATCCCTCAATGGTGTGGGTCATCCTCGCGGTCGTCGGCGCGGGCCTGGACATGGCGGCCGCGTTCAAAGCGGTCAAGGCGCTGGCCCCCGCGGCCAAAGCGCTCAACGCGGGCGGCGACCTGGCCGAGTTCAACAAGGCCGTGAGGGCGCTGGAGAAGGCCAACGAGATCGAGGCCAAGGTCGCGCGCGCCGCCGAAAGGGCGGCCGCAGCCCGGAAGGGCTTAGCGGAGGCGACGGGCGAGCTTACCAAAGTCATGGGGGGAAAGATGTACTCCTTCCCCGGCCCGCTCGCCGACCCGGACGTGTACAAGGCTGTGGTCAAGATGGCGCGACAGGCGATCAAGACCATGGTCTTCGACGCGCAGAAGTTCATCGAAGAGCTTAAGCTGGCGCGCATCAGGGCGGGGCTCGGCGACCTGACGCCCGAGGAGCTGGCGAAGGCCAAGCAGGCATGGGAAGAGGCGAAGACGCTCGAGGCCGCCGAAGCGGCAATCGAGGCGGCCGAGCAGGCACGAGTCGGAACCTACACCACAAAGATTAAGTGGGGCATCCAGACCGTTGAAGCCCGCCCGCACACTTCGATCAAGGGAGCCTTCTGGGGACGGCGAACGCCCCAGGCCAACCCGCGTGTGAACGCATTTGAACTAAAGATAAATCCGAACAACGAGAGTTTCTTCCTTCCTCATCCCTCGGGCGGGTATGTTCAGTTCGAGCAACTGGCCGGAGGTGTGGTGCAGGATGGGAAACTTATCATGCAGCCACGTTCGCTCTATCACGTGGCAGACATGGAACAGGCCACGAAGAGCACCTTTGCCAGCCAGAAGGTGCTTGCCGAGGCTCGCCGACAGATGGCCGCAGCATCGGACGCAGGACTGAGTGTAGAGTGGCTCGTCTCGGATGCGCGTGCTCTGCAACAACTCGACGCTCTCTTCCAGAAGGAGGGCATTACGATTACCCTGCGCCTACTGCCGGAGTAATACAGGAGTAGTAATAGATGAGTAATCCTTTGGTTCCACAGGACACGTTGTCAGGAGTGAAGAATGAACTCTATCGGCGCATCGCGCAATCGACTCCCGACATTGCTCTTGATCCTGACGGCGTCGGTGAAGCGCTCGCATGGTCGCTGCTGTTCGAGCGTTGGCCGGAGCTGCTCCCCGGCCCGCCCCTCGGCCGCGAGGACGCCTTCTACAACCGGTATTTTTGGTTCAAGCGGTTTGCGACGCTCAAGCAGGAACGGGACGGCTACGACGCCGGGCTTGAGCAGCAAGCGTTTCAGCTACTTGAGCAAGCTGAGTTTGACCTCGACTGGGCGCTCATCGAACAGCTTGATGCGGAAGCGGCTGGCGCGAGTGGCTAAGCAGTCAGCACTCGAAGTTAACGTTTTTCTGAGAAAGCGCCTTACGGCGGGGAGAAACGACCGACAAAATCGATATTCACCACAGGTGCAAGCTCGCACGCGGGAAGCTCGCTCTGCTTTCATCAGCATTATTATGGCCGTGGGATTTTTGCCGCAAATTATCGCGAACCGGCCAGCGTAATTTTGATCTTTGGGCAGTGGTTGATGCCCTCAGAGAATCAACCTTGTCATGGGTGACACACTAACTCAGGCCCCGCAGGTAGACCGCGCGGAGACCGCCGAGGCTGAACAAAGCCCGTCGCGGGCCAAACCACCTTCGCCTGCCTATTACGCGCCGCACGGGATGAGCCTGGCGGGCGCATCTTCACCCGACGATATACCCCTGACGCGAAACAACCTGCTGTTTTTGCAGCGCGCCGTGGGCAACCGTGAAGTGGCGCGGCTGTTGCAGCGCAAGGGTAAGATAAGCCGCGCGAGCGATGATTACGTGCGCGAAGCCGCCCCCGTGGCCGCGCCAGTCGTACAGAGACAACCTCAACCACCTGAAAACCCGGCTGGCCTGTCGCCGCTCTCCCGCGCCTCATTTTTCTCTCAACCAACACGTGCGCTAAAACGGACTGATGACGAGTTACTGACAAATGCCGGTTCCGGCAAGCAGCCGGTTGGAATCATGCCGACGATCCAGCGTAAGTGCGCCTGCGGCGGGAATGCTGGTGCGCACAAAGAATGCGACGATTGCCAGGCCAGGCGGCAGTTAGTGCAACGTCAAGCAGAAGCCAATGAGGCGGCCGAGCAGGAAGGATTACCTTCGAGTGTGACGGATGTCGTGCAGGCTCATGGCGGTGAGCCTCTGCCCCGCGCCACAAGGGAGTCTATGGAGAGCGCGCTGGGCACAGACCTGGGCGCGGTGCGTATTCATACCGGCCCGCAGGTGGCGCGAGCGGCACAGGACATCAACGCCGAAGCCTTCACACAGGGTCAGGACATTTATTTTGGCGCGGGGCGCTACGAGCTTGAGACGACGGGCGGCAGGAAACTACTCGCGCACGAATTGGCCCACACCATCCAGCAACGCAGCGGCGTGGTGGGCCCGGCGCGTGTTGCTGGCTACAGCGTGAGCCAGCCGGACGACCCGCAGGAGATAGAAGCCGAGGCCGTAGCCAACCGGGTTGTCAGTGGAGATGCGGCCTCTCACATCTCGCAGTCAGCGAGCGGGCCGGGTCATATCCATCGTTACTCGTGGGAGGAGTTTGAGGACGACCTGTCGAGCGCCGGAGAGTCCGTGGCAGACGTGGCCGGGGACGTTGGGAGTGCGGTCGTAAGCGGCGCAGAGTTCGTCGGCGGGGCTGTGGTGGAGGGCGCACAGGCAGTTGGTGGAACCGTGGTCGAAGGTGCGCAAGCCGTTGGCGGAGCCGTAGTTGAAGGCGCACGGGCAGTCGGCGGGGCGGTGGTCGAAGGCGCAGGGGCCGTGGTTGAGGCAGGAGGTCAGGCATTCGACTGGCTGGCAACGGAAGCCGGTCAATTAGCAGCGGAAATAGCCGATGCATTTGGAGTGCCCGTCCGGATTACCGCGGCAGGCTTGGAAATAATCGTCCCTGCATACTGCCCGATAGAGGCTATCCCTTTGGATTTTGACCTCCCCAAACTTGATAAAGATTTCATGGTGCCGGTTTTTGCGGTTCCCATCGGCCCGGACATATTTATATCGGGTGAAATAGGCTTGACCGGAAGCATTGCTCCCAGGATAGAGCTTCAAATCGGGCCTGTTTGCCTCAACGGAATATATATTCTGATCAACCCGTTTACGAACGACTACTCTATCAGTGGAGGTTTGAGCGCGACCGCAGCGATGGCGCTGAGCGCGAAGCTGCAAGGAGGCGTGCGCGGGGAGCTAAGCCTATCCGCGATCATACCGGTCGGGCCCATCCCCGTACCTATTTCCGTGCCGTTGATAGCGGCGGAAGGCGGACTGGCAGGGATCGTGAGGGGCATCGGTGCGGCCACCTTGACGATGAGCGGAGGTCTGTCAATGAGTGGCGATACGGTCACCATGGTTCAGAGCCGTCAACTGGATATGGGAGTCGCCGCTGATCTCTTCGCGGGTGCCTATGCGCAGCTCGATGTACTGGGAGAAAAAATATGCAGAATCTACTGGCAGCCGTATGAATGGCACGGGGGCATAGCGTTTTCTTTAGCCGCATCTACTGATTTGACCATAGCTGCCGGAGGATCGCCCGCCATAATCATTGGCATCGACCCTCCCGCAATCGATCAGATTCCCTTCGACCGAATCCCACTCGCCATTAGTCGGGAAGGTTTTTCCGACGACTGCCCCATTACCGACAGATTATGCTCGATACTGGAAGAGCTGAATCTGCTGCCTTCTCAAAACGGCGGAGAGTGGAACTGGTCTGGCCCGTATGGGCCCGGCAGTCGCCTGGATGGGCCCCTGGAAGTTTACGAGAAAGACCCTGGCTTTGCGAGCGGTTCGGAGTGTCGTGGAGCATGCGGCCCCGACTGTATTACGTGCGAGTCCAATCCTGTCCATCGCCATACAGACCCCGAGACCGGCGAGGTTTGGGAATATACGAACTTTCAGGACTGTAACTCGAATGAGGGATGCCGCGCGCACGATGCCGCCTTTGATTGGGCGGCAGCCGAAAAGGGAGAGATAGGCAGCGGGGCCATCGTCATGCCGTGGCACATGGCGGCCAGCATAGAATGTCTGTGCAATAACCTGGGCGGCAACTGTATCGCCTGGATCGCCGGGCTCCCACCGTTTGATAGCAAAATGTATTTCGCCGATTCGGCCGCGCCGGTCACGGGCGATGGCGGCGGTGTTGTCGGCGCTACCGGCGCGTGTAAAGAGCAACACCCCGGCGCAATCGCTTGCACCGAGCCGAACTCCGACAGAGACGCTGTGCTTGCACGCTGGGGTGCGCCCAATAAGGTCGGGAACTTCAGAGATTTCAGAGTCTTTAAGGAATTCCCTTCAAATGAAACGGAGGCTTGTGACGGAGCGGCCGGAAAACTCTGGTACTGTACCGCAACCGATCTGGTTCTTGAAGAAACCCTCACGGTGAGCATTCACGAGTGCGAGTGCTGCAAGGATGATGGCACGTTCGGCTCGGAATGGACAGATCCTCACGAGGTGCACGGAATATTGCGCATAGATGACGCGCCTATCTACGACAGCTTCCGGCACATGTACAATCGAATCGATAGCTGGTATTTCTTCATTAAAAGTAAACATCCTGAGTTGTTGGATGATTTTAATGAGAAATTCGAGGTCGAAGATCTCCGTGCTGAATGGCTCAGCGAAATCAAGGAACGAGGCGAGGAATACAAGAATAATTTCAGGAATGTAGCAAGACATGATGTTGAGGAGGTCAAGCGCGAGTACCGGGAATTTGTTCTGGGAAAAATCGAACAGAAAATTAAAGACTTAACTTATGAAATAGCCGTCTGGTATCAGGAGAAGACGGGCAACGACGAGCCAATAGAAGACCTCCAGGACCGCGTGCACAGGGAAGGCACTGAGATTTGGCGCGAAGCATGGCGAAGGGCCATACTTCAAGTTGATAGCGTGCTCGATCGTTTGTGGCCGCCTGCTAAGGCCGAAATCCTCGGCTGGTTGGATCGAAAACGAGATGAGTACCCCAATATAGACCTTACAGGTGAGGTGGGTGAGTTGGCTTATATCGGAAGCCTTGCCTCGGGCACTAAGAGTCCGGCCAAGCAGTATACGCGGTTCAATCCTCAGAAGTTTGATGTCGATGCCAATGTGGAAGCGCCGCCGCTGGCAAAATATGCAATGGCGGTTGATAACCTGAAACCTAAGCACGAGCGTATTTTTGGCCGAGCTACGACCATTGATCCGCTCAACAGGTTCTCCGAGGCAACTCACACTGAATTAGTCGAGCAAGTGCCGGGTTATGAGGATAATCCGGATGATCCATTTGACGTGGTCATTAAAGCCCCCGAGCTACCGGAACAGAAGCGCTTTCGCGAGGCCACGGAAAGATTATACGGGCTGCGGCGAAGGCTCGATGAACCAACCTATTCCAACATGATCGAGGAGCTAAAGGCTGCAGAATTGGTGGTCGAAAACGAGAAGCTACGTCGTTGGGAAGTCCGGGCCGATTTGACTCCCGCGCAGTTTCAACAAATAACGGAAATCATGGATCGATACGAGCCGCAACAATGAGTGTTCAGCCGTTCACTTTTAATCATCTATTGAACTATCGCAGCAGCGAGTATCTCATCCGAATGGATGACGGTAATCGTCGCGAACTCCTGCTTGAATTGCTCGGGCAGAGTCAGGCGGAGAAGACCTGGCTGGCCATTTGTGAGCTTTTTAAATCGTGGCCGGAGGGAGAGGAAAAAGCGAAGAGTCTGGACTTTGCAGACCAGGCGCTGGAAGCCTGGGATGATCGGCTTCGTCACCTTTTAACAACCTGGAGATACTTTTATGAAGGTGACAAACTGGCTTCACTGACCCGCCTTGCCCGTTTCATTGAGATTTACCGCCGTGAAGAGGACAGTAGCAGCGATCTTTGGGCGATTGCACACTCTGAGACTGTCAGAAATCTTAAATATCTAACTATCGTCAGAGGTGAATTGTCCCTCGCATCAATCGAGGCGTTCGCGAACTCTCCTTATCTCACAAATCTTCAATCTCTCACCATCACCAATACGCTACTATCGGAAGAGAAGCTCGAACAACTGTTTCAGACCAAAGCATTCCCGAGCCTGAACGCTTTGAGCTTAACCAACGCGGGCATAAAATACGATAGGCTTCACCTCGTAAGCAAATCGATCCCTTTCAGCCAGTTGGAGAACATTAATTTCTCCGGAAACTATCTTAAATCCGAAGGGCTAACAATTCTGTCTCAAGCGCCGTGGTTAAGCTCCATAGAGAAGCTCGAATTGAGAAACAATTTTATTCGAGACGGCGGTATCGGCGCTTTGACAAAATCCAATTACGTAAAGCGGTTAAAACTGCTAGACCTCTCCGGCAACCCTTTGACCGAAGCCGGGAAGAAACTTCTGCTCGATATGGCTAACCTGAAAGGCTTTAAGCTTATCCTGTAATATGCAGGCGCAGAGGCCCCCTTCCTGTGCGTTTACCTTTCTACTCGTGTCGCAGCGCGTTCATCGGGTCAACGCGTGTCGCGCGCCGGGCCGGAATAGAGCAGGCCAGCAACGCGACGGTAATCAGTAGAAGCACTACGGAAGTAAAGGTCGCGGGGTCTGTGCTGCTGACCGCGAAAAGCAGACTCGCCAGATAGCGCGTCAACAAGAGGGACGCCGTCACCCCGATGCCCACGCCGATCAGGCTCAGGATCAACCCGTGACCGACGACCATCCTGAAAATATCCCACCTGCGAGCGCCGAGCGCGATGCGTATGCCTATCTCGCGCGTCCGCTGGCTGACGGCGTAAGCGATCACACCGTAAATCCCGACGGCCGCTAAAATGAGCGCGACCGTTGCGAAAATTCCCAGCAGCACTCCCCTGTAACGAGACTGCCCCAGCGATTTAGACATCAACTGATCCATCGTCTTAATGTTGGCCAGGGCCAGATCGGGATCAATGCTATTTACTTCGCGCCTGACTGTGGCGACAAAGTTCGCCGGATCGCCCTCCGTGCGTAATATCAGATTGATCGTGCGACTGGGCTCTTGAGTAAAGGGGCAGTACATGGCCGAATCGTCTTCGGTGTTCAGTTCATCATTCTTCACATCTCCCACCACGCCGACGATAGTCGTCCAGTCGCACTCCGTGCATCCTCCGGTTTTAAGTCGCATGCCGATGGGATCCTGGCCCGGGAAGTATCGCCTCGCCATCGCCTCGGAGACGACCATTACCGGGGGCGCATTCTCATCGTCGTGGTCTGTGAGGTAGCGCCCTTTCAGTAAAGGGATGCCCAACGTGCGAAAGTATTCCGGACTGACCGCAAAGAACTCGGCGACATCCTCCGGTGTGCCCGGAGGCGTCGGACGAATCTCAAGATTGAAATTATTCGTGTGCCCGCCCTCCAGCGGGAGGTCTGTAGAGAGGCTCGCCGATTGAATGCCCGGCAGCGTTGGTATCCTCCGGATCAACTCCTTCTGGAAGTTGATGGCCTGCTGCGTCTCCGGATATTTCTGAGCCGCGAGCGGGAGTTGCATCGTCAGCAGGCGATCCGGGTCGAAGCCGGGCTTGACCTGTTGCAATCTGACGAAGCTGTTAATCATCAGGCCCGCCCCGACCAGAAGCGGCAACGCCAGAGCAAACTCCATAATGACCAGCAGATCGCGCAATCGCCGCCGACCGGGGACTTCCGCGCTTCCACGGCCTCCGCCCTTGAGCGGCTCGCCCAGATCCGGATTAACATTATAGAGAGCCGGAACCAGCCCGAAGACGAGACAACTGACCACGGTGCCGAGCGCGGCAAAGCCCAGCACGGAGCCGTCCACCCTCACTTGATCCATGCGCGGAATGGTCTCCGGACTCAAGGCCAGCAGCATGTCGACGCCCCACACCGCCAGCAGCAGCCCGGCCGCGCCACCGAGCAGGGCCAGCAGCATGCTCTCCGTGAACAGTTGCCGCACCAATCGAAGACGACCGGCGCCGAGCGCCGCGCGAATCGCGATCTCCTGCTGACGGGTGCTGGCGCGAGCCAACAACAGGTTGGCGACATTGACGGAGGCGAGCAGCAACACGCACCCGACCGCGCCGAACAGAACCAGCAAGGTGGGGCGGATGTCCCCGATGAGGGCCTGCTTGAGCGGCGTTGAGACGTAAGTCGCATTCGGGTCAGGGTATGTGTTGGCCCACTGTGCGAACACCCCCGGCGCAATCCTCTGTAGTTCCTCCTGGCCCTGCTGCCAGCTCACCCCATTGTTGCGCCTGGCAATGACGCGCAGGGTGAAGGGGCCGCGTCGCTTCGGTGGCTGTAACTGTAAAATCGGCCAGAGATCAGGAGTCGTACGTGAAGGGGCGACAAAGTCCGGCGGCAAAATTCCAATCACGGTGTAGCCGATGCCATCCAACATCAGCCGTCGTCCGATTGTCTCTGTATTGCCAGCCAGGTGACTCTGCCAGAAACCGTGGCTGATGACAACCACGGGGTCTGCGCCAGGACGATCTTCGCCCGGCACAAAGGCGCGCCCGCGCGCTGGCGTAATTCCCAACGTTTGAAAGAATGCTGCGGTCGCGAAGGTGGCTTTAACCTGCTCGGGATGCTCGCCGCCTGTCAACGTCACGGCGCGATTAGAAAGGGCCGCGACGCTGCCGATCTTTTGGTACTCTTTCTCTATTCCCTGGAAATCGGCGACGGATATGCCGAACCGGTTCGTAGGACTGTTCTGCTGGAACACAGTGTCCAGTTGATCCGGCTCCGGGTACGGCAAGGGGCGCAACAGCACGCCGTTGACGATGCTGAAAATAGCAGTGTTCGCGCCGATGCCGAGGGCCAGCGTAACGACTGCCATCAAACTGAAGCCGGGATGCTTGCGAAGCATACGCGACCCGTATCGGATGTCCTGCCAGAACGTCTCCAACCAGCCGCCGCCGCGAACATCCCAGCCCAGATCCTTGATGTGTCCGCTATTGCCGAAGCGTTGCTCGGCATCACGGCGCGCATCCTCTGGCGACATGCCGCGCGCGATGTTCTCCTCCGTTCGCATGCGGATGTGGATTCGCAACTCTTCATCTATGTCCTGATGAACCGCTTCGCCGTTCCAGACGGCGCGCAGCCGTGCCGCTAATTTCTTGAGCCGGGTCATTTCACACTCCCTTTAAGTGGTCGCCATGACTTTGAAGATCGCTCCCGCCAGGCGGCCCCAATTTTCCTCTTCGAGCTGAAGCTGCCTGCGACCCCGACGGGTGAGCTTGTAGAATTTCGCCCGCTGGTTATTGTCCGATAACCCCCATTCGGATTCGATCCAGCCCTGCTGCTCGATGCGGTAGAGCGCCGGGTAGAGCGACCCCTCCTCGATCTTGAGCACGTCGTCGGACGTTTGCTGGATTCGCTGGCCCACTCCGTAGCCGTGCATCGGCCCCAGAGAGAGCGCCTTGAGCACAAGCATGTCCAGCGTCCCCTGTAACAGGTTGTTCTTTGCTTTAGTGGCCATGTTCCTCCTGATAGCCCTAGACAATCTATGCCCAGCATGCCAGATTGCCCCTAGACTGTCAAGGGCTTTCTAAGTAGGAGAGGAGGAAACTGCGGGGCCGCAGAAAACGTGCTCACCGCAGACCATTCCGGTAGGGGAATACAGGCTGCTAATGAAGTGGGCCGGGAAATCCTGACGGGAACGCCGCTCCGGGCTCAATCCGGAGCAGACGCGGACGCGGGCTTTTCTAATGGCGTTGGACGCGAGGCCAGAATCTTCCAGCGACCATGCAGCTTTTGATAGACATCGAAAAACCGCTCGCGGTTTTCAAACGCCCGACCCTTGTAAGTTCCCTTATATGTCCCGATGCCAGTCGCGATGGCCGTATTGCCGTAGATGAACACCTTAACGTCCTCGACAGATAAATGCTCAAACCTCGTATCACCGGATTTGACCGGGGCCAGTTCCTGCTCCTTGTCCCGCATTCGGCCATCGGATTCGATGATGTGGAAATCATCTGCGAACAGACGGTCTAAGGCGGCCGCGTCCTGGCGTTTTAATGCCTCAATCCAGTCGTCCATCAGCTTCAGAATCTCTCGCTCAGTCTTACTGTTCCCGGCCGACTTATCACCCTTCGTCTGGCCGGGCGTTAGCGAAGCCGAGGCAAGCACAACCAGCACAGCGAGGATCAAAGATTTTCTCATCATATTATCTCCTCCGATAATTTACAGATTTTCCGAAGCCGGAATAACTTTACACGAGCGGAATACGTCTTAAGAAATCGCTCCTACTCTAACCTTTATTTATGAGCCGTGATAATGAAAACGAGTCGGGATTTCGGAGGCGAAGCGCAGGAGGCATATAAGGGCTGTAAGGTATTGCCGGTTTGGCCGACCTGAAGAGCTTGATCTTATAGAGGCTGGCAACAAATGTCGCAACAGCAGTCACGAAATCAAGCCACGGCAGCAGCAGTCGCCGGGCCCGAACAAAAGCCTGTAGAGGCTTCATCAAACGCCCGCGTGAGATGTACGTAATGACAGGATGTGCGTATCTGGCTGATTCACTCGGCGCGCAGCGCGATCAGCGGATCGACCTTCGTGGCTCTGCGTGCGGGAACCCAGCACGCCAGCAAAGCTATTATCATTAGCAGCGCGCCGACCATCACGAATGTCACCGGATCTGTAGCTCGTACTCCGTAAAGCTGGCTTGCGATCACCCTGGTCAATGCAAACGCGGCCAGAGCGCCGATGAACAACCCCATCAATACCAGTTTCAGTCCATGCCAGATAACGAGGCGCAAGACATCGCCCCTCTGCGCGCCCAGCGCCAGGCGGATTCCGATTTCACGCGTTCGCTGCGTGACCGAATAGGCCAGCACTCCGTATAAACCTATCGCTGCCAGCAACAGGGCTAGCAGCCCGAAGAAGCTGAGCAGGCTGGCGAAGAGGCGGTCGGGTCTCAGTGTCTCGCCCGCGAGCCCGGCCTGCGTTTTGACATCTGTGACCGGAAGACTGTTATCAACTTCGCGCACGGATTGACGGACGGCAGCGACGAGGGCCGTCGGGTCACCCGTCGTGCGTATGGCGAAGAACCCCTGGCCCAACTCGTCGCTATTCTGCTGCCAGGGCAGGTAGATCAGCGGTTCATCCTCTTCGCGCTGGCTGGCGTATTTAATGTCGCGTGCGATGCCGACGATCTCTATCTTACCGACGGTCTTCTCGCCGAACCCGACGCGTTTGCCTATGGGGTCATCGTTTGGAAAATACTTGCGTGCCAGCGTTTCACTGATGATGGCGACCTGGGGCGCGCGTTTGTCGTCCTGCGCGCTGAAATAGCGACCGCGCAGCAGCGGAATCTCCATCGTCGTAAAATAGTTTTCCCGCACGATCTGTATATTGGTCAATCGCTCGACGCCGGATTGAGCCGTCTCGCCGGGAAGTATGAGCACGCTATTATTCTGATAATGAGCGATCAAGGGAATGCTCGCCAGGGTGACTGCGCGTGCTTGAGGAAGCGCGTCAAGACGCTCGAATAACTGCTTGTAGAATTGCAATAGCCGTTCGTCTTTATAGCCGTTGGCGCGCGGCTGTACTGAGAAGAGCAACAAATTTTCCTGATTGAATCCCAGCTCGACGCGTTCCAGATTGCGTACGGTGCGTATAAAAAGCCCGGCGCCGACCAGCAGCACTAAAGACAATGCTACTTGCAGGATGACGAGAGCTTTGCTGACACGCGAACGCGACATGCTTCCCGCGCTGCGATTGCTTTCCTTGAGCGCCGTCGATAGATCGAGGCTCGTCGCGCGCCATGCCGGAGCGAGCCCGAACAAGAGGCCGGTCAACACAGAGATAACGATAGTGAAGCCCAGCACGCGCAAGTTCAGGCTGTATTCGATGTTAGCGGGCAGAAAGTCGCCATGTCCTGTGCCCATCGCCGCCAGCGCGTCCTTGCCCCACAGGGCGAACAGTATGCCCAATGCGCCGCCGAGCACCGATAACAGCAAACTTTCCGTCAACAGTTGACGCATCAGACGCCAGCGCCCGGCGCCGACCGCCAGCCGGATCGTTATCTCAGACCCGCGCAGGGCCGCGCGCGCCAGCAAAAGGTTCGCCACGTTCGCGCACGCAATCAGCAAAAGGAACCCGACCGCCCCGACCAGCAGCCACAGCGCCGGGCGCAGCACGCCCGCCAACTGGTCGCGCAGCGGCACGAGCGTCACGCCCCGGCCCGCGTTATAAGGGTACTGCTCGGCGAGCCGCGCGCCGATGCCGTCCATCTGCGCCTGCGCCGCCTCCAGCGTCACGCCCGGCTTGAGCCGCCCGACCGCGCCCATGAAGCGCCCGCGCCGCTGCGGCGACTGCGCGTTCGGCGCGAAGGCGAGGGGCGCCCAAAGCTCCGCGGGCGTCGCCGTCAGAGAGCCCTTGCGGATGAACCACTGGAAGCCGGCCGGCATCACGCCGACGACCGTCGCGGGCGTCCCGCCCAAGGTCACCGTCTTGCCGACGATGCCGGGGTCGCCTCCGAAGCGGCGCTGCCAGAGGCCGTGGCCCATGACGACGACCGGCGGCGCGTCGGGCCGCGCGTCCTCGTCCGACAGCCCGCGCCCCTTGATGGGCTCGACGCCGAGCACGCGGAACAGGTTCGGCGTCGCCTGCTGCACCGTCACCTCCTGCGGCTCGCCGCCCTCGCCCGTCAAGCCCTGCTTCTGGTCGAAGTAGCCGGCCAACTCCTCGAACACGTCCGCCTGCTCGCGCCAGTCGAGGAAGTTGCCGGGGTTGACGACGTTCGGCCGGCGGTCGGGCATCCGGGTCAGCTCCCACGCCATCACGAGCCGGCCCGGGTCCTTGTACGGCAAAGGCTCGATGAGCACCGCGTGGACGACCGAAAAAATCGCCGTGTTGGCCGCCACGCCCAGGGCCAGAGCCACGACGGCCGCCACCGTAAACCCCTTACTCTTCCAAAGCACCCTCAGCCCGAAGCGCAAATCCTGAAGCAGAGTTCGCATGATTACCCTTTCGATTACGGATTGCAGATTGCGGATTGCAGAATGAAAGATTCAAGACCGGTTAACTCCGCAATCCCGAATCCGCAATCCGCAATCGGTATCACTCATTTCTCAAAGCTATGACCGGGTCAACC
>DASZEN010000045.1:0-35996 GCA_035940775.1 Pyrinomonadaceae bacterium | reverse complement strand
GCGGCGCGTGGTTGCCGGTTCGCTTTTAGAGGAAGCGGGTTCGGAAGGTGAAGCCTCAGAAGCAGGTGAGGAAGGCTCTTGTTGTTGAGAGTCGGCGTTCTCGGCGTCGGCATCCGGCTGAGGGTCTTGGGGTTGAGGATTGAGGGAAGAGCCGGTGCTTGAGGGCTGCGAAGGCTGAGCAGCGATGGCGCGCAGGGGGATGAGGTTAAAGAAGAGCGAGAGGAGGAGGAGGAAGGCGGCGAGGCCAGCGTATCGAGGACGATGATGACGAGGAACGGTCGGATACATATTACTCCTTAGCAAAAATTGTCAGGGCAGAGTCAGAGAAAGTGAGACCAGGGGGCAGTCTGTGCCTTGAGCAGCACCGGCTATGCGTGAATGTAGATGATTAAACCCGGAATCCGGGTTGCAGCCCCGATAGCCATCCGGAAGGGAACGGCCCGATGCAGACTAGATACGATAAATCCATATCCCCCTAAAGTCAAGGGAAATTTACGGATAGCAGTTATTCGGAGGCAAATTTCACCCCTTCGTAAATCCCGTATTTTCGTAAAGACCTGAGCAGCCCCTCCCGCTATAGTGAAGCGGCAGGGGAAGCTCCGGCAGAGGGCTAATCAACCACGCTGATGACCGAAAACGCTCTCCCGACCCGGCTGATTATTCTGCAAAGCGACGCTCCTGACGCGTACGAAAAAAGGTGATGGCCGAAGAGTAGCGTGAGTCTTCGGCCATCATCGGCTGCAATCTTGCGTTAGAGGGCTAATAAAACCTCCCCGGCTCGAAGTCTTTGGAATCCCTCCTGCGGCTGGTCGTCATCAAGTAGGCCGCAAACGAAAGACGGCAGCCTGCTGGGCTGCCGTCTTTCGCCGATTAAAAATAATCGGGGCGAGAGGATTTGAACCTCCGACCTCTCGGTCCCGAACCGAGCGCTCTACCAGGCTGAGCCACGCCCCGTGAATCAAGCACAGAGATATTAAGTGAGCGGCAACGAGGTGTCAAACCTTAGCGTCGCCGGACTGGGCCGCGCGCGCCTTTTCGCGCCTCGATTTGAGATACTCAAATACGGGCGGCATCAAAGATATGGCGACGATAACGATCACCACTATCTCTATATGCTCGCGGAGGGCTGGAAAGACCTGGCCCAGAAAGTAGCCCGCGAGGATCATGCTGAACGTCCACATAAAACCGCCGATGACATTAAAGACGACGAATTGACGGTAGGGCATCTGCGCGGCTCCGGCAACGATCGGAGCAAATGTGCGGACGATGGGCACGAAGCGCGCGATGATGATTGTCTTTCCGCCATACTTATCATAGAACGCCTGCGCTTTCTGCAAGTGAGCGGGCCTGAAGAGTAGAGATTTCGGGCGACTGAAGAGGCGCGGCCCCATCTTCGCTCCCGTCAAATAGCCTACGGCGTCGCCCACCACGGCGGTCAGAAAAACACCCCCGAGGAGCGCGTAGAGGTTCAACTTCCCATCGGCCGCGAACAGGCCCGCGACGAACAGCAAAGAGTCTCCGGGCAGGAAAAAGCCTGCGGCCAGACCCGTCTCGGCAAAGACGGCGAAGAGTATGACAAGGTAACCCGCGGCCGCGATCGTCTCGGGGTTAAGGTAGTACCTGACCTGATGGTAAAGCTCGTAAAGAAAATCCATAAAATATAGCGGTTAGATTTCAGCTATCCGATAAAAATGGTGTTCCCTTATTAATATAGGGCATCTATCCTTCTCTCTCTCTTTCGCGCCCGTCAGCCCCTGCTTTCCGGCGACCAGCCATAATGTCCTATGAGCGGCACAAAGGCGCATGGCCCATGGTCTTCGCGCGCATAACCCTTCTCCGTCCGAGTCACCCGCACGAGCCGCTGTGATTCGCGCGATTCGCCGACGGGTATGACGAGCCGCCCACCCACGGCTAATTGCGCCATCAGCGGTTCGGGCACTTCGGGGCCGCCCGCGGCGACCAGTACGCCCGTGTACGGAGCATGTGCGCTCCAACCGAGCGTGCCGTCAAAACATTTTACGGTTGCGTTGTAGATGCCGAGTTGACGTATTCGGGCCTGGGCCTCGCGCGCCAGGTCGGCGATGCGCTCGATGGCATAGACCTGCGCGGCGAGTCGCGCCAGCACAGCCGTTTGATAACCGGAGCCCGCGCCGATCTCAAGCACGCGCCCGCGTTCGTCCAACTCAAGCAATTCCGTCATGCGCGCGACGATGAATGGTTGCGAGATGGTTTGATTGGCGGCGATGGGGAGCGCGTGGTCGCCGTAGGCGCGGCTTTGCAGAGCCTCGGGCACGAAGAAGTGGCGCGGCACGGTGCGCATTGCCTCCAGCACGCGCTCGTCGCGGATGCCGTAATGCTGGCGCAGGCGCTCGAGCATGCGCTCGCGCGGGATGCGGTATTCTGCCGTCAATGAATTGGGCCGCAGCGGCGCGGAACTCAAAGCCTTTTCTCCAATAAAAAAGATCGTAAATCGCCGCCCACCAATCGTCAACAGATCAAAGCCTTCGTCCATTCACGATTGGCGAGCGCGTCCGTTTACGATCTGTAAACCCTCTCGCGCAAAACCTTACGCTTGAGTCTTCAACTGTTTTGCAAAACCTCGTCGGCGCTCAGGTAGTTCCACGTATCAATCGCCGTCAGAGCGCGATGATCCGTCATGTCGCTTCGGAGCGGCGTGACGGAGATAAAGCCCTGCTCGATGGCATGATAATCCGTGCCGTCCTCGCTGTTGGAGCTGAAATACTCCTCGCCGATCCAGAAGTATGGCTTGCCGCGCGGGTCTATGTGCTCGCTGATGACGGGGCGCGCATTCTTCAAGCCCTGCCGCGTCACGCGAACTCCCCGGATTGCGCCCGGCGGGATGTTGATATTGAGCAGGGTTCCTTCTGGAAGCCTTTCCGTCAGGGACTTGCGTACGGCCGTGACGGCGAATCGCGCGGCCTCCGTAAAGTCGAAATTCTCGCGGGCGACGAGGCTGAAAGCGAGCCCCGGCACGCCCAGGATAGTGGCTTCGAGCGCGCCCGCGACCGTCCCCGAATAGGTCGCGTCGTCGCCCAGATTGCCGCCATGATTGATGCCCGAAACGCAGATGTCGGGCAGCTCTTCGGGGCCGAGGATTTTATTGAGCGCGAGCGTGACGCAATCGGTCGGCGTGCCGTCTACAGTCCAGTGACGCTCGTCAATGCGACGGATGCGAAGCGGGCGCGCCAGCGTCAGACTGTGCGACGCGCCGCTCATCTCGGACGCGGGCGCGACCGTGTACACCTCGCCCACTTCGCGCAAAGCCTCCTCTAATTTGACGAGGCCGTCCGAGAAGATGCCGTCATCATTGGTCAGCAGAATACGTGTCATCTGAGATAACCGGAAAGAGCACGGACGCAAGTGAACCCGACCTTTTTCGCCGACGGGATAAGAGCACTCTTAGCAGGTCGATTCCTGTCGGCAGGTCGGGCGCGCAAAGACTAGGGCTTCTTTTGGCAACTGGTTGCGAAGTGTCAACGCACTGGCGTGAGGTCAGGGGCGACCGACACTTTCGGCGCTCCAGGGCACTACACACACACACTCTCTCTCTGCGCTTTAGTCGCGAGTGATGCGCGGGCGTCCCTTCTTCTTATTGCGCTTACGCGCGAGCGCCGATTTGAGCTTGGCCTTCTGGCCGGGCGGCATGAAAAAGGCATGCTTTTTCGCGTCCTTGATAATCTCCTCGGTCATCACGCGGCGCTTGAAGCGCCGGAGCGCGCTCTCGATTGATTCACCTTGATTGACTGTTACTATCGCCATTCAAAACCTCTCCCCAGCTTCTATCCTGCAGTAGTGGAAAATTAGAGGCGCTCGAAATTCAAAAGCGCCTCGGACTGTCTATTAAACACGCCATAAACCTTAATGGTCAAGCGCCTACGAGCCCTTCGGGTGTCCGACCCTGAACTTTATCGTCATCGAAAAAGGCCACAGCCTCCGCCCGGCAAAGAAAGCGCCCGGAGGCGCTAACTCCGAGAGAGCATCAGAGCGTACTTGAACCCCGCCACGCCTTTAAGCAGAGAGGCATCGCGGGGTTCAGGCGTCACAAGTCGCTCTCGGGGGCGACTCGTTCGTTCCAGAGTGGCTAGGCGGAAGCGGTCGTTGTCGTCTTGCTGCGTCCCAGGCCCTGAATCTGAACAGGCTTTTCGGCCTTGATCTCGGACTTCTGGAGCACCATCTCGTTGTAGAGTCGGCGCATCATCGCAGCCTCTTCCGCAGCCGTCTTGGGCCCTTCCATCTGCGGCTTGTTCGGGCGCTGTAGGTCTATCTCGTTCAACTGAAGACCGTGCGTCGGGTCGCTCAGATGAACCTCCTTGCCCCTGGCAAAGATTTCGTGACGGCCATGCTCCTGATACCATTTCGCGACGGTCGCGTTCTGGTGCATGTTCTCGATGATGTTTCTCCAACCGATTCCGGTGTTGTAGGCGCAGAAGGAGATTTCGCCCTCCTGCGTGCCGTACGGAATAATACACATCTCGGTGCGGCGGAAATCGTAGTTGAAGAGATCCTGGAACCACATACCGGCGATGAAGAGGAAGTTCCAGCGGTCGGCGCGCCGCTTCTCGATATCGGTTTTCGAGCGATTGCCGTCAACCTTGCCGTAATCCTTACCCGTCAATCCGAAGGACTTGTCGAACTTCTTGAACAGCTCATAGAGCGAGAACTGTGACGGGGCCGCGTACGGATTGTAATGCTTCAGGAGCGTGAGCCCCATCATCATGTTCGAGACCCACTTGCCGCGTCCGGCGTCCGTGATTTTCTGCATATCACGGACGAGGCCCGGAATGTTCAGGAACTCCGGTACGGGGCTCATCTCTTTCGTCTCTTTGTCGATCATCACGGCCGTTCCGACGCCGCAGTTCGGATGGCAGCCGCAGGAGACCTGCCCCCACTCCGCATCCGGGCCGTGCGCCAGGTCTGCGAAGTCTGCGAATGCGCCCATCAGCGAGAGCGGGAACCAATCGCGCGTCGGCTCCGTAATGCCGACCTGCTTTTTCACGTCATGCGCCAGATGCGATAAGGTGTAGCGTTGCTGCAAGCGACGCTGCTCGGTAATCTCCTCATCGCGTCCCGTAAAGGAAACGGGCTGGAACGAAAGAAAGGCTATCTTCTTCGGATTATCGAGCGCAAAGCGGACGATTGAGCCGACCTGATCGTTGTTGATGCCGTTGACCAGGGTCGTGACGAGCACGATCTCCACGCCCGCCTCGTGCAGGTTGTTGATCGCGCGCAGCTTCACGTCGAAGAGATTGCCGACCTGTCGATGGCTGTTGGCGTCGTTGCCTATGCCATCGAACTGCAAGTAGACGTAGCGCAGGCCCGCCTCGGCTGCCTGTCTACAGAAATCTTTGCTCTTGGCGAACTCGATGCCGTTGGTGGCCGCCTGCACGCTGTTATATCCGACCTTGCGCGCATACTTGACGGCTTCTATGAAGTGCGGCGAGATGGTCGGCTCGCCGCCCGAAAACTGCACGGACATCTGGCGGCGCGGCTTGATCGAGATGGCGTTGTCGAGAATCTCCTGTATATCCTCCATGCTCAGCTCGTGGACGAAGCCGACCTGGTTGGCGTCCATGAAGCACGGGTCGCACATCATGTTGCAGCGATTCGTCAGATCGACCGTCAGGACGGAGCCGCGACCATACTTAATCGTGCTTGAGCCGTGGTTGTGCAGTTTCTCGTCGTTGTGTGCCTGAATGTCGCGGCCCGGAAACATCGCTTCGATGTGCGCGAGGAACTTTGAGTCGATCGCCATCATGTCCTCGTAGTGGCCGTGCGTGGGGCAATCCTTGACCATCCATATCTGGCCGTCGCGCTCTATGATCTGAGCCTTGATCTCGCCCACCTTCTCGTTGAGGAGGAGGCTGACATCCTTCTTGCCGCCGATGATGTCTTCGCGCGCCTCTATGACGCACTTTGGACAGAGCGAATCAGTGGTGCGGGGCCAGCCCAGGGTCGGCTTTGACTTCTGCCACGATTTCAGGAGCGGCTTGTCAGACCACTTGGGCGTAAAAGACGGGTTCGGCTTGTACTTATTGACGGACTGAATGACGTTGAATAAGCCACCCGCAACGAGGCTCAAGCCCTTCTCGGCATGTTTGATTGGTCGCATTTTTTTCCTTCTCTACTCGTTTAATATTGCTGCCGCCCATAGTCGGGCGATGAATGAACGGCCCTGGATCAAGGGCAACTTGCATTCAAGCTCTTATGGCTGAAGTGGAATTACCGGCTCCGGCTGCTTGCTTATGGTTGATAGGGCGGAACTAGCCCGGCAGAACTTTCCCGATCAAACCCGAAAGAGTACACGCAACTGCCGCCGCAGCGCAAGCGGCGCGAAAAGGGTGGAACATCCCGTTACAAGACCTCTGAATGCTCGACGCCTCTCAAACAACTTTTCCCTGCGCAACGGCGTGCTTCCCCCTAATAATAGGCAAAACAGCGAACTTTTAGTAGCAACCCCCGTGCCCGCACCCGCAGTTTGACTTAAGCGCTGAAATAATTGGACTTATTTCACGGGGTCGGCTGGGCATCAGGGACTAATCGCCTGGCCGGGCGTGTCAGATAAACCCGGATGGACGGGTTTTCAGGGAGGCGTGGCATTATGACACTCAAGGGAGCGGCGGCGGTCTGGCTTTATCTTTATGCCGTTAGGAATGATTCTTTTTGAGGGCGGCGGTGGGTTTGCGGCTCGTTTTAGCGACGCGGGGCGTAGTAGCCGATGCGCGCCGACACCTTCAAAGAGGGGTCTGCGGTTTGGACACGAACGCGCCGGAATAGTCCGTTCCGCGTTTTGTCGAGCGGCGTGTAATAGAGCGCGTACTGGTGGCGCAGTTCGTCGGCGACCTCTGCGTAGGTCTCGTCGAGCGCGTCGAAGCTCCCCGGCCTGTAGAGGCGTCCGCCCGTGGCGGCGGTTAGTTGCGCCAGGTTCCGTTCGCTCTCGTCAAGCACGCGCAATCCCTCGCGCAGGTCGCCGATGCGAAGCTCATTGAAACGAACCGCAGAGGGCCGTCCCGAGAGCAGGGTATCCAACTCCTGGCGCTTGCTGGCCCGTTCGATCTCCGTATTGCTGACGACATAGACGGTCGCCTGCGCTTCGAGCAGCGCGCGCAGCGAGTCGGCGAGCGTGGCGTAGCCGCGACCGCTATCTATGCCGTCCGTGAGGACGATGAGCGCGTGGCGTCCGCGCGCACCGCGAAATTGTTCGCGCGCCGCCAGCAGCAGCGCATCGTTAAAGCGCGTGAAGACGCCCGGCATGATGCGCCCCAGAGAGCGGCGTAGCTGCACACGGCTCTGCGTCCAATCCTGTAACAGCTCGACGCGATCATCAAACTTGATAAGGCTGATTCGATCATCGGGAGCGAGCTTACGGGCGAATCCCTCTACGGCGCGCCGAAAGTCGTCCAGGTTTCGCGCGACGCTGGATGAAGCGTCAACCATCAGGACGACATCGACGGGAACCTGCCTGAGCGCCAGATCGCTCAAGGGCTGTTCGCGCCCCTCTTCAAAGACGCGAAAATCTTCGCGCGTGAGCGTGGTCACGAGTCGTCCGTCACGGTCTCGCACCGTCACGGGCAGGAGCACCTCCGAAGTACTGACCGAGATTACGTCGCCCTCGTCAACATCCTGCTCTTCGGCGGTCTGACGTGCGCCTGGCTCTCTTCCCTGTTGCGAGAGCAGGCGCGGAGAGATCAATAGCATGAAGATCAAGGCGAATAGCACAGGGCTACGAAAGCTCATCGGCCTGCCCACGACTTCGCGCATTTCGGTCTTCTCCCTCTTAAAATGGTTTTCGCCGTCGCTACCGCATTCGGCGCGCTTTCGATACGGCTCTACCTCTCCGGCGAAGACGTTGAGCCAGCGGCGTTCGAGGTCTGTTCATCGCCCATCGCGGCCCGCATGGCGTTGATGATGGGCTCGCCGACACGACGACGGCGCAGCTCGGCGAGCTTGGCCGGGGAGAGATCGAAGTCGGCGGGCGAACCTTCGATGCGGCGTATGATCGTGCCTTCGGAAAATCCCGCTTCGACCAGTTCGACGACGCGGTCGTTCGTCAGCGTCGGTGTGCGCTCCAATGTGGGGGGCACGCCGCCCGCCTCGGCCGGAGGACGAATGATGCGAACCGTGGCGCTCCCGTTCGTTTGCGTGTTGTCCTGGTTTGCGCCGCTCAAGCCACGACCGCGCGTGCGGCTCGAAGAACCGCTGCCGGAACCGAAGATACCTGTGCTGCCGCCGCTGCTGCTGCTGCTGTCGCCGCCCGCCGTCCCATTTCGTCTTGAGCGGGAGGCGCCTTCGCCTTCGCCGAAAAACGGGTCGTCGCTCCAACCCTCGTCGGCGCCGAGCGCGTTTTCGCCGTCGCGCGCGAGCATGGTTAGAATGACGCGCTCAGTGACCCCGCTCTTTTTAAGCTCGATCAATTTATCGGGCGCGAGGTCGAACCGGACGGGGCGGGAGTGGATGATGGCGATCAGCGTCTTCTCTCTGAAACCGGCGCGCACCAGCTTAATAACCGAAGCGTTGGTGAGCGGTGCTTCGGCGCTCTGCTGCGCGCCGACGCGTTCAGCCTGGAGTATGACGCACAGGCTCAGGAGGAGAGAGACGGCGATTTTGTCAAAAGCGATTTTCATGGGGCGCGTGGGCTTTCCTCTCTTGATCTTCTATTTATGAAATGTCTAATGGGGAGGCTCTTTCGATCAATTCGATTCCCTATTTCAAGCCGGAGGCGCGGGCGACCGCTGCTCCTCCAGCCGGGGCGGGAGGCGCCGCCTGCGGCCTGCTCTTTTCATAACGGGCGCTGATGCGCCTGACGTAGTTGCGTGTCTCTTTGTAGGGCGGCACGCGTCCTCCGTATTTCATCACAGCCCCCTCGCCAGCGTTATAGCTGGCGAGCACAAGCTCAACGCGATTCCCGAAGCTGTTGAGCAGCATCTTCAGGTAACGAGTGCCGCCCATGATATTTTCCGCCGGGTCGAAGGAACGGCGCACGCCGAAGCGCGCAGCCGTGCCGGGCATCAGTTGCATCAACCCTTGCGCGCCCTTAGGAGAGACGACGCGCGCGTTGAAATGCGATTCCTGTTCCATGACGCAGAAGATCAGGTACGGGTCAACGCCGTAACGCGCGCCGTTCTGCCTGATGAGCGCATCCAGGCGGGCGTTGCCGGTGCTCCAACCGCGCTCCGTCCAGGAGCGTTTGGCCCCGCCAGCGCCCGCGACCACGGGCTCGCGTTCGCGCTCGATCCGCTCGATTCGCGCGCGCTCAAGAAAGATGGAGAGGATACCGCGCCTGTACCATGCGCCGTCGGCCGTCTCCGTCACGCTATCGGCTTCGACGCGCGCGCCGCCGACCAGATAAATCCAGACGGGTTCGGGAGCGGCGTCCGCCTCCTGCGCGGCGCTGACCTCTACGATTTTAGCCTTTGGCGCGTAGGTGCTCGCGCCTTTTGTCTCCGACGACTCGTCGTCATCGCCGCCGCCGCGTTCGATACGGGTGACGCGCTCGCGTTCGACCAGATTGGTAATGCCGCTGCGCCTGTACCAGACTCCCTGCGCGTCCTCCCACACGTCATCTACTTCAATAGAGGTTCCATCAACGAGGCTCAGAGATTTACGCGCGGCGGGCGAGGGCGATGAGGTTGCCTCCGCATCCGCTTCATTTGAAGTTTGAGCGAGCGTCTCGCCCTTCAAACGGCGTGGGACTTTAATCTGCTGGCCGGGACGCAGCGCGGCGTCCGCCTCCAAACCGTTGAGACGCGCGACCTCTGCTGCCGTCGTGTTGAAACGCAGGCCCAGGGAGGCGAGCGTATCGCCCGCGCGCACGCCGACCTTGACGTGCTGCCGCCTTTCGCGCTCGCTTGACGGTAGGCGCGCACCGCGTTCGATGGCCCGCTGCGAAGGGAGTCTCGCAGCCGAACGGCTGACGTGCGCGCCCGCACGCTGCTGCGCATGTAGGGGAGCGACGCTGCCGCCATACAGCAACGTCGCACATGACAGCAGAGCTGTGTTCCACAGTATGGGGGTTCGTCTCATCATCCTGGTTTGCTCTTTTCATCGCCCGCCGCCACGCCGGGAGGGCCCAAAGCATCCAACCGACGTGTGAAATTTCAAAAGGCTCACAATTGCAAAGGCTCTTCGACGGGGCGATCCGTCGCAGCCGCCTGTTCCGGTACGGTAGCGAAGCCGTGTGATGCCCCGAAGTAGTTGCGCCAGGCTACGTCTATCAATCTGGGCGTCAGCTCAGGCGGTCGTCCCTCGAAGAGGCAGAGGTCTGTGACGCGATCCAGAAGGTCGCGCGGCTCGCAGCCCTTCATCTGTCGATGCTCGATCATATAGTTGTTCAAGAGATGATCCAGGCACGCCTGGCTAAATTTGAGCCCGCGCGTGAAGGCGGCGCGCTTGAAAATCTCTATGTAGGCGAGCGGCGTCGGCGGCTCCACCCGCGCGCGATAACCCATACGCCGCAGGAACGCCTCGTCGGCCAAATCCTTCTCCTGGAGGTTGGTCGAGAAGATGACCAGTTGCTCAAACGGCACTTCGATTTTTTTGCCCGTATTGAGCGCGAGGAAATCCACGCGGCGCTCAAGCGGAACGATCCAGCGATTGAGCAGGTCGGCGGGGGCACAGCGCTGGCGTCCGAAATCGTCTATGACGAGCGTGCCGCCGTTGGATTTCATCTGAAAGGGAGCTTCGTAGAAGCGCGCGGCCTCGCTCCACGTCAGGTCTGTGTTGTCGAGCGTGAGTTCGCCGCCGACGACGACCAGCGGACGCTCTATGAGCACCCAGCGGCGATCATGTTCGGCGGGCGTCTGATCTTCGACGAACATGCGATGGCTGTGCGAGTCGTAGACGCGTATGATCTGGCCGTCAATCTCAATCGCGTAAGGTATCCAGATGCCACCCGCGAGCGCCGCGTTGATTCTTTCGGCGACAGCCGTTTTCCCTGTGCCCGGAAGCCCCGTCAGGAAAAGAGACCGGCGCGAATTGATGACGCAGCCCAGGGTCTGCATGAGCGAGTCGGGCAGCACCAGGTCGCGAAACGCGGCGCGTACGTGATCCATCGTCGCCGGATGCGCCGGTATCGCCTGAAGGCGCATCATGTGCGCGTAGTCGCGCAGGGATACGGGCGCTGGCCCGGTGTAGCCGCACATCGCCTGCACACGCTGTAGGCGCTCCCAGCCGTGATCCAGCATCGCATAGCGCGTCGCTCCCATCGTCGTCTGCAAACGCACCTCGATCAGCTTGTCACGATAGAGAAGCTGAAGCAGCTCTTCCGTGAGAGTGCGCGGCAGATGAAGACGCTCGGCCACGGCGTTGGTCGTCGGGTCTGGAAGCATCGCGACGTGCTTGAGCGCCAGGTCGCACAGGAACCCGGCGGCGACGCCCGTATCTCCCAACTCCTCCGGCACGGGTGGGCCCATGCTCTCCATCTCGGCGCGATTCAGCATTGCTGTATGAGTCGTCATCGGAATTTCAACCTTCTCTATTCAGGAGTCCTCTTCAAAGTACAGGGCCTGGGCGGCGCGCATCGGCGTGTACCCTTTGCTCTGTGTGTGCGTGCCCGCTATTTTCAGTTCCGGGCGACGGTCATACGTTCGGCGAGCGCCGTCAGCGCGCGTTGAGCGTCCTCGGACTCATTGGTGCGTCCCATGCGTCGATAGAGATCGACCAGGCGGCGCAGCGTAATGGAAGAGTTCGGCTGAAGGCGGCGCGCGGCTTCGTAGTACCGTATCGCTTCCTCGTCACGGCCGAGGCGTTCGAGCATGGCAGCCGTATTGAGCCGCCCCGTCAATTCGCCTCCGGCGCGCGCAAAGTTCCTGTAGGCGTCCTCGTATTTGCCGAGGCGGCATTGCGCCAGCGCCAGGTTATTAAGAATGCGCTGGTCTGTCGGCGCGAGCCGCGCGGCGCGCTTCAATCGATCAACGGCGGCGCGATAGTTGCCGTTTTGGTAGAGCGAGAAGCCCAGATTATTAAGGTTCTGAGCATCTTCCGGAGACTCGCGCATGGCGCGCTCGTAAGACTCTTTTGCGCGCTCGCGCATTCCCTTCTGATCGTAGGCGAGGCCCAGCAGTCCGTTCGCTTCACCGCTCAATTGCGGGTCGAGCGAAGCGGCCAGCGTCAATTCGGCAATCGCCTCGTTGACGCGGCCCGTGCCGAGCAGCGCACGCCCGTTCATAAGGTGTTCGCGCGCCGTCCCGCGCGCGCTCGGCATCCGCTCGGCGACCGTCACATTGTCGCTGACGCGCAGAGCGCCCGCGCTCTCGAACTTCGCGACATCCTTTTCGTTCAGGCGGCGCAGACGATTCTCGTCGCGGCTGCCGCCGAACAGCTTGGCCACGGCCTTGAAGGGCGCTTTGAAAATCCTGGCGATCTTGTTGCCGCCCTTTTTGGCTTCGGTACTGCGGCCCGTCGGCGAGCCGTTGGCGTCGATGATGTTGGCGTCCGTGTCTCCGTCGCGCCCCGTCGTATCGGCCGTCCAAAGGGCGGTCGCACCGAAACAGAGTGTCACGGCTAGGGTGATGGCGATGATGGTTCTTGTACGCATGGCGAAACTCCTTTTACAGGTTTTTGAGTGTGTCCATCAGTTGGAGCGCAGCCGGGCCGAGGATGGCTATAAAGAGCGTCGGGAAGAGGAAACAGGCGAGCGGGATCAAGAGCTTGACGGCGGCCTTCTGCGCCGCCTGCTCGGCGCGCTGGCGGCGCTTGGTGCGCAAACTATCTGAGAAGACGCGCACGGCGCGGGCGATGCTGGTGCCGAAGCGGTCGGCCTGGATGAGCATTGCGACGAGGCTGCGCAGATCGTCAACGCCCGTGCGCTCGGCCAGGTTTCTAAGCGCTTCCTCGCGCTCGCGCCCGACCCTGATCTCCAGATTCGCCATCTCGAACTCTTCGCTGATGTCCGGGTGAACGTCCTTCAATTCTTCGCTGATACGCAGCATCGCGGCATTGAGCCCCAGCCCGGCCTCAATCGAAACCACCATCAGGTCGAGCGCGTCGGCCAATCCCCAGCGCACGCGCTGCTGGCGCCCGCGAATCATGCGACCCAGCGTGTAGCGCGGCAGGATTAAGCCGAAGAGGAACGCCACTATGATGAAGAGAAAGGCGCTGCCGAGGGGTCGGGCCAGGATGGCGCAGCCGAGCGCGACGAGGCTCGGGAAAGCGACCAGCGAGGCCAGTTGAAGGGCGCGAAAGATGACGGGCGCGCTCTGGCCACGATAGCCCGCCTGCATCAACTCCTTTTGCAGCTTGCGCGCCTGGGCTGCCGAAGCGGGCGCGAGGCGATTGAGCGGCGTGGCGATGCGCTCGGCAAAGTCCGAAGCGGGGCTCTCCTGCGGCGTGATCGAGACGGGAGCGACCGTGCCGGTCACGCCCTGCCTGTTCATTTTTTGCAGCCGCTCCGTAGCGGCGCTCTGCGGGCGCGAGACCAGCCAGTAAAGACCTACCACGCCGAACGTGATGCAGACGAAAGTTGAGATGGTGATGACGAGAAGCATTTGTTTTTCCAGAAGTCAGGACTCAGAATTCAGAATGAAGGAGGACAGAATAAACCGCTCGTATTCTGACTCCTCGGGTTCTGACTCCTGCCCTTCATATTTTTATCCTCAGAATCTTGCGGACGACGAGCATGCCCGTGGTCTGCATCAGGAGGGCGGCGAAGATCAGCTTGTGCCCGCGCGGGTCGCTCCACAGAATGCTCATGTAATCCGGGTTCATCGCCGTAATGACGATGGTGATAAAAATCGGCAGCCCGCAGAGCAGCCAGGCCGACATGCGCGAGCTGGTCGTCAGCGTCTTCAGGTCGCCGAGGATGCGGAAACGCTCGCGGATCGTGTAGGCGACCTTTTCCAGAATCTCGGCTAGGTTGCCGCCCGTTTCGCGCTGAATCAGGATGGCCGTCACGCACAGCCGAAGATCCAGGAGCGGTATGCGCTGCGTCAGGTTTTCGAGCGCGAGTTTCAGAGAGAGGCCGAGGTTCTGTTCCTCGTACGTCTTGCGAAACTCGGTTGCGATCGGCTCCGGCATCTCGGTCGAAACCATGTGCAGGGCTTCCGGGAAGGCGTGCCCGGCCGAGAGCGCACGGCTCATCAGCTCAAGCGCGTCGGGCAGGTGCTCAAGAAATTGATCGAAGCGCCTCTTGCGTTTCCAGAAGACGTGTATGAAGGGCAGGGCGGCCGCCCCGAGGCCCGCCGCCACTATCACAAGCACGGAGATCGTCAGGATCGAGACGGCGAGCGATGCGAGCATCCCGGCCATCGCCGAGAACATGAAGAGGCGCGTCACTGTGATGTGAAGGTCTGCCTGATCCAGCACGCGCTTGAGACGCGTGGCGACCCGCATCTCTATGAGTAGGCGATTCATCCACGGTATCTCGCTCATCAGCTCTTCGCGCGCCAGTATTACCTCAACATCTTCAGTGTGCGCGGAATGGAGCAGCGCCTCGGAAAGCCGCTTTTGGAGGCGAGCGCGTTTCGCGTCCGACCCGCGCGTAGCCACCAGATACGCGCCGAGCACCAGAAACAGACAGAAGATGAAAACCAGGAAGGCAGCCAACATTTCGCTCACATCTCCTCGAACATGATGCGCGGCATTTGCAGGCCGCAAGCCTTGAGCCGTTCGGCGAAGCGCGGGCGAATCCCCGTGGCGCGGAAGCGACCGACGACGCGCCCCTCGCGATCAACGCCCGTGCGCTCGAACTGGAAAATCTCCTGCATGGTGATCGTGTCGCCCTCCATGCCGGTCACTTCGGAGATCGAGGTGATGCGGCGCGTCCCGTCCGATAGTCGCGCCGCCTGCACCACCATCTGTATCGCCGAGGCTATCTGTTGCCGCATGGCGCGATCCGACAGCCGCATGCCCGTCATCTGGATCATGGTTTCGAGACGCGTCAGAGCATCGCGCGGCGTATTGGCGTGCACGGTCGTTAAACTCCCGTCGTGGCCCGTATTCATAGCCTGAAGCATGTCTATGCTCTCGCCGCCGCGTACCTCCCCGATAACGATGCGGTCGGGACGCATACGAAGCGCATTGCGCACAAGGTCGCGCTGCGTGACCTCGCCGCGCCCCTCTATGTTGGGCGGGCGCGTCTCCAGGCGGACGACGTGCGGTTGTTGCAACTGTAACTCGGCGGAATCCTCAATCGTGACGATGCGCTCGTCCGAAGGGATATAGGCCGAGAGCGCGTTGAGCAGCGTCGTCTTGCCTGCGCCCGTGCCGCCCGAGATCAGGACGTTGAGCCGCGCCTTGACGCACATCTCAAGCATATCGGCGATGTCGCGCGTCACGGCCTGCTTCTCTATGAGGGCGCTCATGCGCAGGGGCTCCGTGCCGAAGCGGCGAATGGAAAGCACCGGCCCGTCAATCGAGAGCGGAGGGATGATGGCGTTGACGCGCGAGCCGTCCTGTAAGCGCGCATCGACCATCGGCGAGGATTCGTCTATGCGGCGGCCGACCGAAGAGACGATGCGCTCGATGACGCGCATCAGATGCTCGTCGTCCTTGAAGGCGACGTTGGTGGCTTCGAGCTTGCCGCGCCGCTCGATATAGATATTGCTGTGCGAGTTGACGAGGATATCGGAGATGGTCGGGTCGGCCAGCAGGGGCTCAAGCGGGCCCAGGCCGAACAACTCGTGCCGCACCTCGTTGACGAGTCGCTCGCGCTCTACGGTCGAGAGCGGCATCGCTTCGGCGGCGAGGACGCCTTCGGCCAGCCGCGAGACTTCGGCGTTGACCTGATCGGGCGCGAGCGCGCCGAGCTTGGTCAAGTCCATCCGATTGATGAGCGCGCGATGCAGGCGCGACTTCATCTCCTGAAATGAATGCTGGCCGTTAGGCGTTTCCCCGGCTCCGGTAGCGACTGCGCCGACCGCGCCTGCTTCTCGATCAAATCTTTCACGTAGGGCCATGATTTTTATTTACCGGCTGATTGAAGGATGAAGAGTTTCGGAGACCCCGAGGCTTCGGGCCGAGTCGCGGGCAGCGGCAGCAGCAGCGCGTCGCTGCCCGCCGAATAGCGAGCCGAGCAGGCCGCGACGCTGCGGCTCCGACTCGACAACCTGCGAAGCGTCGCCAAGCAGCGTCCCCATAATGCGCTTGATCTCGACGGCGATCTTCGAGGTGGAATCCGATAGGACGAGCGGTTGGCCCAGGTTGATCGAGCTGACGGCGGTTTGATAATCGCTCGGCACGAAACCGACCACGGGTTCGCCCAGGAATTTTTCGACCTGACGAAGGTCAAGGTCTATCTGTTTGCTCCAGCGGTTGACGACGACGCGCACCTTCTTGCGCGGGTAGCCGAGGCGGTCGAAAATCTCAAGCGCGCGTTGGGCGCTGCGTATCGCCGGGATGTCGAGCGTTAAGACGAGCACGATGTCGTCCGCCTGATCGAGCGCCGCGAGCGTGATCGCATCGAAGGTGTGCTGCGGATCGAGGACGACATATTCGTAGCGCTCGCGTAGTCTCTCCAAAGCCTCGAAGACGTGCTGCGGCTCTATGTCGTCGGCGGAATCGGCCTCGCGCGGCGCGGCCAGCAGCGCGAGGCTCGAAGAGTAGGGCGTCACGTAGCTCGTCAGCAGAGAGTCGTCCATGCGCGCGCGATTCTCCACCAGATCGGCGATGGAATATTTGGCCTCGATGCCGAGGAAGAGCGGCAGGTCGCCCGCCTGCAAATTGAGATCGACGAGCACGGTCGGCTGCGTGGTCGAGGCGGCCAGGTTGGTCGCCATGAAGGTCGTGCCGCAGCCGCCCTTGCTGGAAAAAACGGCGATCATGCGCCCCTTCCTTTTAGGCGTCTCGACGCGGGCGGCACAGAACGCGGCCGTGCGCGCGATGACCGTGCCGAACTCTTCCTTGATAACCGGCAGCCTGAGAAACTCTCTGGCCCCGGCACGCATGCTGCGCAGGATCAACTCCGGCGAGGCATCGCGCGCCGCGCAGATCAGCGCCGTCGGCACGGCCTCGTTCGTGAGCCGCTCGATCAGCGCGAGGGTCTGTTCCGTATTCGGCCCAAGCGTGATGACGGCGGCCGACGGGCGCAAGTGAACGATCTGTTCATAAACCTGTTCGGGGTCGTCGCCTCCGGCCAGTAAACGCCCGTCCGCGCTCTGTAGCGCGCTGCGTATCTCCTTGAAGGTGTCGAGCCCCGTGCTCAAGATTACAAATGTCAGTGGTTGAGTCATCAATAGTCCTTAAACGAGAAGTGTTTCTCTCTGGTTCTCTTCCCCGTCGGCGCGTGCGCGTTCCGGGCCCACTCTTATGGATAGAGGACGATGCCCGCGTTCTCTCCGGTCAGCGTCGTCGTGTACTTCGGCATCGTCACCTTGCCGCCGACGAGCGGGATGCTGAAGGTAAAGTCGTAATTCTGAATCTGGACGGACACGGTTCCCTTGTTGACGCCGAAGGCGTTGGGAGCGCCGGAATATTGAACGAAGATGTTATCGGTCGTCAGGTGGTCGACGAGCGGCTGAGTGCCGCCGGAAGTAGTTCCATAGACGGCCATCAGTTTGACGTTCTCCACGTCGGCCTGAGTGTGAACCACCGCATAGCGTGCGCCGCGTCGCGCCGCATCCGATAGCGCGTTGTGAACGTAGAGCATGCGACCGAACTCCAGTATGGCGAACATCACCGTCAGGAAAACGGTCGCGCCGATGGCAAACTCGACGAGCGTCGCGCCGCGCTCACTTTCTCTTGAGATTCGGTAACGCATCTTAGCCTCGGCTTTCCCCTCAGATGATGGGCGTGGTCGGTAACGACTGCATCATGGTGCTCGGAGCAAGCTCTATTTTCAGCGAGAGCGAAGAGTTGCCGGTCAGCTTGCCGAGATCGAAGATCGGCTCGTAATAAAAGCCTTCGATCCTGACCTTGACAGCGTCCGGCAGAACGCCCGCAACGCCGCCCGAGCGGTCTATCTTCACCTGATCCATCGTGAGCCCGCTGATGATCACGTCCTTGTCGGCGCACACGGTCGGATTGCCGCAGAGCACCAGTCTCTTTGCGTTATCGTCCATCTTGCCGACGGGCTGGCTCATCAGGTAACGCGCGCCCGTGCGAGTCGCCTTGGCGAGCGTCGTGTAGGTGTAGAAGAAGCGCCCGAACTCGGCCACGGCGGCAAACATGAGCACGAAAATCGGCAGCACGATGGCGAGTTCGACCAGTTGCGTGCCACGGTCGCGGCGGGCGAAGCGGCCGAGGCCGCGCATGAATTTGAAGCGCGCTTTCATCTCCGGTTCAACCTCACTTGAAGAGCACAGGAATGTTCATGATTGCGCTGGCTGGCCCGCCAGCCGGGTCGTAGCCGCCGCTGCCGATGACGGTTGCGACGCCTATATACTCGGCCTGTATGTTGCCGCCGTTGCCGTTCGAAGGCTTGCTTTGCAGGAAGAAGAGACCGAAGCGATCAAACTTCACAGTGTTGTGACCCTGATCGTACTCATTCTTTTTGACAATCGGGATGATGACGACGCGGCGTCCGGGCACGCCTATGTGACCGGGCGCGGGCGGCTGGACGGATTTGCCTTCAAGATAGGTTTTGTAGTCTATGCCCTCTTTAACGTTGGTGTCGGGCGGGTACAGCGCCGGGTCGAGCTTGCTTCCGTAATCGTCGAAGCGCGTGTTTATGCCCTGGCTCACCGGCCCGGAATTGACACCCGTCTTCGTGTCAACCGTATAGACATCGCCCGGCCCGGCTTCCGTATGAACCCCGCTGGCGATTCCGACTCTGGCATCGCTTCCACCATTGCCAGCTACAGCAAGAACCTGATAGTTACCCGGAGAGGCCATGTTATTCGGCCCTCCGCGAATCGTGTAGGTGTTGCCGGGCGTCATAGGTATGTCGTAGTCGATGACCGAGAGCGGTATCCAGTCCATGAACGTGTTGATCGGAGCCGCACCGGCCGTGGCCGTCGCCGTCAGGTCGAGCTTGTCGCCGAGGATCATCGCCGCGAAGGTCATGCCGACGGGCGATTGCGGCGTCGTCACCTGTACGTAACGTATGGTCGAAGCCACGTTCTGCGCCGCCCCCTCGCTCATGTACGGGCCCGCGAGGCTCGCCGCGAAGAGCACGTTGATGCGCGGGATCGTAACGTCGGTTTTGTTGAACTCGTACTTGTTCTTGATCGTGATGACGGCGCGATCTGCCGCCTCCGTAATGCCTGTGGCCGAGGAGTTCAGGGCCGACGCCCCGGCGAGCGCCGCCGCGTCGGCCGCATTCTGTAACTCCGCCTTCGCCACGTATAAGTGGCTGATGTCGACTCCCAACCCGACGGCGAAGAGGAGGGAGAGCATCCCCAGCACAGAGGTAGCCAGGACTGATCCGCGTTCGCCGTCTCTCGTCCGTTCTCTTCGCCTAAGCTCTCTGTTCATCATCGCTTCCTCCTCCTCCTCTCCTCTTCGATCCTTACGGGTTTACAGCTTTACCTTTGTGGAGCCGCGCCGATATCCATTCTCACTCGCACGGGGGAAGCGCCGAAGGCTGGCGACCAGGCATCGTTTCTGCCGGGCGGTATGAACGAGCTGGTGTTGGTGGTAGCGGGGAGCGCCGGTTGCGCGGTGGGCTTCGGCGCGGTCACAGCCGGAGGCTGTGTGGCGGCCGGAGCTTGCTGCGACGTGGTTCCGGTCGAGTAGCCGCTCTGGCCCTCTATGCCTTCGCCCTTGGGCTCGACGCCGAGCGGCGAACCGTTCTTGAGACCGTCTACGCCGCGAAGCCTCGGCAGGTCGTCCGGGTTGGACGGCTTGACCAGTTGCGCCGTCACAATGAACATCAACTCGGTCTCCTGCTTCTGGTACGACTTCGATTTGAAGAGCGCGCCGAGAACGGGTATGTCGCCGATGACCGGGACTTTCGAGAGCGAGCGCTGCTCGCTATTGTCCATCAGGCCCGCGAGCGCAAAGCTCTGGCCGTCCCTAAGCTCGATGCCGGTCTTGGCGCGGCGCGTGCGAAGCGCCGGAATGACGAAACCGTCGAACTTGACGCCGGTCGAAAAATCTATGGTCGAGACTTCGGGCTCAAGCTCAAGGCGAATATGATCTTCGTCGATGATCGTCGGCTTGAAGTTCAGGCGAATGCCGTATTCCTTGAAGACGACCGTGACCGACGTACGGGTATCGCCCGTCTGAACGATGGGGACTGGAAATTCGCCGCCCGCCAGGAAACTTGCCTGCTGGCCGTCCATGGCGATCAGGTTCGGCTCGGCGAGCGAGCGCAGCGCGCCCTGCTGCTGAAGCGCGCGAACCATCGCCAAAGTGTTTCCGCCCATCACGAAAAGGTTCAAGGCGTTCGAGAGCGTCCCGCCCAGTATTCCGTTCGTCACGCTGCCGAGCGAGCTTGGCCCCTGGCCCGAGTTGACGTAGGAACCGGAACTGCCGCCCTGATAGGCGAAGGAGGTTCCGAGGTCTTTCAATTTATTGCGGCTCACCTCAGCGACGCGAACCATCAACTGCACCTGCGCCGCGTTCTTGACGGGCGTCGCCAGCATATTGACGGTCTTAAAGCCTGCGGCCTCGACCACGTTCTGCACCTGGGTCGCAGTCCCCGGGTCTTTGACGCTGCCCGAGAGGACGACCGAGCCGTTGGCCTGGCTCAGCCGTATGTCGTCCTTCGGAAAGAGCGCCCTGATCTGCGAATCGATCAAAGAGAGATTGGCCCGCACGTAGACATCGAAGACCAGAAACTTTCCGCCCGATTGCTCCCAGGCGATGAAGTTCACCTGCCCGAACGCTTTGCCGTTGACGAGCACCTGATCCGGCGCGACGAGCACCGCCTCCGCGATCTCCGGATTCGAGACCGAGAAGCGACCGATGGAGCGGTCGAAGTTGATGACGCGCGATTGGCCCACGAGCACATTGACGGGGATCGCTTCCTTGTTGTTGGAGAAAGATGCGCTGTAGGAGGTCTCCTGCGCGTGGGCCGTCTGGAAGAGGGCGGAGACGATCATCGCCGCGCAAAGAAGGGTGACGATGCGTGCGAAGGGTAAACGGGTCTGCATGATTCTTATGGCTCCTTTGGTGGCGAAAACTTCATCAGGTAATCGGAGTAGCCAGTAACCAGTCATCAGCTTTACACAGACAACTGATTACCGGCGCCCCCGTTACTAATTACGGAAAATCTACGCTGCGCTTTTTTCCCGCCTCGATCATCTCGACCGTAGAGCGCGGCGCGGGCGGCGCCTGCGGAGCAGCGGCCGGGGCAGGGCTCGGCGGTTCGACGCGCATGCGGCGCGGCGCGGCGGGTCTGGGCTCTGCCGTCTGGGTCTGCTCGCTCTTGAGCGCGCCCGGCGACGGCGCTGGCATGGCGTGTTCGCCCGACAGAAGGGTTCGCTTGTTGACGCCCGTGGTCTGCGCGTCGCCCTGATCTATGGCGTTACGCATGACGAGTTGCAGCTTGCCCTCGTTGGCGGCGAGCACGAGTTTCTCGGCCTGTTCGGGCGTCACCTGTAGAGTGACGGCTTTGACGCTGTTGGCCTCGCGCTCGTCCTTCGGCTGGTCTATGTTCTGGCCGTTGGCCAGGACCCTGATGTTCTGTAAGACGATCTTCGAGACGGGGTCTTGTGAAGAGTTCTCCGCAGGGTCTATGACGACGACCACATCGACCATCGCGCCCGGCTGGATAAAGCCGGAGATGCCAACCACGTCGTCAACCTTGACGGTGATGGCGCGGTATCCTTCAGGGATGACAGCCGAGAGACCGCCTGCGGTTCCTTCGGCGGCGAGTTTGGAGTCCGTGATGGGCTCGCGCACGGCGATGTTGGTGACGGCGACGCGGCCCACCAACTTCTCAACGGAATCGAAGACGCCGTCGGGCATCGACTCGCGCGGGAACTGCACGACGCTCAACTGTTCGGCGATGATCTTCGTGCCAAGCGGAATGGCGACCTTCGCCACCACGACGTTGTTGAGATTTTTGGTGTAGGCTTGCGCGCTTGAAAGATAACGGCTCACGGAAACGGCCGCGAGTGTTCCGAACAGAAGCGCTCCGCCCATGACGATCAGGAAACGTTTGTTCCGCATGGCTCTTTTCTCCGTTTGGGGTGAACTCTTCCTCGGCTCTGCGACTCGTTTAAGCGCGGAAGAGGGCGACTGAGATGAGGCTGCCGATCATGATGGCAACCCCGTAGGGGATGGTGTGGCGGCGATCCGCCGGAACCGCAAAGCGCGGCATCTGCCATCCGGGCAACAAGCCCACCAGAATCATCACGACGCGCTGCATGGTGGTGCGCACCGTGCCCGCGCGTACCATTGAATAGACGGCGATCACGCCGCCCGTAATCATCACGATCAGGAGCGTCGGCAGCACGAGACTTGCGCCGACGACCGCGCCGACCGCCGCGAACAGTTTTACGTCGCCCGCGCCCATCGCTCCGAACAGGTGCAGTATGAAGAGCGGAAAGAAGGCGAGCGCACAGCCCGAGAGGCTTGCCATGAGACCGCTGAAACCGGCAAAGATAGCGTTGATGGTGAGTCCGCCGACGAGCGCAGCCAGGACGAAAGCATTAGGGATACGACGATAACGCACATCGTAATAGGCGATGATGATTGCCAGCGGCGCGAGCAATGTAATGTAGAGAAGAAGGGCTGACATCTGTTTTTTCTGATTTCAGTCTGAAAAGGCGCGCTCTCGGCCTTGATGATCGTTTCTTAATCGAGCTTGCTGGATAAAAGATCAATCTTGAGCTTGATGGCGTCGCCGAGAGTGTTGAAGACTCCGACGACGGCGAGCGCGACGAGCGCGGCAGCGACGGCATACTCGGACAGTTCCAATCCGGTTTCATCTCGAATGAAGCTCTTAATCATTTCGCCTGCTCCTTTAACTATTGGGCTTCCGTAAATCGCGCTCTGTGGGCCAACCCTTTGCTCGTTCGTGATGGGGGGAAGTTCCGTCGGTGAAAGTTCGGCGTGCTCCTGTCGGCATTGCGGCCTCGAAGAGCACGCCGCGTTTCCGTTTCGCTGACCGAAGGCTCTTATTTACCGTCCTTGATGTGCGTGCCCAGCGAGTTGATCTTGTCACTGATGTTGGTGCCGAGGGCTGAGAAAGCGCCGACGACGGCGATGGCGACGAGCGCTGCGGCAACCGCGTACTCGGACAATTCCAGACCTGTTTCATCGCGAAGGAAATTCTTAATCATTTTGCTTGCTCCTTTAGAAGGTGGTTGAAGGGTTGAAGGTTATGCCCTCTCTGTGTGGTCGCGGCGCTTGCCTCGCCGGAGACCGAAGGGCTGTGGTGGCGAAATTAATAGCCCAGATGAATCATGGAAGCGCTCTGCGGATGCGGCTGGTCATTCA
Organism: Pyrinomonadaceae bacterium; assembly: GCA_035940775.1. Classification (GTDB taxonomy): domain Bacteria; phylum Acidobacteriota; class Blastocatellia; order Pyrinomonadales; family Pyrinomonadaceae; genus DASQYE01. Next base: position 12,716 of record DASZEN010000045.1, on the reverse strand, counting down.
CCTTGTTGATCGAGTTTCGCCCGGCCCGTCCGGCCCTGCTGGCCCGACGACCGAAGCCGTTGATGATGCTCGCCACTGCGCCGCCGAAAGCGAGGGCGATAAGCAGCAGGTCGTCCTCGGCGCCTTGCGCGAGCGCGACGGCGCGAGCACCGACGACCAACGCAACGACGAAGAAAGGCACGACGAGCGCGACGCCCACAAGCGATATCAACATCCTGGCGGTGACTGCTTTCATCAATTCCTTTTCCTCTCTCTCGTTCTCAAAGCTCTCGTTCGCATTACGCTTCACAGCTTCTGCTAACGCCGAAGGCTCATTACAAGCGCTGTGCCGCAGTTGCTCGACCGACTTCAAATGGCCTCTATCTAAGGAGTTAGTTGAAATCCCTACGGTTCGCCGTGTCGCCCGCAGTTGACACTAAGGCCCAGGCGAGGGGATGAAGGGACGCCCCCTGCGAGGTGCGAAAGCAATGGCGGTCAATCATTTAAGACAGTGTCGCCGCCGGTTGTCGCCGCGCCGCTGGTTTTCAACCGTGGGTGACGCGAGGAAGCGGCAGAGGCGAGGGCTTGAAATAATTTCGTCCTAATCACAGCTTGGTTCACGGGCTATAAAAATAAAAACGACCGATCGGGATTGATCGGTCGCGCTATTGATTAACTGTTAACCTTTCTCCCTATAGATGCCTTAGCGTCCAGGCCGCGAAGAGGACAACGCTGATACAGCTTCCAGCAATCGTGAACGTCCATTCGACGAGCGCGCTTCTACGGCACAGCAGGGCGCGCAGCATGAGCATGCCGCACTTCCATCCGTCCTGCTGATAGAGCGGAAGCAGATTCGTCGCGGCCAGCAGAAGGTTCACGGCGCTAAAGCGCGTCCCGGCCGTCAGCGACGAAGCGACCAGATTAACGTTGATGCCCGCCAGCATCACCAGCACTTGCTGGCTCAGAGGTCGCCTTTGCAACTCAGTCATGTCGAGGCGGACGTATGCTCCGACGGGCAGAGCGTGCAGCCTGCATTCAACCGTGCCACAACGGAAGCTTAAAATCCGGCGACCCCATCCCAGGCCGAACTCCGTCACAGGCACAGCACATGCGCGCGCGGCGGCTAGGTGGCCCAACTCGTGAATGAATATCGCTATTAGAAAGTAGAGACCGTAGGAGACGAGCATAAAGATGAAAGAAGGAGGCGAAAACCGAGAGCCTGTAGATGAACGACGGGGATGATAGATGCGACAGATTGAGCGGCTGCTTTTCGACTATTCTAATGTCGGTCGGCGCGCAACTGTAGCCCGGGCTCCGTGTCTTCCTGTAGGAAATCGCCGACATCTATCGCCAGGCGTTTCAGTTTTTTATAGAGCGTTTGGCGCGAGCCCAGACCGAGCGCGGCGCTCGTCCGCGCGACGTTGCAATCATGGCGCTTGAGAGTCTCCATAATCACGCGGCGCTCGAAATCCTCCATCAGGTGATCCAGATCGGCGGGCGACTCTTTCGCCTGCAATGCATTGCGCGCGCTTTCCGGAAGCATGCGTTCGCTGATATGTTCGAGGGTGATGAAAGTACCCTCGTCGGCGTAGAGCACAAGTCGCTCTATCTCCGCCGCCAGCTCGCGCACGTTGCCGGGCCACGGATGATTCTGCAAGACGTTGATGGCTTCGGACGTAATCCCACCGATCGCGCGGTCGTTGCGCCGCGCGTAGTGCGTCAGAAAATGAGAGATCAAAGCGGCTGTGTCTTCGGGACGCTCCCTGAGCGGCGGCACATGCAGCGAAAGCGAGGCGACGCGGTAAAAGAGGTCTTCACGAAATTTGCCCTCGCGCACCTCGCGCTCTAAATCCTTATGAGTGGCGGCGACCACTCGCACCTTGACTTTTCGCGGAGCGCGCTCGCCGAGCGTGTGCACCTCGCCCTCCTGTAGAAAGCGCAGCAGCTTCGGTTGGAGAGCGAGCGGGAGGTCTCCGATCTCATCGAGAAAGAGCGTGCCGCCTTCCGCCGCCCGGATCAATCCCTCGTAATCGGCGTGGGCACCTGTGAAAGCTCCCTTGCGATGACCGAAGAGCATGCTCTCGATCAGCTCCGATGGGGCCGCCGTACAGTTGAAGGGAATGAACTCGGCCAGACAACGCTTGCTCAGACGATGAATGGCACGCGCGACCAACTCTTTGCCCGTGCCCGATTCGCCCGTGATTAAAACCGTCGACTCCGAATCCTTAATACGCTCGACGGCGCGAGCGACCGCCGCCATGGCGCGGCTGTTGAAAACCATGCCTGGCAACGTCGTGGTGGCGACGGGCGGCGTCTTTGCGAGCGGTTGCTGATCGCCTTTCAACGAAACGTGCGCATGGGCCAGTTGCGCGACATCGGACAAGACCCTTATCTCTTTCGCCTGAGCTTCGGTCAGCGGTCGCACACAACGCCCGTAGATGGCCGCTCCCTCACGATTCAAAACCGCCGAGCTAAGAACTAAACAGATAGACTGATCTCCGCTCCTGGGCTCTATGATTCTGTTCGGCGCAGAGAGGGCGCTCGCCACAATCATTTCGGCCTCCGCTATCTCGTCCTCGTCGAGCCCCTCTACCCATTTCAGTCGTGGTCGCTCGCCCGTCTTCTGTGTCCATGTTGACAACCCGTAAGTTTGCGCCGTCGCATCGATCATCAAGGTCAGCTTCAGCATCACCTCATAGAGCAGATCGGGGCCGGTGGTCGCGGCCCGACACAGCGCCCGCACCATCGCGGCGAGCGGCAAGTTATAGGGCGCATTGGAATTATCTTTATCTTTGGAAACGAGCGAAGGCGGCAATCTTGACATAGACCTATGGTTCCCACCGACATTTTGTTTCTTCGGGCCGACGAGGAAGGCCTTCAGAAGCTAAAGCTGTGGCGCTGCAAAAAAGGGCGCGATTTCGATGAACGAGTGGGGCAAGGTCACTGAAGCGAATCCTAGCGGGACTCTACAGCAGAGGGTCGAACCATACGCGATGATCCAACCACATGAACGACAGTCTAGGCACAATAAGAGGGGCTGTCAACAAAATTTAACAATATTACGCCTTTAGATATGAAATCTATCTGCGCTAAGCCCGAATGACCGCCGAGAGCGAGAATGAGCCGTGCGCTTCAACCTATGAAGTTAGGCACGGGTGCGCATATAAATCCCTTCGCCTGATATGCAAAGAGCACTGGGCATCCTTTTTGATAACTCTTTTCCACACCTGTGCTTTCGCCTTTGAGACGCTATCTCCTGCATCCGCATAGCCATTGGTGGCGGATGCCCTTTTCGCGGATTTCCGTTCGCCGACTGTTCGCCGCAACAACAGGTCGCCGCGCCTTACTTCAAGTAACTGTTGAACTTAGCCCCTCAAGTCGTTGCAAAGAAAAGTCTTTACACCCTACCCCTCGCATGCTACAGTCCCGCCACTTTGCCCCTAAGTGATTGATAGGCAAAGGATTGAAGGGTTTCACAAGCGCATTACCTGGGGGCGTACGCCATTCGTCGGCACAGTATCTTGGGTTTCAGGCGAAAAATTCGGGACGTAGCGGTTTCAAGGCTAATTTGATGGCGATACGATTCGGGACATCCGGCTGGCGAGCGATTATCGCCGATGAATTTACCTTCGCAGGTGTGCGGAGGGTCACGCGCGCCATCTGCCAGCATTTGCGCGGCGGCGGATCGGCAGGCGATGCTGCGATTATCGTTGGCTATGACACGCGTTTTCTGGGCGAACGGTTCGCGGCCGAATGTGTCAAAGAGGTGGCCGCACAGGGCTTTCGCGCCCTGCTCTGTAATCATCCGACGCCGACGCCGACGATCTCGCATGCCATTCGCACAGAGCGGGCCGCAGGCGGCATCAACTTCACGGCTTCGCATAACCCACCCGAATACAACGGGATGAAGTTTTCCACAGCCGACGGCGCACCTGCCCTGCCGGAGATTACAAGGCACGTCGAGCAGTTGATCGGCGAGCTTCAGGCTGTCAGTGAGGGGGCGGAAGCAGCTTCTACAGGGAGCAACTTTGAATCCTACGACCCGCGCCCGTCTTACCTGGATGATCTTGCGCGCAAGGTTCGTTTTGAAGAGATAGCCCGCGCAGGCGGTCGCTACGCCTACGATCCGCTGTGGGGAACGGGGCGCGGCTATCTGGACGAAGCGCTGCGTATGCATGGGGTTGAAGTAGAGACGATACATGATTGGCGTGACGTGATGTTTGGCGGACGTTCGCCCGAGCCTGAATCGAGCCACCTGGATGAATTACGCGAAGCCGTGTCGAAGAATGGCTGCGCGCTGGGGCTGGCGACGGATGGCGATGGGGATCGCTTCGGCGTCGTAGACGGCAATGGCGTCTTCGTCACGCCGAATCAATTGATCGCGCTGCTCTTTGATTACCTGGCAGAGTCGCGCGGCTGGACGGGCGGCGTGGCGCGCTCTGTCGCCACCTCGCATCTGGTCGACCGCGTCGCCAAAGCGCGCTCTCTTCCCGTCTACGAAACGCCCGTCGGGTTCAAATTCATCGGAGAATTAATTAATGAAGACAAAATCATCCTCGGCGGCGAAGAATCGGCCGGTATCTCGATCAAGGGTCACTATCCGGAGAAAGATGGCATCCTTGCGTGTCTGCTCGCAGCGGAGGCGGTCGCGGCGCGCGGGGCGAGTTTAAGCGAGCAGCTCGCGGCGCTCTACGAGCGCGTGGGCCGCCTTGAGTCTGGAAGAATCGGCGTCCGCCTGACGCCGGAGCTGGTCGTTTCTCTCCCCGAGAAATTGAAGGAGGAGCCCACCGAGATCGGTGGTCGTCGTGTCGAGCGCGTAAATCGTATGGACGGCGTGAAATTCATTTTCGCCGACGGCTCCTGGCTCTTGATGCGTCCGTCGGGCACGGAGCCGCTCGTACGCATTTATGCAGAATCGGAATCGGATCAAACTTTGGAGGAACTTCTTAATCATGGCCGCAAATTCATACTGGGTTGATAGCCGCCTGCGCGCTCAACGTGTCGCCGCTCGCACTCTTCCGCCGCTCGCGCCCGTACACGATCTTTCTCTTGAGATTATCGGCACGCGAACGGAGGTTCGCCGTCGCGGCGGAATTATTCCGTCGTGGGTAGTTTTTTCAACGATCATTCTCGCGACCTTCGCGCTCTGCGTGACGATCACTATGCGAACGCGGGCCGAGATACGCGCCGCGTCCGAGCAGTACCAGTCGATGGGCACACAGGTCGAGGCGCTTCGCGGCACGAACGCGGCGCTCGAACAGGAAGTCCGTCGTCTTCATAGCGACCCGCGCGCCATCGAGTCGGCGGCACGAACGCGGCTCAACATGGTGCGGGCCAACGAGATCATAGTACCCGTCGATTGATAAGGGGGCGTAGATTCGTTTCCGGATCGGAGGCCATCATAGGAAGCTATCATAAAAGTTCCGCCTGTCGCCTTCCGCTTGTATCCGCAAACGTTTCCACTAACCATTGGTCACCCGCCGAACGCGCGCGGCTCCGGTCTGCCAACCGGGGCCGCGCCTCTCTCTCTCTTCATACGATCAATAAAGGGCGCGTAAGACTCGGTTGACACTCTCCATAACGGTCAACTAATATCGAACTCTAATTAACTTTGCAGAGTATGCTGGACAAGCTGCGCGCGTAAGGGTTGGGGAGCGCGCCGCAATTACTCAAAGAGAAAGTTATGCCTGAGATCAAAGACACAGTTTCGCCGGAACAAGCAGCGGCCGAGCGTTGGGAGCAGGAAACACTCGCGCCCGTTCTCAAGAAACGGCCCGAACGCAAAGAGCGCTTTGAAACCGTATCGCTTGACGAGGTCAATCGCCTTTACACGCCCGCCGATACCGCCGCCGTGGACTTCGAGCGTGACATCTCTTTTCCGGGCGAGTTCCCGTATACGCGTGGCATACACCCGACGGGCTATCGCGGCAAGCTGTGGACGATGCGACAGTTCGCCGGATTCGGGACGCCCGAAGAGACCAACGCGCGTTTCAAATACCTGATGGGCCAGGGCCAGACGGGGCTTTCGGTCGCCTATGATCTGCCGACGCTGATGGGCTACGATTCCGACTCGCCGCTTTCCGAGGGCGAGGTCGGCAAATGCGGCGTGGCGGTCTCTTCGCTGGCCGATATGGAGGTCTTGTTCGACGGCATCCCGCTCGAAGAGGTCACCGTCTCGCAAACGATCAACGCGCCCGCCTCCGTCCTGCTGGCGATGTACCTGGTGGTCGCAGAGAAGCAGGGCGCGGATTGGAAGAAGATTTCCGGCACGCTTCAGAACGATATTTTGAAAGAGTACATCGCGCAGAAAGAGTGGATTTATCCGATCAGACCGGCGATGAAGCTTGTGACCGACACTTTCGAGTTCTGCACTCGTTACGTTCCCAAATACAATCCGATTTCGGTGAGCGGCTATCACATACGCGAGGCGGGCGCGACCGCTTTGCAGGAGCTTGCTTTCACTTTGCGCGACGGCATCGAATATGTCGAGTGGGGTGTGCGCGCGGGGCTCGACGTGGACGAGTTTGTGCCGCGCATCTCCTTCTTCTTCAACGCGCATAATGATTTCTTTGAGGAGATCGCGAAGTATCGCGCCGCGCGCCGCATCTGGTCACGCGTGATGCGCGAGCGTTTCAACGCGAAGAACGAGCGCACGCTGCAATTGCGTTTCCACACACAGACGGCGGGCGTCTCGCTCACCGTCCAGCAGCCTCTCAACAATATCGTCCGCGTCGCGATACAGGCGTTGGCGGGCGTGCTCGGCGGAACTAACAGTCTGCATACGGACGCGTATGACGAGGCGCTGGCGCTCCCGACAGACCGCGCCGCTTTGATCGCGCTGCGTACGCAGCAGATCATCGCTGAAGAGACAGGTGTAGCGAACACGATTGACCCGCTCGGCGGCTCCTTTTTTATAGAGTCCCTGACGAAGAAGATGGAGGACGGCGCGCTCGACTATTTTGGGAAGATAGATGCGATGGGCGGGATGGTCGAGGCGGTTGAAAAGGGTTTCCCGCAGCGTGAGATTCAAGACTCGGCCTATCATTACCAAAAGGCGGTCGAGCGCGGCGAGCAAACAATCGTCGGCGTCAACAAGTACAGGATGGACGAAGGGCAGACGGAGATTCCGCTCCTGGTGATCGATGAAGGGGTGCGCGATCATCAGAACGAGCGTTTGAATCAGACGCGGGAGCGGCGCGATAGGGGCGCGGTCGCGCTCGCGCTTGAGAAAGTCAGACGCGCGGCGCGCGATAAAGAGAATACGATGCCAGCGACCATCGAGGCCGTCCGCGCCTATGCCACGCTCGGCGAAATCTGCGATGCCCTGCGCGACGTTTACGGCTTGTACGAGGAGCCTGTGATTTAAAAGATGTTCGATGACAAGTGTTGGATGAAGTCAACGACTGGCATCTGACATCCGTCATCTGCTTTTTATGCACGAACAGAAGATTCGCGTGCTGGTCGCCAAGCCGGGCCTCGATGGACATGATCGCGGCGCGAAGGTTATCGCGCGTGCGCTCAGGGATGCCGGTATGGAGGTGATTTATACGGGCCTGCGGCAGACGCCTGAGATGATTGCGGCGGCCGCGCTTCAGGAGGACGTGGACGCCGTCGGCATCTCGATTCTGAGCGGCGCGCACAATACTCTGTGCCCGCGCATCGTCTCGCTCCTGCGTGAGCAGGGCATGGACGATTGTTTGATCGTCGTCGGCGGCATCGTCCCGCAGGAAGATATACCGCGCCTTAAAGAGCAGGGCGTCTCGGCGGTTTTCCTTCCCGGAACTTCGACCGAGGATATAGTCACTTTCCTGCGCGACAACGTCCGTCCACGCGCATGACCGAAGAAGAGGTGGCCGAATCCGGTGCTCCTGTGATCGTCCTGGCGCGCCCGCCGCTCGCCATCATACGTCTGAATCGACCTGCCGAACGCAACCCGCTGTCCGTCTCGACGCTCAATCAACTTGACTCCGCCCTGTCCGCGCTCCTGGCGCGCACGGATATTAAATCGATCATCTTCACGGGCACGGGTGATGTCTTCGCGTCCGGCGCAAACATACGTGAGATTGGGGAGTTAGCGCCCGCTTCCGCGCGAGATTTTGCGCGGCGCGGGCAGATGCTCTTTGAAAGGATCGCGGGCGCGAGCCAGTTGACCATCGCGGCCGTCAACGGCTACTGCATGGGCGGCGCGCTTGATCTTGCGCTCGCCTGCGATCTTCGCTACGCATCGCGGGATGCAGTATTCGCGCATCCGGGCGCACGACTCGGCATCATCACGGGATGGGGAGGCACGCAGCGTCTACCGCGCCTCGTCGGGATGAGTAATGCTCTGGAGATTCTATTGACGGCGCGACGTGTGAGCGCAAGCGAGGCTCTTAAGATCGGACTTGTGAATCGAGTCTATGATCCGGTGCTCGATTACGCGTGCCGGATCGCCGGTGCGTATGCTTGAAAGCGGTTTGAGGGGCGCTATTCTTTTTTGAGGAAGCGGGCGATTCCCTTCCGGCAATCCTCCGTCATACGCGCGATGGCGTTTGTATCGACGCCCGATTGAAGGGCCGCATCGAAGGTCATGGCGTCCATCTGGTAAAGCAGGCGTTTGGAGAGCATAACGGCTGACGGGCTGATTTTCTCGAACCCACGGACGTAGGTCTCCACCTCGGATTCAAATGCCCCGTCGTCAAAGACCTGGTTGACGAGGCCGATGCGCTCGGCCTCCGTCGCGCTTATTTCCGCGCCGCGCGTAATCAACTCGAAGGCGCGTTTCTCCGAGATGTTGCGCCGGAGGATCGCCATCACCATCGCCGGTACGAAACCGATCTTCACCTCCGGGTAGCCGAAGCGCGCCGACATAGAGGCGAGCACCATATCGCAGGCGGTCGCCAGCCCGCATCCTCCGGCGAGGGCGCGGCCGCGCACGGCGGCTATGACAGGCAGGCGTACATGGCGAATCAGCGCGAACAACTCCATCAGAGATCGCGCGTCCTCTAAATTCTCTATGACTGAGCTTTGAGAAATCTTCTGCAACGCGGAGAGGTCTGCGCCCGAACAAAAATCCGCGCCCGCGCCTGTTATCAGTGCGACGCGCACGGCGCGGTCGCCCTCGGCTCTGCCGAGCGCCTCTTTCAGGAGGCGAACGAGCGCGTCGTTCAGGGCGTTGCGCTTCGCCGGACGATTGAGCGTAATGCGCGCCACCCCGCCATCGACCGCGTATAGAATCTCTTCGCCTTTATCTTCCATTTGACGATCTATCGACCCCTGCTGCTTTGTGGCTATCAGGGCGCATCAAGAAAACTGCCGAGCGCGGAATTGACTTCATCGACCGCCTCGTTCTGTACCCAGTGGGCGCTCGTTGCGATCCTCACCTCGCGATAGGGAGCATCTATATAAGCGCCTACGTTTCGCACGGTTTCGGGGACGATGGCGTGATCCTGCTCGCCGTAGATGAAGAGCGTCGGAACTCTTATGCGACCGTCGCTCAGTTCTTCCGCTGGTTCGCGCCTACTGCTACGCAGAAACAGGGACGCGACGTTGGCGCGATAGTAGTTGATGGCCGCCGTCAGCGCGAAGGGCTCGCGCAGGGCCTTCTTGTAAACGGCTATGTCGGCTTCTGTGAAGCTGCCCGCGCGCGCCACTGTATTCTTGAACGCGTGCTCGACGGCGGCGAAATCGCCCGCGCTTATCAACCACTCGGGCAGGCGCGGAATCTGGAAGAAGAGCATATACCAGCTTCGCAGGGCCTGTTTGAAAGTCATATTAGCGCGCCAGGCTGCCATCGGCGGAACCTGCAAAGCGGCCAGCTTCCAGACGTACTCGGGGTGTCTTTGCGCGACGGCCCAGGCGAGGCCCGCGCCCCAATCGTGCCCGACTATCGCAGCCTCATGCGCGCCGAAATGGCGCACCAGACCGAGCACGTCGTCGACGAGCAGGTGCATCCGGTAGTCCTGCACGCGCGGCGGTTTGTCGCTCAGGTTATAGCCGCGCAGATCGGGCGCGACGACCCTGTAGCGGTCTCCGAGGGCCTTCAATTGGTGCCGCCAGGAGTACCAGCATTCCGGGAAGCCGTGAAGCAGCAGTACAAGCCTGTCACCGCCGCCGCGCTCGGCGTAATGCAGACGCACGCCGCCCACCTGCGTATAGCCGTGGCGGATCGAGGAGTCCAGGTTTGCCAATTCTTCGCTCATAAGAGAAAGATAACGAACAATGATTTGCTACGATGACTTAACGGGTGGTTTCCATCTCGTCACTCATCGCTGTAGACGAAGCTCCTGCGCTTCGCCTTCTGAAACGTCGATCTCCATACGCAGGAGCGCCGTCGAAAAAGTTTTGCCCTGAGCGTCGGTCATAAGAGAGAGCGTTCCGCCGCCGCCCAGGCTTTCATGCAGCAGGAAATTGAGCGCGCCCAGATTGGGCAGCTCGAAACGCTCCACCTCGCCCTTACAGATGCCTTTGAAATGTCGCTTGACGCGCGCGGCCGTAACCTCTCGGACGAGCAGCGGATAATACTCCTGGCGCAGCGCGATCAGCCCGACGTTGGCCGTGTCGCCCTTATCACCCGAGCGCGCGTGCGCGAGCCTTGTCAATTGGATTCGCATATCTCTCTCAAAATGCCAGTAACGCAAAAGTGCCCTTCCGGTTCGCAGTTCACGGGTTTGTCTTGAGTCCGGCTGCTTCTCCCACCACTCCTGTTTGAAATAACGACAGCCAGTAAAAGCCGACGACGACGAGCGCGTGATTGATCGTCCCGTCGGCGATCAGGCCGGGAACGTCCGCGAGCGGTACGAGCCGGACGGCCGTGTGCTCCGTATCAGTGAACACAGGCGTTTCGTTGAAATCGGCCTCGCGCGCCAGAAAAGTGTGAATCCAGTTATTTTGAATCGCCGGATTGGGTCGCGTCCGGCCGAGCAGCAAAACTTCACGCGCCCCGTAGCCGGTCTCTTCCATAAGCTCGCGCGCGGCTGCCTCGGCCGCCGTTTCGCCTTCGTCAACCATCCCGCCCGGAATCTCAAGCGTCACTTCGTTCGTCCCGTGCCTGTACTGCTCGATCATGACGACTTCGCCGCGCGTCGTGAGCGGCAGAATGTTGATCCAGTCGGGCGCTTCGAGGCAGTAGAAATCGTGTTCGCTTCCGTCGCGCGGATTGATGCTCAGGTCGCGCCTGACTTTAAAGACGCGGCAGTCGGCTAACGGCTCCGCTCGGACGCGCCGCCAGGGCGGCGTCTCCGTGCCGAAACGCGCGCGTTCAAAAAGGCTCGCGCCGGTCTGGACGCTGCGTTTCCTCAAGCTCCCATAACCTCCACGCGCGGCCTAATCAACGTCTTCGGAATGAGCGCGGGCCAGTAAGCGACGATCTCTTCGACTTTCGGACGACCGCCCGCGAATCCGGTCACGCCCGGCGGGCCCGTCAAAATCAGAGGTGCGATCTCCTTCGTGAATCGCTCGATGGCTTTCTTGTCCTCGCCGCGCACGCCGACGCGTAATTGCACTTCGGCCAGATCGGGCGACGGCTCGCCCGCGAGTGGGCCATGCGTCGCGTTTGCGCCGACAAATTCCGTCAGGACATGATCGAACCGCAGGCCCAGACGGTCGAGCCGCGCGCGCAGGATTTTATCGGCCGCCAGCGCCTTATCGTAAGCGTCCGGCCATGAATAAACGAGCGTGCCGACAGCCTTGTAACCGGCCGAGTAACTGATCGAGACCTTGAGAAACTCGGTCGCGGGCCCGCCCCTGATGCCGTAGACGCGCACGCGATTCGTCCCGGCGTCCTCCAGTCGAATCGAAGTGAAATCGGCGACGCAATCCGGCGTGATGTACTGGTGCGGGTCGCCCATCTCGTAGAGCAGTTGCTCTTTCACCGCCGGGACATCGACGCGGCCGCCCGTGCCTTCGTGCTTGGTGACGACGAAGCTTCCGTCGGGCGAAGCCTCTACGATGGGAAAGCCGACGTTCGCCAGATCAGGGATGCTGCGCCAATCGTACTGGTAATTGCCGCCCGAAGATTGCGCTCCGCATTCGATGATATGCCCGGCGATTGTCCCGGCAGAGAGGCGATCCCAATCCGTACTGGCCCAGCCGAACTCGTGTATGAGCGGGGCGAGCGTGAGCCCCGTATCGGTGGCGCGCCCGGTGATGACGACCTGCGCGCCACGGTCGAGAGCTTCGACCATCGGCCATGCGCCGAGGTACGCGTTCGCGCTTTGAATGCGCTCGCGGACGCTCGAGAGCGGCTCGCCCGTATCCATGTTACGCAGCTCGACGCCCTGCGCGAGCAGTTCGTCTATGCGCGGCAATATATCATCGCCGGTGACGATGCCGATGCGAAACTTTCCGCCGAGCCCGAGTTCGCGCGCCGTCTCGCGCACGGCCCCGGCGCAGCCCTCGACGTTGACCCCGCCCGCGTTCGCCGTCACGCGTATGTTTCGCTCGACGCATCGGGGAAGAATCTGTCTCATCAGAGGCACGAAGTCACGCGCGTACCCGGCCGCGGGGTCGCGCGCCCGCTGCTTCTGCATGATGGACATGGTGACCTCGGCCAGGTAGTCGAGCATCAGGTAATCAATCTGCCCGTCCTCGACCTGCCGCACGGGCGCGTCCAACAGATCGCCCCAGAACCCCTGACCGCTGGCAATACGAATCTTTTCCCTCATCTAAAATTTACCGCACAAATAATATAGCCTGTCTCTTCCGTGAGCGGCGACGAGGCTGATCCAGGCAGTAGAGCCGTTCGGCGCGCGCCGAGA
>DASZEN010000044.1:0-28818 GCA_035940775.1 Pyrinomonadaceae bacterium | reverse complement strand
GAGCAGCTTCTTCAGGCCGTCAATCTGCTCCTGCTGCGACTTGACCTGCTGCTGGAGCCCGCCGATTTTGGCGTCGCGGTCTTTCAGCTCCTCGTGCAGGCCCTGGATGGCGGCCAGCGCCACGCCGTCCGGGTCGATGGTCGCGATGGTCTTGTCGCCCTCGCCGACTTTGAACGTGGCGAAGAAGTCCTGCGCCATCGGGCCGATGTGGCGGATGGATTTGTCCTGCGTCTTGTAGTTCCAGGTCGAGATGGGGAGGCCGAGGACGCCGCGCAGGATGGCGCGCGTGTCCACGGCGGCGAAGTTGGCCTTCATGTTGCGGTCGGAGAGGTTGTTCCACGAGCCGCCGCCCGCCGGGAGCGTGACGCCGGCCGACCCACCGGAGTTCGACGTGAGCGTCGTCGAGCCGTCGCTCGCCATCGTGAGCTTGCTGTTGGTGAGCGTCATCGTCGCGGTCGTGCTGTTGAAGATGAAGCCGGTGGTGAGCGCCGTGTTCGTGTAGAAGAAGGAGCCGTTGACGGCGCGCACGTTGAAGGAGTTCGTGACCGAGGGGTGGAACTGCGAGCTTGAGTCAACGCTGCTGCCGAAGTAAGTGAGGGGGGTGGAGAAGTCCGAGAAGACGAACGTGCCGTTCCTGGGCGACCCGGCGGAGGTCGAAGTGGACGCGCCGTAACCGAGGGCGACCGAGGCGTAGCCGGTGGCCGTGTTCCCCTCGCCGAGCGCCACGGTGCGCGAGCCCGCGGCGACCGTATTCCTGCCCATCGCGATGGAGTTGTCGCCGAGCGCGCGCACGTTCTCGCCGAAGGAAGTCGAGTACAAACCGATGTTCGCGTCGTCCCACTGCGTGCCGTTGATTTGCCCGGCGCGGATCGCCGCCTTGGCCGCGTACCACATGAAGCGCGTGCCAGCCCCTTCGGCTGGCGCGCCTCTGAGGCCACCGTCGTAATCGCCGACGGCCAGAATCGAGCCGTCGTTGTCCACGCGGAAACGCTCCTTGTCGTAGGTGTTGTTGTCGGGGTACGTCCCGCTCGCGCTGAGCGAGAGGAGCGCGTCCTGCCCCGGCTCGCCGAGCGTCCGGGTGCCGATCAGCTTTAGGTTGATGAGGTTGTTCGTGCTGCTCGTCGTCTGCTGAGCCGAAGGCGCAAGCTCCACATCGCCGGAGACGTGCGCGGTCGTGATCGCTGAGCCGCTGGCGTTCACGGCGGCGATGATGTTCGTACCGGCGACGGCGGTCGTGGCGATGCTCGGGTTCGGATAGCTGCCCGTCAGGTCGCCGCCCGCAGTTGTCGAGGCGGCGTTCGCATCGACGTAAGCTTTCGTCGCCGCGTCGCTGGCCGCCGTCGGCGTCCCGACGTTGGTGACCCGTTGACCGTCGGCAGAGAGCCCGGCGCTGAAGGTCGGGCTCGTGCTGAAGGTGTTCGTGCCGCTGAAGGTGTTCGAGCCGTTCTGGGTCGCAAGCCCCGAGGGCAGTCGCGCCGCGTTGATGGTCGAGCTGCTCGCGTTGATGGCCGTAACGACGCTGTCGCCCGCCGCCGCGCTGACGCCCGAGGCGGTCGTGGCGGTCGTGGCCGTATTCGCCGTCGTCGCTGTGGTGGCGGTCGTCGCGTTGCCATCGAGGCTGGCCGTGATGGTTCCGGCTGAAAAGTTTCCGCTCGCATCGCGCTTGACGATGGTGCTGGCCGTGTTGGTGTTGGTCGCCGCGCTGGCCGCAGCCGCGCCGCTCGCCACGCTCGACGCGCTCTGGCCGCCGACCGATGAGACGACGGTCGCACCCTGCGTGCCCGTCACGTCGCCAGCGAGGCTGCCTGTGAAGTTGGTCGCGTTCGTAGCCGTCGTCGCCGTGGTGGCGGTCGTGGCGCTCGTGGCGTTGCCGTCCAGCGTTGCGGTGATAGTACCGGCGGCGAAATTTCCGCTGGCGTCGCGTTTGACGATAGCGCCCGCCGTGTTGGTGTTGGTCGCGTTGTTGGCGGCGGTCGCGCCATTGGCGAGGCTGACCGCGCTCTCGCCGCCGACCGAGGAAACGACCGTTGCCGATTGCGTGCCCGTCACGTCGCCGTTCAGAGTGCCGGAGAAATCCACGGCGGTCGTCGCCGAGACGCTACGGATGGCGTAGGGCGTCGCTGTAATCGGCTGACGCGGCGAAAGCCTGGTGAAGGTGGCGTCGCCCACGTGGCGGACGCCGATCTCAAGATAGCGGGCCGCGCCGGGGAAGGCATTCGCCCCGAAGTCCAACTGCACGGTGAAGACGCCGTTGTTGACGGCCACGGCCTGCGCGCCCGTCAACTGAATCGTCACGGGCGCGGGCTGCGGCTGCTGCGTGCCGCCGCTCGCGGCGTCAAAGAGCTTGAACTCCAACTCGTAGGAGCCGGTGGGCGGGGTTCCGCCGTCCGTCAGCCGTCCCTGATAGGTGAAGGCGCTGCCCTGCGCCAGCGCATTGTGCGCCGCAAACAGCAGCATTAAAGAGACGAAAAGTAGCTTGAGCAGAGCGGTCTTCGGCGACATCGAGGAAGTCTCCTTGCAGTTTTGATTGTGTGTGCTCGCTTTGCGCGGCAGGGCCGGACGGGCGCGAGTTTAAGAGACAAAGGCTACGGTTGAGGCTCAGCCTGACGCCCGTTTTCTTTGCAAAATTGCACGATTAAGCAGGGTTTGACGATACGTCTACCATGCGAGTATCCAAAACGGATGGGTTGCGGAAATTAATTAAGGGCCCTGGAAGGTCTCGGCGGCCGCTTTAAGGAATCGGCTCTGATAAGTATCGGAGCCGACTTTTACAATACGATGAGATGTTTGCTTATGTCAATGACTTCGATGGATTTTCCCCGGAAGAAGAGAATTTAAGGTAAGAAGGCCCACCGTAGACGGCCAATGCCGCCCGGGCGCTCAAGGCGCAGGAGACCGCGCGAAGCAAACGAGCGCCTCGAAGCTGAAAAACGATGGCCCGAACGAGAAACTCCGACCTCTAAAACCGTGCGGGCTCAGTCGTAACGCAGCGCCTCGCACGGGTCTACTTTGGTAGCCCTTCGCGCGGGCAGGTAACTTGCCAGCAACGCCACCGCAGTCAATAGAACCGGGATACCGAGGAAGGTTAAGGGATCGGTCGCGCTCACCCCATAAAGCAGGCTCGACAGCACGCGAGTCAAGGCGAAGGCGGCGACCAGCCCGATCACTATGCCCACCAGAGTGAGCTTTATTCCCTGGCCCAGAACCATTCTCAGCACGTCACCGGGTTGCGCGCCGAGCGCGAGGCGGACGCCTATCTCGTGAGTGCGCTGCGTGACGGAATAGGCGATCACGCCGTAGATGCCGACCGCCGCCAGCAGTCCGGCCAGCGCCGCGAAAATGACCAGCAGGAGAGTGTTGAAGCGACGCCCCGAAAGCGTGTTGGAGATTACTTCGTCGAGCGGCCGCACCTGAAACAGGGCTTGATCCTGATCCATCGAGCGCAGCTCGTTTTGAATACCGGGGGCCAGGGTCAGCGGCTCGCCTTTGCTTCGCGCGACGAGAAAGATCGCGCGTATGGCATTCGGAAATGTGTTCTGAGGCATGGGCACGTAGATGGCTGGCCCGATTTCTGTGTCGAGGCCGGTTAGCTTCTCATTGCCGACGACGCCCACGATCTCGCGCCAGCGGGTTTGCTCGGCGGAGAGTTGAATGCGCTTGCCCAGAGCCTCTTCATTCGGCCAGAAGCGCGCGGCCATCACCTCGTTGATGATGACGACATCGGGCGCATCCTTCGCATCTCGCGTGGTGAAATCACGACCCTTCGAGAAAGCAATGCCCATCGTTTGAAAGTAGCGCGGACTGATAACTCGAAAGTCGGCGTTGGGCTCGTGGCCCGAGGCGACCGGACTGCCCTGAATAGTGAAAGTCGTCGTCGCGCCGCCTACGACGGGGAGCCTTGAAACGCCCGCGACCGAGGCGACGCCCGGCAGGTTTTCGATTCTCGCCAGTAAGCTCAGATAAAAATCCGACTGCTGTTGCAGCTCCGGATACTTGATCGGAGACAACCCTATGCCGATGCTGAGCACGCCTTGCGGGTCGAAGCCCGGAGAGACCTCGCGCACGGATAGGAAGCTGCGGATCATCAGACCAGCGCCGACGAGCAGCACCAGCGCCAGCGTCACCTCAGAGACGACCAGCAGATTGAGCACGCGCTTGTGCAGCAGTCCTCCGGTCGAGCCCCTTCTTCCTTCGCGCAACGAATCGGTCAGCTTCCGGCTCGAAGATTGCAACGCGGGAAGGATACCGAAGACGACGCCCGTCAAGAGCGAGATGAGAAGTGTGAACCCGAGCACTCTGTAATCGATGCCGATACCTTCGGCGCGCGGGATGCTGCCCGCACTGAGGCGCGTCAGCGTGGGCACACCCCAGACCGTCAATAGAAGGCCCAGGACTCCTCCACACAAACTGAGCAGGATGCTCTCCGTCAGCAACTGTCGGATCAATTGCCCCCGGCTCGCACCCAGAGCGGCACGCACGGCCAGCTCCATGCGCCGCCCGGCGGCCCTCGCCAGCAGCAGGTTGGCGACATTGGCGCACGCTATCAGGAGCACACAGCCGACCGTGCCGAGCAGGATCAGCAGCGCCGGTCGTATCTTCCCCACCAACTGTTCGTAGAGCGGAACCAACTGCACGCGCCATCCCGTGTTCGTGTCCGGATACTGTTGTTCGAGCCTCGCGGCGATGGTCTGCATCTCAGCGTCGGCCTGCGCGAGCGAAACGCCTTGCCGCAAACGTCCCACGACTCGCAGGAAATGGTTGGCGCGCACCAGCTCGCTCGGCTGCGGAATGAACGGTATCACCAGATCGGTCTCCGGCGTCGGATAATTGACCCCCGCGGGCAGGACGCCGACCACCGTGTAGGCGTTGCCGTCGATCTGAAGCGACTGTCCGACCAGCGTCGGGTCGGAGCCGTAACGTCTTTGCCAGAGGCCATGACTGATGAGGACGACGGGCGCGGCTCCCTTTTTGCCCTCGGCTTCCGTAAACGAGCGCCCGAGAAGAGGCTTGACGCGCAAGGTAGAGTAAAGATTAGTGGACGCGCGCGCGCCCGCGATGCGCTCGGTCTCTCCCTGATGAGTCAGATTGAAGGTCGCGCCCCGCATAGCGGCAAGCTGCTCGAAGACCTGATTCTGCTCTTTCCAGTCCTCGAAGTTGGCGGGCGCGACGGGCATCTGATTCTGGTTCGCGATGACCTGGTTCTCCCATACGACGACGAGCCTTTCCGGTTCCTCATACGGGAGCGGGGCCAGTAGCACGGCGTTGACGACGCTGAAGATGGAGGTGTTCGCGCCGATCCCGAGGGCCAGCGTTACGATGGCGATAAGACTAAAGCCGGGGCGCTTCCAGAGCAGGCGCACGGCGTATTTAATATCTCTCAGTAACATCTCTTTGTCATACACCTCAAAAGGGCTTACAGTCGTGACGCGCGCACGCGCGCAGGGCTGACGACCCTGGGGAAAACTTAGGGGCGTTCCTCTTTTCACCGAACCGGGAGCGAGGCAGCTTGATCCGACACGGGCATGATAGTTTATCCCGAGCGTGAGGCAAGCTCATTGTTTTCATAATTCCGATGAATAATATTCATCCGATTGAAGAGGGAAGCGGCGACGACGCCGTAATCGGCGACGGGCGGGGCCTTATCCTCTTAACCTTCCGGTTGGGGCGGGGGAATCTCTTCTCGCGGCGGGAGCTTTTCGAGACGATGGATGGTTGTGACCTTGCTTTATTACGGTATAAATAGACTATGCCCTATCTGGTGGACGGCAATAACGTGATGGCGCAGCGCGTCGGCTGGCACAGGGACAAGCCGCGAGCGCGACGCGGCTTGCTCGACGAGCTGGCGCGCTTCGCGCGTATCAAGCGGGCGCGCGTGACCGTGGTATTTGACGGCGCGCCGGAGCAGCACTTCGCCGACGGGTCGAGCTACAGGGGCGTGCTCGTATTTTATGCCGAGCGCGGATCGAACGCAGACGAGCGCATTAAGGCGCTGGTCGAGGGCGCGCGCGAGAGGCGCACGCTCATCGTCGTCACTTCCGACCGGGCGCTGGCCGGTTATGTGGGCAGGTGCGGCGCGCGCGTTCTTCGCGCAAGCGAGTTTCGACGGCGTATGGAGGAGGCGCTCTCTGAGGCCGGAGGCGAGCCGGAGGATGAGGGGGGCCAGGGCGTGGCCGCCCGTGAGGTTGACGGGTGGATGCGTTACTTCGGCGTCGGGCCGGAAGACGACGAAAGCTGAGAAGAGGGGGACGCGGGCGAAAGAGAGAAAGACGCCGGGCGCTATAGCCTACCGAAGCGAGGTTGCTGCCGAAGCCTTACTCTACGGGGCGCTCTCTGTCTCGGCTTCGCCCGATTTTTCATCCCCTTGCCTGAGGCTCAGTAGTTCGACATCAAAGACGAGCTTGCGCCCGGCGAGCGGGTGGTTGGCGTCGAGCGTGATCGAATCATTCGTTACTTCCGTGATGGTGACTGGTATCTCGTTACCGTCGGGCAGTTGTAGGCCGAGCTGCATGCCGACCTTCGGCTCTCTGCCGAGGTTTAGACCCTCGCGCGGGAGCTGTTGCACGAGCGCTTCGACGCGCTGGCCGTAGGCGTCGTCGGCCTCGATCTCGATCTTCTTCTTATCGCCCGCGCTCATGCCGCGCACGCCTTCGTCAAAACCCTGTATGACCTGGCCCGCGCCGACCTCGAACTCCAGGGGCTCGCCGCCTTCAGAAGAGTCGAAGACCTTACCGTCCTCGAGCCGCCCTGTATAATGAACCTGTGCGGTATCGCCTTTTTTCGCTTGCTCTGGCATTATCTATTATCCCCCGGATTTCTTAGTTTGAGGCAGCTTCTCATATTAGTTGATGAAAATCCAGCGACTTTGACTCAGAAGAAACCGGCCGCGCGCGCTCTCTCGTGCGCCGCTTGTCCCGAACTGAGGGGGGATTAACAGATGAACAAACGATCCTCGTTTTCAATCGTCCTTCTGCTCTCTGCCTTAGCGACCATCTTCGGGCAGAGCACTCCTGCGCCGACGCCGTCTCCACAACAGCCGCAGCAGCAGGGCGCAACCGCCGAAGATGATGAGGTCGTACGCATTACTGCCAATCTGGTGCAGGTCGATGCGGTGGTCGTTGACGGGAAGGGCAATCAGGTGACAGACCTCGCTTCGGAAGATTTCGAGATTCTGGAAGATGATCGCCCGCAGAAGATCACAAACTTTTCCTACGTCTCGACAGAGTCGGCGCGGCCCACGGCCGCCGCCACTCCTTCACCGCGCGACAGGAACGCGCCGCCGGTTCCACCCGTGCGTTTGCGTCCCGAGCAGGTGCGCCGCACTATGGCGCTCGTGGTCGACGACCTCGGCCTGTCTTTCGAGAGCGCGCATTTCGTCAGACGCACGCTCAGAAAGTTTGTTGACGAGCAGATGCAGCCCGCCGATCTGGTCGCGATCATACGCACGGGCGGCGGCATGGGCGCTTTGCAGCAGTTCACTTCCGATAAGCGACAACTCTATGCCGCCATCGAGCGCGTGCGGTGGAATCCGCAGGGGCGCGCCGGAATCAGCGCCTTCGCCACCATTGGCAGGGATACGGATGAGCGAGGCGATGACGACAGCGCTACTTCCATGCCGCGGAGCAGTAATGATCTGGGCAACGAGATGGATCAGTTTCGCGAAGAGCTTTTCACCGTCGGAACGCTCGGTGCGCTCAACTACATCGTGCGCGGACTGAGAGAGCTTCCCGGTCGTAAATCCGTCCTGCTCATCACGGACGGCTTCAACATCTTCAGCACCCCGCGAGCGATGGCCATGAACAGGGTCGATGTCAGCCGCCTCGACTCGGGCCGTAACGACCGCGTCTTTGAATCGCTGCGCCGCCTGACCGATCTTGCCAATCGCGCATCGGTCGTCATCTATACGTTGGACGCGCGCGGCATCCAGCCGCTCGGCCTGACGGCGCAGGATGATGTCTCCGATTTCAGCCCCGACCAGTTGCGAGCGGCCGAGAGCGGGCGTCGCAATGAATTTTTGGAATCGCAGAGTGGGCCCATTTACCTGGCGCGCGAGACGGGCGGATTCTCCATACGCAACAGCAATGATCTGAGCGGCGGCATCCGACGGGTTCTGGACGACCAGAAGGGCTATTACCTGATCGGCTACCGTCCCGCCGAATCGACCTTCGATCCCAAGAGCGGCAGCCGTCGCTTTCACAATATCAAGGTCAAGGTGAAGAGGGCGGGCCTGCGCGTTCGCTCACGCAACGGCTTCTACGGAGTGGTCAACGACGAGGCGCGAGCCGTCCCGCGCACGCGCGTCGCGCAACTGAACAGCGCGCTCGTCTCGCCCTTCAACTCCAACGCCATCCGTCTGCGTCTGACCTCGCTCTTCGGTAACGATCCGAAGGCGGGCTCGTTCGTCCGCTCGCTGCTGCACGTGGACGGACGCGACGTGACGTTCACGAAGGAGCCGGACGGATGGAACAAAGCCGTCCTTGATGTGCTCGTCATTACTTTCGGCGACAATGGAACGGTCGTCGATCAGATAACAAATACTTATACGGTGCAGGTGCGGGGCAGGACTTACGAGCGGGCCTTGAAAGACGGCTTCATTTATACGATCAACCTCCCCGTCAAAAAGGGCGGGGCTTACCAGCTTCGCGCCGCCCTCAGAGACGCCTCGTCGGAGCGCGTCGGCTCGGCCAGCCAGTTTATAGAAGTCCCGGACATCAACAAAAATCGGCTCGTGCTGTCCGGCATCGTCGTCAGCGGTATCGATCCGAAAGCGGCGGCGACGGCGGCGACCGGCGGCGGCAACCCGGCGGCGGCGGCGACGACCACCGCCAACACCAGGGCAACCACCAACACCACGACGGCAGCCGCCGCCGCTCCCGCATCAGCCTCAAGCGCTGCGCCCGGCGGCGACGCCGCAGCGCAGGGCACAGCGGAGGAGTCCGCAGGGGGGACGGAGACGGAGGCCACCCCGGCGATACGCAGGTTCCGGCGCGGCATGGTGCTGCAATACGATTACGTAGTCTTTAATGCGCGGCTGGACAAGACGACTTCACGCCCGCAGTTGCAGACGCAGCTACGACTGTTCCGCGATGGAGAGCCCGTGTTCACAGGCACTCTGAAGCCGCTCGAAACGGGCAATCAGGCAGACCTCAAACGGCTCATCACTGGCGGGGCCTTGCGCCTCGGGGCTGACATGACGCCCGGTGAATACGTCTTACAGGTCATCGTCAAAGACGCGCTCGCCGAAGCCAGGTACGGCACGGCGACGCAATGGATAGATTTTGAAATAGTTCAATAGGGGCCGGGGATCAGGGGCCGGGGAAAACCAAAAGCCATTCGTCCCTTCTTCCCTGAACCCCCGACCCCTGAACCCCCCTTTATCATATGCGTTCGATCATCGTCGGCACGGCGGGCCATATAGATCACGGAAAGACTTCGCTGGTGCGCGCTCTGACGGGCGTGGACGCGGATCGCTTGCCGGAGGAGAAGCGGCGCGGCATTACGATTGACCTGGGGTTCGCCGAACTGGATTTGGGCGACCTCTCGCTGGGTTTCGTAGACGTGCCGGGCCACGAGCGCTTTGTCAGGAACATGCTGGCGGGAGCGCACGGCATAGACCTGGTCGCGCTCGTCATCGCCGCCGACGAAGGCGTGATGCCGCAGACGCGAGAGCACTTCGACATCTGCCGCCTGCTCGAAACCAAAGCCGGTCTGGTCGTCATCACTAAAGCCGACATGGTCGATGAAGAGCTGCTGGCCCTGGTGCGCGCCGAAGCGGAAGAGCTGGTGGCGGGCTCGTTTTTAGAGGGCGCGCCGGTTGTGACCGTCAGCTCGCGCACGGGCCATGGGCTCGAAGAACTCAGGAGCGCGCTCCACGGGGTTGCAGCAAGTGTGCCCGCGCGACCCCGCCACGCAGTCGCGCGCCTTCCCGTCGACCGCGCCTTTACCATGCGCGGTTTTGGCGCGGTCGTCACCGGCACGCTCGTCGCCGGTGAGATCGCGGAGGGCGACGAGCTGGAACTGTTGCCGGGCGGCTGGCGCGTGCGCGCGCGCGGCGTTCAGGTACACGGGCAGACGGTTCAAAGGGCCGAGGCGGGGCAGAGAACCGCAGTGAATCTGGGCGGCGTCGAAGCGAGCTTGATCGAGCGCGGGATGGTGCTCGCGCCCGCTGGCCGCTTGCGTCCGACGCAGATCATGGACGTACAACTCGACGTGCTGAAGAGCGCGCCGCGTTCTTTACGTTCGCGCTCGCGCGTGCGCCTTCATCTGGGCGCGGCCGAGGTTCTGGGGCGCATACGCGTGCTCTCCTACACGGGCGAGATCGCGCCCGGCGAGAGCGGCTTCGCGCAGTTGCGCCTGGAATCGCCCGTCGTCGCGCTCCCCGCCGAGCGTTTTATCATTCGTTCCTACTCACCTTCGCGCACGGTGGCCGGGGGCACGGTGCTCGATTCGTTCGCTCTGAAACATCGCGGGCGCGAGGCCGGACTCGCGCATGCGCGGCTCGCCTCCCTCAGCGAGGCGGACGACGGCGCGCGCCTCGCCTACTTCGTCGAAACATCCGCGGAGGCGGGAGCGAGCCGGTCAGACCTTCAGGCGCGTACGGGATGGCGCGACGAGGTGTTGGAGCGGGCCACGGCAGAGGCCGTGCGGCGCGGGATGGTGGTCGAGGCGGAGAATGTGCTGATCGCGCGCGCCAGCTTTGAAGCGTTGGCCCAAAGTGCGCTCGCCGAGGTCGAAGCGTTTCACAAGCGCGAGCCCTTAGCGCGCGGCTGCTCGCGCGAAACACTTCGCGAGCGCCACTTCGCGCATGCCGCGCCGGAAATTTTTCGCGCCGTCATCTCTCACCTTGAAGGGACGGGCGCGCTGGTCGCCGAAAAAGAGGTCGTGCGCGCCACCTCTCATAGCCTCTCTCTGTCGGCGGCGGACGCTGCGCTTAAAGATCGGCTCGAGCGGATTTACAGCGACGCGGGTTTGGAACCGCCGACCTTTGACGAGGCGCTCCAAATGGTCGCCGCACCCATGCCAGCGCGCGAGCACGGGCGAAAGATTCTGCAACTTCTGATCGAAGGCGGTTTGATAGTGCGCGTCGGCGCCGAGCTTTTCTTTCACCGCGACGCGCTTGAGCGTCTCAAGGCGCGGCTTGCGCGCTACGGCTCGGAGCATGAGCCGGAGCGCCTGATCGATGTCGCTGCCTTCAAGGAGATGGCGGGCGTCTCGCGCAAGTACGCTATCCCGCTGCTGGAATATTTCGACCGCGAACGCGTCACCCGCCGCGCGGGCGACAAACGACTGATCCTTTGAGTTTCAACCAACGCGCGCGAAAATCAAAGGGATGGGAGGGCTCCGTGCGCCCCTGTGGCGGCCGAGGATAAGACCTTCGCCCTCCATTAAGGGGTTGCTTTCACATGCGCGGTGGCGGTAACATGCGCGTGAATAAAAGACAAACCGTCTCGTGGGAGTAGTGCTTGTTAGAGACAGGCGGTTCTCTTGTGAACTTTGAGCAGTGTCGTCGAGTGGCTTTTCCTTAGCCTTTATATTCAAACTTAACGAGAACGCCGGAGGTTCATTATGAAGAGCCTGATAGATATTCTAACCTGGGTCGTCGGACTCGCGGCCACCGTCTTCGCCATCTACCAGTATTACAGGTTCGCCACCTTTCAGGATTTACAGGGCGGACACCAGCATCTATGGATGGCTATCGGGGCGACGGTCGTCGCGTTCGTCTGCGCGCTGATATTTTTCGTGCGCCGCGTCAACAAGGAAGAGGAGATACACATCACCCAGTAAGAGCCGTATGTCAACTCCGACCGAGTGCGATTGACATGCGGGGATGAGCGGGTGGCCCAAATGTGCGCGCGCGAAGCCATCGCTATAGAAGGTCGCCGCGCCCCTAGTGGGTCGCACACTCGTCTGGAGTGAGAACGCGACGCCGTTTGCGCTACAGTCGCAGCAGGCTGTTCCTGCGTAAACGGCGCTTTGGTTTGTTTTCAAAAGGGCAGGCTCTTTCACCCGAAGATTCGCGGGAGACATAGTCCAGAATGCTGACTGCAACGCTTGCGACCATTGCGCAAACAACCGCCTACACACCGCCCTACTATTTTGGGGTGGTCGTCATCCTCTTGCTGGTGGCGGGCATCATCGGCTGGATCGTAGCCGCCGTCTTGGGTTTCGCGCGCGCCCGCGCCTTCGGCTCGTCCACCAGATGGTTTGCGCTCGCCTGTGTGTGCCTGATTCTCTATCACCTGCAATTTCTGGTGCTGGCGGCGGCCGCGATTCAAAACGACCCTGACCTTGCGCTCGGCGCGGGCGCTTTCTTCAATCTCTTTGTGGTGCTGGCCTCGGTCTGCGCAATCATAGGCTTCATCCGGCTGACAGACCCTCGTTAAAGAAGGGGCGACGGCCACGCAGTTTAATTCTTTGAACTTTTGGTAATGGGTAAGAAGACGATTCTCTACGCCGCGCTCGGGCTTATTGTGGGCGCGGCGATTTTCTTTGCCGCGCAGCAGCAGCAGCAGCGCGGAGGAAGACGCGCGACGCGGCCCGGCTTCATAGGCGCGCGCGGCGCACATTTTACGCTCGACGGCCAGCCGTTTCGCTTCGTCGGAGCGAACGTCGCCGTCATGTACAGGGACGATGATCGCGCGCGCCTGCCCGAGACTATGCGAGAGGCGGCGCGGCAGGGTTTGCGCGTGGTGCGGGTCTGGGCCCACGGCGAGGGCGGCGAAGACTCCGACGTAAAATCAATCGGCGGCGACCGTGCCGACTGGCCCCGCAACCATCCCTTTCGTTTCACTCCCGAACGGTGGAACGAAGAGCAGTTCGTTCATCTGGATCGCGTTATCGCTGAAGCGGCGCGCAATAATATTCGCGTTCAACTGACGCTCGTCAACTGGTGGCGCGATACGGGCGGCGTCACGCAATATCTCAGGTGGGCCGGAATCAAGGACGCCGCCGACGACTCCAAGCCGTACGGCATCAACGTCGAGCGCGCCATGCTCTTCTATACGAACGACGTGACGCGCCGCATGTATCGCGAGCACGTTGAAAGGATCGTGACGCGCCGCAACACGGTGACGGGCACGCTCTACGCGGAAGACCCGACGATTATGGGCTACGAGCTGATGAACGAGGCGCAGGCCGTGACGGGACGCTGGGCCGAGCGCCGCGCCTGGGTGGCCGAGATGAGCGCCTACATCAAAACGCTGGACCCGGATCATCTCGTCACGCCCGGAACGTGGGGCTACCGCACCTCCTGGGAGCGTCGCGAATGGCTCGAAGAACACCGCATCCCGACCATAGATTACTGCGACGTGCATAACTACCCGCGCGACGATCACGATAGCTACGTCGAGTCGCCCGCCGCGCTCGGCGAGTTCATAGCCAATCGCGCCGCCGCTTCGTTCGCGCTTCGTAAGCCCTTGATGTTCGGAGAGTTCGGCATGGGCCCGGACGGCTACAAGGGCTTCACGGAGGCCGAGTGGTATCGTGCTTTTTTAGAGGGGACGGCGCGCGCGGGCGTGGGCGGCGCGGTCTACTGGATACTGACGCCGGACGCTCAACGCGGCTACGGCGTCACCTACACGACGCCGCGCGACGAAGGCGTTCGCGCGGAGATTCGACGCGGCGCAGACCTTATGGCCTCGCTCGAAAAGCAGAGCCCGCCGCGTTGGCTCGAAGACGCAGACCAGCATCTGATCCCCAGACAGTTCGCCTTTGAGCGCCCCGCGACTGACCCGGCGCTTCGGCCCGAGATGGAGGCGCGCTCTGACGGCGCGTTTCTGTACCGCTTCAAGCCGGAGATGGCCGCCAGCGCGCGCTTCGAGAAACTGGGCGGAGGCGAAGGCTACATCTGGGGCTACGGCATGGGCTTCGTCGAGTACCTCATCCCGGCGCGAGAAAAATACAGACGCGTCGGCCGGATAATCGTGCGCGCACACATTCAGCCCGTGCTGCCCGTGGACGCGCGCCCCTCCGACATACAGACGCGCGTCACGCTCCTCATCAACGGCACGGACTGCGGCTCGCGCCTCGTCCCCGTAGAAGACCCGCGGCACGCCGTCACACAGGAATGGAGCGTTGATTCTTACCGTGTGCGCCTGCAAGCCGCGCGCGGCCTGCAACTCAACATACGCTTCGCCGTCCAGACGGACGCGGACAAGCCCTACGGCCTGAACATCTCAAACTACCCGGCGGGCTACAGCGACCATGAAGTGAGACCGATTGAGATCGAAGTCAGGTGATGGCCGATGCCTCGGGGCGAGCGCAGGATAAGGCGCACGAGCGGCGAAGGCGAACGCTACCCAGCCCACCGTCTCTGTCAATCTCAGCTTATGGCGCTCGCGGGCCGCTCGCCCTCTTGGCATGAATTGCTAACAACTGCCGACAGTGAGCGATTCCTGTAAGCTGAAGAATTGCCCTCCCGCGAGCACCCCGAAGACAATGCAATCGACCGTGCTGCCCACGCGCAGGCCATTCGGTAGAGAGTTGATAGAAGGTGCGACGTTGTCGGAGCTGAAGGCGGCGGTATAAGACGAAGCTATGACGGTTCCGAGGCTGCTCAGTGCCAGTCCTATAGTTGTAATAGGGTTGCCGGAATCATTCGGCGTAACCGTGCAATAGAGTGCAATCTCATTTTCATTCGTATAGCACGCGTTCCAGCCGCTGACGCTGACAAGATCATTACCTGATACGGTCGCCGTCGCCTGGGGCAATCCCTCTGCCGACGCCGCCTCGGGCAACCCTTCCTCGGAGGCCGAGATGCTCGTCTTGACTCTTTTTAAGATTTCCAGAAAGGGATGTTGATTGGACATCGAAGGGTTCCTTTCGATTCGAGGTGGTTGGCAACAAACTCTCTAACGAGAGCCGGAGGAGAGCGCGCGAATGACTTCGCGCGCGTAATAAGTGATGATGATGTCGGCTCCGGCACGCCGTATGCTCGTCAGGGTTTCGAGCATGACGCGCTCTTCGTCTATCCAGCCGCGCTCGGCCGCCGCCTTTATCATCGCGTATTCGCCCGAGACGTGATAGGCGGCCAGGGGCAGGTCGAAGCGGTCGCGCAGCGTTCGCAGGATGTCCAGGTAGGGGGTCGCCGGTTTGACCATCAGGATGTCCGCGCCCTCCGTGTAATCCAGCTCGGCCTCGCGCAGGGCTTCGCGCGCGTTTGCGCCGTCCATCTGGTAGGCGCGGCGGTCGCCGAAAGAGGGCGCGCTGTCGGCGGCCTCTCGAAACGGCCCGTAGAAAGCGGAGGCGTACTTGACCGCATAGGCCATGATCGCTATGTGCTCGAAGCCCGCGTCGTCGAGCGCCTCGCGGATTGCGGCGACCTGTCCGTCCATCATCGCCGAGGGCGCGACGATGTCGGCCCCGGCCTCTGCCTGGCTGACGGCCGTGCGCGCCAGCAGTTCTATCGATTCGTCGTTCAAGACCTCGCCGCCCCGGACTACTCCGCAATGGCCGTGCGAGGTGTATTCGCACAGGCACGTGTCGGCGATGACGATCATCTCGGGAAGGGCTCGACGCAAGGCGCGCACAGCCTTTTGAACTATGCCGTTCTCGGCGTACGCGCCGCTCGCCATCTCGTCCTTAGTTTCAGGCAGACCGAAGAGGATGACTCCGCGCACGCCCGTCTCGTAAGCCGAGGTCGCTTCGCGTAGGATTTCGTCAACCGACAGGTTAAAGACGCCCGGCATTGACGAGACCTCGCGGCGCACCCCCTCGCCCGCGCAGGCGAACAGGGGGAGGATGAAATTCTCTCTATTGAGCCGCGCCTCGCGCACGAGCGAACGCAGCGCCTCGCGCCGCCGTAAACGTCTGGGGCGATGGATCAGATCGGACATGCTGGCGAGACCTCTCACGGAAACGGAATTTACAAGGACGCCGGAATGATACGCGCCGCGCACATCGCGCGCAAACCGCGCGCTAAAGGATTGCGACGCGCACTTCGGATTTCGCCCGGCGTACCCGAAGCACCTATAATGAGCGCGGTCGAACGTGAACGGAGTGAATATATAATGGGCGTCGCAATCGGTTCTACGACAACCAATCGCATAGCCATCGTCGGCTGCGGCCACGTCGGCGCGAGCGCCGCTTATACGCTGCTGTCGAGCGGCATCGCCCGCGAGATCGTCCTCGTTGATGCAGATGCGCGCCGCGCCGAGGGCGAGGCGATGGATTTGCAGCACGCCGCCGCGCTCAACCGTCCCGTTCGCGTCTGGGCGGGCGACTACAGTGATGCGGCGCGCGCGCAACTCGCCGTGATCGCCGCCGGAGTGAGCAGCCGTCCCGGCGAGTCGCGTCTCGATCTGCTGGGCCGCAACTCGCTCGTCGTCACCGATTGCATCGGGCGCTTGATGGCCGAGGGCTTCGACGGAATCGTGCTGATGACGACCAACCCCGTTGACATCCTCGCGCAGGTCGCGCAAGGCGAGTCGGGGTTGGCCATCGAGCGCGTCATAGGCTCCGGCACGGTGCTCGACACGGCGCGTCTGCGCTCCATGCTCGGCGAAGCTCTGGGGATCGAGGCGCGCTCCATTCACGCCTACATCATAGGCGAACACGGCGATTCGGAGATCGCCGCCTGGAGCGCATCCTATGTCGCCGGTGTGCCGCTCAGAGAGTACTGCGCGGCCTATAATACTTGCCCGGATTTCGACGAGTTGCTTAAGCGCGTGCGCCGCGCCGCGCCCGCGATCATCGAGCGCAAAGGTTATACATCCTATGCCATTGCTTCGTGCGTCGTTCGTATCTGCGAGGCCGTGCTGCGCGACGAGCATACGGTGCTTCCCGTCTCGACGATGACGCGCGGCCAGTACGGCATTGAAGGCGTATACTTGAGCCTGCCCTGCGTCGTAGGCCGTCGTGGCGTTGAGCGAGTTATAGAGCTGCCGCTCGACGAGCGCGAGCGCGCGGGCCTTCGCGAATCGGCGGCGATCCTGCGGCGCACTCTTGAGAAACTGCGAAGCACGGGCCAACCGCGCGCCGAGTGATAAATTTAGAGTCCCAGGAAGGACAGGAAGAGGAGACATAAGCATGCTACAGGTTGAAGATATGTCTATGGACGAGATGCGGGCGCTGTTGGAGCGCGTCGGTTTCGGCCATTTGGGTTGTGCCCGCGAGGGTCGCCCCTACGTCGTGCCGATCAATTATTCATACGATCCGCAAAGCATTTATATCTTTACCACGCAGGGAACAAAGACCGATTTCATAGAGGCCAATCCACAGGTCTGCCTTCAGGTGGAGCAGATCGACGACCCCCTGCACTGGCAGAGCGTGATGGTCACGGGCAAAGCCGAGCGCATTACCAATCAACAGGAGATGGAGCAGGCGATGCAGTTAATCACCCTGCATAATCCGACCCTGACGCCCGCCATCAACGCGACGCGCATAGATGTCTGGGGCCGCGCCAACAACGTCATGATCTATCGTATTCATCCCGAGCTGATTGACGGACGCAAGACCGTTTGATAGCGTTCGCCCGTCATCCTTTACCTCGGGGACGGACAAAGCGCACGCGTCGAAGCCGAGAGAGAAAGAGAGAGCGCGAGGTCTCTTAAGATAAACAGATGAAGCGCCCGGATAATAAGTTGCGTTCCGCGTCAACGGCCGTAGAGTTTCGCCACGTCTTTGTGAGCCTTGACGGAAAGCGCGTGCTCAAAGACCTCAGCTTTGAGGCCGAGCACGGAGAGATGGTCTTTATCACGGGCGCTTCCGGCTCGGGCAAAACCACGCTCCTGCGGCTTGCTATCGGGCTGCTGCGTCCCGACGAGGGCCAAATCTTTATCGACGGGCGCGAGATAGAGCAACTCTCGGAGCAGGAGCTGCTGGCGATACGCGGCGGCCAGATGGGAATGGTCTTTCAGGAGGAGGCGCTGTTTACGGGGCTCTCCGTTTACGATAACGCGGCCTATCGCCTATCGGAGCACGGGTGGAGCGAAGCGGAGACGGAGCGCGCCGTCGGCGAGGTCTTGCATTTCGTCGGTCTGGAAAGTGATGCCGACCGTCTGCCGGACGAGCTTTCGGGTGGGATGAAGCGGCGCGTGGAGATCGCGCGGGCCCTGATCGGCTGGCCCTCCATAATGCTCTACGACGAGCCCACGTCCGGCCTCGATCCGCTCACCGCCGCGCACATCCTGGATCTCGTCATCCGCGCCCGCGACGTGCACGGCATCACTTCGCTCTACGTGACGAAGGAACTGCACGAGATTCCGTACCTGGCGAGCCGCGCGGCCGCAGAGTCTGAAGCGGGCGAGGTCAATATACGCGAGACGGACGCGGCGCATCTGCCGAAGACCAGAGTGCTTCTGCTCGAAGAAGGCGAGATAGTTTGGACGGGCACACCCGCAGAGTTTGAAAGGAGCGCCCTGCCGGTCGTCACCCACATGACGCACCCCGAAACGGGAGCGCGCATGGTGGACTTCTACATCCCAGACCCGTGGAGCAAAAAGCGCAGGCCCAGGGAAGAAATCCTCTAACGCGGCGGAGGCGACCCTATGTTAAGAAAAAAAGAACAGGTATGTAACAAATAGGGCGAAGCGTATCGCCACCGTTCGCCCCCGCCAGCGCTTTTTACAGTCCGCTTCGATCATCTTCGCCTCACTTACAAAACTATTACAAACGCTGCTGTCATAACTTGCTACGATAAGAGTGCCCCCAATCATCTTATCGCTGTGGGTTTAAAATTTTTTCCTTGGAGTGTCAATGTACAATCAAATCGTAGCCGACCAATCGAAGAAGTCAGGCATAAACTGGGGAACGGCATTCTTCATCACGCTCTTTCACGTGGGCGCGGTGGCCGCCCTCTTTATGTTTAGCTGGAAAGCGCTGTTGGTGACCGCGGCGCTCTGGTGGGTGACGGGGAGCCTCGGTATCGGAATGGGCTTTCACAGGCTGTTGACGCATCGCGGCTATAAGACGCCAAAGGCGGTCGAGTATTTCCTGACGCTATGCGGCGTGCTGACTTTGGAGAGCGGGCCCATCTCCTGGGTCGTGACGCATCGCATCCATCACGCGCATACGGATACGGAGGGCGATCCGCACAGCCCGCGCGACGGCGCGTGGTGGTCGCATTTGGGCTGGATGGTCAAAGGCACGGCGCAGCAGCACGAGCCGCAGGTGTTGGCGCGCTACGCTCCCGATCTGGTCAGAGACCCCTTCCACCAATGGCTCAATCGCTGGTATTTCCTGCCCGTGATCGCTTCCGGACTGATATTGCTGGTCGCGGGCGGCTGGTCGATGCTCATGTGGGGCGTCTTCTTCCGCATCACCTTCGGCTGGCACGCGACCTGGCTCGTCAACTCTGCCACGCACATGTGGGGCACGCGAAGGTTTGTGACCACGGATGATTCGACCAACAACTTCCTGGTCGCTATCCTGACGTTCGGCGAAGGCTGGCATAATAATCATCACGCGCATCCTACGGCCGCGCGCCACGGTCTCACCTGGTACGAGATAGATGTCAACTGGTGGGGCATCCGCGGGCTGCAACTTCTGGGGCTCGCGAAATCCGTCAAGCTTATCAACCTGCACGGACAGGAAGCCGCCACCCCCAAACCCGACCTGCTCAAAGCAGCGTAATGAAGGATGAGGGCGAAGGGATGAAAGAATAATTACTCAACTTGAGTAATCACGCTTTCATCCCTTATCCCTTTTTCCATCCCTCATCGCTGCCGCCCTCCGCCCTTCGTTCCGCCCTGCTTTTTCCCCGCTCATCCCTTACAATATCCGGTATGCGTGTCAGCGGTCGCCGCAAATCGGTAGTCTTCTTTATTACGCTCGGCGCGTGCCTGGTGGCGCTGGCCGTGGCGCTCAACGTCGGTTGGATTCTGCTGAACTGGCGCGAGGTCGCGCTCCTCATATTTGGAATCGTCTTCTTCGTCGTCATCATCAGCGGGCTGGTACTCAACACGATTTTCCTGGTACGCGAGATCAGGCGCAACGAGCAGCACGACGCCTTCATCAACGCAGTCACGCACGAGTTGAAGACCCCCATCGCGAGCATCCGCCTCTACCTGCAAACCCTACAGACGCGCGCCGTGGACGAAGAGAAGCGGCGGGAGTTCTATAGCGTAATGCTGGCCGACAGCGACCGATTGCTGAACACTGTCGAGCAGGTCTTGAGGGCCGGGCAAACGGGCCAGCGGCACAGGCGGCTCAACGCCTCTACGATAGACCTCGGCGAGATGGTGCGCGAGAGCCTTGAGCTGGCACGCACCCGTTATAATCTGGCCGACGATACGCTTTGCTACACGGAGTCATTCAACGGCGGCGGTCGGGCGGTCGTGCGTGGCGACGTTGACGAGCTGCGCGCCGCCGTCTCGAACCTGATAGACAACGCCATCAAGTATTCCGATAAAGAGGTGAAGGTGTCCGTAGAGGTCTCGACGGGCGCGGACAGGCAGGTGACGGTGCGCGTGCGCGACCGTGGCGTTGGCATCCCGCGAGCACAGCTAAAGCGCATCTTCGGCCGCTTCTATCGCGCCCCGAGTCTGGTCATGGGTCGCGTTAAGGGAACGGGCCTCGGCCTCTTTATAGTGCGCTCCGTGGTCAAAAAACATGGCGGGCGCGTCTTCGCTGAAAGCGCGGGTCTGGGCCAGGGCAGTACCTTCACGATCCAACTTCCGAGAGCACAGCAGGAGCAGCAGCAGCAGTAGTCATGAGCGCCGTAGTGCTGATCGTCGAGGACGAGAAACATCTGGCCGACGGCCTGCGCTTCAACCTTGAGGACGAAGGTTACAGCGTCCTGACGGTCGGCGACGGCGAGGCGGCGCTCGCCCTGCTGACGCAGGAGCCCGAGCGCTTCGATGCCGTCGTTCTGGACGTGATGCTGCCGGGCATAGACGGCTTCACGGTCGCCTCCGAACTCAGGCGCGGCGGGCAGTTCGTCCCCATACTGATGCTGACGGCGCGCGGACGCCCCGAAGACGTGCTGCGCGGCTTTGAATCGGGCGCGGATGACTATCTCGCCAAGCCATTCGAGCTGTCGATCCTTGTCGCCCGCCTGCGCGGGCTGCTGCGCCGCTCTCAGTGGTCGCGCGCTTCGAGGTTGGCCCACGAGGACGACGACGGTAAGGACAAGGGCCAGCGGGTCGAGGGGCAGGGGAGCGAAACAAAAGCTGCGGCGAGGCCGGGCGATGCGGCGCGCGAACAGGCGGAGGACGTGTTCGCATTCAACGGTAAGATCATTGATTTCGGCGAATTGGAGATTCGCGCGGGCGAGCGAGTCGTGCGCCTGACCTTGATGGAGGCCGAGCTTTTGCGCTATTTAATCAAGCACGCGGGCCACGTCGTCTCGCGCAAAGCGATGCTCGAAGATGTGTGGGGCCTGCACGAAGACACCGATACGCGGGCGATAGATAATTTTATCGTTCGCCTGCGCCGTTACATAGAAGACGAGCCGTCCAAGCCCGAACACCTCCTGACCGTCAGGGGCATAGGCTATCGCTTCGTCGTCGGGCCGGACGCAGCCGGAGGGACGCCTTGAATAACGAGAGGGTCGAGACAGCAAACGTGGCCGAAGAATCTCAACAGGTGGAAGTGAGCACGGGGGCCAACCAGCACAGCCACTACGCCTCGGAGAAACCAGACCTCGCGAGCGAGCGGGAGCTGCGCGACGAGGCCCGCGCGCCATCCAACGGCGGGCAGACCCGAAAGATCGACGACACAATCCGGGCAGGCGGAGCACCCGCCGCTCCCGAGCGTCGCGCACAGCCTCCGGAGGATTTCACAGGGATCGAGCTTGACGAGGTCGGCCATGTCGCGGGTGGTATTCCGGCCATTATCCAGACCGCACGGCACGCCTGGCGAGAGATGGGCGCGACGCGCAGCCTGAAAACACTCTCGCAGCTTAATCAGAAAGACGGCTTTGATTGTCCCGGCTGCGCCTGGCCCGACCCGCAGGAGCGCACCTCTACGGAGTTCTGTGAAAACGGGGCCAAGCATGTCGCCGATGAAGCGACCCTGCGGCGCATCACGCCTGAGTTCTTCGAGAAGTGGAGCGTGTCGGAGCTTTCGCGTAAGTCGGATTTCTGGCTCGGCCAGCAGGGCCGCCTGACGCATCCTATGCTGCTCCGACGCGCGAGCGATCACTATGAGCCCATCGGCTGGACGGAAGCCTTTGAATTGATCGCGCGCGAGTTAA
Organism: Pyrinomonadaceae bacterium; assembly: GCA_035940775.1. Classification (GTDB taxonomy): domain Bacteria; phylum Acidobacteriota; class Blastocatellia; order Pyrinomonadales; family Pyrinomonadaceae; genus DASQYE01. Next base: position 6,689 of record DASZEN010000044.1, on the reverse strand, counting down.
ACGCGCTCGCCTCTCCCGACGAAGCTATCTTTTACACGTCGGGGCGCACCAGCAACGAGGCTGCGTTCCTCTACCAGCTCTTCGTGCGGCGGTTCGGAACCAACAATCTCCCGGACTGCTCGAACATGTGTCACGAGTCGAGCGGTACGGCCCTGACCGAGACCATCGGCATCGGCAAGGGAACCGTCACGCTCGAAGATTTCGAGCGGGCCCGGGCGATCATCGTCATCGGCCAGAATCCGGGGACGAATCACCCGCGCATGCTGACCGCGCTCCAGGCCGCGAAACGAGGCGGCTGCAAGATCATCCACATCAACCCGCTGCCCGAGACGGGCCTCAACCGCTTCAAGCATCCGCAGGAAGTCTTCGGCCTGCTCGGCGGCGGCACACAACTGGCCGACCTCTTTCTGCAAGTACGCATCAACGGCGATGTCGCGCTCTTGAAGGGCATCATGAAAGAGGTGCTCGCGGAAGAGGAGCGGCGGCCCGGAGAGGTGCTCGATCATGAGTTCATAGGAGAAAAGACCTCCGGCTTTGAAGAGTTCGCGCTCGCCCTCAAAGGCGTCGGCTGGGATGAATTGGTCGCGCAGAGCGGAGTCACACGCGAGGAGATGCGCGCCGCCGCCCGTATCTTCATAGACTCGGAGCGCACCATCTGCTGCTGGGCGATGGGACTGACGCAACACAGGAACGCCGTCGCCAACATACAGGAGATCGTCAATCTCCTTCTGCTGCGCGGGCAGATCGGACGGCCGGGCGCGGGCGTCTGCCCCGTGCGCGGCCACAGCAACGTTCAGGGCGACCGTACGATGGGCATCTGGGAGCGCCCGACCAAAGCTTTTCTCGAACACCTCGGACGCCGATTCAGCTTCGAGCCTCCCGCAAGGCACGGCTATGACACGGTCGAGTCGATCAAAGCGATGCACGAGGGGCGCGCGCATCTCTTCTTCGCGCTCGGCGGCAATTTTCTTTCGGCCACGCCCGACACAGAATACACGGCCGAAGCCCTCAGCCGTTGTCGTCTCACCGTGCAGGTCTCGACCAAGCTCAACCGCGCGCACCTCATCACGGGCGAGCAGGCCCTGATCCTGCCGTGCCTCGGGCGCACCGAGGTTGACGTGCAGGCCAACGGGCCGCAGTTCGTCACGATGGAGAACTCTATGGGCATCGTCCACAGCTCTCGCGGAAGTCTTCGGCCCGCCTCGGAGCACCTGCTGAGCGAGCCCGCGATTGTGGCGCGATTGGCCCGCGCCACTCTGGGCCCACAAAGCGGAATCGAATGGGAAAAGTTCGCGGAGGATTACGACCGCATCCGCGACTCGATTGCGGGCGTCATCCCCGGCTTTGACGATTACAACGCCCGCGTACGCCAGCCCGGCGGCTTTTACCTGCCGAACCTCGCGCGCGAGGGCACGTTCAAAACCTCCACGAACCGGGCCAACTTCACAGTCCACGAATTGCCGCACCACACGACCCGTCCCGGAGAGTTCCTGATGATGACCATCCGCAGCCACGATCAATTCAACACGACCATCTACGGCCTCGATGATCGGTATCGTGGAATTTATAACGAGCGACGAGTCGTGCTGCTGCACCCCGAAGACATACGCGAAGCCGGTCTCAGGGAGCGCCAGCCGGTCGACCTCGTCAGCCACTTCGAGGGCCAGGAGCGCGTGGCCCACCACTTTCTGGTCGTCCCCTACCCGATACCGCGAGGCTGCGCGGCGACCTACTTCCCGGAAGCGAACGTCCTCGTGCCCATCGGCAGCGTCGCCGAGAAGAGCAATACTCCCGCCTCAAAATCCGTCGTCATCAGTATCAAGCCGACGCCTGACACGGCCTCGAACCGTCCGGGATGATCGCCGGGATGAAAAAATGTGCGACGCTGAGTATTGAGGCTTTCCTGCTAACTGAGCCCTCGAATTGGCCCTCGAGCCTTGCGGCGCTCATCTCTTCCTGCTGACGTAGGGATTATCTTTGAGCCAGAACCGCCAGGGCTTCGAGACGAACTCGCCCGCGTAATCTATGCCCACGCGCGGGCCGGAGGCGATCTCGCGCGCCGCGACTTCGCGCTCGCCCTCCTCAATCCAGACCAGATCGCCGCGCAGGTCGGCGCGGTTGAAGCTTCGATCAATACCCATCGCGAGGCATAATTTTCCCGGCCCGTCCGTCAATCTACGCTCGTCTTTCACGGGTCGGCGCGCACGCATGATCTGCGTGCCTTCCAGCGGCTCGACGGCGCGCACCAGGACGGCATGAGGGACGCCAGCCAGACCCGTGACGACGTTGAATTGATAGTACATGCCGTAGATGAAATAGACGTAGGCCGTGCCGCCCCGGCCGAACATCGGCTCGGTGCGCGGCGTGCGACGATTGCCGAAGGCGTGTGAGGCGCGGTCTTCAGGAGCCATGTAGGCTTCGGTCTCGACGATGCGGCCTGCGACGCGCGCGCCTTCGGGCGTGGGCACGACCAGTCGTTGGCCCAGCAGTTGGCGCGCGATAAGGAGCGTGTCGACGCGCGTGTAAAATTCGCGTGGAAGTTTTGCAGGGCGGGCCATCTTTTCTGTAGTAGTAGTAGTGTCGGTGGTGACGAATCCCTTCCGAAGAGCGTTAGTGCGATTGGGCGTAGAGCCGTTTGAGGCGCGCGAGCGTGTCGGCTTCGCGCGTGCTCTTGTCCGTGCGCTCGCGCTTGAAGCGCGGGATACGCAGCACGTACCCGGCATCGTAAGCCCTCGTCTTCTGTATATCCTGAAAATCCACCTCGATGACCATCAACGGCTCAAGCTCTACGTTGCGTCCGCGAGAGGTGATGATGCTGGGTTCGAGCTTCGCCGTCAGCTCCCTCAGAGTCTCTTCGGAAAAGCCCGTGCCGACCTTGCCGACCGTTCTGAATTTATCCTTGTCGATGACGGCGACGACGAGACTCGAAAGCGTTCCGCGCCGACGCCCCGAGCCCCAGATGCCGCCCACGACCACTACATCGAGGGTCTCGAACGTGGGCTTGAGCTTCATCCAGTTATCCGTGCGGCGGCCCGGAATATAGAGGGCGTCCGGGTCTTTCGCCATCAGGCCCTCGTGCCCGGCCCTGATCGCCTGTTTGAAGAATCGCTCCGCGTCTTCGAGCCGGTCGGACTCCATCGCCTCGGTCATCTTCACGCGCTCGGTCGCCCTGAAAAGTTTCGAGAGGCGTCGGCGGCGCTCCCCCTGCGGCACGTTCATCAAATCCTCACCGTCATAGTAGATGAGATCGAAGAGATGGAGCACGAGCGGAATTTCTCTGGCCTTCTCTTCAATATCGTGCTTGCGGCCGAGCCTCATCAGCACAGCCTGGAAAGCCTGTTTCGTCACGAGCGACCGCTCATAAGCGACAGCCTCGCCCTCAAGAATAGCGTCGCCGCCCCTCCATGCCTTTCTGAGGGCGGCAACCACATCCGGCATGGCCAGCGTGTCGTCATTGAGTCGCCGCGAATAGAGCTTGATCTCCGAAGGGCGGCCGCGCTTAAGGTGAATCTGCAATCGCGCGCCGTCGTACTTGATCTCGAAGATGATACGCTTGCCCGCCATCGTCTCAAAAATATCCTGTGCGCTCTCGGCCTTGTGCGCGTTCATGAACTGGTAGGGACGAAAAAGTGCGAGACCCGTATGCGCCAGAGCTTTTGGCCCGAGCGCTGCGCGACTGGCGACGAGACCTATATCATTGCTCATCGCGTAGAGATGCTCGACCGAAGCTGGCTCGACCTCGAAGGCTACGGCGATTGCCCTGGCGAGCGTGCCCGTCCCGACGCCTATGCGCATCTGGTTGAGCGCCATGCGCGTAAAATATTTTGCGCCGATGGGCGGCGTGTGAGTGAAGATATATTGAACTAACCGCAAGCGATCTTCGTTGCGCCGCGCGGCGCGATTCGTGCGCTGCCACAGTTGCGTGACCGTGAGCGTATCCGAACCGCTCGCGTACCGGGCGACCACCTCGCTCATGTCGCCCTCTCGTCTTACTTCGTCGTCGATCAGGGCCGGGTCCCGGCCCGAGATGAGCGCGAGCGCGGCGCGTATGGTGCCCGGCCCGATGCCGAATTGTTCTGAAAGGAGCGGCTCGACGGCTTCGCCCGCCGTGAAATGAGCAATCGCGGGGATGCTCCGGCGCTCGGCCTTGCGCAACAGGCTTGCGAGTATTCGGACGCGCACGGCCTCGCTCTCGGCCTGCCGAACACGTTCGTAGGTCTGTGCCAGCTCGGAGAATTTCATAACGCGCGCACCGTTTTGTAACCAACCGGGAACGGGATTAGAGAACCACAGCGCCGCAATCACACGCAAGTCGCTTGCCCCTTTGGTTGTTGAAGGCGCGCAGGCCACGCGCTGGCCGACGCATGACGGGGCATCAAGGTATCTGCGCCGGATTCGAGGGCGATCTTCGTGCTCTTTGAAGGTAAGTGAGGATTCCATGCGCGCTTCAACCGCGTGCTGAAAAAGCTTCGGCCTCGCCATAGCGCGCGCCGTCGGCCCGACTCGTCGGCAGCTTATGTACGACTTCGTACTGTGCGACCCTGGATGTGCGTGTTATGTTTTCGACCCAGACCGACTCCCTTTTACTTCCCTCTTCAAAACCCAACGGCTCCGGGGCTGGCGCTCGGGCGCGCTCTGCGGGCATGCCTTTTGAATAGAGTTGCCGCCGTCAAAACGATTATGGCTTGAAGTGAGTTGTAAGCGAACAGCGGTCGCTCATTTGTGTATGAGATTTAAGCATCGCCGGGCAGCGAGGCTCTGTCCGAGGCGACGTGCTTTGCAGAGCTGAAGGAGAATTTCCGGATGGGTCTTGAGACCTACCACAAAAAGAGGGATTTCAGGCGCACGCCCGAGCCTAAGGGGAAGGTCTCGAAAGTCAAACGGCATCGCTTCGTCGTGCAGGAGCACCACGCCTCAAAACTCCATTTTGATTTTCGTCTTGAGATGGGCGGCGTGCTCAAATCATGGTCTATTCCCAAGGGCCCATCGCTCGACCCCTCGGATAAGCGCTTCGCCGTGCCTACGGAAGACCACCCCGTAGAGTATCTGAAATTCCAGGGCCACATTCCGGAAGGCAACTATGGCGCGGGCCGCCACATGATCTGGGACGCCGGGCGCTACGAGTTGGTCGTGGGCCAGGATCCGCTCGCAGAGCTTGAGAGCGGGCGGCTGAATTTCCGGCTTCACGGCGACAAGCTGCAAGGCGAGTTCAATCTCATACGTATGGGCAAGCGCGACGATCAATGGCTGCTCATCAAAAGCCGCGACCGATACGCCGAGCCCGGCTGGAAGCTCAAGCTGCTGATGCCGGAGGACGACGACAACGACGACAGCTCATCATCTAAGACCGGAGCGCGGGCAGGCGTACGCGGGGTCAAAAAGGCGGTCAAAAAAAGCAGCGCGAAGGCGAAGGGCGAAGTAATCCCGGCGAGCCGCTTCTTCAAAGCGCGCGAACTGAGCGGAGACGCTTATATAAGGGTCGGGCAGCAGCAGGAGATCGTCTCGCTGACGCATCTGGATAAGGTCTACTGGCCCGAGGACGGCTACACCAAAGGCGACCTCATCAGGTATTACTACGAGGTGTCGAAATATATCCTGCCGTATCTGAAAGATCGCCCGCTGATTATGAAGCGCTATCCGAACGGGATCGAGGGGCAGTCGTTTCATCAACATGATGTCAACGAGGTTCCGGAGTTCGTTCGCACGGCGACGCTCGATGTCGAAGAAGGGCACGAGGTGGATTACATCATCGGCGACAACGCGGCGACGCTCCTTTATATGGCGAACCTCGGCGCGATAGAGCGCCATCCCTGGCACTCGCGCCTGAAGAACCTGGATCGCCCGGACTGGCTCGTTTTCGACCTTGACCCAGGCGAGGGCATCGCCTTTAGCGTCATCTGCGAGTTGGCGCTCGGCGTCAAAGACGTGCTCGAACGCGTCAGGCTCGATTGCTATGCCAAGACATCGGGCTCAAGAGGGCTGCACGTCTACGTGCCGTTCAATCCGCGATACACCTACGCGCAGGTCGCGGATTTCGCCGAGCGCGTGGCCCGACTGGTGGCCCATGAGCATCAAAGGATTGCGACCGTCGAGCGCGCTTTGAAGAAACGGGAGCGCGGACAAATCTATCTCGATCACATGCAGAACGCGCGCGGCAAGTCGGTCGTCGCCCCTTATTCGGTTCGACCGAAAGCGGGCGCGACCGTCTCCGCGCCCCTGCGTTGGAGCGAAGTCGAGGAACGTAAAATCACCATCCGCGACTTTGACATCAGGAACATGGTGCAACGCATTGCGCGCTACGGCGACCTGTTCAAGCCCGTCTTGAGCGGGAAGCAGAGCCTTGATGAATCAATCGAGAAGGTGAAGGAGTTGGCTGGAAAATAAGTACGCGGCGGGAACTTTAAGCGGAGCGCTTCCGAGGGGGGCGTCAAACATGATCGGACGAAGAGGGGGGATTTCATGGCGGATAAAAAGGGATCGAGCAAGCGCGAGTTGATAGACACGGGCACGGACAAGCGTTACGTGCGGCGCGACGACAAGGGGCAGTTCGAGGAGAGCGACGACGTGGGCCGCTCGCTCTCGCAGGACGTGAAGAAGGCCGCCAAGACCAAGGTCAAGTCGGGTCAGGGCGATCGTGGCGACCAGAAAAGATAATGATGAGGGATGAGGGTTGAAGAAGATGAAGGAGT
>DASZEN010000043.1:0-42006 GCA_035940775.1 Pyrinomonadaceae bacterium | reverse complement strand
CTCGGGAATGTGGAGGAGATCGAGGGTGTAGAGCCCAGCGGTTCCCCGAATGCGTCCCACGGCCTCATGGTCGAGCTCTCGGCGGCCAAGGCAACCCTCGCGGGGCACTGGGAGATGATGGGGCTGGTACTCGAAGATACCCTGCCCACCTACCCCGAAGGCTTCCCCGACGACTTGCTGCTGCGCTTCGAGAACGAGACCGGGCGCGGGGTACTCGGGAACAGGCCGGCCTCCGGTACGGAGATCATCGAGGAACTTGGACCGGAGCAGGAGGAGACGGGGGCCTGGATCCTCTACACCTCGGCCGACTCCGTCTTCCAGATCGCCGCGCACGAACAGGTCGTGCCGCTCGCGAGGCTTTACGAGATTTGCGAGACGGCCCGCCGTATCCTTCGCGGCCCTGACGAGGTGGGCCGCGTCATCGCGCGCCCCTTCACGGGCGAAGCGGGCGCATTTCGCCGCACCGAGAACCGCCACGATTACGCCGTCCCGCCTCCGCGCGAGAATCTTCTGGTCGCGCTCTCCGAGGCCGGGCACGACGTAGTCTGTATCGGCAAAGTCGCCTCGATCTACGACTCCTCGGGCGTGACCGAGGATTTGACGGCCAGGAACAACGATCAATCCATAGACCAGACGATCCGCGCGCTTCAAGAGGATACGCGCGGCCTCATCTTTTCTAATCTGGTTGACTTCGACATGCTCTACGGCCACCGCCGCGATGTCGAAGGCTACGCCCGCGCCCTTGAGCATTTCGATTCTCGACTGCCGGAGATCGAAGCCGCGATGCGCGCGGGCGACCTCTTTATCCTCGCCGCCGATCACGGCAACGATCCGACCTTTCCCGGCACAGACCATACGCGCGAATACTCGCCGCTCATCGTCTACGGCAGGAGGGCGCGCGCGGGCGTCGATCTCGGCATCCGACGCTCGCTGGCCGACATAGGGCAGACCATCGCCGATAATTTCGGCCTGACCTTGAAAGCCGGAGAAAGTTTTCTGGACGCGGTCGCAAGGGGCGCGTAAGGTTCGTAGGAACCCCTTTTCTTCATACCGCCCGGTCGCATACGCTCACTCTCTCAAGGGGCGTGCGGCGTGCTCCGTCTCGTCCTCTTCGGCGGAAACCCGCGGCGGCTTTGTTGCGTATCTATTTTGAAGCGGTCGCAGCCTGAAAGCGGCTGTGGCCCACAAGCCTTTAGGATTCACGACTCCTTATGAAACGCCGTTCCATTTATTACGTCCCGCTGCTCGCGCTCTTCGTCATCGCGGTCGTCTATCAAACCCGCTACACGATGGATGCCCTGCGTGAAGACTTCCGCGCGCACGAGATTGTGCGGCAGCCTTTCGCGATGGAGGAGTTGGAGCCGATCATTACACGGCTGCGGCCCGAGGCCGAGGAGGCGGGTCTTCGCAAAGGCGACCGGGTGCTGGCCGTGGGCGACCGTCCGCTGACGGGAGCAGCCGTATTCGATCAGCTTGCCGCCGGGGCGCGGCCCGGCGACTCGCTCTCCGTAGTCGTCAGGCGCGCGGGCGCGGAGACGACGACGCCGCCGCCGACCGAGCAGAGAGTTACGATTCGATGGGCCGCCGCCAGGGCGAGCGCGCCGACCATCAGCGAATGGCTGCCCTTCGTGCTGATCTTCGAGGTGATGCCCGTCTTCTGCCTGCTGCTCGGTTTCTGGGTGGTGGCTGCGCGTCCGCGCGATCCGCTCGCGTGGCTGCTGCTCGGACTGATGCTCAGCTTCGGGCAGTTGAGGAACGTCCCTATGGGCCACTGGCAATGGTGGCTGCGCGATGCGATGGTCGTTTATCATATCGTCTGCATCTCGGCATGGTCGCTCTGGATGCTGCTGTTCGGCATCTACTTTCCCGAGAGACTCCCCCTCGATAGGCGCTGGCCCTGGGCCAAGTGGGTTCTCATCGTTCCGCTTCTCTTCATCCTCGTCGTCAACATCATTCTCGAACTCGGCAGTATGGAGAACATCGCGACGGTCGCCCCGCTGGCGCGCGTCGTCATTCGTTTCCAGGGAATACTCTTCGCAGTCATACTGGCGGGGATCTGTAGCTTTTTCGTGAGCCTGAGCCTCAAGGCATGGAACCCGGCGACCTCGCCCGATGCTCGACGAAGGCTGAGACTGATGCTCTTCGGCACGGCGGCGAGTCTGACCCCGATGCTCTTTCTGGTAGTGATCGGGCGGATGCGAGGGACGGGCCCGACGCAAAGCGCCCCGGCGTGGATTTCCATTCCCGTCATGCTCCTGCTCTTCCTGTTTCCGCTCACGCTCGCCTATGTGATCGTCGTGCAGCGTGCCCTGGACGTGCGCGTCGTCATTCGCCAGGGCATGCGGTATGCGCTGGCGCGCAACAGCGTGCGCGTGATGCAGGTATTGGGCTCGGCCGTCATCATCTTCATCGCCGCCTTTCAGGTGGCAAGCTCCGCCACCAACAGGCCGCAGAAGATAATAGTCATCGCGCTGGGCGTCGCGCTCGTTTTCCTGCTCGGCGGAATTATGCAGCGGCTCAGCCATTGGATCGACCGCCGCTTTTTTCGCGAGGCTTACAATGCCGAATTGATCCTGAGCGACCTGAGCGAGAAGGTGCGGACGATGGTCGAGACCGAGCCGTTGCTGGAAACGGTCGCCCGCCGCATCTCGGAATCGCTGCACGTGCGGCGCGTCGCCCTGCTCCTGCAAACGGACGGCGCTTACCTCCCGGCGCATGCGCTCGGCTATGATGCGCCGCCCGTAGTCTCTTTTCCGGAAAAGAGCGTGACGGTTCATCAGTTGCGGCGCGTCAACGAGCCGGTTCTGGTCTACTCGGACGATTCCGATTCCTGGGTACACAAGACGCCGGGGATGGATAAGGAGCGCGCGATGCTCGAAGAGCTTGAGACGCAATTGCTGCTTCCGCTCACGGTCAAAGAGAAGCTGCCGGGCTTCATCAGCCTCGGCCCGAAGCGATCCGAGGAACCGTATTCGGGCACTGACCTGCGATTGCTTCAATCGGTCGCCACGCAGACCGGGCTCGCCCTTGAGAACAGCCAGTTGACGGCCGCCATCGCCTCCGAAGTGGCACAGCGCGAACGGCTCAACCGCGAAGTAGAGATCGCGCGCGAAGTGCAGGAGCGACTTTTTCCGCAGGAGTTTCCGGCCGTCGCGGGGCTCGATTACTGCGGCGCTTGTCGTCCGGCGCACGGGGTCGGCGGAGACTACTACGATTTTCTTCTGCTCCCGAACGAGAAGCTCGGGATCGCCATCGGCGACGTTTCCGGCAAGGGCATCTCGGCCGCCCTGCTGATGGCGAGCCTTCAAGCCTCGCTGCGCGGGCAGGCGATGCAGGGCACGAATGATCTGGCCGCGTTGATGAGCAACGTCAATCGACTGGTCTACGACGCTTCGGCAGAGAATCGCTACGCGACCTTCTTCTACGCGCAGTACGACCCATCGACGCGCCTGCTGGCCTACGTCAACGCGGGCCATAATCCCCCCATGATCTTTCGCGAGCGCGAGGGCCAGCCCCGACTCGTCAGGTTGAATGAAGCGGGCGGCGTGGTGGTCGGGCTGCTGCGAGATTATTCCTACAGCCAGGCTTCGGTGGTGCTTGAGCCGGGCGACGTGATGGTCGCCTTCACGGACGGCATCAGCGAGGCGATGAACTCGCGCGAAGAAGAATGGGGTGAAGAAAGGATGATCGAGGCCGTCGGCGCATGCCGGGGGCTGAGCGCCGCCGAGATGATAACCCGGTTGATAAATGACGCGGACGCCTTCGCCGCCGGAGCCCGTCAGCACGACGATATGACGCTCGTGGTCGTGCGCGTCACTTAGCCGGAGGAGCGGCCGAACTCTCCCAGGGCCTGCGCCAAAGCCGGGCCGTCGAACGCTCCTCCCTCGACCTCGTAAACGATGACGGCCGACTCGCCGGATAACGCGCCCGTCGCCGCCAAAGCGGTTGCCGTCTCGTTATAACTCGGGGAACTTGCGAGCGCTCTTACATCCGCAGCACTCTTCCAGAAGGAGCACGCGGCGTGCCGCCCGTCCTCGGCTTTGAGGAACAGCACGCCGAGGCAGCCCGGCTGCGAAAGGAACATCGCGCGTGAGCGCTCGCGCGCGAAAGCCAGATACTCGTCTTCGCGCCCGTCGGCAAGACGCGTCGTCCAGATTCGCACAATCATCCTACTCTTAGTCCCATTATATAAGCGCCCGGCACGGCGAGCGGTCTGAATCGGCAATCAAGGCGGCAGCCCGCATGGAGCATTTAAAATCCCCGGATGGAGCGAAGCATCTTGAAAGGGATGCTATCGAGGCGGCAAAGAGATGCTAACCGAGGGGCGACCGCTCCGGTTGCATGGCCGGGTGCGGCCGATGCTTAAAGCTCGGCGGTCTATGATCTTCTTTTCATGTATCGCCTGAACCATGCCATCGCTCGTCTGTCCCGGTCTTCCTGATTCCTGGATAAGATGTGGCCGTCCTCGGCGTAAATTATCAACTCGTAAATCTTACCCGAATCCTGCAACTTTTGAGCGATGGCTAAGGACTGGCTCGGGCTCACGCTCCAATCCGCCCCCCCATGCATGATGAGGAGCGGAACATCCAGAGCCTCCGGCCAGTAAATAGCCGATCTGGATTTGTTGATTTCATCCCGGCGCGTATCAAACCCGGGCCAGAGCTGTTTTAGAGCCGAGGCGCTATAGACCTGCGGGCGAAATTTTATGAGCGCGTCCAGATCAGTGAATGCCCCGAAGACAGCCGCCGCATTAACAGGGAAGTCCTTCCTGATCGCCTGATACGTCATCATTCCGCCGCGCGACTCTCCATACAGGAACAGATTATTCATGTCTATGAAGCCGAGCGACCTCATTAGGGGAACGACGTTCATAAGATCGTTCACGTCCGCTCCTCCTAATTCATCGCGGCCCTCTCCGCCGTCGCTCTGCCTGTACATAGGGGCCAGAACGACAAAGCCCTCCGATGCCAGTCGATGAAAGAAAGAGACCAGTTCGGGCGCTATGTCGCCGCGAACTGAGCTTCCCCGGTTGAAGATGATGGCGGGCAGCGGCGCTCGCTCGATACGCACGGGCTTATAAAGATAAGCCCTTACCTTGAGGCCGTCGCTTGCGTAGAGCAGCTTTTGAAGCTCAAACCTTGAATCGCCGACGGCCCTCCGGTATGCCTCCCGCGAGGCATAATTCTCAACGTCCGTATCCCGCACCGCTTCCTCGTAGGAGGGGAAGGCGTAAGGTTTACGCTCGATTATCGAGCCGTCACTGGCGTCGCAGGCGAGCGCCAAAGGGTCGCACGCATGGAAGGTTGCAGCCAGAAAAGCCAGAGCGGCCAGCATCGTCCTGAAAATCAACACAATACATTCCCTCCGAGCACTACTGTCTGGAAGGGCCAACCCCGGATTCAAATTAGAGGTCGACGCGCTTAATATGACGTAATCGAACGGAGTATCGTTAACAGGACTACGGTTGTGCCGATAAGAGCAGCGCCCGATTGCTTTCCCGAGGTCGCGCCCGCGACTACTACTACTACTACTTCCCGGAAAGGCTCCGGTAGATAGTCTCGATCCAGCGGTCTGTCTTGATGAAGCCGGAGCCCCATACAGTCCATTCTGCGGGCAGACCTTCGGCCTTGATCTGATCCAGGGTTTTACCGGCGCTCATTCGCTGGCGGACTAGGCCCGTGGTTTCGACGAGCATGCGGTGATAGAGCTTGAGGTCTTCGAGGGTCGAGAGCGGGCCGTGGCCGGGGATGATTTTTACTCCGGCGGGAAGTTTTTTGAGAATCTCTCCGACGTTCCTGGTGGCTCCCTCCACGCTCCCGCCGCTGTCCAGATCGATGAAGGGAAATCTTCCGGCGAAGAAATCGTCGCCCATGTGAACGACGTTCGAGCCCGTAAAGAAGATCACGCTGTCGCCGTCCGTGTGCCCGTGCGGGAAATGAATGACGCGAATCTCTTCGCCGTTGAAGTGAACCGAGAGCGCGTCGTCAAAGGTGATAACGGGCAGCGCCTCCTTCGGCGAAGGCGGAACCGCCTCGCCCATAACCTTCTGATCGGTCTCCAGCCGTCTACGCACGTTCCTATGAGCGATGATGGGGGCTTCGGGGCTGAACTTTGCGTTCCCACCCGTATGATCGCCGTGCCAGTGTGTGTTCAGAACAAATTTAAGCTTGCCTTCGCCGAGCGTCTTCAGGGCCGCGCGGATTTTGTCGGCCAGCGGCGCAAACTGATCGTCAACGATGAGAATACCGTCAGCGCCGACCGATACTCCTATATTGCCGCCCGCGCCCTGCAACATGTAGATGTTGCCAGCGGCCTTTGTGACCTTGATCTCGACCTTCGAGAAGTCGTCCTGAGCGCTGGCGGCACTGGCCGCGAGACACACCATCAACGCCGCGTAAATATAGATGAAGCGTTTCAAAATAATCTCCTCTTGATGAATGAGCTGAAACGGAACCCGGCGGCGCGCACGGTCACACTACTACTACAACTACTGCTACTACGCGTTCGGGTCTTTGAGGATCGCTATGTAAGGCAGGTTTCTATAACGCTCCGCGTAGTCCAACCCGTAGCCGACGACGAAAGCATCCGGAATATTAAAGCCCAGGTAGTCTATCGAAACTTCGCGCTCGCGCCGCTCGGACTTGTCAAGGAGGGCTACCAGCTTGACGCTGCGTGCGCCGCGCGCGTGCAGGTTGGCGAGCAGGTAGGAGAGCGTCAAGCCCGTATCGACGATGTCCTCTATAACCAGGATGTCGCGCCCCTCGATCGGAACATCCAGGTCTTTGACGATGCGTACCTCGCCCGAGGTGCGCGTCGAAGAGCCGTAGCTGGAAATCGCCATGAACTCGATCCCGAGCCGCAGGTCTATGGCGCGCAGCAGGTCGCTCGCAAAGATGACGGCCCCCTTGAGCACGCCGATCAGAAGCGGATTGCGTCCCGCGTAATCGCGCGCGATCTCGGCCCCGAGTTCGCTGATGCGGCTTTGTATCTGCTCGGCTGAGAAGAGCGGTTCCAGGTTTGTATTGTTGAACTCCGATGCGGCGTGCGTCGCGGATGTAGCCAAGAAGATATTCTCCAATCAGAATTGATGCGAGCGCGGGCGCCTTCGGGCTCGATCTGCCGGGCGAGCCCACACGCGCTCGCTCTTTCTCTCGCCCCGGTCTCAAAACGGTTTGCGCGCCCGGCCTCTCGTGCGACATACTATTGAAGCTCTCCGCCAAGGTCAATCCAGAAAGCGAGCGCGCCGGTCGCGGGCCGGGTAGCCGCCGTCGGTTTTCAAACGGGTGGCCGGGCGCTTTGAGGCCCGGAACCGGAGCGCCCCGGTTCCCATCCTGAAAGGGGAAGCAATGTTTGGATACGCGAACAGATACGCGTCGTGCGCCGCGCTTCTGCTCGGGCTCTGCCTGCTGGTCGGCGCGGCCACTATCGAAGCGCGCGCGCAACAGGCGGGAGCGACAGCTCCGCCGCCGCAGCCCGCGCGCACGCCCGCAACTTCGTCGAGCGCAGCAGCAGGAGGAGGCAGCAGCAGCAGCAGTAGCGGCACACAGCAAACGCCCGCCGAGAGCGCCACCGCGCCGTCTCGCGCGCCGCTCAATATAAACGTCCGCGCCACGGAGCGCGCCGTTGACGCGACCGTGCCGGATGACCCTGCGGTGGAAGCCGTCATCGCTCCCTACAGCGCGAAGGTACGCGAGCTGAACGCGCCCATCGGCAAGCTCGCGGGCAATTTGAAGAAGGGCGGCATGGGCGGCGGCTCGCTCGGCAATTTCGTAGCCGACGCGCTTCGCAGCCGCGCCGAAGCGCAGCTCGGCAAGCCAGTCCTGCTCGCCGTCATCAATAGCAGCGGCCTTCGCAAGAACCAGATCACGGAGGGTGCAATCAGCGCCAGCGATATTTTCGAGCTGCTGCCGTTCGAGAACGCGCTCGTCACGCTCGACTTGACGGGCGTTCAACTGCGCCGCTTTCTTGAAATCGCCGTCGCCCGGCGCGACGCGCAGTCGGGCGCGCGTATCCTTTACCGCACTAACAAAGAGCAGAAGAAGAACGAGCTGGTGAGCGTTAAGCTGAGGGGCGCGGGCGGCGTTGAAACAGAGATCGATCCGAATGCCACCTACAGCATCGTGACCATTGATTATCTGGTCAAGCGCGGCGGCGATTACATAATCTTGCAGCAGGGCGCGAATCTCAAGCCGCTCACTTTGACGATGCGCGATGCCGTGCTCGATTACGTGAAGGCCGAGACGGCCGCCGGGCGCGTGATTAAAGCGACGCTCGACGGGCGTTTCAGCTACGACCGGAGCGGCTCCGCAACAGAGGCGACGGAGGACGAGCAGCCATGAAGTGGACGCGACGACGATTCCTGTATGCGGCGGGCGGCGCTACGACAGCCGCCGCCGCCGGGCTGGCGCTCTCTTCAAACCTTTTCCCGACGCGCGCGCGCTCGCTTACGGCGTTCGCCGCGCCGCTCCTGGTGCCCGCCGACGACGAGACGCTCATCACCATCCTTCACACCAACGACCAGCATTCGCAGATCGACCCGCTTCCGGCCAACGACCGCAACGGCGGCAAAGGCGGCGTTGCCCGCCGCGCCACCCTCGTCAAGCGCATCCGAAAGGAGAACCCTAACACGCTGCTCGTCGATGCCGGTGATAGCTTTCAGGGCACGCCCTATTTCAATCTCTACAAGGGGGTGGTCGAATACAAGACGATGACGGCGGTCGGCTATGACGTAGTGACGCTCGGCAATCACGATTTCGATAACGGCATAGAGGGGCTGGCCGAAGCGATGAAGCATGCGAAGTTCGAGTTCGTCTCGGCCAATTACGACGTGACGGGCACGGCCATCGCGAGCCGGGTCAAGCCTTACGTCGTGCGCGAGCTGGGCGGCATACGCATAGGTCTGTTCGGACTCGGCATCAAGCTTGAAGGCTTGAATCCGCCCGAGAGTTTTAAGGGGCTGAAGTATCTTGACCCCGTACGCATGGCGCGCGGCGTAACCCGGCTGCTGCGCGAGCGCGAGAAATGCTCTATGGTCGTCTGCATGTCGCATCTGGGTTATTACCCTAAGCCGCAGGGCGATGAGCTTGGCGACTCGCAACTGGTCGCGCAGGTCGACGGCATAGACTTTATCGCCAGCGGGCACACGCACACTTTCATGCAGCAGCCCGTCCTCGCCCGCCAGCCTTCGGGCAAAGACACGGTTATCTTTCAGGTCGGCAAAAGCGGCATCTATCTGGGCCGCGTTGATTTCACAGTGCGCCGCAACAAGGTGACGGCCTACGCCGGGCGATTGCTGGACTTGCGCGACGGGGCGCTCGCCACAGTATGATGGTGTGATCTTGGCGTGATTCTGGTGTGCTTTGGTGAACTGTCCGGCCCCGTACCCGCAGAGCTTGGTGCGGCCGGAACAGGCACATTATTTTTTCAGCTTTGATAGACGTTAAGGCTGAAGTTTCAAACCCCCTGACATCCTGGCTGCTTTTATGAAAAGTCGAATCAATGTAAAGCGAGGGCGCGGCCTCGCGCTGCTTCTCGCGGCGCTGCTGGCAATCGCCGCCGCGTGGTCGCGCCCCATTGGTGCGCTCTCGACGCCGCCCGCCCAGTCCGTGCGTGCCATCAACGCCGTAGAGCTTCGCATGCACCTTGACTTCCTGGCGTCAAACGAGCTTGGCGGGCGCTACACGCTGAGCCCCGGCATCAATATCGCGGCGCGTTATCTAGCCTCGCGGCTCGCCTTCTACGGCTTTCGCGGCGCGAGCGAGGACGGCTCTTTCATGCAGCGCATCGACCTCGTCGCCACTCATCCCGTCGCAGAAAAAACGACGCTCGCGCTCAAGCTCAAGGGAAAGAGCGCGGACTATACATACGGGGATTTTGTTACGAACGCGACCGCCGGTGGCACGGCCTCGGGCGCGCTCGTCTTCGTCGGCTACGGCGTCTCGTCCGTCGCGCAGAAGCATGACGATTATCGCGGGCTCGACGTGAAGGATAAGATCGTCCTCGTCGCGCCGGGCGCGCCCCGCGAGGTAGATTCTTCAAGGCTCGACAAGGCTGAAGAGGGCGAAGGCGCGGCGCTCGCGCACGGCGCGGCGGGCGTGCTCTATCTTCCGACCTCGTATCGCGCCGCCGACATGAGAAAGCCCGACTATAGGGAACGCGTCATGAACCGCGAGCGCGTCAGGCTGGCGGCGAAGAACGTCCCGCAGATTCCAAACATTGTCCTGACGCCGCCGGTCGCCGACGCAGTCCTCGCGCCGCTCGGCACGAGCCTCGACCGGCTGCTCAAAACGGCCGACAGGGGAGGGCCGCTTGAGCCCCGCCCCACCGACGCTTCGGCGCAATTCACGCTCACTCTCGAAGAGACCCGTGCCGTCACGCAGAACGTCGTCGGCATCCTCGAAGGCGCGGATCAAAGTCTAAGGAATGAGTACGTCGCCCTGAGCGCTCATTACGATCATCTGAAGACGGGCCCGCGCGGCGAGATTTATCCGGGCGCGGACGATGACGGCTCGGGGACGGCGGCGGTGCTCAATATCGCGCGCGCCTTCTCCATCGAGCGACCGGCGCGCTCCGTACTCGTGATCTTTCACGCGGGCGAGGAGTTGGGCCTGCTCGGCTCCGAATACAATGCGGACGTTGCTCCGGCCGTGCCGCTTGAGCGCATCGTCGCCGACCTCAACATAGATATGATCGGGCGCTCGAAACCGCCCGGCGACACCAATCCGGATAACGCCGAGCTGTCGGGGCCGGATACGATCTACCTTATCGGCGCAGACCGCATCAGCAAGGAGCTGCATCGCATCAGCGAGCAGACCAATTCGGAGTTCGAGAAGCTGAAGATCGATTACAGGTACAACGACCCGAACCATCCGGATCAGTATTACTTTCGTTCCGATCACTGGAACTACGCCAAACACGATATACCCATAATCTTTTATTTCGACGGCGTCCACGCCGATTATCACCAGCCCTCGGACACCATCGACAAGCTTGATTTCGAGAAGATGACGCGCGTCGCCCGGCTGGTCTTCGAGACCGGCTGGCGTCTCGCCAACCTCGATCACCGTTTAACGAAGGGAGGAACGAAGGGATGAAGGCGGCAGCGATGAAAGGAATGCTTCAACTTCCTTGAATGCTTTTATTTCATCCCTCATCCCTGCTTTTTATGGCCGACGAACAATCGACACGTGATCGCGTGCGCGCGTTGGTGCGCGACGTACTCAATAATGCGCTCCCGGCTGAGGATGAAGCGGCGGGCGGTGCTCCGGCGAGCATTGGGACGGCGAGTGCGCCTCATCTTGCGCCGGAGCGCTCGACGGCGGGAGCAGGCAACGCCGCGGCGTCGCCGCCGAGCCGCTTTATCAACACTGCGCCTGCGGAGGAGGCTACGGCGCGCGGGGCTGAGTTCGCGCGCGACGAATCGTCCAAGATGGTGATTACGGAGACGGACGTGCGCGGGCTGGAAGAGGGCGCGCGGCTGCGAATCGCAGAGGGCGCGCGACTGACGCCGCTCGCCGCAGACATCGTGCGCGAGCGGCGCATAGAGCTTGTGCGTCGTATTCCCAGGCGCGGCTCCGGCCAGACAAAATTGGTCGCCGTCGGCGCAGATCACGGCGGCTTCAAGATGAAAGAAGAGCTAAAGTCGCTGCTCGGCGAGTTGGGCCATCGCGTGCGGGATTACGGCACTGACTCGGAAGAGGCCGTCGATTATCCTGACTTCGCGCATCAGGTGGCGCGCGCCGTGGCCGACGGGGCGGCCGAGCTTGGCATCATCATAGACGGCGCGGGCGTCGGCTCCTGTATGACGGCCAACAAAGTGCCGGGCGTGCGCGCCGCCGCCTGCTATTCGGCGGCTGTCGCTCGAAACTCGCGCGAGCACAACGACGCCAACGTCCTCACGCTCGGAAGCAAAACCATCACGAGCGCCGAGATGCGCCAGATCGTCAGCGCCTGGCTCTCCACCGAAATCAGCGAAGACCGCCATCGCAGGCGAGTCGCCAAGATCACAGCCGTCGAGCGCCAGTACAGCGCTTGAGTCCGTACGCCAGATTTTTACGTCAAACTGGTTCTAAGGGAGCATGGAACAGATGCACAGGGGATTCATAGGACGAGCCGCGACGCTCGCACTCTTAATGACACTTACAGTCTCGGCCGTCTACGCGCAGAAGGGAACACGCGTCGTGCGCCGCGTCCGGTTTGCGAGCGGCCGCACCACTGCCGTCTTGAAGGGCAAAGCCCGCTGGGGAACAAGCTACATCTATATCTTGCGCGCTCGCGCCGGGCAAACGCTCACCGTCCACGTCGCGGGCGTTCCGGTTTTCCGCATCGTCGCGCCGGGCGCGCGTAATTACGAGGCGTTGGAGGGCGCCGACAATGTGAAGGACTGGTCGGGCGAACTGCCCTTGAGCGGAGACTACAAGATCAACCTGGGCCACGCCGACGACGCCTACGCGGACGCGCCCTATACGCTCGAGGTGACGATTAGATAGAGGCCGTCTCAAAAGCGCCGACACTCAAGCTCGTCATAATCGGTTAACCGAACGACTGCCGTCCGAGGCGACCGGGTTGCTCGCCCCCCGTTCCAGTGCCCGGTTGATGTGGAGTACAATAGGCGGTGGATTTCTCTTGCTTCAGAGGCTTTCACCTTTTGACCGGGCCGGTCGTGGCGGCGGCGGTCAACTTCAGGAGAGCTTGCGGTCATGTCTTATTCACAAAACGGTGATCTGGAACGCCTCGTCGAGCAGATAACGGATGTCATCGTCGCGCGCCTTAACGGGCAGGGCGAAGATCAGGCGGCGATGTGCGGTTGCACGTCCGAGTGTTTCAATCGTTGCCCGGAGCGCATGCACAGGGTAGTGGACGCAGGCGCGGCGCGCATCGGTCTCGTACTCGGAGAGACGGCCGGGGCCGGGGATTGGGCCAGCCTGATAGATCACACGCTGCTGAAACCGGAGGCGACCGAAACCGACATCAGGCGTTTATGCGAAGAGGCGGCGCGCTTTCATTTCGCCTCCGTGTGCGTGAACCCGACCTGGGTGCGCGCCTCGGCCTGCCACTTGCAGGGCACGCGTGTTCCCGTCTGCACCGTGATCGGTTTCCCTCTGGGCGCGACGCTCCCCGACGTGAAAGCCTATGAAGCGCGGCGCTCGATCTTCGACGGCGCGCGGGAGGTCGATATGGTCATCAACATCGGGGCGCTCAAGAGCAATGACGATTGCGCCGTCGAGCACGACATACGCTCGGTCGTCGAAGTCGCGCATGAGACGAGTGTCGTCTGCAAGGTGATTATAGAGACCGCTCTGCTGACGGACGAAGAGAAGGTGCGAGCCTGCCTGGCGGCCAAGCGCGCCGGGGCCGATTTCGTCAAGACCTCGACCGGATTCTCAAAGGGCGGCGCGACCGTCGCCGACATAGCGTTGATGCGGCGCACGGTCGGCGCGGAGCTTGGCGTCAAGGCGTCGGGCGGCGTCAAGGGCCTGGACGACGCGCGCCGTATGGTCGAAGCGGGCGCGACGCGCATCGGCGCGAGCGTCGGCGTCAAGATCGCGCAGGAAGCGGCGGGCCTCGGAACAGGCGGCGCGGTCGCCGCATATTAAGTGCGCGCCGTAAAAATAAGAGCAGGCCGTAAAAAGCGCCGACGCGTCCCTTCTCATCAAGCATTCCGGACGATACATCTCTTGTCCCGCGCGGCCTCTACAATGCGCGCCGGGCCTCTCTTGAAAAGCAGTGCTTTCGGGGCTATGCTCGCAGGCGTTCTCCGCAAAATCAGGTTTCGAGGATGATCGAAAGAATGGCAGCAAAGCATAATGTGCTGGCAGTTATCCTGGGCGGAGGTGTGGGCACGCGCCTGTTTCCGCTGACGCATCAACGCTCCAAGCCCGCCGTGCCCCTGGGCGGCAAGTACCGTCTGGTTGACATCCCCATCTCGAACTGCATCAACTCGGATGTCATCAAAATCTTCGTGCTCACGCAATACAATTCCGCTTCTTTGAATCGTCACATCGCGCGCACCTATCGCTTCTCGCCCTTCGCAGACGCCTTCGTGGAAATCCTCGCCGCCGAACAGACGCCCGAGAATCGCCAGTGGTTCCAGGGCACGGCCGATGCCGTCAGGCAGGTCATGCCGCACATCAGCGACTGGGGCATAGATACGCTCCTGATTCTTTCGGGCGATCATCTCTACCGTATGGACTACGGCAAATTCCTGGAGCGCCACTATGAGACGGACGCGGATGTGACGATCTCAGTCATCCCTATCAAACCGGATACGGCCAGCGAGTTCGGCCTGCTGAAGACCGATTCCGAGGGGCGCATCATAGAGTTCAGCGAGAAGCCGAAGGGAGTTGCCCTGGAAGCGATGCGGGTCAACACGGCCGAACTCGGCCTCAGCACGGAAGAGGCGCAGGCGCGCCCCTTCCTCGCCTCGATGGGAATCTACGTCTTCAAATACGAGCAGTTGGAGAAGATTCTGGCGCAGGACAGTTCGTGGCTGGATTTCGGGCGCGAGGTTATCCCGGCGATGATCGGGAACAGCAACGTGCAGGGCTTCCTGTTCGACGGCTACTGGGAAGACATAGGGACGATCAGCGCTTTCTATCAGGCCAATCTTGATATGACCGCGCCCGTGCCGAAGTTCAATTTCTTTGATGCCAGCGCCCCGATCTTCACGCGCGCGCGCTATCTTCCGCCCTCCAAGATACACGACTCGGAGATACGAGATTCCTTCGTCAGCGAAGGCAGCATCATCACGGGCGCAAAGATTCTTCAATCGGTCGTCGGCCTGCGTAGTCGCATCGAACAGGGCGCGCGAATCGAGGCCACGATCATGATGGGCGCTGATTATTACCAATCGATAGATGAGATGAAGGCCGATCTCAGCGCTGGCACCCCGCGCATCGGCATCGGCCGTGGCACTATCATCCGCCACGCCATCATAGACAAGAACGCGCGCATCGGCGAAGAGGTGCGCCTCGTCAACGAGAGCGGGGTCGAAAACGCTGACGGCGCGGAGGGCAGCTACTACATACGCGAGGGCATCATCATCGTGCCCAAAAACGCGACGATCAAAAACGGCACGGTCGTCTGAAATAAGCTTTGGGCTCTCGAGAGTGGAAAGTGAAGTGGCTGAAAAGTGAAACGGCGCGCGACCTTTGATGAAGGTCGCGCGCCGTTTCATCTATCTTCAGGCTGATTCATCCGTTCAGTTGTTCGCGGTGAAGGGGCGACGGCGCAGCTCCGGTCTCTGCGGCTGTTGCTGAGGGCCGCTCTGTGCTGCCGCTGCTCCGCCCTGCGCCGAGCTTGAGATGTAGCTGTCGCGCGCGCGCACGACCAGCCCCGGCTGATTGACACGCACTCGGATCTGTCGCCGCTGGCCGCCCTGCGCCACCGACTTCGGGTAATAACCGAGGCTGTACTGGCGACGCAATTCCTCAGCGATCAGGGCGAACGCCTGCGAAATATTGCGGACGCTATCGGCGCGATAACCGCGCGCGCCCGTCTTCGACGCCAAATCGCGCAGGTAAGCATCGGCGCGGGCATATTCGTTACTGGTGCTGCCCGTGCCGCCGCCGCCACCACCTCTGCCGCCGCCACGACCGATAATGACACCGCCGCGACCGCCGACTCTTCCGCCGCCCAGAATATCTATGAGAATATCCATCGGAGAATTGCCTGTGCGTCGCCCGGGATAAGGCCACGAGCCGCCGCCGCCGCCACCGCCGCCCATTCCCTGCATATCCTCATAAGTGTCGTACTGTACGGGATAGATGAGCGCGTCCAGCTCTTCGGCGTCGCGCACAGTGCTCTCGTAGCTGGCTCGTTTGCTCGTCGTATCGACCCCGTCGGTGAAGACGACGATGGCCTTGCGCCCGTCTATACGATTAAAGCGCTGGTTAATCACCAGATCAATCGCATCGTAAAGCCGCGTTCCGTCGCCGGTTCTCGTGCGTCGAATCGCATTGCGAAGGACGTTGCGGTCGTTGGTCGCCTCGGCCAGCACTTTGACATCGTCGTTGAAGGAAACAACCAGCACGCGATCATCCGGGCGCAGTTGGTCTATGAAAGCGAGCGCCGCGTCCTGTATCTCTTCCATCTTGAAGCGGGTCGAGCCGCTCGTGTCGATCACGAGCGCCACCGTGAAAGGCTTTTCAACCGAAGCGAAGTATTTGACCTCCTGCTCGACGCCGTCCTCGAAGATACGAAAGTTCTCCTGACGCAAATCCGGCACATACTTGCCCGCGCGATCCATGACGCTCACGGGAACGGTGACGAGCGTCGTATTGACGCGCACTATGTCGCCCTCGCCGACCTCTTCCGGCTCGTTGTTGGCCGGGGCGGAGGCGGGCGTTGTTGTCGTCGTCCTGCCTGAGCCCGATCCGTTGGCTATGCCTGCGCCGCCGAGCACGGGCGGGCGCGACGGATTGGTAGTAGACGGCGGGGGCGCGGTCGTCGTACCGGTCGCGGGCTGACCGACACGGCGCGCGCGCGACTGCGCTCGCCTCTCTGGCGCGAGCACTAGGAAAAGGGAGAGGAGCAGGACGAAGGCGGCGATCTTTCTCATGATTGATAAGCTCCTGAGCGGGTAGCGCCATCATCCACGGACGGCGTTCTTAACCTCTTTGACGCCGCGCAGCCTCAAAGAGATGCTTATTTTTTGCAAAGGAAACCGGCGTAGGAGGAGAGAATCGAACGCTGATGTAAGAGAGCATAATACCGGAACCCGGCCGCAGGCAAGGCGCGCCTGAGACCGTGCCGCTTGAGGGTCAGGGCGCGGCCGTCATGATCGAGTTGAAGATGAAGGGGAACGTGCCCCACGTCTGGCCGCGATGCTGCGGACGAAAGCCGAAGATGATGACGCGCCCACGGCCCATCGAGACTTCCGCGAGCGCGACCTTGCCCGCGATGCGGCTTTCTCCGAGCAGCCAGCCGGAACGCAGCACGCCCTGATCGGCGTAACGCGCGACGACGCGCACGCTCTGCGCGTCCGTCACCTCAAAGGCGGAACTGTTGATGAAGTACGCGTCTACTTTGCGCGCCAGCCCGGCCGCCAGTAGGTGCGTCGTCACGACATCGAGCGAGAGGATTGAGCCGGGACAGTAGAATACGGATGTCTTGATGTCTTCGAGGACATTGCGAAGCGGGAAGGGCGTGCGCTTTGAGGCCGCTCCCCTCGCGGGCGGCAGAGTAAGATACTTGATCGCAAGCTCCGAGGACGCGTCGAAGCAGATGAGTGTGCCGCCGTCTTCGACGAAGCGACGCAGGTTATCGACGCCGCCCTGCGTAATGCCGCCCGTAAATTCCGGCGGGTAAGCGCCGCTCTGGTGGCCCTCTATAATCTCCCTGGCGCGCTGCGACGGCAGAATAATCACGTCGTAACGGTCGCGCAGGTTTCCGGCGCGCATCCCGGCGTCTCGAATCGTCTCGTAAGGCACGCCGAAAGTATCAAAGACAAAGCGCGTCCAGCCCTCGTCCATAGAGCCCGTCCAACTCTTATAAAGCCCCGTGCGGACGGGACGCCTGATGGGATTAGGGAACTTTTGAGCCGCGTCTCGTATGACCGGGAGCCCGAGCAATCTATGCACCTCGGCCTGGTCGTTGACTATCTTCAATCGTCTTTCCGAGGCAGGCTCTTTAATGCGGGTGATGGCCTGGGTCTCGACGCCCATCTGCATCGGCAGCGTCCAGCCCGCGACATCGTAAGGGTGCTCGGCCTCGCCATTGGGCGCGCGCCGATCCGGGTAGACCTGCGGCTCGAAGAGCGCCCGCACGTCGGAGCCGTAGGGCTGCGCCAGGAAAACTATGTGGCTGCCAGCGGGAATCTCCTCGGCGACCTGCGCCGGGCCCATGAATGTTCCCTCCGTCGCACGACGCCGACCGTCTTCGCCGTAGCCGCCGCCAGGGGCGGGCTGCTGCGGCCCCGTCTGGCTGCTGTACTCGACGTGCAATTCCCGTTCGAGCCTGTAGACTTCGACGCCCTGCGCCGTTAGTGCGCCGATCATCCCGGCCACCGCTTCGTCACGGCTGCGCCCCGCCGGTATCAAATAGGCGAGCGGCCCTTCGCCCTTAACTGCCAGGTTGGCCCGACCAAGCTCATAGAAATTTCGCAGATAGGCGGCGCGGTATTTCGCCGCCATCGAGAGGATGGAACGCGAAGCCATCAGCTCCATAGCCATGATGTCGCGCGGCCGCCAGACGCCACCCGGCCACGGGTCTGGAAAGTTCGTCGCACTCTGAAGCGCAGAGGGCATGCCGCGCGACGTGGCTCTGAACAGTTGATCGCGCGTGATCGTGACGGGCGTCATCAGCCGCGCGCTCGCCGCTTCAGAAAGGATGCCGATGGAGTTGTGATAGTAGGGCGCTGTGCGAAAGCCGCCGTGCCACCACGTATCGTAGAGCGCGTTGGTGATGACGCCGCGAAAGCCAGCGGCCTGTAGGTCGGCCGCGACCTTGTGCCCGATGAGCCCGACCTGCCGCAACAGGAGCGGCGCAATCAAAGGGTTCGGCGGGTCGTAGAAGGGCGGAATGAAGAAACGCGAGCCGGTCGTGCCCTGTTGATGTACGTCGTAGACGATCTGCGGAAACCACTCTTTCCAGAAAAACGCGGTAATCGCTTGCGTCTCTTTCAGGTTTATCATGAACCAGTCGCGGTTGTCGTCATGACCGGCATAATGATGGTAAAGTTCGGGCGGTTCCTTGCCCTCGTACGGAGTCGAGAGGGTGCGGCGATACCAGTCCGCAACGATGTCTATGCCATCCGGATTTGCGGACGGAATCAGTATCAGGATGGTGTTCTGTAGAATCTCGCGCGTCTCTTCGTCGCGGGCCGTCGAAAGCTCGTAGGCGAGCTGCATGGACATCTGCGAGGCGACGATTTCCGTCGAATGGATAGAGCATGAGATGGCGACGACCGCCTTGCCCTGCTCGACCAGCCGCTCGCGCTCCTTGTCTGAGCCGACGGTGCGCGGGTCGGCCAGACGGCGCTGGATGGCTTTGTACTTTTCCAGATCGCGTATATTCTCTGGCGCGCTGATGAAGGCGACGATCATAGAGCGCCCGAGCGTCGTCTCGCCTATTGTTTGCGTCAGCACGCGGTCGCTCGCACGGTCGAGACGCGCGAAGTAGTCGGTGAGCTGTCGCCAGTCGGCCAGCGTGCGGTCGTCGCCGGGCGCGAACCCGAGCACCGAGCGCGGGCTCGGGACAGCAGCGGCCGAAGCATCCTCTTCTTCTTCTTCTTGCGGACGCGCCGCGCTTTCGGCCCGGACTGTGAGCGGCCGCCCCGCCCCGGTTGTCGTCATGGTCGTGATAGCGGCGGCGGCGATCAGGGGGGAAGCGATTAAGATAAGGACGGCGAACACAAACCGATGACGAGCCATTCCGAACACCCTTCGAGTGAAATGGTTGATGACGGGAGCGTGAATCCAGCTTCGCGTACGCCCGAGTCTAGCATAGGAGCGCGGCCATCGCTCGCGGGGCGCTTTCTCTACTGGTGGTCTTTATTTGTCGCCGCGATACTGCTGCTCATTCTCGGCCCGCCCGTACTATTGGTCGCCTGGGCCGCGCGACGCCGCGAGTGGGTCTATCCGTGGGCGCTGTTCGGCGCACGCGCCTGGCTGCTGTTGAGCGGCATGAGAGTGCACGTGCGAGGGATGGAGCACGTGTCTCCGAAGAAGACCTACGTCTTCATCTCGAATCACAGATCGTACCTCGACACGGCGACGCTCTTCGGCCATTTGGGGCGGCGCATCGGCGTGCTGGCGAAGAAAGAGCTGCTGAAAGTACCGATACTCGGCTACGGCATGGGCTACGTCAACATCATGGCGATTGATCGCACCAATCGCCAGCGCGCCATTGAGACCGTGCAGGCGGCGACGGCGCGCATCCGCTCGGGCGTCTCCTTCGGCGTCTTCGCCGAGGGCACACGCGCTCGCCCCGGCAAGATGCTGCCCTTCAAGAAGGGCGCGTTCTACATGGCGATTGAAGCTGGCGTCCCCATCGTGCCCGTCGCGATGAAGAATACGGATGTGCTCATGGGCAAGGGAACGGGCGAGGCGCGCCCCGGGACGATTGAGATGGTACTTCTGCCGCCGGTTGAAACCGCGGAGGTCTCGACCGATACGGATGTCGCGCAATTGATCGCCCGCGTTCATGCGGAGATCGCAAGGGAACTGGAAAAGGAGTAGGCCGCCAAAAATTTGGCGGACGGGAAAGCCGAAAGGCTGTAGACGGGTGAAGGAGCGCTTCGCCCGTCTACAGCCTTTCGCCGTTTGAATCAGATGTCAGGGCTTCGGTCTGGCCGGAGTCGGGGCGGGCGTCGGCTTCATCTGCGGCGGCGCATCCGTTTGGTCTTCAATCCCCGGCCCGTCGTCGTCCACTTCCGTAATCTTCACGTCGGCGCGCCCGCGCTTGAAGTCCGAATAGCGCACGAGCATGCGAACGTGCGTCACCTGACCGCCCTCGAAGACCAAATCCTCGTCGGCGTACGTGTAGGTCGGAAACCAGTAGCGCCCGTCCACCTGCTCGCGATAGGTCTCAAACGTGGGAAAGCGCTGCTTGCCTTCCGGGATTCCCTTGCCGCGTACCTTGACGATTTGCAGATCGTGGTCGTCAACCCAGATGCGTCCCTGGAAAAATCGTTCCTGAATGCGCTTCGGATCGGGCATCACCTTCGGCGCCACGTCGAAAACGTAGAGGTCGAGTTCGTCTATGCGCTCCTTACCGACGTAAGTGAAGTTGTACTGGTCAATCTTCGAGGCTTCGAGCGCGAAGGGCTGAATGCCGCCGAGGTCTTCCAGGTCTTCGTTCGAGACGCTGATCTCTGTAAGCGTCGGCATCGGAAAGAAATTGATCTTCTCGTAGCGATTGCCGCTGTCGTCGAACGTGAAATATGAGACGCGATGGTACTCGCCCGAAATTTGACCGCCCATGCCTATGGTTTGAATCACCGCGTCGCGCTTGAAGATATACTGGTTCAGCGCCTGTCGAAACTCGGTCTCCTTGGCCGTGAAGGCGCGAACGATGCGGTTGACTTCAGCCGGAGCGATGGCTGTGGTTGCGGCCGGGGCGGCCGCAGAGACCTTCGACTGTTGCGCCCCTGTTGTGCCGCCGGACGCGATAAGGATGAAGGAAATGGTCGCCGTAATGAGTGTCCCGAAGAGAAATCGCTTCATAAGAGTTCGGCTTTCGATGGTCAATCTGAATCCAATTAAGCTGTGTCGCTGCACGAGCTTGCGGTTATTAGAAGACGTAAGTCATTCAGATGCCGGAAGCGCGCCGCCCGGTTGCCACCCGAAGGCGCACGGGACAGCCCCGAGGGCCGAATTTAGCGATTCGCCCGGCTCGGCGTCGGCCAGACTAATCGGTGCGGGTCGCCAAAATTATGGTATACTCGGCGCCAGCTTTTCGCTCGGCCCCTTTGTTCGTTAAGTTTCCGCCCAAGCTAATTCGATAGCTAAATTCGATGACCCGGATTCCAGTCAATCAAGCGGCTTTTACAGGCGCACTTGTCCTCGCGCAGAAGGCGAGCGAGCGCGGCGACCTTGCGGGCGCGCAAAAGCTGCTGCTTGAGCTGATCGCCGAGGGCACGGATGCGCCCTTGAGCGAGCGCGGCGTGCTGGCCCGGACGGCGCTCGCGGAAATCTACGAGGGGCTCGGACAGCACGAGGGCGCGGACGAAGCGCTCTCGCCCTACGATGTTCGCTCGCTCGATGATCTTCCCCCGCACCTGCGCGGGCTGCTCTTCGTCGCCTTCGGTTCACGCGCCTACTGGCAGAACGATTTTCCGCGCTCCGTCACGCTTCTCAATCGCGCCCTCGAAGTCCTGGAGCCGACGGGCGATGCCGCCAGTTTGGCGCGCGCCTATCACTGTCTGGGGCGCACCTACTGGGCGCTCGACGAGCAGCCGCTGGCGCGCGAGCACTACGAGATAGCCATCGAGTGGGGGCGGCGGGCCCATCGCGATCGCGCCCTCGCCATCACCTACATGAACCTCGGGCTGGTCGCGCGCCACGAGGGCGACCTGGACGAAGCGGGGATGTGTTATCGCCGCGCGCTGCGCCTGCTGCGTAACACGACGGACGAGATTAATCGTGCGCGCCTGCAAAACAACCTCGCCGTAATGCTTCTCTACCAGGGCAATTTCTACGAGGCCGCCAATGCCTCGCGCCGCGCGCTCGAACACCTCTCGGGGTCGCAGAACGATCTCCTGCTCGGCATGGTCTATAACAATCTCGCCATCACCTCGCTTTACACGGGCGAGTGGGCGGTCGCCGAGAGCCGACTGCAACAGGCCCTGGGAATAGCGCGCGCCGGAGGCGACCTGCTGAGCGAAGGTCGCTATACGGAGACGCTGGGCTCGCTGCGCGCCTACCAGGGCCGCGTCAAGGAGGCCAATGAATTGCTGCGCTCCGCCCTGGCGCGCGCCAAAGAGACCGGCAGCAAGAAGGACGAGACGCAGGCGCTTCTTTCACTCGCCAGGCTATGGCTCATGGCGCGCAATATGCACCTGTCGCTGACCTATGCGCGCAACGCGCGCGATCTGGCGCGCGAGATCAACGATGAAAGGTTTGCGAGCGAGGCCGCCCTGCTGATGATAGAGGGCTACCGTCGGAGCGATAAATGGATGCCCGCCGAGGATTGGGCGACCGTGGCCCAAAGCGAGCTTGAGCTTCTGCCTTATCCTTACCTGGACGCGATCCTCCAACGCAACCTCGCCAGCTTCATCTCGCGGCGGCGCGACCCCTCCAAAGGCGAGCGCCTTTTCCAGCAGACCGAAGAGGCGTTTCGTTCCATGAACGCCGCTTACCAGGCGGCCGTGACGATCTTCGAGCACGGCGAGAGCCTTGTCAGGCGCGGCGAATACTCTGCGGCGTATGAACGCTTTCTCGAATCGGCCAAACAGTTTCGGGAATTTGGCGCACAGCTCGACGCCGAGCGCGCCGAGACGGAAGCGCAACGCGCCGCGGAACGCATGGCCGCGTGGCAGATTCCGCCAGCCCAGTCCATTAATCTGATCCCGCCCGACGTGGCTCCGCTGATTACGCAGATTCTGGGGGCCGCTTCGGGGCGCGAGCGCCTGCTGCGCGAGTTGATGTTCGCGGCCAAATCCGCCCTCGCGGCCGACAGCGCGGCCATCTTCGCCGCGGATGATGACGGGCAGCTCTACGCACAGGCGACGATTGATCTGGACGAGCGCGGGCGCGAGCGGGCCGCACGTTCCGTCGCCGCGCATCTCGCCGCGAAGGATAAGGAGGGGAGCGCGACTCCGACCGAAAGCGGCACGCCGCGAGGGCTTTCGCCAGCCGTTTCGGCCGCGCCGCGCGAGGCTTTAGACGAGCACTGTCGCACGCTCGCACCAAGACGCAACGGCGGCGCGTTCGTCCTCTACCTGCACGCTCCGTCGCCCCTGTCCGACCGTCGCCGTGAAATCCTTGATGCGCTCACGGGCTGCGCGCGTCTCGCCCTGCAAATGATCGACCTGCGCTCGGATATGAAGCGCGCGCGCCCCTTCAATGCGATGGCGCTGCCCTCGGCCTCCGGGCTCTTCCCCAATATCATCGCCACCAGCTTCGCCATGCGCGACGTGCTCTCCAGGATGGAGCGCCTGAAGGATTCGGAAGCGACCGTGCTCGTCCTGGGCGAATCCGGAACCGGCAAAGAGGTCATCGCCCGCGCGCTGCACGAAGAGAGCCACCGGCGCGACAAGGTTTTTCTTCCCTTCAACTGCACGGCCGCGCCGCGCGAGCTGGTCGAGAGCCAGCTCTTCGGCCACCGGCGCGGAACCTTTACGGGGGCTGTCAACGACCAGCGCGGCATCATCCGCGCCGCCGAGGGCGGGACGCTCTTTCTGGATGAGATCGGCGACCTCTCGCTCGAAGTGCAGCCCAAGCTGCTCCGCTTTTTACAGGGCGGCGAGATCATGCCTTTGGGCGAAGCGCCGCTCAAGGTCAATGTCCGCGTGATCGCCGCCACCAACCGCGACCTCGAACAGGACGTGCGCGAGGGGCGCTTCCGCGAAGACCTCTTCTACCGCCTCAATACCTTCGTCATCAAAGTGCCCCCGCTCAGAGAGCGCCCCGAAGACATACCGCTGCTGGCCTCTTACTACTTCGAGGAGACCTGTCGGCGCAACAATCGCCAGCTTGCGGGAATCACGCCCGAGGCGATGAGCTATCTGGTGCGCTACCAGTGGCCGGGCAACGTGCGCCAGCTCCGCAGCGAGATCGAGCGCATCGTCGTCTTTGCCGAAGACGGTCAATCGGTCGGAGCCGAATCGCTCTCCTCGGACATACTGCGCGCCGCCGCCACCCAATCGCCCGTGCGCTTTCACCTGGATTTCTCCAAGGCCATCGACTTTAAGGAGATTATGCAGGACGTAGAGCGACAGCTTCTGACCGAGGCGCTGGCCCGCTACAGCGGTAATATAACGCGCGCCGCCGGACTTCTGGGGCTGAGCCGCCAGACTCTCAACTACAAGCTGCACCGATTCGACATCGCGCCTCCGGCGACGGACGACCAGACGCCGGGCGACAAAGAGCCCTGACGATAGCCTCGAAAAACGCAAAATTTTTTGCATTCCCTGCAAAAACTCCTGCATCCATCCAAAGCCAATTAAAACGGGCTCGCCGTGCTCAAAAGGCGCTCCACGGCGGGCGCGCCCGCCGCAAAATATTTGGCGCACGACATACCTTTCCCTTACCCCCGATTGCATCGAGGCGCCTGTTTTTGCTGGCCTCCCTTCCATTACGACGCACTTAGCGCGTGTGGCACGAGTGTTGTAAGCAGGGGAGGCGGGCAGGATAACAAAATCGCTCGCGGTTATAGAGCGGGCCGATGATTCAAGCACTCAAATATCAAACATTTAGAAGAGGGGAATATGAAAAGACTAAGAAGAGCTATGGCCGCAGTGTTGCTGGCGATGGTGATGACGATGGGCTCCGGCCTGGCGTTGGCCGGGGTCGCCGAATCACCAGGGATTTCCCGTAGCGGGACTGCGGAATCGCCGGGCATATCGGCGACCGGCGTGGCCGAATCACCCGGGTTCTTTGACGCCACGATCCTTTTGATGGCGACGCTCATAATGTAATGAGAGACGGCATTGTAACAGTCTTAGATTCGAGGGCCGACGAAGCAGGACTGAGGTCTTTATATCGGCGGCTGGCGGTCTCCGGTCTTCCCGTGAACCTCTACAGCGCTCGGGCGCACATGCAACGCACAGCGGCCGCGTTGCTCCACGGGATACGACAGGCTTCAGGCTCGTGGGAGGAGCTTGATGGCCGCCAGTTCGCCGACGATGTGCGCGGCGACCGTATGGCGCTCTTTCTGGCCGGAACCGTCGGCGGCGTCGCGTCCACACAGGCGGAGGGTAGGGGGCTACTCTCCGCCGCCGGAACTGGCACGCTCCTGCTCTCGCACGTTGAAAAGCTGGCCCCGGCAGCGCAGAGCGTTCTCTCCTCCATCATCGCGGCGGGCCGTTACACGCCTGTCGGTGATCCGTATCCGCGAGCAATCGCCTGCTCTGTCGTCGTCGCCACGCATCAACCGCTTTTGATGATGGCCTACAACCAGGCGGTTGAATGGAAGCTGGCCGATACGCTCGGTCGCATAGCGGTGCGCGCAGAGAAGTTAATCAACGCCTTCAAGGCGGCAGATTTTTACGAATCCCACCCCAGCACTCTTGCTGCGGCGAGTTAAAAAGCTCTGTCAAGGCAAAGATGGGCGGGCGGTGCGCGTTCCCTCCAACGCGCATCGCCAGGATTTTTTCCGAAAATGGATTCCAACAGAACTGCGGGGGCCGGTGTGCCGCGCCCTCGCCGGTGTGCATTTGAGGGCGATAGTCCGAAGGGGGCGAGCGCCCGCTTAGTCCACGAAATCAACCGCCACACGATTGGGGATAATGCCGCGCTCGAAGCCTTCGCTAAGCAATCGACGCACGGCCTCGCGCCCGCGCTCCGTATAATCCAGCGTCAGCTCATTGACCCACATCGCGACGAAGCGATCCGCCAGCGCAGGCTCCATATCGCGCGCAAACTGCATCGCGTAAGAGAGCGCATCCTCACGATGGTCTAGCGAATAGCGTATGCTCTCGTGCAGGTAGTGCGAGACCCTGCTCATCAACTGCGGCCCCAAATCGCGCCGGATCACGTTGCCGCCCATAGGTAACGGCAGCCCCGTGCGCTCGTGCCACCACTCGCCCAAATCCAGAACCTTGTGCAGCCCTAGTGTTTGATAAAAGAGCTGGCCCTCGTGTATGAGCAGCCCCGCGTCGGCGCGCCCGCCTTGCACCGCTTCTATGATCTGATCGAAGGGGACGACCTCGTACTCGAACGACGGGTTGAAGATACGCAGGGCCAGAAAGGCGCTCGTCAGCGTCCCCGGAACGGCGATTTTCAATTGGGACAAGTCCTCCGCCCGGACGGCTTCGCGCGCCACCACGATCGGCCCGTAGTTGTCACCTATGGACGCTCCATGCGGAAGCAGCGCGTACTTGTCCGCGATATAGGCGTAGGCATGAAAGCTGATCGCCGTCACATCGTAGACCCCGCGCATAGCCTTCTCGTTCAAGCTCTGGATGTCTTCCAGGACGTGCTTGAACTGTATGTCGCCCGTATCGATCTTATTGGTCGCCAGCCCGTAGAACATGAAGGCATCGTCCGAGTCGGGCGAATGCGCGACGGTGATAGTGTGTGTTTCGGTCGCTGAGGTATTCATAAAGGGTTTCGGTAAAAGAGTTCGGTCGAAGCCGCTCGTTTCATTGAGTGTGGTCGAGATTATTGCATGACGGGCGGATTCCGACGAGCCTGTTGGACTACCTTACGCAGAAGCTTTGGGCTTTTGTCCGGATGCCAGCCGACGATTCTACTGACGATGAGACCTTCGCCCGTAATGACGAAGATTTGCGGAATAGCATCCTCTTCGGTCAGGGCCCTGGCGATTTCCGTGCCGATCCAGCCGATCTTAAACCCGGTTCCATAGGTGCGTACAAAAGAGCGGACGTTCTCTGAACCTGATGCCGGGTCTTCAATAGTCAGCCCGACCACTTCGACACCATTAAGGGAGAAGCCCTCGCTAAGCTCGTCGAGTCTCTTCATGGCCATCAAGCACGCGGGACACCAGGACGCCCACAGGGCCACGACGACCACTCTCGGCCGGTAGGCCGAGAGCCGTATGGCCTGCGAGCCGTCAAGAGCCGGGAACTCGGCGTTCGCCACCTTTTCCGGCACGACGCTCAAAGATGCTCTGGTTTGAGAAGGCACAGCCTGAGCGAAAAGAAGGCTCATGGCGAGCAGGATGCAGACTTTTCTTACGCTCATCGCTTATGCGGATTGCTGCGCGCGCGCGCGGGAGGCTTTAGGGCGAACCCGGCTTTCACGCGGGGGCCGCTTCCATCTCCACGCGGTTGTAGAGCGTATCGCGCTCGACGGCTTCAAACCCTGCGTCTTCTATGAGCGCGATTATCTCCTGCTTAGTCATCTTGACCTCGCCGTTGGCTTCGACCGAGTAGCTTTCCGTCAGTTCGCCGCCCTCCGTAATCGTGCCGTCTATATCGTTTGCGCCGTAGTGGAGCGCCACCTGCGCCAGCCGTTTGCCGAGCATGACCCAGTACGCTTTGATGTGCGCGAAGTTGTCGAGCATCAGGCGCGAGACGGCGATGGTCTTCAGGCTATCGACGCCGGACGGGCCCGCGAGGTGCGCCAACTGCGTTTCGGGCGGATAAAAAGCGAGCGGGATAAAGCACTGGAAGCCGCCCGATTTGTCCTGCTGCTCGCGCAGGCGTACGAGGTGATCGACGCGATCCTCAATGGATTCGATGTGGCCGTAGAGCATCGTCGCATTGGTCTTGAGTCCGGCGGCGTGGACTTTGCCGGACAATTCGAGCCAGCGGTCGCCGTCGCACTTGTGCGTGCAGATACGAGCCCGCGTCGGCTCTCGAAAAATCTCTGCCCCTCCGCCCGGACACGAATCCATCCCGGCGCGCTTCAATCGCTCTATGGTCTCCTCGTCCGACATCTTGTAGAAGTGCGCGAAGTGGTCAAGCTCGACCATCGTGAACGCCTTCAGGTGAAGCTGCGGGTACGCGGTTTTGAGCGAGGAGAGAAGGTCTGTGAAGTAGCTGAAGGGCAGCTTGGTATTCAGACCGCCGACGATGTGCAATTCGGTCGCGCCCTCACGAACGGCCTCGCCCGCTATTCGCAGCGAGTCCTGAATATTATGCGTGTAGGCGTCCGCTTCTCTGGGCGTGCGATAGAAGTTGCAGAATTTGCAATCGGCGTAACAGACGTTCGTCGGATTGAAATGGCGATTGACGTTGAAGTAGGTCGTGCGCCCGTGCATACGCCGACGCCGCGCATCGGCTATCTTGCCAAGCGCCCCCAGATCGTCCGTCCCGTAGAGCGCCAGTCCGTCTTCAAAAGAGAGTCGTTCGCCGCCTTCAACCTTGACGGCGATCGCTTCGAGTTTCGGGTCGTGTGAAAACTGCATCGCTTTATCTAAAGATGCTTACGCTGTGGGCGAAGATCGCCGCCCCGCCGAAGGTCGCAAATAGTATCACGCTCACAAAAGCGTTGGTGGTAAAGAAGGCCGCGTTGAGTCGCCGTAAATCATCCGCACGCACAATCATGTGCTGGTAAACCAGTAGCGCGCCCGTAGCCGTGACGCCGAGAAGCGCAAGCGGCCCCAAATGCGTCACCAAGTATAGCGCGACGAGCGTAACGAACGCATCCGCGTGGAAGAGACGCGAAATCCAGAGCGCGCGCCCGACCCCTAAACGCTGCGGGATAGAGTGCAGCCCCTCAGCGCGGTCGAACTCGTAATCCTGGCAGGCGTAAAGCACGTCGAATCCGGCCGTCCACAGAAGCACGACGAGCGAGAGCAGGAAAGGCACGGGGCTATCGAGGGAGCCGCGCACGGCGATCCAGGCGCCCGCCGGAGCAATCGACAGACACCATCCGAGGACGAGGTGCGAGAGCATAGACCAGCGCTTCGTGTACGAGTAGAGCAGGACGGAGCCGAGCGCCAGGGGTGCGAGCATCAGCGTCAGGCGATTGAGCATCGCCGCCGCGACGAAAAACAGCGCCGCCGAGGCAATGGTGAAGGCCCACACGAAGCCGACCGAAAGCGCGCCGGAGGGAATCGCGCGCGTCTCTGTACGCGGATTGCGCCGATCATATTCGCGGTCAACGATACGATTAAAGGCCATGGCGCAGGAGCGCGCGCCCGTCATCGCCAGCGTAATCCAGAGAAGCTGCGAGATTGTGGGCAAGCCTTTTGCCGCCAGCACCGCTCCCAGAAATGCGAACGGCAGGGCAAACAGCGTGTGCTCGATCTTAATCATTTCGAGCGTCGTTCTGATGTTTCGCAGTGTCTGTGTCAACATGATTTTAAGGGGCCACGAGTTCCCAACGCTCTCTTTCTCTTTTACCTGTCAATCGATCCAGTGACCCCATCCTCCAAACCTTTGAAGCACAAAGCAAGGGCCGCGCCATTGCGGAAAGCGCGCGAAAACGGCGCTTTTCGTGCTCGACGGCTTGGCAATTCGCAACCGGCGCTGGATCCTTCTCGCACTCTGCAAAATAAAGCTCCGTGAAAAGAGAAGAGTTCCTATTCCAGACGGTTTATTACTCTTCAAACGTCAACAGTGTCGCCGCTTTTCTCCCCCTTCCAACGAGTCGCTTGCGAATGGGGCACGCCGAACTGATCCAGGATGCGAAATACCAGGTGGTCGACGAGCGCCTCTATACTTTCGGGTCGGTGATAAAAGCCTGGACTTGCCGGGAGAATGCGCGCGCCCGCATGGGCCAATCGCAGCATGTTCTCAAGATGAATCGCGTTGAGCGGCGTCTCGCGCGGAACCAGTACGAGCTTGCGCCCCTCCTTCAGTGTGACATCCGCCGCGCGATGAATAAGGTTTGTGCCCGCGCCGGAGGCTATCGCGCCGAGCGTGCCCATCGAGCACGGGACGACGATCATCCCCGCCTGCATGTGAGAGCCCGAGGCGGGCGTCGCCGCCAGATTGTCCAGTCGATGCAGGCGCACCAGCTTTGAGTCGGGCGCGAGCCCCACCCACTCGTTTACTTTACGGTCGTCGGCTTCGCGCAGGTCTGCGCCCAATTCGACGCGCGCCACCGTTTGCGCCGAGTTGGACATGATAAGGTTAATGCGCTCAAGAGCGCCGCTCGCCGCCAGATAGCGGAGCGTGCGATGCGCGTAGATGGAGCCGGATGCCCCTGTGATGGCGACTGTTAGTTCCACGAATGTAAACGATTAAATTCTCGCCCTGTCGAGCAGCCTGCCCGTCGCCGTATCGAATCTGAGCCGTTCGTACGGCACAGTCCTGTAACACCGCAGGGACTCTCTTACTATCAAATAAGGATCGCGTTTCCCTTTGGTAGACGGGGCGCTCGTCATCCCTTCGGGGCATTCTTTACGATCAAGTCTGGTGACCTGCGTCTGAACGATCAATTCTCCGGCAGGCGTCAAACGGGAATCATGATACCAGTTCACCCCGCCGCCGAGTGATATGCCCTCTCGCGGTTGTGAAAGATGGGCGACCTCGGCCACTGTGAAACTGTTAACCTCTTTGCCCGATTCATCGTAAATAAAGATGACGGGTGTTTCAGGGCGGGTACTACTGCCCGCACAGCCATACCTTTCGATCATCACGATAGAATTTCCATCATTACTGACGAGCAAATACCCGGGCAATTGAGGCAGAGTGTTTTCCCATAGCCGCAGGGATCGACGGCCATTTCGATAGAGTGCGGCGCGTCCGCCCTCATCTACTTTGACGAAATATTTGCGGTTTACCGAGTAGTATCGCCTTGTTCCATGTGTAGGAACCTGGCAGGCGCGAACCGTTGCTATGCCAGCCAGAGCGGGCAGCAGTATGAGGACGGCGGCGAAGACGCAAGATTTCATAAAGGCTTTTTCGGGCGAAGGCGCGCGATACTCGAATCATACGAGCCGGAGTGGCCGAGCGCAAGGCGAGTGGATTTCGAGGCTGACTGTATTGAATGCTAGAATGGCCCATCGTTATGCGAGTTCAGACACGGAAACGGTTGCCGGAATGAATCTGCCAGAGATAGAGAGGCTGCTCGGCGCTCACAGGAGCGGCGAGCTTGAAACCGGCGAAGCCGCACGGCTAATCAACGAGCTTCATTATGAAGACATAGGTTACGCCCGCGTGGATCACGACCGCGCGACGCGCCAGGGCTTTCCCGAAGTCGTCTTCGGCGCAGGCAAGACGCGCGCCCAGATCGTCGGCATCGTCGAGCGGCTCGCCGCGCGCGCGCCCAACCTGCTCATCACGCGCACGGACGAGGGAACCTTCGGCGAAGTGCGAAACGCCGTGACGGATGCCGAGTGGCACGAGACGGCGCGCCTCATACGGATTCAGAGGGATAAGACGGTGTTGGGCGTGGGCGAGATCACGGTCGTCACGGCAGGAACGAGTGATATTCCGGTCGCCGAGGAGGCCGCGCTGACGGCCGAGACGATGGGCAATCGCGTCCGTCGAATATGGGATGCTGGCGTTTCAGGGATTCATCGCATCCTGGCCGAGCGCGATCTGCTTAGAAAATCGCGCGTCGTCATCGTCGCCGCCGGGATGGAGGGCGCGCTCCCGAGTGTGGTCGGCGGACTGGTGAGCGTACCCGTCATCGCCGTGCCGACGAGCATAGGCTACGGCGCATCCTTTGGCGGGGTGGCGGCCCTGCTCGGCATGCTCAACTCCTGTGCTTCAAACGTCACGGTGGTCAATATAGATAACGGCTTCGGCGCGGGCTTCGTCGCCAGCCTCGTCAATCGTCGGTGGGATGCGCCGCCGCAGGAGCAGCAGCAGTAGTCTTACCCGTACGGCTCAACGTTTCCCTGGCGCATGTAAGAACTCGAAAAAACGGCTCGTTCCATTCCGGATAAAAACTGATCTTGCGACAAAACGCTCCCACTAAAAGACGACACGAGAGGCCCGGGAACTCGCGCGCCGTACTTCTTTTACTGATCGCGCTCTCGGCCAGTCCCTTCGCATTTCCGGGATGCGGCGCGCGCCGCACGCCGAACCTCGAACGCATCTTCGCGGGAGCGAGGGCGCGCGCGGGCAAGCGCCCGCTGATTATCATTCCCGGCATACTGGGCTCGCAACTGGTCAATTATGAGACGGGCGAAGAGGTGTGGCCCTCCATCTTCCGTTCGTCGGACGACGGCCTGAGCCTGCCGATCTCGCCCGAGCTGGCGGCGAACCGTGACAAACTGGTGGCGCGAAAGATCGTCGATACGATTCGCCTCGCGCGGCTCGTGCCGGATGTTTACGTCTACCACGAGCTGCTCGAAGCGCTTAAAAAGTATGGCGGGTATCGCGAGGGGGACTGGGCCAATCCGGGCGCTGACGGCGACCGCGATACGTTTTACGTCTTCCCTTACGACTGGCGGCGCGACAACGTCGAGACGGCGCGCGACCTCGTACAGCGCCTCGAAAGCTTAAAGCGCAAGCTCGGTCGTCCCGATTTGCGCTTCAACATCGTAGCGCATTCGATGGGCGGCCTCGTCGCGCGCTACGCGGCGATGTACGGCGATGCAGACCTGCCCGTTGAGGGCGCGCCCAGGCCGACGTGGGCGGGCGCGTCGCACATCAACAAGATCATAATGTTCGGCACGCCCAACGAGGGCTCTATGAACGCCTTCATCACGTTGCTTGAGGGCTACTCGATCACGGAGGGTTTGCGCCGTCCCGTGCGCCTGCTCAACAAGGTCTCGCGCGAGGACGCATTGACCTCGCCCGCCATCTTTCAACTGATGCCGCACAGTGCGTCGGTTCGCTTCCTGGACGAAAACCTGCGACCTCTTGAGGTCGATCTTTATGACCCGGCGGCGTGGCGGCGCTACGGATGGTCGCCCGTGTTTGACGAGGATTTTCGCCAGCGCTACGCGAAGGGCAAGCCCGTGGGCGACTATGCGCCCTTCACGGGCGGATCGCTCGCGGAGCTGGATGCCTATTTCATTACCGTGCTCGGCCGCGCCAAACGCTTTCACGAGGCGCTGGATGCGGGCCTCGAAGGCGAAACGCCGGTCGCGTTGTTCGCCTTCGGGGGCGATTGCGAAGAGACGCTGGATGCGCCAGTCATCCTGCGCGACGAGAAACGGGATCGCTGGGTGACGATCACACACCCGCGCGATTTTCGCACCGCGACAGGCCGCCGCGTCACGCGCCGCGAGGCGACGCTTGCGATGTACGCGCCGGGCGATGGCCGCGTCACGCGCCGCTCGCTGCTGGCCGAAGACATGGCGGGCAAACGCCGCGAGGACGCCATCTTCAACACGGGGCTGCCCATCGTCTATGCCGTCTTCGCCTGCGACCTCCACGGCGACCTGCAAAACAACAAGACGCTACAGGACAACGCCCTCACAGCCCTCGTCAGCGAAGCGACCAAATAAAGGAGGAACGAAGGGATAAGGGATGATAATGAGCGATTCAACCTCTTGAATGCTCTTATTTCATCGCTGCCGCCCTCATCCCTTAGCCGTCCGCCCTCATCCTTCATCCCTTACTCATTGTTGTGCCGGGATGGCTGTGTACAGTTCGTCGGCGAGGTCGGGGTCGAGCGTGCGGAGGATGTTGTATTGTTCGAGCGCGCCGTCGCGATTGCCGAGCGTGACGTAGCCTTTGGCGAGATTGAAATAGGCGCGGCCGAAGTCCGGTTTGAGCAGCGTCGCCTGCTTGAAGGCGGCGACGGCCTCTTCGGCGCGATTCAGCTTGGCGTAAGCCTCGCCCAGACTGTTGTAGGCTTTGGCGTCGCCGGGCCTGAGCTGTATGAGCTTGTTGAGGGCCCAGACGGCGTCCGTGAAGCGGTTGAGGCGCGCGAAGGTCTGACCCAATCGCTCGTAGGCGTTGACATAATCGATTCTCAGGCGGACGGCGCGTCTGTAAGATTGTATCTCGTCATCCGTGCGCCCCAGCTTGCCGTAGGCGAGGCCGAGCGCATAGTAGGTCTCGGGATTTTCGGGGTCGAGCCTGAGCGCCTGCCTGTAGGCTTCGACCGCTTCCCTGAACTGGTTGGAATAGAAATAGGCGAGGCCCATGTTGAAGTAGGAGTCGGCAGAATCGGGCCGCAGGGTGATGACCTGCCGCGAGGCCTTGAGCGCTTCCGTGTGTCGGCCGAGCTTCTCGTTACAAAAACCGGACTGGGCCCACGCCTCCGCGTATTTCGGGTCGGCGTCGGTCGCCTTCCTGAAATAAGCGAGGGCCGTTTCGCAATCATCCCTGGAAAGGAAGCCGAGGCCCTGCGTGTAGAATCTTTCGGCGGTCGCGCGCTGGCTCTTGTTCGTGTCCTCGACCAGCCCGCCGAGCGTTCTGAGCGCGCTCGTCTGGCCCTGTAGCTGCGCGACGCGATCCGACGGGATGGCGAAGTTCAGGCTCTGGCCTTCGGTCAGTTGGAGCGTGGCGACGCCGATGACCTGGCCTCGCATGTTCACGACGGGGCTGCCCGACGAGCCGGGCGAGATCGGCGCGGTGATTTGAATAATGCGACCGAAATTCGGTATGTCTCGCACGGCGGAAACAATCCCGTCCGAGACGCTTCCTTCGAGCCCGAGCGGATTGCCGATGACGACGACGCGCTCGCCCTCCTGCGGCGTCGTCCGCACGACCGCCAATGGTACGGCGAGCGCCGTCGGAACCTCGACCTGCAAGAGCGCGATGTCGCCAGCGCCGTCAACCCCGAGCACGCCGCGCACGTTGTAGGCATTGCCGTTCGTCAGGTGGACTTCCGCCTTGTAGGCTTTCTCGATGACGTGGCGATTGGTGATGACGCGGTCGGGCGCGGTGAAGAAACCGCTGCCGCGCTGAAGCCTCTGGCCGCGAGCGTCGTAGGTGACGATGGCGACCACCGATGGCTTGATGCGCCTGACCAGTTCGGGCAGCGCGTCCTGCGCTCGTGCGGGCAAGGCGATGGCAGACAGAAGAACGACCGTCAACTGTAAAAACTTAATTCGCTTCATTACAAACTATAGGGTTTTCGAGTTCAGGTCGAAAAGGTTCGAGCATAACTCGCGGAAGCCTTTTCAAACCCGAGAACGCGGAAACTTTCTCAGAGCCCGGCCAGCGCCAGCTTCTGCACGCGCTCGACCACATCTGCGAGCCTGACTTCCTCCGTCTTCTTCGTGCTTCTCTCGAACAGTTCGACCATGCCATCGGCCACTCTCTTGCCGACGGTGATGCGGTAGGGAATGCCGATCAGGTCTGCGTCCTTGAACTTCACCCCGGCGCGCTCGTCGCGGTCGTCCAGCAACACGTCCAACCCCTTCAACTGCAACTCCTTGTAGAGTCTTTCACCGGCCTCGCGCAGCTCGTCCTGCTTCATGTTCGTGATCGTCACCACGCAATCGAAGGGCGCAATCGCCTTGGGCCAGATGATGCCGTCCGCGTCGTGATGAAGCTCTATGGCGGAGGCGAGGATGCGCTCCACGCCGATGCCGTAGCTGCCCATCACTATGGGAACTTCCTTACCGTCCTGGTTGAGCACGCGCGCGCCCATCGATTCGGAATACTTCGTGCCGAGCTTGAAGATGTGGCCGATC
This sequence comes from Pyrinomonadaceae bacterium, assembly GCA_035940775.1. GTDB lineage: Bacteria > Acidobacteriota > Blastocatellia > Pyrinomonadales > Pyrinomonadaceae > DASQYE01. The sequence continues at coordinate 6,444 of DASZEN010000043.1, read as the reverse complement.
TCAAGAGACTTTGCGACTTCAAGCCTACCGTCGCCGCATTGCGGGCAGCCTTCGCCGGACGCGACCACTCGCAGGTCTACCCACTGATCTACGGGGATGTCGCGCGCGAGATTGACGCCGCGCAGGTGATGATCGTCACGGTTTGCGCCCGTCGTCATGTTGCGGCGTCCCTTCAGGGCGAGGTCGGCGAGGATGCGAACCTCTCGCCCGCCTTCGCGCGCGCGCGCCTTAGCGCCGACGCCCCCGAGGCTTCCTGCGCCTGCGCCGAGCAGGTCTCGAATCTCTTCCGTAGCGGCGGCACGCACCTCTGCCCCGGCCAGAGCATCGCTCAGTTTCGTCTCGTGCAACTGGTGATCGCCGCGCAGGAGCGCCAGCACGAATTGGGCCGCGCCGTCGAGCGTCGCCACGTAAACGAGCGATTTGATCTGGCGGTCGGCATCCGCGCCGCCCGGAAACTGCGTCAGGTCTTCAATCGTACGCACCCCCGGAGTCGGGAACTCGACGGGCGCGTCGAGGCCGATGCCGTCCTTGATTTCGGGCAGGCGCGACTGCGCTTTTTCAAGGTTCGCGGCGTAACCGCAATGGTCGCACGTCGCGATCATATCCTCGCCCGCCTCCGTCTTGACCATGAACTCGTTCGAGGCGGAGCCGCCCATCGCGCCCGAGCTGGCCTCGACGATCACGTACTTCAACCCGCAGCGATCAAAGATACGTTTATAAGCTTCGCGCTGATTCTCGAACGAGCGATCAAGGCCAGCCTGATCCACGTCGAAGGAGTAGGCGTCCTTCATGATGAACTGGCGCACGCGCAGGACGCCGGATTTGGGGCGCGCTTCGTCGCGGAATTTCACTTGAATCTGATACCAGACCTGCGGCAGTTGCTTGTAGGAGCGAAGCTCCCCGCGCGCAATCGAGGTGAAGACCTCCTCGTGCGTCATCCCGAGGCACAGATCAGCGCCCCTGCGGTCTTTGAGACGAAACATGTTATCGCCCATCACAGTCCAGCGCCCGGACTCTTCCCACAGCTCGCGCGGGTTCAAGGCGGGCAGAAAGAACTCCTGGCCGCCGATGCGATTCATCTCCTCGCGCAAGATTTGCATGATCTTGATGGAGATGCGCTGCGCGAGCGGGAGATAGGAATAGATTCCGGCGGCGAGCTGGCGCACCAGCCCGGCCCTGAGCAGGAGGCGATGCGAAACGACCTCGGCATCAGCCGGGTCTTCGCGAAGCGTCGGGATAAAATATTGTGACCAGCGCATAAGAGTTTAGTTGCGAGCGTGTCTCCTTCAATAAAGAGCTATAAATTTCGACCAACGCACATTCTCGCGCAGCAATGGGGCGCATGGCAACACTGGACAGCGCCGCTTCGTAATCCGGCACGAGCCCGGAAATGTTTTAGAGCCGTCCGGGGAAGGGCGGCGGGCCGTCCATTGCGCAGCCTCGGAAGCGTGATGTACCATCAAGCTTCTACCCGCCGGATTTTCCGTGCAAAAGCGAGGCCCGTCTGAAGATGAAAATAGCGCTCGCCAGCGATCATGCCGGTTACGCCGAGAAGGAGCGTTTGAAACCACTGCTTCACGAGCTTGGCCTCGAAGTGGAAGACCTCGGCGCGGCCTCCGAAGAGTCCGTGGATTATCCGGATTACGCCCGTCGAGTCGCCGAAGCGGTCGCCCGTGGAACGGCCGAGCAGGGCCTCCTGGTGTGCGGCTCGGGCACGGGCATGGCCATTGCCGCCAATAAGGTACAGGGCGTGCGCGCGGCCGTCGCATGGTCGGAAGAGACGGCGCGGCTTGCGCGCCAGCACAACGACGCCAACGTGCTCGCCCTCGGCGCACGCACCACGCCCACAGAGCTTATTCCGAAGATCGTGCGCGCCTGGTTCGCCACCGCGTTCGACGGCGGGCGTCACTCGGCGCGCGTCGAAAAGATCAGGCAGATCGAGCAATCCCAATCGTCTTAAGAAGAGGAGAAGCCACGCGTGAGAGATAAGAGGAATGCCCCGCTCTCGGAAGTTGACCCGCTGATTAGTCGTGCGATTGACGATGAGGTGGAGCGTCAGACGGGCGGCCTTGAGTTGATCGCGTCTGAGAATTTCGTCAGCGAGGCCGTCCTCGAAGCGATGGGCTCGGTCTTTACGAACAAGTACGCCGAGGGCTATCCGCGCAAGCGCTACTATGGCGGCTGCGAGTTTACGGACGTGGTCGAGCAGGCGGCCATCGACCGCGCCAAACAACTGTTCAACGCCGAGCACGCCAACGTCCAGCCGCACAGCGGCGCGCAGGCCAACATGGCCGTCTACCTCGCGGCCATCCAGTACGGCGACCAAATCCTGGGCATGAATCTCTCGCACGGCGGCCATCTCACGCACGGCCACCCTATGAACTTCTCCGGCATCAGCTACAAGGTCGCAGACTACGGCGTTTCTCGCGAGACGGAGCAGATTGATTACGGCGAGTTGCAACGCATCGCCGAAGAGCACAGGCCGAGGCTCATCATCTGCGGCGCGAGCGCCTACCCGCGCACTATCGACTTCGAGCGCATAGGCGAGATCGCGCGCTCTGTCGGCGCTCGCATGTTCGCGGACATCGCGCACATCGCGGGCCCCATCGCCGCCGGTCTTCATCCCTCGCCCGTACCTTATGCCGATTACGTGACGACGACCACGCACAAGACGCTGCGCGGGCCGCGCGGCGGCCTCATCCTCTGCCGCGAAGAGCACGCGGCGGAGATCAATCGCAAGCTCTTTCCGGGCGTCCAGGGCGGCCCGCTCGTCCACATCATCGCCGCCAAGGCCGTCGCCTTCGGCGAGGCTTTGCGCGAAGATTTCAAAGAGTACCAGCAAAACGTCCTGAAAAATGCGAAGGCGCTCGCCGCCGAGTTGCAGGAACAGGGCCTGCGTATCGTCTCGGGCGGGACGGACACCCACCTGATGCTCGTCGACGTGTTCATGGGTGGGCGCGGCATCACCGGCAAAGACGCGGAGAAGGCGCTCGAAGCGGCCAATATCACCGTCAACAAAAACACTATCCCCTTTGACACCAACAAGCCCTTCGTCACCTCGGGCATACGAATCGGAACCCCGGCGCTGACGACGCGCGGCATGGGCGAAGCCGAGATGCGCGTGATCGGACGCCTCATCGCTGAAGTCCTGCACGACCCGCAATCCGAAGAGGTGCGCCGAAGGGTTCATCAATCGGTCGCCGAACTCACGGCGCGGTTTCCGCTCTACCCGCACCGCCTCAAACGCAGAACGCCGGAGCCGGAGGCGATGGGCGCAGATTAGAATCATCCAGTCCGAGACGGTTCGCGTCCCCGTCGCTTGATTTGAAAGAGAGTCGAATGAAGATAAAGACAGTCCGCAGGAGCATACTCATTAGCTGCCTGTGGGCCTGTCTGTTGACGCTCCCCGTCCGGGCACAAAGCGGAAGGGTCAAGCCGGGGGCCGACGAATGGACGCGTTATGAGCTGGCGAAGGGCGCTCTCAGCGTTCTCCTGCCCGCCAAGCCTTTGGAAGAGTTCAAGCAATCTCCTCCGGACACAAAGGTTACCGTCGATCTTTATATCTACTCGGTGCAGAGACCACATGGAGTCCTCGTTGCACAATACAGCCTCCTCGGCGAAGTTGCCGAAACCTGGTCGGAAACCTCCATCGAATCCTTCTATAACGGCGTGTGGGATGGAGCCGCCCTGGGGTTTAACAACAAGATGCAAAAAGCGGGTTCCGAGCTGAAGGTCGTGCTGGTCGAAAAGCGAATTATCAAGTTCAATAATCACGACGGCCGCGAGGTCAGATTTACGCTCGGCGCGCTCAAGGGGCGCATGCTGATGACGCTCATCGGACGAGAAGCCTTCCTGGCGATGGTTATGCGAACGGACGAGATGGCAATCGAGGATGAGGAAAAGTTTTTAAATTCATATACTATAAAAGTCGCTCCGCGAGCCGGGAAAACGGCGAGCCTTCGGAATTGAGTTAAGAGCATGGAAGAGATATTCGGGCGCGAGGGCTTGATCGCGCGCGCGCATCCTGAGTATGAGTATCGGCCCGGCCAGATCGAGATGGCCGAGGCCGTGCTGCGCGCTTTCCATGAGAAACGCCACCTGATCGTGGAGGCGGGCACGGGCACGGGCAAAACCCTGGCGTATCTGGTTCCGGCCATCGCGGCGGCGCTCGCGACGAGCGGGCGCGTCATCGTCTCGACGGGAACCAAGAACCTGCAAGAGCAGTTGATGGAGAAGGACATACCGTTTTTGCAGCGCGTCCTGCCGCGAAAGTTCACGGCAGCCTATATGAAGGGACGCTCGAATTACGCCTGCCTTGAGCGTATCAAGCGCGCGGAAAACTCGCCCGTGCTCGACGGCCTGGACGAGCTGGATTACTTTGACGAGGTGCGAAGGTGGGCCCGCGAGTCGCAGGTCGGCGACCGCGCGGAGCTTGTGGGCCTGCCCGAGAATCTATCGTTCTGGCGTCACATAGATGCGCGCTCGGAGACCTGCCTCGGCCAGAAGTGCCCGAACTATGACCCGTGCTTCATTACGCGCATGCGTCAACGCGCGATGGACGCAGACCTTGTGATCGTCAATCATCATCTCTTCTTCGCCGACCTGGCGCTCCGCAACAGCGAATATGGACAGGTCTTGCCCGATTACTCGGCCGTCGTTTTCGACGAGGCGCATCTTGTCGAAGACGTGGCGGCGGAATATTTCGGCGCGCAGGTTTCCAGCTACCAGATAGAAGACCTCGTGCGCGATCTGGCCCAGTTGCCGCTGACCAACGTGGATGCCAATAAGGAGTTGACGAGGACGGCGGGGCGCGTCGTGCGCTTCGCGGACAACTTCTGGATGGGATTCCGTGAGGGGCGCGGCGAGGAGGGGAGATTCCCCCTCCTGCCCGGCACGTTTGCGCGCCGCAAACCGGACGGCGAGCTGGAGGTGACGGCGCTCGGCGACGCTTATCTGGGGCTGGACGGCGCTCTCAAAAGAATGGAGACGACGCTGGACGCGCTTCGTGAGCAGCCGCCCGAGGTTGAAAATCTGACGCGGCGCGTCCGCCAGCTTCGTTTCGATTTGCAGTTCATCGTCGCGGGCGACGACCGCGCCTTCGTTTACTGGTTGGAGCGTCGCGGGCGCGGAGCCTTCCTGCGCGCCTCGCCGATTGACGTGTCCGGACTCCTTCAGGACAAGCTTTTCGAGCGTGTCGAGACGGTCGTGCTGACCTCGGCGACGCTCGCCAGCGCCGGAAACTTCAGCTTCATACGTGACCGCTTAGGGCTTACGGAGGCCGACGACCTCGTTGCGCCGTCAAGCTATGATTACGAGAATCAGGCCGTGCTCTACCTTCCCTCGCGTATGCCCGACCCGCGCTCGCCCCAGTGGGCCCAGTCGGCCGCATCGGAAGTCATTAAAATACTGAACGCGACCGAGGGCCGGGCCTTCGTGCTCTCGACGAGCTTTGCGGGGATGCGCGCGCTCTACGATCTGGTTGCGCGCGAGGTGGATTACCCATGTTTCTTGCAGGGCACGGCGGCGAAAGCCGGGCTGTTGGAGAGATTCCGCGAGACGCCGAACGCCGTCCTTTTCGCCACCTCAAGCTTCTGGCAGGGCGTGGACGTGCGCGGCAGCCAACTCTCCTGCGTTATCATAGACAAGCTGCCGTTCGCCGTCCCCTCCGATCCGGTCGTCGCCGCCCGGCAAAGATACATAGACGAGCAGGGCGGTTCGAGCTTTTACGAGTACAGCGTGCCGCAGGCGATCATCAGCCTGAAGCAGGGCCTGGGCCGCCTGATACGCAGCACGACCGACAGGGGCGTGCTCGCCGTCCTCGATCCGCGCCTGCGCACGAAGGCCTACGGGCGCGTCTTTCTCGAAAGCCTCCCGCGAGCCCGCGTCACCTCGGACATAGATGAGGTCTCTCTGATATTTGAGGACGAGTCGGGGGTCTCGCATCCCGCGTCAAAAGTCGAGCTTGCGTCCTGACGCGCTTCCGTGACTTGAGACTTGGGAGTGGAGGCTTTAGACTTTCGTTTATGGCCGGACAATTTGAAGTGATGATCGAGCGCAACTTTTCGAGCGCGCATCAACTGCGCGGCTACAAGGGAAAGTGCGAGAATCTGCACGGGCACAACTATAAGATCGAAATCTACGCGCGCGGGCGAGAGCTGGACAACATCGGCCTGCTCGTTGATTTCGGCGAGTTGAAGACGGCCGCCGATGAGGTCGTGCAGTATCTGGATCACCGCAATATTAACGAGCTTGCGCCCTTTGACGAGGAGTTGAACCCTTCGGCGGAAAACCTCGCGCGCTATATCCTAGAGCGCGTCCGGGCACAGGTCGGCGATGAGCGGGTTCAAGTCTACAAAGTTCGCTGCTTCGAGACGCCTACGAGCGTGGCTACCTACCAGGTGGATTAAGGTCAAAGCGCGGGGCCGCGCGTAATTTAAATAAGAA
>DASZEN010000042.1:0-36179 GCA_035940775.1 Pyrinomonadaceae bacterium | reverse complement strand
CGAGACGACCTGTAAGGGACGAGCGAGCGGCCCTCGGTATCTTTTCGCCTCTCGGCGCGTGGGCTCGCTCGTCGCCTTGTTCCTGAATTTATGAGCACACAACAGCCTGGAACTCCTCCTCCTTCTCAATCGACGGCGACGCCTGCTGCACCAACTGCTCCGCCGCCGCCGAATCTGCTCGTCACGCTCCAGCGCATGCTGGGCGTTTCCGACAAGGTCAGCGACCTCATCTTTTCGCCCGGACGCCCGCCACAGGTCGAGCTGGTCGGGAAACTACAGCCGGTCGTGACGCCCGGACTGGAAAAGCTGACGCCCGCGCACACCGCCAGCATCGCCAAGCTGCTTATCGGCAATCACCAGCAGGCGGCGCTCAATCTTGAGAAGAACGGGAGCGCCGACCTCTCTTTCAGCGCGCCGGGCCTCTCGCGCTTTCGCGTCAATATCTTCATGCAGCGCGGCACGCACGCCATCGTCATGCGCGTCATCCCGTCGCGCCCGCCGCGCTTCGAGGACTTTGATCTGCCGCCGCAGCTTAGAGACATCGCCGAGCTTAAAAACGGGGTCGTCCTCGTCACGGGCCCGACCGGCTCCGGCAAAAGCTCAACGCTTGCGGCCATCATAGACCTCATCAACGAGACCAAGTTCTATCACATCGTAACCATCGAAGACCCTATAGAATTTCTGCACCAGCATAAAAGCTCTACGGTTCACCAGCGCGAGCTTCATTCCGACACGCCGGACTTCGCGCTCGCCCTGCGCGCGGCGCTGCGCCAGGCCCCGAAGGTGATTCTGGTCGGCGAGATGCGTGATCGCGAGACGATAGAGGTCGCGCTCGAAGCCGCCGAGACCGGCCACCTCGTACTCTCCACGCTCCATACCATCGACGCCTCAAAAACGGTGGATCGCATCATCGGCGTCTTTCCGAAGAACGAGGAGAACGCGATCCGCAAGCGCATCGCTCAATCGTTTCGCTACATCGTTTCGCAAAGATTGATTCCGCGTGCCGACGAGCGGGGCCGCGTCGCCGCCATCGAAATCCTGAAATCCACGGCGCGTACCAAAGAATATGTCGAGAAGGGCGAGACCGAGGGCAAATCGCTCACGGACGCCATGGAGCAGGGCGAGCAGGAGGGAATGCAAACCTTCGACGGCGTGATCGAACGGTTGATCCGAAGCGGCGTCGTTTCCAAAGAGGGCGCTCTGCCCTACGCGTCGAATCAGAATAATCTACTGCTGCGTCTGGCCGATTACGGTGGCCCGGCCGATTCGACCGACAAACGAGCGCCCGCAAACGCGCCCGCACCTAATAGAGATTCGATGCTCGATGAGATCGAACGTTGAGGAGGCTTCTGCCGGTTCTTCATGCAGTTGATTAACGAGAACGAAAGGGCGGCGGCGCTCGACTCGTTGCAGGAGTCGGTCGCGCAGCTCGAAAGCGAAATCGCGAATGTTATCGTCGGTCAGCGCGAAGTCGTCCGCCAGCTTATGGTCGCGGTCGCCTCGGGCGGCCATTGCCTGCTGCGCGGCGTCCCCGGCCTCGCCAAAACGCTGCTCGTCAAAACGCTGGCCGAAGCGCTCACGCTCCGTTTCAATCGCATCCAGTTCACGCCCGACCTGATGCCCTCGGACATTACGGGTACGGAGGTCATAGAGGAAGACCGCGCTACGGGTCGGCGCGAGGGCCGCTTTATCAGTGGGCCCATCTTCGCCAATATCGTCTTGGCGGACGAGATCAATCGCGCTCCCCCGAAAACGCAGGCCGCGCTTCTGGAAGCCATGCAGGAGAATCAGGTGACGGCGGGCGGCATACGCTATACGCTCGACAGGCCCTTCTTCGTGCTCGCGACCGAGAATCCAATCGAGCAGGAGGGCACATATCACCTGCCGGAGGCACAGCTCGACCGCTTTCTGTTCGAGATCGTCATCAATTACCCGCAGGCGGACGAAGAGCGGCGGATCATCGCACAGACGACGGCAAACCGTACGACCACCGTGCGTCCAGTTCTCGACGGGGCTCAGCTTCTACGCATACAGGAGGTCGTGCGCGACGTACCCGCCGCCTCGAATATTATTGATTTTGCGGCGCGTCTGGTGCGCGCGAGCCGACCGGGCACGGTTGAGGCCGCGCCCTTCGCCGAAGAGCACGTGAGGTGGGGCGCGGGGCCGAGGGCCGGACAGGCGCTCATCCTCGGGGCCAAGGCGAACGCGCTCCTTGAAGGCCGCTTCGCCGTCGGGTTTGATGATGTGCGCAAAGTGGCTTATCCTGTTCTGCGTCATCGCATCCTCCCCAACTTTCGCGCCGAAGCCGAGGGCATCGGCGCTGAAACGATCATCAGTGAGCTGCTTCGCGCAACCCCCGTTGATGCTTCGTGAGGCGCGCGAGAGATGAAGAAGAAGAAGCCGTCGTAGTAGTAGTCTCCTGTTTTCGTCAAGGGAGAAATTGGATCATGTCCTTCCACAGACCCGGTAGATTTCTCTCTCCCCTGCTAATCATAGTTTTATTGAGCGGCCTGCTGTGTGCGCCGACGGGCGCGCACGCGGCAAAGGCGCAATCCGTATCGAAACGTAAAGCGACGGCCCGCAGCGTCAGGCGCACGAGCCCGAAGGCGCGCCCGTCGGTGCGCCGCGCCCGGCAAAGAGCAGCGACTCCTGACACGGAAGCGGCCGCGCCGGATGGCGCTTCGAGCGCTCGCGTCGATTCCGATGAGACCGCTGCTGTTGCCGCTGCTGACGCGGGCGGGCGCGACCTGGATCTGCCCGCGAGCGGCGAGGTGCGTATCGAGAATCGTCGCGGCCACGTGCGTGTAGAGGTCTGGGACGAAAGCCACGTCTCGGTCAGGGCACAGGTCGAAGGCGCAGCGCCGGTGAAACGCTCGCCCATCGTCATACGTCAGACTAATAGGCTGCTCGATATAAGCGTGGCGCGCGCGAGCAAAACAGCGCGCGGGCGCGTCGACTTGATACTACGCATTCCCGATAGCGCCCGCGCGCTGGTCGTCACGACGAGCGGCGAGGCGGAGGTTCGCGGCCTTCCCGCGACGCTCTCCGTCGAAACCGCGTCGGGCGATATTTCGGTCGTGCTCCCGGCGGGCGTCGATGCGGACGTGACGGCGCTGACTCGAACCGGCAGTATCGACTCCACGCTTCCGACCTTTGGGCCAACGGGCGAGACCGAGCGTGACTTTCACGCCACCCTGGGCCGTGGCGGCGACAGGAGCGTGCAGCTTCGTTCCCGCGCCGGGAGCATTACGCTCTCGTCCGGGGCCGGGTTGACCCCGGAGACGGTTGTGAGCGCGCCGCAGCGGCGTCAAATACCCGAGACGCACGCGCCCCGAGAAGAGACTCGAACCGAGGAAGCGGGCCGCAGGCCGCCCACGCTCGACGGCGTGGGAGGAATAGGCGGTGGCGCGGGCACGCCTGCGTCGCCCTCCACGGGGCCGCAGGAGGTGGACGAGGGCGACGTGATTCGCGTCGATACGGAACTGGTGACCCTGAACGTGAGCGTCGTCGGGCGCAGTAACAATCGCGGCCTGCCCGACCTCAAGCGGGACGAGTTCAAGCTCTACGAAGACGGCGCGGAACAGGAGATTTCGCACTTCGATTCTTCGGCCGCGCCCTTTAATCTGGTGCTGTTGATAGACCTCTCAAGCTCTACGCACGAGGTCATCAACATCATACGCGATGCCGCCCTGCGTTTTGTCGCCGCCGCGCGGCCTGCGGATCGAATCGCCGTCGTGACTTTTGCGAACGCGCCCGTCATCGTCTCGCGACTGACGGATGATCGCGCCGCCCTGCGCCGCCGCCTCAGCTCGATAGAAGAGCCGAAGGGCAGCACAAAGGTTTATGATTCAATCGCTTTCACTATGGAAGAGGTCTTGAAGGACGCGGGCGGCTCGCGCCGCAACGCCATCGTGTTGATGAGCGACGGTCTCGATAGTACTCTGCCGAACGTGACGGGCGACGGCTCGACGCTCGATTACAGAGAGCTGGTCGGGCGCGTGCAGGAGTTCGACGGCGTCTTCTATTCGCTGTGGCTCAATACAGAATACGATGCGCTGAGCGAGCTGGACGTGCAGCCGGAAACCGTAGACCTGGCTCATGATCGTATGAAAGAGCTGGCCGAGGCTGGCGGCGGTATGTTTTATGAAGTGGAGAAACTCGAAGACCTCGCGGGAGCTTACGAGCGCGTCGTCGCCGACCTGGGCACGGTTTACAGTCTAGGCTATCGCCCGACGAACAAGCTGCGCGATGGCCGCTGGCGGGCCATACGCATCGCCGTCGCGCGCCCGAACGCCGTCGCGCGCGGTAAACGCGGCTACTATGCGAACTGAGGAACGGAAGACGAGCGAAAAACGGACGGCACCCTCCTTCTGCGCCGGGCTGTTGTCGTATGCTGCGCTCTGTCTGTTGCTTGCCGTTTGCCTGAGCGCAACCTCATCACGGGTTCGTGCGCAATCGACCACCGCGCCGCAATCGACCGCTCTGGAAAACCCTGACGAGGCGGATACCATACGCGTCGATACAGACCTCGTTGACTTAAACGTTAGCGTCTTCTCGCGCGACCGCCGGAACAGGGTCGGGCAGTTGCAGCAAAGCGATTTCGCCGTCTTTGAAAACGGCACGCCCGTAGAGATAGCCTTCTTCGCTTCGGCGACGACGCCCTTCGATCTGGTGCTGATGCTTGACCTCTCCGGCTCGACCAGCGATAAGCTCGAACTGGTTCGCAAATCGGCCCGCCGCTTTGTCGAAGCGGCCCGCCCCGTAGACCGCATCAGCATCGTCACTTTCTCGAACGCGCCGCGCCTCGTCGCCCCTTTGATGACCGACCATGACGAGCTGATCTCGCGCATCAAGAAGATAGAGAAGCCGAGCGGCGGCACTAATTTCTGGGACTCGCTCGGGTACGTGCTGATGGAGGTGCTCGGCAATAATTCGCGCGGGGCTCATCGTCGCAGCGCGGTTGTCGTGATGACGGACGGCGTCGATAATGCGCTGCCCGATGTGCCGGGCGACGGCTCGTACCTGAGCTTCGCCGCCCTGATGGAGACCGTCAGGCGGGCCGGTGCAATCGTGCTTCCCATCTACCTGGACACGGAAGAGAAGATGCTGATGCTGGGAAGCGCCACGCGGCAAGCCTTTTTTCTGGCGCGACAGCAGCTCGCGATACTTGCGGACGAAAGCGGCGGTATTCTTTACAGCGCGCGCAGGCTGGAAGATTTGAAAGGCGTCTACAAGCAGGTGATGAGCGACCTGAGCACCGTCTACAGCATCGGCTATCGTCCCAGGAACCGGCGACGCGATGGCACGTGGCGCGCCGTCGCCGTGCGCCTCGCCGCCCGCCCCGATCTCGCCGCGCGCACAAGGCCCGGCTACTACGCGAAGTAGAGAGACGAAAAGGCGAGACGGATCAGAAAAGTGGACGACCGGTAGAAGATTCCCTGAGACCTGAATTTTCCCCGGCGGCGTTCGTGACCTTCGGCCATTATACTTTCTCTTTGTGGGAGAATAAGGCGTGGATGAATTGATATATGCGTCGGCGACGAGCCTGGCGCAGGCCATTCGTGACAAAGAGGTTTCATCGGAAGAGGTGGTCGGCGCGACTCTTGAGCGGATCGCGAGCGTCAATCCGAAGATCAATGCGGTCGTCCAATTGAGAACGGACGCCGCCCTAGCTGAGGCGCGCGAGGCCGATGCGATCCTTGCGCGCGGCGAGCTGAAAGGCCCGCTGCACGGCATTCCGATCACGCTCAAGGATGCTCTGGAGACGGCTGGCATCATCTCGACGGCCGGAACCCAGGGGCGCGCCTCTTTCGTGCCCGCCGAAGACGAAGTCACCGTCGCGCGCATGCGCGCCGCCGGGGCGATCATCCTCGGCAAGACGAACGTCCCCGAACTGAGCCTCGCCTTCGAGAGCGACAATCTCATCTACGGTCGAACCAATAATCCATACGATCTGACGCGCACGCCCGGCGGCAGCAGCGGCGGCGAAGCGGCCATCATCGCGGCGGGTGGCTCGCCCCTCGGCCTGGGCACAGACCTGGCGGGCAGCATACGCCTGCCCTCACACTTCTGCGGCATCGCGGGGCTCAAGCCGACGACCGGGCGCATACCGAAGACGGCGCACTTCCCGCCTCGCGGCGGGCTCACGACAGACCTGTCGCAGTCGGGGCCGATGGCACGCCGCGTGGAAGACCTTGCGCTGGCGCTCCCGATCATAGCCGGAATGGACTGGCGTGACCCGACCGTTGTGCCCATGCCGCTCAGTGACCCGGCGAAGGTCGAGTTGAAGAGCCTGCGCGTCGCCTTTCACACGGATAACGGCATCGCCGCGCCGACGCCCTCGACCGTTGAGATTGTGAGGAACGCGGCCCGGGGGCTTAGGGATGCGGGCGTGAGCGTGGTGGACGAGGCTCGACCCGAGGGAATCGAAGAGACTTATGAACTGATGCACGAGCTGCTGGGCGCTGACGGCGGCGCTGGCGTGCAGGCGCTGCTCAAGATAGCCGGGACGCTCGAAACGCATCCATTGTTACAGCGCGTACAGGCGTTGCTGCGCCCGCGCGCCATCACGACCGCCGAGCTGGGCGCGCTGCTGATGCGCCTCTACAGATTCCGCAGCCGTATGCTCTCCTTCATGGAGCGCTATCATGCGATCATCTCTCCGGTCTGTGTGCATCCGGCGATGCTTCACGGCAGCAGTTTTAATGAAGAGACCGGCGCTGCCTTTAGCTACACGATGACCTATAACCTGACGGGGTGGCCGAGCGCCGTCGTGCGCGGCGGGACTTCTCCCGAAGGCTTGCCCATAGGCGTGCAGGTCGCGGCCCGTCCCTGGCGCGAGGACGTGGCGCTGGCCCTGGCCGCGCAGATAGAGCAGATAACGGGCGGGTTCCAGCGCCCGCCCCTTTAAGAGCGTCCTCGTCCGTAGTATAGATATGCGGAATACTTCAGGCGTTCTGCTTGCCGCCGTGTTCGTCACCCTCGCCCTGCTTCATGTTTATTGGGCGGCGGGAGGGCGCTTCGCGAGCGGTGTGACGGTGCCGACCGTGAGCGGCAAGCGCTTCTTTAATCCGTCACCCGCCGGAACTATTCTGGTGGCGGCAGCATTCCTCGTGGCGATCTTTGTTATCCTGGGTCGGCTCGGCATTGTGGGGAAAGCGCTCCCGGCATGGATTTTCCGTTTGGGCACACTGGGTATAGCCATCATCTTCTTTCTCAGGGCGGTGGGAGAGTTCAGGCTGGTCGGATTCTTCAAGCAGGTGCGCGATACTCCCTTCGCTCATTGGGATACATGGCTCTTTTCCCCGCTATGCCTGGTCATCGCCATCATAGCTTTTATGCTCGCTTACAAAGAGGCTTGATAAAGTATTAGAGAGAAATACAAATTGCTTCAAAGCGTGAAGAAAGGAGATCGCAATGGCGGATGAAGATAAAGCAAGAGTCGAGCAGAAGGCGCGGCGCGTCGCCGAATGGCTCGCCGAGAACAGGTCTGAGTTCGAGGGAGGGGGGATAGGCGAGGATAAATTAGCTCCCGCCCTGGGGATGGAGAGCGACGAAATCAGGGAGGCTATAGACCACCTGGAAGAGCGGGAAGATGTCGTCAGGCTGCCGCAGGCTTTGACGATTCCGCCGCAGTTCAAGCTCAAACCGGGGCGCGGTTGGCCTGAGGTGAGGGACGAAATACTGGGGAAGGGGGCAGGCGGCTGAATGTAGTCCTGAAGGTCAGGCCCGGGCGAGCGAAAGAGCGTTTGCGCTCAACGAGAGAGAAAAAGAGGCTTGCGAGGCCGCGCCCCGTAAGCGGCTCGCGAGGCGCGCCGCCTCCATAGCACCTCTTTCATTTTGTCCGCTGGAAACGGGTTTGGATGTCGCTCGCCTGCCGCCTCTCTAATTAAAGCGATATGCCCGACTCGCCTTTGACCGAGAGATTGCTCGACCCGGAAGTGCTCGCCTCTATCGGGCGGCTCGATCTGGTTGCGCGCACCGTCGTCGAGGGCTTCCTCATAGGTCTGCACAGGAGCCCTTATCGCGGGCTCTCGCAGGAGTTCGCCGAGCATCGCCCGTATATCGCGGGCGACGAGGTGCGGCGCATCGACTGGCGCGTTTATGCGCGCACAGACAGGCTTTACGTCAAAGAGTTCGAGGAGGAGACGAACGCGCCCGTGCGCTTGCTGCTGGACGTGAGCGGATCGCTCGGGTACACGCCGCGACGTGTGAGCAAGCTTGAGTACGCGCGCTTTCTGGTGGCGGCGCTCGCCTATCTGGCGACGAAACAGAACGACCGCGTCGGCCTCGTCTGTTTCGACGAAGAGATACGTCTTCGCCTTCGCACGCGCGGCGGAGAACGCCACCTGCACACGATACTGGCGACGCTCGAGGAGACGAAAGCGGGCGGCAGGACGCGCACAGGAGCGTGCCTTTTGAGCGAGGCCGCGCAGTGGAAACGACGCGGCCTCGCAGTCCTCGTCTCCGATCTCTACGACGACGGGCCGGAGGTGGTCAACGCAGTCGCGCGCCTGCGGCGCGTCGGGCATGATGTGATCGTCTTTCACCTGCTCGACGGCGCGGAGAAGTCTCTGAGCGAGCGGGGCACATACGAGTTTCATGATCTCGAAACCGGCGAGACGCTGCTGGCCGACGCAGACCGCGTGCGCAAGTCTTACATCGAACAGATGGCGCAGCTTCGCTCCTTCTTCCGCCGCGAGTTCGAGAGGGCGGGAGCGGATTACGCCGAGCTTGATCCGTCGGAGCCGCTCGACCGCGCGCTTGCCGTCTACCTGCGCCGAAGGAAAGCCAGAACGAAGGGCGGAGCGCGGCAGCGATGAGGGATGAAAGCGTGATTGCTCGACTTGAATAATTATTCTTTCATCCTTCATCCCTGATCGCTTCGTTCCGCCCTGGTTTTGTATGTCGTTTTTGGCCCCGCTCACATTGATCGGACTCGGGCTCGCCGCGTTGCCGGTGTTGATACACCTGCTGGTCAGACGACGCGCGAAGAGGCTCGATTTTCCCTCGCTTCGATTCCTGCGCGAGACGCCGAGCTTTCGTCTCTTTCCCCGCCACGTTCGACAGCCGCTCCTGCTCGCCCTGCGTCTCGCCGCTCTCGCGCTCATCGTCGCAGGGTTGGCCCGCCCCTTCATCCCCTTTAATGTGAGCGACGGGCGTACGCGCATCATTCTCATAGACGCATCGCTCAGCATGAGAGCGCGTGGACGAGCCGAGGCGGCCAGGGAACAGGCGCGCGCTATTCTTAACCGCCTCGGCGCGGGCGAGAGCGCCGCAATCCTTGCCTTTTCGTCCGAGGTGTTCGTCCTGGCGGAAGCGACGCGGGATCGGAAGCGCCTCATGGCTGCGCTTGAAAGTTATGAGCCTTCGGGGGGCGCGGCAAATTATACGATGGGCCTCGCCTCGGCGTCGGCGCTGCTTCAACAGTTGGCCCACGGCCCGGCGGAAATAGACCTCATCTCGGATTTTCAAGAGGGCGAGCTTGCGTCGCAGCTCTCCGAATGGCCGGAAACGGTCGCGGCGCGCGTCGTCCCTTACGCTATCGGCACGGCCCTTGAGCGCAATGCCTTCTTGATGGACGAGGCGCTGGCGAGAGACGCGCCGGAGGGGGCCGTAGAGTTGTCTGCGACCGAGATGGTTTCGGACGCCGACGGGCAGAGCGGAGCGCGACGCGTCTGGACGCTTGATGCCGGAGACGGGACGCGTGCCGACTTGCAGTGGCATACGGAAACCAACGGGCAGATTACGGGAGCGGCGAGGGCCAATGCGCCTGACGATTTCGACGCCGACGATCAACATTTCTTCGCGTTCGCGCCGCCGCGCGAAAATCGCGCTCTACTGGTTGAAACGGATGCCGGGGGCGACGGGCCGTATTTACGCGCGGCGCTTGAGGCGGCGGGCGTTGAGGGAGGAGGCGGCCTTGCGCTCGACCGCAAAGGTGAGTTGCCTGTGAGTGCCGCCGAGTTGAACTCTTACGCGCTCGTAGTGCTCTCGCTTCACGGCGCGCCGCGCGAAGCGCAAGTGCGCGCTCTATCTGAATACGCGCGCGCTGGCGGAATCGCCTGGCTCTGCCTTGCGCGTGATATTGATACCGAATCGTGGAACACCCTGGCGGGCACGCAGCAGGGAAGCGCTCTGCCCTTCGCCTCTCTCTCCCGCACGACTTTCACAGAGCCTTTCGGCTTTGGAGCGGTGGACGCCGACAGCCCGGCGCTGCGCTCTATGGGCGAAAGCGCTCTGGCGGCATTGCGTGCCACGCGCGTTCGCACAGGGTTCGTCCTCATCCCGCGTGAGAGCGCCCTCACACTCGCTCGTTGGAGCGACGGGACGCACGCATTCGTGTCGGCTGAAACAGGCGCGGGGTCGATCCTGCTGCTGGCGACTTCGCCCGAGCGCGAGGCGGGCGAACTCGGGCTCTCGCCAGCCCTGCCCGCGCTCGCCCATTCAATCCTGAGCCTCGCCACGAGCCCGCGCGAGCCCCTCTCAAGGACTATCGGAGAGCCTGTACGTTTAAGCACCGGCCCGGATACGGATGTGATCGTGACGAATACGGAAGGGCGCACGACGCGGGCCAAAGCGCGCGAGTTGGCCCAGCGCCCGTTCGGCATCTTTCGAGAGCCCGGCGTCTATCGGCTGGACTTCGCGGGCCAACAGTTGTTCATGGCTTTTAACGCGCCCGTCGCTGAATCCGCCCGCGCTCTCGCCACGCCCGAAGAGATCAAAAATTATACGAACTTAAAGGAGAGCCCCGCTACGCCTGCGGCGAACGACCGGCGAGAGGCGCAAGAGCGACGCGGCTATCTCTGGCGACTCTTCCTGTGCGCGGCCTTCGTGCTGCTGGTCGCGGAACTCTTCGTCGCGATGCGAAGGGGCCATAGAGATGAAATCATGGACGCGGCCCCTGACGCGTCCGCAGAGCGGGCTTGAGGAATAGGCTCGCGCTCGAAAATACGTCTTCGGTAAGGCTTTCTGATACGTGTGAGCGTTACGTCACCGATCATCACTATCGAAACTCGCGGCGCGGGCCCCCGGCCGGACGTGCGCCGCGCGCTTAATCGTCTATACCGGCGCAGGCGTCTTTTGATGGCGGGCGCGTTGGCCGCTTTCACGCTCGCCCTCGCGCTCGCTCTGCTGGTGATCATCGGCGCGGCGGATTACGTCCGTCCGTTATCACGCGCGGCCCGTTTTCTACTGGTCGTCCCGGTCTTCTTAACCGTGCTGCTGTCGCTGGCGTATGCTGTGCGGCTGGTAATGAAGCGCCGCACGCTCATAGAGGTCGCGCGTGAGATCGAGCGTGCGACCGCGAGCGAGCGCAACATATTAGTGACCTTTGCGGAGAGCGACCGCGAAGACAACGCTTCGGCGCAGCCCCCTTACATCAGGGCGCGCGTCCACAGGCAGGCGCAGAGCGAAGTTGACGGGATTGACGAGAACCTGCTCGCCCCGACCCGTCCGGCTCTGCTCGGGGCGGGCGCGCTCGCGCTCTCGCTCCTCGTACTGCTCTTGTTGCGCCTGATTGCTCCGACGGCCACGGCGCGCCAGTTGGGTCGCGTGCTGTGGCTTCGGCCCGACGATGCTCATGCGCGAAGACACGGGGCGGGCGAAGCTACGGACGGGGCCGCCGCCGATGGCGGTCGGATCATCATTGACGAACTGCGCGTGCGGATTGTGCCGCCCTCCTATTCGGGCCTCGGGGTCGAGGAAGTGACGGGCGATGTGCCGCTTCGCGTGCTCGTCGGATCGCAGGTAGAGGTCTTATTGCGCGCTCGTGGGTCAATCGAGGGCGCGACGCTCGGTTTCAACGGGGCGACCGGCCCGATGCGCTCGCTCGGTGAAGAGGGTTTCGCGGGAGCTTTCACGGCCAGCGCGAGCGGCGCTTTTGAAACGCGCGTCGTGGCGGACGAGCGCCTCGCGCCCGCCCCGCTCGTGCGCGCCGTGGAGACCTACGCCGATGCCGTTCCCGAAGTTCGTATTACAGAGCCCACCGGGGATCAACTGCTGCGCGCCGTGCCGGGTGGGCCGATCAGTGTGCGCTGGACGGCGCGCGACGATCTGGGTCTTGCGAGCGCGACCGTGAAGTACATCAGGAGTCGCGGCGAAGGCGACGCGGCGAAGTTCACGAGCGGCGAGCTTGGGGCAGGCAGCGTCGAGCGCCGGGGCGGGCGCGAGTGGCTGGGCTCCGTGTCGCTCGACCTCGCGCGTCTGGATGTGCGCGCGGGCGATACGCTGGTCTTCTGGGCGGAAGCGCGCGACCGCAATCCGTCTCCGAATAACACGGGCCGTTCTGCCAGCATGGCGATTGCCATCGCCGGGCCGGAAGGCGTCCGCCTCAACCTGAGCGACCTGCGCCCCAACGAGATCGGCCGTTTTCTTTTGAGCCAGCGACAGATCATCATCAGCACGGAGAAGTTGCATAACGAGCGCGCGCGTCTCGCGCCGGAAGAGGTCAAGCGACGCGCCAATGCGATTGCCGCCGACCAGCGGGAATTTAAAAATTCATTCAACGACTACGTACGCATGGAGGGTGCAGGAGGCGAGCACGAGCCGGAGGATGAGGGCGCAGGAGTCGCCGCCAAGAGCGTCGAGCAACAGGCGCAGGAGGCTGTCGAGGAGAGAACCGAGCCGCACGATCACGGCATAGAGGAGCCGCCGCAGGGCTCGCCCTCGTCCGTGCGCGACATGGTCTACGCGATACGCGCCATGTGGGATGCGGAGGACGCGCTTTCGATAGCAGATACGGCCAAAGCGCTTGTCCATGAGCGTGAGGCGCTTGTTCGTTTGAAGCGCGCGCAGTTGGCCGCGCGCTACGTGCCGCCGATTGTGGCCCAGAGCAAGCCCATCGACCTCAAGCGACGATACGCGGGCGAATTGGCCGAGATAAAGACGCGTTTGGAGAGGCTCGGCCGCCGAACGCCGTCGAAAGATTCAGCGCCTTTGCGAGCGGCGCTCGCCGACGCTTACGCGGCGCTTGCGGATTTGCAGGCGACGCTCGACGTGCCCGTTACGGCACGCTCAAGCGCCATTGGTCGTGCCAGAGAGAGAGCCAGGCGGGCGGCCGACGCGCTCTCGACGCTCGGCGGCGATCATGCGGCGACCATCGCCGAAGCGACCGGGCAATTACGCATCGTGGAAACGGAGCTTGGTCAAATGGAGAGCGGAGGCCGGGCCGATGAGTACGCGGCGCGCATCAGCAAGCCGCTCGCACTGCTTACGCAGGCGGCCTCGAACCTGTTCGCCATAGCAGACCCATCGACGCGCGCCACGGGCGGCGACGTGGGCTCACAGCTACCCACGGATGATCGAAGGGCGTCGGAATATTTCCGAAGACTGGCGGGGAGCGCGCCCTGAATCCGCTTCTGAATTGTATGCACGCATTAACGCTCTTCCATTTAATCAGTCTCGGCGTGGACGATAGCAATGTGTGGCGCGCCGTGGCGGTCGCCTGGCTGGCGCTCGCGGCGTTCGTCCTCAATCGTTACCGGCAGAGTCTCGGGCGACAACCGCGCCGGGTGCGCCTCGCGCTCGTCTCGCTGCGCGCCGCGTCGTTTCTATTACTGTTGGGCGCGCTCGTCGGAGTCCGGCTGGATTATCTGAGCGCGAATCCGGGTCGCGTACTGGTGCGCTACGCGCCCGCCAAAGGCTTGAGCGCGGAAGGCAGCGCAGACGACTCGCGCGCCTTAGAGAGCGCCGTCGAGCGGGCCATCGCCGCGCTCAACGCCCTCGGCTTTGAAGCGGTGACGGAAACGGATGCGGGCGTGCCTCCGACGGCGCAGCAGCACGGACATGATGAGGGCTTTGCCGCCGCGATAGTGCTGACGGAGGGCGCGCTCGGGGCGGTCGAAGCGCGGCGCGAAGTCGAGCGGGCGGGCGCGGCCGCCGGGGGCGCACCCGTCTATGTCGTCACCGACCTGCGGCCCGCCGGTGGGCCCAACGTGGCGCTTGAGAGCGTGGCCCTGTTGGGACGCCCTGCGCGCGGCGTGCCCTTGACGCTGCGTTGCATGGTTCATGGTCGCGGGATGCGCGGGCATGAATCTCTGGTCACGATCACGGACGCAGCCAGAGTCCAGTCTTCGGCGCGCGTCTACTGGAATGGTGACGACGAGTGGCAGGCGGTCACGCTCGACGTCGTGCCGAAGGTCGCCGGATGGTCTGATTATGTGGCGCGCATAGAACCGGCGGGCGGCGAAGACGCGGGCGTGCTCGCGCGCTCGCTGACCGTCTACGTCGAAGAGCGTCGCACGCGTGTGCTCTTCTTTGAAGGCGAGCCCACTTGGGAAGCAAAGTTTATCCGCCGCGCGCTCGATCAGACGGGGCTGTTCGAGGTGGATTACTTCGCGCAGGTGAGCCGCGCCGCGACGCTCGGTTCGACGACCGAAGCCGACCGGCAGAAGCAGTTGGAAAACGGCGGAGCAGCAGCAGCAGCGGCGACTGAAACCCCCGAGAGCAAAGCGAACAACGCCGCCGCCGCGATGTCGCCCGAAGCAAGGCTGCACAGGGCGCTACAGAGCGCGGCGAGTCTAAGCGCTTACGACTCGATTATCGTCGGCGCGACGCCGAACGCGATGCTGTCGGCCGCCGAGGCCGCGCGTCTAATCAGTTGGGTAGAGCGACGCGGAGGCGGGCTCATCCTTCTCGGCGGCAACGGCTTTGCCGGATCAATCGCCGCGCCCAACGGGAGACTTTACGCGCTCATGCCCACAGACCTGGATTCGCGCGGCCTCACACCCGATACGCAGCAGGTCGCGCGCGGCGCTCCGCTCGAAGCCGAGAAGACCGGAAAACAGTTTGCCCTTGTGCCCACGGAGGCCGGTGCGGCGGGCCCTCTGCGCGGCTATCTGAGCGCAAGCCAGGGAGCTTTGGCGGCCGCGCTGACGGGACAGGGATTGAGCCTGCGCGGGCAGCGTCCGGGCGCAGTCGTGCTCGCCTCGGCGGGCCAGGGCAACGGCGGCGTCGGGGCGAGCAATACGGGCGCGCCTCTGATCGCAGCCATGCGTTACGGGGCGGGGCGCGTGCTCGTTTTCGCTCCGACCGATTCGTGGCGCATCAGGACGAGCGCCAGCGGCGCGCAGGATGATACGAGCGGGCCGTTCGGGGCACTGTGGCAGGGCCTGACGCTCTGGGCGGCAGAGGGGGCGTCGCCGCAGGTGTTAATCGCGCTCGATGACGAGACGCCCGCCGTGGGCCAGGAAATCACGGCAGAGATTCGCGTCCGCGATCAATCGTTCGCTCCCTCAATGCTCGACAGGGTGAAGGCGCGCTTGCAGCCTCTGACGGATGAGACGGGCGAGGCCACGAGCAACGCCGCCGCCGCCGCAGCGCCGCAGGAGATTCTATTCGCGCCCGACAAAACGGAGGCGAGCGTGTGGCGCGCCCGCTTTCGCGCGCCGTCGCGCGGGCGATTCTCTCTGGAAGCGGACTACAGCGCGAATCACGGAGACGGGAGCACGGAAAAGCGTTTCGCAGTGGTCGCCCCGGCGCGACGGGAAGCGGGCGCAGCGCGCGATACATTGCGGCGCGCGGCGCGCGCTACGGGCGGAGAACTTCTCGCCACCGATCAGTTGAACGATCTGCTCGAACGTCTCTCGGAGCCGTCACAATCCGCCGAGAGAGTGCGCCGAACATGGGAGTTGCGAACGTGGTGGCCGCTCGCTTTTATCCTTCCCCTATTGCTATCCGCCGAATGGCTCACGAGACGCTGGTGGCAAATGGATTAACGAAGGGCGGCAGCGATAAGGGATGAAATGGGCTGAGTGATAGCGTCAATTAGCAGCTCACTCAATCCTTTTCATCCCTCATCGCTGCCGCCTTCATCCCTTCGTTCCGGCATCGCAGGGCGGGATTCGTGCGTCTAAGCTTTGTTATGGGTATTCAAGGCCGGGGAATAATCTCTTGTTCCAGCGTCGCTATTATCATCATCGCTTTACTGGTCGCCTCGTGCGGGAATAAACGCGGGCGGAATATAGGCGCGAGCCCGGCGACGACTGTCGTCACGGTGGAGCGCACTTTGCCGCCGCTGCCCGTCAGGCCGCTCTCGCCCAGGCTGCGCGAGCTGCGTGCCCGCGCGATGGAAGAGGCGGCGCGCCTGCGCGAGCTGGGCTGGAAAGACGAGGTCGGGATGGCCGAGCTTTCCGGCTGGGAGTACGGCACGCGGGCCAATGAGATGGCCCAGGCGCTGGGCGGCGACGAGCTGCGCGCGCTGGGCAGGTTGGCCGCACAGGGCGGCGTGCTGCCCGAAGGGACTGATCTGGTCTCGCTCGGCGCAAGCTTTCTGGCTCTTTCGGCGAGCGCTACCTATTCGCCGCTCGATAAGCAAGTCCTGTTGGTGGATAAGGCGAACGATGACGGGCTGCTGACGCACGAGTTTGTGCATGCGTTGCAGGATCAGCATTTCGATCTGATGAAGCTGCTGGGCGTGCGGCCCTATAGCTTCGACCGTACGGAAGCCGCCTTCGCCGTCATAGAGGGCGACGCGATGAGCGTGCAGCGGCGCGCCGAAGAGGGAGACGCCTACGGCAGGCGCCCCCTCGACGACATCGGTCGTCAGGAAGGCGAGCGCTTCGCAAGGTATCGCGCCGAGGCCGGTAAATTGTTTCCGCCGCTGCTGGTCGAAACTTTCATCTTCCGTTATCGCGACGGCACGCGCTTTGTCGAGGCCGTGCGTCGTCGCGGCGGAGAACGCGCCGTAGACGAGCTGTTCCTACAGCGCCCGCCCGCGTCGAGCGAACAGATTCTTCACCCCGAGAAATATTTCCAGGCCGAAGCGCCGCGAGATATAAGCTTGAACGAGGCGGGATTCACGGAACATGGATGGCGCACGACCAGTTCGACGCCCGTCGGCGAGATAGGCGTGCGCGGGATGTTGATGGCGGGCGTCTCGGAACAGGAGGCGGTGCGCGGTGCAGCGGGGTGGGGCGGCGACCGCGCCTACCTCTTCGAGCGCGGGCAGGGAACGCCGCTCTTCATCTGGAAGACTGCGTGGGATCGCGCGGTCGATGCGGAGGAATTTTTTCGCGCCTACGTCGCTCTTCAACGATTGCGCGCTCTGGCGGGCGAGACCTCTAAATCCGGCGACGAAAGGCGAGCCGTCTGGAAAGAGGCAGGGCGCACGACGCTGGCGTACCTCTCGGGCGCGAGCGTTATCATCGTGCGCGGGTCGGAATCGGACGTGGATGGAGCGCTTGAGCTGGCGCGAGGCCAGTGAGCCCGGTTAAGGGCGTTAGAATGTAGCCCATGACGTAAGTCATGGGAAAGGCAGTCGAACAAGGAAGCGATAGCCCGTAGAGGGGCGAAAGAGTTCAATGTCAAGTAAGCTCAACGTTGAATCTCTTTCGCCCCTCTACGGGCTGCAACCGATGCTGCTTCATCATCCGGAATCTTTTTCCGAGACCGAATCGCTTAACTCCCGGCATTTCCTTTCAGCTTATGCAACGAGCGCATATTCCATCGGCTTCAAGCCTTCGGCGTGCGGCGTCATCAGGTAATCCTCAACGTCTATCAGCAGCTTGCCCGTAGCATCGACGTCGGTCGGCCTTGAGAAGAAGTAGCCCTGACCGTAATCGCAATCAAGCGCGCGTAGCTGCGCCAGTTGCTCTTTGGTCTCGACGCCCTCGGCGACGACCTTCATGCCGAGGTTGCGCGCCAGCATGACGATGGTTCGCACGATCTCGGTGTTCTCGTTGTTGTCGGCCATGCTGCTGACGAATGAGCGGTCGATCTTGAGCGTACTGATCGGGAAACGGTGCAGGTAGCTCAAGGATGAGTAGCCTGTCCCGAAATCGTCTATGCTCAATTCGACGCCCAGATCGCGAAGCTGCTTGAGCATCTCTGTGGCGGCCTCTATGTTCTCCATGACCACGCTCTCCGTGATCTCCAGCTTCAGGCTGCGCGGATCGATCTGCGTCTCTTCGAGCACGGCTTTGACCTGACCGATAAGGTCTGGCTGCATGAACTGCTTGCTCGAAAGATTGACGCTGATCGAGAGCGGAGGGTCGGCCGGAATGATCTTCTGCCACTCGCGCATCTGATAGCAAGCCTCGCGCAAGACCCAGTGGCCCAGCGGGACTATCAGGCCCGTCTCTTCCGCGATGCGTATGAAATCGGTCGGCGGCACAAGCCCGCGCTCCGGGTGCTCCCACCTGACCAGCGCCTCGAAACCGGCGAGACGGAAATCCTCCAAAGACACGATGGGCTGGTAATGGATGATGAACTCCTGGCGATCAACCGCACGGCGCAGGTCTGTTTCGAGCTGCAACTGCGTGAGCGCGCGCGTGTGCATGCCCTTATCGAACAGTTCGTGGCGCGCTTTGCCGAGCGACTTGGCGCGATACATCGCCGTGTCAGCGTCGCGCAGCAGGTCTTCGGGTTTTTCAAAGCCCGTGGTGCTCAGCGCGATACCGATGCTCGCGCTCGTGAAGACCTCATGGCCGCTCAGGTTAAAGGGCAGCGTCAACTCCTTTTGCAGGCGCTGGGCCACTTCGACGACCTCTTCCTCGTCCACTATGTCTTCGAGAAGCACCGTGAACTCGTCGCCGCCGAGGCGCGCAATCGTGTCTCCGGGGCGCAGGCAGGTCTCCAAACGGCGGGCGATGCCGACCAGCAGTTGATCGCCGACCATGTGGCCCAAGGAGTCGTTGATTACCTTGAAGCGGTCAAGGTCCAGGAAGAGGACGGCGAAGATCATGCCTTCGCGGCGGCGCGTGCGCTGCACCGCAAGCTTCAGGTGATCGACGAAGAGAGCGCGATTCGGCAGGCCCGTTAGCGCATCGTGGAAGGCGTCGTGAAGCAGGCGGTCTTCCGCCCGCTTGCGGTCTGTGATGTCCTGTATCTGGAAGATGAAGTGCTGCGATTTGGTCTCGGCGTCGCGCACTAAAGATACGCTCAACATCACCCAGACCTCGTGCCCCAGCTTATGAAAGTAGCGCTTCTCCATCTGGTAGGTCGGAACCTTGCCTTCGACCAGTTGGTTGATGTTCGCCATCGCCGGAGCGAGGTCTGTCGGGTGCGTGATGGCTTGAAAATGGGTCGCCAGCAGCTCCTTCTCCGTGTAGCCGAGGATTTCACAGAGCGAGCGATTGACCTGAAGCCAGCGCCCGTTCTTGGCGACGAGCGCCATGCCTATTGCCGCGTAATCAAAGGCGCTGCGGAACCGCTCGAAAGCGCCACGGAATCGCGCCTCGCTCGCCTGAAGCGCCATGACATGGCGCTGGGCCTGTTCGGCCTGCTCCTGCGATGCCTCGACGTTCTTAAGATAGGTGCGGTAGGTGAAATAGACGACGGCGATGATCGGTGTCGTGACGATGAAGGCGTAGGTTCCGACGCCGCCGAATACCTTTGCGATAATCGCGGCAGCCGATGCGCCCGTAAAGTAGGTGATTGAAGTCCAGAGATAACCTTTCCTCCACATCTGCCAGACGGATTCATTCGCCTTGAACGCCTGTCGGATGGCCGCCAGCCCGGAGTTGACGATGTACTGTACGAGGCCCATCACGCAGACCGCCATGATGAAGTCGGCCGAGTAATCTCCGCGCAGCAACTCTTTGGGCGCTCCGAACAAGAAGTTCAAAGTCCAAACGGTCAGCGCCGTGGCGAAAGCCATGACGGCCGCGTTGAAGAGAATCGTCGTCTTATTCTTGCAGAAGCGCAGCGACGAGGAGAGCGCATCGGCGGTCGCCAGAAGGATGGCGGCCTCGCCGCCGTAGAGCAGGACTGTGAGGAAGATGAAGGTGTCGGAGACGGTGACCTCGCCCTTGACGCGAGGAATCTTGACGCTCAGGCGCGAGCCGAAGCAGAGCGTGACGATGGCCAGCAGCAGAAAGCGCATGTCTATGCGCTCAAGCGGCAAACGTATGACAGAAAGCGAGCAGACGGCTGCTCCGGCTGTGATAATCAGCCACATGAACGGTTCGGTCAATCTTTGCTTGCCTGTATTATTCATGCTGTTGAAACGGGGCAGCACGTCCAGCCCGCAACCCCGTGCATTGCGAACGCCATGCCAGCACGGTGACCTAACTCATCTGCGGCAATAATTAGACTTGAAGGAATGCCGATCCGGCTGCAAGTCACCTTGACCGGTCACATCCGATCAATCTGGCAGAAGATCAAGCCTTCTGACCGATCTTCCAGGCTTTGACCAACGATTCACTTCTGCCCGACGGAACGGGAGCACGGAATCTTCCTTCAGCCAAAGCCGCTTATCGCTCTCAGGCTGAGCCGTGGCTGTGTGAGCGCGGGGCTATCTCGTCGGCGACGATCAGGGCGGATTGCGTGACGGCGGCGATTCCCTGGCCAGGAAACGCCGAGTCGCCGACCATGAAGAGATTTTCGAGCGCCGTCTTGTGCGAGAAGGAGTTCATGCCGAATACGTCCGGGGATTGGCCCACGCCTCCGACCATGCCGAGCTTGCGTCGGGTCTTCTCATAAAATGAGCGCGGCGTGGCCGTCTCGATCACCTCTATGCGGTCGCCCAGTTCCGGCAGGCTTCGGTGGATGCGTTCCCAACACTCTTCGAGCCTGGATTGATCCTGCTCTTCGTGTTCGGTTTCGTCGCGGTGGAAGGCGAACCATTGCGTCGGCTCGGTGAAAGTACTGACGGTGACGGCGCGT
Source organism: Pyrinomonadaceae bacterium (assembly GCA_035940775.1). Classification (GTDB taxonomy): domain Bacteria; phylum Acidobacteriota; class Blastocatellia; order Pyrinomonadales; family Pyrinomonadaceae; genus DASQYE01. The sequence continues at coordinate 15,575 of DASZEN010000042.1, read as the reverse complement.
TTGCCCGTCGGCGCTCGCGTATCCCAACCGGGCGCGCAAGAGAACATGAACTGCGCTCTCTCGGCATCATACTCTTCGCCTTCGCACCAGTCCGTCAGCGCCAGGATGTGTTCGGCCGGAAGCCCTTCGGCCGCCCCTTCATCCATTCCCAGGTAGAGCAGGTAAGCCCCCCACCCGCGCAACTCTTTGAGACGCCTGCGCATCTCGGGCGGCGTGCGATTCAGACCGACGAGCTTACCGTACGTGTCCCAGACCGTCAGGTTGCTGACGACGGCGCGCGTCGCTTCAATCGTCTCGCCGCTCAAAAGGTCAACGCCCGTGACGCGCCCTGCCACATCGTAGGCGAGGCGCAGCACAGTCGTATCGAGGCGCACCGTCCCGCCGCTCTTCCGTATCGCTTCAACCAGCGTGTCGGCCAGGGCCTGCGCCCCGCCGCGTATGACGTACATCCCTCCAAGCGGAAGCCCCAGCGCGACGGCCGCGTACAGATAGGCGCATTCGCGGCTGTCGCGCAGCGCGAACATCTGTAGCTGAGCGTCTATGAAACGGCGAAAGCGCAAAGAGGTGCCGCCGAGGTGCTCTTCGACAGTCTGGTTCATCGCTGCGCGGATGCGCGAGGCCATGCGCAGCTCTGGAGCGATGGCACGCATCAGTCGAAGCCTCGACGCTGTGCGCAGATCATAAGCGCGGCGCGCGACACGTCTTAAGGCCGCGCCCGTCGGAGCAAGCTCGCGGTAAAATTTGATCGCGGCCTCGGCGCATTCGGGGAAAGCCGCGCGCAGCGAAGTCTCAAACGCGGCGGCGTCAGGGGAGATCACGGGCAGGTCTGTGCCATCAGGCAGGCGAACGACATAAGCGGGCGTCGCGCGACGGACTTCGGGGGCGCTGACGCCAAGCTCCGCAAAGACGCGTTCGTGAATCTCACCCGGCTGCCAAGAGGCGTAGAGCGACGCGCCCTGCTCAAATTCGTAACCGAATTTCTCGAACGTCGCGGCGCAGCCTCCGGCCCGCGACTCTTTCTCGAACAGGCACACGCTCGCGCCGCGCGCCGCCAACAGCGCGGCGGCCGTCAGCCCGCCGATGCCCCCGCCGACGACGACAACCTCGTAAGCCATGCTTTAGATCAGATTTTCCAAAAGACGAGTGACGACATGAAAAAAGGCTTCGGCCTTCTGCTGGCCGACGGCGCCCAAGCCCCTGCGCTGCATGTAAGGCTCGGAAACGATGATTATCGACTGAAGCCCGTTGAAGACGAGGTGCATAACGTAGCACGGCAGGAGCCGCCCGCTGTAGGCCCGCATGAGCGTCAGCGAGAGACTGAAAATGGTGATCGCCGCGATGACGCCCAGATTATTGCTATATTGAAAGACGTGCACGAACGTAAAAAGAAACGACACGGCGACCACAGCCCAGACCATTCCCGTCACGCGCTGCAAAGCCGAATAGAGCATGCCGCGATAGATCATCTCTTCGACGAGCGGCGCGGTCACGGTCGCTAAAATCGCTATTGCGAAACGCGCGGCGCTCGAACTGGCGACGATCTGATCGACCTCGGTGGCTTCGCCCCCAACCAGCTTGGTCAACACGCCGCCCACGAGCAGCACCAACACCGCGAGACCCATGCTCGTCCACGGCCCGATGCTTGCGCTCCAACCCCAGCCGAGCGTGCGCCAGAAGGGGCGTTTACCGAGCCCCGTCACGACAGCCCACACTAGGGCGAGCGTCAGCAGGTGCGCCGGTATGGTCGAGAGAACGGAAAGTAAAATAGCCTTCGGGTCTTTCAGTAGAAATTGACCGGCTCCTTCCAGGCCAGCGCCGCGATAGTTGTAGAGAGCGTAGGGAATGATGACCAGGAATTGCACTCCGACAAGGAGCACGACGCTCCCCAGCCAGGTCAGCGCAGCCGTCAACACGCCCCACGGTGGGTTGTCCGGGTCAGGCGCGGCGAGGCTCGACGCGGGCGCTTCGATTAACCCCGGATCGTACGCGGCGTAGCTGTCGGCCGGAAGGGGCGCCGCAAAGGAAGATTCTTTCGATGGATCCACGATGTCCAGAAGTGTAAGAGACTAGACGTTAAGCGGTCAACCAAACGAAGCGAGGAGAGCGAAGGGATGAAGGGAAGGGATAAAGGATGAGGGTGGAGGGATGAATGATTGAATGAACTGTTAATCGACGATTTCAGTCAATCCCTTTCATCCCTGCGGCCCCAATCCCTTCGTTCCTCCCTCATCCATTGTTTTTGAAGTGTCGCGCCATGGCGGCTCGTACCTCGGTCATCAACGCTTCAAGGTCTTCATCCTTAAGGCCGACGGTCGGGATGGGAGCATCGACATACATATCAATCGGGCCCGGACGAAAGATTATGGAGTTCTTCGGCAAGACCTGTCGCGACCCCTTGATCGTGACGGGAACGATGGGCGCGCCTGCCTGCATCGCGAGCTTGAAGCCGCCCTTCTTGAAAGCGTGCAGCGCGCCGTCGGGCGAGCGCGTGCCCTCCGGAAAGACGAAGGCGCAGATGCCGCCGCGTATGTAACCGACGGCCCTTTGCAGGCTCGTCACAGCATTCTGCGTCGAGCTGCGGTCAATCGGAATATGGCCCGCGCGCGTCAGATGCCAGCCCATGAATGGAATGCGAAAGAGACTCTTCTTGGCCGCGATGCGCAACTGCACGGGCAGATAGCCGAGCATCGCCGGAATGTCCATGTAGCTCTGGTGCGAGGAGAGAAAGACGTAGGATGTCCCCGCGCGTATGTTCTCAAGGCCGTGAACGCGGACGCGCGCGCCCGTCGTACGCGCGATCAGGCGGCACCAGACCTGCGCGCACCAGTGCTGGCGCAGGCCCGCCGGATCGTAAAGTGAAAGCGTCAGGGAAATGCTTCCCATGACGAACGTGTAGAGGTAGATGAGCGGGATGGCGATGGCCGAATGAAGATAATTGAGCAGGAGGGGACGGCGCGGCGGCCGCGTTGGCGGGAGGTCGTCAACGACACCTTCGCGCGAGCCTGCTTTTTCAGTTTGCGTCGTCACTCCCGTTTGCGCCAAACCTGACGATCAGCCCCCCGCGCGCGTGCGCAGTCGCTTCATTCAGAGCGATTCAAAGAAAAGCTCGTCAACGTAACACCAGCCCCACTCTTCGCCCGGCTCGAAGGACTTTATAATCGGATGGCCGGAGGTGCGGTAATGTTTCGTCGCATGCCTGTTCTTCGAGTCGTCGCAGCAGCCGACGTTGCCGCAGATTTCGCAGAGCCGCAAATGCACCCACTCGTCGCCGAGCTTCAAACATTCCAGGCAGCCGTCGGCGCTCGGCGTAACATCGCGTATCTGGCCCAGGTGCGTGCATTCTTTCGTCATTGTCATTTAGCGTTGGCCTCGAATGAATCTACTGTCTCAAAAGCCCGCCCTATAATTTGGAGAGGTATCGACAAAAAACGCGGGTCGGTATGTATGGGCCCGCGATGTGACGCCGCTTCGCACGCCGCGCTATTCAAGAGCGGGCGTCGCCACTACTCCGAGGCGCGCGGCCGTCAGCATGAGGCCGATGATCGTCTTGGCATCTTCGATCTCGCCGCCCTCCACCATCTCGATGGCGCGCGCGAATGGGAGCCTCACGATCTCTATCAGCTCGTCATCTTCGAGCCTCTGTGCCGTCTCGGTCAAATCCGTAGCCAGGTACAGCCACATCTTCTCTTCGACGAAGCCGGGCGAAACGAAGAACTCCGCGAGCTTGTCGAGGTTACCGGCACGCACCCCCAGCTCCTCCTCCAACTCGCGCGCCGCGCCCTCTTCCGGACGTTCGGGCGACGAGAGAGTGCCCGCCGGAATCTCCAGCAGGTAACGCACCACGGCATGACGGTACTGGCGTACGAGCGCCACCGTCATGTCGTCAAAGACGGCGACGATGGCTGCGCTGCCAGGATGATGCACGACCTCGCGCCTGTAGGTCTGATCGCCCTCGCGCACGGTATCGACCGAGACATCGAAGATGCGACCGCGAAAAACCTCTTCGCTGCTGATAAGCTCCGGAGCTTCCATTTCAGGTGTAGCCATAAGTTTTTTTTCAACGCTCCGATGGCGGATGCGGATTCACCGCTCGCTCGTCATGGAGTATGCGTTGCATCTCGCCGACAAGATAGAGAGAGCCTGTGATACAGATAAGCCCACGGGGCGGCGTTTGTGCTCGCGCAATGGCGAGCGCCTCGCCTGCGCCCGACGCCAGCGTGATTTTACTAGAATCCGTGCCGGGCGGCACACCGGCGCGCGCGACCTCTGCGGGCGTTGCGGCGCGCGGATTCTCCGGCTGCGTAATGATTATGCGTTCGGCCGCCGGAAAAAGAGTCGCCGTCAGCTCATCGAGAGCCTTATCTCTCATGGCTCCGAATATGAGAGTGATCGGCGCTCTGATAAACGTGTCCAGGTAAGCGCGCAGGGCGCGCGCGCCCGCCGCGTTGTGCGCTCCGTCGAAAAGAATCGAGGGCCGCCCCTCCCAAAGCTCCAATCGCCCACGGTGCTCGGCGCGTTCCACTCCCTCACGGATGGCGGCGCGCGAGATATGGAAGCCGCTCTCGCGCAAGGCTTCGGCGATTGCGATGGCGGTGGCGACGTTCGTCAACTGGTGATAGCCGCGCAGGAGGCCCAGTCGCATCCCCTCGTAATAGTCGCCTTCGGTCTTGAAGCTTGTGCGCAGCCGCCCGCTCTCGTCCGTAGCCATCACCTCCGTCGCGCCAGAATCGACGAGGCGCGGGGTGACATTGCTCGCCGCACATCTTTTGAGAATCACTTCGAGAGCTTCGGGCGGCTGGGGGGCGACGATTGCCACTACGCCGGGGCGAATAATGGCGGCCTTCTCGGCGGCGATCTCTGCCAGACTGTGACCCAGATGTTCCTGGTGGTCGAGCGCGATGGGGGTGATAGCCACGGTCGCGGCGCGCGCGACCGTTGTGGCGTCAAGCCGCCCGCCAAGACCCGTCTCAAGAATCGCCAGCCCCACACGCGCCTCCTTAAAGGCGACGAGCGCGGCGGCCGTTACGTGCTCGAAAAATGTAGGCAGCGCGGAGAGTTCGCCTTGATCCAAAAGAGCGTGGGCCGCGTCGCTGACGATGGTAATCAGGCGCGCAAACTCTTCGGGCGCGATCTCAAGACCGCTCGTGCGTATGCGTTCTGTAATCGAGACGAGATGCGGTGAAGTATAGAGCCCCGTCTCTATACCGGCGGCGCGGCAGATTCGGTCGAGCACCACGGCGGTCGAGCCCTTGCCGTTCGTCCCGGCTATCTGGACAGCCCTGTAAGCATTCTGCGGATCGTCCAGAGCATGAAGCAGGCGCTCAATATTTCCGAGCCCGAGCTTGATGGCGACCGTTTCATGACCCAGGCTCAGGAGATAGCGTAGGGCTTGATCGAAATTCATTCCTGGTGATGAATGATAAGGTGCGCCGCCGAAGCGACGGTCGGGCCCGCAGGACATAAGGGGGGCTCGCCCGTCACCCGTCACTGCTTTTAGAGTGGTGAACGCTCGCTCGCTGCTCTTCGTACGCATCCGTCTCGCGCTGGATTTCGGGATTCATCATGAAGTTGAGCAGCTTGATGATGTAGGCGCGCATTTCGCGGCGATCAACTATCGCGTCAAGCATTCCATGTTCGAGCAGAAACTCCGAGCGCTGGAAATCTTTCGGGAGTTTCTGGCGGATGGTCTGTTCGATGACGCGCGGCCCCGCGAAGCCGATCAAAGCTTTCGGCTCGGCGATGATGCAATCGCCGAGCATGGCGAAGCTGGCGGTGACACCGCCGGTCGTCGGGTCTGTGAGTACGGAGATGAACGGCAGGCGCGCCTCGTCCAACTGCGCCAGCGCCGCAGATATCTTCGCCATCTGCATCAGCGAGAGCGTGCCCTCCTGCATGCGCGCTCCGCCCGAGGCGGCGAAGATGACGACCGAGGCGCGCTCCCTTATCGCCCTTTCGATCAGCCGCGTGATCTTCTCGCCGACGGCTGAGCCCATCGAGCCGCCTATAAAGAGCATATCCATAGCCCCCGCAAAGACCGTATAGCCGCCGACTTTTCCGTAACCGCTGATGATCGCTTCAGGCAGGCCGGAGACGCGCCGCGCCTGCTTCAGTCGTTCCGGGTACGGCTTGGTATCGACAAATTCCAGTGGGTCTATGGAGGTCACCTCGGCGTCCAACTCTTCATAGGCTCCGTCATCGAAGAGCATGCTGAGGCGCGACGGGGCGTCGAGGCGGAAATGATAACCGCAATGCATGCAGACCTGTAGGGATTCTTCGAGGTCACCTTTGTAGAGGGGCGCGTCGCACTCTTCGCACTTGACGAAAACGTTCTCGGTCTTGACGCGCCGTTCTTCGACAGGGACGGGTTCGCTCTTCCGATTCTTTGGCTTACGAAACCATGGCATAGGTAGCTATCACCACGCAGGGCTTTCCCACGACGACCGCAACATCAACCCTTCGGGCATTCAAATGCTGACTCGGACGAAGACGGCGCTGAGAATAACATAAGAAGGGAGGAGAACTAAGGGATGAGGGCGGCAGCGATCAGGGATGAATGATTGAATGAACTGTTAATTGACCCTTTAACTCAATCCCTTTCATGGCCTCATCCCTAAAACTCTATCCCCTGTTGGGCGCGTATCCCGGCGTTGAATGGGTGCTTCACCTCACGCATCTCCGTGACGAGGTCTGCGGCTTCGATAAGAGCGTCGGGCGCATCGCGCCCCGTCACGACGATGTGAAGGGCGGGCTGATCTGCGCGCACCCGCCTGAACTCTTCGAGCACCTCTTCGACGGGAAGCATCCCGTAGCTGAGCACGTAAACCAGCTCGTCAAACACGAGCATGTCATACTCGCCGCCGCGCATCTTCTCGACACAGAGCGCCCACGTCTGGCGCGCCGTCTGCCTGTCCTGCTCCGGGTTCTTCGTGTCCCAGGTAAAGCCGTCGCCCATCGTGTGGACTTCAATGCCCAGCTTTTCCGCGGCGATGTGCTCGCCGTAACGGTCTGTCTTCGATTTCATGAACTGGATCATACAGCAATTCAGGCCGCGCCCGGCCGCGCGCATCATCAGCCCGAGCGCGCAAGTCGTCTTGCCCTTGCCGTTGCCGGTATGAACCATCAGGAGGCCGCGCGTCGTCTCCTGATAATCGGCGCGCCGCCATTTATATTTCTTCTCTTTGCCGGACATATTAACGAGCTGCTACGGATGTCAGAGCGCCGAAGGGCGAGTCGGCGAGCCTCCACTGACAAACGGCATCCGACACCTGTTTTTTTTAGCCTCTGACCTCCAGCCTCTGGCCTCTGTTCGGGTCGGATTGCACGAGCGCGTCTTCCGTCCTGTCGAGGTCGCCGTTCAGACGCTCGACCGCATCCTTGAGCATTCGGACGATGGTTCGCTCGGCCTCGTCCCAATCTCCTGTGAGCGTGCATCCGGCTGCGTTGCGATGGCCGCCGCCGCCGAATTTTTCCGCGATCCGCGCGACATTGACATCGCCCTTCGAGCGCAGGGAAGTACGATAGATTCCTGGCTCCTTCTCTTTCAAGAGGGCGACCGCTTCGACCGTGTCGCAGGCCAGAGGATAGTTTACGAAGCCGTCGCCGTCCTCTTCCGTAGCCCCGGCGCGCTCCTGCATCTCAAGCGTCTGGCGCATCCAGGCGACGTGTCCCGTCTCGTCGCGCCGCACGGTCGAGAGCACTTCGCCGAGCAGCTCTATTTTGCTCCACGGGTAACTGGCGAAGACCGCTTCGGAAACCTTCGCGGGTTTGACACCGGCCTTGACAAGCTCGGATGCCACCTTGAACGTACGCTCCGTCGTGTTCGAGTAATGAAACGAGCCCGTGTCTGTAATGAGCGCCGTGTAGACGCACTCGGCTATCTCTTTGGTCACACGCACGCCCGTCGCCTTGCACAGGTTATAGATCATCTCGCCGACGGCCGAGGCCGTCGAGTCGATCCAGTTGATCGTGCCAAAGAGGGCGGTCGTCGCGTGGTGGTCTATGTTGACGACGAACTGTTTCTCTAAATCGATGAGGCCGGGGCGGGTGATGTCCGAACATTCTATGACGAAGACGGCGTCGTAGGGACGGTCGACGACGGGTGTGACGCGCACCGCCTGAGCGCCCGGCAATTTCTGGTAAGAGTGAGGGACGCCGTCGCGCATGATTACCTCCACCTCTTTGTCGAGGCCGCGCAGCAGCCAGTAAAGTCCGAGCGATGAGCCCAGACTGTCTCCGTCGGGCCGTATGTGTGAGGTGATCGCAAAGCGGCGCTTCGATTCGATCAATTCGACAACTTGACTAAGCATCGTTAAAAGCAGCGATGAGGGACGAGGGATGAGGGATGAAACGAAAGACCTAAAGTCTTTACCTCATCCCTCGTCCCTTATCCCTCATCGCTTGTCCTTTCTCTCTCCTCGGGGAATGCGTCGAGCGAACTCCGGCTCTCGCGCGTGTGTTCGATCTCTGCCAGCAACTGGTCTACGCGCGCGCCCTGCTCCTCGACCGTATCGCGTACGAAGTGAATCTCGGGCGTGTGACGCAGGCTGAGCGCGAAGCCCACCTGCTTGCGCACGTAGGGCGCGGCGTGGCGTAGCGCCGTGAGCGCCTTTACGGTCTCCGTCTCGTCGCCCGCGACGGTCACAAAAACGCGCGCGTCGCGCAGATTCTCCGACAGGCGCACATCCGTCACCGTGACCATAGTCAGGCGCGGGTCTTCCAGCTCATAACCGACGATCTGCGCGATCTCTTCGCGCAGCATATCTGCGACTCTCTCGGGCCTACGCATATAAAAAGCAGGGGCCGAGGAAGAAGGGGCGAGCGGTTTTTGGTTTTCCCTGACCCGCGGGCCCCCGACCTCTGTTCCTAAAGCTCCGTGGCGGCGACCTTCTCGATGATGTACGCCTCGATCTGGTCGCTCACCTTTATGTCGTTGAAGTTTTCGAGGCCGATGCCGCATTCAAAGCCCTCGCGTACTTCGGAAGCGTCGTCTTTAAAGCGACGAAGGCTCGCGATGCCGCCCTCCCACGTAACGATGCCGTCACGAATGAGGCGCGCACGCGCGTTGCGACGAATCGTGCCGTCAATGACCATACATCCGGCGACCGCGCCGACACGGGGGACGCGAAAGACTTCGCGCACTTCGGCCTTGCCCAGGATACGCTCGCGCTCGATGGCTTCGAGCATGCCGATCATCGCGGCGCGAATCTCTTCTTCGACCTTGTAGATGATCGAGTGCAGCCGTATATCGACCGATTCCTGTTTGGCAAGCTCGGCGGCGCGCACTTCCGGTCGGACGTTAAAGCCTATGATGACGACGGCCGTCTGCGACGCGCCCGCCTGCGTGGCCGAAGCCAGCAGCACGTCCGATTCCGTAATAGCGCCGACGCCCGAGCGAATGACCTTGACCTTGACCTGATCGGTTGAGAGCTTCTGCAAGGTGGATTTCAAGACCTCCACGGAGCCCTGTACGTCCGCCTTGATGACGACGAGAAGCTCCTTGACCTCCGTCTGGCCGAGCGCCTCGATACCGCGCTTGGTGGTTTGCAGCAGAGTGTTCTGGCGCGTCAGCATCTGTCGGTGATGCGAGATCTGCTGGGCGCGAGTAATGTCTGCGACGACCTGGAAGGACTCGCCCGCCTGCGGCACTCCCTGCAACCCCAGCACTTCGACCGGAGTCGCGGGCCCGGCTTCCGTCACGGGCGCGCCCCTGTCGTCGAACATGGCACGCACCTTACCGAAAATCTGGCCGACGATGAACGGGTCGTGAACCCTGAGCGTGCCCTGTTGGACGAGCACGGTGGCGACCGCGCCCCGCCCGCGATCCAGCTTGGCTTCGAGGACGACGCCGGAAGCCAGACGTGTCGGGCTCGCGCGCAGGTTGAGAATGTCGGCCGTCAGCAGGATCGTCTCAAGCAGCGTGTCCAGATTCTCGCGCCGCTTGGCCGAGACCGGAACCATCTCCGTATCACCGCCCCATTCGACGGGCTGCAAGCCCTGGTTGGCCAACTCCTGGCGAACGCGGTCGGGGTTGGCGTCGGGCCGGTCGATCTTATTGATGGCGACGACGATGGGCACACCGGCGGCGCGCGAATGCTCAATCGCTTCGATGGTCTGCGGCATGACGCCGTCGTCGGCGGCGACGACGAGCACGACCACGTCCGTGGCCTTCGCGCCGCGCGCCCTCATCAACGTGAAAGCCTCGTGGCCGGGCGTGTCTAGAAAGACGACGTGGCGCATCTCCGAAGGGTTATCCGGATTCTGCACGGCGACGCGATACGCGCCTATGTGCTGCGTGATGCCGCCCGCTTCGCCCGCCGCGACCTCCGTCGAGCGGATGCCGTCCAGAAGCGAAGTCTTACCATGATCGACGTGGCCCATAACGGTCACTACTGGGTCGCGCGGCAGCTCAACGTCATCGGCTCCCGTGTCGACCAGCTCTTCAAACTCCTCTTCGGCGACCATCTCTTCAAAGGGCACGAACGCGACTTCGTAACCGAAGCGGTGGCCGAGGTCTACGGCCACGTCGTCGTTCAGAGGCTGATTGATCGTCGCAAAGACGCCGCGCTGCAAGAGCAGGGTTACGACATCCTTCGGCTTGATGCCGAGTTTCTCGGCGAACTCCTTGACGGTCGTGCCTTCAACCAGGCGGACGGGCTTCAACTCCGTGCCGACGGTCGCGATGTCGAGCCGACCGGCGATGCGGTCTTCCAGAGAGAGCGTCTTCGGCGGCGGGATGTAGTCGCGATCACCGAAGCGCCCGCCCTTGCCCTCCTGCATCTTGTGATTGCCGCGCGCGCTGGAGCGGGTCGAGCGGCCGCGCCTTCTATCGCTCGGCGGAGGCGTATAAACAGTCTGCGGCGTGGCCGTCTCTCCGGGCGTGCCGCTGGGCTCAAATGCGCCGCGCTGCTCGGAGCGTGCGTTTGCCGCGCCGCGCGACGGACGCTCGCCACGCTCGGCGCGTTCCTGTCGCTCGCGACGCTCGCGCGGGCTCGGTTGCGGCGGCTGCGGCGGGGGCGGTGCGACCGGCACGGGGGCGCGCTCGCCATGACGTATCCCGGCGTCTATCGCGGCCTTCGTGGGTCGCAAAACTCGCACCTGCCGCGCGGGCGGAGGCGGGGCGGCCGCCGACGAATGCTGCGCTTCCATAGAGGGCGCGGCCATCTGCGGCGCTTCCATCATTCCTTCGGTTGCCGCCGACGGTGCGCCCGCGCCGTTCAGGTCTTCGGCCTCGGGCTCTGCCTGTAAAGAAACGTCCGCCTCAAGGAGCGGCGCGGGCAGAGAAGACTCGGCCGTGGAAGCCTCCTGCGGCGCGGCCTCGGTGGCAAGGGTCGCCGTCGCGGGCTGCTCTGCGCGTATCGCCGGACTGAGGGGCTTCTTGACCATGCGCACGGGCATGGCGGGCTTGACGGCCTGTCCCTGTTCCGATGAGAAGGGCGGCGGCGCCGCCACGGGCCGGGACGTTTCGGCCCCGGCCGCTGTGCCGGTCTCGGACGCGGAAGGAGCGAGCGTCGCTTCCTCTTCGGGCAGAGCAGCAGCAGCGGCGGCGGGCGCTTCTTCCGGGCGGACAGCCTTTTTGACGACACGCACGGCGCGCGGCGCGACCGCTTCCTTCTTCGGAAAATACTTGTTGCGTATCTTATCGGCCAGCTCTTTGGAGATCGAGTTCGAGGGCACACTGACATCAACACCCTCACGACGCACCTCTTCGATGAGGCGCTTCGTGTCGAGCTTGAGTTCTTTGGCCAGGTCGTAAAGGCGAACCTTGGAAACGGTCATGCACTCCTTCTTCGACGCTTGTACTTCGGAACGGCGTCGTCGCTTCAAAAGGTTAAGGACTCTCGGCCCCATCCTTAACCTTTCGGGGAAGCGCACGCTCACAGTCGAAGGAGAGCTAGTGCCGCCAAAAGGCAAAGGGGAGGCGAGGAGCGATGCGCGCATAGTCGGCGTGCGCGCTCGCTCAAGTTACTGGGCCGCATCGGGGGAAGCATCCTGCTTCGCGTCGTCTTCGTCGCTCTCGACCGGCACGGCCTCTTCACGGTATTGCGGCACGGGAGCGGATGTCGTTTGCACTTCGGGTGCGGAAGCCTCCGAAGCGAAACCGGAGGCGGGCGAAAACGGCGTATCCTCCTCGACCGGAGGCTCGTCTTCGCCAACCTGGGAGGCCGCCTCTATATAGGCTGCCCCTGAAGAAGTAATGTCGGGCGCGGGCGTGATCGTGTCGGCCCGCAGATCGCGTCCGGCGTCCTGGAGCAGAAGTTCATCCTCGGAGATGGGGTCGGCCTCGGTCATCGCTACGGGGTCGGCAGACTCCTGGGCCAGGATGTTCGCCTCGGCTGTGAAGGGCGTGCCCTCTTCGACGGCCTCCCGGTAGCCTTCGGCGATCATCTCGTCCGAAGGCTCAACCTCGCCCGCATCAATCGAAGGATCCATCTCGGCTGAGAACGCGTGTTGCTCAACCGGCTGGTCGGCGGTCTCCTCCTCCTGATCGGCCATAGTTGTCTCTTCTCCTACAGCCCCGGCGGCGGCCTCCTCCTGTTCCTCGTCGGCCGCCGCGCCTGTTTCGGTCTCCGCCTCTGCGGCGCTGCTACTGCTGACGGGCGTCTCACCTTCCGTCGTATCTTCTGTCGCGGACGCCTCCGCAGCACCGGCCGCTTCTTCCCCTTCGTCGCCCTGTTGTTTGCTCTTGTCGCGCGCGGCGATGACGGCCTGCGCCGCATTCAATATCGCCTCCGCCTCGTCAAGACTCACGTCCAGATATTCAACAAGATCGTCAATAGAGGTGCCCGCGAGCGCGTCTATGTCGTTGATGTCGTGTGCGGCGAGCGCTTCGGCCTGCTGCGGCGTGACGCCTTCAATGGCCGAGAGCGGCACAGCGCCGCCCGAAGCGATGAGCGCGCCCATCTGCTCGGCGACCTCTTTCTTGAGTTCCTCTTCACTGCGAATGTCAATGTTCCAGCCGACCAGTTTCGTCGCGAGGCGCACGTTCTGGCCGCGCTTGCCGATGGCCAAGCTAAGCTGGTCTTCGTTGACGATGACTTCCATCTGGCGGTTCTCGATATCCGTGATGCGAACCTGATTGACTTTGGCGGGCGACAAGGCGTTGGCCGCAAACACCGAAGGCTCGTCCGACCATTCGATAATGTCTATCTTCTCGCCGCGCAGCTCACGTATGATCGCCTGCACGCGCGAGCCCTTCATGCCGACGCACGCGCCCACAGGGTCTACGTCGCGCTCATTTGAAGTGACGGCGATCTTGGCGCGCTCGCCCGGCTCGCGCACCGCCGATTTGATAATCACCGTCTCGTCGTAAATCTCCGGCACTTCCATCTCGAATAGACGCCGCAGCAGCTCAGGAGAGGTGCGCGAGACTTCGACCTGCGGCCCCTTGGATTCCTTTGAGACGTTGTTGATGACGACGCGGATGCGCTCGCCCTGGTTCCACTGCTCGCCGCGCGACTGCTGCGAGCGCGGCAATATGGCTTCCATGTTCCCGAGGTCGACGATAATATTGCCGCGCTCGAATCGTTTGACGAAACCGTTGACGAGGTCGCCGATCTTGTCTATGTACTGGTCGTAGATGTTGGAGCGTTCGGCATCGCGCACCTTCTGAAAGAGAATCTGCTTGGCGGTCTGGGCGGCGATCCGTCCCAACTCTTCCATCGGCAGCGGCAAAAGGAGCGCATCGCCTATCTCTACCTCGTCGCCAGCCATCTCGCGCGCCTCTTCGATGGAAAGCTCCGTGGCCGGATTGGCGACCTCATCGACGACTACTTTCGAGGCCGAAAGCTCTATGCCCGTATCCGGATTCCAGTCGACCTGAATATCTTCGCCGGAGCGGAACTGCTTTTTGGCCGCTGCCCGGACAGCTTCCTTGACCGCCTCGATGACTATCTCGCGGTCTACGCCCTTCTCCTGGCAAAGGTCATCAATGTTTTTCGCGATGGATGTGCTCATAATTAACTGGATATTCGGATGTCAGTGAGAGCCGTCAGTCATTTACAGACATTCGGCATCTAACGTCTATGCCTGCCTCTTGTGGCCGTCACGCGCTTCTGCTGCTTCTGCTCCGGCACGGGCGGCCAGTTCGCGCTCCCGCGCGCGGCGAAACTCTTCTTCAACGTCGACTTCGAGGTTCGCTTTGGCGATTGCGTCAAGCGGCAGGAGAACGCGCCCGCTCGTCTTATCTTCAAAAACCAGTTGGTCGCCGTCGAGACCGTCGATTCGACCGCGAAAATTACGCTGCCCGTTGACGGCGACGCGCGTCTTGACCTTCGCCTGGCGGCCCCTGAATCGCTCGTAATCGGCCCGCTTGTAGAGCCCGCGCTCCAACCCAGGCGAAGATACCTCAAGGGTAAAGGGCGTGTGGATGAAATCTTCCACGTCCAGAATCGTCCCGGCGTGCAGGCTTACCCTGGAGCAATCCTCATGGGTGACGCCTTCCGGCTTGTCAATGAAGATGCGCAGGATGGGTTTGCCTTCCGGCCCGGCCACCTCCGCATGAACCAGTTCCACCCCATGCTCCGAGCAAGCGCGTTCTGCTATCGCGCGCACGCGATCTTCAATCGAAGCTTGACCCACCGCCTTGTCCTTTCCGCCGAAAATACCCCTCGCACAAAATAAAAAGTGGGCGCGAACCCACCGGACAGCACCGCCGCGCTCCAAGCAAGCTAAAAATTATACGGGAAGGGAAGTGCAGAAGCAAGCGACCGGGAAACAGGGAGCGTAGCGACCAGCGGCGGGCCGGGGTACGATGGCTTAACCCCTGCCGCTCTGTTACCCGGCTACTGGTTGCCCAGTTTTGATTTGACGATCTCGCTAATTGTGCGGCCGTCGGCATTGCGTCCGGCAAGCCGCGCCTGCGCCGACTTCATCACCGCCCCCATGTCGCGCATGGAGGAAGCCCCGGTCTCAGAGATAGCCATCGAGACCGCCTGCTCGATCTCGTCGCGCGAGGCCGCCTGCGGCATGTACGCCTCTATGACTTCGATCTCGGCGCGCTCCTTATCGGCCAGCTCCCGCCGCCCGGCCTTCTCGTACTGTTCGACGGAGTCGCGCCGCTGTTTGACGAGCGATTGCAGCGCTTTCACCAGCTCATCCTCGTCGAGCGCGCCGCCCTTCTCGATCTCGCGGTTCATCACTGACGCCTTGACCATCCGCAGCGTCGAGGTGCGGGCGGCATCCTTGGCCCGCATCGAGGCGGTCAGGTCGGATATGATGCGCTCTTTCAGATTCATATTCTAAGGCCCACGCGGAGATCGTAGCGGATTTTAATCGGCTTCGATCTCAAACCTTATCACACAAAAACGAACGCCGCCAGAATCTTCATTATTCATCAAGGCGAAGGCGGGCGATGCTCTGAACAAAAAGCAACATCGCCCGCCTTCGGAAACCGCCTGCTCCCTCATTGGAATTACATGAGAGGCAAGCTGATCGTCTACAGCTTACTCATCATCACGACCTCGACGCCGACTCCTTCGTGTCGTCCGCCGCGTCGCCCGCGGCTCGCACGGCACCGTCGATGCGCTGTCGGCCGTCACCGCCGGTGCTCCCTGTGGCGCGATCCACAGTTCCACCGT
>DASZEN010000041.1:0-12223 GCA_035940775.1 Pyrinomonadaceae bacterium | reverse complement strand
GATACCTGTCAATGCACTTTGAAGCCCCCGTCCTCTCCCATCCTCGTCGATACTCTCGGCAACGGCTTTGACCTCACCGATGCACGCGATGGTGTTCGATTCGACCTCGACAGTGATTCGATGCCGGAAAGACTTTCATGGACGACGGCTGATACGGACGATGCGTGGCTGTGCTTAGACCGTAACGCTAATGGCACGATAGATAATGGCACGGAACTCTTCGGCAACTTCACGCCGCAACCCAATTCGGATAACGCTAACGGCTTTCTAGCCCTGGCCGAGTACGACAAGACCATTAACGGCGGCAATGATGACGGCGTGATAAACAGTCGTGATTCGGTCTTCACATCTTTACGCCTGTGGCAGGACATAAACCACAACGGCATCTCTGAAGAAGATGAATTGCACGCTTTGGCGTCGCTCGGTGTTGAATCAATCTCGCTCGATTACAGGGAAGCGCGTCGAAGGGATAGATACGGCAACGAGTTTCGGTATCGGGCTAAGGTGGATGACGCCGAGCACTTGCGCGTCGGTCGCTGGGCCTGTGACGTGTTCCTCACCCTGGCACCCTGATGAGTAGTTGAGCCGAAGCGCTCGCCGACGGGATGCTACGAGAGCCTACGAGTCTATTTCTGACTCGCGGGCTCTTCTGTTTTGATACGTAAAGCCAAAACGTAGGTCGCCAGTTCTCTCGGAGAGCACGCGTGCCTCAAAGCGAATCCCATAACAAAGCGCTGACTGGAAAAAATCATTGAATAGGCCAATAAATCCTCATTTTCGCCAATAAAAAAGTGTTGACTGTGCCCTCAAAGGGGTCTACCGTAGCGGGCATGGTCCTCGCCCCGTCGCTCGTTCCAGCTTTGAATGAACTGCGGGAAAGATAGATGGCGCGCGAGCACTCTACTGGTAAGCAAAGCGTCGGCTAAGAACTCACAACCCTTGCGGCTTCTCTGCCTCTCATCACGAAGATGTTCACGGCAAGCAGCCTCACCTGTTCCTTTCGCCGGAGAGAGGTTTCTATGCAATACAAGAGAAGACTAATACTGCTGCTTTTTTTAGTGGTAGTTGTTGCTGTAGTGCCCCAATAGCGGCGCTGCGTCGCCAATACCAGGGGGGTTTGTCACCTGCTGAGCAATTTCACCTTAATGCCGATGAGTTTTAGGAGAGTTCCAAATGTTTCGCTATAGAAGAATAGGGTTACTAGTATTAGTCATTCTCGCAATTTTAGTAGCAGCCGTAATGGCACAACTAAAGAATGATGACAATATCTACACATTTAATAATCAACATAAACGTGGTCAGGTAGACGAGGAACAATGGCCTCTTGCCGACACCGAAACACATTTACCTTCTGATTCAGCGGAGCGCGCGAAGAGACTCGCGAGGGGTAAAAAGTACGATAAGCCTAAACTGGTGGTTGAGCCAAATGCTGATTATGGTCAGTCAATGCTGAATGACCATTGGTTTCTTTCGATTCCGGCTCTTCCAACGGCTCAAAGCAATGTCATCGTCATCGGCGATGTTATCAGTTCACAGGCATATCTATCTAATAATAAAGAAGGTGTTTATTCTGAGTTTGGTCTTCAAGTTGAACGAGTACTTAAAGATGATAAGCATATAATTGCTATTGGCAATACGATTGATGTGGAACGCGAAGGAGGCAGGGTAAGACAATCCTCCGGGCGTATTACAAGGTATAGCATTAATGGACAAAACATGCCTCTCGTCGGTAAGCGCTATCTTTTCTTCCTCACCTGCGCCGACCCGGAGCAAGCCTTTCATATCATAACGGGATTTGAGTTGCGTGCAGGCAAAGTGTTTCCACTGGACGAAGCTGGAGACAAATTTGACCTCTATAAAGGCATGGATGAGACAGCTTTTTTTGACTCCGTAAAGGAAGCTGCCCGCAACCCATAGCTTTCAACTTCCAAGTAAGGACCTCACAGAATATGAAAACAACTTGCTTGCTCCAATTGCGGCTAGATCGCTTGTTAGTTCTCTGTTTAGTTGTTGCCCTATTTATAGGGGCAACGATCTACTCGCAAGTCGTTGTGTCAGCGGCTTGTAATTTCACTACTGTAGATTATTCGATACTTGTTTTTAAACAGTCTATATCAGTAGTAGTAGTTATTAATTCCAGCCAATTTACTGCTACTGAGCAAGAGGGCATAAAGAGAGCGTTCGCCAACTGGTCGAATTTTAGTTCGATCAGTGGAACCTGTACTGGCGTAACCTTCACATATACAACCGCGACAACGCCTCCAACAAGTTATTCTGTTAATGCACCGAAAATATATATGCAAAGAGGTTATTCTGGGGCTCATGCTAAATCAAATTTTGTCGGAGATTGGCCCTATATCTCTCGTGTGATTATTACTGTTGACCCTAATATTCATAGTCCAGATACACTGGGCGGAACAACAGGGCATGAGATCGGGCACACATTTGGGCTCTTCGATTGCCCAACTTGTGCTTCCGGGACAACAATTATGGGCCCGGGGGGGTACTTGTAGAACTAACACCTGTCCGACTCTTAATAATATGAATTGGGGTAGCAGCAATAATGGCGCTGGACTCCAAGGCCCGACAGCATGTGATGCCTATTTAGTTAGTACCCAATATTGCCCTTCACCCTCGCCAACACCTACGGCAACTCCCTCGCCCATATTACTAGAGGAATGTGCAAGCTCTGGCGGAACCTGGGACTTTTTAGGCAATTCCTGTGTGCTGGGCAGCGGCGGATGCACTCTGGCTGATAGGGCTGCCTGTACGGCGGCTAACGGATTGTGGGATTGGGATACCTGTCAATGCACTTTGAAGCCCCCGTCCTCTCCCATCCTCGTCGATACTCTCGGCAACGGCTTTGACCTCACCGATGCACGCGATGGTGTTCGATTCGACCTCGATGCGGATGGCACAAGGGAAAGAATATCGTGGACTACTCCCGGCTCAGACGATGCGTGGCTGGCTCTTGACCGCAACGCGAATGGTCTGATTGATGACGGTCAGGAATTGTTCGGTAACTTCACGCCGCAACCCAATTCGGATAACCCTAATGGCTTTCTGGCCCTGGCCGAGTACGACAAGGCCGTTAATGGTGGCAACGATGACGGCGTAGTAGATGGCCGCGACTCCATCTTCTCATCTTTGCGTCTGTGGCGGGACGCGAACCACAACGGCGTCTCTGAAGAAGATGAATTGCACGCTTTGGCGTCGCTCGCTGTGGAATCAATCTCGCTCGATTACAGGGAAGCGCGTCGAAGGGATAGATACGGCAACGAGTTTCGGTATCGGGCCAAGGTGGATGACGCCGAGCACTTGCGCGTCGGTCGCTGGGCCTGTGACGTGTTCCTCACCCTGGCACCCTGATGAGTAGCTGAGCCGAAGCGCTCGCCGACGGGATGCTACGAGAGCCTACGAGTCTATTTCTGACTCGCGGGCTCTTCTGTTTTGATACGCAAAGGCGAAATGGAGCTTGACCGGCAGATAACGGGTTAAGTAAAAAGGGATAGCAGGCCGTGGCTTTTGTCCTTCCTTTCGGCGCGCGCTTAATCGTTTATAATTTAGTCCCGCGGAGGAACAGTTTATGAGTGTCAATGCCCTGCCGATCATCGTCGGATCGCTATGCGTGATGGCGATTGCGTACAGGTATTATTCGGCCTTTATCGCTGCGAAGGTTTTGGCGCTGGATGACGCGCGGGCTGTGCCGTCGCAGACGATGTACGACGGGCATAATTATTATCCGACGAATAAGTGGGTGCTGTTCGGCCATCACTTCGCGGCGATTTCGGGGGCGGGGCCGCTGGTGGGGCCCGTGCTGGCGGCGCAGTTCGGATTTTTGCCGGGGCTGTTGTGGCTGGTGATAGGGGTGTGTCTGGGCGGGGCGGTGCATGATTTTATGATCCTGGTGGCGAGCGTCAGGCGGCGCGGGAAATCGCTGGCCGAGATTGCGCGCACAGAGATCAGCCCGCTCTCAGGCCTGGTCGCCGGTATCGCCATTCTTTTTATAGTGGTGATCGCGCTCGCCGGGTTGGGGCTCGTGGTCGTAAACGCGCTGGCGGAATCCCCCTGGGGGACGTTTACGGTGGGGTTCACGATTCCGCTGGCGCTCCTGATGGGCCTTTACATGTACCGCATACGTCCCGGCAGGATCGCGGAGGCGAGCGCCATAGGCGTCCTCGGTCTCCTTTTCGCAGTGTGGCTCGGCGGGCGCATCGCTGAGTCTTCGTGGGCCCAGAGTTTCACCTTCCAGCGTAATACGATCATCCTGCTGATGGCGGCCTACGGATTCATAGCCTCCGTGCTGCCCGTGTGGATGCTCTTGTGCCCGCGCGATTATCTCTCGTCCTATTTGAAGATCGGCACGATCGCTTTCCTGATTATCGGAGTCATTCTGGTTCACCCGACTTTGAACATGCCCGCGTTTACTCCGTTCGTCGCGGGGGGTGGGCCGGTTATTCCGGGCAAGGTCTATCCGTTCGTCTTTATTACGATTGCATGCGGGGCGATCAGCGGCTTTCACGCGCTGATCTCTTCGGGCACGACGCCGAAAATGATCGCAAAGGAGAGCGACACGCGCATCATCGGCTATGGCGGGATGTTGATGGAGGGGGTGGTCGGGGTCGTCGCGCTGATCGCCGCCACGTCGCTTTTTCCGGGCGACTATTTCGCGATCAATACAATGCAGAAGACGGAGGCGCAAAGGGCCGCTTACGCGCAGATGGTGGATACTCATACGGCCGGAGGTTTCAACTTACAGCCGCAGGAGATAGACCGTCTCGAAGCCGAGTCGGGCGAGAAGAATCTGCGCGGGCGTACGGGCGGCGCGGTCACCCTGGCGCTCGGCATCGCCAAGATTTTCGACGCCGTGCCGGGCCTGCGCGGTCTGATGAAGTACTGGTATCACTTCGCCATCATGTTCGAGGCGCTCTTCATCCTGACGACGATTGATACGGGGACGCGCGTCGCGCGCTTTCTGGTGGGCGAGTTCGGCGGGCGTTTTTATAAGAAACTCGAAGAGCCGAACTGGCTGCCGGGTTCAATCCTGACGACCGTGCTGGTGGTCGCCGGTTGGGCGGCCTTCATCTGGTCGGGCTCGATCTCGACGATCTGGCCCATGTTCGGCATCGCCAATCAACTGCTCGCCTCGGTCGCGCTCTGCGTCGCGACGACGATCATCATCAACATGGACAAGGCGCGTTATAGCTGGGTGACGCTTCTTCCGCTCACGTTCGTCGCGACGACTACGCTGGTCGCCGGGTGGCAATCCATCACGGACAACTTCTGGCCGCTCGCGCAGAAGCCGGAGACCTCCGCGCAGGGCTACATCAATGTCGCGCTGACGGCCATATTGATGACAGCGGCGGTCGTCGTGCTGATCGATTCCATACGCCGCTGGACGGGAGGCCGAAAGCGACCCGAGCCCGCCCCCGGCGCAGGGCTCGCCGAAGCAGGAAGCATATAAGGGAGTAGCGAGGGGATGAACGTGAAGGAATGATAGATAATGGATGATGAATTAAAAGCACATATCTCTTAATTCATCATTCCTTGTTCCGCATCATCGTTTCCCTTCTATCTTTTTCATCCCTCATCGCTGCCGCCCTGCGGCCCTTCGTTACTACCTTCGCTACGGTGGACAGTTGGGGCGGAAATCGGCCATAATAACCGCTTTTAGCGCGACTTGCTGACAGCAGAGGCGGGATAGACACGGGACACGCTTCCTGTGTGCGAGGGTCTGTTCTGATTTGCTCGCCAGCCAGCACGGTCGCCCTCTTTTGGGCAGCTCATCTCGCCATTTGTCGAAGAACAGAAAGGAATCGTCTTATCGTGGAGAATTTAACACTGTCTCTTATCGTGGGCTTCAGTCTCTTATCGCTCGCCGCCTTTGGCCACCTGATCTCAAATAAGGTTTCGTCATCATCATTTGCAGGGAGTCGCGCGCTGAGGCTGGCGGCCATGATTGCCGCCATGATCGTCTTCTCGTCGGCTGCATGGGCCCAGCAGCCTCCTGTGCCGCACGAAGCGCAGGGATCCGGGCCATCGCGTCAGGCCACGGCGCACGCGCCGGGCGGAGAGGCCAACCTGATCCTTCCAGACTTGGCGGGCGTCAACTTTCTTGGTCTGAACGGGCGCACGCTGCTGATGACCGGACTCGGGGTCTGTTTTCTCGGGTTGTTGTTCGGGCTCGTCATCTTCATGCAGTTGAAGAACCTGCCCGTGCATCGATCTATGCGAGAGATTTCAGAGCTTATCTACGAGACTTGTAAGACCTATCTCATTACGCAGGGCAAGTTCATACTGATCCTTTGGCTGTTCATAGGGTTGATCGTCGCAGTCTATTTCGGCGCTCTCGCCCGAACGGTCGATCAGGCGACCGGAGCCGTGCAGAACGGCTTTCCGCCGCTCAAGGTGGCTGTGATTCTTCTGTTCAGTCTCGTCGGCATCGCCGGAAGCTACGGCGTCGCATGGTTCGGCATTCGCGTCAATACGTTCGCCAACTCGCGGACGGCCTTTGCGAGCCTCGGCGCGAAACCATATCCGATCTACACCATTCCGCTCAGGGCCGGGATGAGCATTGGCATGATGTTGATCTCGGTCGAGCTGTTGATAATGCTCTGCATTCTGCTCTTCGTCCCGCGCGATTACGCTGGCCCGTGCTTTATAGGCTTCGCCATCGGCGAATCTCTGGGCGCGGCGGCGCTTAGAATCGCGGGCGGCATCTTCACCAAGATCGCCGACATCGGCTCCGACCTGATGAAGATCGTCTTCAAGATCAAGGAGGATGACGCGCGCAATCCGGGCGTGATCGCCGATTGTACGGGCGACAACGCGGGCGACTCCGTGGGCCCATCGGCCGACGGCTTCGAGACCTACGGCGTGACGGGCGTGGCCCTCATCACCTTTATTTTGCTCGGCGTGGCGAACCCCCTGGTTCAGGTGCAGCTCCTGGTCTGGATTTTCGTGATGCGCGTGATGATGATCGTCGCGAGCGCCGTCTCCTATTTCGTCAACGAAGCCATCGCGAAGGCCCGTTATGGAAACGCCGCGACGATGAACTTCGAGAAGCCCCTGACCTCGCTCGTGTGGATCACCTCCGTCGTGTCGGTCGCGCTCACCTACGCCGTCTCTTATCTGCTCGTCCCCGTGCTCGGAACCGACGACAGCCTGTGGTGGAAGCTGGCGACGATCATCTCGTGCGGGACGCTCGCCGGGGCGATCATTCCGGAACTGGTCAAGGTCTTCACCTCGACCGAATCGCGCCACGTCAGGGAAGTGGTCACGTCTTCGCAGGAGGGCGGCGCATCGCTCAATATCCTTTCGGGGCTGGTGGCCGGTAACTTCTCCGCCTACTGGCTCGGCATCAGCATCGTGATCCTGATGTCCATCGCTTATCTCTTCAGCATGCAGGGGCTCGAAGCGTTGATGCTCGCGCCCGCCGTCTTCGCCTTCGGTCTCGTCGCCTTCGGCTTTCTGGGCATGGGGCCGGTGACGATTGCGGTCGATTCCTACGGGCCTGTGACCGACAACGCGCAATCCGTCTACGAGCTATCGCTCATAGAGCAGGTGCCGGGCATCGAGGCCGAGATCAAGAAAGACTACAATGTTGACGTGAACTTCGAGCGGGCCAAGCACCTGCTCGAAGAGAACGACGGCGCGGGCAATACCTTCAAGGCGACGGCCAAGCCGGTGCTCATAGGTACGGCGGTGGTCGGGGCGACGACGATGATCTTCTCGATCATCATGGCGCTCACTTCGGGGTTGACGCAGAATACGCAGAATCTGTCGCTGCTTCATGCTCCGTTCGTGCTCGGGTTGATTACGGGCGGCGCGATCATTTACTGGTTCACGGGAGCGAGCACGCAGGCCGTGACGACCGGCGCGTATCGGGCGGTCGAGTTCATCAAGGCCAACATACGGCTCGAAGGCGTCGAGAAGGCGTCGGTCGAAGATAGCAAGAAGGTCGTGCAGATATGCACGCAGTATGCGCAGAAGGGGATGTTCAATATCTTCCTGACGGTGTTCTTCGCGAGCCTCGCCTTCGCCTTCGTCGAGCCCTTCTTCTTCATCGGCTACCTGATCTCGATTGCCATCTTCGGTCTCTATCAGGCCATCTTCATGGCGAACGCGGGCGGCGCGTGGGACAACGCCAAGAAGATCGTCGAGGTCGAGCTTAAGCAGAAGGGCACGGCCCTGCACGACGCCACTGTGGTCGGCGATACGGTCGGCGACCCGTTCAAGGATACTTCGTCCGTGGCCCTGAATCCCGTCATCAAGTTCACGACGCTCTTCGGCCTGCTGGCGGTGGAACTGGCCGTCTCGGTCGCCGATAGAAGGGGACAGTTCGGAGAAAACGGCGCGATGATTACACACGTCCTGGCCGGGGTCTTCTTCCTCGTCTCTATGTTCTTCGTCTATCGCTCGTTCTACGGAATGCGAATCGGCTCGGAGAAGGCACAGGTGGAGCGAAGCGCAGTCAGAGCCGAGCAGGTGGACTTACCATAGCTTTGAAGATTTTATGAGCCGCAAGCTACGGAACACTCTGGCGCGCGCGTGCGCGCCTCTCCCGTGGGTTTCGGCTCATACATAATTTGTCGAGCGGCCGAGAGAGCGCTGCTTTTATGCAAACTATCTTTGGGAGGAATCCGTGAATACTTCCTATGCTAAGGCCGAAACATTGACGGGGGCCGTGCTCGCGCCTCTGGATTGGACGCGGCAGCTCGTCCTCGTCGTCGCGTTCAGTCTACTGATGGCGCTCTCGGCGCAGTTCGTCATACCGCTTCCCTGGACGCCCGTCCCCGTCACGGGTCAGACCTTCGTCGTGCTGCTGGCGGGCGCGCTCCTGGGCTCGCGCCTGGGCGCGCTGGCGATGATCGCGTACCTGATCGAAGGCGCGAGCGGGCTTCCCTTTTTCCGTGCGGGCGGCGGTGGCTTGACCTACCTTCTGGTGAGCCCGACGACGGGCTACCTGCTGTCGTATCCGCTGGCGGCCTTCGTCGTCGGTCTGCTCGCGGAGCGCGGCTGGGACAGGCGATACTTTTCGGCCGCCGCTGCCATGCTGATCGGCTCGGCCCTGATACTACTAGGCGGCTGGGCCTGGCTCTCGCTTTTCTTCAAGTCGGCGGCGGATGCTTTCCGCGCCGGGGTCACGCCCTTTCTGTTAGGAGACGTTATCAAGATCGCGCTCGCGGCAGCCGCGCTTCCCTCCGGCTGGGCGCTCGTGCGAAAGGCTTCGCAAAGGGACTGACGGCGCGCGCGCTCTTTTCGCAGTAGCCCCGAGAACGGGTAAGCCCCTGCTCCGAGGTTCCGGAGGTCAGGGGCTTTCCTTTCATCTTTAGTCCTGATATCCGCGCGCGTCACGCGTCCCGCGCATGTGTGTGCCTTAAAGGCTTGCGGAATCTGCTCCTGCGCGCGGAAGAGCGAAACGAACCATGTACGTGATTAAAGTGCGCTCGCACGAGCGCGAGCAGATGGTAGAGTTCACGGACGAGGTACGCCGGAAGTTGAAGGAGGCGGGAGCGACCGAAGGTTTCTGCGTGCTCTACGTACAGCATACGACCGCCGGGCTGACCGTCAACGAGAACGCCGACCCCGAAGTCCAACGCGATATGCTGCTGGCGCTACGCACGCTCGTTCCGCAACACGGCATGGGCTTTCGTCACGGCGAGGAGAACTCGGACGCCCACATCAAGGCGAGCCTCGTAGGCTCAAGCGTGACGGTTCCGTTTCAGGACGGCGAGCTATTGCTGGGTCGCTGGCAGGGAATCTTTCTGTGCGAGTTCGACGGCGGGCGCGAGCGGCGGGTGATTATGATGCTGCGCTAGCGGTCGGGGTTCAATGAAGCTGCCCCAGATAGATGGTGTCGTAGTCGCTCACGGCCTTGTAGCCAGCCCTCCTGTAGAAAGCCTGTGCCTCTTTTTTCTGTTCGTTGACGAGGAGGCAGACGGACTCGGCGCGGGCGAGCAGGATTCGGGACAGTTGCGTTATACAGCGCAACCCGTAACCCTTGCGCCGATCCTGCGGGTGAACGTAGACGCCTTCGAGGTAAACGGCCTCGGGCGTGTCGGCCACCACGTCCGCCTTGAAGATCGGTCGTCCATCCTCGATCCAAACCCAAACGCGCCCCTGCTCTATGCGACGCGCCGTGCGCTGGCGAAACCCGAGCGCATCACGCTCCAAAGGGTTGACGCCGCACTCTTCAAAAGCCATCTCGGCATTGATCGTCATCACCAGCGCCAGATGATCCAGCGTGGCCGGGCGTAGACCCGGCACGGGCTTGCGTGCCCGTACCGGCCCGCGATGCTCAAACAGTATTTCCCGGCAGATGCGTCGCGGCTCGCGCCCTGAATGCGGCGCATAGCTGTTCCAGAAGCTTTCGACTTCGCGCAGCTCGCCGTGTATCAGGTGCGAGAGAGCGCAGCTTTGCGCGAAATGCGCGAAGGCCGCCAGCGCCGCCTCGCTTCGCGCATCGACGAGCGTCGCGTGCCCGATCAGCGCCACGCCTTCCAGGCAACCACTCGCGGCCTCGCGGCAGGCGTAGAACGCGCCGCGATTCAAAGGGCTGACGACGCCGTTGTCGCGTATCAGCCCGGCCATAAATACAGTGTGGACGCCGCGCGCCGCTAAGAAAGAGAGAATCTCTTCGCGGTGCTCGGCCTCCAGTTTTTCGACCGCAAGCGAGTGCCCCGCGCCGTCTCTCATACGCGGCGTCGCGAGCCCTCCTCCTCCGGCTACTGTGTTTGCGCCCGGTGACTGAGCTGATTGCATCTAAATCTATTCCCTCTGCCCTTTTCGACGCGCGACTGTCCAATCGGGGCTCGACCCGTCCGCTTTATCCGGATCAGTAACCCAGATAATCCATTCCGGCGTCTGCTTCCACGTTTGTCTCTATGGTGTTATCCCCGTTGATGCACGCCGAGAGCGCTTGCAAAGTAGCGTCGCTAACCATCACGCCGTTGCCGGACACGGTGCGGTCGGAGATTACGACGCCGTCGGAAACGACGACGCCATCCGAGACCATCACGCCATCGCCGAGCAGCATGTGAACGTCCATAAAAACCGTGCCGTCGGCCAGGATTATGCCGTTGCTCGTCAGAATGTGTTCGCCCAATATAACGCCGCTCGACATCCAGGACTTGTCTGAGATCATCACCCCATCCGAGACCATCACGCCATCCGATACGGCGACGCCGTCAGAGACCATAACGCCGTCAGAGACCATGACTCCGTCCGAGACCATCACCCCATCGGAGACCATCACGCCGTCGGAGATCATCACGCCCAGGCCGTAGACCTTCTGATACTTAGTGATGAGGTCGGAACCGTAAGCGTAGGTTGGGCCAACGATAATGCCCTGTGACCACGTGAAGGTCTTTCCGGCGATGGTTGTGCGCGGCGCAGGCGGTGTCGCACTCGTCAGCAAGGGAGCACCGACCGGCGTCGTAGCCTGTAGATCGCCGCGCACGAGCCGCGCCAGGCGCATCGCGCCTTCGATGTTCAACTCGCCCGCGCCCTGCTCGAACATATTGAAGTTCGCCAGAGGCTGCGCCGTGTACATCAGGATCATCTTGACGAGGTTGGGAGTTAAAGAAGGGTTGGCCTGTAGAAGGAGCGCAGCCGTGCCTGCGGCGACCGGAGCGGCCATCGAAGTGCCGTTCATGTACATCATCTTACGGTCGGCCACCGGGCTCACACCGGCATCAAGCTGCGGATTCTGTCTCACCAGAAGATTATCTGCCGCCTCGGCATAGACCAGCTTGTTGCCCGGCGCGACGATGTCGGGCTTGACGAGGTTATCGTAATGCTTCACACCGTTTGCATCCGTACGGAAGCCGCGCGTTGGCCCACGCGAGCTGAAGGTCGTCACCGTATCATCGTCGCGCGCATCCGTCCCGAAGGTGTTCGCCGCGCCTACAGTGATCGCAGATGGCTCTATGCCGGGCGATTTGATCTGCCCGTAGATTTTCTGGCCGGAGCTGTTCTTGCCGTTATTACCGGCGGACGCAACCACCACCACGCCCGCATCAACCAGTCGTCGCACGGCCAGACACACGGGATCGTTCCTATAAGAATCGACGGCGGGCATGCCGAGGCTCATGTTGACGACCCTGATGTTGAATGCCGAGCGGTTCGTCATCACCCAATCCAGAGCACTCAACACGGCCGACGTGCTCCCCACTCCCTCGGAGTTCAATACCCGCAGGTTTATCAGCCTCGCATTCGGTGC
>DASZEN010000040.1:0-133645 GCA_035940775.1 Pyrinomonadaceae bacterium | reverse complement strand
TTTTCGCCTTCATCCAATTCGGGCAGGTAAATCTCATCAAGCAATATGCTAACAGGCGACATCGTCAACCAATCAGGCGGTTTGATCGCCCAAGCGCGAACCATTTCCGGCGTCTCATCAGCTTGCAGCTCGTTAAAAACGGCTTCGGGGATAACAACACTTTCGTAAAGCGCGGGCAGACTATCAATCTCGCCGATTAAAACGAGATAATTAATTGGCGAAGTGTCGGCAACGACAATCATTTACGGCTCAAACTAAATTCAGTTTCGCGTTTAATATCTTCCAAATCGTATTCAAGGAAAACGCCGTTGTCTTTTAAAAATGCATCAACCTGCATATCAGTGGCAAAACCGAGCATTCTTCTAACTTGCGCTTGAGAAAGTTTACCGGCGCGATAGCCTTCCAGAGCCGTTGCTTCCAGAATTTTGCGCTCAATATTTTCGCCATTGGTCGCAAAAGTTTTTGCCACATCTTCGGGTAGATTAATTGTGATTTCCATAATTCACCTTTAAGATTCGCTAACCTTTAAAACAGCCAGAAATGCTTCCTGCGGGATTTCGACGCGACCGACTTTTTTCATCCGCTTTTTGCCTTCTTTTTGTTTTTCAAGCAGCTTGCGTTTTCTGGAAATGTCGCCGCCGTAGCATTTGGCGATGACGTTTTTGCCGAGCGCCTTGACGGTCTCGCGCGCGACGACCTTGTTGCCGATGGCCGCCTGTATGGGCACTTCAAAAAGCTGTCGCGGAATCAACTGCTTCATCTTTTCGGCCAGCGCCCGGCCCTTCGCCTGCGAGGTGCTGCGATGCAGAATGAGCGATAGCGCATCGACAGGCTCGCCCGCCACGAGCACGTCCAGCTTGACCAGATCGCTCTCCCACGACCCGGCCAGATGATAGTCGAGCGAGGCGTAACCGCGCGAGACCGATTTCAAGCGGTCATAAAAGTCGAGCACGATCTCGTTCAAGGGCAGCTCGTAAGTGAGCATGACGCGATTGGCGGCGATGTACTCGAACCGTTTCTGCACGCCGCGCTTCTCTTCCAGCAGCGGAAGAATGCCGCCCAGGTAATCGTCCGAGGTGAGGATCGTCGCCAGTATGACGGGCTCTTCGATCCTGGCGATGCGCGCCGGGTCTGGCATCTTGGCCGGGGAATCGATCTCGACCTTAAGGCCGTCGGTCGTCGTCACCGTATAACGCACGCCCGGAGCGGTTGTGATTAAATCCAGATTGAACTCGCGCTCAAGTCGCTCCTGTACGATCTCCATGTGCAGCAGGCCCAGGAATCCGCAGCGAAAACCGAAGCCGAGCGCGGTTGACGATTCCGGCTCGTAGAAGAAAGAGGAATCATTCAAGCGCAGCTTGTCGAGCGCGTCGCGCAACTCCTCGTACTGGTTCGTATCGATAGGGTAGAGCCCCGCGAAGACCATCGGTTTGATCTCCTGAAATCCGGGGAAGGGCTCAAGGGTAGGCCGCGCGCTCTCCGTGATCGTGTCGCCTATCTGCACGTCGGCGACCTCCTTGATGGAGGCTGTGAGAAAGCCGACCTCGCCCACGCCGAGACGATTGATAGGGGTCGGGCGCGGGCGATTGACGCCGAGGGTTTCCACCTGATAGTCGCGCCCCGTGTTGAAGAAGCGAATCTTCATACCGGGCTTAACCGAGCCGTCGATCACACGGAAGAGAACGATCACGCCCCTGTAAGAGTCGTACCACGAATCGAAGATCAGGGCCTTGAGCGGCGCTTCGCTGTCGCCTACGGGCGGCGGCACGTCGCGCACGATGGCTTCGAGCACTTCGGCGACGCCCATGCCGGTCTTGGCGCTCGTCAGCACCGCGTTGTGTGTTTCCAGCCCTAAGACATGCTCGATCTGCTCAAGCGCTTTTTCGGGCTCCGCGCCCGGCAAATCTATTTTGTTGATGACCGGAATCATCTCCAGATTGTTATCGATGGCGAGGTAGGTGTTGGCGAGCGTCTGCGCTTCGACGCCCTGCGACGCATCTACGATCAGCAGCGCCCCCTCGCAGGCCGAAAGCGAACGCGAAACCTCGTAGGAGAAATCGACGTGGCCGGGCGTGTCGATCAGGTTGAGCACGTAGGCTTCGCCGTCGCGCGCCGTGTAGTCGAGCCGCACGGCATGCGCCTTGATCGTAATGCCGCGCTCGCGCTCCAAATCCATATTGTCGAGCACCTGTGCCGACATCTCGCGCTCCGTCAGAGCGCCCGTCAATTCCAACAGCCGATCCGCCAGCGTCGACTTGCCGTGATCTATATGCGCTATGATCGAGAAATTTCGTATGCGTTCGGTATTCATAAAAATTTCGGTATTCAGGAGTCAGGACTCAGAACTCAGAAGAAAAAACGAGCCGCTCTCATTCTGAGTTCTGAGTCCTGACTTCTGAATACTGATTTTATAACAAAACGGGCGCGAAACCGCACGCGCTCGTCTCCGCGCGCGGCACCCTTGTTATGATAGGCCGCACGGAGATAAAGGTTTTTAAGGCTGTTCAATGCACCATGTTATGTGGAATGATTCGCGGTGGGTCGAGCAATGGGTTCGGGCGGCGGCGGCGGCGACGACCGCCGGGCACGGCCGTAGTTGCATCGTCTCCTAAAGTTCAAGAGAGGAGAGCTATGAGACCTTCGAAATCGACATCCTGGTTTACTCGCTTCGCCAAATGGACGGCGCACGCGACGGGGCGCCCGACGGCTTTTTTCATCGCCGTATCAACCATTATCGTCTGGGCCGTCTCGGGGCCCGTCTTCGGCTTCAGCGATACCTGGCAACTGGTCATCAACACCGGCACGACGATTGTCACCTTTCTCATGGTATTCCTGATTCAGAATACGCAGAACAGGGATTCCGAAGCCATACAGGTGAAGTTGGACGAGCTGATTCGCGTGACCAAGGGAGCGCACACGGCGCTTCTGGATTTAGAGGAGCTGGACGAAAAGGAATTGGACAGCATATGCAGAGAGTATCAGAAATTGGCAAAAGAGGCGCGCAAGGCTTTGAAGGAAGGCAAGTCGGATACGGGAAAGATGGAGGTCAGCGGCGCTAAAAAAGCTTAACGAGTCACTTTCATCCATTCTATGCAACGCCGTAGATGAGAGCGCATCTCTGCGGCGCTCGCGTGATGAATGCGACCGTGGCCGGGCAGCACCCACTCGAAATCGTAATCCAAAAGCTTCTCCATAGAACGCGTCTGCTCTGTCCACGAGTACCAGGCGACGCTGCGAAAGGCCGTCAGCGTCTCTCTCTCTGGAGACCATGCCAGGTGATCGCCCGTGAACAGAAATTTATTCCTGTAGAGCAGAACCATGTGGCCGCGCGTGTGTCCGGGCACGGGGATGGCGATCAGGTCATCGCCGAGGCGCACCGCGGCTTCGCCCTCTACGGCGCGCTCAATTTGGTAGCGCGCAGCGCCGTCCGCAGCGTGCATCACACGCAGGCAACCGAATTTTTTAGCGAAGGAGGCGTGATCGGCGATGTCGTCGCGGTGCGTCAGAAACATCGTCCGGACGCCGCCCATCGCGCTTATTCTTTTGACGAGCGGCCCGGCGAAGCGCGGCGAATCCACCAGGATGTTTCCACCTTCGGCGGCAGGCCGCACGATCAGATAACTCCACGCGCCGAAGCTCGCCTCGGAGGTATAGCCGCAGAAGTAGACGTTTTCGGCGACCAGAGAAGGGAAGGCATCGATACCGATGTGCATGTCGTGCTTGCGGGTCGCGCCGATGGAGGCGGTCGGGCAAGCCACCAATGACATCAAGGCGAGCCGCGTCTCATCTTCCGTCTCTGGCTGACGGTAAACGCTCGACCGGTCGCCATGATCGCGAAACGTGGCGGGCGCGATCTGGCGGCACGCATCGCAATCGATGCAGGTCGCGTCTACGAAAAAGTCGCCCGGAACATTCTCCGGCAATCGCTCTGCGTAATTAGCCATCAGGGAAGCACCTCATTATTAAAGGCACAACAATAATGGCGCAACACGGCCGCGTAGTTCAAGCCGCCGGGCAGCGCCGCGCGCCCCGAAAGGCGGCGCGATTCTACGCCGAAGCGACCGTACGGGCGTGCCCGGCCGCGTACAGGCGAACACACAAACCCTCTCTTTACAGGCAATACATTCTCAATCGGGGCGGAAGATGACGGAGGCTTAAAAAAACGAATCGCCCTCGGAATATTCTCAATGGCGATGAGCACCGCCGCGTGTAATGCTGCGCTTGCGAGCCTTTACGGGCGCTCTTTCAGCGTGCAGGGGTTGGTGTTTACTCTCGATCAGGGAGGTGAGCGATTGATGATGTTTGAAGCCGAGCAGACGGGCCGCCTGCGAGACGCGGCCCTGCGCGGCCTTGAGCGCAAGCTCTATGAAGCGGCGCTCGATGCGGCGCACCTCTTCCTTAAGCGAAAACTTATTCCAGGGGTTTGCGAAGCTCGCCTCGGAGCCGTGCCGCAGCGCAACCGTCTCGACCGCTTCCGGGCCGATGATCGCCCCTTCGCTCGCCTCCAGCATCGTCCGTTCGATCAACGCGCGCAGCTCGCGCACGTTGCCTTCGAGCCGCAGCCCGCGCATCGCCGCAATCGCTTCGGGCGTCCAGTGGACGCGCTGGCCGTATTGCTTGAGCGACTCTTCTATAAATTGCTCGGCGAGGGCAATGATGTCCTCGGGGCGCTCTCTGAGCGGCGGAATCTCAAGGTGAAACGTCGCCAGACGGTAGAAAAGGGAGGCACGAAACAGCCCGCCCCCGACCCCGTCCTGTAGATCGCGGCTCGTCGCGGCGATAATGCGCACGTCTACACGCTCCGGCTTCGATGCGCCCACGGGATGAATCTCGCCCTGCTCGATGAGGCGCAAAATCTTGCCCTGGTTGACCATGCTGAGTTCCGAGATTTCGTCCAGGAACAAGGTTCCTCCGCTGGCTTCGCGCACCGCGCCGGGCGAAGAATCCTGGTCGGCATCCGTCCGACCGCTGCGTTGGTGACCGAACAGGCGCGCGTCCAGCAGCGTCTCTGTCAGGGCCGCGCAGTTGACGGCGACGAAGCTGCCGCTGCGCCCGCTCCATTCATGAACCAATCGCGCGAGCAGTTCCTTGCCCGTGCCCGTCTCGCCCGTAATCAGCACCACGTAGCTCGTCAGGGCGATACGATGCGCGCATTGCAGCAGGCCCGCGATCTCCTCTGAAACGTAAATAAACCTGGACGGCGCGGGCTGGTCAGAGGGCTCGCGCTGAGCCGCCAGAATCCGACGCGCGACGGCGCGCAAACGGAGCGGAATCGCAGGCTGCTGCGAGCCCGCGAGCAGGTCGTCGGCGCGCTCGTAGTTTTCAATCAGCTCGCAGACCTTCAGCCGCTCGCCGAGTTCTTCGATCATGGTCAGCGCGGCGACGCCCGCGCTGACCGCATCGCCCGCCTGATGCGCCACTTCGATGGCGCGTTCGAGCGCCGCCCGCGCCTGCTCGAAACGGTTCAGACGCGCCAGCGCAGTGCCGTGCGTCGTCAGCGCTTCGGCCAGCAGCGAGTGCTCATCGCCGCGCTCAAGCGTGCGCACCGCCCCGCGCGCGATCTCTTCGGCTTTGGAGTTGCCGCCCTGGGCCAGAAATACGCGCGCGCGCGTCTCGTCCACCTGCGCCGCGTGGACGCTGTCCTTGAGACTGACGAATAAACGGCGGGCGCGATCCAGATGCGCCTGGGCCTCCGCGTACTTGCCCAGGTTTAGAAAGAGAAAGCCGAGGTTGTTTTCGACCGCCGCGCCAAAGCGCACATGGCCCGCCTGCTCGAAGTGAAAACTGGCCGCCGCGTATTCGACCAGGGCGCGGTCTATGTAGTCCCGGCGCTGTTCGGCGTCACCCAGACTTCTCAGTACGGTGGCGAGTTGGTGATGAAACTTACCCTTGATCGCATCGCTGCGGCTGGCCTCAAAGACGGGCGCTGCCTCCGTCAGAATGCGAAGCGCGTCGTTGAAGCGCTTGGCAGACCTCTCTACGACGCCGCTGTTGAGCAGGGCCCGCGCCCGCTGCTCTATATCTTTTTCCCCGAGGCGGCGCAGGGCGTCGCGCAGGGTGATGCGGGCTTCGTCAAACGCGCCCTCGCGCCAGTAGCAGATGGCGAGATCGATATCCGCCTCGGCAGCCCTTTCCGTTTCCCCCAACGCCCTGAAGATCGCGGCGCTTTCGCTGATTAAGTCTTTCGCTATCTCCTGCGCGCCCTCTATCTGATTTGCGCTCCCGATCCAACCCGATAGAGTCCCGGCGCGCAACAGGGTCTCGGCTGCCGTTCGCTCGTCCAAAAAATCGGTCTGCGGGCGCTCGCCGATGCGCTGCCACAACTCGCCGAGGGCATGGCGCGCGGCCTCGTAATCACCGGCCTCCTCCATCTCACGGGCGAGTTCACAGCGAAGATGGGCCTGCTCGACGCGGCTGAGCGTCGGATTATCCAGAAGTAGTAGCAGGTGGGATGCTAAGTTCATGTTAAGATGGCCTTTCCATACTCTTGCAAATTTCTTGCAAGCCTGCAAGTTTTTTACTTAACAGTGTTAATATGCGCGCGCTCGTAGGGTCCCGGCTATTCCTACGTTTTTATTAACCCCCTATTACAAACAGCAGCTTTTGAGGAGAAAAGAATGAAAAATCTTCGGCAACTGTGCGCCGCCACCCTTTTGACAATCGCGCTTGCCATCGCCGTTCCGGGAGGTGAGATCGATTTACCGGGCACCACATCGCCATCGTGCTCGTCCAAGTCTATCAAGACAAACAGCAGTAGCGCACCGAGCGCAAGCAGTAGATTGAGCTACCGGGCTCCGTCAGTTGACTGGTTAACGGAAGCGAAGATCAATTTCTGGCAAAACTTGATTTCGCTCTTCTAAGCGCACTGCTTCGGAGTTCCAGGCGCTCTCGTTCTGCTGCGATAAATGGCGGTGGCAGTATATTAGTGTGCGCGAAAATCGCCGGAAAACTACAGCGGATGCCCGGCGAGGGGGCTTATTCACAGTCGCGCAGCTTAACCTCTTTGCGGCGCCAAAAGCAATCTATTTCGCGTGATGTTTAGATCATCGGGCGAAGTTTAGCAAGCGGGCGCTCCCCTTAGAAAGCGCTCCGCCGGGTGCGCCGCAAAGCTCCGTCGGCCCCGGAGTCTTACGGCTTTTGGCCGGGTGGCGGCTCTTCTTCGGTCTCGTCCACGTCCTCGATGATCTTGACCTCGGTTCCAAACTTCTGGTAGCCGCGAAAGCGTATATCGTTGCGGCTCTGCATTAAAAGCTCGCCAAAGCGGGCGGTCATAAAGACTTCGGCGCGCGAGGGCAAGAGGTATTGCCGCTCGGCTATCGTCACCCAATCGTAATCGATGTTGCGGCTCGCCTCCGTGATCGGAAAGCTCGCCGGAATCTCTGTCGAGATGCTCTCAAGTCGCAGGACACGGTTGGTTTCGCGGTCGATCCAGATTCTGCCGCGATCCCCGACGCGCGTCTGTTGCTGCGGCTGACCGTTGCGCTCGCCGAAGGTGAGAACGGCACGCGAGTTCTGCTTCTTTATCTCGTACTCGTAAACGATTGCGCGCCGACCGCGCAGGGTGTCGGTATCGACGGCCTTGAAATCCGTCTGGCTTTCATCCAGAAAAAGCATCGTGAGGCGCGAGACATATTCGCCCGTCGAGCTTGCGCCGCCCAACTGCTCGTAGCTCTGGCCCTCTTTCAGCTCGACGTTCGGCGGCAGACCGTTGACGGCGATCAGCTTGTACTCCTCGCCCAGTTGGGCGCGGAAACTGACGGCGATGGTCAGACGGTCTGCGACAGACCAGTTATTCAGACCGGGGCGCGAATATGCTCTGGTGATTAATTGCTTGACGATGAAATCCGGCATCGCATCGGCGGCGGCGAGCGTCGTTAGGCGCGTGCGCGCCAGAAGATCACGCGCTTCCGCTTCCGGCGGTAAGGTGGCCGCCACCGGATTGAGGCGGCGGCGCGCAGCCTCTTCCAGCGTCCGTCGCAACAGCGCGTCGTTTCCGCTCTTGGAGGCGACGACCGCGCGCAACCCCTGCGTCAACTCAAAACCGATGCCGCGTTTCCTGATCTCCTCAACAAGCTCGTCTCTTTTCTCCGGATGAGCCGGAAGCTGTTGAACCTTGCGCACAAGCTCCTGGCTGGTGAGCGGCGACTGCGCGGGCTGTGCCAGCGCCGAAGGCGTAAGGCAGATAGAGAAGATAAAACCCGCCGCGAGCGAATTGAAGAAAGGGCGTCGAAAAATTCGATACATCTTAGCTATAACCTTATAAATAATATCCGGCGCGTTACTAAGGCAAGATGCCCTGGGCGTGGCGGCCGGTTGTCCACGCCCCCGCGATTAATAAAGCGGACGCCTCGACGGCTCAAGGCCGGGGCGAAAAATCAGGTGCAGAAATGCTCTATGGCGCGCGCGAGTATGGCGACGCACTGTTGAAGCTCGGCGACCGGAACAAACTCGCCCGTGCGGTGCGCGACGCGAATATCGCCGGGGCCGAGGACGACCGTCTCGGCTCCGAGCCGCTGCATGTCGGGCGCTTCGGTTCCGAAGCTGATCGTGCCCGAAGGCTTGCCGGTCGCTTCCTCAAGCAGGCGCACGAGCGTCGAATGCTCGGCCGTCTCCATGCCCTCGTCAATGCGCGAGACGCTGAGCTGACAATCGAACTCCGGATCACGCGAGCGTTCAGCTTCGATGCCCGCGCGAAGCAGGTCTAGTACGCGCGACGCCTTTTGTCCCGGCACGGGCCGCCATTCGAGCGTGAAGCGGCACTCGCCCGCGATAATGTTCTTGGCCGTTCCCCCCTGGACGACGCCGACATTGAGCGTCGTATGAGGCGGATCGAAGCCACCGTGCCTTTCGTCATGGAGCGCCTCCGCTATATCTTCGAGCCGCGTGATGAGTCGCGCGGCTCGAAAGATGGCGGACGCGCCGAGCGCCGGGTAGGCGCTGTGGCCTTCGCGCCCGCGCACCATGATCTCCGCCAGGCAGTAGCCCTTTCCGGCGCGAACGGGCTGTAAACCCGTTGGCTCGCCGACGATGCTATAGCGCGCACTGAGCGCACGCGTCTCCGCCAGTCGCTTTGCGCCGAGACAGCCCACCTCTTCATCCGCGGTCAGGACGAGCGCGACGGCGCGGCGCAAATCCCGCACTTTGTATCTTTCGATGGCGGTGATGGCGGCCGCGATAAAGCCCTTCGTGTCGCACGCGCCGCGCCCGTAAAGCTTGCCGTCGCGCGCCGTCAGGTTCAGCGCCTCAGACCAGTTCGCATCATAGGGCACGGTGTCTGTATGACCGACGAGCGCAAGCTCGACCTCGACTTCGGGCGAGGCCGCGCAGGTGTGCGCGATCATATTGATCTTCTCGACGCCATGTGCGTCCGTGTATGGATGAAATTGGACGCGCATTCCTGCGGCCTCGGCGCGCGCGGCGGCATAAGCGATAACTTGAGCGTTAGAGCGCGCCGAGACGGAATCAATCGCGACGAGTTGGGCCAATGTCTCTTCGACCTTCATATCTTTAGCTCCACAAACGGCGCTGAAGCGCGGCGAACCTTTGCACGATCTCAAGACGGTCGCGATGCTCGCCCCCTTCCAAAAGGGGACGCCCGCCGACGAAGACTTCGCGGACGCTCGGCGGCGCGAGCGAGAAGACGATGCAGGGAAGCAGGTCGTCCGTGGACGCACCGGCGATCGTGGGGTCATCCAAATCGACCGTAAAAAAGTCGGCCGGGCGGCCCGGCTCGATCTTTCCGCAACTCGCGCCAATGCTCTGTGCGCCATGAACGGTCGCGCACTCAAAGAGTCGCGTCGCGAGAGAGTGAAGGGAATCGCCCTCGCGGGCGAGCACTGCTCTCTCCAGTTTTTGAAGCCGGAGGTTCAATTCAAGCTGGCGCGCGTCTTCCAGCAAATCTATCTGCGTATGGCTGTCCGTGCCGAGCGCGACTCGCACGCCCTCACGAAAAAAGAG
This sequence comes from Pyrinomonadaceae bacterium, assembly GCA_035940775.1. Taxonomy (GTDB): domain Bacteria; phylum Acidobacteriota; class Blastocatellia; order Pyrinomonadales; family Pyrinomonadaceae; genus DASQYE01. The sequence continues at coordinate 123,688 of DASZEN010000040.1, read as the reverse complement.
ATCGGCGGGCACCACACCGTCGCCCAGATTACGCTCTGTGGTCGGGCAGGCGCAAACCATAGCTCCGGAGCGCGCGAGCGCCTGCGCCTCTTCGGGCGTGACGTGTATGGCGTGCACGCCCGTAAAACGATTTGAGAGCAACCCTTCGGTCGCGAGCAGCGCGACGGGCCTGAGTCCGTACTCTTCCATGCAGGCGGAGACCTCGGCAGGCTGTTCCGCGATGTGCATGTGAACGGGAAGCCCTCGCCCGAGGGCGAAACGGAAGACCTCTTTCAAATACGCGCGCGGCACGGCGCGAACGCTGTGCGGCGCTACCCCGACCCATGCCGTCTCCACGTCGTCGCGCGCCAGCGCCGCTTGCAAAGCGTCCACATTCGAGAGGTAAGCTTCCGGGTCTGCCTCTATAAAGCGAGACTGGCGGGGATTCGGCGCAGTGCGATGGCCCGAGCGCGCGTAGGCCACGCGCAGCAGGGCGATCCGCAAACCCACACCACGCGCGGCGCGCACTACCTGCTTCGCCAACAGGTTCGGGTCATCATAAGCGGCTCCGTCCGGCGTGTGGTGAAGGTAATGAAACTCTCCGACCGAAGTGATGCCGCCCATGACCATTTCAAGAAAGGCCATGCGCGACGCGTCGTAGATTTCTTCAGGCCCGAGCCGCATGGCCGCGCTGTACATCATCTCGCGCCATGTCCAGAAGGAGTCCTGCGCGGCGGAGGTACGATACTCCGTGCGACCGCGAATCACACGCTGAAAGGCGTGCGAGTGCGCGTTGACGAGACCGGGCAGCAGCGCCCGGTTCCTGAGCGGACGGATCATGTGGGCATCGACTTCCGTCGCGCGCGCGATTGCTGAGATGCGCCCGGCCGAATCGCACACGAGTGCCAGCCCGCGCTCGAAACGCCCCTGCGTGTAGAGAAGATCGGGCAGCCAGGCGACGCGTGAATCGTCGTCCGGCCCCTTAGCAGCCGCCTTCTCGTGCGAAGAATCAGGCATCGGCTTTTATAACTTTGTTCGCGCCAGTAAGCGAGAGAGTATTATCGAGCCCCGAATCGGAAGCCCCGCGACCGATGAAAGATAATACGGGTCGAATTTCTTTCGCCGCTGGCGGGGCTTTGACCTGTTACTCATGATGCGAGGCGACGTATCTCAATTCTCTACTGCTTTCCATTTGTCTGTGGCGTCGAGGCGCGCCCCTTCTTCATCGCGATCCATGCGTCCACGTTGCGTTCCAGGACATCGAGCGGGACGGCTCCCGAAAGCAGCACGACATCGTGATAATCGCGGATGTCGAATTGATCGCCAAGCTCTCGGCGTGCGCGCTCGCGCAGCTCCCTGAACTTGAGCTGGCCGATCTTGTAGGCGAGCGCCTGTCCGGGCATAGAGATGTAACGGTCTATCTCGTTGACGATGTCCTGCTCGGTCTTCGCCGCGTTCTCCATGAAGAAGTTGATGGCGCGCTGGCGATCCCACTTCATAGAGTGCATGCCCGTATCGACGACCAGTCGAACGGCGCGCCACATCTCGTAGGTGAGCTGGCCGAACTTCGCGTACGGGTCGTCGTAGAGGCCCATCTCTTCGCCCAAGCTTTCGGCGTAGAGTCCCCAGCCCTCTACGAAAGCCGTATAGCCGCCGTAGCGGCGAAACTTGGGTATCTCTCCCAACTCCTGCGCGAGCGCGATTTGCAGGTGATGGCCGGGCACGGATTCATGCAGGGAGAGGGCCATCATCTCCCACTTGGGCCGCGTCTCGGGCTTGTACAGATTGACGTAATAGAGACCGGCGCGCGAGCCGTCCGCCGCCGGAGAGTTGTAGTAAGCGGTCGTCGTGTCGGGCGCGATGTTCGCAGGGATGGGAGTCACGCCGTAGGGCATGCGGGGCAGCGTCTTAAAGACTTTGACGAGGTTCGGGTCGATGCGCTTGGCGAGCGAGCGATAGGCTTCAAACAGTTCTTCAGGCGTCTTGTAGTAGAACTGCGGGTCTGTCCTGAGCTTGACGAAGAACTCCTGTAGTGTCCCCTTGAAGCCGACCTTGTCCATGATGGCCTGCATCTCGGCGCGTATGCGCTTGACCTCGCTCAAGCCCTTCTCGTGAATCTCCTGCGGCGTCATGTTCGTCGTCGTGTGGCGGCGCGCCAGATAGGCATACATCTCCTGCCCTTGCGGCAACTGCCAGATGCCGACCTGCTCGAAGGCGGCGGGCAGGTATTCACCCGTGAAATAGGTCTTGAGCTTTTGGAAGGACGGAATCACGCCCGAGGCGATGGCTTCGCGCGCGCTCTTCGTAAGGCGCTCGCGCTCGCGTGCCGGAATGGAATCCGGGAAACTCTTGAAAGGTTTATAGAAGGGGCTATCCTCGGGCTTCTGTACGAGCTGTTTGTCGATCTGGCCCGGCACGCGCCCGAGGACGATCCTGGGCCACATCACTTTGGCCTTCGCGCCTTCGCGCATCAACGCCATGTCCTGCTCCATCAGGACGGGAAAGGCGCGCAGGCGCGCTACCCAGTCGTCATAATCCTTCAGGGTTTCAAAGCGCAGGAGTTCGGTCAGCTCGTCGGCCGTCTGGATGCCGCCGCGCTGGTTGATAGGCATGAGGTACATCTGGAACCTGTAGCCCTCTATGTCCATCTCCAGCTCTTTTTTGAAGAGGTCGTAGTTGAGTTGATCGGCCGTCGAAAGCTTTGCGCGGTCGATACCGTTCAGGCGCGCAAGGGTCTCGCCCGTGTGTTCCCGCCGTTTGCGAATCGCTTCCATACTGTCGTCGTCCCAGCGGTCGTTCCAGCGGCGATCACCCAGGGTTGAGGCATAGGTCGGGAACTGCTCCATGGTGTACTCCCACTCGGCATCAAAGAGTGCATGGAGCGCTTTGGTCGTCTCACCTGCGTCACTCGTCTGGGCGCTGACACACAGCAGGGGCGAAAATAACGAGGCCGCCAGAAGCATAAATAATAGGTTTGTTGGGCGCATAGAATCTCCGTTGGGCGGCCCTTCTCTTTCTCTCTCTCTCAGTCGGGGCCGCGTTCAGCGTAAACTTTTATCGGATAGAGCGGGAAGAGCTAAAAACAATATCACACGAGGTCGCGCTGGCGCACGCCGCGCCTTATGGGGGAGCCTCGCGGGGCGCGCGCCGCTTTGCCCCTTCGCGTCCTGACACGCTCCGGTTGATTATCGTGAAGATTTGGCGAGCACCTTCGACGTGCGGCGGGGCATCTAACCGCCCGTGAGCGTAACACCGGAAAATCTGAAAGTTTATGCGCGTTTCGCCCGCCAGCACGCGGGCCGATTTCTGAAAGATCGTGTGCGCGAGTCGCGCACACGGATTCCGCCCGCGCCGCATCGCCCCGCGCCAGATGGTTGGAGCGATGAGCGCGTGACCGTGGCCTGGCTCGGTCACGCGACCGTTCTGATGAACTTCTACGGCACCTGGCTTTTGACAGACCCGGTGCTGCGCTCGCGCGTCGGCGTCAACGTCGCGCGCCTTATGACATTTGGCCCGCGCCGCATCGTCAGGCCCGCGCTCAACGTCCGCGAGCTTCCGCCTTTGGACGGCGTTCTGGTCTCACACGCGCACATGGATCACTGCGACCTGCCGACGCTGAGAAGCCTGCCGCGCGCCGCCCACGCCGTCGTTCAACGCGGCAATCGTGACCTGGTTCGCCGTTTCCGTCAGGTGTCTGACCTTGCCTGGGGCGAAGCGGTCGAAGTCAAAGGCGTTCGCATAGAGGCCATCGAGGTCAATCATTGGGGCGCGCGGCGATTGACGGACAGGCATCGCGGCTACGGCGGATTTCTGATGACGAAGAACGGGCGCGCAGTCGTGTTCGGCGGCGACACGGCCTATACGCGCGCCTTCGCGCGCCTGCGTCCGCGCTTGAAGATCGACCTCGCGATCCTGCCCATAGGCGCTTATGACCCATACATCCACGCCCACGCTAATCCGGAACAGTCATGGGCCATGAGCCGCGAGATGGACGCGAGCTTTATCCTGCCGATGCATCATTCGACGTTTCGACTGAGCCGCGAGCCCGACGCCGAGCCCATAGAGAGACTGCTCGCAGCCGCAGGCGACGAGCGCTGGCGCATCGCCTGGCGCGAGCCCGGCGAGACGTGGGTCATGCCCGAGGATGAAGAGATGCCGGAGCGCCCCGACTAGGGCCTGCTATCTGCACTTCAATCTTCTTCGGCGAGCGGCGGAAAAATTCCCCGCCCGCTGCTTTGACCTCCTGGCGGTTTGACGCGCTTTCTCAAAGCCCTACCTGCCCGCGTGGACTTCCTGTTATTCTCCTTTCACGTTAAGGAAAGCCCCGCTATGGCGAAGCTGCTCGAACATATAGAGAAGATTCTGCGCGGCGAGATACAGCCCCCGCCGATTGCGCGTCTCATAGGTTTCAAGGTAACAGCCATCAAACCCGGCGAGGCCGTCGTCGAGTTTGAAGCCACCGAAGCCCACGCCAACCCGATGGGGACGCTGCATGGCGGAGTCCTGTGTGACATCGCGGACGCCGCGATGGGCCTGGCCTACGCCTCGGCCCTCGATGATGACGAATCATTCACCACTCTTGAGTTGAAGATCAACTACCTGAAGCCCGTCTGGAAGGCGCGTCTTCGCGCGGTCGGCCGTGTCGTAAAGCTGGGGAGAAGGGTCGGGCTGGTCGAATGCGATGTGACTGACGATCAGGGCGCGCTGGTGGCGCGAGCCACGAGTACCTGCCTGACGCTCAGGGGAGACGAGGCGCGAGGAAGATAGGAAAGAGAAGCCCGGATGAAGCAGCAGCAGGTGAGCGTAGTGGCGCGCGTCAAAGCCAGAAAGGGTTTCGAGGAGAGGGTCAGGCACGAGTGCCTCGCACTGGTCGCCCCGTCACGCCGCGAAAGCGGCTGCCTCAACTACGACCTGCACCAATCGATAGATGACCCGACGCTCTTTCTCTTCTACGAAAACTGGACGAGCCGCGAGGATTTGGAGCGTCATCTGGAAACGGCCCACGCGCTCGCGTTCGACGAGAGAACCGCAGGGATGCTTGAAGAGCCGGAGGAGGTCACCCTCTGGGAGATGATCGGTTAGCGGGCGAAGCGATGGGCCGCGCGCCCTAACCCCTTTGTTTCAGGTTTTAATTGCTCAGGCGCGCCCGGCGCTCATGGCGCGCGAGACGGCCGTCCTCAAGCCTTCCAATTCCGGCTTGCGGACATAATCCTGCGCGCCGCACGCCAATACGGAGCGGAGCTGCTCGGGCGTCTCTCCAGAATAAAAGATGATCGGCGTCTTGAGGTCAAACTCTCGAATCTTCTCACACAACTCTCTGCCGCTTCCATCCGGCAGGCGCGTATCGAGCAGGTAGAGATCAAACGGCTCGCTGCGGGCCAATTGGAGGCCGCTCGCCATGCTTTGCGCCGTCGCGACTTCGTAATTCGACATGCCGAGCCACTCCTTGACCATGTAGCAGGTGTCGGCGTGATCGTCTATGAAAAGAATGCGGGAGGGAGCATTTTCATCCATTGCGGAGCCTCGATTGTTGAAAGGATAGATCGGGTTAAGACGTCGCAAAGCGTGACCGTCGTGAGAGTCAATATTCAAGCGGGCCAGCCCACGGCAATCAGGCTTATTCCCTGGTGTTGCTTTAAGGTATAACAAAGGAGTAGAGTGTGGTCTGTACGGAAACGCTCATAACAAAGCCTGTCTCCTTCGTGTGTTCCGAACAGCTCTTTTGAGAATCCAACACTCGCCATCGGGATTTGCTTAGCAATCATCTCCTTGTGCCGACAGCTCGCGTTGCGCGCAGGCGACCGGATGCGAAGGAGGCTCCCGATGCCCAAAGAGAAGAATCCAGCCAAAATCCAGAATACAATCCTGGCGGCCCTGCCCGCCAAAGAATACCAGCGACTGCTCCCTTTTTTGGAGTACGTTTCGCTGCCCCTCGGACAGGTTCTCTACGAAACGGACGAGCTTATCCGTGAGGTCTATTTCCTGAACACGGGTATCGTATCTCTGGTGACGCACATGCGGGACGGGGCGAGCGTCGAAGCGGGGCTGGTTGGAAGTGAAGGAATGGTAGGGATTTCGGTCGTTCTCGCAGACAGTATCTCCCCGAACCAAGCCGTCGTGCAGATCGCGGACGGGGCGATGCGTATGAACTCAGCCGCGCTCAAAAATAAGCTGGAGCGCGGCGGTCAACTGCAAAGCCTGCTGCTCCGCTATACCCAAGCCTTGATAAAGCAGGTCTCGCAAACGGCCGCCTGCAATCGCAGTCATTACATCGGAGAAAGGCTCGCGCGCTGGCTCCTGATGTGCCAGGATCGGGTCGAGGGGGACGAGTTGGCGCTGACGCAGGAGTTCATAGCCGAGATGCTGGGCACACGCCGCTCTGGCGTCAGTGAAGCCGCCGTGATCCTGCAAGACGATGGGCTGATTCGCTACTCGCGCGGACACATTACTATTCTCGACCGGCAGGGATTGGAGAAATTTGCCTGCGAATGCTACGCCGTGGTCAAGAAGGATTTCGACCGCCTGTCTCTGAGTTAGCCCGCGTCCCCCTCTCATTCTTACCTCGACACGTAACGCAGTTTTGACCGGGTCGAAATAGCATTCCGCTCATTATCGTGTAACATGAGCGGCAAACACCTTGTTTTGACCGCAGGCGGCTGGCGGCTGGAAAACCCATGAATCGAGAGGAAGCAAAGGCTATGGATACGGATAAGGCATTGCGCGAGCACCTGCTCTACGTGCTCGGCGGCGGCGGCGCGCACGTAGACTTCGAGACCGTCGTACGGGATTTCCCCCTCGCCCTGATTAATCGGAAGGCGGAGCACATTCCCTACACGCCCTGGCACGTCATGGAGCACATGCGTATCGCGCAGTGGGATATTCTGATGTTCAGCCGGGACGCGCGGCACGTCTCGCCGCCCTGGCCCGAGGGCTACTGGCCCGCCGCCGCTACTATCGCCGACGGGGCCGCCTGGAACGCGAGCGTCGAGTCTTTTCGCGCCGATCTAAAGGCGTTGGAGGAACTGGTCGAAGACCCCTCGATAGACCTGTTCGCCCCCATCGCTCATGGCGACGGCCAGACGATCCTGCGCGAAGCGTTGCTGGTCGCCGATCATAATGCTTATCATCTGGGCGTACTCGTGACGCTCAAAAGAATCCTTGCGGGAGCAGAAGGGGACGGGCGAGCGCGTCCCCCTTCGGTCAATCCCTAAGCTGATGTCCGTTCGCCCCCGGTTTTTAGCGATCACGAAAAGATGGAAGGGGCGCGGGCTCATTACGGTTTGAGTGCGAAGCATTTTTAGTGTTATGAAGAGAAGAAAGGGAGGCAGGAGAGAAAGATGAAGATGCGGCAGTTGGGACGAAGCGGATTGACGGTTTCGGCGCTCGGGCTGGGCTGCATGGGAATGTCCGAGTTCTACGGCGAGCGCAATGATGATGAGGCAATCGCGACGATTCACAGGGCTTTGGAGTTGGGCGTCAACTTTCTGGATACGGCCGATATGTACGGCGTGGGCCATAATGAAGAGTTGGTCGGACGGGCAATTAGCGGGCGGCGCGATGGGGTCGTCCTGGCGACCAAGTTCGGCAACGTGCGCGGCCCCAACGGAGAGTTTCTGGGCATCGACGGAAGCCCGGCCTATGTCCGCTCGGCGTGCGAGGCGTCGCTGCGCCGTCTCAAGGTCGATGTGATTGATCTCTATTACCAGCATCGCGTCGACGTGAACGTTCCGATTGAAGAGACCGTCGGCGCGATGGCCGAGCTGGTCGCGGAGGGAAAGGTTCGTTACCTGGGGCTCTCCGAGGCCGGGGCCGAGACCATACGCCGCGCCCAGGCGGTGCACCCTATTGCCGCCCTACAGAGCGAGTACAGTCTTTGGACGCGTGACGTGGAGGCGGAAATCCTGCCCGCCTGTCGCGAGCTTGGGATAGGCTTCGTCGCCTACAGTCCGCTCGGGCGCGGATTCCTGACCGGCCGGATCAAGGGCCCCGAGAGTCTTTCAGAGGATGACAGGCGGCGCGATTTTCCGCGCTTTCAGGGCGACAACCTTGAGCATAATCTAAAACTGGTCGAGCGCATTCGCGAGATCGCCGCCGAGAAGGGCTGCGAGCCCGCGCAGCTTGCGCTCGCCTGGGTGCTCGCCCGAGGTGAGGACATCGTGCCCATCCCCGGCACCAAACGGCGCAAGTACCTGGAAGAGAATCTGAAGGCCGTCGAGCTTGAACTCGGCCCGGACGAGCTGGCGCGAATCGACGAGGTGGCGCGGCCCGATGTGGCCGCTGGCTCGCGTTATCCGGAAGCGGCGATGCGCGCCATCAATCGTTGAGCCTCGCTTGAGTTCAGGGCTCTTGAACCCCTCTTGTGCGAGAGCCTGATGACAGAGCACCCTGCGGGGAGCTTTTAAGCTCTATGGCCCACGGACGCGCGTCCGTGGGCCATAGAGCTTAAAAGCCCCTCCTGACGGGGACGCGCCCGAAGAGCATCGCAGGAGGGACGGCAAGTTCGGCTCACGCGCCGCCCGCGTGGAGCGCGCGCGCCGCGTCGCTTGACAGAAACGAGCGCTTCGCGCGATGTTAATGTTTCAGCTCGACAATCTATACGGTAGTTCCATCTCCGAGGAAAACAAGATGAAATCTGTTCTCGTCCTGGCCTTTGCGCTCGTGTGCGCTTCGGCGTCGGTCGCGCGCGCGCAGGAGCGGCCCCAAGTCTATACGGGCGCAACCATCATCCCCATAAGCGGCCCCCCGATTCAGGACGGCGTGCTCGTCATCCGTCGCGGAAAAATAGTAGCCGTCGGCGCGCGGGGCGCGACCGAGATTCCTTCGGACGCGCAGACCGTAGATGCCTCGGGCAAGGTCATCATGCCCGGACTCGTAGATTCGCACAGCCACATAGGCGGCGGCGCGGGCGGCGATAACTCCGCGCCCATTCAGCCCGACGTGCGCATTCTCGATTCGATAGATGTCCGCGACAACAGCCTGAAGCGGGCGCGGGCCGGTGGCATCACCACCGTCAACGTAATGCCCGGCTCCGGCCATCTGCTGAGCGGGCAGACGCTCTATATCAAGCTCAGACAGGGCCGCGTGGTTGACGACCTCGTTATCAAAGACGCGCAGGGCCGGATCGCGGGCGGCATGAAGATGGCGAACGGCACGAACTCTCTACGCGCGGATTCGAGCGGCCCTTTTCCGGGCACGCGCGCCCGAAGCGCGGCGCTCGTGCGCGAGCAGTTCGTCAAGGCGCAGGAGTACCGCGAGAAAATTCGTCTCGCCAAGGGCGAGCAGTCGAAGATGCCCGCGCGTGATCTGGCGATGGAGGGGCTCGTCGAAGTCCTCGAAGGCCGCCGCACGGTTCACTTTCACACGCACCGTCACGACGACATCCTGACGGCGCTCAGGCTCTCTAAAGAGTTCGGGTTTCGTATCGTGCTGCACCACGTCACCGAAGGATGGAAGGTCGCGAGCGAGATCGCGCAGGCCAAAGCGCCCGCCTCCATAACCGTGATAGATGCCCCGGGCGGAAAGCTCGAAACGATGGACGTGACCCTGGGCAACGGCCTGATGCTTGATCGCGGCGGGGTGCTCGTCGGCTTTAATACGGACGATTATATTACGGACTCGCGCCTCTTCCTGCGCGCGGCGGCGCTGTCGGTTCGCGCCGGGATGCCGCGCGAGCGGGCGCTCTACGGGATGACCCTGGCGGGCGCGCAGATGCTCGACCTACAGGATCGCACCGGCTCGCTTCAGCCGGGCAAGGATGCCGACTTCATAATCCTCTCGGGCGACCCCCTGAGCGTTTATACGCACGTGCTGGAAACCTACGTCGAGGGCGTAAAGGTCTTCGACCGCGCCAACCCGGATGACAGGCTCTATGCGACGGGCGGTCAGGGGGTGGGTCGCGGGCAGTTGCTGGACACGGACGAGATTGAGCGCCGCGACGAGGAGGAGAGCCAGTGATGATCTCTCTCAAGCACGTTTTCAACTTTACGAGACTCTGTTTGGCGTCGCTCTTCATCATCGCTTTGGCGGCCGTTTCCGCATTGGCCCAGGTGGCCGTGCGCGGCGAAACCGTCTATACGATGAGCGGCCCCGCGATCCGCGACGGCGTAGTGCTCATCCGCGACGGCAAGATCGAGCGCGTCGGCCCTTCATCGGCCGTGACGATTCCTTCCGGCTACAAGACCATAAGTGCGCGCGTCGTCACGCCCGGACTCATAGACGCGCATTCGGTCGTAGGGCTCGCGGGCTATCTCAACCAGCCGCACGATCAGATGCAGCTCGAACGCTCCGCACCCATCCAGCCGGAGCTGCGCGCCGTCGATGCCTACAACGGGCGTGACCGGCTCGTGGAATGGCTGCGCGGCTTCGGTGTCACGACTATCCATACGGGTCACGGGCCGGGCTCTTTAATCTCCGGCCAGACCATGATCGTGAAGACGACGGGCGGCGAGGTGGATCAATCGACCATCACTCAGACGGCGATGATCGCCGCTTCGGTCGGCGAGGCCGGGCTCGCTCCGTCGGGACGCTCTCCCGGCACATACTCGAAAGAGATCGCGTTGCTGCGCGCAGAGCTTTTGAAGGCACAGGAGTACGACCGCAAGCGTGCGAGCGCGAAGGAGGGCGAGAAGGGCAGCCGCGACCTGCGCGCCGAAGCCCTCGTGCGCGTTCTCAAGGGCGAGCTGCCGCTGCTCGTCACCGTTCATCGCGCGCATAACATCATCGCCGTCCTGCGCCTCGCCCGCGAGTTCAATATACGCGTTATTCTTGACGGGGCCGCCGAAGCCTACTTGGTCGTCGATCAAATCAAAGCGGCGGGCGTGCCCGTCATTATTCACCCGACGATGACGCGTGCCGCCGGAGAGACGGAAAACCTGAGCATGGAAACGGCCGCCACTCTGCGTAAGGCGGGCGTGTCGGTGGCGCTGCAAAGCGGCTACGAGAACTACGTGCCGAAGACGCGCGTCGTCCTCTTCGAGGCCGCAATCGCCGCCGCCAACGGCCTCTCGTTCGACGAAGCGCTCGCGGTCATCACGATTGACGCCGCGCGCCTGCTCGGCATCTCGACCCGCGTCGGCTCGCTCGAAACCGGAAAGGACGCAGACCTTGCGCTCTACGACGGCGACCCCTTCGAGTACACCACGCACTGCACGGCCACGCTCATCGATGGCAAGGTGGTCAGCGAAGAGGCCCATTAGGGAAGAGGCCCATCAAGCGGTTGCGATGCGGATTGCTCTTTGCGTACCCCGGAACGCCAGCCGCACGGCTGAAGTTCAGATGTCATGAGCGAAATGAAGCGCCTGCTTTGAGCGTGCCGCGCCCGACTCGCAATAGTCCGGGCCGAAAGTTATCCGTGATCTTCTTCGCGCCGCCCAAAGATAGAGCGCAAATCCGTATTGCTGCCCCGACCACTTTTATTCATGCGAGAGGGATGCCTCCTGCGCCGTCTCAGCATTGCCTCGCTCGTCCGGGGAGGACGGCGACGGCGGGCGCGCGCCCATCACAACGCGGACGCTGTGCCGCGCGCCGTCGTCTTTGAGCGGAATATCGTCCGTGGGTTGAAGCTCGCCGTCAAGTTCGATGCTCGCGATGCCGCGACTCACGCCATGCGGATTTTCGACTTTGATCGAGTAGCGCGCGGAGCCGAAGCGGTAGTTGATCTCGTAATCGCGCCAGCCCGGCGGGATGCAGGGGGCGAGCGCCAGTCGTTGCCCGCGTAGCTGGAAACCGAGTATGAATTCCAACCCGGCGCGATACATCCAGCTCGCAGAGCCCGTGTACCACGTCCAGCCGCCCCGGCCCGTGTGCGGCGGCACGGCGTAAATATCGGCGGCGGCGACGTAGGGCTCTACCTTGTACTTGTGAAGACCGGCGCGCGTCGAGGCGTGATTGATCGGGTTCAGAAGAGCGAACAGTTCGCCCGCGCGATCACCGTCGCCGAGCAGCGCGTAAGCGATCAGCATCCACAGGGCGGCGTGCGTATATTGTCCGCCGTTCTCGCGCACGCCGGGCACATAGCCCTTGATGTAGCCGGGATCAAGATTGCTGCGGTCAAACGGCGGCGTAAACAGTATCACGAGCCCGTCGCCCCTGCGGATCAGGTATTGTTCGACCGCCGCCATCGCCCGCATCGCGCGATGCTCGTCGGCTGCGCCGGAGATTACGCCCCACGATTGCGCTATCGAATCGATGCGGCATTCTTCGTTCTGAACAGAGCCGAGCGGCGTCCCGTCGTCGAAATAGGCGCGGCGATACCAGTCGCCGTCCCACCCCTCGGCTTCGAGCGCCTGCTTCAGTTTCCCCGTGTGCTCGCGATAGCGGGCACCGCGCTCCGCGTCATGGCGCGCCTCGCAGAAGGGCGCGAACCATTCGAGCGTATTGTGGAGAAACCATCCGACCCAGATGCTCTCGCCCTTCCCCTTATTCCCGACGCGGTTCATCCCGTCGTTCCAATCGCCGGAACCCATAAGCGGCAGCCCGTGTGGGCCAAGTCCGAGGCTTCGGTCGAGCGCGCGCACGCAATGTTCGTAGAGGCTCGCACTCTCGCTCGATACCGCAGGCTGCGTGTAGGATTCGTCCTCGCCCGGCTCAAGCAGCGGCGCTTCCAGAAAGGGAACCGCTTCGTCGAGCACACCGGCATCGCCCGTCGCGTTGATGTAGAAGCTTGTGACGTAGGGCAGCCACAGGAGGTCGTCGGAGAAGCGCGTGCGCACGCCTCTTCCCGTCGGCGGATGCCACCAGTGTTGCACGTCGCCCTCTTTGAACTGATGGCGGGCAGCGCGAAGTATCTGGGCGCGTGCGATGTCGGCCCGACTGTAGACGAGCGCCATCACGTCCTGCAATTGATCGCGGAAACCGTAAGCGCCGCCCGACTGGTAAAAGGCCGAGCGCGCCAGCACGCGGCAGGAGAGCGTCTGATAGGGCAGCCACCGATTGAGTATCGTATCCATCGCCGCGTCCGGCGTGCGGACTTCGACCGCATCCAGCACTCGATCCCAGTGTGAGAGCACGCGCTCGAACGCTTCGCTGACGGCCTGCGGCCGACTGTAGCGCGTCACCACTTCGCGCGCCTCTTCGCGCGTCTCTCCCTCGCCGAGCATAAAGACGACCTCGCGCGCCTCGTTCGGCGCAAGCTCGATCACGGCTTGAATGGCCGCGCAGGGGTCAAAGCCTGCTCCGGCGCGCCCCGACAGATGCGCGCGGCGCAAAGCGGCGGGACGCATCGCGCTGCGGTTGCGCCCCAGAAATTCCTTGCGGTCACAGGTCAGTGTGCGCTTCTCCGCGCTCGTCGCGGCGAAGGCGACGCGGTCGGCGAACTCGTTGTTATAGGGGTTGCGCGCGAGGATCGCACCGCTTTCGTCGTCGATCTCCGTGATGATGTAGGGGGCCGAGCGCCCGCGCTCGACGCCGAGCACCAGTTCGCTATAGCTTGTGACGGAGAGCCGACGGCGGCGGTCTGTACGATTGCGCAGCCGGAGGACGGAAATCTTTACGGGCGCGTCGAGCGGGACGAACATTAAAAGCTCCTGCGAGATGCCGTGGCTCGTGTGCTCGAAAACCGTGTAGCCCTGCCCGTGACGAATCACGTAAGGCTCCATTTCGCGCACGGGCAGGGGCGTCGTCGTCCAGACCTTGCCGCTCTCTTCGTCGCGCAGGTAGATGGCCTCGCCTATGGTGTCGCTCACGGCGTCGTTAGACCAGGGCGTGAGCCGATTCTCGCGGCTGTTGGCCGCCCACGTGTAGCCGCCTCCCGCCTCCGTCACCTGAAACCCGAAGTCGCGCTCGTTGGCCACGATGTTGGCCCAGGGCGCAGGCGTCCATTGCGCGTCGCGCAAGACCGTCACGTATTCGCGCCCGCCCTGGTGAAAGCCGCCGAGACCGTTGAAGAAGGCCAGCTCGGGCATATCGACGGTCGGCTCCGGGTAGCTTCTCGAAGGGGTGCGGGCGGCGAAGGGTGGCGGCAGCGGCTCCTCCGGCATGCGCCTGACAAGCTGTTCTTCAAGCTCGCCGCGTTCGGGAACGATGACGACGCGCGCCACGGCATGCAGCAGGATGCGATCAGCTTCCGGCATCTGCTCGGAGCGGCGAAGGTATACGCCGCCGGGCTTGTCCTGCAACGCCGCCGAACCGCTCGCGCGCACAAGCCCGAGCAGTTCCTCCTGAAGCGCCTGCACATAGCTCGGCGGGTGATCGTTGAGGATGACGAGGTCGATGGCGAGTCCCTTCAGGCGCAGGTACTCGTGGCCGCGCAGCAGTTGCCTGACCGTGTTCAAGTCCTCCGAGCGACTGATGCGTACGATGACGATGGGCAGATCGCCGCTGATGCCGTAAGGCCACAGGCTCGACTGTGCTTTCGTATTCAGCGCCAGCACGTGCGGGCGCGGGCGCAAACTCGGGTCTGAATAGAGCACACGCCCAGCGAGTCTCTGGAAGAGGTGCGCCTCCTCGGCATCGACGTTGTGATGTCGCATCTCGACCTGCGATTGCGTCCACGCCAGACGCGCCTCGCGCTCGAAGCTGGAAGGGTCGTGATACTTGTCCGCAAGCATCAATGCTTCTTCGCGCGAGCGCGCGACGGCCGTCGTGAAAGAGACGCGGGCGGTCTGGCCCGGTTGCAGTCGCACGCGCTGGCGCAAACTAAAGATCGGATCGAGCACCGCGCCCACGGTATTCGAGAGCGGGCGCTCCTCCATGACCGCCACAGGGTCTGCCGTCGTGTGCCCGCGCCCCAGAAAGCGGCTGCGATCCGTCTCATACTGCACCGCACCGACCCTCTCCCCGCCCTCGCTCACCAGCACGTGGACGGCCATGATGGGCTCGTCCCGACTGGAACGCGGGCGGCGTCGGGCAAGCAGGGCGTTTTCAGCCGGGATGAACTCCGTCTCTATGAAGAGGTTGCTGAAGGCCGGGTGCGCGGCGTCCGCTGCGGGCGGAGCGATCACCACCTCCGCATAGCTCGTCAGCTCGATCTCGCGCACGCGCGACGACTGGTTCGTAAGAGAGATGCGCCGCACCTCGGCGTCGTCTTCGGGCGAGACGATGATCTCCATGTGCGTCGCCACGCCTGCGTCCGCGCGCCAGAAATCGACCTTGTCCTCGGAGAAGGATACCTTGTAGGTGCGCGGGTGTTGCGCGGTCGGTTGATAACCGGCAGACCAGACCGCGCCGCTGCGGACATCTCTCAGGTAACAGAACGAGCCGTGATGGTCGCGCGTCACATCCTCGCGCCAGCGCGTCACGGCGACCGCGCCGCACACGGAATAGCCCGCCCCGGCGCTCGTCACCATCACGGAATAGTTGCCGTTCGAGAGAATCTGCGTGCGCGGCGTCGGCAGGTCTGCCGAGTCGTAGAGGCGCGTCACCAGCCCCGTCAGCGTGCGTACGACGCGGCCCGACAAGACCTCTTCGGCGCGCGGGTGGGCCGCCGCCACATTGCGCGGGATGCGCTCCTGCAAGAGCAATTCGGTCGCCTGCACCTGTGGCTCGGCGTGAAAGCGAGCCTGCATCACATTCATGTTGATGACGTTATCGAGCGCGACTAGGCTCATGCCCTGGTGGTGGGCCATAAAGGCGCGAATCAACGCGCGCCTTTGATCCTGCGGAAGCCGCTCCGCCGTATAGTCTATCGATTCGTAGAAGCCGTAGGGGCCGAGCGCGCCCTCGCGCGCCAACCGGCGCAGGTTTTCGAGCGCCCGGTGCGGCGCGACCATCAGCGCGAGCATCGTCGCGTAAGGAGCGATCACAAGGTCTTCCGAAAGTCCGCGCTTGAGGCCGAGGCCGGGCACGCCGAACGGCCCGTACTGGTAATTCAGATGCAGGTCGCGCGCGTTGTAAGCGGCCTCACTGATTCCCCAGGGAACCGAGCGCTCCTCGCCGTATTCGATCTGTCGCCAGACGACGGCCCTGTGCGTTTGATCCAGCAAAGTATTCGCGTAGCTGCGCATAACGAGGAGCGGCATCAGGTATTCAAACATCGTGGCCGTCCACGAGATCAGCGCGCGGCTGCCGTCCACGGGCGTCAGTTGGCGGCCCAGGTGAAACCAGTGCTCCTGCGACACGTCGCCCTTGGCGATGGCGACGAAACTCGCCAGCCGCGATTCCGACGCCAGCAGGTCGTAGTAAGAATTATCGGCCCGCCCGGCTGAGACGTTGTAGCCTATGCGGAATACCTTGCGCTCCTCGTCGAGCAGAAAGCCGAAATCCATCTCCTCGAAGAGACGCTCGCAGGAGCCCGCCAGCCTGCTCAAACGCGCCAGCAGACTCTTTGTAGAGCGCGCCGCGTCCGCCATGCTTTTCCAGGGAGCGGCGAGCGCCGCCAGTGCGTCTTCTGCTGCGTCAACGTCCGTCGTCCCCGTGCTGTTGCTGCGCCGCCGCCGCGCTTCGACCTCTGCGCGCAGCGCCCCGAGCTTGGCGAGCGTCGCCTCATACCGCTCGGCCAGCTCCGAGACGCTGACGACGCTCTCAAAGGCGCTCGCATTCTCGATCAGGTGCGTCAGATTAGCGCCCGGAAAATCTACGGCCAGCGGCTCAAGCTGCGCCGCGAGCGCGCCGCCTGCGCTGCCCGGCGTCAGCACTCGCATGTCGCGCTGGTAGGCCTGGGCCTGTCGCGAGATCGAGCCGATCCAGAAACGCAGCTCCGTAAAATTCTCGGAGCCGTGCTCCTGGGCCAGCGCGGCGACGATGTCATCTATCTCCGCGACGTGCTGCATGAGCGAAGAGAAGAGCGCCGACCATTCGCTTAAAGTTTCGGGTGCGCTCGCGGCGACAAGGCGCGCGCAGGCTTCGGTCTCATCGCGTAGCTGTTTGACGGTGACGACCTCCGTGCGTTGTCGTACAGCGCCGAGGCGGGCGGTCTCCAGACGCATCAGGCTGATCGCGTCCGAGAGACCGGCGAGCGTGTGCGCGCCGTACAGAGGGCGGTCGTAAATCTCCAGGCACGATTGCTTGAGCGCCAGCAGGTGGCCCGCCAGATTGCCGCTGTCCACGGTCGAGATGTACTGCGGCGCGAGCGGTTCGAGCGTGCGCGTGTCGTACCAGTTGAAGAAGTGGCCGCGAAAGCGCGGCAGCTTGTCGAGCGTCTGGAAGGTCAGCTCCAATCGCTCAAGGAGTTCGAGCACGCCCACGTAGCCGAGGTCGTGCGCCGCGACCGTCGAGAGCAACAGAAGGCCGATGTTGGTCGGCGACGTGCGGTGTGCGATTACCGGGCGCGGGTCTTCCTGGTAATTGTCGGGCGGCAGCCATTGATCTTCCTGGCTGACGAACTCTTCAAAGAAGCGCCACGTCCGGCGCGCGAGCTGACGGGCCGCCTGCACTTCCGCCGCCGACAGTTCCGTTCGCTCAACCGCAGCGCGACGGCTGACCCAGTAGGCGATGAGCGGCGACGCGGCCCACACAAAGAGCAGCGGCGACGCCACCAGAATCACCCCCGGACGAAGCAATAGGATGAGCGCGCCGAGCGCGAGGACGACTCCCTCGGTCGGCCACATGAAACGAAAGACGGATGCGAGATCATGCTTGCTCCCCTGCTCGGCCTGCGCGGCGGTCGTCCATTCCAGCAGGTGACGCCGCGAGATGAGCTTGCGATAGAGCGTGCGCGTGATGGCGTCCGTCATCAGGTAGGACTGATGCGCGATGAAGGTAAGGTTGAGGGCCAACTGCGCCGCGTTGGTGAGCGCGTCGCCCCACCCACTGCGGAAATGGCTCGACCAGGGAACGTCGCGGGGGACTAAAAGGAGCGTCGTCGTCGCGTGCGCGTACACGGGAAAGGCGAGCACCGCTAAAATGAAGAGCGACCACAGCGCGCCCGAGCCGGGCAGGAGCGTCCAGGCGAAGGCGAGCCAGATGATAATGCTCGGCGCGACGAGGCTGCGCCGCAGGTTGTCAAAGACCTTCCAGCGCGAGATTAAGGGCAGACGGTTACGTTTGAGACGACGCACGGCGTCCGGGACACGCGGCATAATCCAGCGCGCGATCTGCCAGTCGCCGCGCGTCCATCGATGCTGGCGCTGCGCGAACGTGTCGTAGTGCGCCGGGTAATCGTCCAACAATTCAATGTCGGTGGTGAGCGCGGCCCGCGCGTAGAGGCATTCAAACAGGTCGTGGCTGAGGAGCGAGTTTTCGGGCACGCGCCCTTCAAGCGCTCGCTCGAAGGCGTCAACGTCATACAGGCCCTTGCCCGTAAACGTGCCCTCGCCGAAGAGGTCTTGATAAACGTCCGAAGCGGCGGTCGTGTACGGATCGATGCCCGTATTGCCAGAGAAAATGCTCGCGAAGCGCGAGCGCGCGGCGCTCTCAAGAGAGACGCTCGTGCGCGGCTGAAGGATACTGTAGCCGCGCGTGACGCGCTCCTGTACGGGGTCATACTGCGGACGGTTTAGCGGGTGCGTGATGTGGCCGACGAGACGACGGGCGGCCTCGCGCGGCAGTTGCGTATCCGAATCGAGCGTGATGACGTAACGCACCCCGGCGAGAAGCTCGCGGTCGGCGGTCGCGACGATGAAGCTGGTGTCACGCGCACCCCTAAGGATGCGATTGAACTCTTCGAGCTTGCCGCGCTTGCGCTCCCAGCCGAGCCAGCATCCCTCGCTCTCGTTCCACTGGCGACGACGATGGAACAGGTGAAAGCGCGCCGCCCCGCCGCCGCCGCCGCTGTAGCGCGCGTTCAATTCTTCTATACCGTCGAGCGCCCTTTCGAGCAGGGCGGCGTCGCCCGCCATCTCTTCCTGCGGCGCGTCTGCGTAATCTCCCAGCAGGGCGAAGTAAACCTGCTCGTCCTGGTTGGCCAGGTAATGAACCTCCAACCGCTCAAGCAACTGATCTACGGTCGCCTCGCTGGTCAAAAGCGTCGGGACGACGACCATCGTGCGGGCGTCGGCCGCGATGCCGTTGCGGGTCTCCATGCTCGGCAACAGTCGCGGCGGCAACATGTGTGTGATGTCCCAGTTGAGCACGCTCAGCGCAAAGTCGCTGGCCGGGACGAGCGAGAGCAGCGCGAGCGCCACGATCAGGCCGGGCGCGGCCCCCGCTCCGTAAGCGAAGAAGAGGAGCGCAAAGATAAGAAGCGCGGTCAGCAGCGCGAACGTGCCCAGGTAAAAAAGGGTCGGGTGCGAGAGGATGGCGCGGCGCACGCGCTCGCGCACGCCCGCGCGATAGCCGAAACTCTTTTCGAGCGCGAGCACGCCGTCGTCTATCAAATAATAGCCGACGTGAGCGCGCGCCGGGTCGCCGGGCGCGCCCGTTTCATGCGATGCGGCGGCCAGCCGCACTGCTTCGCGCGCGACATCAAGCTCGGCGGCGCGTGTGCGTTTGCTGATGCGTTCGATGACGTGGCGATAACGGTCGCGCGTCTCAAACGTCATGCGCGCATAGACGCCCGCCGGGTCAGAAGCAAGGGCAGGGTCAACGAGACTGACGCTCTCGAAGAACACGCGCCAGTCGAGCGTCGAGAGCAGCCGCATGCTGGTGATAATATTGCCGACGGTGACCTGCGCGGCGGCCTGTCGCTGGTGTTCGAGGTGAACGATCTGCTCGGAGGTTTGCCCGCGCTTCTTCAGTTGGCCTTCGAGCCAGTCGAAGACGGTCATCACGGCCGGGTCCTGATCGCGCAGGCGTTGCGTCAACTGGACGACGAAGGCGCGATCCAGGTCTTCGCGTTTCCCGAGTCGCCCCTTGAGCAGCGAGGTCAGGCCCTCATGGCGGCCCGCCATCTCAAGCAGGGTGTCTGCAAGCGTGTCGGCCTCTTCGCGCGCCTCACGCGCGGCGACGATGCGCGTCGCGATGCGGCGCAGGTTCTCTACGAGCGCGAGGCGCAAAGTGATGGCGACGGCCCACAACTCGCCGATGGTGAGCGGCGTGACCCCCTGATAGGCGCGTATGAATCTCTTCAGCGTCTCGGTATCGAGGCGGCTGTCCGTGTGAGCGATGATCGAGAGCGCGATGGCGTAGATGCGCGGGTAGCCGTCGAGCGCGCCGCCCTCAAGCTTCGGCAACTCGTAGTAATAGCCCCTGGGCAAGTCCTGGCGGATTTCGCGAAGCTGCTCTTCGACGATGTGAAAGTTATCGACGAGCCATTCGGCGGCCGGAGAGATCGTGCGCTCAAGGCGTATCGCATCGGCCAGCGAGCGGTAGGCGGCCACGAGCAGCCGCCCGTTCTCTTCGAGCGCGGGCAGCAGGCGGCGGCCCTGTCTGCGACCGGCGTAAACCTTATGCTCCGAGGCGAGCGTGGCGGCGTGCTGCTCAAGGCGCTCGACGCTAAACAACTCCTCACGAATCGGCTCCTCGTCGCGCCCCACAGGGGTACGAACGAGTCTCCGTAATACCCCAGGAAAAAATAGAGCCACAAGAGCCACTTGCCTTCACACAATCGGAGGAGAAATTTCCTTAAGCATAACACAACGAAGGGTGGAACGAAGGGCCGCCGGAAGGAGCGAAGGGCCGCAGGGCGGAGAGCGTGAGGGATGAAAGGGGTTGAATGAAAGCATCAATCTACAATTCACTCAATCATTCATCCCTCACCGCTCATCCTTCATCCCTTCGTTCTTCCTTGCCTTCCCCAGAGTGATGGCGTACCTTTCTTCGATACCGTTTGAGCGAGCAAAATCAGAGCTATGCGCGGCCGTCGTCGCGCGGTCTATGGGGGGCGCGCGGTCGGGGCGCAACTATTTTCGGTTGCATGTGGAGGAGAGATGAGCACGAGCACCTTGACGATTACAGATAATCGTACCGGACGGCAATACGAGATTCCCATCGAGAACGATACGATACGGGCCATGGACTTGCGGCAGATCAGAGTCTCGGACGAAGATTTCGGGCTCATGACCTACGACCCGGCTTTTATGAACACGGCTTCGTGCAAGAGCAGCGTCACCTTTATCGACGGCGACCGTGGGATACTTCGTTATCGCGGCTACCCTATCGAACAGCTCGCCGAGCGGAGCACGTATCTGGAAGTCGCCTACCTGCTGCTGTACGGCGAGCTGCCCACGGAGGCGGAACTGAAGGAATGGACATGGCAGATAACGCACCACACCTTCATCCACGAGAGCATCAAGAAGGTGATGGACGGCTTTCAATATGACGCTCACCCGATGGGCATGCTGGTGGGCACGATGGGCGCGCTCTCGACCTTTTACCCGGAGGCGAAGAATATCTTCGACGAGGATTGCCGCCGCAAACAGATCGAGCGCCTGATCGCCAAGGTGGCGACGATTGCTGCCTTCTCCTACCGTCACAGAAGGGGGTTGCCCTATGCTTATCCGGACAACGACCTGGGCTATGCGGGGAATTTCCTGAACATGATGTTCAAGACGACCGAGGTCAAGTATCAACCCGACCCCGTGCTTGAGCGCGCCCTGAACGTCCTCTTTATTCTGCACGCCGACCACGAACAGAATTGCAGCACCAACGCCATGCGCTCAATCGGGAGCGCGCAGACCGACCCCTACTCCTCGATTGCGGGCGCTGCGGCCGCGCTCTACGGCCCGCTGCACGGCGGAGCCAACGAGGCCGTGCTCAGGATGCTCAAGGAGATCAATTCGATAGAGCGCGTTCCGGAATACGTCAAGCGCGCCAAGAGCGGCGAGTTCCGTCTGATGGGCTTCGGTCATCGCGTCTATAAGAATTATGACCCGCGCGCGACCATTATCAAGCAGGTCGCCTACGAGGTGTTCGAGGTGACGGGCAAAGACCCACTGCTTGACATCGCTCTGGAGCTGGAGCGAATCGCGCTCGAAGATGAGTATTTCGTCAAGCGCAAGCTTTACCCGAACGTGGACTTCTATTCCGGCATCATCTATCGCGCGATGGGTTTTCCGGTGGATATGTTTCCGGTGCTCTTCGCCATTCCGCGCACCTCCGGCTGGCTCGCGCAGTGGGTAGAGATGCTTCAAGACCCGGAACAGAAGATCGCGCGCCCGCGTCAGGTCTACCTCGGCTCGGGCGAGCGTGACTATGTTCCTATCGAGCGGCGAAAGAAGAACGAGGGCTGAATCGTTCGCTACGCTCGCGGATGATTGTCCGGGGGTTTACGAGTAACGGTGAAGATGTGAAGCGAAAGGGGAGCGAGAGCACGCGCTTTCGCTCCCTTCACTCTTAATGAAGTCCTGCGGTACGGGGGCGCTCATTAATGGCGGCCGCGGCCGCGACCGCGAGAGACGTTGCTGCTTCCGAACACAGGATGGGTGGACGAGCCAGCCCCGCGACGATAGTAGCCGTCGCCGCGCCTGTGATTGACGCGACCGTTATTGCGCCAGCGACGGTCGTCATCCCAACGACGATCATCGTTGTGACGAGCGCGGCGGATCAGACGGTCATGGTCGCGTTCTCCGCGACGAATCTCGCGGCGCTCGTCGCGCGTCAGCCTGTCATCGGAGCGGAAAACGCGCCGCTCGGCGCGAAGCTGGCGCTGGCGTTCGCGAAGGGCGCGCGCCTCCTCGCGTGTGATCTGTCCGGAGCGTATGCCGCGACGTATGCGATGGCGGTCAAAGCGGTCGTTCACGCGGCCGCTGCGGTTGTGATAGCCCTGCGCAAAAGTTTCATTCGAGAAGCCCAACACCAGGACTATGGCACTCAGCAGAAGAATCTTTTTCATCGTTCAAACCCTTTCCCTAAAATTCGATTTTCTGTGATTACGGCATTTGTGGTTAGCGGCTGCGCGCACACCGCCGGAGAGAGTTCAAAAATGGTGATTCCGTCGCCCGAGAGCCGCAACTACGATGCCACAATCGAGAACCCCGCCCGCCGCGAGCCGAAACAGCCCCTAAGTCCAGCCATTTAAACCAACGACGCCCCCTCGCCCGGTCTCCGAACGAAGCTCTCCGCACCCCTAAAATCGGACATCCACTGCACGATTTCCGTAACTCCCCCCTGCCGAACGCTAAAAGGCCCGCAAGCCCGACAACCTTCAACAAGCTCACATAGGAGGGGCACAAAAAGGTATGAGCAGAAAGGGACGGGGAAGAGTTGACCACCCGCCCCTTTCCATAGCTTCAGGTATCAGGCTTGCGGCTGTGATGGCGGCGCGGGAGGTGCAGGCGGTTGGGTGCTGCTACTGCTACTGCGGGGCGTTTTTATGGCGTGAGATAGAGTGCCGGAGGTCGGACTCGAACCGACATGTCCTTGCGGACGCCAGATTTTGAGTCTGGTGCGTATACCAATTTCGCCACTCCGGCCGAAGTGTGGCAGAGGCCATAATAGTGGCGCGCGGGGCGGGGCGTCAACCGTTGGGAGGGTGTTTTTAGCCCGAAAAGTGTGCTTTTTTGGCCGATTTCGGGGGTGTGTAAAAAGATGTTTGCCAACGGGGCCGGAGTGATTGTAGAATACCTGTGCCTGTCGTGCGGCAGCCGGTTCTCAGTTGCCGTTTCTCACAGAAAAACCGAACACTTTGCGAGCCGAGTGAAAAGCCCTGTCTGTGCCTCGGCCTCGTCCCATAAAAAAACCTCTGAAGGTGGTTCTTGAATTATGTCTCAAGCGAGCGACCCCGTGGCCCGCATCCTGATTGTCGATGACGAGCCGGAAATCAATAGCCTGCTGTGCGATCTACTGAACGAGCAGTACGAATGCGCGTCGGCGGGCTCAGCCGAAGAGGCTCTTGGCCTCTTGCGCGAGGAACACTTCACGCTGGTCATCAGCGATATTACGATGACCGGCATGAGCGGATTGGAGATGGTTCCGCATGTGCTCGGCGTCTCGCCGCAGACGGTCGTGGTGCTGGTCAGCGGCTCGCAGACCATTGAGAGCGCGATTGAGGCGCTGCGCGTCGGCGCTTTCGATTACATCATGAAGCCGTTTGACCTGCGGCAGGTCGAGGCGGTCGTCAAGCGCGCCATCGAGCATTACGAGCTGCGCGAGTCGAAGCGACGCCACGAGAATCATCTCGAAGAGCTGGTCGAGCAGCGGACGGCGGAACTCGATCGCGCGCTCGATTCGCTTGAGGATGCGTACCGCATGACGCTCAAGGCGCTGGCCGCCGCGCTCGAAACTCGCGATCATGAAACGCACGGGCATTCACAAAGGGTCGTCAGCTTTAGCCTGCGGCTGGGCTACGAGCTTGGGGTGGAAAGGGAGCAACTGAGGTCGCTGGAGTTCGGCTCCCTGCTCCACGACATAGGCAAGATCGGCGTGCCGGACGCGATCCTTCGCAAGCCCGCTGCCCTGGACGAGGATGAGTGGATCAAGATGCGTAAGCATCCGCTGCACGGTCAACAAATCCTGAGCGGCATAGAATTTCTGGAGGGCGCGTCGCGCGTCGTCGCACAGCATCACGAGAAGTGGGACGGCTCTGGCTATCCGCTGGGCCTGCGCGGCGAAGAGATCGATCTCAACGCGCGCATCTTCGCCGTCGCCGATGCCTTCGATGCGTTGACGAGCGACCGCGTCTATCGTACAGCGAGGTCTTACGAGGCCGCCTCAGAAGAGTTGGACAGGTGCGCCGGACAGCACTTCGATCCGAAGATCGTAGAGATGTTCCATCGCGTCTCGCAGGAAGAATGGGAAGCGCTCAGGCAGCACCCGTTGCAGAGAAGAGAAGAAGAGGCGTCGCTGGGCCGACAGCCCTCGCAGTGGGCGGCCCCCCTGGAATCCAGGCTCGACGTGCCGGTGAGCTAAGACGGCAGCAGCTTTTCTGCATCCCGCAGTTTTTTAAGTTCAAAAGATCATCCGGACTACGGAACAGGCGCTCAGGGCGTCGCAAGGTAGCCGCGACGCGAGCGCAGTTGCAGCCCGACGCGGCGCGAGGCGACTTCGATGCGGCGATATTCTCCGCTCTGCGCCGAGGCCAGAGGTTTCTTCGGCGTGTAGGTGACGACGTACTGCGCGCCTATGTCGCGCGCCACTTCGTCCGCCTGTCTGACCATCCCCTCCGCCTCGGTCGCAAGCTGAATGCGCCCGCCCGTCTCCTCCGCGAGCTTCGCAAGGCGTTGCTCGCCCTGCCTTGTCTCATCCGCGTACTTCCTAAAGTGACGCCGCATGGCGCGATCAAGATCGAGCGTGCCGAACGTGACGGATGGGTTGCGCGTCTGGCCGGGCGGCATGCCGGGATCGGGAATCGGCAGCGCCTCTCTTTGCGCGCCTGTGCCGCCCCGAGCCCTTCCTTTGCCGTATCGTTGCTCTATCGCCGCGCGTATGGCCGCCGTATAGCTGATGACGTGCACGGTCGCCTGCGCGCCGAGCAATTCTTTGACCGCCTGCTCGTAACTGACACGACCGCCCGGCGTTTCCACCGCATCAGTGATGAGGACGACATGACGGCTGCCTGCGGGCCTCTCCTTCAAACGCACGGCGGCCGCGCGAAAGGCTTCCGCCAGCCGCTCGCGCTTGGAGCCCGAAAGCTTGGTCTTGAGCACATGCTCGACCGCCGCCGTATCGGTCGTCCAGTCCTGTAGTAACTCCGTGCGGTCGCCGAATTGAAGCACGGAGATATTATCCCCGGAGCGCAGCTTGCCGAGCAGGCGCAGCGCTATGGCGCGCGTCGTCTTGACATCTTTGGCGAGCGTCACGACGGCGCTCGTGTCCAGAAGGAAAAGGATGCTGGCGGGGATGCGCTGAATGCTCCTGATCTCCTGCGGCACGCCGTCTTCGAGCACGAGCACGTCGTCCAATTCGACGCCCGGAACGAAGCGCCCGTACTCGTCATAGGCGACGACCGGCAGGCGTACTTCCTCCGTGAAGACTTTGACGGGCTCCTGCGGTTCGCGCTCCGTCGGCGTTTCCGATGGCGCGGGCGCAGCAGGAGAAGAGGAAGAAGAAGGCGGCGGCGGCGCGGTCTCTTGCGCCTCGCCGCGCGCGACCGCCCCCAGCAGGATCAGAGCAGCGATGAGAGATAACAGTATGGGCCGGAACAAAATCAGCACCTCTTCCGTTTGGCTCGTCCGTCCTGGTTTGATAGGCCGAGGCGCGCGCCTGGTTGCCCGGTGACCGAAGGCTCAAACGGCCAGGGCGCGCGCCTGTGCCTGTACGGCTGTGATCGCCACGGCGTCTACGATGTCGGCGGCTTTGCAGCCCCGCGAAAGATCGTTGGCGGGCTTGTCGAGCCCCTGAAGAATGGGGCCGATGGCGGTCGCGCCCGCCAATCTCTCGGTCAGTTTATAGGCGATGTTTCCGGCCTGTAAGTCGGGAAAGATGAGCACGTTGGCGCGTCCCGCGACGCTTGAGCCGGGCGCTTTCGATTGACCGACGCCGGGGACGAGCGCGGCGTCCGCTTGCAGCTCGCCGTCAATCTCAAGCTCGGGCGCGCGGGCCCGCACGGTGCGCGTCGCTTCCACGATCTTGTCCACGAGCTTATGTTTGGCGCTGCCCTTGGTCGAGAACGAGACCATGGCGACGCGCGGCTCTGCTTCGAGAAGGGCGCGGCAGGAATCGGCCGAGGCGACGGCGATCTCGGCCAGCTCCGTCGCCGAAGGCTCTATGACCACGCCGCAGTCGGCGTAGATGAGCGCGCCGTCCTCGCCGAAGCTTTTGTCCGGCAAGACCATCACGAAAAAGCTTGAGACGAGCTTGAAGCCTGCGCGCACTCCTATGCAGTGCAGCGCGGCGCGCACCGTGTGCGAAGTGGTGTTGGTCGCCCCGGCCACGGAGCCGTCGGCGCGGCCCATCCGAACCATCAGGTTGCCATAGTAGAGCGGGTCTTCGACCGCCGCGCGCGCCTCGTCGGCCATCACGCCCCTGGCCCGCCGCAGCTCGTGATAGAGCGACGCCATTTTTTCAAAGTCGGGGGCGCGCCTGTGGTCTACGACTTCGACGCCGCCGAGGTCTACTACAGCGCCCTGTGCGGCGGCGCGAATCTTTTCTTCACGACCAATGAGCGTAATGCGCGCGATGCGCTCGCGGGCACAGATCGAGGCGGCAACGACCGTGCGCGGGTCTTCGCCTTCGGGCAGGACTATGTGCTTGAGATCGGTGGCGGCGCGCTCTCTTAAGCGTTCTAGTATGTTCATAGGGGCGTGGCTCTGGGAAAGGCCGTGCTTTTATGACGGCTATGAAAAATAGCGATAGTGGCCGATGATCGGCCATGAAAAGAGCACGTCTTCGGCCCTCACGCCGGAGCCAATGTTATGTACGATCAGATGATTCCCGGTGGTCTCGGATATTATATTCGTCACCAGCCCCGTATGGGTCGTGTTGCCGCCTAAATCCCAGGCGACTACATCTCCCGGAAGATAATCCTTAGGGTTGTCGGAAATGGTCAGAGACTTGCCCCCGCGCTTGAAGTAGACCATCAGGTTCGGAACGCGACGATGATCTATATTCGCGTCCGGTCGGCTGAGACCCCATTTCTGAGGGTAGGCGGAAAAGTTGAGCGCCATGTCCTCGTGAACCTTCTGCTGTAGATCGACGCGGCCCTGGCGGAAAGCCCTGATGATGACATCCGTACACGCACCCCTATCGAGCGGAACATCTCCTCCGGGATAGTCGAGCTTAACATAGGACGGATCGTAGTATCGCGTGTAATCCAGTTGTTCAATCGCGGCTTCGACGACCGCTTTGACGACGGGCGAAGAGATCGGCGTAGAGGCCCTTCGAGACCTGACGGACGAGGAGGATTGCGCCGTTTGGCCCACCCGGCGGCACGCGGCGGCCGGGATCAGGGCTGCGACGAGGAGCAGCGCGATGCAGATCATTCTGCTCATGTGCATAAGTTTCCACCTCGCACACAGGCCAGTCAAGTTGGAACCGCGCGGGGCGGGCCTTTAGTCCAAAGATAAGACCGCCGCTCGCGTCCGGGCCTCTCTGCGGCTCCTCGGTACAAAAATCGACGGCGCAACTCGCATCCCCGTCCAGCTATCGCCGCCCGAATCTCTTATTGGCCTCGGCGGCTGCTTCCTGCATCAACCGCGCCTGCTCCGGGGGGAGTTCTATCCTCGCTCCCGAACGCAGCTTGAATGTCGATGGCAGCCCGACGGGTGATTGCCCGTACAGTCCCTCGTAGATAATCAGCGCCGCGAGATACGATCCGGCGACGGTCGGATGCAGTCCATCCGCTGAGTAGAGTTCGAGCTTCGGGTCACGCCTCCACGCGCCGCGCCATGCTTCTCCGGCCGGGAAGAGAAGGCCCGCCGCTTCTTCGGCGGCCTGGCTGTAGGACTCGGCCACCCCGTCAAAGTCCTGCTTCCGACCGACGGAAGGCCAGACCATATATAAGGCGGGCCTCGCCCCGGCGCGTCGAATCTCCTCAGAAAAGCGGCGCGTGTAGGCGAGCAAAGACTGGCGGCCCTCTGTCGAGGCCGAAGGCCCCTGCTGCAACACGACCACATCCCACCCGCCGCGCTCGATTGCGCGCCGCGCATCTCCCTGGTTCCAGTGATCCTCAAGACTGTAGCCGCCGAACACAATCGCTTTGAAGGCCAGCCGCTTTTGTCCGGAGGCTTCAGCGAGCGCTTCGACCATGGAGGGCAGCTCGTTAAAGTAGGTCAGGCTATTGCCGACGAAGAGCACGCGCAGCCGCGCTTCGGAAGCCGGTCTCTTAAAATCGCTCCCGGCGCAAAGCGACAGAGCCATCAACGCTACGGCCAGAAGACACGGCCTTTTGAGGGAGGGACGATTCATACTCGGGCTGAACGAAGCAGTAGTAGTAGTAGTAGTAAAGCGTGGTGCGCGAAACTCGCTCGCTCGCGCGCGTTATCTTAACCGAGTTCGATTCAGGGCGCGAGAGTTATCGTGGTAAATTGATTCGACAGGGCGCGGCTCTGTTTATTTTCGACCGGGAGGAAGGGGGACGCTATGAAAAGGCTGCAAGCGAAGCGGCGTATGAAGAACCTGCTGATGTTCGTCCCGAACATGATCGCTTTATGCGGGCGCTTGATGACGGATGCTCGCGTGCCGCGCACCGAGAAGCTTCTCTTCGCGGGGGCCATCGTCTACGCCATCATGCCGCTGGATTTTATTCCCGATATGTTGCCGTTCATAGGCCAGGTGGATGATGCTTACCTGATCGCGCTCACCCTCGTCCGGTTAATCAATCGCACGGACGACCGTGTGGTGCGCGAACACTGGCGCGGCGGCGGCGACATAGTGCAATTAACGGAAGCAATCGCCGGAGTTGCGCCGATGCTGCTGCCGCAGCGCGTCGAACGCGTATTGAGCGCGCGAGTCGATGCCATGCCAGAGAATAAGGGCGTGCGCGCCAGCAGCAGCAGCAGGAGCAGCAGGCGAAAAGAGGCGCTCGCCGAATCACACGGACGCGCATCAGAAGAGGCAGACGAGACATCTTAAAAGCTTAAGTGAAGATTCAGGAGGCGCGCGAGTCGCTGGCGCGCGCGCAAGCGGCGCACGGGCTCAAGCTTTGAGAGCAGAGTCTATGAGGGCTTCGGCCGTCGCGGCCAGCCCGGCGACGATTGCGGGGTTGCTCGATTTGAAGGCACGGAAGGAGCGCGCTTCGAGCACGGGCACGTCGAAGCCGTCCTCGGCGACGGCGACGAGCGCGGCGCGCAGCCGCTTTGAATCGGCGATCACGAACCACTCGCGCGCCAGTTTGAAATCGCCCGAAAGGGCAATCGTTTTCATGTTTGGATGGCGCGGCGGCTTCCAATCCGGCTCGCCGAAAACGTAGACGCGCTCCGATACGTCCGCGATCCGAAAGTAACGGTCGATGACGCCCTCCATGCGCGAGAGCCTCTCGAACCCGGCATAGATTCTTCCGGCCCGGTCGGTTCTCAACAGCAGCGCATTCTCAATCAGCAGGCTGATGTACTCAAGGCACGGAACCTGCGAGCGAAACAGGAAAGTCTCGTGCTCGTCAAACGTGCGCCGCGAGATATTGGAGACGGAACCGAGGTCTTCCGGTCTGGGAAAGCCTGCCAGCTTCAAAGCCTGCTCGAACATCGAAAAGTTATTCACTGCGCGCAGTCCAAATCCTCCCAGCACCTCTCCCGACAAAGGGCGATACGCTCTTTCTACGCGCAGCAAACTTCGCCAGCGTTACAAATATATCGTTAAAGTATTGAGCCGGGGCTCTTACCCCGGAGGAGACCTGGGCCCAGAGAGAGAGTGTGTGTGTGTTTTGCTTACGCGGTGGCGAAAGGCTTCCGCGCGGAGGCGCTCAGAGCGGCGGAAGCCTCTAAATGTGAATTACAGCTCAGCCATCCGGGGCGTCGATGAGCGGCTGCGGCTCGCGCGCCGTGGCCCCGTTCATCTTCGAGCCGGTCGCGCGGTCAAACGCGTCCGTGGATGAGACGCCGCATGCGATCTACGAAGAGCACGTCGATCTTTTGCGGCTCGATGGTCGCCGTCACCTCTCCGAGACCGAACGCCGGATGCATCATGGTCTGGCCCGTGCGGTACATGTGCGTCGGGTCATAGGGCGCGCTGGCTTTCGTAGAGGCGTGCTTGCCCGACGGCTTGGCATCCCTCTTGAACGTGCTGCGCGTTCCGCAGGCGGGGCAGTTCACGCGCGACACCTGTCCGCGCTTGGTGATGATTGCGACGACGTGGCCGCGCTCGACCTCGCATACGGCGCAAAGCTTATCGACGCGGTCGCCAACTGCGAATACTTTACTCTCCATCAGTCACTCTCCCTTTTTCCAGCCTGCACGGCGCTCTCACTCAGGCGAGGCCGAGCGCGCTACTAATTTAAAGCCCATGGCCCAAAAAAAACGCGACGAATCGGAAATGGCCGGGGCGCGGGCCTTTTGTTATGTCGCGCGCCCCCGGCTTTGGTTTATATGGGCCGAAGTTTATCTGGCCCGACGCGGACGAAATGAACGGCGGCCTACGCTGCTGCTTTGCCTGACGGAGGCGGACGATCTGCTGGCGAGGCCGGTAGCCGCGGGCTTGACGCCGCCGAAACCCGGCAGCACGACGCGCTCCACGGCCTGACCGGTCAATCGCTCGATGGCGCGCATGGATAATTCTTCGACCGGAGTGACGAGCGTGATGGCGCGGCCGACGTTCCCGGCCCGGCCCGTGCGCCCGATGCGATGCACGTAATCTTCCGGCGCATGCGGCACGTCATAGTTGATGACGTGCGAGATGGCGTCGACATCGATACCGCGCGAGGCGATGTCGGTTGCGATCAGGACGCGCGTTCGTCCGTCCTTGAATCCGCGCAGCGCTGCCTCGCGCTGGGGCTGTGAGCGGTCTGCGTGAATGCGATTGACTTTGTGCGAGCGCGCTTCGAGGATGTGCGAGAGGCGTTCGGCCCCGCGCCTCGTCCGCGTAAAAACCAGCACTCGCTCAAAGCGTTCGCGCTCAAGCAAGTCAAGCAGCAGTGCCGTCTTCGACTCGGTCGCGACCGGGTAGACCATCTGTTCGACGGTTCCGGCGGCGCGCCCGCGCGGGCTGACTTCGACCAGCTTCGGCGCACGCATCGTCGAGCGCGCTATTTGTTCAATGGCGGGCGACATCGTGGCCGAGAAGAGCAGGGTCTGTCGCTCTTTCGGAAGGACGGCGAGGACTCGCCGGATCGAGGGCCAGAAGCCCATATCGAGCATCCTGTCCGCCTCGTCCAGAACGAGCACTTCAAGGTAAGAGAAATCGATTGCGCCGCGCTCCATGTGGTCGAGCAGGCGTCCGGGCGTCGCGATCACAAACGTCACGCCGCGTCGCAGCGCATCGGTCTGGCGACCCATCGCCGCGCCGCCGATCAGCGTCACGCAGCTCGCACTCCTTTTCGGCACGAGCGAGCGATAGCTGGCTTCGATCTGTGTCGCCAGCTCGCGCGTCGGAGCCAGTATGAGCACCCGTATGCCCGGACGGGCGCGCTCCGATAAGCGTTGAATGATGGGCAGCAGGAAGGCCGCCGTTTTACCCGTGCCGGTCTCGGCGCAACCGATCAGGTCTGCGCCCGTGAGGACGACGGGAATCGCCTCTTTTTGAATTGGTGTTGGTTCGGTATATCCGAGAGACTCGCACACACGCGACAGCGCAGAGTTGAGCCCCAGTTGAGAAAAGTTCATGAAAATCCTTAGAGTCCTTGTGTATGGGTGCGGCTCTACCTTTTATGCGGGAGCGCACCTCTTTTCGATCTGAAAAATGTTTAAGCGCCTCCGGCGGCACGTTTGTTCATCGTCGGAGGCGCTCTGGTTTCAAAGGGTCACCGTGTGAGCAGAGCGAGGCTGCGGGCAGCTTACCAGCGGGGCTCGCGGCTTCCGCCACCACCGCCACCGCCGTAACCACCACCGCCGCCACGATTGCCACCGCCGCCGCGACCACCGCCGCCGCCGCCGTAGCCACCACGACCGCCGCCACCGCCGCCGCCGCGATTCTCGCGCGGTCTGGCCTCGTTGACGGTCAGGTTGCGACCATTGATCTCCTTGCCGTTGAACTGCTCGATGGCCTTCTGGCCCTCTTCGTTCGAGGCCATTTCGACGAAGCCGAAGCCGCGCGAACGTCCCGTCTCGCGGTCTTCAACCACTGACGCTGACTCAACCGTGCCCGCTTGTGAGAACAGTTGCTGCAAATCGTCGCTCGAAGTCTGGAACGACAGATTACCTACATAAAGTTTCATAGACATAAGTGTGTACCTCTCCTTGTGCAGGAGTATCTGAGAGAAGCTGCGAATCTAAGTGGCTTCGATGTAACGGTAGGCAGCGAAGGCTTCGGGTTCGGGTGCTCAAAAAAACAGGAGCGGCTTCTGAAGTTGAAATCAGCCTACTCTCGAATCATCCAAAACGCCGCTAAAGCCTGACAAGTCTGTGGCGCATCACCGTCGATGCAAGAGAGAAGGAATAACCAGGAACTATGATGCACTATTTAAGGGCTAAGTTGCAACCTGCCAGCGATTATCTGCGCCCGACCGGGCCTATTTATAAGGCCGCTCGCGCATGCCTTTTAAACGCCCCTCGCGATTCTATCGGCGATAGTTCTCCCTCATTGTCTTTCGGCGATCAGCGTTTGGCTGATGCGTCATTAAAGGCAGACTCTACGGCCGGGCCTGTGACGTACATACGGAAAATGACGCTCCGAAGACGAGAGTCGCCCGTGATTTGTTTCCGAAACTCATCCATGTTGACGCTCTTGCGCGCCTGTTCCAGAGTCTCGCCGCGCGAAACGGCCGCTTCCGTCTGTCCCTTGATGGAGGCGAACATGTCCGCGATCAGCTTTACATAAGAGTCGTCGCGCATGACCGGCCCGTGGCCCGGAACGATAATGGCGGGCTTAAGAGCACGCAGCTTCTCAAGGGTCGCGGCCCAATCTCCTACGTGTGATTGATCGCCACCGATGAAGGGGACGGGCCAGACCACAAGATCGCCCGTGATAGCGATGCCTTCTTTGGGCAGGTGAACCACTATGTCGCCGCTGGTGTGCCCGCGCCCCAGGTAGCGAATGTCTATGATGCGGTCACCGCGATGGAGCGTGAGCCTATCTTCGAGCGTGAGCGTCGGAAGAATAACCTGTGATTGCGGAGCCTGACCGAGCACGAAATCCGCGAGCCTGATGTCGCTCAGCAGGCTGGCGCGCTCTTCCCCGGTCAGCGCCTCGCCGCTGAGGCTCTTGTTTTTCTCCAGAAGGCTTCGCAGGAAATCCACGAACTTGGGCGCTCCCTCCAGAAAACTCTTTCGCGCCGCAACGCCTTTGGTGGGCAAGTACTCGCGCGTGTTTGCGTGGGCGATGAACTCGACCGCCGGGAACGCCGCGCGATAGACCTGATCTCCACGGATATGATCGTCGTGCCAGTGGGTGTTGATGACGTAGCGCACGGGCTTCGTCGTCAGCTTGCGAAGCGCCGCCAGCACTTCGGTCGTAATGGCGGGCGCGCCGCTGGTATCGACTACGATCACGTCTTCGTCGTTGATAATGAAAACATTATTTGCATCGACCATCATGCCTGGAAGGTCTTTGCGTATGACGGCGTAGACGCCTTCGGCGAGCTTCTGGACTTCAAAGTTGGCGGCGACACTGACGCTCGCTTCTTTGCTTTGTGAGGCGGATGAAGCGGCGTCTGGGGCGTTGTCGTGCGCCCTATCCGGGCGGATGGTCGCCGCCCCGTATGCGTCTGCATTCTTGTTCTTCTCAGGCTGTGGTGCGCCCAGGGCTTGCGCGATCAAACAAGCGGCAATCGTCGTCGCCGCCGCCGCCAGAACGGTCGGGCTGTAATTTTTCACCTTCGACTTCCACCTTTCGCTTGATATTACCCGGTTGGTTTTCGAGTAATACGAGCGCGCGTCGATAATGTTGCCGGAGAGTTCTTCAAAAATTTACCGGGCTCGCGGAATCAGGCCCATGGGCCCATTGAGAGAGAGAGGGGTGGTGGTCGTGTCCCTCAGCGATCCGAGGATTGCGACCATGTTACTTTCGTCACTTTTGAGGACGTGAGAGGGCGGTCATTGATAAGGCGCGGTCGGGCTTTTTCGGGCTACAGAGTCCTATTCCGTGGGCTCTGTAGCGTAGACGAGCGGCGTGGCGGCGCTTTTGGCCGTGCCGTTATCAAGGGACGCGCCCTCTCGTTCTCGCTCCAACAGGCGGCGCTTGCGTTCGAGCCCCCAACGATAGCCGCCCAGATCGCCGCTTTCACGTATCACGCGATGACACGGCGTCAGAAGCGCCAGCGGGTTGGTCGCACAGGCGCGCGCCACGGCCCGCGCGGCTGTGGGTTGACCGATGGCTTCGGCGACCTGCCTGTAAGAGCGCGTCTCGCCGCAGGGTATCCGCCGCAGCTCCTCCCAGACGCGCAACTGAAAAGCGGTCGCCCGTAGATCGAGAGGCAGCCGGGGCAGACCCGGATCAGCTTCCTCTGCGTCCAAATAATGAGACAACTCCTCGACCCAGGCGCTCAGACCGCTTTCATCCTGCTGAATAAGAGCGGCCGGATATTCGGCCGCGAGGGCTGCGACGAGCGCATCGTCCCGGTCGCCGAAACTAATGGCGCACACTCCGCGCTCGGTGGCCGCGACGAGCAGGCGGCCCAGCTCGCAGTCAACGATGGTGTAATTGATGTTCATACCTTTGCCTCCGCGCCTGTAGGTCGCAGGCGTCATCCCCAACTGCTCCGAGGCTTTCTCATAAAGACGGCTGCTCGAACCGTAGCCAGCGTCGTACATCGCGGCCGCGACATCCGCGCCCGCCTTGATTCTCGACTTGAACAGTTTCAGACGATGGGCCGCCGCGTACTGGCGCGGGGTGATTCCCGTAATGCTCTTGAAAGTCCGCTGTAGGTGATTCGGGCTCATACAGAGTTCCGCGCCCAGCGCGTCGAGCGAGACGGGGCCATCCGTTTGGGCCTCGATTGTCCGGCAGACGCGCAGGACAAGCTCTACGCGCGGGTCACTTCCCTTTGTCTGGCGCGGCAGGCAGCGCAGGCAGGCGCGCAATCCACCCGCTTCGGCCGCTTCGCACGAGGGGAAGAATGCGGCTTGCTCGCGCCCTGGCTTGCGCGACCGACAAGAGGGCTTGCAGTAGATGCCTGTGGAGCGCACGCCATAAACGAAGATACCGTCGAAGCGCGCGTCCCTCGACAGCACCGCCTGCCAGTAAATATCTTCCTCTATCGTGCGTAGCTCCCGGATAATCTTTTGATCCTGATTCATCGCGGCGGCCTCCACTTCCTACAAGTCTCATACTACTCACGTCTCTTCATTAAAACTATCCGAATCTTGCGTTCAAACTTCTGAATGTTTTTCCGTCTGTTTGGATATAAGCTCCGCACGCGGGGCGCGCGCGCGTGTCCTCGTCGACTCGCACCGCGCCTCAAGAGCTTCTTTACAGGGATTTGGATTAGAAGAACCCGGCTTTTGCCCGGCGCGCGCTCTCTTCCCCCTCAGGCACAAGGGCGCGGATACTTCATATGCTTCAGCTCAGGGGCGCGGATACTTCGAGACGCCGTCCATGAACATCTGTACGGCGAGCATCACCAGCAGCATGCCCATCAGTCGCTCCATGGCGATCAGACCCCTCTGTTTGAGCAGTCGATATAGATAGGTCGACGAGAGCAGGATCAATGCCGTGATGGCCCAGGCGATGGTGACGGCCAGCACCAGCTCGGCCCAGGTGTTCGGGCCTGAGCTTTGGAGCAGGAGCAGGGCGGCCAGTGTGGACGGCCCGGCGATGAGCGGGATCGCCAGCGGCACGACGAAGGGCTCGCCTTCGAGCGGCTCGCCCAGAAGGCCGCGCTCCGGCGGGAAGATCATCCGCAGCGCGATTAGAAACAGGACTATGCCGCCAGCGATGCTGATCGTCTCCTGTTGGAGCCGAAGCAGTTGCAGCAGGTACTTGCCCAGAAAAAGGAAGGTCAGCAATACAAGGTAAGAGAAGAGAACTTCGCGGATTAAGACCCTGCGCCGACGTTCGGGCGCAACGTCCTTCAGCACAGACAGAAACAGCGGGACGTTCCCCAGAGGATCCATTATAAGGAACAGCGTCACAACTGCCGAAAATAGTCGCATCCGATTCATCTATGCCGACGGTACGAGATATGACTTCCGAAAAGGGCTCTGGCTTATCGCGGACATCATACACCGCACATTCAGCGCGCGTAACTTCGCGGCTCGCAGATTTCGGCCCCCGCTTCGGCACTTCCAATCGTTTGGTAAATTGAAATGACGACGCTGCTCTCGGAGCGGGCGCTATCGGCCTCGGCGCTCGAATACCAGGAAGGTATGGACGAGAAGCCGTTTGTAAAGCGTCCTGCCCGGATTCGGGTGCGCTGCCGCCGCGGGTTTAACAGGTTTCCAGTGAGGCTGTCTTACTTGTCGTCGTCTTCGCTGCGTTTGGCGTCACGCTCAGCAACTTTCGCGTCGAAGAGTTTCTGTTGTTCGGGCGTGAGCAGGGCGCGTATACGGGCGCGCGAGTTCTGGCGCAAGGAATCGTAGCGCGGGCGTACTTCGGCGCGCAGCGCGCGGTATTCGTTGCGCGTCTGATCGAGAATGACGCGTATCTCTGCGGCCTGTTGCTCGTTCAGGTTGAGGTCGCGCTTCATGCTCTCGAATACGTCTTCTTTACCGCGCTTGCCGCGCGCGTCGGGGCGGTCGCTGCTGGCCTGCAAACGATACGCGCCGTCCAGCAGCGCGCCCGTCAGGCACCCGAGCGCGAACACCCCCACCACGACGAGCCATATTTTCAGCCGAGTCCTGCTGCCAGGATTACTACTGCGGGCCGTCATCTCGAAGCCTCCCGTTCATCTTCATTCAAAATCGTCGCCAGCACCTCGTCGTTCGATAGAGAGGCGGTTTCGGCGAAGACGATCTGACCGATCCCGGCATCGCGCGTGCCCAGAAGGGCTTCGACGCTGAATCCGCCGCGAGCGCTCGCGCCCGGCGGGCTCGCAGACCAGAACAGGGCGAAGGCGAAGACTGCGGCCAGCGCCATCCCGGGCACGGCCCGCCACATTACTCCGAGCAGCGTGAGCCAGTTTTCCCTCTCTTCACGGCGCTCACGTTCGGCACTGATGCGCGCGCTGATTCGCGTGTACAGGAAAGGCGACGAGGCGACCCGTTCCGCTTCGGCCTCGTTTTCGGCCGAGGTGCGAAGAAGCGAAGAAGCGAGCCGGTCGAGGCGCTTATCCGATTCGCTTTGGCTCTTTTTGCCGACCATTCTCTTTCACCTGCTCTCTACCATCAGTCTCTAGTATAGACGGCTTCATAAATGAAAACGCGCCCGCGCCCGTGCCGGTTACAGGAATCTACGCAGTAGGCTTCGCAAGTGCGCGCGCGCGCGATGGGCGCGCACTTTGACCTTGGAAATCGACCAGTTGTTTGATTCGGCGATCTCGGCGACCGACATCCCCTCCACGTCCAGCATGACGAGCACGAGGCGGTCTTCGGGGCTCAGACGCGAGAGCAGCTTGGCGGCCAGATCGCGCGCCACGGCACCGGACTCTATATCGTCGGCCCGCCTATCGTCGCCCACCTGCTCTCGCAGCCAAACCATCTCCTCTTCGGTGACGTTACTGATGGCGCTTTCGGGACGCCGCTTGATGCGCCGCAACTCGTCATAGCAGGCGTTAAAGGCGATGCGCGCCAGCCATGCGGCGAACGATGTATCCTGCTCATTGTTGAAGTCCGGAAGCGCGAAATAGGCTTTCGTGAAGCTCTCCTGCACGATATCCTCCATCTGTTCGCGCTGGCTGAAAAAACGGCTCGCGATGAGCGTCACGCGCCGCCTGTGACGATGGAAGAGCTGCTCGAAGGCCGCCTCGTCGCCCGCGCCGACGACGCGCGAGACAAGCTCTGCATCCGGCGGCTCTGCACCGGCTGCTGCGGCCAGCGGCTTCGGCGGCGGCGACTCAAGGGTCACGGGTTCGGAGTTATCTGCCATCTCGTCCATGAAGTCAGGAGACTTTTGCGCATACGCTTTTCTAAGGCTTCTGCTCCCGAGAGTTAACCCGATTCCGTCCGTTCCGCCAAGCGAAAATAACGGGGCAGCCCCTTTTATTCAGGGCAGCCCCTTCAAAATCCCTTCACAGCGATGATGCGCGACCGCCGCTTTAGGGGGCGACGCTAATGGCTCGCGCCGGTCGCGTAAGCCGTGGGCGTAGAGCGCCGATAGATTTCGAGCCCTTTAATCAAAAAGGGCTCGGAACCTGTCGGGCGTCTTACTGGTTTTGATCCGACTTTACTGATTTTGATCCGAGGCGCCACGGCGCGCGCGTCGCTCCTGCCGCTTCTGCTCCCACTGCTGGCGCTCGGTCGCCAGTTGCGACTTCTGTTCCGGCGTCAGTACGGCGTACATCTCCGACATCATACGCGCCCGCGCGACTTCCAACTCGACGCGAGCGCCTGCTCGCGCCTGTGCCGCCGCGCGCACGGCCGCTTCATCGAAAGCGCCGCCGTTAATCAAGCCCGCATCGCCGCCGTGGCGTGCCGCGCGTGCCTGCTGGCGCAAGGCTTTAGTGCTCTCGCGATAACGCGCCGCGATCTGCTTGAGTTGTTCCTTTTGCGCGTCCGTCAGGTTGAGCCTCTCGGCGAAGCGCGCCCCAAAGCCGCCCGCGCGCATCCCGCGCCCTTCCTTACCGCCCCTCTTGTGCCGCCATTCGTGCCCCGTGCCGTCCTGGCCCTGAGTTGTAGACTGCTGCTGCTGCTGTGCGAAACCGACGACGCCCGTCAGCGCCAACGCTGCCGCCAGTGCCAGCCCGCCCATGATCTTCTTTGAACCCTTTAATTTCATCTGTCTTCCTCTCCGAAATAGTGATTTGTGGTGAGCCGTATCGAACATACAGGGGAGAATGAAGCCTCAATTCGGCCGGTTAATATGTAAGACGCCGCGCGCGCGCGTTCGGTTACACCTTAAATTGAGATAGAAGCCGTTAGGCGGGCAGGAGGGCGAGGCGGAACCCGAGCAGAGACCACTCGGCTTCGCCCTCGACTTCGCTGATGTAGGAAAAGTCGCCCGGCGCGTTCGACCCCACGGCGTAGCACGTCGCGTTGCCCTGCTGATCGCGATAGAAACCCAGTTCGAGAGTTTCCGTTTCGCTCCACTCGGGATGAAAGACCGTGCCTGTGAGGTTGAAGACCGCTGGCGGGCAGACCGTAACGCGATAGCCCGCGGGCATGATGGAACGCTCGCGCCAGTCCGCGCTGACGACCTCTATAAACGCGCGCAAGGAGAGATAGTTGTGAGCGTATCGCGTGCCGTTCATCATCCCGGCGCGGCCCATGTAGGGCGCAAACGGATCGGCCGAGGCGTCGTGGCCGTAAAGGCTGCCGTAGAATTGGCGGTTGCCCGGAAGGTAGCGCGGCTTCTGTATCGTCTCGACGCCGATGATGCGGCCCTGGTGCTGGCGGTGGCCCATCTTGATGCGGTCGCTGTAGCTCGGCCCGTGCTCGTGCGGTTTCGCAAAATCTCGCGAGGCTGTGGCGTATAGCCGCGCCAGGTACGCGTCGTCGAGCGCGACGGCCTCCTCCGATGGAATGATGTGCCATTCGATGTTGAAGTAATCGAGCGCCGAGGCGGCCTCCGTCTGCAAATCAAAGCGCGCGCCTTCCGCCTCGGCCATTAACTCGCGGCCCGCTTCCAGCTCAAAGAACTCACGCAGTTTTACTGCTCTCTCTTCCAGCAATCGCATCATTGGTGTTCAGCCCCCATCTGTGACATATTCGACACTCTAATACATTTAATAGCAAATTTCCTGTGATGCCGGGCAGCCCGAGCGACTGCTAAAGTTATCTGATTATTCTTGACCGCTGGCGCGTAGAAATCTGTAACCGGGCGTCGCCCGCGGGCGTTTTCAAATAGTAAGGGGTAGGAACCGGGAATAATTATGTCAACTTCATCGCTCTCCCACAGGCTTCGGGCCACAGCCGCGCTTCTCTGTCTGGGGCTCCTGATCGCGCTCGTCGGCGCAGGCTGTGGGCGCTCCGAATCCAGGGCCAACGCTCGGGACAATAAGGCTGGGGGAGGATCGGCGGGCGCTGCTGCTTCGCCGACGGAGGCGGCTCCCGTGGTTGCCGTCACCACGGCGAAGGCCGAGACGCGCGAAGTCCCGTCCTTCATACAGACGACGGGCAGCCTCGTCGCCAACGAGACTTCGGATGTCGCGCCGCAAACTTCCGGTCAGGTCGTGGCGACTCCGGTCGGCGTCGGCGCGTTCGTGCGCCAGGGCGACGTGCTCGCGCGCTTGAACGACAGGGATGCGCGCCTGCGCTTGCGTCAGGCGCAATCGGGCGTGCAGCAGGCCGTCGCCGGAGTCCGTCAGGCCGAAGCGCGTCTCGGCCTTCGACCGGGCGGTAATTTCGACGCCAGCTCGATTCCGGAAGTGCGCTCCGCCAATTCCATTCTCGAACAGGCGCAGGCGGAACTGCGTCTCGCCGAAGCCAATGAAAGACGTTATCGGGAGCTGGTGGAAACGGGCGACGTGGCCCTGGCCGTCTACGATCAGTATCGCACGCAGAGGGATACGGCGCGGGCGCGCGTCAACAGCGCGCGCCAGCAATTGGAATCCGCCATCAACACCGCGCGCCAGAGCAATCAAGCCATACAGAGCGCAGAGGCTGCGGTTGAGACGGCCCGTTCGCAGGTCGCCATCGCGCAGAAGGCGGTGGCCGATGCCGTGATTCGCGCGCCCTATGCCGGTTACATAAGCAATCGTCCCATCGCCGTGGGCGAGTACGTCACTCCGGCGTCGGTGGTGGCGACGGTGCTGCGTACCAATCCGATCAAGTTGCAGTTGCAGGTCGCCGAAGCCGAAGTGCCCTTCATCAATCCGGGTATGGGCGTCTCGTTGGAAGTCGAGTCTTATCGCAATAAGAAGTTCGCGGGGCAGGTCACGGCGGTCAATCCGGCCATCGACCCGGTCTCGCGCGCGGCGACCGTCGAGGCGGCGGTCGAGAACGGCGACAACAGCTTGCGCTCCGGCATGTTCGCCACCGCGCGCATCGTGCGCAAGGGCGGCAATCTCGCCGTGTTCGTGCCGCGCGCCGCCGTCCTCTCGGATCAGAATACGCAATCCTTCCGCGTCTTTGTGATTCAGGGCGACACGGCGAAATTGCGCGTCGTGCAGATCGGCACCGAAGAAGGCGATATGATTCAGATACTATCGGGCGTCGGGGCGGACGAAACTGTGGCGACCAGCAATCTCCCGCAGCTTTACGAGGGCGCGAAGGTTGCCAGATAGCTAAGTGGTCAGAGTTGCCGGATCGGTCGGATGCGAGCCAGGGCCCTTCGGAGGGCCTGGTTTTCAACGGCATCCGTCATCTGACATCTGAGGTTAATATGCAGAAGCTGGCTGAAATTTGCGTGCGGCGTCCCGTCTTCGCGACCGTCATTATTCTCATCCTGACGGTCGTCGGCGGTTTCTCCTTCTTCACGCTCGGCGTCGACCGCTTTCCGAAGATAGATATTCCGACCGTCTCGGTGCAGACGACCAATACGGGGGCCGCGCCGCAGGAGATCGAGACCGAAATCACGGATATCATAGAGGGTGTCGTGAACACGGTTCCCGGCATAGACGAGATGCGCTCGTCCTCGGCGCAGGGTCGTTCGACCGTCACGATCAACTTCAACCTTGAGAAAGACCCTGACCTCGCCACCCAGGAGGTACGCGACAAAGTCAGCACTATCATCAACCGCCTGCCGGAGACGGCCGACCCGCCTATCGTCAGGAAATCCGACCCCGACTCGCAGCCCGTTCTGGTTTACGCGATCAGCGCGCCGCGCTCGTCGGTCGAGCTGACAGACCTCGTGCAGAAGCAGATTCAGGAACGCATCGAATCGGCCGACGGCGTCGGCGAAGTCGTAGTCTTCGGCGGACGCCAGCGCGAGATTAAGGTTTACGTCGATCCGGATCGACTGCGCGCCTTCAACCTGTCTGTGACGGAAGTCTCCAACGCTCTGCGAGCGCAGAACCTTGAGCTGCCCGGAGGCCGTCTCGACGAGGGCGCGCGCACGGTGACGTTGCGCACGCTCTCGCGCGTTACGCGGGTCGAGGATTTCAACGACATCGTCATCACGACGAGGAACGGATACGCCGTAAAGGTGCGCGACATAGGGCGCGTCGAGGATAGCGGCGTCGATCCGCAGTCGGCGGCCTCTCTGGACGGCGTGCCATCAGTATCGCTCGGCATACGCAAACAGTCGGGCGCGAATACCATCGCCGTCATCGAAGGCGTCAAGCGGCGCATGGCGGAGGTTCAGCCGCTTCTGCCGCCCGACATCAAAGTGGCGGTCACGCGCGACCAATCGGAATTTATCGAAACCAGCTTGCACGCCATCGAGGAGCACTTGATCGTCGGCGGACTGCTCGCCGCCCTGATCGTCTTTCTGTTCCTGTGGAACTTTCGCTCGACGATTATCGCCGCGCTCGCCATCCCGACCTCCATCATATCCGCCTTCGCTCTGATAGCGGCGCTCGGCTAGTCGCTCAACCAGATGACGATGCTCGCCCTGACCCTGATGGTCGGCATCGTGATCGACGACGCCATTGTGGTTCTGGAGAACATCTATCGCTTCGTTGAAGAGAAGGGGATGCACCCGT
Organism: Pyrinomonadaceae bacterium; assembly: GCA_035940775.1. Lineage (GTDB taxonomy): Bacteria > Acidobacteriota > Blastocatellia > Pyrinomonadales > Pyrinomonadaceae > DASQYE01. Next base: position 80,877 of record DASZEN010000040.1, on the reverse strand, counting down.
ACCAGGCAGCCATTGAAGGCACGCGCGAAATAGGTCTGGCCGTCATGGCGACGACTCTATCTTTGCTCGCGGTCTTTATCCCGGTTGGCTTTATGTCCGGCATCGTCGGGCGCTTCATGTCTTCGTTCGGGCTGACCTCGGCGGCCGCGATTGCCGTCTCGCTGATCGTCTCGTTCACGCTGACGCCGATGCTCGCTGCGCGTTGGATCAAGCCTCCGAAAGAGTCCGTCACGCCCGAAGGCGTGCCCGTCGGCGCGGGCGGCGCTGCTGGCGCGGGCTTTGGCGGCGACGGCCCGGATGACGGGGAGACGCCGGGGCATGAAAGCGGTCGTCAGGAGCATGCCGCACCCGTCGCAAAGGAGCACTCATCGTCGAAGGGTGGCCGCTTCTATCGTCCCATCGACAGCGCCTACATGTGGATGCTCAAGTGGTCGATGGCCCATCGGTGGGTCATCCTCATCGTTTGCGTCGTGGTCGTCGCCTCCATCTGGCCGCTCTACAAATACGTCGGCTACAACTTCCTACCTGATGAAGACGAGTCGGCTTTTCAAGTGAACCTGCGCGCGCCGCAGGGCACGAGCCTCCCGGCGACGCAAAGTGTTTTGGAGCGCATCGCGCGAGACGTGCGCGAACAGATTCCGGGCGTCGAGGGTACGCTTGTGAACGCGGGCGGCTTCGGCGGCGGCGGCACCCCCAACCAGGGCTCCGTGCAGGTCAGGCTCAGGCCGGTTAAAGATCGCAAGTACTCGCAGGCAGACCTGATCCAGCGCACGCGCGATATGATACGAAAAAGGAAGTACCCGAAGGAATATGTGATTACAGCTTCGGGCTCGTCCTCCATCGGCGCGAGCATCGGGGGCGGGCGCGGCGGCTCGTCGCTGGGCTTTTTCATCAGCGGCCCCGATATTCAGAAGCTCGACGAGTACTCGAACAAATTGGTCGAGCGCATTAAGCAGGACGACAACTTCCGCGACGCAGACCGCTCGCTCCAGCTCAGCAGCCCCGAAGTCCGCATCATCATAGACCGCCAGCGCGCCGCCGATCTGGGGGTGAAGGCGGGCGACGTGGCGCAGGCATTGAACACGCTCGCCGCCGGACAACGCGTCACTACTTACAGCGAAGGCTCAGACCAGTATGACGTGGTCGTGCGCGCCGGGGAAGAGTTCCGTCGAACGCGCGAGAACCTGAGCAACTTCACGGTGGCATCGAGTTCGGGCGGCACGGTCGGGCTGGAAAAACTGGTGCGCCTCGAAGAGGGCGAGAGCCCCGCTTCGATCGACCGTTTGAACCGCCAGCGGCAGGTCACGATCTCGGCGAGTCTCGCCCCGAACGGCTCGGAGGCCGATGGGCTCGTCGCCATTCAGCGTTATGCGAACGAGCTGAATATGGAGGCCGGTTACCGTACGGGTGTGACGGGCCAATCAAAGGAATTGCAGCGCGCCAACCGGTCTTTCATGCTCGCCTTCGCGCTCTCCTTCGTCTTCATGTACCTGATCCTGGCCGCGCAGTTCGAGTCGTTCATACACCCGGTCACTATCCTGCTGACGCTGCCGCTCTCGATCCCGTTCGCGCTCCTCTCGACGATGATCGCCGGGCAGCGCCTGAACATCTTCTCCGCGCTCGGCATACTGTTATTGTTCGGCATCGTCAAGAAGAACGCCATCTTGCAGATAGACCACACGAACGAGCTGCGAGCGCACGGCATGGAGCGTTACAGCGCGATTCTTCAAGCCAACCGCGACCGCCTGCGACCCATCCTGATGACGACCATCGCGCTGGTCGCGGGCATGATCCCGCTCATCCTGGGAAGCGGCGCGGGCGCGGCCACCAACCGTTCCATAGGCGTGCTCGTCGTCGGCGGGCAGTCTCTCTGTTTGCTGCTGACGCTTTTGGCCGTGCCGGTCTTCTATTCGCTGTTCGAGGATGCGAAGGAGTCGAGCGTGTGGGCTCGCGTCGGCGCGGGATTGAATAATTTCGGAGGCGGGGCGGGCCGCCGTCTCTCGGAAGCCTACCGGAGCGCCGCCGCCACAGTTTTTCAACGAAAGGTGAAAGTCAGCGAGCCGGTCACTCGTCAAACTGCAAAGGATAGGTATGTCGATCAAGCTTCAGGTGATTAAAGGCGCGCGCGTCGTCGCGCACCTTAAGTTTAGTTTGATGAATTTGCGCTCGACCGCAACGGTGGCGGCGCTACTGCTCGTCGCCCTGGCGCTTCAAGCTGCGCCCATCGCGACGCTCGCTCAAACGCCGACCACCACCACGACGACGACGACTACGCCCGCATCATCGCAGCAACCGCCCGCCGGAACTTCGACCACCGGGCAGGAGCCGCGCCGTCCGGGCGAGCCGCCGCCTTCGACTACGGAGTTGCCGCCCAATTCATCTGCGGCCCCGGTGCAGCCCCAGGGCGAAGCGCAGCAGAGCACGCAGCCGCAGACGGGGCCCGAGCAGGAGCGTCGTCAAACCACGCCCGACACGACGGGCCCGCGCCCGCCTTCGCCCGAGATACAGACGCCCGCGTCACAGCAGAACGCGCCGGGACGCCTGCCCGAAACCTCCACGCCCGCCGGGACTACGGCGCCGCGAGCCGAGACAACTCCCGGCGGCACTCCTTCGACCGGAGGCGCTGCGACAACTGCGCCCGCCACCGCCGCCGCCGCGCCCGGCCAGCAGGATGTAGGCGTCTCAGGCGGCGTCGCGCCAGCCGAGCTGCCAGTGGATCCGCCGCCGATTGCGCCGAACTTTGAAGCGCCCGCGCGACCGCTGCCGAGCGCCGAGCGCGTCGGCGTCGACATCTCAGCCCAGGTTCCGGTGACGCTGAACGAGGCGATTGCGCTCGCGCTCGCCAACAACAACGACATCGACGGCTCACGCATCAATGTGCAGATAGCGGAGTTTAACTTGAGGGCGGCGCGTGGCGTTTACGATCCCATTTTTTCGTCCGAGAGTTATTACGAGAGTCGTGTGACGCCGACAAGCTCGACCTTGGGCGGGGCGCAGAACGGCTCCGTCGAGCAGACGGACATCACGGGCGCGATGCGCTTCGGCGGTTACACGCCGTTTGCCGGAGGCGCTTACCAGCTCGATTTTTCTTCGACGCGTCTGACGACCAATAACCAGAACGTCACGCTCAATCCGCAGTATCCAACGGCGCTCACCTTCACCTACACGCAGCCGCTCTGGCGCGGCCTGCGCTTTGACCAGAACCGTCGCCAGATCGAGGTCGCCAAGAAGAATCTCTCGCTCACGGACTCGCAGTTTCGCCAGCGCGCCATCGAAGTCATTTCGCAGGTCGAGAGCGCGTACTGGGATTTGGCCTTCTCGCTCAGGAATCTTCAAGTGCAGATAGACGCCGTCAAGCAGGCGCGCGTGCAGGTCGAGAGCAATCAGAGATTGGTGGAAAAGGGCGTGCTCGCGCCCATAGACATCATCGCCGCGACGACACAGGTGACGACCTTCGAGCAGAGCGTCTACAGCGCGCAGGAAGCCGTGACGCGCGCCGAGAATACTCTTAAGACGCTGATCCTGCCGGATCGCGCGGCCGCGCTCTGGTCGCGCCCGCTCACGCCCGTCACGCCCGTCAACCTCGAAGCGCCGCGCGTGCCGCTCAACGAGGCCGTGAGCGCCGCCATCAGCAATCGCCCGGAGTTGGCCCAACTTCAGACCAGCGCCGAGATCAACCAGATAGACCAGAGGTATTTCAGCGACCAGACCAAACCGCAGATCGATCTGGTCGGAACCTACACGGTGGTCGGGTTGGCGGGTTCGCCGACGGCCGCGAGCGGAACTTCCGGGACAGGCTCGAACGCGCTCCTGCGCGCGCGCGTCAACGAACTGTCGGTGCTCGCGGGCCTGCCGCCGCTTGAAGCGGGCGCTGGCGGCGGCGCGGTCAATCCGAACCTGATCGGCGGCTATACGCAATCGCTTTCAAACCTGATCGGGCAGGATTACCCGACGTACCGCGTCGGCGTGCGCGTCGCGCTTCCTTTGCGAAACCGGACGGCCGAAGCCAACCTCGGCCGCTCGCTCGCCGAAGGCAGTCTCATTCGCAACCAGCGCGCGCAGGCCGAGCAATTGATTGAGGCCGACGTACGCAACGCCACGCAGGCCCTCAGATCAGCCGAAGCGCGCCTCGCATCGGCCGCCGCCTCGCGCTCCTCGGCCGAGCAGCAGTATGAGAGCGAGCAGCGACAGTTCAAAGCGGGCACGACCACGCTCTTCCTCGTCCTTCAGCGCCAGACGGAGCTGCTCGCGGCGCGCGGCCGCGAGCTACAGGCGCAGACAGACCTCAACAAAGCCATCGCGGAGTTCCAGCGCGCCACGGGCAATACTCTGCGGGCCAACAACGTCGCGGTGCGTACGGACACGCCCGCACGCGAGCTTGAGATGCGGACTCCTGAAGCTTCGGCCGCGAGCGCCCCCACGTCGGACGCGGCGGCAGCGACGACGCCCGCCGGGCCCGCGGGCACAAACTCATCCCGTGCTGAGGCGGCGGGAGTAAAACAGGATGATAAATAATCCTCCGCGCGCTTCTTCTTCTTCACCGTCTGGAAAGGGCGGGGCGAAGAAGCTTCACGCACCGCTTCTGCTGGCGCTGGTTGCGCTCCTCGTCTCGGGCGCGTGTCGCGAGCGCGACGGGAGCGGCGGGACGGCCGATGCGCGCGGAATTATTATCGTGAACGCTCCGGCGGCGGGCGAGGTGCGCCGCGTACTGGTAAGCGAGGGAATGACCATCAATCAGGGCGCGCCCGTCGTCGAGATCGTAGTCCGAACCGAAGCGCCAAACCTTCCCGAAGTTAAGGGGGAAGACCCGCAGGCGCGCGCCGGTAGAAATATTCAGGCATCGCAGGTAGAAATAGAAGCGGCCCGCGCCGAAGTGGTACGCACGGAGGTCGAGGTGCAGCGATTGACGCCGCTCGTCGCTTCCAATGACGCGCCGCAGGCGCAGTTGGACGGAGCGCGCGCCGAATATGAACGAGCGCAGCAGCGCCTTCAGCGTGCGCTCGATGCGGCCCAGGACGCGCAGGCCGGACTCGTCGCGGCGCGTCAACAATCGAGGAACTCTCCGCCGCAGGCAGTCGCGACACCGTCGCAGCAGATCGTGACGGCGGTCGCAACTTCGGCCGGTACTGTGAGCGTCGTCAGCGCGAAGGTCGGCGACCGGGTCGCCGCCGGGCAGCCGCTCGCCACACTGCGCGCCGACCAGCGCTGAGCAGAGAAAGAATTCTCGGATGCATTCGGAAGCGGTCAACATCGGCCCGCGCGAGATACGCAAACGGCGCTTGCTGGGCGTCGTCGCTCTGACGGTTGGCGTCGCCGCCGCATTCCTGCTCGTCATCTACGGTGCGCCGCGCCCGTCGCGCGCCGTCATCTTCTTTCCCATCTGGATAGCCGGGCTCGGGTTGATGCAGGCGCGCGAGAAGACCTGAATCTCTATGGCCGCGCGCGGGACGCGCAACATGGACGTGGGCGAAGAGAGCATCGGCGACAAACAAGAGGTCGAGGAGTTGCGCAATCGCGCGCGCAGGATCAACCGGCGCTCGCTCGCCACAGCCATAGCGATCACGCTCCTGGCGCTCATCTTTCCCTGAAGGCGGGCCCGCCGCTCATTCAGCCTTAAAATTCCACAAGAGCGCGGAGCATGGCTTTACAAAGTTGACTTGCCGTGCGGTTCGGCATAAAAGTCTCGCTTGCGGCGATGGCGCGCGGCAGCACTCCGCTGAGGCCCTGCTCGCCCGCTTGCGATTCCTTTAGGCTCCAAAACGATAACCGCTGGGCTCGGGAAAACAATCGATGAGAGGCTGCGGGATGCCGCGCCCCGACCGGGAGATATGCTTGATATGAGAATCCTCTTCATAATTATTCTGGCGATGACGGTCGGGATGATTCATAACTTAGACGCGCAGGGCCAATCGCGTCGGCGCGGGAGGACTCCCTCGCGCCGGTCTGTCAGATCCGGGACGGAGCGTCAACCGACTGCCGCCGCTTTGTCGTCCACGGCGGCGGCGACGACAACGGCCTCGGGTCTCACCTATCTGGTCACCCGGCGGGGAACGGGCCGACAGCCCAGGGCCGGAGAGATAGTGGTCGTTCATTACACGGGGACGTTGAGCAACGGCGTCAAATTCGATAGCTCGCTCGACCGTGGAGAGCCGATAGCTTTTAAGCTCGGGGCGGGTCGCGTGATTAAAGGATGGGACGAAGGCGTGGCGCAGTTGCGCGTGGGCGACCAGGCGGTTTTAGTCATCCCTCCGCAACTCGGCTACGGCTCGAAGGGAGCGGGCGCGGGCGTAATCCCTCCCGATTCGACGTTGATCTTCATCATCGAAGTCATGGACGTGAAGGCCGCGTCGCTTTCCGACATGCTCTCGCAGACGTTGAAGGAAAGAGGCATAGAGGCGGTCGTCTCGCAGTATCGAGAGCTGAAGAGCAAGGGCCTGGAGGGAGTTTATACGAGCGAATCGGATATGAACGCGTGGGGCTACAGGCTGATGAGAGACAATCAGCCCAGGGAAGCGATAGAGGTCTTTAAGCTGAACGCGGAGAGCTATCCGAACTCCGCGAACGTCTACGACAGCCTCGGCGAAGCATACGCCGTGACCGGCAATAAACAGATGGCCATAGAAAATTACAAGAAGGCGCTTGAGATAAATCCACAGATGGAGAGCGCCAGAAAAGCCCTGGAAGTACTCAACGGCAACTGAAAGCTTCGGCCTCAAGCGTGGGCGATGGAGTTTCCTTGGAGGTTCCTTTAAGAGATCGGGAATCGTTGGCCGAATGGGCTGGATCGTTGGCGCGGGTTGCCAAAGTCTGCTTTGCTATTCTGGCGCTGCTTTACCCGCTCGGCTCAACCGGGTTTTTCGCGCTGGCGCAGGAAGCACCGGCTCAAGCGATACGGCTCGAAGGCGTCGTCCGAGACCGACGCGGGGCACCCATCGCGGCCGCGCAGGTTTCATTGAGCGACGCCGCTTCGTTGATCGCAAGGGTCGAGACGGGCGCGGACGGGCGCTTCGTTTTCGACGACGTAGGCGTGCCCGAGGGAAGACTGACGGTCAGCGCGACAGGATTCGCAACAGTCGAGCGGAGCTGGATTGCTAAGGGGTCGCAACCCGCGAGTCTTGAAATCCTGCTTGAGCCAGCGCCGATCACAGAGCAGGTGATCGTCACGGCGACACGCGCCGAAGGGAGGCTTGATGAGACGGCGGCCAGCGTCAGCCTGCTATCGACGGCGCAGCTTTCAACCACGGCGGCGCTTCGCCTCGATGACGCGCTCAGGCAGGTCGCCGGGTTCGGTCTCTTTCGCCGTTCGGGCAGCCGCACGGCCAACCCCACTTCGCAGGGCGTCTCTCTGCGCGGCGTCGGGGCCAGCGGCGCGAGCCGCGCGCTCGTATTCTGGGACGGCATCCCGCTCAACGATCCCTTCGGCGGCTGGGTCTACTGGGGACGCGTTCCGCGCCAGGCCGTCAGCCGCGTCGAAGTCCTTCGCGGCGGAGCCTCGCACCTCTACGGCAGCGGTGCGCTCGGCGGCGTCGTCAATCTCGTCGCGCGAACCCCCCTGGCCTCTGCGTCGCCGCCATCGCTCGCCCTCGAAGTCTCTTACGGTAATCAACAGACGCCGGATGCGAGCCTGTTCGCCGCCCTGAGCAACGGAAGATGGGCGGCGACGCTCGGCACGGCCATCTCCTCCACGGAAGGGTATATTCTGGTTGACGGCCGCGAGCGCGGACGCGCTGACACGCCCGCCGGGTCACGCTATTCGACGGTCGAGCTGACGCTGGAGAGAATGCTGGGCGTCGCAAGTGGGCGGCTCTTCGCGCGCGGCTCTGTCTTCGGCGAGTCGCGCACAAACGGCACGCCGCTTCAAACCAATCGCACGCACCTGAGACAGTTCGGCGCGGGCGGTGATTTCCGTACGCGGCGCTTCGGCAGTTTCAGCCTGAGAGCCTACGGCGGCACTCAGGTCTTCGATCAAAACTTCTCGGCCGTCGCAAGCGATAGAAATAGCGAGACGCTGACGCGCGTGCAGCGCGTGCCGTCGCAATTCCTGGGGCTCGCGGCCCAGTGGTCGCGCGCCTTCGGCGCAAGCCATACGCTGGTGGCCGGTCTTGAGACGCGCGAAGTGCGCGGCGCGAGCGACGAGCTGGTTTTCACACGCAGCCGCCCGTCATCACTGGTCGGCGCGGGCGGGCGCGAAAGAACCGTCGGCATCTTCATCGAAGACATCTTTCGCATCACGCCGCGTCTCTTTCTGACGACGGGCGCGCGCCTCGATCGCTGGCGCGAGCTGGCGGCGCTGGCGACGACTCTTCCACTCGATAGGATTGAACCATCAACCGCGAGGGCGTTTCCTGACAGGACGGAAACGGCCTTCAGCCCGCAACTGTCAGTGCTCTACAGACCCTTTGAGAAGATGTCGCTGGCGGCCTCTCTCGGGCGCGCGTTCCGCCAGCCCACTCTCAACGAGTTATACAGAAGCTTTCGCATCGGGGACATACTGACGCTCGCCAATGAGAACCTGCGGGCCGAACGATTGACGGGCGGCGAAGCGGCGGCCAGCTTTTACCTGCTCGACGGGCGTCTCATTACGCGGGCCACCGCCTTCTGGACGGAGATCGCGCGCCCGGTCGCCAATGTCACGCTCAGCGCCGCGCCGGGCCTCATCACGCGGCAGCGGCAGAACCTCGGGCGCACGCGCTCGCGCGGCCTTGAGCTTGAAACGGAAGCGCGGCTCGGGGAGCGCTTTGTGGTCACGGGCGGGTATCTTTTCGCGGACGCGACGGTTCTAAGGTTCCCAGCCAATACTGCGCTCGAAGGCTTGGACTTGCCGCAGGTGGCGCGGCATCAGTTCACTTTCCAGGTGCGGTACGATAACCCCTCGCGCCTCTCCTTCGGCGTCCAGGGGCGAGCGGGTGGAAACCAGTTCGATGACGACCAGAACCGTTTCCCTCTGGGCGGCTACTTCACCCTGGACGCCCTCGCTTCGCGGCGGCTGGGGCGCGGACTTGAGCTGTTCGCGGCGGCTGAAAACCTGCTCAATCAACGCTACACTACGGGGCGCACGCCCGTCACTACTCTGGGCCCACCGCTGCTGCTGCGCCTGGGGCTGCGCTTTCGTCTCGGCCCTCGATAAGATGGCTTCGGCCGTAAGCGGCAAACACGCGATCAGTTATCTATAAGCCATCGGCTGACTTTTCAAATTCTCGATCAGGCGGCGAGCGCGTTTGTGATCGAATCCCTCACCGGATTGCTCGCGCAGGCACAGAGGCCGTATCTCTTGCGCGGCGATATTCGACAGCACGGAAAATCAGCTTTGCGTGGTATCGCTCTCTTCGGGCGCCTTCGGGCGCAACTGTGTCTTGCCACATTCGGGGCAGGAGTGCGCCTCTTCCAGCACGCCGCCCAGAACAGGGTCGATGGCGCTCTCCTGGGCGACATCCACGGCCGCCGCCGCCACCGCGTAGTCGATCTTATCGGCGTGATGGTTCATCTCAACCCCGCAATCGGGACAGATCATCTTCGTAGTCTTTGTCATATCGGCTCTACTCCAGAGAAATGTGCTCGCGCCCGTGACGAAGTACCTTCGCCATCCAGACGAGTTCCTTCAGGAATTTATCGATGCGCTTGATGTAATCCGCGTCCAAAAGCACGCCGTCCGCATTGAAGAGCTTGCGCGCGCCGGAAAAATTTCCATCCCAGAAGATCGTCACCATCCCCAGCTCTCTCAGGACGGGCAGCAGGTTTTCAATCACGCGCGTCCCGCCGAAGCCGCCCGCCGAGACGCCGCATAGCCCTACGGCCTTGTGTATGTACTCCTTCAGGTTTGTGTCGAGCACGTGCTTGAGCATGCCGGGATAGCCGTGGTTGTACTCCGGCACGACGATCACCAGCGCATCGGCACGGGAAACGGTCGCCGAGAACTTCGAGTCTTTAACGGCCTCGCCCGCATCCTGTGAGCTGATCGGTATGTCGCGAATATCGACCAGTTCCGTCTCGACATTTTCGCGCTTCGCCACTTCTCCGAGCACGAACCTGGCGACGTGCTCGCTCGCTCTGCCCTGGCGAACCGTGCCGAGAATGACTGGAATAAAAATCGGTCGGTCAGTAGTCATCTGAAACCATCCTTCGTACCGTATTGAGTTGTCTCCCTGCCACTAGCACTGGCGCGGCCGTTCGCGTCTCGTGCCGGAAGACCCCTCCCGCAGCCATGCTTTCGCCCGCCCGACTCTACCACGCCCGAGGAGACGAACAGATACTTTTGGGCGAGTAACCCGAGCGCCGCACGCGCAGTATCGCGCGTAACGAGGCGGATCTGCCAGTGAAAAAGATCGTTCGAGCGCGCGACGACGGGCAGAGAGCGCGTCCGGTTCGCGGCGCGGGATGTTCGGGAAGCTCTATGCCGGGGCGGCCCCGTCTCGGGCGCGCAGGCTCTTAATCCTCACAAGAATACTCTGCGCGAACAGGAGCCGGAGAATCGCCCATCCCACGGGCAGACCCTCGTGATACAGTCCGGCCTGCTCTTTCATCTAACAGTAAAAAACCCATGCTAACCGCCAAGGATTCGCTTGACAGGTTAAGGCGGCGGGCGTATAACCGTCAAAACTGGCTAATAGCCAGTTAGCAGGTTCAGGCTTGAGAGGAGACCTTGACGATGGATAGCAACGGGAAAGCTCAAACAGCGCAGACGGGCCACGTCGGACTCAACGTCAGTGACCTGGAACGCTCCAGCAGGTTTTATCAGGACGTGTTCGGCTTCCGCGTGTCGACGGAATCGCGCGAGGGCGACCGCCGGTTCATCTTTCTGAGCGACGGAGGTGGTAAGCTGGTCTTGACGCTCTGGGAGCAGAGCGACGGGCGTTTTGAAAAGTCGCAGCCGGGACTCCACCATCTCTCGTTTCATGTCGGCTCGATAGAAGAGGTGCGGGAGGCGGAAGCGCGCCTGCGCGCGGCGGGAGCGAACGTCTATTATGGGGGTGTCGTGTCACACGCCGAAGGGGCCGATTCCGGAGGCATCTTCTTTGAAGACCCGGACGGCATCCGCCTGGAAATCTTCACCCCGCGCGGCGCGAAGGGCTTAACGGCCCCGGCGGGCGAGTCGCCCTCTTGCGGTTTCTTCTAAAACGCGCCGACCACGGTGCGGAGGGGAGAGATGTGAAGATGGATTCCGTGTATCACGCGGGCGAGATCGAGGTGCAGACCCGCGCGGGAGTTCGCACTCAGTCCGAGCGCATCGGTCGCAGCGTCCATTCTAGGATTCCATACCCGGCGCATCTCTTTATGATGGGCCAACCGATGGTGATCGTCAGCTCGGTCGACGGCGGCGGGCGCGTGTGGGCCTCTCTTTTAACGGGCGAGCCGGGATTCGCCGCCGCCCTCGATGATAGCACCGTACTCATAGACGCGAGGCCGGTCGCGGGCGACCCCCTGAGCGACAATCTCAGCGGAGGAGGCGCGGCGGCGGCGGCGGTCGGACTGCTCTTTATAGAGCCGCGGACGAGAAGGCGTATGCGACTGAACGGGCGCGCCGTAATGACGGCGGGCGGGATTCGCGTGCGCACGAGCGAAGTCTATACGAACTGCCCCAAGTATATTCAGGCGCGCGAGTGGGAGTCGATCGCTTCGGAATCCGTGGGCGAGAAGCATATCAAGGTCGCGGCCTCTTTAGCGGACGACCAGCGCGACTGGATTACCAGGGCGGATACGTTCTTCATCGCGAGCTATCATCCGGAGGGCGGCGGCGATGCCTCTCATCGCGGCGGGTGTCCGGGCTTCGTGCGCGCTTCCGTTGAGAATAAACTGCTCTGGCCCGATTATTCCGGCAACCAGATGTTCAATACGCTCGGCAACATAGCGGCCTACAAGCGCGCGGGCCTGCTCTTCGTAGACTTCGAGGGCGGCGACACTCTTCAATTGACGGGCGAGGCCCGCGTCGTCTGGGATGAGGAGCGCGCAGCGGAGTTCGAGGGGGCCGAACGCCTCGTCGAGCTTCAGGTCGAACAAGCGATAGAGACGACTAATGCCAGCCCTCTGCGGTGGCGCTTTCTTGAATATTCTCCATTCAACCCGGACGGGTGCGGGCGCTTCCAGCCTTAGCCGTCGGCTGCGCCTCTGAACTACTCTATGCCATACGCTTCGGCTCGGGCCGTAGCCTCCTTTGCTTAGAGCTTCATGGGCTTTGGAAAATTGAATGGAACCCGCAGCAGCAGCGAAGTCTTCCGAATGGCTTTCGAGTTGATAAACGAAGGGGGGGTGCTTGATGGCCGCAAACGAGAAAAAGAGAGTCCACCTTCCGGAAGGGCGGCGAAGAGTCACCCTGGGGGAAGCGATGGGGCGTTTGCCTGGGCCGGAAGGAGAACGCTTTGCGACCGTTTTGGAGCATGGCAGTTTGACGGTCGAGATTTACGCCCCGCGTGGAGAAGATTTACAGCAGCCTCATACACGCGACGAGGCTTATGTCGTCGTTCAGGGCAGTGGTGAATTTATCAACGGTGAGAGCCGCCAGCCTTTCGGCGCCGGAGATTTTCTCTTTGCCCCGGCGGGCGTGCGACATCGCTTCGTAAACTTCACGGACGATTTGATCGTCTGGGTCATCTTCTACGGCCCGGAGGGCGGCGAGGCCAACGCAGGGTAAAGGGACGCATGCGAAAAATTCGTTACCATCTGGTTGATGTCTTTACCGATAGACCGTTCGGCGGAAATCAGCTCGCCGTTTTCACGGACGGGCGCGGGCTCTCTTCGGAGCTTATGCAGGCAATCGCCAAAGAGCTGAACCTTTCGGAGACGACCTTCGTCCTTCCGCCCGAACATCGGGACAATGATTATCGCGTTCGCATCTTTACGCCCGCCGTCGAGCTGCCGATGGCGGGCCATCCGACCATCGGTACATCCTTCGTGCTGGCGAGGGAGGGGATGATCGAAAGAGCTGCTCGTGCGGCTACGCTCAGACTCGAAGAGGGCGTGGGCACGATACCGGTCACCATCGAATGGAGCGATAAAGGGCCCGCATTTATAGAGATGAGCCAGCCTTTGCCCGTGTTCGGCGCAACCTTTACGGACGCCCGTGCGATTGCCGAGATGTTGTCGCTCGAAGCCCGTACGATCACCGACACAGGATTGCCGATTGAAGTCGTCAGTTGCGGTCTGCCCTTTCTTTTCGTCCCTCTGAAAGATTTGGAGGCCGTCCGCAACATTCGTTTCCGAATCGACGTATGGGAGAAAGCGCTGCGGGATTTTGAAGCCACGCACGTCTTCGTTTTTACGACCGAGACGCAGGTCGCGGGCTCGACCGTTCATAGCCGCATGTTCGCCCCGGCGGCGGGCATCACTGAAGACCCCGCGACCGGCGCTGCAAGCGGCCCGCTGGGTTGCTATCTGGTGCGCCACAAAGTCTTTCCACGCGAGCGCGTGACGAGGTACGTGAGCGAGCAGGGGTTGGAGATGGGTCGTCCGAGCTTTATCAGGATCAGAATTGAAAGCAACGAAGAGGGAGACATTACAGGGGTGCGCGTGGGCGGGCAATGCCGTTTCATCGGCGAAGGCCATCTCGAAATTGAGCTTTGAATAATCGGTTCGATCAGTGGTTTTTATGCTCGACTCGGCCCCGGCGTTGAGATGCGCGCGCTCTCTCTCTGCGGGCGGTGATCGAATCTACCCTTTCTCTCTAAAAAAATAGAACAGAATAGTGATGAGCAAAGTTCTGGCAGCGTTGATACCCGCGCCACACGCGCCCGTGGAAGTGCGCGAGTTACCCGAACCCGAGTTGGAACAGGATTCGGCCCTGCTCGATGTCGAGCTGAGCGAGGTGTGCGGAACAGATGTCTATCTGCACGAAGGGCGTCTCGAAGGCGTGCCTTACCCGCTCATCCCAGGACACGTCGCGGTCGGCTCTTTGAGCAGGATTCGCGGCCGCCTGCTCGACATCGAGGGCAGGCCCTTCGCCGAAGGCGACAAGGTGACTTTCCTTGACGTTCATCGTACCTGCAACGCCTGCTGGCACTGTCTGGTCGCAAAGGCGACGACGCGCTGCCCGCACAGAAAAGTTTACGGCATCACATACGGGTTGGCCGATGGTTTGTGCGGCGGGTGGGCCCAAAAGATTTACCTTAAGCCCGAGACGCGCTGCATTCGATTGGACGGCGTCGAGCTTGAAAGATTTATGGCGGGCGGCTGCGCTCTTCCGACGGCGCTGCATGCCGTCGAGCGCGCCGAAGTATCCATAGGCGATACTGTCCTGGTGCTCGGCAGCGGCCCGGTCGGACTCTCAAGCATTATCTTTGCGCTGATGCGCGGAGCGTTGCGCGTGCTTTGCATCGGCGCGCCGGAGCTGCGCCTCGGCACGGCCCGCGAGCTGGGCGCGGCGGCGACGCTGGATTTCGAGACGCATACGGAAGCTGAAAGGCTCGACTGGGTTTTGGAACAGACCGGGGGACGCGGAGCCGACATCACCATCGAAGCCACGGGCGCACCCATAGCCGTCACGCAGGCGATGCGTTACACGCGCGACGCGGGCCGCGTCCTGGTCGTCGGGCAATACACGAATCACGGGGAGATTTCCTTTAACCCGCACCTCGATTTGAACCGTAAGCACCTGGAAATACGCGGCTGTTGGGGCTCCGACTTCTCGCACTTCTATCGCGGCGCGCAGCTCATGGCCCATGCAGACAGGTCGCACCCGTGGTCACTGCTGAAACTCGAACGCTACTCGCTCACCCAGGCGAACCGCGCGCTGTCGGACGTGGCAGCGGGCAAGGTCGTCAAGGCGCTCATCGCTCCGCAGCAAATCTGACCCGAATAAAACCGCTCAAGCAGTAATATATAGACAAGCCCCCATTGGTTCGCAAATTATTCATCTCCTTGAATGGGCTGTCTGGACGGGCTCAAATTTCAGTGATCTAAACGCTCTTCATCTTCTTTTTCATTTCTTCCATCTTCTTTTTCTCTTCCCTGAGTCGTTCCTTCTCCTCTTTCTTTTTCTTTAGATACTCGGCGCACTCGTCGGTTCTTTTTTCTCTCGTAAATACAATGCCCGCCTTTCCGCGTTTAGATACGTAGTCAACGAGCTTCACCCAATCAATCAACCCCTCTTTACTAAGAAATATATTGCTGAACTCTTTGACCATACTGTTTACCTTTCCATCATATGTACGCTTAAACTCCTCATCGCGCGTCCGCGCTTCTTCATCAATCGGTTTTATGATTTCACGGTAAAGCTCGTCGTCACCCGATACGAAATTCCAAAAGTCTTGCCCTGCGTATTTGTAATAGCTTTTCTCCTTGTCGTAGTTCTCCTTAAATGGCTTCGCGTCTTTCCCGTAGATGCAGCCGTTGACGGCGACAATCTCTTTCGTGATTCCGCGCTCGCGTAGAAAACTCCGCGCTGCTTTGAAGTTTTCCTTCATCCTATTAAGTTGGTCGCTGTTGCCCCACCTGGTACCGGATTTAATGCCGACAATATAATAATGGTCGCCGCGCTCGAACTCTAAGTCCACACTCGGAAGTTCCGACTTGAAACCGCCATACTGTTTCCCGGACACGTAAATGGCGAACTTTTCCAGCTTGTTGCCGAACATCGTTTCTTCTTGTGAAGACAGAAAAGCATCGACGATGCTACGCACCAGTTCGTCCGGTGAAGCTATGTTTTTGGCTTTGAGCAGGTAAGGGTTTTTACGGCTAATAATATCCGGAAGGCTCATGAAACAGCGCAGATACATCAATCGTTCATAATAAAAAGGCGTAACAACATGCTTGGTGAGAAATTCGTGATAGTCCTGATACAGTTTCTTACTCGTCATATCAGCTTTCGTTGGACAGGGATTCTCTTGGCGTCGCTAATATTCGACAGGGCCTCCTGGTAATACTCGTCTTTAAGCTCGATGCCGATGTAGCTTCTCCCCAACTCATAAGCAGCAACGCATGTCGTACCGCTTCCGGCGAAAGGATCAAGCACGATGTCGCCATCTTCGGTGAAGAGCTTAATAAACCATGTAGGCAGTTCCTTTGGGAAAGCCGCGCTGTGATTCTTATTGCCGCATTCCGTGGCTAAGTGCAGAACATTGGTCGGATATGCCATATCTCGGCCCACCCAATTAGCGATGTTCTTACCGAAGCCGCTACCGGCCTGTGAGTTGAATCTTCTACTGTCATTCTCGCTTAACTTCTTGAGTCTGGTCCTGGCCCAGTCGCCAGTAGGAACCATAACTGCTTCCTGATACATCTTGAACTTTTTTTGCTTGGTGAAGTGTAAGCACCGCTCCCAGGCGTCACGAAAGCGGTTAGGCCACTTACCCGGCGCGCAATTCTTCTTGTGCCACATATATTCTTCAGTCCACAGCCAACCCTGACGCTTCAACGCTAGTATTAATTCGAGGACGTAAGTATGTCGCTCGCCGTCAACGACCTTTTCTTTGATGTTAAGTATTAACGACCCATTGTCCTTCAATATCCGCCTCAACTGCATAGTGACAGGCGATAACCATTCAACATATTTATCTGGATGAATGCCGCCATAAGTATTCTTTCTGCTATCGGCATAGGGCGGCGATGTAACGATCAGATCGACGCAAGCCTCCGGAAGCGTCGGCAACACTTCGAGACAGTCGCCATGATGAATCATATTGGCTATGTTCGGTAAATCAGCGTTCATTAGGCTTCGCTTTATCGATTATCAGGAGCTTGGCAGCCATATTGAAACTTAGAACAAAGCTACTTGCTAAAGCAAGCAGAAACCAAAGACGCGGCGGCGCTCTATGCGCGTGACCCTTTGCTTATTAGAGACGCCACAACACATCGTTCGATTCAAAGTCAATTCGCCTCTTCTATGATTTTGTCGTGCGATAGCAGATGCCTTAATTATATGCGCTCGGCGGAAAAGTACGAAAGAAAAGATTGAGGCCGCTTATATAAGCCACCCTTAAGTCATTCTGAAACTGTTGGCTCACGCCGGATACTATTAGAACTTCTGGCTCTTTATTATCTTCAGGAAATGTTCCTAGCTTCGGAAGGGTACGGCAAGTTATCGAAGGCGGCTTGATGCGGATTGATGTCAGGGGCGGGACGCGTGCGGAAACCCCGCCTGTTTTTTAATCGATTGACAGCGCGCGGGCCTGGGGTTAGACTAGGGCCCACTAATTGAAAAATAACTCGCGGCAGCGATATTGGATTGGCCTTCTCTTTGAGGGATTAATTCGAGCACGGAGCGAACCCGACCTCGTCCGTAGCATTTTGCGCCGAATCCTTCTCGAAGTCCTTTAATCCTCGTTGATAGTCTTGTGCGCCCCGTCGTTTCCGTAACTCCCCCGGTCACGGAAGCTTTTTTCTTCTTTGCATTTCCCTCCTATAGCGAGCCAGGGTGGTCTGAACGTAAGGTTAGGTTGAGGCCCCGATCAGTGAAACAAGAGGCTGATGCTCGCGCGCGCCCCAGGGTTTGTGAAAGCAAGCTCGCGGCCCACCAACATCAACCAGCGACAACAACGCAGAGTGTGGAAGGAGGACTACTATGGCAGCGGAAACTGCTCCATACGGTAGGAAGACTCAACGGCCTCCGGCCGTCAAGGATGTGCACATCCTCTGGATGACGGCCGGGCTGAGCTGTGACGGCGATACGATCTCCATCACCGCCGCGACGCAGCCGAGCGTTGAAGATGTTGTTCTGGGAGCGATACCGGGTCTCCCGAAAGTGCACTTGCACAATCCGGTGCTGGCTTATGAGGTCGGCGACGACTTCATGAAATATTTCTATCAGGCTGAACAGGGATTGATAGACCCCTTCGTGCTGGTCGTCGAAGGCTCGATCCCGAACGAGGCGATCAAAGCGGAAGGCTACTGGGCGGCGCAGGGCAACGATCCGATGACGGGCCAGCCCATCACCACCTGCGAATGGATCGACCGACTGGCTCCGAAAGCCCTGGCCGTGGTCGCTATCGGGACGTGCGCCACCTACGGCGGAATCCACGCGATGGCGGGTAATCCGACCGGGGCGATGGGGTTGGCAGACTACCTCGGCTGGGATTGGAAATCGGCCGCGGGGCTTCCGATCATCAACGTGCCGGGCTGTCCCGTGCAGCCTGACAACTTTATGGAGACGGTGCTCTACCTGCTCTATCAGGCGGCGGGACTCGCGCCCATGATTCCGCTCGACGATCAACTGCGTCCCACCTGGCTCTTCAGTAAGACGGTTCACGAGGGTTGTGATCGCGCCGGATACTACGAGCAGGCGGACTTCGCCACCGAGTACGGCTCGCCCAAGTGCATCGTAAAGCTCGGGTGCTGGGGGCCCGTCGTCAACTGCAACGTGACCAAGCGCGGCTGGATGGCAGGCATCGGCGGCTGTCCGAACGTCGGCGGCATCTGCATCGGCTGCACCATGCCCGGCTTCCCGGACAAGTTCATGCCGTTTATGGACGAGCCGCCGGGCGCAAAACTCTCGGCGGGCGCGATCGGGCTCTACGGCAGGATGATCCGAACCTTACGCGCCGTCACCAACACGACCGTTAACAAGGAACCCAAGTGGCGGCATAAGGGAACCGAACTGACCACCGGCTATCGGCCCAGGGCCTACTGACCTAAGGAGCAACCATTATGAGTACGACGACAACGACGACGACGAGTACGCAGGCTCCGGCCAGGCCGAGGACGCTGGTGGATATGAACTGGGATCCGATCACCCGCATCGTCGGCAGCCTCGGCATCTACACCAAGATCGACTTTGCCAACAAGGAGGTCGCCGAGTGCTACTCGACCTCCTCGATCTTTCGTGGCTACAGCATTTTCATGAAGGGCAAAGACCCGCGCGACGCGCACTTTATCACGAGCCGCATCTGCGGCATCTGCGGCGACAACCACGCGACCTGCGCCTGCTACGCGCAGAACATGGCCTTTAACGTCCGACCGCCCGCCCTGGGCGAGTGGATAGTCAACCTCGGCGAAGCGGCCGAGTACATGTTCGATCACAACATCTTTCAGGACAATCTGGTTGGCGTGGACTTCTGCGAGCAGATGATTAAGGAGACCAACCCGAGCGTCTGGGCCAGGGCCCAAAGTACGGAAGCCCCGCACGCGGAGGATCACGGCTATCGCACCATCGGCGATATCATGGTCGCGCTCAATCCCTTCAGCGGCGAGTTTTACCGCGAGACCTTGCAGGTGAGCCGCTACACGCGCGAGATGTTCTGTTTGATGGAGGGCCGCCACGTTCACCCCTCGACGCTCTATCCGGGCGGGGTGGGCACTGTGCCGACCGTTCAGCTCTTCACGGACTACATGGTGCGGCTGATGCGCTACGTGGAGTTCATGAAGAAGGTCGTCCCGCTGCACGATGATCTTTTCGATTTCATGTACGAGGCTTTGCCCGGCTATGAAAGGGTGGGCCAGCGTCGCATCCTCCTGGGTTGCTGGGGGTCGTTCAACGACCCGGAGGTTTGCGACTACAGGTACGAGAACATGGCCGAGTGGGGCAACGCCATGTTCGTCACTCCCGGCGTAGTGGTTGACGGCAAACTGGTGACCACCAGTCTCGTCGACATCAACCTGGGGATACGCATCCTTCTCGGCAGCTCCTACTATGACGGCTGGGAGAACGAGGAGATGTTCGTCACGACAGACCCTCTCGGAAATCCGGTTCACAGGGATCATCCCTGGAACCAGACGACCATTCCGCGCCCGCAGAAGCGCGATTTCGATGACAAGTACACGTGGGTCATGTCGCCGCGCTGGTATCACGAGGGCGAGCAGGGCGGTGGCAGCAAATACCTCGCGCTCGACACGGGCGGTGGGCCCATCGCCCGCCTCTGGGCGACGGCGCTGGCGGGCAAGGTCGACATCGGCTACATCAAGGCCACCGGCACGAGCGTCAAGATTTACCTGCCGAAGTCCGCCCTCAAGCCCGAGGTCGAGTTCGAGTGGAAGATTCCGAAATGGTCGAACACAATCGAACGCGACCGCGCGCGCACCTACTTCCAGGCTTACGCCGCGGCGGCCGCGCTTCACTTCGCCGAGAAGGCCCTGGAAGAGTTGCACGCGGGCCGCACCAAGACCTGGGCCGAGTTCAAGGTTCCGGACGATGCCATCGGCTGCGGCTTTCACGAGGCCGTGCGCGGCGTGCTCTCGCATCACGTCGTGATACGCGACGGCAAGATCGCCAACTATCACCCGTACCCGCCGACGCCCTGGAACGCCAACCCGCGCGACATCTACGGCACGCCCGGCCCTTACGAGGATGCCGTGCAGAACACGCCCCTCTTTGAAGAGAACGGGCCGGACAACTTCAAGGGCATAGACATCATGCGCACCGTTCGCAGCTTCGACCCATGCCTGCCCTGCGGCGTGCACATGTACCTGGGCAACGGCCGTGTCCTTGAGACTCGCCATTCGCCTATGTTCGGGGCGATGAAATAAGAGGATTGCGGACAGCAGGCGGGTGTCGGACGGCGGATTGAAAAACAGCTTCTATCTTTTCAATCCGCCGTCCGCCATCCGCACTCAAAAATATGGACAAGGAATTTCAGCAAAGGGTTCAGCGCGTCGAAGAGTTGCTTCGCGAGATCGAGACGGTCGCTGATCCGGACACGCGGGCCAAGGCGGTCGAGCTTGTGCAATCGCTCATGGACTTTCACGGCGCCGGGTTGGAGCGGCTGATGGAACTGGTCGCCGAGGCGGGGGAGCCCGGCTACGCCATCTTCGACGATTTCGCGCGCGACGGCCTGGTGGGAAGCCTGCTTCTGCTTTACGGGCTTCACCCCCTGGACCTTGAGACGCGCGTCGTGCAGGCTCTCGGCAAGGTGCGACCTTATCTGGGGTCGCACGGGGGCGATGTGGAACTGCTCTCAATCGAAGAGGGAGGAGTAGTCCGTCTTCGTATGCAGGGGAGCTGTCATGGCTGTCCTTCGTCTGCCATGACGCTCAAGCTGGCGATAGAAGAGGCGATCTATGAGGCCGCGCCCGACGTAACCGCCATCGAGGTCGAAGGAGTAGTCCAGCCGCCAGCAGGCACTTCCGGCCTCGTGCAACTTGGAAAACAGAAGGGCGTGGAAGCGGCGCAACAGTCGGCCAATGGGGACGGCAAATGGGAGGGCGTCAGCGGTCTTGAATCGCTCTCGCAAAATTCCCTGAGGACGATGGAAGTAAGCGGACGCTCGGTTCTCTTCTGCCGTTTGGAAGAGACCTTATATGCCTACGGAAATCTCTGTCCGGGATGCGGGCGGACGCTGCAAGAGGCTCGTCTCGAAGCCACGACCCTCATCTGTCCCGCCTGCGGGCGGCGCTATGATTGCCTGCGCGCCGGGCGCGGGCTCGACCACCCGGAGCTTCACCTCGAACCATTTCCGCTCCTGATGGAGCAGGGCCGGGCGAAGGTGGCCGTGCCTCAGCCTCTGGCCGGTTAAGATGTTCAAGGCAATGGAAACTGTCTGACGCGAGAAGAAGAAGGAGGAGGATAAGCAGCCATGACACAGCACGACACGACGCGCGATTCGCCCGCGCACGATATGGGAACCGGCAAGGGTGAGGAAAAGAGTTCGACCGAAGGGAAAGAGCACGGTCGCCACGATCAGGGTGAAACGCACGCAGACCGCCCCGCTGGCGGCTCGACGCAGAGGGATTCGACCAGCATCAATCCGGAAGACCGCGATCCGAGAGACCCGAATAGCCCGAACTTTCCAGCGCCCTAAGACCATTTTGAGGGACGCGGATTTCCAAACCGAAGCACGTCGGGTTCGCGGTATGGGATTTGCGAATTTCAAGCGGTAAGAGTATGACAAACAACTACGAAGAGACCGATCCCGGAAATCCGCAATCCCCGCTTCGCATTCAGCAACGGGCGCGTCCCCAACCGGCCGTCGTGGGTAAGGATTCATCGGCCTTCGCCGCTCTAAGGCGATTCGTGCGCCAGCGCGCGGCCGTCGAGCGGTGCGAGATGTGCAGCGCCGAACTGGCGGCCGAGCATCAACATCTGGTCGAGCCGCAAAGTCGCCAACTGGTCTGCGCCTGCCAGCCCTGCGCGCTCCTTTTCAGCAATCAGACGGGGACGAAATACAAGAGCGTCCCCCGCCGCATACGCTTGCTTTCCGACTTTCACCTGACGGACGCGCAGTGGGAAGCCCTGATGATCCCGATCAACATGGCCTTCTTTTTTCACAGCACGCCCGACGGCAAGGTGGTCGCGCTCTACCCGAGTCCGGCCGGGCCCACTGAATCGTTGCTCGCGCTCGATTCGTGGGATGAGATCGTGCGCGACAACCCACTGCTTGCGAGGATGGAGCCGGACGTTGAGGCGCTGCTCGTCAATCGCATCCGGGAGCCGCATGAATGTTACATCGTGCCGATTGACGAGTGCTACAAACTGGTGGGATTGATCCGCGCGCACTGGCGCGGGTTGTCCGGCGGCGCGGGCGTCTGGGAAGAGATCGAGCGCTTCTTCGGCGAACTGAAAAAAAGGGCGAACTGAAGAAGGCGAAATTTGAGCGGGTAAACGTGAGGCGAAGCTTGCCTTTGCAGATTACGAGTGGATGGCCAGTGAGATTGCCTGCGTCGCTTATCTACTTTAGATTGCATTCATCGCTTTTAACTTTTTGCCTTGTAACTTTTAATCATGCCTGATCTGAGCTTTCAAGTTGAAGGAGCTGACGCCGTACCCTTTGCGGCGTCGCCGCTGCTGGCCCTCAAGCTACGCGTCGCCAACGCGGACGCGGACGAGCCCATCCAGACGGTCGCGTTGCGCTGCCAGATTCAGCTCGAAGTGACGCGCCGCCGCTACAGCACGGAGGAGCAATCGCGCCTCCTGGATCTTTTCGGCGAGCCGGAGCGCTGGGGCCAAACCCTGCGAACGATGCTCTGGACACATGCGAGCGTCGTCATTCCGCCCTTCAAAGGCAGCGCGGTCGTTGACCTCTCAGTTCCGTGTACGTTCGATTTTAATGTTGCCGCTACCAAATATTTCGCCGGTCTCGAAGACGGAGAGATTCCGCTCTGCCTGCTTTTCAGCGGGACTGTTTTCTACGAGGCCGAGCAGGGCGCATTGCAGGTCGCACAGATTCCGTGGGACAGGGAGGCAAAGTACCGCTTGCCCGTGCAGGTCTGGAAGCAGATGATGGACATCTATTATCCCAACTCGGCATGGCTCTGTTTGCGGCGCGACGTTTTCGACCGGCTCAATCAATACAAGATGCGAAGGGGAATCCCGACGTGGGAACAGGCGCTTGAGAGACTCCTCTCATCCTCCGTAGATGCGGCCGATGTGGCGGGCGTTCAAGAGAAGGTGGTGTCATGAACCTCGGCCTCGTGGAACAGATCGCCGACGCCGTGCTCTATGAAGGGTATATCCTCTACCCTTACAGGCCGTCGTCCGTGAAGAACCAGCAGCGCTTCAACTTCGGCGCGCTCTATCCGGAGACTTACTCCGCGGCCGGAGGCGGCACGGATGCCTGCATGATGCAGACCGAGTGCCTAGTGTCGGGCACT
Source organism: Pyrinomonadaceae bacterium (assembly GCA_035940775.1). Lineage (GTDB taxonomy): Bacteria > Acidobacteriota > Blastocatellia > Pyrinomonadales > Pyrinomonadaceae > DASQYE01. The sequence goes on along the minus strand of DASZEN010000040.1, from coordinate 57,432 downwards.
GAGCGCACAGTGCTCGACGTGAAGGTGCGTTTCCTTCACCTGCTGGCGCGCGAGGTGGGAGTACCAATCGCGGATTCCGGAATACGGAGTGCCGAAAACGGCGATGCAGAGACTCAGCCTGCCCTTTCGGCCTCTCATTTCCGCCGGGTCGAATCGCTTGAGACAGGCGACAGGGTCTTTCAAGCTTGGCAGGAAGCCTGCGAGCGTGATGTCAGCCTGTCCGGCATTAAGCTGAGCGAACTCGCCTCGCAGCCGGAGCCGCAGCAAGTAAGGTTTGCTTTTCCATCGCGGGAGGATATTGAACCCTTGCGTGAGCCGGACGGGCGGATCGTCGGCGCGCTCGTCAGAAAACAGCAGGCCATAGAGGGAGCCGTCGAATTGCGTATCGTTGATTGCCGGTTGCCGGTGGATGAAACGCAGCGACCCTTTTCAGAAATCGGTGAGCCGCAGCGGGCGCACGTGTTCAAGGTCACCGTCCGCATCCTGAATTTAACACCGCTTGAGAATGCCGGGGCGAAGAGCCGCGACGAAGCGCTGATGCGCGCCTTCGCTTCAACTCATACTATTCTCAGCCTGCCTGGCGAGGGCGAGTTCGTCTCGCTGCTCGATCCGCCCGAAGCGTTCCGCGAGGCCGTCAGCTCGTGCCGCAACACAGGAACATGGCCCGTTCTGGCAGGCCGCGAGGGAGAGCGAAACGTGATGCTTTCGTCGCCCATAATCCTTTACGACTATCCGCAGATCGCGCCCGAAAGCGCCGGTGACCTCTTCGACGGAACCGAGATTGATGAAATCCTCACGCTGCGCATCATGACGCTGACGGACGAAGAGAAGCGAGAGATGCGCGGGGCCGACGAGCGCGCCCGGCAGATACTGGAAAGAACCGAGACGCTACCCGTAGAGCAATTGATGAAACTCCACGGCGCGGTAAAGAAGGCGAAAGTGAGAGGGTGAGCAAAGCTACTCTTCCAAAGCTACTTTTCCAGGGGTGAGCTATGAACGAATGGGAATGGCAACTGCTTGAAGAGAAGAGGCCGGTCGAGCACGTCCTTGTCCTCGGGGTTGAGCTGAAAGTAGGCGACCGCGTTCGATTGCGTCCGCGCGCGGGCGGAGACATCTTCGATCTGGCGCTCGCGGGCAAAACGGCCGTCATCGAATCAATCGAGCAGGATTACGAGAACAAATTCCACTTCGCCGTCGTGATCGAAGACGATCCGGGGCGCGACATGGGGATGCTGCGCCAGCCGGGCCACCGTTTTTTCTTCTCGCCGGAAGAGGTCGAGCCGTTCGGGACGCCAGCGGCCGAGGAAGGAAAGAATTGATGGCGCGCCCGCGTATTCTCGTCGCCGGAATAGGCAATATCTTCCTCGGCGACGACGCCTTCGGCAGCGAGGTGGCACGCCGCCTCGGCGCGCGCGCGTTGCCGGATGAAGTGCGCGTCGTTGATTTCGGGATTCGCGGCTTTGATCTCACCTACGCGCTTCTTGACGGCTACGAGGTGACTATTTTCGTCGATGCGACTCCGCGCGGCGCAGCGCCCGGCACGCTCTACACTATCGAGCCCGACTTGAGCGAGCTGGACGAGCGGAATCCGCAGCAGTTGGCAATCGAGCCGCATGGGATGAACCCGCTGAAGGTGCTCGGCATGGTCAAATCCATGGGCGGAGAGTTCAAACGTATCCTGCTGGTCGGGTGCGAGCCCGCGCCGCTCGAATCCGAAGAAGGGAGGATGGGGTTGAGCGAGCCGGTCGAGGCGGCCGTGGACGAAGCGATTGAGATGATCGAATCGCTCGTCGCTCGCATTCTCGAAGAAGAGCGTCCGAAAATGGCTGTGTAAGTAATCTTTAGAGAAAGGAAGTCCATCTGTTATGAAACGCAACGAGTCTCTGGTGAGAAGAGAGAGGGGTTCATCCGGCGTGAACCTATGGTCAATCATCGGTGGCGTCGCGCTTGTGGCGGCCGCCGCCGCAGTGATCGTCAGCATCCCTGACATCAAGCGCTATATCAAGATCAGCACGATGTGATGCGCGATAATAGAAGAGGTCACAACACAAACAGTGAGCGTCGGGGCGCGCATCGTCGTCGTGGCAACGTGTGGAAGGGATTGGCGGCGGGTGTCGCGGGCGGGTTGGCTGCGTCCTGGACTATGAACCAGTTCCAGGCGTTTTGGAGCAGGCTGGCGGACGACGAGGAAAAGTCGCACGGCGCGCAATCCCGTCAGCAGGGCTCGCCCGAGCATGGAGTGGGGCGCGAGCTACAGGCTGAGGGTAAGGACGAAGAGCAGGATGATGCGGCCGAACGACTCGCCAATGCCATCTCGGTCGCCGTCTTCGACCGCGAGTTGACGCGGCGCGAGAAGGATGTCGCGGGCGTGGCATTCCATTATGCGATGGGTGCGACCTCCGGCGCTCTGTACGGCGCGGTCGCGGAGGCCGTTCCCGAAGTTGATGCTGGCGCCGGTTTGCCTTTCGGCGCCGCCGTCTGGCTCATCGCCGACGAGGGCATAGTGCCTGCGGTCGGCCTGTCGAAATCGCCCGCGGAGTACCCGCTCTCGATACACGTTTACTCGTTCGCCTCGCACCTTGTCTTCGGGCTGACGACCGAGCTTGTGCGGCGCGCCGTACGTCGGGCGCTGTGATTGCTCGCTTCGGCGAACGCATCGCCCTGACGGTTTTCAAGCTCGGACGTGCGCGAGAGCGAACGGGGACGTTTCATCTCTTCGAGAGCGTATGGACGTGAATGAAACCATAACTGTTCGTTACCGGATAGACGCCCGCCAGAGCCGTTTCGTCGTGCGGGCTGAGGCTTCCGGGCTGCTCTCCGTCTTCGGCCACAACCCCGTCATCGCCGTCCGAGGCTTCGGGGGCGACGCGCGCTTCAATGCGGACGACCCCCGGCAGACTTCGCTGTTGATGCTGGTGCAGGCCGACTCGCTCGCGGTGGTCGGCGAGGTGAGTGAAAAAGATCGTTTGGAGATCGAGCGCATGATGCGCGCCGAGGTGCTCGAAACGGCGCGTTACCCCGAGATAGTTTTTATGAGCAGGAGCATCGCTCTGAACCGGACTGCCGAAAACAATTACAGGGCCAGGATTACCGGCAGCCTGTCGCTTCACGGCGCGACGCGCGACGAGGTGATCGCGGCGCAAGTAGCCGTGAACGGTGAGCGCCTTCGCGCACAGGGCGAGTTTACGCTCAGGCAGAGCGATTACAATATCAAACCGGTTTCGGCAATGGGCGGCACGCTCAAGGTCAGGGACGAGGTGAAGCTCTCGTTCGACATCAGCGCGCTTGCGTAATGGCGGGTCGCGGATTGGGTGCTTCGTACTACGAGTTGACTTTTATCAATCCCCAATCGGCGCTCTCGGAAATCCTATGCACGAGCTTTCCATCGCCTTGAGCATGATAGACATGGCAACCGAAGAGGCCGCGAGTCGCGGCGGCATCCGGGTCAGCGCCATTCATCTAAAGCTCGGCCCGCTTTCGGGCGTCGTGAAGGAAGCGCTCCTTTTCTCGTACGAGGTGGCCTGCGAGGGCACGCCCCTTGAGGGTTCCCGGCTCGTCATAGAGGATGTTCCGGTCGTCGTCTATTGCCCGAGCTGCGAGGCCGAAACCTCCCCGGCCTCGATTCAGCGCTTCTGCTGTTCGGTCTGCGACGCTCCGACCCCGCAGGTCTTGAGCGGGAGAGAACTCGAAGTCGTCGCCCTGGAGATACAGTAATGAGTACACAGCCGCGTCTCGTCGAAGTCAGGCAGAACGTCCTGAAGCAGAATGATCTTCTGGCGCGCGAGCTTCGCGGGCGTTTCCAAGCGGCCGGAGTCAGGGTCGTCAGCCTGGTCTCAAGCCCAGGCGCTGGCAAGACCGCGTTTCTGGAAAAGATGCTTTCGCTTCTTAGACCCGCGTGCGCGGTCGCCGCCCTTGTCGGAGACCTCGCCACCGAGAACGACGCCGCGCGACTCGCGCGAAGCGGCGCTCCCGTCAGGCAGATCACGACGGGCACGGTCTGCCACCTCGACGCCGCGATGGTCGAGCGAGCGCTTGAAGGATGGAACATCGAAGAGTTGGATGTGCTGTTCATCGAAAACGTGGGCAATCTGGTGTGCCCGTCGAGCTACGACCTCGGCGAAGAGTTGCGGCTGGTTCTGCTCTCGGTGACCGAAGGCGAGGATAAGCCTCTCAAGTACCCGACGATCTTCAACACGGCGGACGTTGCCCTGATTACCAAAATAGACTTGGCCAAAGCCGTCGAATTTGATCTGGCCGCCGCGCGCCGCAATATAGAGCGCGTGCGCCCCGGCATGCGCGTCTTTGAAGTCTCGGCGAAAACCGGCGAGGGAATGGAGGAGTGCCTGCGATTCCTGCGGGCAGGCGCTCACGGATTGCAGATTGCGGACGCGCCGGAGGCGGCTGCCGGATACGAACTCCGGAAAGCGGATTAGAAGACGCGCTCTGTTTTACCAAGCCGCGACTCACGACAAAGAGATGCCGACTCGGACTCAAATACTTGTGCGTGGAATAGTTCAGGGCGTCGGGTTTCGCCCCTTCGTCTTCGGGCTGGCGGGCGCGATGGCGCTCCGAGGGCTGGTTCTCAATAACACGACCGGCGTTCTCATAGACATCGAGGGCGAAGCAAACACCATAGACCATTTCATCAGCGAGCTTGAGTCGAACTCGCCGCCCCTCTCCGTGATCGAATCCCTTGAGCGCAGCGACAATTTAGACCTCGCGCATTATCAGGATTTCCGCATCGTCGAGAGTGCTAAGAACGGGAAAAAGTTCGTTCCCGTCTCGGCCGACATGGCCACTTGCACTGACTGTCTTAGAGAACTGTTCGATTCGCGAGACAGGCGCTTTCGCTATCCCTTCATCAACTGCACCAACTGCGGGCCGCGCTTCACGATCATAGAAGACATTCCGTACGACCGTGAAAAGACTACGATGAGGGATTTCGAGATGTGCGCCGAGTGTCGCGCCGAGTACGAAAATCCGCTCGACCGCCGTTTTCATGCAGAGCCGACCGCCTGCGCGCTGTGCGGGCCGCGTCTGTACCTGACGGATGCGAGAGGACTCTTAAGAATGCGTCAATCGGAATGCGTCTCGGAAGAACGGCGCACTTTCGCATTCTACGACGCTCGATCCGAAATCCGCGACGAGTTGAACGACGTGCGGCGTCTGCTCATGGATGGAAAGATAGTCGCCATCAAAGGCATAGGCGGATTCCACCTGGCCTGCGACCCGCTCGACGCCTTTGCGGTCGAGCGTCTGCGGCGCAGAAAATACAGGGAGGATAAACCCTTCGCGCTGATGGCTAACTCCGTCGATATGGTCAGAGAGTATTGCCGCGTCTGCTCGGCGGAAGAGGATTTGCTAAAGTCCGAGCGCCGCCCCGTCGTGCTGCTTGAGAGGAGAGACGGTGCTGTCATTCCGGAAGCGGTCGCGCCCGGTGTCAAGACGCTCGGCTTCATGCTGCCTTACTCGCCGCTGCATCATCTGATTTTAGAGGGCCTGGAACGGCCATTGGTGATGACGAGCGGCAACGTCTCGGACGAACCCGTCTGTTACGATGACGAGGAGGCGATAGAGAGATTAAGTTCAATCGCCGACTACTTTCTGCTCCACGACCGGCGCATTCACCTGCGCGCGGATGATTCCGTGACGCGCGTTCATGACGGGCGCGAGCTTGTTTTGCGCCGCGCGCGCGGTTACGCGCCCGCGCCCTTCCGGACTTCTTTCAAATTCGAGCGCGAGCTTCTGGCCTGCGGCGCGGAGCTGAAGAATACTTTCTGCCTCGCGCGCGAGAATCACGCTTTTCTGAGCCATCACATAGGCGATCTTGAAAACCTTGAGACGCTACGCTCTTTCACCGAAGGGATAGAGCACTATAAGCAGCTCTTTCAGATCGAGCCCGCGGCAATCGCCTATGATCTGCATCCGGAATATCTTTCGACCAAGTACGCGCTCGCGCTCGATGACATCCCTGCGAAAATCGGCGTCCAGCATCATCACGCCCACATCGCAAGCTGCATGGCCGACAACCGGATTGATGGCGAGGTGATCGGCGTGGCGATGGACGGGCTCGGCTTCGGCACGGACGGACGCCTTTGGGGCGGCGAGTTCTTCGTCGCAAACTTTTCTGAAGCCGAGCGCATCGCGCACCTCGATTACATCCCGATGCCCGGAGGCGCGAAAGCCATACGCGAACCCTGGCGAATGGCCGCCGTCTATTTGCACAGGGCGATGGGCGACGAGTTCCTGAATCTGGACATACCCTTCGTGCAAGGGCTTGACCGTCCGTCATGGGCGACGCTTCGCAGTATGCTTATGACCGGCACGAATAGTCCGCTAACATCGAGCATGGGCAGACTCTTCGACGCCGTGTCGAGCCTGCTGGGACTCAGGAGCGTGGTGAACTACGAGGGCCAGGCGGCCATCGAGCTGGAAACAATAGCCGAGCGTCAGGCCACGGAAAGATACGAGTTCGAGATAGTTGCTGGCGGGAGCGTCATTAAAGCCGAAACGGTCATCAGTCGCGCCGTCGAGGACTTGCTCGACGGCGTCCCGCCTTCGGAAGTTTCAGCGAAGTTTCATCTGGCGGTCGCTCATCTCATCAGCCGAATCGCGCTCCGCGCGAGAGGCGAGCGGCGTCTCAATCGAGTGGTATTATCGGGAGGCGTTTTTCAAAACATCTTTCTACTTGAAAACGCCTGCCGGATGCTCAGATCCACGGGCTTTGAGGTCTTTACGCACAGCCGTGTGCCCACAAACGACGGCGGCATAAGTTTGGGCCAAGCGGCAATCGCCAACGCGCGTCTTATATCAGGGAGAATTTAATTATGTGTTTAGCGATACCCGGAAAAATTATTGAGATCGTTGACGCCGAGAACAATATCGCAAAGGTGGATGTCGGCGGAGTCCGCCGCAATATCAATACGGGAATGCTTGACGAGACGGAGGCGCAGGTCGGCAACTGGGTATTGATTCACGTCGGTTTCGCCATGAGCAAAATTGACGAGCACGAGGCCGCCGAGACGCTGAAAGTGCTGAACGAGATCGGGCAGTACCAGGACGAGTTCGAGCAGTTCAGCACTTCTTTAGACTGAGCTTCGAGGAGTAAAAGGATGAGCAAGGCAGCCGCAAACGATTTTTCACGCGCCTTTTATCCCTTCCTGCATGACGAGGAGGAAGGGGAGAAGAAGCCGCAGGATTTGATGGAAGAGCTGCGCTTTTCACTGTTGGAGAAGGCGCGCGAGAGCGTGGAAGTTAAGAGCAGGTTTTTTGAGGATAACAAGGACACGATTCTCGCCGCATCGCTCGTGATGGCCAAGTCTTTCCATCGCGGACGCAAGCTGCTGGTTTGCGGCAACGGCGGGTCGGCCACCGACGCGCAGCACGTCGCCGTGGAGTTCATGCACCCGGTCATCGTGGGCCGCAAGGCGCTGCCCGCAATCTGCCTGACCAACGACATGGCGATGGTCACAGCCATCGCCAACGATGTCGGCTTCGATGATGTCTTCACGCGCCAGATCATAGCGCTCGGGCAGGAGGGCGATGTGGTGCTTGGCATCTCCACGAGCGGAAACTCGGAAAATCTGATGCACGCCTTCGCCACCGCGCGACGCATGAGCCTGGCGACGATAGGATTTGCCGGAAGCGACGGAGGGCGGATGGCCGAGATGTGCGCCAGCGGCGTGCTCGATTTCTGCCTCACCGTCCCGACCTCAAGCATTCACCGTATACAGGAGACGCACGTCGCTCTTTATCACATCATGTGGGACATGGTGCATACTTTCTTGCAGCATCGCTCGCTGGTCGAAGGCTGACGTAGTTGTGCGGGAGGAAATAATAATGAAGTTCATAGACGAATACAGGCGGGGCGACATCGCGCGCAAACTGGCGGACGAGATCATGCATTTGACCGAGAGCCCGCTCAAGATCATGGAAGTCTGCGGAGGCCACACGCACACCATCTTCAAGTACGGGATAGAGGATTTGCTGCCCCCTAACATCACTATGATTCATGGGCCGGGCTGCCCGGTCTGCGTTATCCCGCTCGGCCGCGTTGACGATGCGATCTCGATAGCCCAACGTCCCGGCGTGATTTTCACCACCTTCGGCGACGCCATGCGCGTGCCCGGCTCAAAGACCAGCCTGCTCGATGCGAAGGCTTCGGGCGCGGACGTGCGTATGGTCTACTCGCCGCTCGACGCCTTGAAGCTCGCCACGAAGAACCCTGATCGCGAGGTCGTTTTCCTGGCCCTGGGCTTTGAGACCACGGCGCCTTCGACCGCCATGACCATCCTTCAGGCGGCCCGAGATGGTGTGGAGAATTTCAGCGCCTTCTGCAATCACATAACGATCGTGCCCGCCTTGAAAGCCCTGCTGGATTCGCCCGATTTGCAGTTGGACGGCTTTCTGGGCCCAGGCCACGTTAGCACCGTCATTGGCACACGTCCCTACGAGTTTGTCCCGCGCGAGTACGGCAAGCCGGTCGCGGTCTCCGGCTTTGAGCCGCTCGACATACTGCAATCCGTCTACATGATCGTCCGTCAGGTGGTCGAAGGGCGTGCGGAGGTCGAGAATCAGTATGCGCGCTGTATCAGCCGCGACGGCAATCAGAAGGCGCTCGAAGTTCTGTTCGAGGTCTTCGAGCCGCGCGATTATTTCGAGTGGCGCGGCCTGGGCTCGATCGCGCACAGCGGCATGCGGCTGCGTCCGAAATACGCCGCCTTCGATGCCGAGCTGAAGTTCAATGTTCCCGGCCTCAAGATCGCAGACCCGAAGGCGTGCCAGTGCGGCGAGATTTTGAAGGGCGTCAAAAGGCCCTGGGAGTGCAAGGTGTTCGGCACGGCCTGCACGCCTGAAACGCCCATCGGCTCCTGCATGGTGTCGAGCGAGGGCGCGTGCGCCGCCTACTATAATTTTGGTCGGCTGTCGAAGATCGCCGAACGCGGGAGCGCGAAGCCCGCCGCCTGAGTTGGGCCCATAGAAAGAAGCGAAATCTATTATGACGGCGGGATTCACCCCTTCGCCCCTCTTCGAGCGAGTCGAGCGAGCGCGGCGCAGAAAACATAAGTTCAGGGATACGCAGATCACTCTGGCGCACGGCAGCGGCGGCCGCGCGATGCACGAATTGATCGAGGGGCTCTTTCTGGAATACCTGCGTAACCCGCTGCTCGAAACGCTCGAAGATCAGGCCGTCTTTGAGCTTGACGATCACGACAGCAGCAGCAGCAGCAGCGGCGCGCCCCGGCTCGCCTTCACGACCGATTCTTACGTGGTTACGCCCGTCTTCTTTCCGGGCGGCGACATCGGAAGCCTCGCCGTTAATGGCACGGTCAACGATCTGGCGATGAGCGGCGCACGACCGCTCTATCTTTCGGCCGCCTTCATACTGGAAGAAGGCTTCGCGGTCGAAGACTTGAAGCGCATCCTCTCTTCGATGCGCGCGGCTGCCGAAGAGGCGGGCGTCTCGATCGTTACGGGCGATACGAAGGTCGTGCAGAAGGGAAGCGCCGACAGGATTTTCATCAACACGTCCGGCATCGGCGTCATCGAATCCAGTGTGCGCGTCTCTTCGGCGCGCGCGGAGGCGGGCGATAAGGTGATCGTGAGCGGCACGATCGGAGATCATGGGACGACGATCATGATCGCGCGCGGCGAGCTTGAGCTTGAAACTGACATCGAAAGCGATACGGCGTCTCTCAACCAACTGGTCAAAGAGATGCTGGACGAGGCTGGCCGCACGGGTGCGGTTGACGCCCTGCATTGTTTGCGCGACCCGACGCGCGGCGGCCTCGCGACGACGCTCAACGAGATCGCGCTCAGCTCCGAAGTCTGCATAGAGATTCAGGAAGATAGTCTTCCGGTGCGCGAAGAGGTTAAGGGCGCGTGCGAGATTCTGGGCCTCGATCCGCTCTACGTCGCCAATGAGGGAAAGCTCGTCGCCGTAGTCTCGGCCGACCTCGCCGGGCCGCTCCTCGAACGCATGCGGCAGAACGCGCGCGGCCACGACGCCCGTATCATCGGCGAGGTGAAAGCGGAGCCGCAGGGAATCGTCGCGATGCGTACGGGCTTTGGCGGCACGCGCATTGTTGATATGCTCGTCGGCGAGCAGTTGCCCAGGATTTGTTGAAATCAGCGGTCGGTTTCCGGGCCTCGGGTTCGATACGCGAGCGGCAGGTGAAGGCGCCCGCCGCTTTTAAATTTTGAATGATAGCCAGGACGCTTATGAACCACTTTTCAACTACTTCGGTGCTCGCCTTCGGCTTCGTGCTCGGGCTCAAGCACGCAATCGAAGCAGACCATCTGGCCGCCGTCTCTACCATCGTCAGCGAGCGCAGGAGCCTGTTAAGCTCATCGCTGGTGGGCGGCCTCTGGGGCGTCGGCCATACTATCTCGCTGCTGTTTGCGGGAATCCTGGTCATAGTTTTTCACTTTGAGATTGGCGAGAGGGCGGCGCTGGCCCTTGAGTTCTGCGTCGGTCTGATGCTCGTCGCGCTCGGCTTAAACGCCCTGCGGAAGCTCGTCCGCGGAGGCCGCGTCCATCTTCACGTTCACAGGCACGGCGGGCGCGCGCACGTTCACCCGCACATGCACGACGACGGCGGCTCGCCCGACGCGGAAGACCCTCATACGCATCACGGGCTGCGCCTCGTCGGCGTGCGCCCGTTGCTGGTCGGCATGGTTCACGGGCTGGCCGGGAGCGCGGCCTTGATGCTCCTGGTTCTCTCGACCATCAACGCGCCGCTCATAGGGCTCGTCTATATAATGGTTTTCGGCGTCGGCTCGATTGGTGGGATGATGATGATGAGCGCGCTCGTCAGTTTGCCGCTCTACCTGACGGCGGCGCGCTTTAACCGCGCGAATCTGACGGTGCGCGGGCTGGCGGGTCTCTTCAGCCTGAGCTTCGGACTATTTATGATTTACGAGATCGGCTTCGGCAGGGGCCTGTTCCGTTGATCCGGAAAGTTTATCAGGCCGCGAAGCCGCGCCGATTCCACTTCTCTTCCGGGTTGAAATCCACGGCTACGACGATCTCCTGAAACTACTCAAAAAACCCGTCTACTCTATGGACGGCCTCCGCTTCGGTTGCCTGGAAGCCCAGCCTCATTCATGCGTCGTCTCGTCAGGACTACTAAGGAGCAAGAGGGCCGCGCCCTTATCAGGATGGAATCTTCTTCATTCACTATCGGGATAAAAACTTCTTCACTCGGCGCCCATCGACCGCAGAGGATCAGTCGCCTCCGCCGCCGCCGCCTTTTCCGCGTCGGCCCCGGCTTCGCATCTCGTCCCGCATCTGCTGAAACTGTTTCCACTGTTCGGGCGTGAGCACCTTCTGTAGCCGCTCGTCGGCCTGTCGCCGAATCTCTTTCACCCTCGGCTCAGACTCTTTGCGTAAAGCCTGCAACTGTTCGCGCGTGTCGCCGAGTATCTGTTGAACCCCTGCTTTCTGCTCCGCGCTGATTTGCAGGCGGTCGAGCATCTGCTCGAAGCGATCCTGCCTGCTCATTTGAGCGCCGCCGCCCCTGGCCCATGCGCGATAGGCGTTGAGGGCGAGCGCGCCCGCCGCACAACCGAGCAGGAATATAAGCACCGCTGCGGCCCGAACCTGCCATCTATTTCTGTTGATCTTGTCCATAATTACCTATCCTCGCCCGCCTCGTAGATGGTCGTCAGCACCTGCTCGTAAGACATCTGATCCTCGGGCAGCTCGTTCTGATCGAAAAGCACCTCTTCCGCCGAATAAGAATTGAAAGCCGAGGCTATCTCCTCCTGCGTTCCCGCCGACGGCTGAGAGACGGGAGCGAAGATGGTTAGCACGGCCAGCGCCGCGACCGTCGCCGCCATTGAAGAGACGAGCGCGCCCGTAGCCTTCCACAGTCGCCCGAGCGCCGGGGTCTCGTTCGATGCTTGCCGCTCGCGCAGTGCGGCCATGACTCTCGTCTGGAAGAAAGGCGAGGGCTCGATGGTCTCAAGGGCGCGCTCCCTTAGCAGAAGCGCAGAGATTTGCGCCGCCTCGTAGGCCCGCCGACATTCCGAGCAGTGGACTGTGTGCGCGCGTATGGCCTCCAGCTCGCTCTCGCCGAGCAAGGCGGGCGGCGCGCTCTCAAGAATGCTGATGATGTGTTCGTCTCTCATCTCTCACCTCGCGCTTTCCAAACTCCCGTCGGGACTCTTTTTCTTATGGGCTAGCAGTTGCTCCACGGCCTTGCGCATTCGTCTGCGGGCGCGAAACGCCTGCACTTTGACCTTCGATTGCGTCCAGCCCGTCATCTCCGCGACCTCTTTGATCGGCATCTCCTCTCCATCGACCAGCGTCAAAACCAACTGGTCATCCGGAGACATCGTTTCCAGTACGCGGCCAGCGAGGTCGGCCGCCACGCGGCTTCGCTCGCTCGATTGATGACGCTCGGCAGCCGCGTCAGCCTGACTTTCGTCCAACCATGTGCTCTCGTCTTCCGTCAGGTCGGAGACCGTCAGCTCCGGCCTGCGCCGGGCGCTGCGAAGCAGGTTGAGACAGGTGTTGGTGGTGATGCGCGTCAGCCATCCCTCCATCGAGCCGCGTCCTTCAAAAGCGTCGAGCTGCGTGAAAGCCTTCAGGAAGACCTCCTGTGCAGCTTCCTCAACCAGGCTGCGCTGGCGAAAGAAACGGCTGGCAAATTTGAAGACGCGTGGGCTATAGCGGCGCACGATCTCGGCGAAGGCTTGTTCGTCGCCTCCGCGCGCCGCGCGCGCCAACTCCAGTTCCGGCGTCTGTTCGTAGTCGTTCGACCGCACGCGTCCCTGTTCAAAGCTTGCCGGAGGCGGGCAGCAGAGAAAATGCTCCCTCTCTCTCTTTCGGCTCGCCGGTTCCGGTAAAAGAGTTTACTGACTTTGACTCGCGCCCGCGCCCGGCCCTGCGTCTCTTTTTGCGCGCGCCGTTGTTGGCTCTAAGCCTTCGGCTCCGGCTCCATCACCGGGAGCGCCTGAACCTGTACGTGTCTTTTCATCTTTCGTCTTAAAACCCCCAGTTTACTCGATTATCGCTTGTGCGAAGGCCATAATTCGGCCGCCTGATAGATAAGACACCGATTGTCGGAGATAGGTTACAACCCGTCGCCGCCGCCTCAAAATATCATCGCCTCAAAATACTCGGCCTGGATTCGTCACGCTCGCCGCAGACACACCATGGCGCGGGCGTACTTGCGGGCGTCCCTGATTTCAAGTTTGCCGTGTAACCGGATCGCGTAATCCGGTGTCTATTAAAATGTGGGGGATTTTGGAGCTTTTTCCTTGATGAGACATTACAGAGGAAGCGAACGATGAAGTGGATAAGATCGAATCTGAAGGGCAGGAAGCGGCTGGCGATAGCGGTCATCGCGGTCGCTCTCTGCGCGCTCGCAGGGTATTTGATGTGGGGAGACGGCGCGAGCGCCGCGACCTACATGACTGCTAAGGTTGAAAGAGGAAATCTACGCAATACCGTCACCGCGACGGGAACGCTACAGGCCGTGACGACGGTTCAGGTCGGGAGCCAGGCTTCTGGAACGATCTCGGCGCTCTACGTCGATTTCAATTCGACGGTCAGGAAAGGCCAGGTCATCGCCCAGCTCGACCCGGCGACCACGCAGGCGCAAGTCGAGCAATCGCGCGCCAATCTTGAGCAGGCTCGCGCGAGTCTGGTACAGGCGCGGGCCGGTGTCGCACAGTCGCGCGCCGGGGTGACGGACGCGCAGGCCAAAGCGCTCGCCGCGCGTTCGACCGTGCAGAACCAGCAGGCCGGAGTGTCGGGCGCGCAGGCCAACCTCGCCGTGCTCAAAGCACAGATGGATGATGCCCTCAGCTTTCTACGTCAGGAGGAAACGCTGCTTTCGAGCGGTGTCATCTCGCGGCGCGAATATGAGACGGCACAGACGAGCTACAAAACGGCCGAGGCGCGTTATAACCAGGCCGTGGCCCAGGTGAACCAAGCCGTCCTGAGCGAGAAGTCGTCAGCCGGTGCGGGCATCGCCCAGTCGCAGGCGCAACTGCAACAGACGCACGCACAGGTACAACAATCAGAGGCGCAGGTGCAACAGGCAGAGGCGCAGGTACAGCAGGCCGAGGCCGCGCTCAACCTGGCCCAAATCAGTCTGAGCCACACGACGATTCGCTCGCCGATTGACGGCGTGGTGGTCTCGCGCGACGTGGACGTGGGGCAAACTGTGGCCGCGAGCCTTTCCGCTCCGACCCTCTTTACCATCGCCAACGACCTGACGCGGATGCAGATCATGGCGAACATAGATCAGGCCGATATAGGTCTGGTCGAGCAGGCGAAGAGCGTCAACTTTACCGTCGATGCATATCCGGGCCAGCAGTTCAAAGGCACTATCGAGCAGATGCGGCTCAACCCGCAGAACGTCCAGAACGTCGTCACCTATAACGTCGTCATAGATGTCAGCAATCCGGAACAGAAGCTCAAGCCCGGAATGACGGCCAATCTTGAAATCACGATTGACGAGCGCAACAACGTGCTCAAAGTGCCCAACGCCGCGCTGCGCTTTACGCCGCAGGAGACGACCGCCCAGAGAAGCGGCGCGAATCGTAACAGAGCGGGCGGTGCGTCCGGGCAGGGCGCGAGGCAGATGGAGAATAGGGGCGGCGGTGGCGCGGCCAACAGCAACGCGCCGACGAACGACGAAGCGCAGACCGATGGGGCGCGCGGCGCCCGAGTCGCCCCGGCCGCTTCGCCCGTGCTGGAGGGCCAGATTCGCCGCGTATGGGTTCTGGGCCCGGACGGCAGGCCGCAGCCACGCCGCATTAAGATCGGTCTCACGGACGGCGCTTCGACCGAGGTGATCGAAGGCGACTTGCGCGAGGGCGAAGTCGTCATCACAGGCCAGAACGTCACCGGCTCGAATCGACCGCAAACGACCGGCCAGACACCGCCGGGATTCGGCGGCGCACCGCGCACGGGCGGCGGCGGCGGACGCGGGGGTAGATGACGGCTGTAAATGGCTGGTATGGAGGGGGCCGCCCGGAGAGGGGCGCGCATGCGGCGCAATCCCGGTCAGAGCCCCGTCAAGGTCTGGGGGTTTTAAGCGCGAGAGGGAGAACCGAAGCGATGCAAGCGACATTCGAGATCGAACGCCAGGAAGTGAAAGCGAAAGCAGGGCTACACGTCGCGCCCGTGGCGCAGGCGCGCCCGGTCATTCAGTTGGAGCACGTTCATAAAACCTATACGATGGGCGATGTGGAGGTTCACGCGCTGCGCGGCATATCGCTCACGATCGGAGAGGGCGAGTTCGTGGCGATCATGGGCACGTCGGGCTCCGGCAAGTCGACGACGATGAATATAATCGGCTGCCTCGACCGCCCGACGCGTGGAACTTATATCCTCGACGGCCAGGACGTGTCTGCGATGTCGAAGGACGAGCGCGCAGACATACGCAGCCGGAAACTAGGCTTCGTCTTTCAGGGCTTCAACCTGCTCTCGCGCACTTCGGCGCTTGAGAACGTCGAGCTGCCGATGCTCTATGCGGGCGTCGATACTTCGGAGCGCGAGCGCCGCGCGATGGAGGCGCTCGCTTCCGTGGGTCTCGCCGGGCGCGAGCAAAATCATCCGAATCAATTGTCGGGCGGCCAGCAGCAGAGAGTCGCGATTGCGCGTTCCCTGGTCAACAGGCCCGCGCTCATTCTCGCGGACGAGCCGACCGGCAACCTGGACTCGCGCACCTCGGTCGAAGTCATGGAGATTTTCCAGAAGCTCAACCGCGAGCGCCGCATCACGCTCGTCCTCGTCACGCACGAGCCCGACATAGCACAGTACGCAGACCGCGTCGTGGTCTTCAAAGACGGCAGAATCCAGAAGGATTACAAGATCGAAGAGCCGCGCGAGGCGGCCCGCGAGTTGAAGCTTCTGCCCGAGGTCGAACAGGAAGAAGACGACGGCGACTGACAAAGATTAAGGGATTGAATTTGACCTCTTAAGGGGTTCGCCAGCTTATGAATATCTTGATGATTATACGCGTCGCCTTTCGCGCCCTGGTTCGCAATAAGATGCGCGCGGCGCTGACCATGCTCGGCATCATCATCGGCGTCTCGGCCGTGATCGCCATGATGAGCATAGGCCAGGGCGCGCAAGCCTCCGTGCAGGCCCAGATCGAAGGCATGGGCACGAACCTGCTCTTCGTCAGCGCGGGCGCGCAGAATACGGGCGGCGTGCGCAGCGGCACGGGCGACAGCGGTACGAATACTCTGACGGCCGAAGACCTTGAGGCGATCCGTCGTGAAGTGCCGAGCGTAATGATGGTCACCCCGACCGTCAACGCCCGGTCGCAACTGGTCGTCGGCAATCAAAACTGGAATACCTCCGTGCAGGGAGTGAGCGAGCAGTTTCCCGACATTCGCAAATGGACGATGCAAACGGGCGCGTTCTTCACAGATGCGGACGTACGCACGGCCGCGCGCGTCATCGTGATCGGCCAGACCGTCGCCGATAATCTTTTCCCCGGCACTGACCCCGTCGGCCAATCCGTCCGCGTGATGAATCTTCCCTTTAAGGTCGTCGGCGTGATGGCGCGCAAAGGCCAGGATCCGCAGGGACGCGATCAGGACGATACGGCCTTCGCCCCGTTCACGGCCGTGCAGAAAAAGCTTTTGGGCAGTACGCGCATACAGGTCGCCTACGTCTCGGCCGTCTCGCAGGATGCGACCTACACGGCACAGGCGCAGATCACAGACCTCTTGCGCCAGCGCCATAAGCTGTCGGCCAACGAGCCGAACGACTTCTCGGTGCGCAACATGACGGACGTGGCGGAGGCGGCCAACGAAACCAACAGCATTATGACCATGTTGCTCGGCAGCATCGCGGGCGTGTCGCTGCTGGTCGGCGGCATCGGTATTATGAACATCATGCTCGTGAGCGTGACGGAACGGACGCGCGAGATAGGAATCCGCATGGCGATAGGGGCGCGCTCTTCGGCCGTGCGAACGCAGTTCCTGATAGAGTCAATCGTGCTCAGCCTGACCGGCGGCCTCGCGGGCATCATTCTGGGCGTGATCGTCTCCGTCGCCATCCCGGCGATGCTCGGCTGGCCGACGCTCGTTTCCACCGCAGCCATCATGGGCTCCGTCATCTTCTCGGCGGCGGTGGGCATATTCTTCGGCTACTACCCGGCGCGCAAGGCCGCGGCGCTCGACCCGATCGAAGCCTTGCGCTACGAATAATGACGCGGGCAGTATTTTGTAACCGGCGCGCCGACTATGGAGCAAGCGCAGGCGTCTCTCTTTGAAGCGCGATTCTTTCGGTCACGGGCTTTAACCGCGGTCGATAATGTTTGCGATGACGAAGACCAATTCAGCGGGCTCGACCGGCTTGGGCACGTGCATCTGATAGCCTGCCGAGAGGGCGTGCATACGATCGGAAGACCTTGCGTGCGCCGTCAGCGCGATGGCCGGAATCCTTCCCCCCTGCATCTTTTCAAGCGAGCGTACCTTGCGAATCAGGGAATAGCCGTTCTCATTCGGCATCGCGATGTCGCTCACGAGCAAATCCGGTTTCACCGTCCGCAATTTTTCGAGCGCATCGGAAACCGTCCCGACGGCCGTCACCTGTGCCCCGCTTTGCGTCAATACGGTCGTCAACAAATCGCGCGCATCGCGCTCGTCATCGACGACCAGCACATGCAGCCCGTCGAGCCTCGGCAATTCTTCGAGCTGCGCATCATATTCATCCGCCGTTGATTGCTGCTCGGCGGAAAGCGTCGACGGCCGCTCCTGATTGTGTCGAATCGTCACCGGCAATCTGAGGATGAAGGTCGAGCCCTGATCTGCTCCGGGGCTGTGGGCGCTGATGGTTCCGCCGTGCAATTCAACCAGGTGACGCGTGATTGCCATCCCCAAACCCAACCCGCCATGCCGTCGCGTCGTCGTGTGATCGGCCTGCCGAAAACGCTCGAATACGTATGGCAGAAACTCTGCGCTGATGCCCTGGCCCGTGTCGCTCACGCTAATCTCGACACTTGAGTTGATGCGGGCGAGGCGAACCTGCACGCGCCCTCCCTTCGGCGTGAACTTGATCGCGTTCGAGAGCAGGTTCCACAAGATTTGTTGCAAGCGTTCGGCATCGCCGGAGATCGGCCCGACCAGCGGCTCCAGGATTACCTGGAGCCTGATGCCCTTGGCGTCCGCCGCCGGTCGGACTACGTCGATGGCAGCTTCCACGACGGATCCAAGCTCGACGCGGCCCACGTCGAGGCGCAGTTTGCCGGAGATGATGCGCGAGAAATCCAACAGGTCTTCGATTAGTTGGGCCTGCGATTCTGCGTTGCGTTCGATGGCGGCGACGGCCCGCGTCGCCGTCGCTTCATCAAGCTCTCCGGTCTGTAGCATCCGAGCCCATCCGAGCATTGCCGTCAGGGGCGTGCGCAGCTCATGCGAGACTATGGCTAGAAACTCGTCCTTGGCGCGGGCTGCCTCTTCAGCCGCTTTCTTCGCCTGAAGAATCTCGTCTTCGTACTGATTGCGCTGGCGCATCGGGGCAAAGATGCAATGATAGCCCACGACTCCCTCCCGCTCGCGGCGCACGGCGTTGACCAGCACGGGCACTTCCGCCCCGCTCTTCGAGCGCAGCGAGAGATATATTTCCTCTACTTTGCCGTGCAGCTTCAGGAGCGGGAAGAAGTGCGTTTGATAGAAGATGCGGCCCGCGACGGGCAGAATAGTTTCCAGGTGGCGGCCCTGCAATTCGCTGGCTTCGTGCCCGAGCAGGTCGAGCAGCGTAGCGTTGACCGTCACGATCTTGCCATCGTCGGCGAATACCAGAAAGCCGCATGGCGCGGTGTTCAGCAGGTCATCCATTCGACACGGTCTGCCACTCTTCGATCACGCGCGCGGCCTCTCACTCGGCGCGTGCGGCGGCGGCGGCCAGGTACTCCTTGATAATCCGTATGGTCTCTTCCGGGTGGCTCATGTGCGGGCAATGGCCCGTGGCCTCCATTACACGCAGCGCGCTCCCGCGCAGATGTTTGTGGAGGTAATCGCCCACCTCTAGCGGGGCGATGGCGTCCTCCGAGCATTGCATGATGAGCGACGGAATTTTAACCTGCGGCAGATCGCTCCGGTTATCCGAGAAGAAGGTGGCCTCGGCGAAGAGGCGCGCGATCTTCGGATCGGTGGAGCAGAAGCTCTCTTCGAGTTCGCGCGTCAGCTCGGGGCGCGACGGATTCTTCATAATGACGGGCGCGAGAAAGTTGGCCCAGCCGATGTAGTTCTTCTCCATCACATCCAGGAGCCCCACAATGTCTGCGCGCTCGAACCCGCCTACATAGTCGGGCGGGTCGTTGATGTAACGGGGCGAGGGGCCGACCAGGATGAGTCGGTCGAAGCGCTCGGGCTCGCGTATCGAGGCCAGCATCCCGATCACGGTGCTTACGGAGTGCCCGACGAAGATCGTGTTCGTCAGATTCAGCTCGGCGCAGATGTCCAGCACGTCCTGCGCGTAGCCGTCGAGGCTCGCGTATCGCTCTGTGCTGTAGGCGCGCAGGTCGGACTTGCCAGAGCCGACGTAATCGAACAGCACGATTTTATAATCATCCTCGAAAGCCGGAGTCACAAAACGCCACATGTTCTGGTCACACCCGAAACCATGCGCGAACAGCATGGGCTGCGTGCCGCGTCCCGACACCTTCACGTTGTTCCGAACGAGAATGTCCAGAGTCATTCCATCCCTCCGTCAAAGCTAAACGGGTCGCGGTCGCAGCATTCCAGCACGGCTGCGGCCCGTAAGGCCGTGAACACGGCCCCCGAAACCGGAACCGCGCCCGATCCGCAGTCTATAGTGCTTCCTCTAAATGTAGCCCCCTTGCGTCGGAAAGGGCAACCGGAGAATCTGCGCCGGGCGTCCTAAGGGCGTGCGCGCAGAGAGGAGTGTCATTACCGTTCGGCTCGGGGTGTGCGCGCGCCGTCTCAAAACTTTTTCAGGTAATGTAGATTATAAGCGTATAGGGCGGCGGCGCGTATTTTGATTTCGAGGCGCTTACCCTGTATCATCTGCGCTTCCGAGGGACTCGCGCCGCGAGACGGCGTGCGCCTCCGGCTCTCAACGCCGGAGGCGATTCACTTGGCCCATTTACAGTAGCCGCAGGCCACCGAATATTCAGTAAATAATTTCTGCAATGAAGAAGCTCTTCTTACGAGCGGCGGCGGGCGCCAGTTTATCGTACCTGCTGCTTGGTTGTGCGCTCATGATTCCATTGAGGGCGGCCGGGGCTGCTGTCTCGCCCCGAGACGCTGCTCTCGGCGTGACGTTCGTCAACGTGGCGGGCAAAGCGGGCATCACGACGAAGACCGTTTACGGAGACGAGCACAGGAATAGATACCTGCTGGAAACGACAGGGAGCGGCGCCGCCTTTATAGATTACGACAATGATGGCTGGGAAGATATTTTTCTGGTCAACGGCACTCGACTGGACGGCTTCAAGGGAGGCCCGGAGCCGACAAATCGCCTCTACCGTAACAACGGCGATGGGACGTTTAAGGATGTCACGACCGCCGCCGGGCTCGTCCGCTCGGGCTGGGGCCAGAGCGTCTGCATAGGCGATTACGACTCGGACGGCTACACGGATATTTTCATCAGCGGCTATGGCAAGAACGCGCTCTATCGCAATAACGGCAATGGGACGTTCGTTGAAGTTGCGGAAAAAGCCGGGGTCGCCAACAACCGCACGCGATGGGGCTCGGGCAGCGCCTTTCTGGATTACGACCGCGACGGTTATCTGGATCTCTTCGTCGCCAGCTATATTGATCTGGACTTGAAGTCGGCGCCGCTTCCTGAAACCGGGCCGTGTCTTTATAAAGGCGTGATGGTCGCGTGTGGCCCGCCGGGCCTGGCGGGCGGCGTCAATACGCTCTATCGCAACAACGGCAACGCCACTTTTACGGATGTCTCCGAGAAAGCCGGTATCACAAAGTCGAACGGTACTTATAGCCTGGGCGTGCTCGTCGCCGATTTCGATAACGATGCGTGGCCCGACATCTACGTGGCGAACGATTCATCACCCGCAGCCCTGTATCACAATAATAAGAACGGGACTTTTACGGATACGGGGATAGAAGCGGGCTGCGCTTTCAGCATTGACGGCAAGCCGCAGGCCGGTATGGGCGTGACGGCAGGCGACTACGACCGCGACGGCTGGCTCGACATCTTCAAGACCAACTTCGCGGGCGATACGTCCTCTCTCTATCACAACGTCGGCAAAGGCGTTTTCGATGACGTGACGTTTCCGGCGGGCGTGGGCGTAAATACGCGCTGGCTCGGTTGGGGCTGCGGCTTTCTGGATGTTGATAACGACGGCTGGCTCGATCTGTTTCTGGTCAACGGCCACGTCTATCCGGAAGTCGAGAGGCTGACGACCGAGGCGGGCTACGCGCAGCGCAAAGTGCTCTATCGAAACTTGCAGAACGGTCGCTTCGCAGATGTCTCGGAGCAGGTCGGAGGCGCTGTGACGGAGCCGACGCCCGCGCGCGGCTGCGCCTTCGGCGACTATGACAACGACGGGCACCTGGACATTCTCATCAATCCGGTCAACGCCATGCCCGAACTGCTTCACGCCCAGACGACGAATCAAAACAACTGGATTAAGATTAAGACCATCGGCACGAAATCCAACCGCGACGGAATCGGCGCGCGCATCAAGTGTGTGACGGCCGACGCAGTCCAGACGGATGAAGTACGCAGCGGCGGCAGCTATTATTCGCAGAACGATCTGCGCGTCCATTTCGGCATCGGACGCAACCAGAAGGTGAAATCCATTGAGATACGCTGGCCCGGCGGGCAGGTCGAAACGCTCAGGGATGTCGCCGCCAACCAGCTCATCTTTGTCAAAGAGGGAGCCGGAATCGTTCGCGCGACCTCCTTCAAAAAGTAGATGCGATTTTCTTCAGGCTCACATCATCCTTACATATGGCTCGTCCTGGTCTGTCTGCTGTTGTTGTGCGTGCCGGTCGCGGGCCAGAAGCGGGGGCGGCCCGACCGGGCCGCTGCCGACGAGCACTACGAAAAGGGAGTCGCCCTATTAGAGCAGCAGCAGGTTGATGCCGCGATTACGGAGCTAAGGCTGGCGACGAGACTGACACCGAACTCGGCCGATGCTCACAACGCGCTCGGCATCGCGCTGGCGAGAAAGGGGGACATCAGGGCGGCGGCGGAATCTTTTCGCAGGGCCGTGCAGATTGATCCCAAACTCTATGAAGCTCAACTGGGACTCGGCGCGGCCCTGCAACAATCCAATGATACGGATGGCGCGATAGCCGCTTTCAGACAGGCCGCTTCGATCAAACCTACAGAAGCTGAACCGCGCATGTTGCTCGGCGCGGCTCTGCAACAGAAAGGGAATATAGACGCGGCGCTCGTGGAATTTCGCGAAGCCGTGCGCCTCAACCCGGACGCTCCCGAAGCCCGTTCCTACCTCGGCTACGCGCTCGGCGTGAAGGGCTCTCTGCCCGAAGCGATCAGGGAATTGGAGGCGGCCGTCAGGCTCAAACCGGATTTTGGCGAAGCGCAGTACTACCTGGGCGCTGCCCGCTGGTTTGCGAATGATGCGAGGGGCGCTATCGAAGCGCTGACCGCGGCCGCCAGGTTGATGCCCGATCACACGAATGCTCATTACTACCTCGGGCTGGCCCTGCAAAAGAACGGCGACCTGACGGCGGCCATCAACGAGCTTGAATGGGCCGTCAAGCTTTCGCCGCAACTGGCCGAGGCTCGTCATGCGCTCGGGCGGGCGCTGCAACAGGACGGAAATCCGGACGCAGCCATAGAGGCTTTCCGCGAAGTCGTCCGTCTCAGGCCCGACTTCGTACAGGGGCACACTGACCTCGGGCTGGCGCTCGTACAGAAGCGCGACCCCGATGGGGCCATAGCCGAGTTCAATACGGCGCTCAAACTTGAACCCGACAACCTTGTGGCCCATCACAATCTGGGCATGGCGCTGATTCAGAAAAGTGATTACGCGGCGGCTGTCGCCGAGTATCGAAAGCTCCTCGCGCTCGCGCCCGATGATGCCGAGGCCCATTACAATCTGGCGCTCGCGCTCAAGCAAAGGGATGCGCTTGACGAAGCCGTGGCCGAGTTGAAAAGGGCCATCGCCCTGCAACCCACCACCCTGCCCGAGGCGCATTACACGCTCGGCGTGGTCTTGTTACAGCAATCGAAGCTGGATGAGGCCGCCGCCAGTTTCAAGGCGGCGATTGTGGCAAAGCCGGATTACGCCGAAGCCCACTATGCCCTCGGCACGGTCTTTCAACAGCAGGGCAAACTAGACGAAGCGGTTGCAGCCTTTCGCGCAGCGCTGCGCTACGCGCCCGACGCGCCCGAGATTCACAATACGCTCGGCACAACGCTCAGGCAGAAGGGCGACATGGAGACGGCCCGCGCAGAGTTCCAGGAGGCTGCCCGTCTCAACAAGATCAAATCGAACATGCAGGCCGCCGCCTTCGCCACCAACACCGGCATCGCGCGACTGAAAGCGGGCGATACGGATGCCGCCATCGAAAGATTCGAGGCAGCCATCCAGCTCGACCCGACCAGCGCGCAAGCCTATTACAACCTCGCCAAAGCTCTTCAACAGAAGGGCCAACAGGACGCCGCCCGCCGCGCCTATCAGAAGGCTAAAGAACTCGACCCGCACCTCAAACCGCTGCCGTAGCGGGGCCGGGGGCCGGGCCGGATTTTAGTGTTTTGTTAGAGCATTTCATAAAGCGTAAAATCTCCTGTTTGGAAATGTCTGAGTGATACTATAAATCTCTTCCACTAAATCCATCCCCGCCTGCCGAACTCTGAGGTCTCGGAAACTATTGATTGCCATGTTCACCTTCCGGATTTCCTGCCCCCGGCCCCCGGCCCCTGTCCCGCGGCCCCCTCTTTGATCTTCACGACTTGATTGACGGCGACATCTTTGAGCGTCTCGGTCTGACCGCTGGGCCAACGAATCTCTATCAGGTCTGCTTTCCGGCGCGCGCCCATGCCGAAGTGAAGCCGCAGATCGTTGTGGGAGTAGTAGCTGGATTGGCTTGTGACTTCCTGCGCCTGCACGTTTGCGCCGATGCGTAGGGTGACGCGCGCGCCGATGGCGCTGCGATTCGATTTGGTGCCCGTCAGTTTTAGCTGAAGCCAGTTGTTTGGCCCACGACGACCGCCGCCCTCGTCGTTGTAATCATTACGCAGCAGCAGCGGCGGCTCGTTCATGTTGACGACGAGCGCATCGATATCGCCGTCGTTATCAAAGTCGGCGAAGGCACACCCGCGACTGGATTTCGGAGACAGTATGCCCGGCCCCATTTGCGCGCTCGCGTCTTTGAAGCGACCGTTGCCCAGATTTTGATAGACGAGTCTGAGGCTTTTGTGCGGGTACTCCTTGAAGACCTTTTCGACTTCGGGATACACGTTGCCGGTGGCGATCATAATATCGGGCCAGCCGTCGTTGTCGAAGTCGGCGAATCCCGTGCCCCATTCGACGTAGCGCGTGTGCTCGAAACCGGCTGCGCGGGACGCATCCTCGAAGAAATTGCGCCCGCTGTTGCGATAAAGCGCGGGCAGGTCGTCGGAAAAGTGAGTTTTGAAAATATCCAGCAGGCCGTCTCCATTATAGTCGCCGACGGCCACGCCCATCCCCGCCTGCGCGTTGCCGTCTTCGTTATAGGCGCAGCCCGCTTCGAGCGCGACATCCGTAAATGTGCCGTCGCGGTTGTTGCGATAGAGCGTGCTGGCGGTCGAATCGCAGGCGACGTAGATGTCGGCCCAGCCGTCGTTGTTGAAATCCGTCGTGGTCGCCGTCATCGAATAACGGCCCTGCACTTTGGAGACGCCCGAAGATTCCGAGACATCCCTGAACGTGCCGTCGCCGTTATTTCGATAAAACAGGTTGGTGTCGGTCGGGAGACCTTTGGGCCCACAGTTGACGGGCACGCCCTTCCAGGTGCAGTTCGCGCCCTTGCCCGGCTCGGGCGCGCTCGCCAGATCAAACTTCAGGTAGTTTGCGACGAACAGATCAAGCTGGCCGTCGCGGTCGTAATCTACGAAAGTGCAGCCCGAGCCCCAGCGTGTGCCCGGGGTGGCGAGCCCGGCCTTTTGCGTCACGTCGGTAAAAGTAGCGTCCCCGTTATTTCGATATAACAGGTTTCGGCCCCAGTAGGTGATAAATAGATCCTCGTTGCCGTCCGAGTCGTAATCGCCGACGCAGACGGACGAGGCCCAGCCCCCGCGACGCAGCCCCGCTTTGTCCGTGACATCCGTAAATGTGGCGTTGCGATTATTGCGATAGAGCCTGTTGGTCGGCTCTTTCCCCTTCGGAAATCCTTCGAGGCGCGTCCCGCTCAGGAGCAGAACGTCCGTCCAACCGTCGTTGTCATAGTCGAAGAAGGCCGCGCCGCAGCCGTTCGTCTCGATGATATATCTCTTCTGCTCGACGCCGCCGTAGATGACCGGCTCGGTCAAGCCAGCGCGCGCGGCTATATCGACGAAGCTGACCGGAAACTCATTCGCGCGGTTCTTCCCCTGGGCCGTCGAAGCGGTGTTGGCAGGTTGCTGTGTGAACGTCGTCCCGGCGGTGAGGGTAATAATGAAAATAAAAGCGATAAGCCGCAACGGAGGGCGAAGGGCAGAGGGCGGAGGGCGGAGGGCGGAAATAGGATTACTTAAATTGAATAGCGCTTCTTTCATCCCTCCGCCCTTCGTTCCTACGGTTCTTTATCAGCGCCGGTGCGTAGTTTTTCCGCCAGCTCAAACTCTTTTTTGGCCTCTTCGGCCCGGTTCGCTTGTTGGAGCACCTGGGCCAGAAGATGATGGCCTGAAAAGTTGTTGGGATCCATCTGAACGGCGCGACGGAGCATGTTCCCGGCATTCGGCAGGTCGTTCTTCTTCAGGTAAACCTTGCCGAGCACGATGTAGGGGCCGCTGAAGAAGGGGTTGAGCCAGATGGATTTCTGTAGCGGCCCGATTGCTTCGTCCCATTTGAGCTGTCGCGTGTACGCCTCGCCGAGCCTGTAGTGGGCCATGCCGAAAGCCGGGTTGAGCGCGATCTCTTTTTGCAGAAGCTCTATGCCCCGGTCGATGTCGGAATGGTATATAGCCATCTCTCCGAGCAGAAAGTTGGCCTGCGGCAGTCGCGGGTCGAGTTCGAGAGCCTTCTCCAACTCCTTCACGGCCAGTTCTTCAAATTGCTGGCGCACCATCATCTGCGCGTTGACGAGGTACGCGGAGGCAGAGGCGGGAGCGACATTGAAGATGCGCGCAAACGTCTCGCGCGACTTGTCGGGATTGCGTGTCTGGATGTAGCTGATGCCGAGGGCGTAGGCGATCTCCGTGCTGGCGGGCGACCACTGGTTGAGCTGTTCCAGATAGGGAAGGGCCTCCCTGATGTGGCCAAGCAAGTAATGCGAGAGCCCCAGGATTTGAACCTGCTCGCGGTACCGCCGACTGTTTTCGGGCGACAGCCTGACGACGGCCGAAATGTGTTCGATGGCGCGCTGGTAATCGTTTTTACGGTAAAAGGCGAGCCCCAGTAGATGTCTGACCTCCGGATCGTCGGGCTTGAATCTGGCCGCCACGCTGAGCATTTCGATGGCGGAGTCGATTTGCCCGGCGTCCAGCAGACTCTGCGCCTGCACGACGATCGAAGAGTTGTTGGCGGTCGGTTGGGCCGCAGTCGGCGTGCGCGTCGCACCCTGACCGTGAACGGTCAGGGCGCCGAGCGCGCCCGCGAGCGAGACGGCTAGAAATCGGCTGAAAGAAATTCTCATCCTGCAAAGTCTCATTTAAGAGTTTTTGAAGAGCCGACTCGTCGTGCGGTAAGAATATTTGCCTCGAAACGGGAAAGGCCGCGCGGGCCTCATCATATAACAATTACCGTAAAAAGGGCCACTTTCCGAGTAATACGCCGTCGCGCCGCGCGCCGCAGGCCATCGCAACGACGCGCGCCGCCCCGCGCCGCCCTCCTGAAATTCGTTCATAACGGTGAAAATTTAGATTGTTGTTCAGCACAACAATATGATATATAGAGCCACATATTACTAAGGATTGCGATCCTTCTTCGCACGGGCGCGCGACCTCTTAGGCTTTCCGCTTTTTTTGAACCATTTTTACTACTCATAGACGCTCCGGGGGTTTTTGTAGCCTGAGCCCTTTCGGACTGGCAGCACCATAGCTTTAATTGAGCGCCAAGGCTTAATTGCACGCACTGTCGCTTGGATCTACCAGCGGGTTAGCATTTAACGCTTCAACATTCCACAGTCTCAAAGCAGAGGGTTGCCACCGTCTTCGAGGGTCAGCCTCTCGGCCGCGAATGGGTACTTGCCGTTTTGATTCACTTAAGGAGATTTCCTATGCTGAGAAGCAAACTTTCCCTGCTCGTGCTCAGTTTATTCTTCTTTGCGGCGCTCTCTACGGAGGCGCGTGCGCAGGCTGTGTACGGTAGCATTGCGGGGACTGTGACCGATGCTCAGGGAGCAGTCGTGCCGGACGCTACCGTGACCATCACGAGCGTCGAGCGCAACACCTCCGATACGGTTCAGACCAATGAATCCGGCTTGTACGTCAAAGACAGGTTGCTGCCCGGAAAGTACCGCGTGACGATCGAAAAGTCCGGCTTCAAGAAGGGCGAGATCGCGGAGGTCGATGTTGGCCTCGACCGCCAGACACAGGCTGATGTGGCCCTGACGACCGGAGAGGTCACAGAGACGGTCACGGTCGCCGCCGGAGAGGGCATCGAGCTTAAGACCGACCGCGCCGACGTGGCGACGACCTTCGAGGCCCGACAGGTGACCGACCTGCCGATCCTGGATCGCAACTTTACGAAGCTCATTCTGCTGACTCCGGGCGCGACGCAGCAGCAATGGAGTCACGCGGCGAGCGAGAACCCGCAGGGCTCTACGCAAACCCTTGTCAACGGCCAGACCTTCGCCGGTACGGGCTACCAACTCGACGGTACTGACAACCGCGACCCCATTCTCGGCATCATCGTCATCAACCCGAACTTCGAGGCCATCGGCGAGACCAAGATCACTTCGCAGAATTATGATGCCGAGTTCGGCCAGGCGATCGCCGGTGTGGCTTCCGTGCAGACCAAGTCGGGCACGGATGAGTTTCACGGCAGCCTCTTCGAGTTCCGGCAAAACGACGTGCTTCAAGCCCGAAACCCGTTCGCGCAATCGCAACCCGATGCCGTCACCGGAAAATTGATTCCCGATACGCTGAAGAACCAGTTCGGCGGCTCGATTGGCGGGCCGATTGTGCGCGGCAGGGCTTTCTTCTTCGGCGACTATCAGGGAACGCGCAGCAAGCTCGGCGGCTCACGCCGCGTGACCGTGCCGACGCTCCTGGCGCGCTCCGGCAATTTCAGCGAATACCTGCCCCGTCAAATATTCGACCCGATCACGGGCCTTCCTTTTCCGGGCAACATTATTCCGCCTGCCGGTGGGGCCGGTTGCGGAGTGACGCACAGTTGTTTGTCGCAGGAGGCGCTCAACGTCCTGAGCCTGATACCGGGCCCGAGCCTTCCCGGCACGGTTAATAACCTGACGGCAGCGGGCAGCGAGCTTTTCGACAACGATACCTTTGACGTGCGCATTGACAACAGGGCGACCGATTCCATCAACATCTTCGGGCGCTATAGCTTTGCCGACTACACCCGGAATGGCCCGAGCGTCTTCGGACAGGGCGGCGGGCGCGAACTGGTGACGCTCGGCGGTTCATCCAAGGTACGCAACCAGAGCCTCGCGCTCGGGTTCGATTACACCTTGAACCCGACGACCGTCATCGACATGCGCTTTGGCTACTTCAAGTACAAGGTGAACGTGCTGCCGGTGGATTTCGGACAGGACACGTCCGCAGCCGCAGGCATTCCGGGCGTCAATCTAGATGATTTCAGCTCCGGCCTGTCGGAGTTTGAGATTCAGGGGCCGGGCGATCTGGCCTTCAACGCTGGCTCGGGCTTGAACACCAATCGCTGCAACTGCCCGCTCGACGAGGACGAGAGTCAGTATCAGGTGGTCGCCAATCTCTCCAAGCTGTGGGGCAATCACAGCCTGAAGTTCGGCATCGACGTGCGCCGCGCCACCAACCTGCGCGTCCCGAGCGACGAGCATCGCTCAGGACACTTCACCTTCAGCCCGAACCGTACAGCCAACGGCGGCGTCGGCGGTATCGGACTGGCGACTTTCCTGATCGGCGACGTGACATCCTTCTCTCGCTACATCAGCACGGCGACCGATGCGGGCGAGCGGCAATGGCGCCATTTCTACTACGCGCAGGACACCTGGCGCGTGACGCCGAAACTGACGATCGCCTATGGTCTGCGCCTGGATATCATCAATCCGCAGGCTGCGAGCGGGCCCGGCAAAGCGGGCTTCCCCGATCTGGAAACGGGTGAGATTCTCGTGGCCGGAGTGGGCGATGTGCCGCTCAACGGCGGCGTCGAGAATAGCCTGAACTGGGCTCCGCGTTTAGGCATCACGTATCAACTGACGCCTAAGACCGTGCTCCGCCTGGGCTACGGTCGCAGCTACGACATAGGCGTTTTCGGTTCCGTCTTCGGCCACACGGTGACGCAGAACCTGCCCGTGCTGGCGACGCAACAGTTGTCGGGCAGCAACGGTCAGGTCGCCGTCTTCAATCTCGGGGCGGGGCCTCCGGCCTTCAACCAGTTCTTCGGTCTGAGCGCGCCTCCGAATGCGGGTGGCGTGCCGCTCAACGCTCTGCCATCGAGCGGCCACTTCTTCCTGCCCAACGGTGTCCGCCCGCGCGCCGTCAGATTCAAGCAAACGCTGCCGTCGGTCGATGCCTGGAACGTCACGGTTCAGCACCAGTTGACCAGCTCTCTCTCGCTTGAGGTGGCCTACGTCGGCAACAAGGGGACGCACATGTTCGCCGGTAATAACCCGGACGAAAATGTGAATCAACCGAGCATCACAGGCTTCGGCGTACTGACGCGCGACCAGCGCAAGCCCTTCTTCCAAAGGTTCGGCTGGACGCAGGACGTGCTGCTCTACTGCAACTGCTCGGATAACCA
Organism: Pyrinomonadaceae bacterium; assembly: GCA_035940775.1. Taxonomy (GTDB): domain Bacteria; phylum Acidobacteriota; class Blastocatellia; order Pyrinomonadales; family Pyrinomonadaceae; genus DASQYE01. The sequence goes on along the minus strand of DASZEN010000040.1, from coordinate 27,415 downwards.
TTACGATTCGCTGCAAGTCAAGCTGACCAAGCGTTTCAGCGACGGTTATTCGCTGCTGACGCACTATACTTTGCAGCGCGCGCGCGACTACAACGACGACCGCTTCATCCCGGGTATCGACGCCGATTATGCGTACGGGCCGGAGGATTTCATACGGACGCACAACTTCGTCCTGTCGCAGGTGGCCGAGCTGCCCTTCGGACGCGGCAAGCGATTCTTCACGAATGCCGGGAAGGGGCTCAATTACCTCGTCGGTGGATGGCAGTTCAATTCCAACACCATCATTCAGAGCGGCCTGCCCTTCAACGTCCACTATGACAACGGTGGCGTCATTGATGTTGGCGACAATCGCCCCAACGTCAACGGCGAGCCTCGCATCATAGGGTCACGCGATCAGTGGTTCGATCCGACCACCTTCTCGACTCCGGCGGTGGGCAATCTGGGCAACCTGCCCAGAAACGCCCTGCGCGGGCCCGGTTATTGGAGGACGGATGCTTCGCTGTTCAAGAAATTCCAGTTCAGCGAGACGAAGGAACTGGAGTTCCGCATCGAAGCCGTGAACGTGTTCAATCATGTGAACCTTGAAAATCCCGATAGCAACATCGGCAACCCTGCGAGCCCGAACGCCAACGCGGGAAAGATCACTTCGACCGCGTTCTTCGGCAACGATCTGCAACGCAACTTCCAATTCGGTGTGAAGTTCAAGTTCTAAAGGCTTCGCGGCGATTTGACGATCATAAGAGGGGCGGCACGCACGAAGGCGACAGCCGAAACGTCGCCCCATTAACCTGAAGAAAAGAAGGAGAGACCTGAAATACAAAAGGTCTCTCCTTCACATTTTACGCTCTACGGGTTGTGCCCCGCCGCGCCTCAAGGCACTCTCAGCCCGTCCAGCCTGAGCACGTTGGCCCTCTTCCCGGGAGGCAGCCTTGCGTACATGTCCGTGAACGCCGCGTTCGTCCAACCGAAGCCGATCACGTTGTAGTCGTAACCGAATTTGATCCCGCCGCTGATCTCGGATTCGCGCCGCGCCACGTCGTATTTCTCCACGATCGTATTGTGCTGGATGAACTCCTTTAGAATCGTGGAGAGAAAGTTGGCAGTGATGCGGTCGGCCTCCTCCTGGTAGCCGTAGCGGCGCAGGCCCGCGACCGCGATCATCTGCAACGGGGCCCAACCGAAAGGCGAATCCCACTGGTTGCCGCTCGCGTTGGTGCTCGTCTGCAACCCGCCCGCACGCTCGAACAGACGCAGGTTGGCGACGAGACGAGCCGCCTGCTGGCGGTCTGCGATGCCGACCCACATGGGATAAAAGGCGGTCGCGAAAGGGTAGCGCCGCGTCGTCCGTCTGGCGAAATCGTAGTCGTAATAGAGGCCCTCGCGCGCGTCCCACATCAGACGATTGACCGTGCGACGACGCGCTTCGGCGCGCTCCATCCAGCGTCGCGCGTCGCGCCCGCGGCCCAACGTCCTCATAATTTCGGCCGCGTCCGTCTCCATCAGGTAGAGCAGCGAGTTCAGGCACACGGGGTTGTAATGGATGATGTCTATGTTGAACGGCCCGAAGCGATTCGACGGGTCAAAGCCGGATTCGCGCATCGAGCGGTCGCCCTTGTAAAAGAGCGGCTTCAGCTCGTCCTTTTCCTTGTCGTAATACTGGCCCACGTCGTAATCCGTGACCTCGTGCGTGCGGTAATATTCTTTGACCCTGTCGTAATGAGTGCGCCCCTGGGCGTCGCGCTCGTCGGATAAAACTTCCGGCGCGGGCCCTTCACCCAGATCGTAATAGCGCGAAAGACCGGTCTCTTTCGTCAGGTGCGGATCGCTCGTCCAGAAGCGGTAATATTTCTCTATGGCGGGAACGGTCGAGCGCAGCCAGTTGCGATCCGGCTTCGTCCGATAGACGTTCAGAATCATCTGCGTCAAAAACGGAGGCTGCGAGCGCGACAGGTAATAAGTCCGGTTGGCGTTCAGAATCCTTCCATAGTTCTCAATCTCGTATAGAAAGTTATCGACGACGTTCCGGGCCAGTTCCAGCTCGCCGTCGCGAACGAGCCCGACCTGTATGAAATAACTGTCCCAACCGTACATCTCGTTAAAGCGCCCGCCGGGTACGACGTAAGGATGGGGCAGATAGAGCAGCCCCGGCTCGCGTATCTCTCGCGGGTCATCGGGCAGAGCGCGCAGCTCTATGCGCGCAAAATCTTCGGGCGTCATTTCGGCGCGAAGCGTCTGTTCGATGCGCCGCAGATTCTCTCTCCTCGGGACGTAAACGGGCCAGCGGGCATTTGCCTCGGAGGGGTGGAACTTGGGATCGATGGCGGCCCTGGCGAGCTGCGCGTTCGAGCGCGTCAGAGTATGCCAGCTCTGCTTTATATATTTCTGAATGGCCTGAAATTGCCGGGCGTTTGCTCTGTCAGCCGATGGCGCGGTCGAAGCTGCGGGAGAAAGCGCCAGAAATAGAATCATCAAAATGATGAAGTAGTTGGCGAGACGCGGCATCTTTGTCATAGCAGTATCTCCTTAGAAGGGATGAAGGATGATGAAGGCGGCAGGGATGAAAAGAATGCCCTGTGTCAGGTCGGAGCAGAGCGCTCTTTGACCCGTGCCTGCCTTCGGCCCCTGGTTTTTCAGCCTCTATTTCCGTGCTTCAAGGACGACCGCCTCATAGGGCGCAAGCTCGAGTTCGCTGCCCTCGATCACTCGCTCCCCCTTACGGCGCAGGCTGCTTAGAACTTCACGCAGTCGTTCGTCGGCGGCGGCGACGCCGTCCAATCTCAGAGTTCGTCGTTGGCCCGACATGTTCAAAGCGACGATCATCGTCTGCCGCGCGCTGCGGCGGCGATACGCGAAGATGTGCGGGTCATGGACCACGGAGGCGTAATCGCCGTCGAGCAGAGCCGGACTCTGGCGGCGCAAGGCTATCGCGCGCTTGTAAAAATTGAGAATCGAATCCGGGTCGGCGGAAGCCTTCTCGACGGTTCGCTCGCTTGAACGAGGTGCGAGCCGTAGCCAGGGCGTGCCGGTGGTGAATCCCGCGTTCGGCCCGCTCGTCCACTGCATAGGTCTTCTCTGAGCGTCGCGTCCTTTGTAACCGGGCCAGTACCTTTTGCCGACAGGGTCGCGCACCTCTTCGAGCGATGCGGGCTCGACCGATTCCATCCCGATCTCTTCGCCGTAGTAGAAGAAGGGCGAGCCTCGCAAGCTCAGCAACATCAGCGCCAGCAGCTTGGCTATCTCTTCGTTATGCTGGCCGTCGCCAAAACGCGTGTAGGCCCGCCGCAGGTCATCGTGGTTGCTGAGCACGTAGGTCGTCGGGCGACCCCCGAGCGCGCGCTCCGACTTTTCGACGGCGGCGCGAAAGCCAGCCGCGTCGAGTTGCTTGACCTCCGTCGAGAAAAAGAAATTGAAGGGCAGTTGAATCTCATTATTACGCGGGCCGTAGTAGGGCATCAACTGCTCTATGGTCGGAACCCAGATTTCACCGATCAACACGCGATCACCCGCATAGCGGTTCGTCATCCGTCGAAAACGACGCAACACGTTATGGCCTTCGGGCAGATCGCGATTGTATTTCAGCTCCTGCTCATGCTCGGTCGCACTCCCTGCGCGAAGTTGCGGCAGCACGGGATTGTCCCTCAGTTGCGGGTCTTCAAAGAGCCAGTTGATTACGTCGAGCCGAAAGCCGTCGATGCCCCTATCGAGCCAGAAGCGTATCGACTTGAACATAGCGCGTTCCACTTTCGGGTTGCGCCAATTCAGGTCTGGCTGCTGCGGGTAGAAGAAGTGGTAGTAGTACTGTTTCGTCTTTTCATTGAAAGTCCAGGCGGTGGGCCCAAAGCCCGAGTACCAGTTGTTCGGAGGGCCGCCGCCGGGCGCCGGGTCGCGCCAGATGTACCAGTCGCGGTAAGGATTGTTGCGCGAAGAGCGCGAGGCTTGAAAGAAACGGTGCTGGTCGGACGTGTGATTGAACACCATGTCCATCACGATCCTGATGTTGCGCCGGTGAGCCTCGGCGACGAGCCGGTCAAGGTCTGCGAGCGTGCCGAACTGCGCGTCAACCGCTTCGTAGTCGCTCACGTCATATCCGAAATCCACCTGCGGCGACGGGTAAAACGGAGTAATCCAGAGCGCATCAACGCCGAGGTCTGCCAGATAATCCAGCTTTGAGGTGATGCCGTTGAGGTCGCCAATGCCGTCGCCGTTGGTGTCCATAAAGCTGCGTGGGTAGATTTCGTAAAAGACGGCGTGCTTCCACCAGGGCTCTTTGGCAGAGACCTTCTCCGGCCTGACCTGTTTCCCACTGGCCTGCGAGCTTTGAGGCGGGGTGGCGGCCGCCGCCGCCGCTGTTCCGGCTGCGCTACAGAGCAGCAGCGGCAGCGAGAGGATCAACGCCAGTTGAACAACAAAGCGGCGCTCTGAATCGCCGTTTCCGGTTTCGTTCATGCCCTTCGCCTCCTATCGGAGCATCATGGATTCACTTTCTCCTGGGTCGCTTTACGGCCGCGCGTTTGATCGGAATGGTTATCTCTCTGCGGACGTAAGCATTGGAAGGGCCTTCAAAAGCGACCGACAATTGCGGATCGGAACCGCCGTCGGCCTGCGCCACCGCGACGCCGTCCGTCCGGCCCAGTTGATACGGAGTGCGCGCGCGCAGAGCATAGGTGCGACCGCCGAGCCCTTCGAGCAGTAGATGCAGAGCTTCGGCGTCGGCGCGCGAGCGCAGGATGCGAAGACCTGTGCTCTGTGCGCCGGGCACAAGGTTTTCCGGCACAAAGTAAACGTCCGTGCCCTCCGTATAAGTAAAGATAAACTCGACGGTCGGCCCGTAGGCTTCGATGCCGACCTCGGCGCGCTGCACGTCGCCGCTGCTTTTCATCTCAAATCGCGTATCGCGCCCCGCGACAGTCACTTTGAGCACGCGCGCGTCGAGCGGAAAGGCGGGCGCAACGTAGAAGCGCTCGACCTCTTGAGAGAGTGACGGGGAGGCGGCAGCCGCGGCGGCGGCTGCTCTTTGCGTGATTGTGATGGTGAGACGACCCGAGGCCCGCACGAGCTTCAAATCGTAGCGTGCGTCTCCGGCGGCGATGCCCTGAGCCTCGACTCGATCCCAGTTTGCCGGTAGCTGCGGCGCAAAACGCAGCTCACGACCTCCCGCGCGGATTTCGATTCCGAGCAGCCCGCGCAACGCGGGCGTAATAACCATCGCTTCAGACCACACCTGATGATGCGACGAGCGGCCAAAGGGCGCGTTGAAATCTCCCGACAGCAGCTCCGTCACGTAGCCCAGCGCCCCCGTGTAAGAGAGCAGGGCATTAGCCATCAACGCCTGGTAACCGACGTGCGGGCGGCCATAACTGTAAGCGCCCATGCTGGCCCAGCCCGTAAATAGTGGCCACACGGAGCCGTAATGATAAGAGAGCGGATCGTAGAGCCTGCTTTCGCCCGAGATGATACGCGCGCCCCAATCGGTCGCCATACGCCCGCCGCCCAGATGGTCTATTTGAGATTGCGCGCGCTCGTCCATCATAGTGCGCCACCAGAGCGGCACGGCCGGAAGCACCGTGTCCTCGTCGATCAGGCGCGCACTGGCCAGTTCGTCCATGCGCGCCTGTCGGACGGCGCGGTTCGGCCCCGGCTCTGCTTCGGCCGGTTCGGTCATCGGCAGTCGTGTCGAAAAAGCGTAAAAGCCGCGCCCCGCGAGCCAGTAGGTCTGCTCCATGGCGGCGCGCGTGCGCTCGGCCGTGGCGCTGGCGCGCTCGATCATGGCGGCATCATTCATAACGCGGGCCAACTCCGCCACGTCGCGCGAAGCCTCTATCCAGAGCCCCTGCATGTAAATCTCTTCGTGTGCGGGACGCAGCGGGCCGCCTTCGACCCAGCCGTGCCCGAACTTCGTATTTTCGATCAGTTGATTACCATCCGTGTCCGTGGCTTCCGAGAAGCGATAGGCTTTCTGAATGGAATCCCAGTTCGCTTTGAGAAACTCCGTGTCGCCGGTCGAGCGCCAGTAGTCGGCGTGGGCGATGACGTAGAGCGGCGTGGCATCGGCGCTGGCCCAGGGAAATTCGTAATCCGTAAACCAGGGGATGAGCGAGGCGCTCTGTGAAATCTCGTGCGGGATTTTGCCGTCGGCGCGCTGGAACTGTTTCAGGAAGGCGAGCGCCGTTCGCGCCGAGGGAAAATCGCCATAGGAGTTGATCGCCAGCGCCGTCCACATCGCGTCGCGCCCGAAGTACCAGGCGAAGCCGGGCCGCTCGCTCTGGCCCGAGGTGCGAAAGCCCGCCAGAAGTCCCGTCCCCAGAAACGGATTGGTCGCCATCCCCTTGTCGATGCCAACCTTGGCCCAACTGAATGCGGTATTAAATCGCTCGTCCGGAGTGGTGATGCGCGTCGTCTCGTGCTGAAGGCGTTCGTAATAGGAGACGTTCGTTTCATACAGCGACTGGACGGAGCCGAGCAGGTGATCGTAAGCCGCTTTGGCTTTCTCGCGCCCCTCGACGCTCCCTGCGATGATGATGGGAACATAGCTCGTCCTTAATTCTTCGGGCGAAGCGTCTATATAAAAGCGCGTCGGGACATCGCGCGGCTCTTCCTGATACGGCATCACGGAAACGTCGCGCCCGGCGGGCGAGCCGACCACGCCCGCAAAGCGCCTGGACTCTTCCGTGATGTAGTAAACGTGCTGCTTCTCGTTCCAGCCGATGTTGCCCGTCATCAAGCCCGCGGGCCAGGCGAGTTTCAGCTCCGGTCTGAAAGAAACCCCTATCGTCATCGGCAGGACGCTCTTGACATCGAGCAGCATAATGACGCCCGGCTCGTCCACGGGCGCGAAGATGATCTGCCGCACCGTAAAGGCGGCGTGTGAGTAGGTGAAGACGGTCGCCTCGGGTCGCACGCTGATGTGAACGGCCAGGTCGGAGGCGCGAAATTCCAGCGGGTAGCCTTCGATGCGAAACGACAGCTCGAAATCGTCGAGCAGCTTCATAGGATAGACCCAGGCTTCGAGCGGTCTGTGCTCGTAACCGAAGACGGCGGCGCGGCGACCCACGACATCGAAGAAACTGCCCGACTGCGTGCGCCGCTCAAGCTCAAGGCCGCTCTTGCCGAGCGAGAATTTTGGCAGGAGCGTCGGTTTCATTTGCGCTTGTGTACCCGTCGAAAAAAGATTTTGCGCGAAAACGAGAAAGCAGAAGGTGAATCCAAAGAAGAGCCAGCGGTTCTTCACTCCAGTCCTCCCAACGTGAAAGCGCCCGGCGCGCAGCCTAATCGCCGCGCTCGCGCAGCCTTTAAGTTAAGCCCGTTTTTATTTGCATCCAGAGGGTGAAAGCAAACTTTCCCGCGCGAGAACAAGACCGAAGCGCGCCCCAATCGGAGTCGGTCGTTGGCCCCTCTGCGTAGAGGGGAAAGGGGAACGGCGCGCTCGCGCGCGCTCTTTGATGGGAGGCTCAGTCCTTACGCTGCGCTCGAAATCGTTTACGGAAATGCTTCGGCCGCCTGGCGGCGGCGCTCATCCGACGGCAAAAGCCTTGCGGCAGGACTAGTAATTACAGCGCGCCGTGCCCTCTTCAAATTCTGTGCGTCGCTGTGGAAGCGCGCCTTTCGCCTGTTCCTCAGCCGCATGGGCGGGCTCGCCGCAAGGGGTTCGTCGCCGACGGTTTGTTGCTGCAATAAACAAAGCCTCTTGTATTACTTTCGTCAGGTCGCGTCAATAGTTTTTAGGCTTTCCAGCGAAAAGGGCTTAAACGATTAACGGGCGCTCGCTTATCAAACTGTCGGCCGTTTGAGTCGGAGCGATTCGACCCGGCCGAAAATGCGGCTTTCCGGAGAATTTGGCGCGCCCGTAGAGTAGAATGATAATCGCTTTTCAGCCGTCGGCCCGGCTTCCGGCCATGCGTAATCTGTTCTCCCTGTTAATAAAACGCGGCCTGCGCGGAGGCTCTTGCGTCAACTGTAATGAAGGGTTCGTTTGGCGACACAGCACGGAACCGGCGGGTTTGATGCGCTGCCGCCCCACAGGAGGGTATTTACATATTGCCCCGAGCTAGGTATAAATGGTTAAGGCCGGTAGAGTTTACCGGCCTAATTGGACTTATTCCCCCACACATCTCCCTGTCGGGCTCGCCGAAAAGCGCCGGTTCGATCCGCTCCGGCGCGCGCGCGTGGGCCTTCATACCTGATCTTTCCTCTTCGGAGGTTGGAGACTATTCCGGCAATTTAGACAACTCCTTTAATTACCTCTTCGAGGGGTAACTGTCGAAAGGAAGAGATGGGAAATCAACAGATGAACACGGACGCCATAGATACAAAGCTGCTGCTGCAAACACTGATGGCCTTTAAGAAAGGCGACTTTTCCGCGCGGTTGCCGACCGATTGGACGGGCGCTGCCGGAAAAATAGCAGATACTTTGAATGACATAATCGAATTGAACGAAAAGACGACCAGGGAAATGGAGCGCGTCAGCCGTGTCGTCGGGCGCGAAGGCAAGATTACACAACGCGCAACGATTCCGGCCGCCAGCGGTTCATGGGTCAGTCTGGTTGATTCAGTCAACGATCTTATAGACGACATGGCCCGCCCCACGAGCGAGATGGCGCGTGTGATCGGCGCAGTCGCCAACGGCGATTTGTCGCAAAGAATGGCGCTCGATGTCGAGGGCCGTCCGTTGAAAGGCGAGTTCCTGCGCTCCGTGAAAATCGTCAATTCGATGGTCGACCAGCTCGGCTCTTTCGCCTCGGAAGTAACGCGCGTCGCCCGCGAAGTGGGCACGGAAGGAAAGCTCGGCGGCGAAGCCAAGGTCAAAGGAGTCGCCGGAACCTGGAAGGATTTGACCGACAGTGTGAACTCTATGGCCGGGAACCTCACCGCACAGGTCAGAAACATTGCGGAAGTCACTACAGCAGTAGCTAATGGAGACCTATCTAAAAAGATCACTGTCGATGTTAAAGGCGAGATTTTAGAGTTGAAGAACACCATCAATACGATGGTCGATCAGTTGAACTCCTTCGCTTCTGAAGTAACGCGCGTCGCCCGCGAAGTGGGTACGGAAGGGAAACTTGGCGGGCAGGCGCAGGTGACGGGCGTGGCCGGTACTTGGAAGGATTTGACCGATAACGTCAACTCAATGGCCGGTAATCTTACCGGACAGGTCAGAAATATTGCGGAAGTGACGACAGCGGTCGCCAATGGCGATCTGTCGAAGAAGATCACCGTCGATGTTAAAGGCGAGATTTTAGAGTTGAAGAACACCATCAACACGATGGTCGATCAGTTGAACTCCTTCGCTTCTGAAGTAACGCGCGTCGCCCGCGAGGTGGGTACGGAAGGAAAGCTCGGCGGGCAGGCCGACGTTAAAGGGGTTGCGGGCACCTGGAAAGACCTGACGGACAATGTGAATTTCATGGCCGGTAATCTGACGAGCCAAGTCAGAAACATCGCCGAGGTCACCACGGCAGTCGCCAATGGCGATCTATCAAAGAAGATTACCGTCGATGTTAAAGGCGAGATTCTGGAACTGAAAGATACGATCAACACGATGGTCGATCAGCTCAACGCCTTCGCTTCCGAAGTGACGCGCGTCGCCCGCGAAGTGGGTACGGAAGGAAAGCTCGGCGGGCAGGCCGATGTTAAGGATGTGGCTGGAACCTGGAAGGATTTGACCGACAGTGTGAACTCAATGGCCGGTAATCTTACCGGACAGGTCAGAAATATTGCGGAAGTGACGACAGCGGTCGCTAATGGCGATCTATCTAAAAAGATTACAGTCGATGTTAAGGGAGAGATTCTGGAACTGAAAGATACGATCAACACGATGGTCGATCAGCTCAACGCCTTCGCTTCCGAAGTGACGCGCGTGGCTCGCGAAGTAGGCACGGAAGGAAAGCTCGGCGGACAGGCCGATGTGCGTGGGGTCGCCGGTACTTGGAAAGATTTGACCGACAGTGTGAACTCAATGGCCGGTAATCTTACCGGACAGGTCAGAAACATCGCGGAAGTGACGACAGCGGTGGCTAATGGCGATCTGTCGAAGAAGATCACCGTCGATGTTAAAGGCGAGATTTTAGAGTTGAAGAACACCATCAATACGATGGTCGACCAGCTTAGCTCTTTCGCCTCGGAAGTGACGCGTGTTGCCCGTGAGGTGGGCACGGAAGGGAAACTTGGCGGGCAGGCGCAGGTGACGGGCGTGGCCGGTACCTGGAAGGATTTGACCGATAATGTGAATTTCATGGCCGGGAACCTGACTGCACAGGTCAGAAATATTGCGGAAGTCACTACAGCAGTCGCTAATGGCGATCTATCTAAAAAGATCACCGTCGATGTTAAAGGCGAGATTTTAGAGTTGAAGATGACCATTAATACGATGGTCGATCAGTTGAACTCTTTTGCTTCCGAAGTGACGCGCGTGGCTCGCGAAGTGGGTACGGAAGGAAAGCTCGGCGGACAGGCCGATGTGCGTGGGGTCGCCGGTACTTGGAAGGATTTGACGGACAATGTGAATTTCATGGCCGGTAATCTGACGAGCCAAGTCAGAAACATCGCCGAGGTCACCACGGCAGTCGCCAACGGAGACCTATCTAAAAAGATCACCGTCGATGTTAAAGGCGAGATTTTAGAGTTGAAGAACACCATCAATACGATGGTCGATCAGTTGAACTCCTTCGCCTCGGAAGTAACGCGTGTTGCCCGCGAGGTGGGCACGGAAGGGAAACTTGGCGGGCAGGCGCAGGTGACGGGCGTGGCCGGTACTTGGAAGGATTTGACCGATAATGTGAACTCTATGGCCGGTAATCTTACCAGTCAGGTGCGTGGCATTGCGAAGGTCGTGACGGCCGTGGCCGGTGGTGATCTGGAACGCAAGCTGACGGTCGAGGCGAAGGGTGAGATTGCGGAGTTGGCCGATACTATCAATAGCATGACCGACACGCTGGCGACCTTCGCCGATCAGGTGACGACCGTGGCGCGCGAGGTGGGCGTCGAAGGAAAGCTCGGCGGACAGGCCAACGTGCCCGGCGCTGCCGGTACGTGGCGCGACCTGACGGATAACGTGAACGGTCTCGCGGCGAATTTGACGACGCAGGTGCGCGCCATCGCCGAAGTCTCGACGGCCGTGACGAAGGGCGATCTGACGCGCTCAATCGCGGTTGAAGCGCAGGGCGAGGTCGCCAAGCTCAAGGATAATATCAATGAGATGATTATCAATCTGCGTGAAACCACGCAGAAGAACACAGAGCAGGACTGGCTGAAGACGAATCTGGCGCGCTTCACGCGTATGCTGCAAGGCCAGAGAGATATGACGACCGTCTCGCAGATGGTCTTGTCCGAACTCGCGCCGCTCGTGGACGCGCAGCATGGCGTCTTCTACGTCAACGGCTCGAACAACGGCACGCCGCTCATGCGTCTGCTCGGCAGCTACGCCTTCATGGAGCGCAAAAATCTTGCCAACGAGTTCAAGGCGGGACAGGGATTGGTGGGCCAATGCGTGCTGGAGCGCGAAAGGATTCTGCTGACCAACGTCCCGAGTGACTATATACACATCAGTAGCGGCCTGGGCCAGGCCGCGCCGCTGAACATCATCGTCCTCCCCGTCCTCTTTGAGAACGAAGTCAAGGCGGTGATCGAGCTGGCCTCCTTTAATCGCTTCAACGACACGCACCTGACCTTCCTGGATCAACTAACGGAAAGCATCGGTATCGTCCTCAACACGATTGAGGCCAACACACGCACGGAGCAATTGCTCCAACAGTCGCAAGCCCTGGCGACAGAACTTCAAAGCCAGCAGGACGAACTGAAGAAGACCAACGAGCAATTGGAGAAGCAGGCCGAAAGCCTGCGCGAATCCGAAGAGCTGCTGAAGAGCCAGCAGGAAGAGTTGCAGCAAACCAACGAAGAGCTGCAAGAGAAGGCCACGCTTCTGGCAAAACAGAAGGCGGAAGTGGAGGCCAAGAACAGGGAAGTGGAAGAGGCGCGCTGGGCCATGGAGGAGAAGGCAGAGCAGTTGGCGCTCACCTCCAAATACAAATCGGAGTTCCTCGCCAACATGTCCCACGAGTTGCGAACGCCGCTCAATAGCATGCTGATTCTCTCGCGCCAGTTGGCCGAGAATGTTGACGACAACCTGACGCCGAAGCAGGTGCAGTTTGCCGAAACCATTCACTCTTCGGGCGCAGACCTGCTCTCGCTCATCAATGATATTCTAGACCTCTCCAAGATCGAGTCCGGCATGATGGCCATAGATATCAGCGATGTTTCGTACGCCGACGTGGTCGGACAGTTGGAGCGCAGCTTCCACCAGGTCGCGCAGGATAAGAGCCTCGATTTCATCGTCGAGCGCGCCGAAGACCTCGGCCCATCAATTCGCACGGACGAGAAGCGCTTGCAGCAGGTTCTCAAAAACCTGCTCTCGAATGCTTTCAAGTTCACCGAACAGGGGCGGGTGACGTTGCGCGTCGAGCCCCTGGCGCAGCCGATACGCTTCCAGCAGGAGGCTCTGAATCGCTCCGACCGTGTGATCGCCTTCTCGGTCATAGATACCGGCATCGGCATCGCCCCCGAGAAGCAGCGGATCATCTTCGAGGCGTTCCAGCAGGCCGACGGCACGACGAGCCGTAAATACGGCGGCACGGGGCTCGGGCTCTCGATCAGCCGCGAAATCGCGCGACTGCTCGGCGGCGAAATCCGCGTCACGAGCACGCCGAGCGAAGGCAGCTCTTTTACGCTCTATCTGCCGCAAACCTACACGCAGTTGGCGACCGGCAACGGCGACTCGCAAAGTCTGGCCGGGCGGCAGAGGGTGGCGGGGGCTCAGCCGGGAGCTACTACGAGTTGGGTTCCGAGAGTCGTTACCAACGCCGAGATGTCCGTGCCGCATGAGGTGAGCGAAATCAGCGATGATCGGCACGCGATATTCGACGGCGAGCGCGTCGTGCTGATCGTTGAGGATGACATTAACTTCGCGGGCATTCTGCTCGATCTGGCCCGCGAGAAGGGTTTTAAGGGAGTGGTCGCCACGCGCGGCGATGCGGCGCTTTCACTGGCGCGCAAGTACAAGCCGGATGCGATCACCCTCGACATCAAGCTGCCGGATCGTGACGGTTGGACGGTGCTCGACCGCTTGAAGCACGACCCGAACACGAGCCACATCCCCGTCCATATCATCTCGGGTGAAGAGCAGCGCCAGCGCGCTCTGCATCTGGGCGCGATCACTCACCTGCAAAAACCTGTCAGCCGCGAAGACCTTGCGAGCGCCTTCGACAGCATAGCCACTTTCGCCGAGCGGCGCGTGCGTAAACTGCTTGTCGTCGAAGACGATGATACGCAGCGTATGAGCATAGTGGAGCTGATCGGCAATGGCGATGTCATAACGACGGCCGTCGCCACGGGCGAGGAGGCGCTGGCCGCGCTCAAAGATGAGCCTTACGATTGCATGGTGCTCGATCTGAGATTGCCGGACATGACCGGCTTCGACCTGATCGAGAAGATACAGAAGGAGCTGGGGCGCGCGGATTTGCCGATCATCATCTACACGGGCAAAGAGCTGAGCGCGAAGGAGGAGACGCAGCTTCGTCGCGTCGCCGATGCGATCATCGTCAAGGAAGCAAGCTCGCCCGAGCGCCTGCTGGCCGAAACGGCGCTCTTCCTGCATCGCGTCGAGGCCAACCTGCCCGAGCCGAAGCGGCGCATGCTTGAGCAACTGCATCGTCGTGACCCGGTGCTCGCCGGGCGGAAGGTCTTGATCGTCGATGACGATGTGCGCAACATCTTCGCCCTGACCAGCGCGCTCGAAAGCCACAACATGGAGGTCGTTCACGCCGAGAACGGACAGGAGGGCATAGACCTGCTGAAGGAGACGCCCGACATCGAAGTCGTCCTGATGGACATTATGATGCCGGGCATGGACGGCTACGAAGCGATCCGGGAGATTCGTCAGATAGAGCAGTTCGGTCACCTTCCGATCATCGCCCTGACGGCCAAGGCGATGAAGGCCGACCGCGACCGCTGTATAGAGGCCGGGGCGTCCGACTATATCTCTAAGCCGCTCGACATAGATCAGCTCTTGTCTTTGCTGCGCGTCTGGCTCTACAAGCAGGATGAAACGGAAGTATGAGCGCGCTCCCGCAGGCAGAACAGAATGAGCTTGAGGATATAGAGATCGCTTTGCTCCTTGAGGGGCTCTATCGCTGTTACGGATTCGATTTCCGCGAATATTCTCCGGCCTCGCTTAAGCGGCGCATCCTCGAGCGGATGCGCGCCGAGAAGATCGAGACGGTTTCGCGTTACCAGGATCGCGTCCTGCATGATGCGGCGTGCATGGAGCGGCTGCTGCTGGGCCTCTCCGTGCACGTCACGGCGATGTTCCGCGATCCGGGCTTTTATCTGACCTTTCGCCGCAAAATAGTGCCGATCCTGAAGACGTATCCGACGGTGCGTATCTGGCACGCGGGCTGCTCCACGGGCGAGGAGGTCTATTCGATGGCGATTCTGTTGCACGAGGAAGGGCTCTATCGCAAGTCCTTAATCTACGCGACCGACATCAGCCACGAGGTATTGCGTAAAGCGAAGGAGGGCATCTTCCCGCTCGCGTCGATGCAGGAATACACAGGCAACTACATGAAGGCGGGCGGCCAGCACGAGTTCTCCGATTACTATACGGCCCATTATGACAACGTAATCTTTCATCCCTCGCTTAAAACCAACGTCGTCTTTGCCGAACACAATCTGGCGACCGACGGCTCCTTCAACGAATTTCATGTCATCCTGTGTCGCAACGTCATGATCTATTTCAATAAGGAGTTACAGAAGCGCGTCCACAATCTGATCTACGAGAGCCTGAGCATGCTCGGAATCTTCGGCCTGGGCAACAAAGAGTCTCTGAGGTTTACGCCGCGCGAGGCGTTTTACGAAAAACTAGACAGCCGGGATAAGCTTTATCGAAAGGTGCGATAGGGGTGGCATTCGAGATCGTCGTCATCGGGTCTTCATACGGCGGGCTGTCGGCTCTGCAAGTCTTCCTGCGCGAGTTGTCGCCGGAGTTCCCGCTGCCCGTAGTACTGGTGCAGCATAGGCGCAAGGATGCGGACGACGGCCTCTGCGAATACTTAAGCAAGCGCAGCCGCCTGCCGCTCGTCGAGCCTAATGATAAAGAGAAGGTCGAGCCCGGGCGAGTCTATCTTGCGCCGCCCGATTATCACTTGCTGATCGAGGAAAGCATCTTCGCCCTGTCGACGGAGTCGCCCGTCGGCCACGCGCGCCCCTCCATCGACGTGTTGTTCGAGTCGGCGGCCGACGTTTACCGCGACCGAAGCATCGGCGTCATCCTGACGGGAGCGAACCGCGACGGCGCGCGCGGGCTGGCGAAAATCAAATCCTTCGGCGGGATGGCGATAGTCCAGGATCCTTCGGATGCCGAATCACGCTCGATGCCGGAGGCCGCAATCGCCGCGACCAGTGTCGATCGTGTCTTACCGCTTGACGAGATCGCCCCCTTTTTGAATGACCTGTGTCATCCAACGTCGAGGTTACTTCATGCAGGATGAGTCGGAAAAAATCAATATCTTGATGGTGGATGATAACCTGACGAACTTGCTGGCGCTTGAGACGATCCTGCAAGGCCCGGATAGAAATCTGGTCAGAGCCTCGTCCGGCGACGAGGCCCTGCGCTACCTGCTCAATATGGATGTGGCCGTCATCCTCCTGGACGTTTACATGCCGGGCATTGACGGGCTTGAAACGGCCGCCCTGATACGCGGGCGCGAGAAATCGCGCGACATTCCGATCATCTTCCTGACGGCCGACAGCATGGGCAATCGCCACATCGCGAAAGGCTATTCGCTCGGCGCGGTAGACTATATTCTGAAGCCGGTCGAGCCCGACATCCTGCGCTCGAAGGTGGCCGTCTTCGTCGACCTCTTCAAGAAAACCGAAGAGATTAAACAACAGGCCGCGCTCCTTCATGAGAAGAATCTTGAGCTGGAGAACGCCAATCTTCAGCGCCTCGGGATGCTTATAGAGCTGGGCCAGCAGTTGGCCGCCGAGCGCGATCCGGTGCGGGTGCTGGAAAAATTCTGTCACGCGGCGCGCGACATCGTCGGCGCGGTTCACGCCGGGGTGGGAGTCCTCAACGGTGGCGGCCCACAGCTTCGTTACTTTTTCCGAAGCGACCTGAACGCTGCGGACGGCGCGACGAGCGGTGGTGGTGGTGGCGGCGGCGGCGCGGTTGATGTTACCGCTACTGCTTCTCCTTCTGCCGCGCCGCGCGCGGACGAGGGCATACTCGCCACCTTGCTAAAAGAGCGCCGTCCGCTGCGTCTGAACGAATCCGACCAATCTTTACAGTCCATAAATCTTCCCGCCTCGGATGACACGGTGCGCTCGTTTCTGGCCGCGCCCATCTTCTCTTCGGCGAAGGTCTACGGCTGGCTCTATCTGACGAACAAACTCGGCGCGGACGAGTTCAGCGAAGCGGACGAGCGGCTGGCCGTGACGCTCTCGACGCAGGTGGCCGTCGCTTACGAGAACGCCATGCTGTACACAGAGGCGCAGCGTCACGCCGCCGCGCTTCAACAGGAGGTCGTCGAACGCAAACAGGCCGAAGAAGAGCGCGCGCGCATGTTGATACGCGAACAGGTGGCGCGCGCCGAGGCGGAAGCGGCCAATCGCACGAAGGATGAATTTCTAGCCACGCTCTCGCATGAGCTGCGAACGCCGCTCACCTCCATACTCGGTTGGAGCCATCTTCTGCGGACGAACAAATTGGATCAGGAGAATATGGCGCGCGCTCTGGAAACGATTGAGCGTAATGCGCGGTCGCAATCGCAGTTGATAGACGACCTGCTCGATGTCTCGCGTATTATCACGGGTAAGCTGCGGCTCGATGTGCGCCCCGTCGAGCTTGTCACAGTCATCGAAGCGGCCATCGATTCAATGCGACCGGCGGCCGAAGCCAAGGCGGTTAATTTCGCGGTGACGCTCGACAGGGCGGCGAGCCAGGTTTCGGGCGACTCGAACCGGCTCCAACAGGTGGTCTGGAATCTCTTCTCCAATGCGGTCAAGTTCACGCCCGAGGGCGGACGCGTCGAAGTCAGGCTCGAACGCCGGGACGGCCACGCACAGATCACTGTCAGCGACACGGGGCAGGGCATCGCCCCGCAGTTCCTTCCTTTTATCTTTGACCGATTCCGTCAGGCCGACGGCAGTACGACCCGTAAGCACGGCGGGTTGGGCCTGGGCCTCGCTATCGTGCGTCACCTCGTCGAGCTGCACGGTGGAACCATAAAGGTACACAGCGACGGAGAGGGTCACGGAGCGACTTTCTCCATCGCGCTCCCGCTCAGGGTAGGGCATCAAAGTGATGGAGGCGGCGAACTCTCATCCGTGGTCATCAAGGAGAGCCTCGATACATTTAAATGCTCGCCCGTGCTCGACGGATTACGCATTCTGATCGTCGATGATGAGGAGGACGCGCGCGAGTTGATCTCGACCGTGCTTAAGCAATGCAGCGCGGAGGTCAGGGCCTGCGCCTCGGCCGCCGAAGCCCTGTCGGTGCTTCAGGAGTGGAAGACCGATCTGCTCATCAGCGATATAGGCATGCCGGAAGAAGACGGCTACTCTCTAATCAAAAAAGTACGACAGCTCGGCGACCAGCACGGTCAAATCCCGGCCATCGCCCTGACGGCCTACGCCAGCACCGAAGACCGCATCCGCATCCTCTCGGCGGGCTTTCAGATGCACGTCGCCAAACCCGTGGAACCGGAAGAGCTGGTGACCGTAATTGCCAACGTCGCCGGACGGCGGACGGAATACAAACACTAGGGCGAGCCGCAGCGGCGGCGGCGGCGGTCGCACGCCGCCTCAAAAGTGGGAACGGAGCGCGGCCTGTGGCGGCCATCATCCGTGCCCGCGCCAATCGGTTATCAACTTTCCTCACGCTCTCGATCACAAATCGGCCCGCGCTGTAGAAGTTCTCTTCCGCTTGATTAAAACGTGATAAGAGTTTATTAACTATCGAAAGTCCATTATCACAAGGGAAGAGCTTTCTTAAATCGATGATCGAGCCCGACGATAAGCGCGTCATCATTATAGGCGGCGGGCCTGCGGGGTTAACGGCCGCCTACGAACTCTGTAAGGCGCGCGTCGCCTCCGTAGTGCTGGAAAAAGATTTAACGGTCGGCGGGCTGTCGCGAACCATCAGCTATAAGGGTTATCACTTCGACATCGGCGGCCACAGGTTCTTCACCAAAGTCAGGGCGGTCGACGATTTGTGGAGAGAGATACTGCCGGAAGGCGATTTTCTTCGTCGCAAGCGGCTCTCTCGCATCTACTACGATAGCCGGTTCCTTCATTACCCGCTGCGCTTCTCCTCCATTCTCTTCAACATCGGAATCGGGAACGGCCTTCTGATCCTGCTCAGCTACCTGCGCGCGCAAGTCTTTCCCGAGAAACAGGAAAAGACGTTTGAGCAGTGGGTCAGGAATCGTTTCGGCAGCCGCTTTTACCAACTCTTCTTCAAGACGTATACGGAGAAGGTCTGGGGCATTCCCTGCGACGAGATTACGTCCGACTGGGCGGCGCAGCGGATCAAAGATTTGTCATTGGCGGCGACCATCAGAAACCTTCTGTTCAAGCAGCGTGCAAAGGATAA
This sequence comes from Pyrinomonadaceae bacterium, assembly GCA_035940775.1. Classification (GTDB taxonomy): domain Bacteria; phylum Acidobacteriota; class Blastocatellia; order Pyrinomonadales; family Pyrinomonadaceae; genus DASQYE01. The sequence continues at coordinate 8,775 of DASZEN010000040.1, read as the reverse complement.
AGGGGCTCTTATCAAGACCCTGATCGAAGAGTTCGACTATCCGCGACGCGGCCCCGGCATGATGTGGGAAACGATGGCGAGCCTCGTCGCGGAGCGTGGCGGAGAGGTTCGCCTCGGCACGCGTGTTGAAAGTATCGGGTGGAGCGCGGGCAAGGTCGAGCGGATAGTCGTAAGCAGTGATGGAGAAAGGGCGACGCTCGCGGGCTCGCACTTTATCAGCAGCATGCCCATACGCGAGCTGGTGCAGAGCCTGAACCCGCCAGCGCCGCCCGAAGTGCAGGCGGCGGCGGCGAAGCTCAACTACAGAGACTTCATCACGGTCGCCTTAATGGTCAATCGCCGCGACATCTTCCCTGACAACTGGATTTACATACACGACCCGGACGTGAAGATGGGCCGCATCCAGAACTTCAAGAACTGGAGTCCGCACATGGTCGCCGACACGGAGAAAACCTGCCTCGGCCTGGAGTATTTCTGTTTCGAGGGCGACAACCTGTGGACGATGTCGGACGAAGAGTTGATCGAGCTGGGGAAGCTCGAAGTGGAGAAAGTATGTCTCGTTAAGGCGTCCGAGGTTGAAGACGCAGCGGTCATCAGAGTCCCAAAGGCTTACCCCGTCTACGACCATACCTACAAGGAATCGCTCTCGGTGATACGCGACTTCCTGGGCCAACTTGAAAACCTGCAACTCGTCGGGCGAAACGGCATGCACAAGTACAACAACCAGGATCACTCTATGCTGACGGCGATGCTGGCGGTCAAAAATATACTGGGCGCGAGTTATGACCTGTGGACGGTCAATACGGAACAGGAGCATCTGGAAATGATCGGCAAGGAGAAGGAGGATGCACACCAGTACAGGCTTCTCGCTTCCACACAGCCGCTTGTTCCCGAACGAGTGCAACGGTTGAGCGAGGCGGCATTGGAATCGGAAGCTTGAGGGCGCGCGGCGGCTGAGGCGCGCGGCATCTTTGGCCTGAAATGAGTTTCGTGAACCCAGACCCGTACATCTCCGTCATCATCCCCGTCCACAACGGCGACGCTCACATAAAGGAGTGCCTCAGCGCGTTGCCGGTCGGTGGCCAAGGCTACGAGGTCATAGTCGTTGACGATGCCTCGACCGACGAGAGCGCGGGCGTCGCGCGGCGGTACGGGGCAAGGCTTTTGCAGCTTGAATCAAGATGCGGCCCGGCCGCCGCACGCAACTACGGTGCTCGGCAGGCGCGCGGCGAGGTGCTTCTCTTCGTAGATGCGGACGTTCGTGTGCGGCCTGATACGCTCGCCCGTGCAGCCGGTCATTTCCGTTTGAAGCCGGAGCTGGCGGCGCTCTTCGGCTCCTACGATGACGCCCCGGCCTCAAAACACTTTGTCTCGCAGTACAAAAATCTCTTTCATCACTTCGTTCATCAGCAGGCCCGCCAGCAGGCCGAAACTTTCTGGGCCGGGTGCGGGGCCGTGCGCCGCGACGTATTCCTGCGCCTCGGGGGTTTCGACGCGAAACGTTATAGGGAGCCTTCGATTGAGGATGTGGAGTTGGGCTATCGCCTGCGCCGCGAGGGCTGCGGTATCCTTTTGGACAAGCAGTTGCAGGTGCAGCATTTGAAGAGATGGACGCTCCCCCGCCTGCTTCATGCAGACATCTTCAGACGAGCTTTCCCGTGGTCGAAATTGATCCTGGAGCGCGGGCGTCTGACCGACGATCTAAACCTTCGCGTTCAGGAGCGCGTGAGCGCCGCGGCGACCATCCTGGCGCTGGCGCTTCTGGCCTCGAGCTTCGCGTCTCCTTTGCTGCTCGCTCCCGTCGTACTGCTCCTGACGCTCGTCTTTATCCTCAACCGGAAAATGTACTCCTTCTTCCTGCGGCGGCTCGGCCCGCGCTTTCTACCGGGCGTCGTGGCGCTTCATCTACTTTATTACTGCTACAGCAGCGGCGTCTTCGCCCTGTGCTGTATGGCTCACGCCTTCAGTAGAAGGAAAGAGACTGCCCTCGCAGATGGGATTGAGTTTTCAGGCTAGGTGTCCCGACGACAACCGTATGAAAGAGCTTGAGCCGGGCAATTCTATCCACCGCTCTCGCGCGCCCGAAGGCCCTCGCGTCGCTCTCTCTACTCGCCAGCGCACCGGCCCGCCATAACACCAGCCTCGCGCTTCGCTTCGGTCGTCCTCGCTCGAAGATAATGCTCGATCAAAGAGGCTGCGGCGCAAGAGCTGAAGAGACATATCAGCGGCAGTACGTAGAGCAAAAAGCGACCGTCCCCGTCGGCAAAAGTGAGCGCCACCAGGAACAGATGAGAGCTGATAACCAGGAGGATAAGGTGCGCCAGAGAGCGGTCGCGGTTGAGCCTGAAACCCAACAGGGCTGAAAAGTAGATGAGGGGCAGCGTCGCCAGCAGGATTATATTATGCCGTATGGAATAGAAGGGGCGTATGTGTATCAACTCGATAGACACGCGAGCGAGGGCCAGACGAAAATAGGCGAACCGATGTCTGGCCGCGTAGCCCAGGGCCGCAGACCATTCGCCTTTGATGGGAGTAAGCTCGGCGGGCATCGAGACGCGCCAGGAATTTATCCCTGTGATTCCCTTGCGCAAAGTCACTTCAGGATGTTCAAGGCTGCTGGGCGGATAAAAACGCGAAGCGATGATTGCCCCTAAGACGAATGCCAGGATGATGCCCGAGATAATCAGCCAGCGCAGGCTTTGACGCGAAATGGAACGTCCGACCACGTAAGTCAGGGCCACCATTAGCAGAAACATTCCGTTGGGGCGTACGAGCGCGGCCATAGCGAGCGGCGCAGCCGCGATGGCGTACCAGTATCGCCCGCGCCTCGTTGCCGTATCGACGCACCACACGCTCAGTATGACCAGGGAGATGTAGAGCGAATCCGTTAGTATGAAGGCGTTCCAGCGCGCGATGTCCGGATTGGACGCGAAGAGTCCAGCCGCTATAAGTCCGGCCCTGTGCCCATGCAGTCTACGGCCCAGATCGTAGAGCGCCACCGAAGCCGTCGCGGCTAAGACGAGTTGGGTGAAGACGACACCCGTCAATCCCGCTCCGGTCAACCGGCAGAACGCAATCAAAAACGCATAGCCGGAGTAGGATAGTTGCCTGCCTTGAAGCGGAAGCCCCCGGAGCAGGTTTTCCGCGCCTTCCAGATACCGTGGCGAATCTCCGCCGAGGCGAATGCCCCCGCCCAGGAGGAGCGCCAGATTGACGAGCAGGAATAGAGAGACGAGAGCGGCGCTCGTCCAATTCAGAGATTTCCTAAAGCTCATATACGGCGCGAGCGGGCGGGCTCTCATGCCCGGCTCTTCCAACGGGCCGGAAGTCTTTACCTGCGTCTGCAAATAGAAGCACCCCTCTCTCTCTCTGCGAGAGTAAATTCCATCGGTCGAGGCATTCTATTTTACGCGAGCCCCATCCCGCCACCATTTCACCTGTGCACGGACGCAATAGAGCGCGGCGCGAGATTTCATTAAGAGCGGCGGCCGCCGTCCGCTGCACTGAGAACTTTTCAAAGCACATAAATTATGCCAAGCTGACCTTACATCAACTGTTTTTGCACAACAGGCGGCCCTCTCTAAAATGATAACGGCTCGTTCATGACGACTCTTAAAGTTGGGCTCATCGGCTGCGGCCAGATCGCGCAGACGGCACATCTTATCAATCTCATGGGGCTGCCCCGTGTCGAGCTTGTGGCGTTCGCCGAACCGGAACCGGAGCGGCGACGAGCGGCGGCTGTCATCGCGCCGACGGCTGCGGCCTTTACGGGTTACGAGGAATTGCTGGAAAGCGCAGGGGTGGAGGCGGTCGTCATCTGCCTGCCCAATGCTCTGCACGCGGCGGCGGCCGTCGCGGCGCTTGAGCGCGGCAAGCATATCTACCTGGAAAAACCACTGGCGCTGAGCCTTAACGAGGCGCAAGCCGTCATCGAAGCATGGCAGCGCGCCGGAGTCGTCGCCATGATGGGATTTAATTATCGCTTCAATAAACTTTACGAAACGGTGCGGGGGCACGTCCGTTCGGGTACACTTGGCCGACTGCTCTTCGCTCGATCTGTCTTTTCCACTGCGGCGCGAGCGGGCTTGCCCCTTTGGAAGAGAGCGAGGCGAACCGGGGGAGGCGTGCTGTTTGATCTGGCCTCTCACCATTTCGATCTGCTTCGCCATCTCTTCGGGCAGGAGGTGCTGGAAGTTTTTGGCGAAATCCGGTCGTGCGGGAGTGAAGGCGACAGCGCCGTGCTACAGATGCGGCTCACGGATGGAATGATGGTGCAATCTTTCTTCTCGTCGCGGGCGGTCGATGAGGATAGCTTCGAGATTTACGGGGAAGAGGGGAAACTGAGCGTTGATCGCTACGTCTCGATTGAGGCGCGCATCAGGCGGCCGACGCTTGCCGGTTTACGGCGCGGCCAATTGCGTCACGGCCTGCGCAGTCTGGCGCGCAGCCGCTACCTGCTCGAAAAGGTGCGCGCACCCTTGCACGAGCCCTCCTATCGCGCGGCGCTCTCAAGCTTCATCCACGCCGCGCAGTCCGCGACGCCTCTCGCGCCGGATTTGTTTGACGGTTACCGTAGCCTTGCCATTGTCGAAGCGGCCGAGGAGTCTGCCCGGACGGGAAGGCCGATTCCGGTCGCCTCATGGCCCGGCTTTGCTCGCTCGAACGAGTTGATCGAAGGGGCGGGAAATCGTCCGAGAGTTTCGGAGGAGAGAAGGTGAGCGCGAATAATTTACCCGCTATGTCCGTGATCGTCGTGACGCCTGATCGTTACGAGACGGTGCGTAAAACGATACGGCATCTCAGGGCACAGAAGGTAAAAGCTCGTATCGAGGTCGTGCTGGTTGCGCCGTCCGTGGACGGCCTCGGGCTGGACGAAAAGGAGTTGAGCGGGTTTCATCAATTCAGCGTCGTCGCCGTCGGCCACATGCGCTCGACGGCAAGGGCGCGGGCCGCAGGCGTGCTTAAGGCTTGCGCGCCCGTAGTCGCGTTCGCAGAAGACCACGCGTTTCCTGCTCCGGGCTGGGCCGAGGCGCTCATCAATGCGCATAGAGAGGATTGGGCGGCGGTCGGCCCCGTGATGTCGAATGCCAATCCCGGCAGCCTGACGAGTTGGGCCAATCTGGCGGTCGAGTATGGCCCGTGGCTCGCCCCTATGACGGGCGGAGAGGTCGAGCACCTGCCCGGACATAACGGCTCTTATAAACGCGAGCTTCTGCTTGAGTACGGCGACAGGCTCGAAGAGATGCTCGATGCCGAGAGCGTTCTGCAATGGGATTTAAGGGCGCGCGGACACAGGCTCTATCTTGAGCCGAAAGCGCGCACCTTTCACGAGAATTTCACTGCGCCGCTGTCGTCCGTCGTCCTGCGATTTTACGGCGGGCGTCTTTTTGCAGCGGCACGCGCACGCCGCTGGCCCATCTGGCGACGCCTGCTCTTTATCGGCGGCTCGCCGCTGATCCCGCTCGTACGCTTCTCAAGACTTGCGCGCGAGCTTCGTCGGCGTGACGGCACGCGCCGCCTATGGCCGCGACTGGCTCCGATGCTTTTCGCCGCGCTCGTCTTTGACGGAGCGGGCGAGTTGGTCGGCTACGCCTTCGGCGCGGGCCGCGCGATGGCGATTCTGTCCGACATGGAATTTCACCGTCAACGCTATATGAAGAAGGTTAGTATGCGCGTTCAGGCCGCGCCGGAAGCGCCCCGCGAGGTTTGATGGCACAGGAGACGCCTTTCTTCTCGATCATCATTCCGACTCGTGCCCGTCCGGCGCAGCTCGCCTCGTGTCTCGAAGCAGTAGCGCGTCTCGACTATCCGCTTGAGCGGTTCGAGGTCATAGTCGTTGATGACGGAAGCCCTATCAGGCCGAAAGAGTTGGTCGCCTCGTTTCGCACACGTCTGGACATAAAACTCCTGACGCAGCAACACGCGGGCCCGGCGGCGGCGCGAAACCGTGGGGCGGCGAGCGCCCGTGGGGATTGCTTTGCTTTTACGGATGACGATTGTGTGCCCGAGCGCGACTGGCTTCGAGCCCTGAGCGCACCGTTGAGCCTTATGCCGGAACGTCTCGTCGGCGGGCGCACCGTCAACGCGCTCGTACAGAATATTTACTCGGCCGCGAGCCAGTCGATTATTGATGTCGTCTACGAGCACTTCAACCGTAATGGAGACGCCCTCTTCTTCGCCTCCAACAATCTGGCCGTCCCGGCCGCAGGGTTCCGCGCCATCGGCGGCTTCGATGAAACGTTCCTCACTTCGGAGGACAGAGATTTGTGCGACCGCTGGCTTCATCACGGTTACAAAATGGAGTACGCGCCCGAAGCCCTGGTCTATCACGCGCACCCGCTCGGGCTCCGTACGCTCTGGCGACAGCATTTCGGCTACGGTCGCGGCGCTTTCCGTTTTCACAGCGCCCGCCGCCTGCGCGGAGCCGCGCGCTTCAAGCCGGACGGCAGCTTCTACTTCAAATTGCTACGCCATCCGTCTTTGAACGAGAAGGGAAGCAAAGCTTTCGCCCTGACCTCGCTCATACTGTGGACGCAGTTGGCGAGCGCGGCGGGTTTCGCTTATGAGATGATTAAACGGCGCGAGATGTTTTAATGAACGGGGAGACGCAGCAGGCCCTTCGACACGGGGAATGATCCGTCGCGATGAAAATCGCGCGGCCTTAAAAATCGCGCGGCTCTCATCCGGCGAGCCACAGGGCAAGGTTACGCACGTAAGCCTTCACGTCTTCGAGCCGTTCAGGCTCTCTTTCAATCTGGTCTCCGGGCGACTCCTCTACAAAGCTCGGGCAGCCCTTTGAAGTATCCCAGTTGTAATCGACGAAATGGTGAAAACTGGACTCGGCGATGGCTCGACCGAGCGTGTTGCCGTGCCCGTCCTGCGCTTTCTCGAAGGCGACGACGAGGTTGAAGGGTCGCTTCGTCACGAGGCTCGTGCCGGTCGCAATCACGCGTGCATCGTCCTCTCCTTCCGGCACACCGACTGCGCCTTCGTGCGGGTGCGCTGGAAAATATTCTACGCGGCCCCGACGGGATGCAGCGTTATGCAGGAGTTGGTGGACGGGCTCGACGGGCGTGATTTGCTGATAGTCGCCATTGCTGCCCGAATGATAGTTGGGCCAGGAGATGTTTTTCGTGGCCTGATCGTCGCGGGTATGCCTGGTCTCGTCCGGGTCTTGATGTTTGCTGTGAAAGAAGTGCGCGCGGCCGATGCCGCCGAGCGTGCAGAGCGAAGAGCCTAGGTCCTGATGATCGCGTGTCGAGAGAATGCCGCCGCCGCGCTGGCGAAAGCGCGTGATGCCCTGACAGTCTGCTTCGGTCAGCCCGTCGCCCGTGTCCACCGCGAAGAGCCACACCTCGTCGAAGTCCGTGGCGTCCAGATGGCTCAGCACTTCGTCGTCACCGTCGGCGTTTGTCTCGCGGTTGCGCGCCGAGACTTCACAGAGCGCGCGCCCTTCCTCATCCTTTAATGACCTCAAGTGCTCACAGAGCAGCGAGAACCTGCCTATGTGCCAGTCGTCCTCAATCGCCGGGATGGTGGTTTGCAATAAGATGCGAATCTGTTTTTCCATACGATCAAAGGGTATCACAAGCGCAGGCGTCTGAAGTCCGCGCGAGCGCGCTCTCTCCGGGTCAAAGAATCTTCGTCACCTCGCCGTGCGCCAGCACGGCATTCGGGTCGCGCTGGATGACGGCATGGTATTTCCGCTCGAAATCGTTGCCCGTCTCCGACGGCCTGAGCAGCGTGCGTGTCTGCGTCAGCAGGGATTCCGCATCGCCCACGGTGGCCGGTTCCTGCGCGTCGAGCAGCTCGTCTATACGCACTATAAGCTCGGAGATGGAGTGCAGCCACGCGAACTGTTCGTGACTGATGACGAGTTGAAGCATCTCCCCGCTTGAGACGCGCCCGAACGCCTGCTCGTAGTCGTCGCGCTCCCTATCGAGCAGCGCCTTGTGCAGGTGCAGCAGAGCACGGCGCAGCTCGCGCAGACGTTGGAGCGTTGATTCGGGAGCAATGCTGTCACTCGATACCGTCTCGTCCATATTCCTCCGGCGATTGTGCAAGATTGAGGAGTATTATCCACGCGTCTTAGCTCGACTTCAAACACAGAGGAATGACCTGTTCCACCGTGAGGGACTTCGCCGTATTGTGCAACCAGACTTTAGCTGTGAAGCTTTAGCCTTGAGACTCTCAGTTTCTTCTCTCGCTGATGTAGCGCTCGACTATGATGATGAGGTTATTCAAGCGCTCATCCGTCTCGGCCAACCTTATCACTGCGCCTCTCGTAGCCCCACATGAATCACCCTTGATTGTCATAAAAGTAATGGTACATTATTCTGCCTCACGGTATCATCCCCCACGGTTTCCATAAGGCTCAAAGACAACCGTGAAAGGTAAAACAACATGACCACCAAAAAGGCAACCACCAAGAAAGCGCGCAAAGACAGAAGCGATATGACCGTCAAAACATTTGAAGAAAAGCACGGCGTCCCGCACGGCACTGTAAGGAATCCGGACGGCAGGGACACGAGAAGCGATAAGACCCTGAAAGCCATTCGCAAACAAGCAGGCAAGAAAGGCGGGAAGAAATGATGTCCGAGTCTGAAAAAGAGAGAAAGCTCATGCGACATATTGGATTTCTTCTTCTAATCATCATGGTTGCGCTGAGCGGTTGCGGCTCGACCGGCAATCAAACTCCTGCGGGTAATGCGAATCAAGCGAATACAGTCAATGCAGGAAACACCAGCCCTCTGAATCAGGGCTCCGGGCCACAGA
>DASZEN010000039.1:0-18116 GCA_035940775.1 Pyrinomonadaceae bacterium | reverse complement strand
CGCCTCCCATGCGCCTGAAGAAGAATCCCGGCCTGAGACTTGTTCTAAGGCTTCTCCCACGGCGGCGTTATATCTGTCCCTGCTCCTCTTTTTGGCGCAGGTCTTCTTCCACGGTTTGCTCGTCGCCTTCGGCCGCGCCGGGTGTTCTTCCGGGGTCGCCAGTCCGGCCCTCGTCGCCGCCGCTCGATGCCGGGGCGCTCCGGCTGTTTTTCTGATCGTCGCGTTCTTCTTTGTCTGCCATTCTTTTCCCCCTCAAAATTTCGCTTTACGGTCTGAGCCCGAGCTTGATTGCGGTCGTCTTCCCGGCGCTTGAACAGCCTCGCAGCCGACGCGTCGCACCCTCAAATCGCATGCGGCATGCGATGAGTGAGGACACGCCTCTGGCTGTCCCCTCTCAAATCGTGCGGATATGGTCGTCAATAGAGATGCAGGCCCGAAGACTGCGCGTCCCCGTCTTGATCCTTGGGGCGAAAGATAAAAGGCGAAAGGAAAAGTCGGGCCGCGAACCGCTTTTAATAAGAGTGCTTTTGCCCCTCGCTTTTACCTTTCGCCTTTTACCTTTTCACTTTCATCTCAGGCGCGAGCGGCGCGGCCCGAAGTCTGGCCTTCGGTCGTCGGAACCTCGCCCGCCTCCATCACCTGTTTGAAGCGGCGCAAGTCTTCTTCGATCTGTTGTTCCGGATTTTCGCCGAAGAGTTTGGCGACGGCAGCGCCGAGCGCACCGCCCGGAGGATCATACCTGAGCGTGACGCGAACGGTTGTGCCGCGTTCGCCCGTAGACGGCTCAAAGCGCACGCTCCCGGCGTTGTCCACGTCCGCCCCGTCGAGCGAGCGCCAGGCGATCAGTTCTCCCTCTTTCTCGTTATAAACCTCGGCGTCCCATTCGACGGTTGTGCCCGCTGGCGCACGCGCGACCCAGTGTGAGCGTCCCTCGCCCGTAGTCGTGACCGACTCAAGATGATTCATGAAGCGCGGCAGATTCTCGAAGTTTCGCCAGAAGCTATAAAGCTCCTCGGGCGACTTGTTGATGATGATGCTCTTTTCGACCCTGATGCCACGGTCTGCCGGAACGCTCACCACAGGATTGGTCGTGCCCGTCCCAGCCGTGTTGATGCCGACGGCCTCGTACATATCGCAATGGCCCGTCGTGCCGCGATAAATGAGGCAGCCGCCGACCAGGGCGAGCACCGCGCCGCCCACCGAACCGCTCGATATGAGGCGCGTCACACCGTAGACGGCGAGCGCCCCGCCCCCTATGGCCGACGCCCAGCGCTCGATCTCGCCGACGTTGACGCCCGCGCTTCCCTGCCTTAGAGCAGCGCCCTCGCTGCCCGTCACACCCGCCTGCTGTAATGCATCTTGCATTGATTCCATGTCCTTGCCTCCTCAGATGGTTCTACCCGTTTTGCGAACACCCTCGCAGATACTTTTGCCGACAACTGTCCGAAAACGTCGCGTTGTTGTGATATTCACAGTACACAGTCAAATGCTGTGCCCTGGAGGGTGGGGAAATGCAGGATTACCGGGTCAGGGAAGAAGAAAGATTATTCGACGTGCGGATAAAAGACAAGCTTGGCGTGGGCGGCGCGCACGCACGAAAGTCGGCCTCCCCGGAGAGAGCGGAAAAGCGTATGTCTAAAAGAGACAAGAAGAAAGGAGCACAGATAAGGAGCGCGGCCCTCGCGCGTAGAGACGGAGCGCTATTGAGCGGCGACCTTCGGCGCGCTCGAAGCGCCCGCGCCAGCCGTCTCGCGTGCGCTATCCTTCGGCACGTAATAAAGAATACGGCTGCAATTATCGCAGGTAATGACTTCGTCGCCGCGCCGTACTTCGGCCATCACCTGCGGGCGCAGCGCCATAAAACATGCCGTGCAGGAGCCGTTACGAGCCTCTGCGACGGCGATGCCATCGCGTATGCGCGCGCTGATGCGATTATAGAGCGCGCTCATGGGCTTGGGCAGCGCGGCGAGCAATCGTTCGCGCTCGGTGCGCTGCGCGGCGAGTTCTTCGGTTTGCGTGCGGGTCTGTTGCTCGAACGCCTTGATGCGCTCTTCCATCTCGGCGCGCAGTTTGACGATTTCCGGCTCGCGCTCCCTGAGCATCGTCTCCGATTGCTCGAACGTCTCCATGATTTCGAGAATCTGTGTCTCAAGCTGAGAGATGTGCTTGCGCGCGGCATCGGCTTCGCGGATCGCGGCCGTGTACTCATGCTCGTTCTGAGCGGACATCAGATTGCGGTCGGCGCGCGCAAGGTGTGCCCTCGTCTCCTCGACCTCGGTTTCGAGCCGGACGCGCTCCGTCCGCGCTTCATCCCGCTTTGTTTCCAGTGCGCGAATTTCAAAGGCGCGCTGATCGAACTCTTTTTCGATCTCGGCGCGCCTCCTCGGGATGGCTTCGATGTCGGCCTGTAGCCTGCGTATGCTGGTGTCTGTGTTCTGCAAAGCGATCAAATACTCTAATTCCGCTTTCACTCTCGTGCTCTCCTCAAAAGATCAGGGGTATTAAATTATGAAACGAGGTATTCATTCAAACTTTGATAATCACACATTCATCCCCGTCATGCAAGCGACCATGCCACAGGTAGCAACGAACTGAAGGTTGACCGTCGGCGAGCAGTTCTCCGGGCGGCAATAGTATCTAACTGTTATTTCCGCCTCAATTGATGGTCTACGGCGCAGAGTTTTAAGGCCATGAGCCAGACGGGCAAATGAAAAGCTCCCTCGATGCCGGTCGAGGGAGCTTTTCGTTCGTCAGCTTGTAGAGAACTGTGGCATCAGTCAGCGCCGACGGCCCTGGCCGCATTGATGCGACCGCCCGACGAGACTTTTCCACTGAGCGCGTCGAGCTTATCGACCGATTCGAGCAGGCGCGCGCGCAGCTCCTTCATGGACAGGTCGGGATCGACTGAAAGCACGAGGGCGGCCACACCAGCCACCTCCGGCGTCGCCATGGATGTTCCCGAAGCTTCGCGGAACTCGCCGCCCAGCCACGTGCTCAGAATCTCTGCGCCGGGCGCGGCGATGTGCACGCTCTTGGCGCCGTAGTTCGAGAACCCGGCCAACTGATCTTGGCGTGTGAGCGCGGCGACGCTGATGACGTTCGGCAGGTCGTAGCTGGCCGGATAGTGCGGCGACTTGTCGGCGTCGGCGCTTGAGTTGCCGCTGGCCGCTATAAAGAGGATGCCCTCTTTGCCCGCCTCGCGAATCACGTCTTCGAGCGCCTTTGAATACATGGTCGAGCCCCAACTGGCGCTGATGATACGGACGTTGACCCCGGCGCGCTTGCGATCTATGACGTAGTTGATCGCCTTGATGGCATCCTTGGTCGTGCCCGAGCCGTTCGCATCTATAAACCTCAGCGGCATGATTTCGACCTTCCAGTTGACGCCCGCAATCCCCAGAGCGTTACCGCCCTCCGCGCCGATTATTCCGGCGCAGTGCGTGCCGTGACCGTTCTGATCCATCGGATCGCCGTTGTCGTTAACGGCGTTGAAGCCGTAGGTGTCGTCGATCGTGCCCAGCTCGTCGTCCGTATACTCGTCGATGTCGGGCGGGCGCACCCAGATGTTATTCATCAAGTCCTGGTGCGTGTAATCAACGCCGCTGTCGATGACGGCGACGACGACCTTAGAGCTTCCGGTCGTCTTGGCCCAGGCGCGCACGGCGCTGATGTCTGCCTGAGTCTTGCCGCCATTCTGACCGTGGTTGTCGAGCGACCACTGTTCATTGAACATAGGGTCGTCCGGGTGTTCGTGATTAATCTCCATTTGATCGAGGTTGATACGTCCGACCGGCTCGGCGTATTCGACCAACCCCGCGAGCGAGCGGTATTCGGCGGCGACCTCTTCGGCGCTTTTGCCGTCCTCGTCCGCTATGAAGGCGAGGCCGTCGACCGCTTCGATCTCGTCTTCGACGCGATCATCGAAGCGGCGCGCGATATTCCTCATCATATCGACTGAGGTGCCGGGGCGAAAACGCACCTGCACCTCCGCCGCGCTCGCCGTGTCGCGAGGCGTTAGAACGGCTGTGGACGGCTGCTGCTGCTCTACCACATGAGCGTCGTATGAAGCGTGCTGCCAGCGGCGCACCTGTCCGGCCAGGGCTGCGAGCGCGATGAGGGCCAGCGCCAGCGCCAGATGTCCGAGAAAATTCTGTCGGTTCATCGGTCTTACCTCGTAATTCTTGAAGAAGGTTTCATGTTACAGGCGATAGTTCGAGCCCTGATAGTTATAGAGCCTGAGCTGATCGCGGTTGGCGCGGTACTCCGCCTCGCGGCCACCGGCCCGCAGTCGTATGCGCCAGCCTGTCGTAATCATCTGCCCGCTCATCTCGTCCTGGACGGGAGCGCCGAGCGCCATGTCCGGAAAATCCGCCTGCTCGACGGCCGCCTCCTCGATCTCTGTCTCGGAGACGCCGAGACGCCGGGCCAGATCGGCTCGCGCCCGCTTGACCGCATCCTCTTTGCTCAGGGCCATCCTATCAACTCCTCTTTCGGGGGCGCGCCGTGCGGGGAAAAGTCCTTCGGGCTTGTCCGGCATGCGCCTTTACGCCTATTCTGCGCCTGCACGGGGCGCTTCGTCAAAGCTTTGTAAACATCGGGCGCAACTTTTTTATGAAGTGGAATCTCTCGGAGGTAACGCGACGCGCCGACGCGCTCTACGCGGCGCGCGAGCGCAGGGAAAATGTTCGCGCCAGTGTGGAGCTGCTTGAAGCGGTCTCGGGCGAAGCAGATTTCGAGACCGCATGGCGACTCGGACGCGCACTATTTTTTCTGGGACAGGAGGAACCGCGGAGAGACGAGGCGCGTCTCCTGCACGGGCGCGGCGCGAGGGTCTGCGCGCAGGCGACTCGAACGGAGCGGGCCCGCGTCGAGGGCCATTTCTGGCTCGGCGTCAATCTGGCGCTTCAGGCGCAGACGACCCATCCGCTTTTCTCCCTTGCGCTCGCGCTGCGCGCCAAACGCTCGCTTGAGCGTGCGGCACACGTCGATCCGGCGTATCACGCCGCAGGGCCTTTGCGCGTGCTGGCACGCCTCGCGCATAAGATGCCGCGCCTCCTGGGCGGCGGACGGCAGCGCGCCCGCGCCCTTTTCGAGAGGGCCATAGAGATAGCGCCCGCCAATACGGTCACGCGTCTTTACTTCGCCGAAATGTTACAGGAAATTGGAGACCAGCTCGGCGCGCAAAGCGAGCTTGAGGCTATCTTGAATGGGCCGCTCGATGCGGCCTGGGCCTTCGAGACGGCGCGCGACCGCAGGCTTGCGCGCGAGCGACTTCAAAGCATGCGCCCTTATGCTTCTTAGAGCGAGGGGCTTTCCCTTCCCGGCAACGCCGCCTTCATCTACGGACGACGGCCAGCGTCACGGTGGCCTTGGCCGTAAGTTTTTCCAGAGCGCCGTCCTCCTGTGCGTAGACCTCCGATTCGGCGACGATGAGCGTCTTTCCGGCCCTCAGGACGCTCGCTTTGCAGCGCAGCGCGCTCCCCTTTGCCGGGCGCAGAAAGTTGATCTTGAACTCGACCGAGAGCACTATCTCATCTTCTTTGACGACGCTCCCGGCCGCGCCGCCAGCCGTATGATCGGCCATCGTCGCCTGCACACCGGCATGAATGAAATGATCCTGCTGCAAGTGACGGGGCAGAACATCTAATCTGGTTTCGCACCATCCGGGGCCAACCCCGCTCATTCTGATACCGACATCAGCTATAAAGGCTGCCCGGTCAAATATCTCTTGAACCTTGCGGCGAAAGTTCGGATTGCGCGCTTCCATTCGTCCCCTCGAAAATATTCGACACTTCAAAATCGGCTCGACTTTATAAGGGCCGCTCAATAATAGCTGCTCATAAGAGGTCGCCGAACAGGTGTTGCAGCAGCGCGGCGACGGTGATGGCCGCCGTCTCTGCGCGCAAGGTGCGCCCGCCGAGCGTAACGATGCTCCACCCGCACGCCTCGGCCTGCGCCAGTTCCTCATTCGCCCAGCCGCCTTCGGGGCCGACCAGGGCCGTTATGCCCGCGCGCCCTTCGGGCCATTGACCGGCGGTCTCTAAAAGTCCGCGCCCTCCCCGCTCGGAGAAGAGGATGCGACAGAGCGAGCCCTCGCCGGGCTCGCTCTCGATGAGCGAGGCGAAAGCGGTTGGCCCAACGAGTTCCGGCAGGCGCGCGCGGCCCGATTGCTTCGCGGCTTCGAGCGCGATTCTTTGCCATCGCGCCACGCGCCGCGCCGCGTCCGCGCCATCCTTGATGCGCACGTCCGCGAGTTTCGTCGCGACGGGAATAATACGAGCCACGCCGAGTTCCGTCGCCTTCTGCACGACGAGATCGAACTTTTCGCCCTTGAGCAGAGCGACGGCGAGCGTGATATGCAAAGGCGATTCGGGTCGCTCCGCCTCCACCTCTTCGTCGATCTCCAGCGACGCGGCGTCGCGCAACTGTTCGGCCACGCGACAGCGATACTCTCTACCTTCGCCGTCGAAGACGAACGCCTCGTCGCCGCGTTTCAGCCTGAGCACATCGCGCAGATGCCGCGCCTCTTCCGAGGCCAGGCTCACGGTCATCTCAAGGGGACGAAAGGCGCTCGGCGGCGCGTAGAATCTTCTGCGAGCCATGTTAGAAGAGCAGGGAGGAACGAAGGGATGAGGGCGGCAGGGTGAGGGATGAAATAAAAGCAATTTCCTTTAACATCTCTTACGTCCTCCGCCCTTGATAATCAAACGATGATCGCGACCCATTCGCCGTCGGTCGCGATCTCGCAGGGTTGGCTGATGCCGAGTTCGTGCAGCCGTGCGCGGATCATCTCCGACTGTGAATCGAGAATGCCTGAAAGAATCAAGCGCCCGCACGTCGCACCGACGAGCGCGGGCAGAAGCGGCGCGATCACGTCCGCCGTCAGGTTGGCGCAGACCACATCAAAGGAGCCGGTCGTCTCTTCAACAGTGCCGACGCGAAAGCCTATGCGGTCGGCGACCTTGTTCAGGCGCGCATTCTCGCGCGCGATCGAGACCGCATCCGTGTCCGTATCGCAAGCCTCGACGTGCGACTCCGGGTAGAGGAGCGCAGCACTGATCGCCAGTATGCCCGTCCCCGTGCCGACATCGAGCAGGCTTCCGCCGCGAAAATATTTTTCGATGGCTGCCAGGCAGAGGCGCGTCGTTTCGTGCGTGCCCGTCCCGAAGGCCATACCGGGCTCGATGCGAATGACGATCCTGCCCGCGCTCTCCGGCACTTCGCTCCAGGGCGGCGCGATGACAAAGCGCGTGCCCACGGCGACCGGCTGCCAGCCCTTTTTCCATTCACCGAGCCAGTCTCTATCCGCCACCTCGCTAAACGTCATCTCGCGCACGGCAGACGACGGAAGATCATACAGACGCAGCGCGTCCAGAAGCGCCGTGCGGATACCTTCACGCGCGGGCGGCGCATCGAAGTAGGCGACCACCGCGAAGGTCTGCGCCTCTACATCTTCACAGCTTTCTGTGCCGAGCGCTCCGGCCTCCATCAAAGCATATTCGACGGCCTCGCGCGCGCCGCGCTCCACGCACACGTTAAGCGCGTACCACCACCGCCGCCTCCTCCTGCTGCGTGCCTCGCCTGTGCTCTGGGCCATAGTGGGAATCTTCCAGACCTCAAAAACCGATTGACGTGACGCGCCCGTGCCTTTAAGTTGAGAACCGCAGGAACACTCTTTCACGGTCAAAAAAATTCGCTTCCCCGACTATCCCTGCTTGCCTATGCCGAGCGAGTCGAGCACGCCCTCGCGGTCGCGCCAACCGGCCTCGACCTTGACGAACAGTTCCAGATGGCAGCGGTGGCCGAGCAGTCGCTCGATGTCGCGGCGGGCGCGCGTGCCGATCTCCTTCAACTGTTCGGCCCCGTGGCCGATGATGATTTTTTTCTGCGAGGGGCGCTCGACGAAGATGGCGCAGTGGATGCGCGTGAAGTCGGCCCGCACCTCTTCAAATCTTTCGGTCACGACCGCCGTGACGTAGGGAAGCTCTTCGCCCGTCGTCTGCAAAATCTTCTCGCGCACGATCTCGGCGACGAGCAGACGCAAAGGCTGATCGGTCAACTCATCCTCTTCAAAGATGGGCTCGCCCTCGGGCAGGTGGTTGATGATCTCTCGCAGCAGCACTTCCATCATGTCTCCCTTGAGAGCCGAGAGCGGCACGACCGCGCTCCATTCATGCTCGGCCGCGTACCACTCCATCAGGGGCAGAAGCTTTGCCTTGTCCGCCAGCTTGTCCGTCTTGTTCAGCAGGAGCAGCGCGGGCTTCGCAGACCCTTTGACGAGGTCGAGCACGAAGCGGTCGCCGTTGCCCGTCGAGACCGCAGCATCACGAATCAAACAGATCAGGTTGACGCCTTCGAGCGCCTCGTGTACGGCCGCCATCATCCGTCGATTCAGCAGATAACCGGGCTTGTGCACGCCCGGCGTATCGACCAGCACGATCTGGCCTTCGGGCCGCGTGATGACGCCCTGAATCCTGTGCCGCGTCGTCTGCGGCTTATTCGACACGGCCGCGATCTTCTCGCCCACGAGCCGGTTCAGCAGCGTAGACTTCCCCGCATTCGGCCGCCCGACGAGCGCGACGTAACCGCTGCGATAACCTTCCTTTGTCCGGCCTTCGCCGAGTTCCTCCACCATTTCAGCCCTCAAACAAATTCCGTCTGTTCTACGCTCTGCTTCGATGATGATGTAATAGCCTTTCCAGATTCTCTGTGAGTTCCGGCATTTCAAGGGCGACGGCGAACTCCTCTACCCAACGCTTGATGTAGGTGGTGTCCAGATTTCGATGGATGTTCAATAGCGATTCAATGTCGGCGACATCTTTCGGCCTTTGGGCTACTGCTTTAGTAACGATGAGGTCTTCGGGCGTCGGCACTCTCAGGTTCAACTTACCGATTTTGAGCGTCACGGCACGCTCGATCATCTCCCGCTCGAATGGCAAAGCCCCGCATGAGATATCAACGCTGATTCCGCTATTCCGGTGTCGGAGTAAGAGGACACGCGATTTCACAGCAAAATCCAGAGCATCATTGAGGCGCGGCTCGAATCCGTAAACTTCGCCCGCGCGCAAGAAAGAGTCCCACCTTTCCTGGTCGAGCCAGATGACGATATCAATATCCTGTGTGGCGCGGGGCTGGGCTAGAAGCGAGACGGCGACACCGCCGATTGTTGCGTACGGGACTTGCTCGGCCTCAAGCCAGCGGATGAGAGCATTGAGCGCCGCGACGAAGTCCGCCGACAATGTGTTGTCAGGCATTAAATCTCTCTTTAAGACGACGCCAGCGTTCGCGGACTTCTTCTTCACCTTCCCTGAACGTCTGATTCCAGCCAAGCGCCTGCCCGGCTTCATACATCAACGCTAATTGCCGAAGCTTGACTGAAACAGGCGTGCGTCGCGCTTCCTCAATCGTTACCTGATTGACAAGCCGCCATCGTTCTTTGAACTGATACGCCTCCTCTTTCGTCATAGGCAATTTCTTCCGCCTGTGTCCTAAATGCTCGCCATTATTTTAGCATCCTCGCTTCAACAGACCTTATCATTCTCATCCTTGATTTCGCATTGCCATCTCGCCGTTGAGCTTCAGGATTTCCAGAGTCATCTCGGCCGAGGCGTACATGTCTTTCACGTCGAGCCATTCGTTGACGGTGTGGATGGCGCGCATGCCTGTGCCGAGGTTGGCGCATTCGATGCCCTTGCGGTTGAAGATGTTGGCGTCGCAGCCGCCGCCCGATGCCATCGTCTCGACTTTCAAACCCATGCGCGAGGCGGCCTCTTTGACAAGCTGGACGACGCGCGAAGAGTCAGGCACGTCCATCGACGAATAGTCGCGGTCGACCTTCGCCTTGACGCTCGCGCGAGTGGTTTTGCCCTCGACCGTGACCTCATACCTCGCCGCCGCTTCCTCGAAGCATTGAACCATGTGAGCGCACTGGGCCTCCAATTTCTCTTCCGAGAGCGAGCGCGCCTCGCCCCACAATGTGACGAGGTTGGGGATGATGTTGGTGGCCGCGCCGCCGTGAATGACGCCTATGTTGGCCGTGGTCTCTTCGTCTATACGGCCGAGCTTCATCTTTGTGATGGCCTCGGCGGCGATGCGTATGGCCGAGATGCCCTGCTCGGGCGCAACCCCGGCGTGCGATTCGAGACCGTGGACTTCGATCTCCAGGTGGTTTGAAGACGGCCCCCTGGTGAACAGGAAGCCCGGATCATCCGAATCAAACACGATGCCGTAGCGCGACCTGATCTTTGAGACATCCAGGTGCTTTGCGCCGAGCAGGCCCACCTCCTCGCAGATGGAAAAGACGGCCTCGATGTCCGTGTGCGGGATATTCTGCTCCTTGAGGCAGCGTATGGATTCAATGATGACGGCGCAGCCGGATTTATCGTCGCCGCCGAGAACGGTCGTGCCGTCCGTGCGGATAATGTCGCCATCTATGACAGGCTTGACGCCCTCGCCGGGAACGACCGTGTCCATGTGCGCGCTCATCATGATCGGCTCCGCATTGGGGATAGTGCCGCAAAAGCGCGCGATGACGTTGCCGGAATTTCCGCCGACCTTCTCTCCCGCATCATCTATCTCAACCTCCGCGCCAAGATCCTCGCAATGCTGTCTTATACGCTCGGCCACGTTTCGCTCACGTCGCGAATGGCTGTCGATCTGTACTAGTTCGAGAAGAAGATTCCTGATGCGCTCCTGGTTAATCATCTTTCCTCCGTCAGAGAGAGAGTGTGTGTGGCGACAAGCTGAATGGATTTGAAGAAGAGACCAAAGCGCTCTGGCCCTCTTTTGCATCCCGCGTCGCTTGTCGCTGATTTTCAGCAATCCTACTACAGGCCGCTCGAAAAGCTAAGGAATAACGAAGCGATGAGGGATGAAGAGGTTGAGTGATTGATTAAACCGATGTTGTAGCTTAATCATTTCATCCCTCATCCTTCATCCCTGCTTTTCCGCGCGCCATTGGTCGCCGCGACGGTCGAGTTCGTCGAGCGCTCGTTGCAGCTCTTCGCGTTTCGCTTCGAGCGCAGCATCATCAGCGCCGGGCGGAACGTATATCGGCGGCGCAATCTGGACGCACGCGCGCGTGAAGGGTTTCGGAACCTGGAAAGCGTCCCAGCTTCGTGCCTGCCAGAAGCGCGCCGCCGTGACTGTGAAGGGGAGCACGGGGAAGCCCGTCTTTTTCGCCAGAAGCAGAGCGCCCATCTTGGCGACGTAGCGTGGCCCCTTTGGCCCATCAATAGTAAACCCGGCGGGCGAGCCCGCGCGCATCTGTCTTACCATCTCAATGAGCGCGCCGACGCCGCCGCGCGTAGAGGAGCCGCGCGCCGCGCCGTATCCTAAACGCTGTATGAAGCGCGCTATGTATTCGCCGTCAAAGCTCTGTGAAGTCATGACGACGATACGGCGGCGGCGAAAGAAATAGGTGGCTAGAAAGACGCGATTGTGCCAGAAGGCGTAGATGGGAAGCGAGCCCTCGCGCATGGCCCGTTCCCAGTGCTCCCAGCCTTCGACCTCGAAGCGAACGGTGCCGCCTATGAGCTTGATAGCCGCATAGAAGCAGAGGTCTGCGGCGCGGATCAGAAGGCGCTTCCTGAGCGGATAGGCCGAGAGGTCTGCGAAGGCGTAGGCGCGGCTCAGGCCATGCGGCCCGCGCCCTTCGCGGCGCGCGCCGGGTCGATCCTCGTGTTCAAGGGAAGCTTGCATCGGCAAAGGTCAAGGGTAAAAGGAAACGCGCAAAAAAGAAAGCCGGAGTCCGGAAAATCCAGGGAGTTCGGGCTTTTGGCTTTGGACTTTGCGCCTCATCCGATATTATCTGGAACGTAGCGACCGGCTTTATCGTATAGCGCAAGCGGAAACGCAATCTCTTCCCGCCTCGTAGATAAAAGGTTCTGACGGCTAGGGTCGGATGGATAAACGACGAATCCTCATCGTGGATGACAATGATGAGCTACGCGAGGTGCTCGAGCACGCTCTGCGCGAGCTGGGTCATGAGGTCATCGCCATCGGCGACCGCGCCGAAGCTCTCGCCCGCGAAGACCTCGAAGAGTTCGACCTAATCATCAGCGACCTGACGGACGACGAAGACTCCGGCGTGCAGCTTCTCTCCGAGATCAAGCGCAAACGCCTGATAGTCCCGGTGGTCGTCTCCTCGGACGAGGCGCAGCAGCCCGGCGTCGTCAAGGCTTTCAAGATGGGCGCGGTCAATTACCTGCGCTCGCCCTACGATAAAGAAGAGCTGTGCAGCATCGTCGAGAAGACGCTCGCCTACAAGCTGCGTTTCGTAGACGATCTGAAAGTCCTGCCCTACGTTCACGAGAAGATAGAGTTCGAGCTGCCGAGCGATCTCTCCCTGATGAACGGCGTCCTTCAATACCTGATCGAGCGCGTCGCCAAGCTCGGCGTCATCAGGACGGAACGCTCCAACCTCTTCATCGCCCTCGACGAAGCCTTCGTCAACGCCGTCAAGCACGGCAACAAGAACGACCCGACGAAGATGGTGCGGATCACGGCCGAGCTTTCTCCGAAGGAGGCGCGCTTTACGGTCGAAGACGAGGGCGAGGGCTTCGACGTGCAACAGATTCCAGACCCGCGCGATCCCGGCAATCTCTTCAAAGCTTCGGGCCGGGGCGTGCTTCTCATCTACAACATCATGGATCAGGTCGAGTACAATGCGCGCGGCAATCGCCTGACGATGGTCAAGCGGCCCGAAGACTCGCTCGACTCGGATTTGATTGAGGCGCTCGGCGCAGACGACAACCACCATCACAAGCAGAGCTGAACCGTTAGAGCCGCGAAACCTCCTCGCCGCATGGCGCTGGTGGCTTGGCCCAACGGCGCTCTCTCTCGCGCTCGCATTCCTCTTCAGAGACCCTTTCATCGGCGACTGGGACGCGCTCGATTACACCGTGCTGGCGCTCAGGGGCCAACCCTCGTCGATGGCCCTCGGGCGCTCCCTTTTCATCTTCTTCAATCACGCGCTGTGGCGCGTCGCCCACGCCCTCTTTAATCTTCCGGCCGAGAATGCTTACCTGCTTTTCAAGTACGCGGTGGTGCTCGCGTGCCCCGTCGCAGTCCTCGCCTGCTGGACGCTGGCACGCGACGTGACGCGCTCTCTTGAGGCGGCCACCATCGCCGCGCTATTGGTCGCCACCTCTCCGGCCTTCGTCATCTACGGCGGGCAGGTGATGACGGAGATTCCTTCCATACTACTGGTCGCCGTCGCTCTGACGGTTCACCTGCGCGGGGTCAGGGGCGGGCGCGCCTTTTTGATAATCGTCGGGGCCGCGCTGCTCGGCCTGGGCGTCAACGTGCGCGAGCCGGTCGCGTTCTATGCTCCGTGGCTCGCGGTCGCGCCCTTTCTGTGTGGGCCCATGAAGGGACGCAAACCTTTGTGGGCCATAGTGGCTACGATCATCTTTGTGGTATTCGCGTTCGGCCCCTTCGCAGTGTGGTTCGCGAGCGATGCTGGATTCCGGGAGTCATGGTACGGCTGGCGCGAGTCGATGCTGATGGAGTCGGCGCGTCATCCCGTGGCGCTCGCAAATGCGCTTCCCTTCCTTCTATATTTCTTTCTCGCAGCCCCCCTGGTCTTTACGGCACTGCCGTTCGCCTTCCTGAGAGAGTGGCGCGAGCGCGGGTTGAAGTGTCTACTGGCGCTCGGCCTCGTCGGCCTCTTCGCCAATCTTCTGCTGATCTTTAATTACAGCACGGTGGTCAACTGGCGCTATTTTCTGACGGGGCTTCCGGCGCTCGCGCCGCTCGTGGCCGACGCTCTGCTTACCCGGGGGGAGGCTAAAAGAGGCGACACGCGACGAGCCTTTCAAGCCATCGTATTGACTATTCTGGTCGTGACGGTGGCGCTCGGCGTCTATGCCCGGATCGCCGCCCGCGCAAATTTCGAGCGGCGAGTATTGACCAGGGATTATATTGCGCGGCTCAATCTTATGCCGCGCGACGCGGTCGTTATGGCGGGCGGGCAGACCGTGGCCGTCACCTATTATCGCGGCGTCGGCGCTGGCGACTGGGACGTGATCGGCACGGGCGGCGGCTGGCCCGGCTCGCAGCAGCTCGTGCCCGTAATAGAAAGATATTTGCAGCAGGGTCGGCGCGTCGTTTTAGACCGCGACACGCGCTGGTGGTCTGTGTGCGGCTGGCAGGCCGAGGAGACGCGCGCCATCGTCGCGCTCGAATCGCGCTTCCATTTTCGTCGCCTCTCGGACACCATCTTTGAGCTTAGACCGCTCTCGGACGTGACGGCGAACGACGCGCCCCACCTCGAAAGCCTTCTGGCGGAGAACAGACCTGCGGATGTCAGGAAATGCATGGGAGCAAGGATAAAAGCGGAATGATGTACGATCACTAAAAGGAGCGGGTTTTGCTTTCCATTTTTAATTCCGCGTTCAGCTTTTAATTCCGCATTCGGCGTCGCATTCGACCTATGCCTTACGAAATATTTCTGGCGCTTCGTTATCTCTATTCGCGGCGTCGCCGCCCGCTGGCGCGCGTCACGGCGCTCGCAGCCATCCTCGGCGTCGCGCTCGGCGTCGCCGCGCTCATCGTCGCGCTCGCGCTCAGCAACGGCTTCCGCGACGAGATGCGCGACAAAATCCTGCGCGGCACGGCGCACATTACGCTGATGCGAAGCGACGGGCAGCCCCTTAGGGAGTGGCGCGCAGTGGCGGCGCGCGTGGCGCGCACCGGCGGCGTAAGCGACGCTACGGGGACGACCTACGACGGCGCGCTTCTGAGCGCAGGAGAGGCTGGCTCGGCCTACGCCGTGTTGCGCGGCGTGGACAGAGATTCGGCGCGCGCCGTGGCGGAAATCCGTCGTACCCTTGTCAGCGGCACCGTTGAGCCTTTACTGCGCGACGAGGTGCCGGAGGCTCAAGCCGAGCCTGCGGCCACACAAGCCGCGAATGAAAAGCCTAAGCGTGACGGAAGCATTGATGCAGGCAAAGCCAACGGCAAAGATGCAGGCGTAGACGAAAGCCCGTCCATCACATCTTTTGACGAGAGCCAGAGCGAGGCGGCGCTGCCGGGCGTGATCGTCGGCGCGGAGATGGCCGCGCGCATGGGCCTGCGCGTCGGCGACGTGGCGCAACTGGTCTCGGGCGACGCGACGCTGACGCCTTTGGGGCTCGCACCGCGCTACCGTCGCGTCTCAATCGCCGGTGTTTTCCGTTCCGGCCTCTACGAATACGATTCGACCTGGATTTATATGCCGCTCCCCTTAGCGGCGAGCTTTGCCGGTCAACCTTCCGATTCCGCCTCAGTCATCAGTATAGAGGTCGCGGACATCTACAACGTGGCGGAGGTTTCCTCGCGGGTGCGCGCGGGTGTCGGCGCGGAGTACACGACCGTTGACTGGCAGGAGGCGAATCGCCCGCTCTTCGCCGCGCTCGCTCTGGAGCGGCGCATGGGCCTCGCAATCATCACGCTCATCATACTGATGGCGGCGCTCAATATCACGACGATGCTCGTGCTCGTCGTCGTCGAGCGCCGTTCGGACATAGCCATCCTCGGCGCGATGGGGGCGAGCGCTCGGAGTATTATGTGCGTCTTTATGATCGAGGGAGCGGGCTGCGGATTGATCGGCGCGGTGGCGGGCGTCGCGCTCGGGCTCGTCACCTGTTTCGTCGGCGACCGCTACAGGCTCGTCCGGCTGCCCGCCGACGTTTATTCGCTGAGCAGCATTCCCTTTCACCCACACGCGCGCGACGTTGCGCTCGCGGCCCTCGCCGCTTTTCTTCTGAGCCTGCTGGCGACCCTTTACCCGGCGCGGGCCGCGGCGCGGGTGCGACCGGCAGAAGCGTTAAGGGAATTTTAGATTTCAGACTATGAATTTTTGGATTCCGAATCAGCGACCCCCCTATGACATTTTGAGGCCGCTCTAATCTGAATATTATCGGGAAGCAGAATGCACAGTTGAGTCGTCGAACCTTGAACGGGGGGTGTGGGCCAATCCGAAATCCGAAATCCGAAACAGAGAAGCTCTTGTCGGTGAGCGAAGTGCGCAAAGCTTTTCGCACTCCGGCGGGCGCGACGATTGAGGTGCTGCGCGGCGTCTCGTTCGCGGTCGGGGCGGGCGAGATGGTGGCGATCATGGGCGCGTCGGGCGCAGGCAAATCAACGCTGCTGCACCTGATAGGCGGGCTCGATGTGGCAGACGGCGGCGAGATCAAGCTCGAGGGTTTCGACATCGCGCGCGCGCGCGGCCGCGAACTGACGCGCCTGCTCCGCGAGCAGGTCGGCTTCGTCTTTCAGTTTCATCATCTGCTGGCAGATTTGACGGCGGCCGAGAATGTGGCGATGCCGCTCCTCATCAACAGGATCGCGCGGCGCGATGCCATGGGGCGCGCCGTGGAGATGCTTGAGCGTACGGGGCTCCATGCTCGCGCCGCCGAGCGCGTAACTCTTTTGTCGGGCGGCGAGCAGCAGCGCGTCGCCATCGCGCGCGCCCTCGTGACGCGACCGCGCCTCGTCCTCGCGGATGAGCCGACCGGGAATCTGGACGCACGCGCCGGTGACGAGACGGGAGCGTTGCTCGCGTCCGCGTGTCGCGCCGAAGCGGCGGCGGTCATCCTCGCCACGCACAACGAAAGATTGGCGCGCCTGTGCGACCGTCGTCTGCTTCTGTCGGACGGACGCCTCGATGTGCGCCTCGATTGACTTTTCGCCGCGCGCCATAAAATTTATTCTATCTTTTCACCTTCGCCGCATGCTATAAAGTTAGACGGTCGCCCGTTACGGGCCGACTCCACGCGCGCGCTCTCTCTTGCAAGGCCCTTCACTCTCACACTCGAAGCTATTTTCGGCAACCACTCTCAAAGAGGAGTTACAAGAAGTGAATAAGAAGACTTTCTCAACAGTCGTGCTCTTAACGTGTCTGTTTGTGATGTCGAGCGCGGCGCTCGGCCAGCAGCAGCGTCGCGCCCGCCGCTCGGGTGGTCTCGATAACCTGTCTCTTCCCTCCACGGGCGCGGCCATAGCATCCTCAGCCTCGTGGCAGGAATTTGCGCCCGAAGGAGCCGGATTTTCCGTGATGATGCCCGGCCTCCCCGAAGAGATGTCGAAGAATCTGGCCCCGGGCCGCGCTCGATAGAGATGCGCGAATACCGGCTCAAAGCCGACGATAGCGAATACCTCGTCGCCGTCGCTCTTAATTTTCCAAGCGAGCTGATGCAACAGCCCCGTTTCGCCGCTCAATATTTTCAAGTACTTCCCACCGCCATGATTAAGGCCGCCGAGAATGCCGATAAGCATTACTCGCTCGTCTCTCAACGCTCCATCTCTCTGAACGATCATGCCGGGCGGCAGTTCAAGTTTGATTCCCCCGATTACACCTGCACGATGCGCGTCTTCTTGACAGAGCGCAGCGTCTACGTAATCTCCGTCGAGAGCCCTAAAGCGGCGCAACCGGCCGAAGGCGTCGAGAGGTTCTTCTCTTCCTTCACGCTGAAAGAAAACTAGAGGACAGCCCGTTGTCGGGCGGGGACGCCGAAGCCTTCTCGGAATTTGCGCACGCCCCCGAAGGGCCTTGCGCTTCCCCGTAGTGACGGCCCCCGCCGGAGCCTCGCCCCCTCCGAGCCTAGCTCCGCTCGTCCCCCCTCGGGTCGGCCCACCCGAAACTCTTTTCCGCCGCCCCTCTTCTGCCTTTGCTATCATTAGGTTATAATGCAGCAGGGTGGTGACGAGATCGGACAACTCGATTCCACCGCAAGCAATCATACTAACAAGTTCTTCAGCGGTATAAGGCCCCTATGTTCGAACGCTACACAGAGAAAGCGCGGCGCGTCATCTTCTTTGCGCGCTACGAAGCGAGCCAGTTCGGCGCACCCGCCATCGAGCCCGAGCACCTGCTGCTGGGCTTAATGCGTGAGGATAAGAGCCTGACGGGCCGATTCTTTCCACGCGCACAGGTATCGATTGAAGCCATTCGCAAGGAGATCGAGGGCCGCACACTCTTGAGGGAGAAGATTTCGACCAGTGTGGAATTGCCCTTAGCGCCCGAGACCAAGCGTGTGCTGGCCTATGCGCACGAGGAAAGTGATCGTTTACAGCACCGGCACATCGGGACTGAGCATTTATTGTTGGGGTTATTGAGAGAAGACCGTTCGATG
>DASZEN010000038.1:0-23536 GCA_035940775.1 Pyrinomonadaceae bacterium | reverse complement strand
ACGAGACCTCACCTCTTCGCTCATGCCCGTTCCCGTGTCCGCGACCGCGATCTCGATTGAACCTTCGACCTCTTCGGCTGAGAGGGTGAGCGTGCCGCCCGAGGGCATGGCATCGACCGCGTTGAAGACCATGTTGACCAGGACTTCACGTAATTCGGAATCATCGCCCATGACGAGGGCATTGGAGCGGATTTGAAGCTCAAGACTGATATGGACGTTCGAGGCTTCGGCGCGGTCTTTCCAGCGCGGGCGCGTAATCTCGCTCACGTCCTGCAATAATTGATCGACGTTGACGGGCGCAAAATCATGATCGCGGCGCTGGCGGGCGAAGTCCTGGATGCGCTTGACGGTCTTCGCGCCGTCCTCGGCTGACCGGATGATGATTTCCAGTCCGCGCTTGATCTTTTCGGGATCGTTGGTTCGCATCATCAGTTGTGCGCGACCGAGGATACCGGCCAGAGTATTGTTGAAGTCGTGGGCCACTCCCGAGGCCAGCTCGCCCAGAGCGGACAGCTTTTCAAGTTGAGAGAACTGTTCGCTGATACGCTCCTGCTCGGCGATGTAATGGTTGAGTTCCGCGACGTGACGCTCGGCCTGCGCGGCCTGTGCCGCAGCGGATTCGACGTTTTTCAGGTACGTCTTGTAGGTGAAAAAGACTATGGCGACTATTGGTGTCGTCACGATCAGCGCGTAGAGCCCGACCGTGCCTGAAAGCTTGGCGACGAGCCCGGCGGCCGATGCGCCCGCGAAATAGGTGATGGATGTCCAGAGATAATTCCTGGCCCACGTCTGCCAGATGGGCCGATTATTTTTCAGCGCAACGGCAATCGCGACGGTTCCGGAGTTGGTGATGTACTGTACGAGCGCCATCACGCCCAGGGCCGTGATGAACTGCGAGGAATACTCGCCATGAGAGAGGGCGACGATGCTCCCGAAGAAGAGTCGCATAACCATGACGGTGAGGAAGGTGGAGCATGCCGTGACGGCCGAATTGAACAGAAGTATCCGCGGCTTCTTGCTGAAACGCAGGGTGGTAAAGAAAGCCTCCACGGCGCTGAGCAAGATGGCCGTCTCGCCGTCGTAGAGCAGCAGCGTCAGAAATACGAAGGTGTCGGAAACGGAGATTTGCGAGGTGATGCCCGGAATCTGGACGACGATGTGCGAGCTGAGGCTGATCGTAACCAGAGCCAGCAGCAGGAAGCGCAGGTCTAGCTGCCCGGTCGGGAGGTGAAACAGTGAGAAGAGACAGACGGCTATGCCGAGGGCTATGAAAAGCCCCGCGTATAGCTCGTTTAGGCGCTGTCTGATCGGGAAATTCATCACGGTCTTAGAGGACTGAATCTTTTCGGGTCGGCATGGGGCGACCCTGCATAAACCGTAAGTGCAAGCCTCGTGCCGTGACTGTCGAGCCGCGATGATCGCAATTTGCTGAGGTTTTTACGCCCTCCGGATAGATGAAAAAGGGCAAAATGGCATGTCCGGTCAGATTGAAGACCGGGGCTTTCAATCTGACCGGAGATGAGTGGGTTACTGATTCGTCGCCCGCAGGGGGCCGTCGCAGTAGAAGGGAATCGCTCTCCTTAATGATTCGAGGGGTGCGGGGCTTCTCAGCCTACACGATTGCAGGGTGGCGCATGAGCCAATCGCTCAGGCTGCCTGCATGGGTCTTTTATCTTCACTTCAGTATCATAAGCCGTCTTACCGCCCGTCCTCGTCCTTCATGCAGGCGGTTTCATCGCCGGTCATCATCGTCGAATATGGCTGCAAAACGGCATCGCTGATAAGGACGCCGTCGCTGATGAGCACGCCGTCACCGAGCAGGAGGCCGGTGCTGCAAAAGTATGTGCCCTCTGGGAGAGATGAACCGTACCTCGCTGTAAGAGGCAAGCTCTTCGAGCGAGCTGGCTGGCAGTTCGACGTTGAGCGAATCGAGGTTGCGAAACTCCTGTCGGGCGTGCACGCCGTTTCGATTCAGGAAGGCGTTGAGAGGGCCGCTGATCCTGCCCTCGTGCTGAAGTATGACCTCTATCTTGTCGCCGTCACCCCGGCGCTGACGCTCTCGCAGGCCGGAGGAAGTTTTGCTCTTATCGTGGCGGCCCTCTTGATTGTCCTCATCCTTCTTTGCCTGCGCCGCCGTCTCAACGGAACGCAGCGGAGCGAGCCCGGCCGTGTAGGCGAACAAGAGGAGCAAAGTCAGTGCGAGAGTTGTGATGGCCCTGACGTACTTCATAAGCTCTTAATTCGTGGCTGCTCCCGAAGGCAAAGCAGAGTGGGAGTCCGGGGATTACAGCCATTCACCTCATGGAAGGCGTATCGTCGCCGTTAACCATGGCGCTCTGGGCCTGGACGAACGCATCGCCGACGAGAATGCCGTCGCCGACCAGAATACCGTCGCCCACAAGGATTCCATCGCCGACGAGAATACCGTCACCGACGAGAATGCCGTCGCCAACCAGTATGCCGCAGCTCAGGAACGGAGAGCCCTCGCTCAACAGAATGCCGTTGCTGGTCAGGAGG
This sequence comes from Pyrinomonadaceae bacterium, assembly GCA_035940775.1. GTDB lineage: Bacteria > Acidobacteriota > Blastocatellia > Pyrinomonadales > Pyrinomonadaceae > DASQYE01. The sequence continues at coordinate 21,019 of DASZEN010000038.1, read as the reverse complement.
AGATCGCCGACCAGTATGCCGTCGCTCATCATGCTCCGGTCGCCGACCAGAATGCCGTCGCCCACAAGGATACCGTCGCTCAGCAAAAAGCCCGTGCCGTAGAACTTCTGATACCTGGTCATCAGGTTTGTGCCGGTGACGTAGGTGTAATTCATGATGAGGCCCTGCGACCAGGGGAAGCTATAACCGGCGATGGTCGATTGCTGTGCGGGCATCTCGCCCTTCAGCATCGGGTCGCCCAGAGGCGTGTCGTTCGACAGATCGGTACGGATGGCCTTCGCCATGCGCATCGCGCCTTCTATGTTGAGCTGGCCCGCGCCCTGTTCCAGGGTGTTGAAGCCGGAGAGCTGTTGCGCCGTGTACATCAGGATGGCCTTGATCATGTTCGGCGTCAACTTCGGGTTGACCTGAAGCAGCATCGCTGCCGCGCCTGCCGCGAGCGGGGCCGACATGGACGAACCGCTCAGGTACATCATCCTTCTATCGTCTCTATCGCTGACACCGGCATCGAGCGACGGATTCTGCCTGACGAGCAGGTTGTTATCCGATTCGCCAAAGATGAGCCTGTTACCCGGAGCAACCAGATCGGGCTTGAGCAGATTGTCATAATGCGTGACGCCGTTTTCGTCAGTCCAATGGCTGCGGGTGGGCCCGCGCGAGCTGAAGCTGGTCACGCCGTCGTCATTACGGGCATCCGTGCCGTAGGTGTTGGTCGCGCCGACCGTTATGGCCGAGGGCTCTATGCCGGGCGAGTGAATCTGCCCGTAGACTTTTTGACCGGCGCTATTCTTGCCGTTATTACCGGCGGCGGCGACCACCACCACGCCCGCATCGACGAGGCGACGGACGGCGCGGCAGATCGGATCGTTCTTGTAGGAATCGATGGCGGGCGCGCCGAGGCTCATATTGACGACGCGAATACTATAGGCGGCCCTGTTGTTCATGACCCATTCGAGGGCGTTCAACAAGCCTGAGATTGTGCCGATGCCCGTCGAGTCGAGGACGCGCAGGTTGATGACCTTCGAGCCGGGCGCGATACCTTTATAGGGTTCGATGCCGCCGATGGCCGCCGAAGCGACGTGCGTGCCGTGACCGTAAGGGTCATCGGTTCGTCCCTCGCCCGTGAAGTCCTTGCTGTAAGCGATGCGACTGCCGCTGCCAAATTCCTTGTGCGTGAGATCGAGGCCGGAATCCAGAACGGCTATATTGACGCCCTTGCCGTCGAAGGTGGTCGTCGTTGTGGTGGTCGAGGCGGTTGAGACAAGACCGAGCAGGCTGACGGTGGTGGTCGTCGCCGAAGTCGTCTCCGTCCGCTGGGCCGCTGCGCCGGTGGTCGTCTCGACGTGGCCGCCGCTGCCGTTGGCATGAATCGGCCTGTCCAGAGATACATACCCGACTTCCGGATAGGCCGCCAATTCCTCTACCACGCTGGCGGGCAATTCGACCATGCTCGCATTGAGATTGCGGAACTGGCCTTTGACGCGCACGCCGCTGCGCGAGAGCAGAGCGTTGAGCGAACTGCCCGCCACTCCGTCTAATTGCACGATCACGTTGACGCGCTTTTCGCTTGAGCGCTGGTCGCGCATCGAAGCGCGCAGGTCTGTGGATACCTTGTCGGATTTGGATGTTTTGCCCGCACCGTTGCCGTTTTTGCCTGCGCGCTGCGATTGCGCGCTGGTGTTGGCCTGGCCCAGGAAACCGACCGACAGTGCGACCAGCAGCACGAGCGTGGTCAGGCGCGTGGTGTAGCGAGCGATGTTGTTCGTGTTCATCATCTGTCTTGCGTCTCGAACGCGTCTGTTAATCCGCGGCCGCAACGAGGGGGAGTTTTCGGTCTGCATTGGCTTCATCTTCTTTCGTCCCTTTCGGCTCTCTACTTCCTCTTTCCACTCGTAGTAGTGGTCGTGGTGGTCGTATCGACGGTGAAATCGGCAACCTTATTCATGGCGCTGCCGGAACTGTCACCCGTCCTGACGACTGATTGAGCCAGGGACAGATTGGCTACGGACGCTCCCGTTACGTTATCGGAGATGAGCACGCCGTCCGAGATAAGCACGCCGTCGGTGAGAATCACGCCTTCGGACATCGTGATGCCGAGCACCTGTAGCGAGCCGCCGGAGATAAGCACGCCATCGGAGACGAGCACGCCGTCGGAGACGAGTACGCCGTCTGAGACGAGCACGCCATCGGTGACGAGTACGCCGTTAGAGATGAGCACGCCGTCGGAGACGAGCACGCCCGTGCCGCTTGTCGCGGTGCTCGTGCCGTATATCTTCTGGTACTTCAGTATCAGGTTAGAGCCGTACAGGAAATTCCATCTCTGGATAATGCCGCCGCCCCACTGAATAGTCTGGCCCGCGATGATGGAGCTTTCTTTGGGCGTCGATCCGGAAACGAGCAGCGGATCGCCGAGGGCCGGGGGAGCGGACGAAAGATTTGCGCGCACCATGCTCGCCAGGCGCACAGCGCCCTCGACGTTAAGCAGCCCGGCGCCCTGCTCCAGAGTATTGAAGCCGGTCAGGGGATTGGCCGTATACTCCAGGATGGCTTTGACCATGTTCGGCGTCAGGCCGGGATTACGCTGCAACAGCAGAGCGGCCGCACCGGCGACGGCCGGGGCCGCCATCGAAGTCCCGCTCATGTACATCATCTTGTGATCGGGGTTGGAGATGCCGCAATCGAGCGAAGGATCGGAGGCGAGAATGGCGTTGTTGGGAGCCTCCGCCTCGATCATCTTATTGCCCGGAGCGATGATGTCCGGCTTGATTAAATTGTCGTAATGCTTGACGCCGAGCGCGTCTGTGTAGAAACCGCGCGTGGGCCCACGCGAGCTGTAGGTCGTCACCTGGTCGTCCGCCTGGCCGTCCGTGCCGAAGGTGTTGGCGGCCCCGACCGTCAGCGCCGAAGGCTCTATGCCCGGAGAATGGATCGAGCCGAAGATTTTCTGGCCCGTGGAATCTTTGCCCGCATTGCCTGCGGCGACGACGACGACTATTCCGGCATCGACGGCGCGGCGTACCGCGAGGCACAGGGGGTCGTTCTGGTATGAATCGACGGCGGTCGTGCCGAGACTCATGTTAATGACGCGAATGTTGTAGGCCGTCTTATTAGTGATGCACCAGTCGACGCCCGCGATTACGTCCGAAGCCGCGCCCATTCCCTGACCGTTGAGCACCCTGACGTTGATGAGATTGGCCCTGGGGGCGATGCCCGTGTATGCGCCCGAAGAGACGTGATCGTTACCGGCCGCCATCCCGGCCACGTGCGTGCCGTGACCGTAAGGGTCAGCCGTCGTCGTATCGCCCGTCACGAAGCTCACATTGGCGACGATTCGGCTCGCGCTGGAAAGGTTGTCGACGCGGAAGGCGTGATGGTTGGGAGCGATGCCCGAATCGAGAATCGCGATGCCGATGCCCGCTCCATTGATCGTGCCCGTGGTCGAAGTTCCGTAGCTGCGCGCCTGGTCGGCGCCGGTCGTCGTTTCGAGGTGGCCCTCTTTCCTGACCGTCCTATCGAGAGAGATGTAGGCGACATCTGTGCGCGCTGCGAGCTTATCGACCTGAGCGGCCGGGAGAGTAGCCGATAGGCCGCGCACGTTCGTGAACTTCTTCTTGATAGCGCCGCCGCCGCTGGTGATGGCCGTTTGAAGCGTGTTGGTCGGGGTGCTCGGCGTGATGAAGACGACCGGAATCTGGCCCGTCGTGCCGCTGTTGACCTTGTCGCGCAGGTCTGAGGAGACTTTGGAGCCTCCGGCCGCTAGCGCTTTGGTCTCAAGCTGAATCTCAGGCGAGAAGCCCGCCACAGACCATAAAAGAAAGCTGGCCGTCAGCAGGAAGCTTGTTAGGATTCTTGTGTTTCTCATGAATGTCATCTCTATCGTCAAGTATCGGGCTGGGAAAACTGGTTTTCGGATTCCGCACCAAAAGACATTGCGCTCCGCACGCGCAAAGCAGGGAGCAACCGCCGTGCCGCACGCTTTTTGTGCGGAAAAGGCCGTTTTTATTGGCTTTTATGACAACAGGGCGGTCTTCGACCGAGCGTGCAATGTGACCGTGTCAGTCAGTTTGCAAGGGCACGCTCTGTCAATCTGCTTGGAAGTCTGATTACCGCTTGACCCCGGATGCAGGGGTCATGGAACATGACGCACGAGCGACGCGCGCGCGAGCCGCACCAGCGGCTCACACTAGATTTGCGCCCGCTACCGTTGACGCCGCCGAAAGAGCATGATCGATCCTTTGCCGGAAGAGTTTGAAGCCTATCGTGATCGCATGTGGCGGCGCGAGCCGGAGCGGCGCGTCGAAGATGCTTTGGAGGCGGAGAAGCTGATTGAGAGCGTCGGCTTCTGTGCGGCGATGACGGACGTTCGGCGTCCGGGCCCATCGCTCTACATAGCCGTTTGCGGGCGGCGCGACGCGCACATGCCGCGCAACGTACAGAAAGACCCGGAGAGCAGCCTGACCTGGGTCATCAAGGACGAAGTGATGCGGCGCGGTCGCGTCTACTACGCAAAGCTCGGGAAGGGACGCGCCACCTTTATCGCGCCACGGCTGGTTCCACACTTCAACGCGCTGTGGGGCGTCGGTCGCAGGAAGGAGAGCGAGCTGCTTTCAAAGGAGGCGCGGGCCGTTCTACGCGTGCTGCGGCGCGAATGGGAGATGGCGACCGCCGATCTGCGAGCGGCAGCCGGGATAACAGACCGCACGCGCTTTACGCGTGCCCTCGACGAGCTTCAACGGACGATGAAGGTCGTTCCGGGCGAAGTCCTTTATGAACCCTGGTTCACCTATATCTGGACGCTGGCCGAAGGACGATTCCAGAAAGAGCTTGCCGTGAAGGTGCGACGTGAAGATGCCTTGCGCGAGGTGGCACGCGCCTTTCTGCATGGAGCGGGGATGACCCTTCGCGGCGAGCTTGCAAAGGTGACCGGCCTCTCGCGCCCCGATGCCGGTCTCGGCAATCAGGCCCTGGTCGCCGAAGGCTACGCCGAACGCATCAGCCTGGGAGTCTACAAACGAAGGCAGGAACGAAGGGATGAGGGCGGCAGCGATGAGGGATGAAGTGGGATGAATGCTTGATTCACTTTCGCAATCGCTCAATCATTCATCCCTCATCCCTTAGCTAGATTCCTTCGCCGTCTATGCCGCGCAGGGCGGCGAGCAGGGCGCGTTGTTCTGCCTGTGCGGCGCGAATGCGCGCGAGTCGATGTTGGTCTGTGACGGTGGTCGCCTGGATTTCGATTGTTTGCAGCCCTTCGAGCGGCCTCCCCGTCAACGAGCCGTTGAGCGCGCATTGCAGCGCGTCCCAGGGGAACTGGAACGATTGGCTCATGTCCGCGCCATCTATGAAGACACGCCAGCGCCCCTCGTCCATGCGAATCAGGCTAATACTGGCCGCGCCTGTCTCCTCAACGTCGTCGTTGCTCATAACTACTGCTGCTGCTCCTCATCAAAGCATATCCATGATGAAGGATTCATAAATCGGGCTCCCGCTTCATCGAATGATCTATCCGCAACCCTCGCCGCTGCTGCCAGTGCTGCTTGGATTCCCCTTAGCCCTCGTCGCGCAGCGCCGTGCGCTTTTCCAGCTCACGCACCTCTCTGGCCGCGTCTTCGCGCGACTGTTGCTCAAGTCGCGCCGATTCGAGGCCGAGCGGAATATGCTCGCGCGAGGCGCTCAAGCGCTGCAAGGCGAAATTCATCTCCGTCCAGCTCGCGCCGCGACTCGCCGCCGCCTCGATGGTATGAAGTCTGGCTTCGGCTTCGGCGCGCCGCTCCTGGCCTTCGAGCCGGGCGCGCTCAAGGCGCTCGCGGTCTGCGCGCAACTCCTGCTGCAAAGCGGTCGTGTCCGCGCCGCGCAGGTAAGCGACGCGATTGAGACGGCGCTCGACCGAAAGCAGATCGCGCCGGGCGACGGCGACGACGCGCGCCGCTGTCAGGCGCGAAGCCAGCGTCTCGCGATAAGCGTCCGCCAGCAGCGGATTCTGTTTATCCATCTCCTTGAGCGCCCGTCGCTCGGCCGTGGTCAATTCGGGCATGAACCACTGTAGCTCGTCGGCTGTGATGCCGTCGGCCGCCAGCTTGTTACGCATCTGCTTGGCCCAGTGCCTGCGATAGAGCAGTAGAAAGATCATGACCATCAGGCCCGCGACCGAGCCTATCGCCAGCGATGAGAGCGCCAGCAACATATAAACGGCGGCGTCCTCAAAGGCCATCAGGTAGCGCAACAGGAAATAGAGCGGGGCGGGCAGCGCCACCAGAAAAAAGGAGAGCCACGGAGCGATCTTCAGCAAGTACGCGATGAAGCGATCTCCGGAAGTAATCTCGTATCTTGCGCCTTTATCATTCATTGTCGGCTCGCGTCCAGGCCAGTCAGCACAAAAGAGCCCTCGGAAATTCTGCGGCGCCAGTCGCCCAAATCGTCGCCTTTGGCTCTGGCGCTCAAACTACTGAAGGCCGAGCCGAAATCATACTCTGCCGGGCAGCCGTTGGCCAATCTCCGGGCCGACGCACCCTCGGGCTATCCGCTTTGGGCTGCCCAAGCTGTATAATGCGAGCAGCCACCGCCGTAGATGAGAGGGCCTTAAAAACTGATGCGTATAAAAAATAGAAGCTTATCAAACATCTTATTCGTCGCCGTGCTCTCCTGCTTTCTCCTGTCGCCGTGGGCGAGGGCGAGCGCGCAGCAATCCGGTAATGCGGAAGATAACCCGACGACGGGCAGAGAGGGGCCGCGCGGCGGCGTCAAGACGGTGACGATCCCGATCACGATTCGGGAGAGCGGGGGCGGAGCCCAGCAGGAGATAGCTTCGGTCGGCGAACTGATGGTGCGCGAGGACGGCGACCCGCAGCGAATACTCTCGATACGGGCCATCAGCAATGCGCCGCTCTCGGTCGCCATACTCATACAGGATGATGTCGTCCCGTCCATCGGCAACGATATTAAAGCGATGGGAGAGTTCATACGCCGCCTGCCGCGCGGCTCGCGCGTCATGGTCGGTTACATCCGAAGCGGCTCGCTACAGGTTCGCCAGAAGTTCACGGCCGATCTTGAGCGGGCAGCGAGCGCGCTGCGCATTCCGGTGGGCTCCGCGAGCGCCGCGCCCTATAACCCCTACGTGGAGATACGCGAAGGGCTCAAGCGCTTCGAGTCGCTTCCGGCCGGACGCCGCGCCATGCTCGTCGTCTCGGACGGACTCGACATATCGCGCGGCATCGATAGCTCGCTGCCCGGCCTGAGCCTCGACCTCGACCGCGCCATCCGTGAGGCACAGCGGCAGAGCGTCGCCGTCTACTCCTTTTATGCGCCGTCCGTGACCCTGACGGCGAGCAACAATCATCTGCTTGTAAGCAACGCTCTGGGCTCGCTCAGTAAGCTTTCGGAACAGACCGGCGGGCGGGCCTTCATCAAGGGAACGGGCGCACCCGTCAGCTTTGATCCGTACCTGCGTGAACTGGGCATGTCGTTCACCAGACAAAAAGCGTTGACCTATCTCTCGACACACCCGAACAAGGGCTATCACCGAATCGAAGTGAAATCCGGCATCCCCGGCATCGAGATAGATCATCCGGCAGGATACACGCGCTAGGCTTTTGCGGGCACGGAATCGACGAAGGATTGCGAGCCAGCGCGTGCGGTAAATTTTGAGGCCGGGAAGAATACAAAAGACCGTGAAATAGCACGGGAGAATGTCCCGTAAGGAACTCCGTTAAGGCGCAGCTTCCCATAGCATTGCCTCACGCGCATGGAGCTTGCGGCCCGAGCAAGGAGATTGGTGGATGCAGATAATCAACAGTTCCCCCTGGCTGCGTTACGGCATCGCGGTGGGGGCGGTCGTCGCGGCAACGCTCCTGCGTCTGCTGCTCGGCCCCCTGTTGGGCATCAACACTCCTTACGCCACCTACTTTCTGGCAGTGCTCATCACGGCCTGGGCCTGTGGTCTTGGGCCAGCGCTGCTCGCTCTTTGTCTCGGAGCATTGGGAGCCGTCTACTTTTTTATGCCGCCTCATGGCGCGCTCGTCGTCAGCGGAGCGGGCAATATAGTCGGTCTCGTCCTCTATCTGAGCATCGGCGTCATCGGCTCTCTGCTCAGCCAGGAGATGCACACGGCGAGGCGGCGCGCCGAGGCCAACGCGAGGGTGGCGCAGCAGCGGCAGGCGGAACTGGAACAACAGATCGCAGAGCGCCAGAAGGCCGAGGAGGCGATACGTTTTCAGGCCGACCTGCTGAAGACGGTCGAGCAATCCGTGATCGCAACCGACCTCAGCGGAACGATCACTTACTGGAACCGTTTTGCCGAACGATTGTACGGCTGGACAGCCGCCGAAGCCGTCGGGCGTAATATCATGGAAATCACTCCGGCGGCGGCGACACTGGAACAAGCCTCCCGGATTATGGGCGAGCTGAGGGAGGGAAAAAGCTGGTCTGGAGAGTTCCTGGCACAGCACAGAGATGGCACGAGCTTTCCGATCATGAGCACGACGACGCCCATCTATGACGATAAGGGCAGCATGGTCGGGATCGTCGGCGTCTCCGCCGACATCACGGAACACAAACGAGCGGAGCTGGCGCTTCATGCCGCCGAACAGCGCGCCATCACGGAATACGAGAACCTGCTTGAGCGAATCTCTCCGTTGGCCCAGGCGCTCGGCACGGCGCGCGATCTGCTGACGGTCTTTCGCGCGCTGCTCGATTTCACGCTCGCCTCCATGCCCTGCATAGGCATCTTCATAGCGCTCTACGATCCCAAACGAAATGTGCGGACGGCCGCCTATGCCTGGGGCGACGGCGCGGAGGTGGATGTTTCGAGCCTGCCGCCGATGCCCATCTCGACCGACGGCCCGAACAGTCGCGCCGTGAAGACCGGAGAGATCATCATCACGGATGATTACCTGGCCGCGACGCGCGGGCATCCGAGCGTCAAGGTCGGCGTGGATAACGGCATGCTGCCGCAATCTTCGATGGCCGCGCCGCTGGCCGTGATGGGCCGCATCGTCGGAACAATCGAGGTACAGAGCTACAAGCTGGCCGCCTTCACGAAAGAGCATGTGACGGCGATGCGTTTGGCGGCGAATCTGGCCGCCGTCGCCATCGAGAATGTCCGGCTGTTCGAGCTTGAGCGGAACGCGCGCGACAGCGCCGAAGCCTCCAATCGTCTCAAGGACGAGTTTCTGGCGACGCTCTCGCACGAATTGCGAACGCCGCTGACGGCCGTGCTCGGCTGGCTCAGCCTGCTGCGCTCGGGCAAGCTGGACGAGGCGACGCGCGCACAGGCGCTCGAAACCATAGAACGTAACGCCAACGCGCAGGCCCAACTGATCGAAGATATTCTGGATGTCTCGCGCATCATTACGGGGAAACTGGGGCTCGACGTTCGCCGGTTCGATCTCTCGAAGGTGATAGATGCCGCCATCGCGTCGGTTCGTCCCGCCGCCGAAGCCAAGCAAATCCTGATTGAAACGAGCATCGACGAAGAGGCGCGCCTGATCTGGGGAGACGCCAACCGCTTGCAGCAGGTCGTCTGGAATCTTCTCTCGAACGCTGTGAAGTTCACCCCCAGGGACGGGCGCATAGAGGTTCGCCTCAAGCGCGTCAACGCGCATACGCAGATCACGGTCAGGGATACGGGGCAGGGAATCGGCGCGGACTTTCTGCCCTATGTGTTCGACCGTTTTCGACAGGCCGACAGCACGAGCACAAGGACACATAGCGGTCTGGGCCTCGGCCTTGCGATTGTGCGCCATCTGTCCGAAATGCACGGCGGAACGGTGCGCGCCGAAAGCGAGGGAGAAGGGCGCGGCGCGACCTTCACGCTGGAGTTGCCCATGAGGCCCGTGCTCTCGGCGGCCGAGCAGGAGGTCGTCGCGTACAGTTCCGACGAGGATGAGGCGCAATTCGATTGCCGCGTATCGCTCGACGGCGTTAGCGTGCTCGTCGTCGATAACGAGCCCGACACGCGCGACCTGGTGCGCAAGGTGCTGGAACAATGCGGGGCGCTGGTTACCACGGCCTCGTCCACGGCCGAGGCTCTTGCCCTGCTCGAAAGAACGAAGCCGGACGTGCTGGTTTCGGACATCGGCATGCCGGGCGAAGATGGCTACGACCTGATTCGCAGCGTACGCTCTAAGGAGAGGGAGCGCGGAGGCAGCCTTCCAGCCGTGGCGCTGACCGCCTACGTCAGCGAAGAGGATCGCCGCCGCGCGCTCTCAGCAGGTTATCAGGAACACGTCGCCAAGCCGGTCGAACTCAAGAGACTGACAGAACTGGTCGCCAGCCTCGCCGGGCGAAACGGGGAACGGGAGAGCGGGGCAAGCGGCGCGTAAGTTTCCGCATCGGCAGCGACAGCAGCAGCAGCAGTAGTAGTGGAGTTCAAACGCCGCGCACCGGATCAAGCGCGGAAAATGAGGCGGGGGGGGCGAGAGGACGCCGGATTAATCTCAGGCGATTCTTTGCTGGACGGCTGCCTGTCGCCGCTTCATCTCCTTGATTTGAATCTCAAGCTCCATAATGTGCAGCTCAAGGAAAAGCTTCGTATCGCCGTTCAATTGCAGACTCTTATCGAAATCCTTCTCGGCCTCCGCGTCATTTCCTCTATGCATCCAGGCCAGCCCACGCTCCGCGTAATAGAGAGGATTGCGCGGATCCAAAGCGATGCTCCGGTTAAAGTCGGCTGTGGCGCTCTCCAGATCGCCGTTGATAAGGAGCGCCCGCCCGCGTTTGAAATAGGCATCGGCATCACCGGCATTGAACTTGATGGCCTTGTTAAAGTCGTTGATGGCCGCATCCAGATCGAGCTGATTTGAACGGATGTAGCCCCTGTTTATGTACGCCTGGGAGATGTCGCGATTATTCCTGGCGGTGCGCGGCTCGATCTCTATGGCCTGTTCGTAGTCGTCTATCGCCCCGTCCAGGTCGCCCTTTGCGCGACGCGCTTTCCCGCGATTGAAGTGGGCTTCGGCGAGGCGCGGGTTAAGCTCAAGGGCCCTGTTGTGGGCGGCGATAGCGCCGTCTATGTCGCCCTTGCTGAAACGAGAGATGCCGCGCTTGACGTAGTCCTTCGCCGATAGAATCTCATCCTCCTGCGCTTGGGCCGGTGCGGCGACCATCAGGAGTAGAAGGGAAAACACCAGACATAAAATGCGTCTCATGTGTACCTCCGCAAATTTGAGAGAATCACCGGGGAAGGTCTTTGCGTCAGCAAATCAAGGACTACGGCGGAGGCGGCCCGTCGCCTCCACGTCCGTAAAGGAAGCGCGCCCGCTCCCTCTCTGATCGCTATGGCCCGCTAAGAATAACATTTCCGGCCCGGCGACGCACGATCTATCTATGGAAAACTGATCGCTCCGCGACCCTGTATGCGTATCGACCGGGATGAAGGCGACGGCCGGAACGGTTCGGCCCCGCGCGTATGTGGTCTTTCGTCAACGAAGCGAGCGCAGGTATTTGACGAAGCGAACGCAGTCGCTGTCGCTGATCTCAGCTATACGCGAGCCGATCAGATAGCCGCCCTGCTGCTGCTGCCCCGCCTCCGCTTCATGCAGAGGCTCACACCTGACGGGCGCGACCAGCATCTCGATCGGCCCTGTCGGAAGTTCCAGCACGACGCGCAGCATGCGATTTTCGGAGACTATCTCCTCGCCGCCAAGGCGAGTGTCCGGCACGACGAGCGACAATCCCGTTGCCCTCATGTCGCGCGTGTGGCCTTCGAGCATCGCTTCATCGCCCGTAGTGTCGGGCAGCGATAGTCTGAAAGGTAGGGATGCTTTGCCTCTCAGGGTCTCCGACATGGGCCCGCTCTCCCTCTTTACAAATCGCTTTCGATCAAGTGGAAGCCCGCCTCCGAAGCGGAAAGTTCAAGCTGCGGGCCGAAGCCTTCGGCCCTCACGCCGACGCCGGTAAAGAATTTTTTGTGACGCGCTATTGAACCGTCGCCGGAAGTAACGAGCCGCGATGATCCGAAGCCGTGGCCCAGCCATCGGCCAGGCTGCCTATCATGCCGTGAAAATGTATGTCGCTGCCCGAGAGGACGACGATCACATCGCCCGCATGGTAGCGCGGGTCTTCGAGACGAAAACGGATCACGGTCGCCTGACCGTTCTCCTGCTCGACCGTCTCAAAGGAAAAGTCTTCGGCATCGGCCACAAAGGTCTGTGAATTGCTTGCTGTTCTCTGCTCTTCAGGCATCTGTCTTTACTCCGGGGAAACGTGAAAGATAAAATATTTACAGGGGTGGTTTCAGTTAGAAGCGGTCGGGGATTTTCCCGTCGTCTCTCAGCCAATGTCGCGCCTCTCGGCAGCAATGCTGTTAACACGTACGGGAACTCTATGCGCGCCCGCGAGGCCCTGTCAAGCTGCCCCTTCGGCGGCGCGCGCTGTCAATCGATCTCTTTGATTGTTATCTTAAGCGCGATGACGACCGTGTGTGGATCGCCGGAGCGACGAAAGCCATAGACTCAGGACACATAGAAGATATGACGAGCCTTTATGAATTGAAGACCCCCTGCCTGCTGCTCGATCACGAGCGCATGAGGCGCAATGCGGAGCGTATGGGAAAGCGCGCCAGCGACCTCGGGGTAAGACTCAGGCCGCACGTCAAGACGCACAAGTGCGTCGAGGTGGCGCGCATACAGACCGTCGGACACGGCGGCGCGCTGACGGTTTCAACCCTGGCGGAAGCCCGCGCCTTCGCGGCCCGGGGCTTCAGCGACATCACCTACGCCGTGCCCATCGAGCCGGGTAAGTTTGATGAGGCGATTCAAATCGCAAGGGTCTGTGAACGCCTCGCACTCATCACGGACGACCTTGAGATTCCATCGCTGCTCAACGAAGGTGCGCGCCGCGCGGGCCTCACTCTTGACCTCTTTTTAAAAGTCGATTGCGGTTACCACCGCTGCGGCGTCGATCCCGACTCGCCCGAAGCACTTGAGATTCTGCGTCGTATCCTTGACTCGTCAAATTTGCGATTGGCGGGCATACTGACGCACGCGGGCCATTCCTATCACTGCCGCACCAGAGAAGAAGTCCTCGCCGTGGCACGGGAAGAGCGCGACCTGATGAAGTATTTCGCCGCCATGATGTACTCAAAGGGTATTCGAGTACCCTTTATCAGTATCGGCTCGACGCCGACCATCACGAGCATCGATCACCTGCAAGGAATAGACGAGGTGCGGCCGGGCAATTACATCTTCTTCGATGCGTTCCAGGCGGCCATCGGAAGCTGTCGTCTCGAAGACTGCGCGCTAACGGTGCTGGCGGCGGTCGTGCACAGAGACCGCGCGCTCGGCAAAGTTGTGATAGATGCAGGTGCGATTGCGCTCTCGAAGGATCGCGGGGCGGTGGAGATGGATGCCGCCTTCGGCTACGGGCATGTGCTTGACCCGGAGGGCCGGAGCCTCGGCTTGCGCGTGCAGGGGTTATCGCAGGAGCACGGAGAAATCATCGTCCCGGATGAAAAATTGCTTGATCGTTTGAAGGTCGGAACGCGCGTTCGAGTGCTGGCGAACCATTCGTGCCTGACCGCTGCCCAGCACGCACACTACAATGTGCTGGAAGGCACGGATATAGTAGATCGCTGGGAGATAGAACGCGGGTGGTGAGAAGAAAGAAATAATGATTGCGGCGCGATTGAACGATGAACGAATGCTCAATAGTATTCATTCATCGTTCAATCGCGCACGCTTCATCGCCGTCGTTTAGGCTCGCTTGAGGCTGCGCGCCGCCTGCGCCCTGGTTCCTGTCTCGCCCTCGCGCTTGGCCGTAGCGGTGGCGTTCGCCTCGCCGCGCGTCGCCTTGAGCTTTTCGATGCGCGCCGTCATGCGGCGGTCAAGGTCTGCGATCTGCTCAGGGGTGAGACGGTAGATGTTGGGCTGGCTGTGATAGAGCTTGGCCCCGGTCACTATGTCCGCCATCTTAAAGCCGTTCTGCTCGGCCTTGGCGATCAGCTCCTGAATCGTCATCGGCGGCGGAACGAGGCTGAGCGGAGACGGCTTCTCTTCGAGCATTTCGGGGACGGTCGAGGGCTTTGGCGCTTCGAGCGGCAGCTCCGTTCCGGCCTCGCGCGTCATGTGATCCAGAAAATCCTTGAACGTCACATCGCCGATCATCTCGTACCCGACCTCAAAGGCCGAGCTGTTGCTCTTGACGATCTGAAAGACGCGCACGACCTCGCCCTCGCGCTCCTGCAAGGAGACCTCTACCATGATGTCCACGAAGTATTCCAGGCCGCTCGCCGTCATCGGCAGCACCCGGCCCACCTCGTTATCCTCTTTGGCCTCTTTGCCTTTGGCCGGAATCTGATCCACGATGACGACAGACTTGCCGCTCTCCATGCAGAGACGCCGGAGCACCCCTTGAAGGATCATCTGATCGGCGGCCAGCTCCTCGGCGCTCGGTTGGGCCAGCGGGTCGCCGGTTCTCTCCCGCACAGCGGCGACGACTTCGCTATGCTTGGCGCTGAAATACGCGGCCCACGAATCCAGGGCGAAGCACTCGTAGTTCTGATCGCGCCCCTCGCCTGAGAGCGCCCAGTCTATGAACTCCGGCAACTCGTCCGGGTGATGAATCTCAAGCGCGTCGAACTGAAGGCCGACGCCCTTGAGTAATCTAGCCTTGCGCTCCACGTCAAAGATGCAGAGGCGGCCTATACCGGCCTCGGACATGCTGCGTATGAAGTGGCTCTTGCCTGTGCCAGCGCCGCCGCGCACCGCCATCACCAACCGCTGCTGACGCGGACGGCGGCTGAGCGGGTTCACTTTCGGTCTCGTCGTATTTGTCATTGTTCTTTCCTCTTAGTGCCGGTTACGGCGTTCACTCGCAAAAAGGGGGTTGCTCCGGACTCAAGAAATCTACACGGCGCGCGCCTCCGCAGGGGGGGTGCGCCCTGGCTCAAGATGCGGGCACTATATCACGTTCCAGGCGGGAATGGAACAAAATTTCATCTGTGAAACAGAAAAATTTGAAACGGGGGTTGGGGCCCTCCCGTTGTGTGATATTCAGGAAGGAGGCTTACTTGCAGGCAGAGAGCGGCCTCTTTTTTGTATCAGGGCTTCAAAGGCTTTCGGGCGACGATTCAGGCTGGCATCACCACTTTCTCGCGTTTGTGCACCTTGCCCGCCTTGATGATGAAGATGATCTTGCGGGTGTTGCCGATGGCGGCGCTCGGGTCGGCGCTGAGCACGACGAGGTCTGCGACTTTGCCTTTGGCGATGGTGCCGTAGTTCTTCTCAATGCCGAGCGCCAGCGCTCCGTTGCGAGTGGCGGCGGTAATCGCTTCCAGGGGTGTGAGCCCGCACTTGCTGACAAGCAGCTCCATCTCCATATGAATGTTGGGCAGTTCCTGTCTGCGTGGCGCTTCCTGAATATCCGTTCCGGTGACGAGCGTGACGCCCATCTGATGTGCGAGGCGCGTGACGCCGAAGAGCCATTTATCCAGAGCCAGGGGGTCGCGTATCGCGCGCTCCGCTTCGGGCTTGGCGAGTTCGCGTTCGACGATGCGGCTGTGCGTCGGCAACAGCGTGGCATCGAGTATTGTGCCTTGTCGTCGCATGCGCCGGAGCAAGGTAGTGATGGCGGGCGTATCCGGCCCCGTGTTGGGCCAATCGATACTGCTATAACGCGCGTCCTTGAAGAGCTTGGAGTGTATGTCCACCGTTTCCCAGACGAAATCTATGATGTGTGAAACCACGTCGGCGCGGGCGGCGATCACATCACTGGGCTTGCTGGGAAAGATAGTCAAATGCGTCCAGACCTTGAGTCCCTGCCGGTGCGCCTCGCGGCTTAGCCTGCCGACCTGATCGGGCGTGAGGTCGGCATAGAGCTTTATGCCGGTCGCACCCGTGGCTTTAGCCTCGCTGATGGCCTTTACTATATCCAGTTCGGGCGTGACGGCGCGCGCCCACGCCGCCTGTCCCGGCGCAAGCCCGTGCATCATCAAGCCGACGCGGTCATCGCTGAACCAGGTGGGCCCGGCGAAGAGGGCCGAGAAGTAGACGCGCGGAAACTGCACGGACGGATCATTGGCCCGAGCGGCCACCTCCGCCAGCTTGATGGCGTCTCCGGCCATGTCGCGCACAGTAGTTACGCCCCCCAGAAAAGCGAAGCGCATGCGCGCATCTTCCTCGGCCTGCCCGCGATTGAGCAGCAGGTGATAGTGGGAATCTATGAGACCCGGAATCAAGTATTGCCCGCTTAAATCCATCACGGTGGCCCCGGCGGGAAGCTTTCTCTTTCCGGAAGAGAACATATCCCTGATGCGCCCGCCGGAGATTACCAGCGTCATACGCGGCTTAGGCGCAAAGCCTTTCCCGTCTATAACCGTGACGTTGGTGAGCGCCAGCACCCCGTTCTCTTGAAGCGAGGCGTCCGCCCTGATCGAAGTGGCGGCTGAGAGAGAGATTAAGAATATGAGTAAACATCTCATCCGGAAATGATAACGATTCATGTGCGCCCAGTTTCCTTTTCTACCTATAGTCATGAGCACCATTATGACCGTGACCGCGGTGGGCGCAACGAGTTTGTGATAAGGGGTCGGATTTCTGTGAAAAGCGGATACGAGCGTGGGACGGGCGGCCGAAGGTCTTACTATTCTTTAAAAGGTCTTACTATTATCTGAAAGGTCAAGGGCCCTCTCATTCTTTGTTAAGCAGCCGGTTAAGGTTCCTGCGATAACGGCGACTGGAAACGAGCTTCGTGCCGTCCTGTAGAAGAATCTCATACTGGCCGTTGAAGAGGGAATGCAGCTCCTTGATACGCTTGACGCGGACGAGAGTCGAGCGGCGAATGCGTAGGAATTCGTCAGGGTCGAGCTTGCTTTCCATTGCGGCAATCGTTTCGCGCAGCAGATGCGTTTCGCTCCCGGCGTACAGGCGCACGTAGTTGCCGTCTGCTACGATCCGGTCAATAAGCTCGACCTCCAGAAAGGAGACGCGCTGCGCGGACTTGAGCGCGATCCGCTCAAGGTATTTTCTTCGACCGGCGTGGCCCTCACGCTCGGCCTTCAGATCATGGAGCATCGCCAGCAGATGCTGACTGTAATCGTCGGCCGGGAGGTGTTGAATCTGTGCCCGCGCGCGTTCGAGAGACTTGCGCAGTCGCTCGCCGTCAACGGGTTTGAGCAGATAATCGAACGCATGGCCTCGAAGGCGGGCAGAGCATACTCGTCGAAGGCCGTCACGAAGATGACGACCGGCATCCGTTCAACGCCGACCGCCTCGACGACGCCGAAGCCATCCAGCAAGGGCATCTTCACGTCCAGGAAAACCAGATCGGGCGATTGCCGCCCGATGGCCTCGACCGCGTCCATCCCGTTCGAGCATTCGCCTATGATTTCGATCCCGGTCTCTCCCTGTAGATGTATGCGAATGCCTTCGCGGGCGAGCGGCTCGTCGTCAACGATCAGGACTCGAATCTTTCGCATTCCCGGCACCATTCATCTCAAGGTCTGAATCCTCCGCCGAGCAGAAGGGGAGCGTAATGGAGACGACGAGGCCGCCCTCGTCCGAGTTTCTCAAGTCGAAGCTGTGCTTTGCGCCGTACATCTGCTCAAGGCGCGTTCGCGTATTGGAGAGGCCGATGCGGCTCGCCGACTCTATATCAGAATCCTTCTGAAGCCCCGGCCCATTATCGCGCACCTGAAGGCGTACCGCTGCGTCGAATCGTTCGGCGCTGATCTCTATGAGCCCGGCGGCGGCGCGCGGTGCGATACCGTGTCGAATCGCATTCTCTACGATGGGCTGTAGAATCAGTACGGGGACGCGCGCGCCGAGCGCCGACGGATCGACGTTCAGACGCACCGTCAGCCGATCATTAAAGCGCGTCTGCTCGATCTCCAGATAGCTTTTCAGAAAAGCAAGCTCCTGGCCGAGCGTCACTTCATGCCTCTCGCTCTTCCTGATTAAGACTCGCAGCAACTCGCTCAGGCGCAGCAGCATCGCGTTGGCCGCTTTGACATCCCTGAGCATCAGCACCGAGATGGTGTTCAGCGTGTTGAAGAGAAAGTGCGGATGAAGCTGTAGCCGCAGCGCATCGAGCTGGGCCCGGGCCAGCCGCGTCTCCAACTGCGCCGCTTTCAGCTCTCGCTCCTGTTTCTGCCGATAGTAGTCGAGCGCGTGGCTGATGCCGACAATGGCCCAGTACAAAAGGAAGTTGAAATGAAGCTCGGCGACGATGGTGAGCTTAAAGCTCAGGAGGGATGAGAAGGAATGCGTCGCGTCGCCTAAAAAGAGTTGAAGAAGGAGCAGGTAAATCCCTAAGTGAATGATCGCGATTAGTATTCCGGCCGAGAGGTGTATCAGGAGGGGGCGCAGGCGGCGCGGGCGCTCGATTGGAAAGCGCGACGCCAGCCACAGGACGAGCGGGGTCAATGCCGCCCAGAGATAGGCGTTCGCACCCCAGGCGGCCAGAAGCTTTCCCCACGTCGTCGGGTTCCCGCCGTACGCCCTCTCTATGTATCTCTGGGTGGCGAAGAACAGACCGAAAAGGCTCCAGCACCCGAAGATTATCAATGGGCCCACCCGGCGCCGCCGCCTTTCGATCAGAACCGCCATATAGCACTCTTTAAAGGTCTCTCGTTTGAAATGTCGCCCGCCGCTGTGCCGCGAAAATCCGCTGCGGCGCTAAAACCTTCGTGCGCCGCGCACGGCAGTTTTATTGAGCGCCGTTTGACCTACTGCTGCTGTGATCTGAAGAGGCGAGCTGCCTGCCCGCGCGTTCCGCCAGATTGGCGACGACTGCGACCAGCTCGGCGGGCTCGACCGGCTTCGGAAGATGGATTTGAAAGCCAGCCAGCAGCGCTCGCATGCGATCCTCAGTCCGCGCGTAAGCGGTGAGCGCGGCGGCGGGCGTCCGGCCACCGTACCTCGGGTCAAGCTGACGTATCTTCTTTATCAAAGTATAGCCATCCTCGTACGGCATCTCTATATCGCTGATGATGACATCGGGCCGAAGCCGCGCCATCGAGTCGAGCGCCTCGGTTGCCGAAGGGACGGTCGTGACGCGCGCCCCGCGTTGTTCGAGAATGGTCGAGATCAGCTCGCGCGCGTCCGGGTCGTCGTCCACCACCAGCACCTGCAATCCGTCGAGCACCTGCGGAATATCAGGCTTGACGTAGGTCTGCTCTTGCTGCTCCGCCACCTCTGCCGCAGACTGCGCGCCGCGCCCCTCGTGCGCGTCGTCCTCAGTTGGCGCGGCCATCAGCGGCAACTCCACGGTGAAGGATGCTCCCTGATTCTCGCCCGCGCTTGCGGCGCGAACCTGCCCGCCGTGCAGCTCGACCAGATGGCGCACAATCGCGAGCCCGAGCCCGAGCCCGCCGTACGCCCTCGTGCTCGTCCCGTCCGCCTGACGGAAGCGCTCGAAGACGAAGGGCAGAAACTCCTGCCTGATCCCGAGTCCGGTATCGCTGACCGTAATCTCAACGTGTGAATCGACGCGTTCGAGACGAATCTGCGCGCGCCCGTCCCTGGGGGTGAACTTCACAGCGTTCGAGAGAAGATTCCAGACGACCTGCTGCAAGCGATCAGGGTCGCCGGAGATCGGCCCGGCCATCGGATCGAGCACGACCTGAAGATGGATGCCCTTGGCCTCGGCGGCGGGTCGTATCGCTTCGATGGCGAGGTCGATCACGGATTTAAGCTCGACCGGCTTCATGTCCAGACGCAGCTTACCGGTGATGATGCGCGAGACATCGAGCAGGTCTTCGACAAGCTGTGCCTGAGATTTGGCGTTGCGTTCGATGGTCTCAAGAGCGCGCAGCGAGGTCGCATCGTCAATGCCGCCCGCGCGCAGGATACGGGCCCACCCGAGCACAGCCGTCAGTGGCGTTCGCAGCTCGTGCGAGACCGTGGCCAGAAACTCGTCCTTGGTGCGGTTGGCCTCCTGCGCCTCGCGGTAGAGCCGTGCGTTATCGACGGCGAGTGCGGCGCGCTGCGCCAGGTCTTCGGCGAACGAGAGGTCTGTCTCGGTGTATTGACGCCCCGACTCGGCCGTGACGAAAGTGATCGCGCCGAGAGTGCGCCCGCGCGCGATGAGCGGAACGATCATGTATGATCTGAGCCCGAGTTCGCGCGCGATCCTCAGATGAGCTTCATCCCTGGCGGCCGAGAGCAGCATCCATTCCGGAATCTCCGCGACCAGCTCAGGCTTTCCCGTGCGCAGGACACTCGGCAGACCATAAGACGCGCTCATGTCGGTCGGGTAACGGCGCTCCAGCTCCATCGCCAGCTCGACCTTGGCGGGGTCTGTATGAGCGACCGCGAGCCGTCGAAAGCTGCGGCCCTGTTCCAGCATGTCGACGGCGCACCAATCGGCAAGTTGCGGCACGGCCAGTCGCGCGACGCTCGCCAGTGTGGATTCATAATCGAGCGATTCGGAAAGTATTCCGCTCGCTTCGACGATGAAGCGCAGGGCCTCCTGGGCTCGCTTCTGGTCTTCAATATCCGTGCTCGTCCCGAACCACTTGACGATGCGGCCGTCCTGATCGCGCATCGGCAGCGCGCGGCCCAGGTGCCAGCGATAGGCTCCGTCCGAGGCGCGCTTGAAGCGATACTCGATCTTGTACTCCTGGCCCGTGCTGACGGATGCGTACCAGCGTTGCTGGCACGGCTCGACATCATCCGGATGAAGCACGCCCTTCCACCCTTCGGCGGCAAGGCTCTCTTCCTCCGTAAAGCCCGTATATTCAAACCAGCGGCGGTTGTAATAATCCACGTGGCCGTCGGCGCGCGCCGTCCAGACGATCTGCGGCATGGCATCGGCCAGCGAGCGATAGCGCTCCTCGCTCGCTTCCAGCAGCGCGCGCTCGCGCTGCGCCGTCTCGTAAAGACGCGCGTTATCCATGGCGACGGCCGCCTGCGCGGCGAGCCCGACGACGATGCGCTCGGAGTATTCCGTAAAGACGCCCGGCTCCGGGTGGCCGAAGAACAGACCGCCGATCACTTCGCCCGAGCGCGAGATGACGGGCACGGCCAGGTAGCTGGTCACCGGCAGGTGGCCCTCAGGCATCCCGTAATAAGGCGAGTTTTTGCCG
>DASZEN010000037.1:0-4649 GCA_035940775.1 Pyrinomonadaceae bacterium | reverse complement strand
CGGTCGTTCACCCTAAGATGAACGACCGCGCCGCTCGTGCATCGCCAGCCCCTCGTCCGGGGAGACTATTCCGAAGCCGGAGACGTATCGCGCGTAAGTCGGACGCTGCCGTTGATGCCGCTCATGCTGATCGGCGCGCCCCCCGTGCCGATGCGTGCGCTATAGTTCGAGCGATCACGCTCGCCCTGCACCACTACGTCAGGCAAATCCGTCTTGACTCTGCCGTTGATGCCGTGAACGTCCAGGTCTGCGTTCAGTTTGTCGGCGAAGCGAAGTTCGACCGCGCCGTTGATGCCGTTGATGCGTATGCCCTTCTCGCCAAGCTGGCGCAGAGCGATCGTCACGCTTCCATTGACGCCGCTGATCTCCGAGTATCCGACCGTTTGCGCCGTCAGGACTTTGCCGTTGATGCCGCTGATCTGGACAGCGCCGGTCACTTCGCCCGTATTGACAGCGCCGTTGACGCCCTTGACCGTGAGCGCGATCTGGCGCGGCACTTTCAGCGTCACCTGTTGCTTGACCTCGTTGCGCCAGATGTGCCGCCAGAAGCCGCCCGCGTTCTGCTCGCCCTCTATCAGAAGGCTCGTCGCGCTGTCGGTGATCGTGATCCTGCTGTTCTCCAAATCCGCCTGAGTCTGCGCCGTTCGCAGGATATAGACCTCGGCGGTGTTCGTGTCGGCCGTCTCTATCGTGACGGGCCCATTGATGCCGCGCACCTCGACCGTCGCGCCCGCCGATAGTTGATACGACTTGCGTATCTCCTCGCGGCCCTCGGCTGCGCCCGCCGTCGTCGTATAGCTTGCGCTCAGCCTTCCTGAAGTACTGCGAAACATGCCCGCCGCCGCCGCGACGGCGATCAAAAGCAGCGCGATCATCCATCTTTTCATGTTAAAGAAGCCTCCGGAGCCTGACAGGCAATCCTTTTGGAATCGAGCAACCTTCTTGGGAAACGACGAAAGGGGCGCTATGGTTCAGATTATTTTTCGTCCTGCGGCCCGCCTCCTTCACAGACCAATAGACTGTTTTGCCCCTCTTCTTAAGGCCAGACCCCGGAGCCAAGCGCATCGCGCCGCTTCACCAGGCTTCCGGGTTGCTGCTATAGTCCGCTCGATTCCGCCAGAGACAGAGACTATTTCGAGCGGCCGCAGGGCCCGCAGTGAAGAGAATAGGGGGGAGACACTTGCCAGACCATCGCTACGCGCGTTTGAGCGCGCTTGAAGCCGATTCCGGAGAGCTTAATGTCATCATCGAAACGCCCAAGGGGAGCCGCAACAAGTTTAATTATGACGACGAGCATGACCTGTTCAAGCTCGGGGGGGTACTACCGGCGGGCGCCGTCTTTCCCTTCGACTTCGGATTTCTGCCGAACACTCTGGGCGGCGACGGCGACCCGCTGGATGTGCTCGTGCTGATGGAGGAGTCGGCCTTTGCCGGTTGCCTCGTGGCGTCGCGCCTGATCGGCGTTATAGAGGCCGAGCAGACGGAGGAGGACGGCGAGATTACTCGCAATGACCGCCTGATCGCCGTCGCCGCCAATTCGCGCAGCCACGGCGACGTGACCTCGCTCGAAGACCTCAACGCGAACCTGGTCAAAGAGATCGAGCACTTCTTCGTCTCCTATAACGAGATCAAGGGGAAGAGGTTTCGCCCGCTCGGACGCTTCGGGCCGGAGCGTGCCGCCCGTCTCGTCAAGGCAGGCATCCAAAGCGCTGGCAGGAGAGGCGCGAAGAAAGCGGGCGCGGCCAAGAGCGCCAAAGCGAAAAGCGCCCGAGCCAAAGGCTTGAAATCGAGAGGCCGAAGCTCAAAATCGCGCTGACGCAACGCCCCGTGTGGGCCTCTTCTTAGCCTGCTTCTTCTTAACCTGCTTCCTCTATCTCAGCTTCGAGCGCGCGCAGAGTCTTTTGGAGCATTTCGCGGTAGGCGCGATTGGTGGCACGTTCGAGTTGATCGAGGGTTCGCGCGCGGGACAGTTTCAAGGATTCGAGGCGCTGGCGGCGTTCGCGCTCGGCTGGCGATAACTCGCCTTCCTGCGCCGATTGCTGTTCGGCGCGCGCGCGCTCGTCGGCCTCCTCCATCTGATCCGCGACGGCTTTGCTCTCCCACCCTCTCGCCATAAGAGTTACGCTTCCCCCCAGGTCTTCGTAGCCTTCGAGATTATAGCAGCCTTCGCGTCCGAGCCGAGCGCGTTGTTTCACGTGCGGATTCGTTAAAGCTTACAATCGGCGCGTGGCGCGCGGTATCCTGCGGAGTGAAAACGTTTGGAGGCGCTCGGGATTGAGGAGAATGACGTTCGTAAAAGAGAGCGTGATACGGGCCGCGCCGGAGCGCGTCTTTGCATTTCACGAGCTGCCGGATGCCCTGTTGCGCCTGACTCCGCCCTGGGAAAAGGTGCGCGTCGTACAGGCCGCGAAGATTTCAGAAACGGGGGCGCGGGCCATCGTAGAGACGCGCATTCTGCGCCTCTTCCCGACGCGTTGGGTGGCCGAGCATACGGCCTACGACCCGCCGCATATGTTCGAAGATGTACAGGTTTCGGGGCCGTTCCGGTACTGGCGTCACCGCCACCTCATAGAGCCGCACGCTGAAGGCGCGCGGCTTCGCGACGAGGTCGAGTACGAGCCGCCCTTTGCGCTCGTCGGTCGAATCACGGCACCGCTCCTGATCGTTCCGCGCCTGCGACGCCTGTTCGATTACAGGCACGAGGTCACGCGCCGCTGGTGCGAAGACACGCCATAGCCGAACGCGAAAGCATGGAACGCGCGGCACGTGCGAGCATGAGACGGGCGGCCCGCGTGTTAAGAGAAGATGCCGAAGGGGAACAGAGAGAGAGAGCCTCCACACCCTCTCTCTCTCTCTGTGTGTGTGGGCCTTCTTACTTTCCTGGCTCGGCCAACGTGTCCTGGTGAAAGACGGCGAGCCATTTTCCGCCGCGCTCGGCCCAGATGGTGCTGTTGCGTTCGGAGGTGGCCTCCGGGCCGCAGGCTACTGCCTTGCTGTTTACCCTGTAGGTCACGAGGGCAACGTCCTTATCGATGATCGTCACTTTCCAGTCATCGAGCGTCAGTTCCGGCATCGGGGAAGCCTCGATCCCCTTCACCGTATCCGCCTTTGAATGAACGCCGTCCTTATTGACGTACACCATATCTTCGGCCAGATAGCCGCCAAAGGTTGCCAGGTCTTTCTTCTTAATCGCCTCCCAGACCGCTTTCTCCCTGGCGATGAGCGTTTCTTCAAGACTGCTGCTAGTGCTGCTGCTACTACTACTGCTTACGCTGCCGGGTGCGGGCGCGGGCGTGGGGGACGCCGTCGGCGGCTTGATCCTCGGTGAATCCGGTTGATTGGTCGGCGCTGCCTGGCCCAGGCACGTCGCCGAGAGCGCCAGCACAGCGAACAGCATGATGCAAACTTTTTTCATAATTTAAGCTCCTTGGGGATTCGGACGAATAAAGCCTACGGCTTTTGCGCCGTTATCTGTTTATGCGTAAGCCGCGCCGTCTGTCGCGCGTGTGTATCAGATGGCTCTCGCGCTGTCAATAGGATTGAAAGCCTGTGGCCGCGCGTTTTCGTAAAGCGAAAGGCGTTCGGGCGTAAGGTCTCTCTGGGCCCGGTCGTCCGTCGTCGTGCGGGGTCTCTTAAGAACATTGACTCGCCGTCCGGCCTGGCATATTGTCTTGAGCCCACGTTTCCGAGGAGGTGCTCGTATCTCTCTCCTGCCCATCCCGACGGATAGGCCGCCACGTAGTCTTTTGAAGAAGTAGAAAAAGCTTTACCACCTACCCTCTGAAAGGAGTTCCAGTATGAAACGCCTACTTATGATCGTGCTCTTGGGTATTGTCACGGCCTGCCCGACGCTGGCCCAGCAGAACAATGACGAGCAGGAGTTGATCCGGCTCGATAGGGAATGGGGTACGGCTAGCATGAAGGGCGATGCCGCCTTTCTGAACCGCATCTACGCCGACGACTTTACGACCAGCACCCCGCAGGGGATGAGGAATAAGCAGCAGATCGTCGATGAGACCGTCAAGGATGCGGCCAATCTGAAGAACCCCGCCTATACTTCGGACAACTACGCCGTGCGCTTTATCGGGAGCGATACGGCCGTGATGACTCATACGGGCGTTGCGAGCGGCGAGGATCGCGGCAAAGCCTTCAACGACCCGCACCGCTCCATGCACATCTGGGTCAGGCGCAATGGTCGCTGGCAGGTTTTCGCAACCACGGCCGCGCCCCTCGACGCTCAACAGGTGCTCATGCAGTTAGAGCGCGACTGGAACGACGCCGTCAAACGACGCGACGCGGCCTGGCTTGAGCGTTATTTGGCCGACGACTTCATGTGGACGAGCCCCGAGGGCACGGTCAATGACAAAGCGAAGGAAATAACCGGGATCAAAGACCTGACCTTCGAGACCCTGGATTCAACGGACATGCAGGTGCGCGTCTATGGAGATACGGCTGTCATGACCGGCAGCACCACGGTCAAAGGCAAGTACAAAGATCAGGACATCAGCGGGGCGTATCGTTTCACGGATACGTTCGTCAGGCGGGACGGCCAGTGGCAAATCGCCGCTTCGCAGGTAACCCGCATCGCGCAGCAAACCGCTACGAAATAGAGTCTTGCGATGAACCGTGGGCCCACCTGATACGCGAGG
>DASZEN010000036.1:0-44778 GCA_035940775.1 Pyrinomonadaceae bacterium | reverse complement strand
CTGAAAGCTTTCAGTATCGGCCCTCGCTCTGCTCTTTAAAAGAAGCGACCGATTACAAAAGAAGTTGGGATTACGCGCGCCCGCCTTGCTCGGCTCCTCACGATGGCTCGGTTTTGCGTCCGACGGCTTTGAGATTTGTCTGGACTCCTGGCTCTCAGAGACGTGCGCGCCGCGTCAGAGACATTTCGTCATGTCGGGTGCTCTGCCGAGTTCCAGATTAAAGTCTCCGATGACCTGTCCCGTGTCTGTGAGCTTGATAGTGAAGGTCATCCTCTTGCCGTCGCTCCAACCGGAAATCCTGGCCGGATGCCTTTCCTCGCTCTGGCCCGGATGCTCCGGGCCGCCGCGCTCCCTGACATAAACGGCGCTCGCATCGAAGCGATTGTCGGCGTCGAGGGATAGGGCCTGACCGATAGTGCCGTGCGCGCAATCGAGATCAAAGGTGCTGCTGTTTTCCGCCACCTGTAAAGAGATGTGCTCGCCGCCCCAGTTTCCCGTCGGCACCTCTTTTGCTCGGGTCGTGCCGGGATGCGTACCCGTCGCGTTCATGCTCGCGCGTTGCCTGCTTCGTCGCCTGCGCGCAATCCGTCTCCGACGGCGCTGGTAATCGAAGCCTGTATCAACTGCAAAAAAACGGTCGGCCCCGGAATACGCCTGCGCCGACGCAGCATCAAAGCGCATCTCAAACTCGCTCGCGCTCGCACGCAGGATTATCCCGCCGACCAACATCAGGGCAAGCGACACACCGACGATTAAACTTCGCGTCCGGGCCATTGTCCGAAGCCTGTTCAACTTTTACTCCCTACAGGCGTAAGCGTCTTAGCCGCGACCTCCGCTGTTGCTGAACGATTACTCGTCCCCCGTGTATGTTGAGGATAAGGGCGCGCGCGTTGCCTCGCCTTTGAGAGAGAAGACTCTTGACTGAGGGATTATAGCAGAGGTCGATGGAAGCAACCGATCTCGTCATCGGCGACTGTGCCGCGCGCGAAATCGGTTGCTTCCATCGATTATGGGTGCTCGGTTTTAGTAGTAGCCCGCGCCCTTTCTGTCGCCACAGCCCTCTACTGTAGCGACAGAAGGTACGCCACCAGCGCGTCAAAGTCACTCGCGGATAGATGCGAGGTCTTACCGTGGGTGTCTTTGAGCACTCTGACGTTGTTGGCCGCCAGCGCCGGGTTGAGCTGCCCGTTGACGATGAGCGGGGCCAGATTGCTTGTGCCGAGCTGATCGATTGGCGCCCTGCCGCTTGAGTCCGGAACGGGGCTATCGAGGCTGACGTAGAGTGGGCCCATGCCGTCGCCCGCGAAGCCGCCCGCGCTGTGGCCCGGCGCTATGGGAACTTCGGTCGGCAGGTTATTCACGCCGCGACGGTGGTCTGCGCGGACGGTGCGGAAGTTAAAGCCGCGCTCGCCCGGCAGGAGCAGCGGCGAGTCGGGCGCGAGCAGGATTTCGCGTAAGGTATGCGCGAAACCGTAATGCAGCCAGCGCGGGACGCTATCCCAGAAGGTGCGCAGGTGCTTGGTGTTACGGCTGCTGAAGTTCTGCGGCGTGCCCACGTCCTGCGGTGGCCCGAACTTGGTAAAGAAGTAATCGTTTTTGGGGCGGAAGAACGGCCCGTTGCCGTCGACCGTCGATTCGGAGATGACTCCCGGCTCGTGTATGTTGAAATCCTGGAAGGTATCATCGCGCACGCCGTTGGTCGTCTTATTGCCGTTGTGATGGCAGTCGGCGCAGCCCGCGCCGCCGTCTCTCACCTTCGCCGTGAAAATCTGCTTGCCGCGTGCGATCTTCGCCGCCAGAGCCTCGTCCGGAAACTGCGTCATCGGATTCGGAAAACGGCGCGTCTCGTTCTGCGACCAGAGAATTTGCAGGTACGCCATGTCGTAGTAACCGACCTTGAAAGCCTTGCCGTTCAAATCGGGGCGGCCTATGGCCTGCGAGTTCTCGGCCGTCTTCTGTAAGACGTATTGCTCGCGCGCCTTAAAGCGATCTACGGCGTTGGCCTGCGGGAAGAGCGGAGTGGGCGCGCGTTCTCCCAACAGCACCTCTCCGTTACAGGCCGAAGCATAGGCCATGAAATCGTTGTTCAGTCCCTCGTACCATTCGGGCCAGTTGTCGGAGATGTCTTTGTTCTGCGGGCAGACCTTGACGCCGCCGACGGCGTTGGCCGCCACGTTCCACTGGCAGCCGTCCTGGCGTCCATCCCAGTGGCAGAAGCCGCAGGACTTTTGCCCGTCATCCGAATAAGCCGAGGAGAAGAACCAGCGCAGGCCCACCTCTTCATCCGTGGCGAAGAGTCCCTGACCGTTGCTGCCCGTCGTCGGGTCAACGGTCGAAGGCGTGACGCCCACGGCCGTCCAGCCCTGCCGCGATAGATTGCCGACACTGTCAACCCCCAGAAAGGAGACATCCTCCGTTTGAAGGTTGGCGACGTAGATCGTTTTTCCATCCGGCGAAGCCTCTACGCCCTGCGGCGTCACGCCGCCCGTGAACTCTATATCGAGCGGAGTGAGCAGCTTCGACGGATCGGTCGTCGCCCCATTGATGCGAAACGCCTGCACTTTTTCCGAATGGGCCATCGTCACAAAGAGCAGGTTGCCACGGATGGACATCTGCTCGGGCCCGCTGCCCTTGATGATCTTCTGCGCGTCGGCGTGATCGCGCAGGTCTACGTACTGGCCCGCGATGACGAGCTGCGAAATGTCGCGCCCCTCGTCAACGTAGCGATAGACGAACTTGTTAGTGCTCGTATCGAAGATATTCAGCTCGCTGCCGATGTCGTCGAAGGTCGTCGCTTTGGTCGCATCCGTCATCACGGGCGTGTAGCCCAGCGGCTGGCCATTGTTTTTAATGACAACACCGTTGGCATCCTTCGTCGGCAGGCCGTGGCCCGTCTCGCGCTGGTTCAGCTTCGTATTGGTCTCCTGACCGCTGACGATGCCCCATCGGCCCGCTATCTTGACATCGGTCGAGAGACCGCCGACCGGCATGACCTTGAGCAACTGGTTTGCGTCGCTGGCGATGTTGATGGCCGCGATGGTGTGGCCCAGAGTGTTGGCGACGTAGAGTGTGCGACCGTCGGCGCTCAAATCCAGGTCGCGCGGATTGGAGCGCTCCAGGGCGCTCGTCCCCGTCGGAATCTCACCCATGAAGGTGAAGAACGGCCCCGGATCGACGCGGTACGCTCTGACGGTGTCGTTGAAGCGGTCGGTCAGGTAGAGCCGCGTGCCGGTGCGATTGAAGATCAGTTTTTCGGCGTAGAAGCCGGTCTCGAACTCGCCGATCACGGCATCGGTCGCCGTATCTATGACGCTGGCGAAGTTTCCGTACTGGTTGAGCACGACGAGATAGGGATTCTGATAGATGGCCGTGTTCAGAGGCGAGACCTTGAGCCCGATGGGACGCAAGCCCCGCGTCTGTCCGGGCGGTCTGAGGTCTATCCATTTGAGGACGACGCGGCTGTTCGTATCCAGCACCGCCACACGCCAATCCGGATAGCCTTCTCTGCCCGGCAGGGTGACATAAAGTTTTCGACCGTCGGGCGTCAAGGCCAGCGCGCGCGGCTGGCTGCGAAATGGCTGCTTGCGATTGGGCCAGAGTTGATTGCCGCTCTTGACGACCGGGTTGTTCGGGTCGATGCGCGTGCCTGGGTCTGGCCGCCCGTCGATGTAGCTGGCCCCGTACATGATCTTCGTAAAACGCTGTAGACCGCCGCGCTCTCCGGCGGGCTCTGCGCCGACGATATTCTTCACAGGGTCGCTCGTCGGCCCCGTAATGATCTTGCCTTGCGAGTCGGTCTTGACGGCAGTCTCGAAGAGGCGCAGGGCGAGCGGCGCTTCCGGCGTCGTCTTCAAAACCTTCTGTTGAAATGAAGCTGAGAGAAGAAGCGGAGCGGAACTGGCGCTCGTATGGCCCGCGCGTAGAGCCAGCCACACAAGCCCCAGACCCAGCACCGAAGCGAGAATCGCGTATTTTATTATCTTGTTCATCCTGAGACTCTCCGGAAAAGGCTTTTTTGTGCTCGAAGCCGCCCTGGTAAAAGTCATTGCTCGCCCGGTGCCAGCCCTGTTGGTGCGCGGCGCGCCCTTGAAAATCCGAGGCAACAGACAAGAAGGGCTTTCATCAGAAAGCTGTCGCTTGAACAGTCCGCCGCGCGCCGCCGAAAATACATAGCCCCCCATATTTTTTTTTGCCGCAAAATGACCCGAAGCGAGCGTTTTTCAAGCTTTTTTTGAGCTTTCAAGTCAGCTAGGGGCGCGCGCCCGACGGCTATTAAATGGCGGCCGTTAAATGTCTGCGGGCGGCGGGGGTTCAGTCGTGTCTGAGGGCTTTGACGGGGTCGATGCGCGCGGCGCGGGCGGCCGGGTAGAGCGCGGCGAGGATGGAGATGAAGACGGCGAACAGGATCGCGCCGAGCCACAGGTATGGCGGAAGGGCGAAGAAATCGACGTAGGGCGCGCCCTGCGGCTTCAATATGAAGCGGTAAGCGAGGCGGTTGGCCGCCCCGTCAATCGCCCACGCGACGAGCGCTCCCGCCACTCCCCCGGTCAGGCCGATGACCGCCGCCTCGACGAAGAAGATCAGCTTGATCTCGCGGTCTTCGGCCCCGATGGCTTTCATAATGCCGATCTCGCGCGTCCGTTCGAGTATGGACATAATCATCGTGTTGGCGATGCCGAAGGAGGCGACCAGCAGAGAGATGCCGCCCAGGAGTCCGAGCGCCGAGTTGATGATGAGAAAGACGGTGCGCAGTTGTTCCAGTTGGTCGACGATGGAGAAGCTGCCGAAGCCAAGCTCGGTCAAGCGTTTTCTTACGTCCGTGAGCACGACCGGGTCTGTTACGCGGATGACGGCCGAGCCGTAGCCGCCGCTCTCGTTCTCGGAAAGCGCACCGCTCTGGCGCGCCAGTTCCAGGGCCACCTCGCTCAGATTGTCACCATGCTCGCGCGTCCAGTCGCGCGCCGCCCCTAGCGGAATGTAGATGTCCGAGGCTGGCATCATACCGCGAAAGCGCGGCCCGTTGCCGTCGGGCGCTTTCAATACGCCGACGATGCGGAAGGAGCGCGCCGCGAGCCTCTGCGCAGGAGACTCGTCGCCCTCCGGCTCATCCCCAAGCGGGAGACCGAAGAAGCTGGGCCCACCCTCATCCCCCTCTTTATCCGGAGCGAGCAGGTCAAGGCTCTTTCCTATCGCGTCCTCCGCCTTCGCGTAGCCGAAGTGATTCAGGAAATCCGCATCGACGATGGCCTCGTCGGCTCCCTCGGCGCTGAGCATTGCACCGGCGGCATACTCTTTGAAGCGCGAAGAGGGGTTGGGGACAATCGCCCCGCCGATTGAAAGCATTCGAGCATGACCGTTTGAGCGCACGTAGACGTTGAAATTGATGGTCGGCTCGACGTAGGCGACTCCGGGTATCTGCGCCAGCTCGGCAATGGCGGCATCATCGAGCGAGCGCTGCGGAGCCTTGTCGGGTCTGAGGTTACGATTCCCGTGTCTTTGCGCCTGCGGCTTCTCGCTATTGTCGTTCGTCCCCTTACTGAAACCCGAAGAGGCGATGCTGGCGAGGCTGCGGCCAAAGACCGTAATCTCGTTGAAGAGGTCGAGTTCTTTAAAGCGCGTCACAGTATTGCGCTGTAGGCCGAGCCCGAACGAGACCATCGTGACGATGACGGCGACGCCGACGACGACGCCCATCGTCGTCAAGGTCGCACGCAACCGGGCCTCGCGCAGGTTACGCAAAGAGAGATAAAGAATGTCGAAAAAAGTCATAGCAACGAAGGGATGAGGGATAAGGGCGGCAGCGATGAAGGAAGGATTATTCAGGTTGAACAGCTACACTTTCATCCCTCACCCTTAGTTCCTCCCTTCCGAAAAGACGTGATGCACGGCGTCCATAGTCCAATCCGCGAGGCTGCGTGTGACGACATCAGCGCCCGCCGCGCGCAGTTTCTCTTCGGAGACTGTATTCGTCACGCCCAGGGTACGCATCCCGGCGGCGCGGCCCGATTGTATGCCGGGCGGCGAGTCCTCTATCACGAGACACTCGTGCGGCAGGAGCGGAAGCTCGCGCGCCGTGCGCCGCTTCTCGTTCAGAAGCTCGAAGGCGCGATTGTAGCAACACGGGTCAGGCTTGCAGGCGGCGACATCCTCGGCGCTGACGATTGCCTTGAACTCCGCCTTGAGGTGCGCGCGCCCGAGCACGTAATCTATTTCGACGCGCCGCGCCATACTGACCACCGCCAGATGGTAGCGACGCGCCCCGGCCCTGATGAAAGTGACGACGCCGGGAAAGAGCGGCGGCGCGTCGCCTATCACCTCGCGATGCAGCTCCGATTTGCGCTCGATCAGCGAGGCGAGCGTTTCATCCTTGAGCGGCTTTCCGGCGCGCTCGAAGATGGCACGCACGAACACCTCATCGTCCGCGCCGAGCAGGCTGTAATAGTCCTCGTCCGTGATCGTTATGGCGTGCGCGCCGAGCACGTCTCGATAGACTTGTAGTTGCAACGGCTCGTCATCAATGATGACGCCGTTGAAGTCAAACAGGATGGCTTGAATCATGAAGTAGCGCCGAAAGCCCTGACTTTTCCCGAAATTTTGTGGAACGGTCTGAATATTGTAAGGCGCGCGCGCCTCGACAGGCAAACGCGGCATCCATCGGGGATGCGCGCGCGCAAGCGATCTCGCACGCCTACTCCTGGCCGGGCGCTGCTGCCGGTGCTGCTGCTGTACGCAGCGCTCGCTCAATGCGCTCGTTCTGTTGACGGAACAGAATCGGCAGCCGCTCGCTTTCAAGCACGTCAAGGCGGCGCAGGACTTCGCCCAGCGAAAGCTCGTTCTTCAGATTGACCTGATAATCGAGGTCTGCGCGCAGGCGATCCTTCTCGTCCTGCCTGTTCTGCGACATCATGATAACGGGGGCCTGTATGCCCGCGATGACGCCGAGCACGAGACCGAACAACTGGTAAGGATATTCGTCGAAGGGCCGCCCCATGAACCACGAGTTGAGGAATATCCAGGCCGCCATAACGAGTATCAGTACGCCTATGAATTTCCAGCTTCCGGCGAAGACCGCCAGCTCCGAGGCCATGCGGTCGGAGGTCGTCATCCGCGCCGCCTCCTCTTCGTTGACGTTGCGCGAGACTCGCTGGCGCAACAGCTCGTCCGTCTCGCGCAAACGATTGGTGATCGCGCTCAGCATCTTCAAAGCGACATCGGGGTTGCGGCGCACGAAGGAGAGAAAGTCGTCGCGCGAGAGCACGGCGAGGCGGGCCGGTTCGATGACGGTGGCCGAGGCCGAGCGCGGCTTGCCGTCCAGGATCGCCATCTCGCCGAAGAAGTCGCCGCCCGCCAGCTCCGCCAGCGTGACATCATGCCCGGAAGTGTCCCGGACGTGTATCCGAACGCGCCCGCTCTCGATCAGGTACATCGCATCGCCCGTATCACCGGCATCGAAAAGCGGCGTCTCATTCGCCACATCATGCAGCGTCAGGAGGCTTCGCAGTTCGCGCGCCGCATCGTTGTCGAGCGAGGCGAAGAGCGGCACGGAGCGCAGCGCCTCAAGCGTCATCACGGGAGGAACACTCGTTGACATAAGATCACCTCATCTGAAACGAAAAGAAGCGCCCCGGCCTGCTCTCCGTGTCGCTTACGTCTTCAGCTTTTCGCGGTAGTGCTGCCGAAACTTCGCCACCTTCGGAGCGACCACGACGCGGCAATAGGGCTGCTCGCCATTGAGGCGGAAATATTCCTGGTGATAATCCTCCGCCTTGTAGAACGACTCGAACGGCGCAAGCTCGGTCACAATGGGTGCGTCCCAGACGTGCGCGGCGTCCAGCTCCCGGATCACCTGCTCGGCGACCTTGCGCTGCTCTTCGTTGTGATAAAAGATCACGGAGCGATATTGCGTGCCCACGTCCGCGCCCTGTCGATTCAGCGTCGTCGGGTCGTGAACGGTAAAGAATACTTCCAGGATTTCCCTGAACGAAGTGATGCTCGGATCGAAAGTGACCTGTACGACCTCGGCGTGTCCGGTCGTCCCCGTGCAGACCTCTGCGTAGGTCGGGTTGGGACGCGTGCCGCCCGAATAACCCGATTCGACCGCCTCGATACCCTTCAACTCGTCGAAAACCGCTTCCGTACACCAGAAGCAGCCGCCGCCGAGCGTCGCCACTTCCCTACCCTCCTGCGGCTGCGGCGGCGCTTGATTAACTGTTTGGTTCTGTTCCCGGCTCATACTTTTTCCTCGTTTCGGTTTCATCTTGGATGACGCGGCCATCCTTCATAAAAACTATGCGGTCGGCGAAGCGCGAGGCCAACTCATGATCGTGCGTCACCATGAGAACCGTCAGGCGGTCGCGCCCGACCAGCTCGCGCAGCAGCGCCAACAACTCGTGTGCGCGCGTCGAATCCAGGTTTCCAGTCGGCTCGTCTGCCAGAAGGACGCGCGGGCGATTGGCGAGGGCGCGCGCGATGGCAACCCTCTGTTGTTCGCCGCCGGAGAGTTCCGACGGCCTGTGCTCAAGGCGGTCACTGAGCCCGACGCGGTTGAGCAACTCGCCTGTTCTCTCCTCGCGCTCGCGGCCCCGCAGACCGCCGAAGGCGAGCGCCAGTCGCACATTCTCGGCGGCGGTCATCGTCGGGATCAGGTTGAAGTTCTGAAAAATCATGCCGACGGAATGGCGACGATAGCGTGCCATCTCCCTTTTGGTGAACGGCCCCAGAGAGCTGCGGTCGAAGAGGACTTCGCCGCTCGTCGGGCGGTCGAGCCCGCCGAGCATGTTCAGCAGCGTGGACTTGCCCGAACCCGATGTTCCCTGTATGGCGACGAACTCTCCCTCTGCGACCGTCATCGAGACGCGGTCGAGCGCCGCCACGGTGGCCGTCCCCATCTGGTAAATTTTTGAGACTTCGCGAGTTTCCAAAAGCGGTGTCATGCGGCTTGGCAAATCCCGTCTGCGCGATCGCGTCTATCTTCTTCGGCGGCTCATACGGGCGCGGCTTCGGCAGCGCTTGCGGCCGCCGGACTTCCGAGCGGCGTGATACGCCATAGCTCAAAGCGCTCCTCGTCGAATCCCTTGAGCATGACCTCGAAGGGCTCTGCCGTGAGGTCGCATGACGGGCTGCTGAGCATCTCGGCGACTTCCGGGTCGGCGTGCACCGCTTCCGAGATGACCACGTCACCGCCCGTCGAGAGTCCTTCGAGGCGCGCCGCCATGTTCACAGTACAGCCGAAATAGTCGAGCCGGTCGTTGAGCGTGACGGCGATGCACGGGCCCGAGTGGATGCCGACCTTGAGCATCAAAGGTCGCACCGTATCGGATTTGACGGCCAGCGCGGCCTGCGCGCTGAGGATGGCGCGCAGCGCGCCCGCCGGGCGACGAAAGACGGCCATCACGGCATCCCCTATGGTTTTGACGAGCGCCCCGTCTTCGCTTCGGATGGCGTCGCGCAATACGTCGAAGTGGTTCATCACGCGCCCGAAGGCCGGAGCGTCGCCGATCTCACGATAGAGTTGTGTCGAGCCGCGCAAATCCGTGAAGAGGATGGTCAAACTGCCGACGGAAATCTGTTCGCCGGGTCTGAGCGCTTCGTTCGAGAAGAGGTCGCGAAAGACTTGCAGGGCCGTCACCTCGGCGGCGGTCGCCGACTGGTCGCTCCAACTCGTGCGTTCGAGCACAAATAATCGCTCGTCGCCCGTCGCATTCTCCAATTGGAGCGCGGGCTCGCGCGCCACGTTGATCTCCTCGCCCGACCAGCCTTCGTCTGTTGCGCGAAGGGTCGCTTCAACCGTGCCCTCGTCGCAGACCTTCAGGAACTGCTCGCCCGGCACGCCGGGGCTTCGCAGGCGATAGCGCCCCGCTTCAAGCTCCAAACTGAGGGGTCGCTGTGCGCCCGGCTCAAGCAACTGCTGGGCGACTATGTGCGGCGTAACCTGCGGGCCGCCGATGCAGAACGAGCGATTCTCGACGGCACGCACGCCCTGGTTGGGGCGAAACGTCAGCTCGACCGAGTTCTCGAAGTTGACCGTAAAATCCACGTCGCAGGAGTCGCAGTAAACCTGCGCGTGGATGCCCGTCAGCGTTCGGGAGGTCTGCGCCGCGCCGCGACAGTGCGGGCAGAGCATGTCCCACTGCAAATCCAACAGTCCGACGCGCGTCGCCCACAGGCAGACCTCCAGCGCGGTCTTGCGCCGAATGCCCCAGTAATCGGCCAGCGAATAGGCGCGAATGCGCGCCAGCGTTATATCGTCCGCCTGCTCGATCATCTCCGCCAGCTTGTCCACAAAACGAGCATCCGCGCCCTGCGAGATCAGCTTTTGACTTAGGGCGGCGAGGCGGGCGCGCCCTCCCTGCGCGAAGTTGGCCTTCGATTCCGCGTAAGGGAGCTGCGCCGAGAGCTTCGCCAGTTTGTCGTAGCGCCTGAGCGTCGCCGTGAAACTGCGACGGCTCAGCAAACCGATCTGGACGGGAATGGCTGCGAGTCCGACTATGTTCTTCGGCTGCGCCCAGACATCGTAGCTGAGGCGCGTGCCCCCGCCCGGCTTGCGCGTCAATTCAACCAGCACGCGCATCTCGGAGAGCGGCCCTTTCGTGTATTGGCGCACCACGCCGAAGCGATAGGGCCGGATCCACTCGAAGGGCTGCTCGACCCATTCGACGGCGAGGCCCATCAGGAAGAGCCGAAGGCGACGCCGGGGCGTCGACGCCTGCTGCTGCTGCTGGTCTCGACGGTCGACCTCGACGGCGGGCACACCCGTATCGCGGTTGAAGCGGTTCGTATCGGCGACGAGCGGCCACAACTCTTCCGGGCTCGACTCCAAATCGTGCTCCCAGCGATAGTGAAATTCTCTTCGGCCCATAACTGCGAAGGGCGAAGGGCGGCAGCGATGAGGGATGAAAGGGTTTGTGTGTCAGATTCAATTGACGCATTCATTCAATCATGCATCCCTTATCCCTGCGGCCCTCATCCCTTCGTTCATACTTCTTTATATTCGGAGTTGACATCTTCCTCTGAGGAAGCGACGCGGTAGTTC
Source organism: Pyrinomonadaceae bacterium (assembly GCA_035940775.1). Classification (GTDB taxonomy): domain Bacteria; phylum Acidobacteriota; class Blastocatellia; order Pyrinomonadales; family Pyrinomonadaceae; genus DASQYE01. The sequence continues at coordinate 33,746 of DASZEN010000036.1, read as the reverse complement.
TTCGACTGCAACTGCTTGGTAATCAGCAGGTCGTCTTTGGTTTTGAGCAGGTCGGCGCGGCTGTAGACCGACAGCTCGAAATTGTAGCCGTGCGTGATGGCATCCTTCGGACACGCCTCGACGCAATAGCCGCAGAAGATACAGCGCCCGTAATCTATATTGTAGACCTCTGCGAAGCGCTCATCGACGCCCGTGCGCTCGGCGGGCGGGCGCGGGTCATCCTTGGCGATGATGTAGATACAGTCGGAAGGACAGGCGGCGGCGCACAGGAAACAGGCCACGCACTTCTCCTTGCCGCGCTCATCGACGTGCAGCAGATGCTGGCCGCGATAGCGCGGCTGCATCGTCACGGGCTCGTCCGGATACTGCACCGTCCACTTCTCTCTCGGAATATAAGAGAAGGTGACGCTCATCCCCTTGATGATCGCTTTGGTCGATTCGATAACGTCGCTGATGATTGACATAAAAACCCTCTGTCGTCGATGGCTGCCTGCTACTTCACAAGCTCGGATTTCGAGGCCGTGGCTTGCCATCGCCCCTCGCGCCAGACGAAGGTGTCTGTGAACTTCGAGCGCTGCGTATAAGCGCCGTTGGCGTTGCGGCCCTTGACCGTATTGTAGCCGATGATGACGGCATAGTTGGAGCTTTGGCCGAGCGAGAAGTCACTATACTTGCAGGATCTGGATTCCTGGTCGGGCGTCATCGCGGCCAGATATTGCTGCTTGGTCTGCGTCGTGCCGTCAGGGTACGTGACGACGAACTCGGTCGCCAGGATGCGATCCATCGCGGCCTTGTCGGCCTTGAGGTCGGCGGCGCACCACGCGTATTCGAGATCATATAGCTGCTTGGTCACCAACTCCTTATCGGTGGGCACAGCGGCGGCGGCGTCGCCACCATCGCTCGCGCCCATGTTCATGTTCGAGTGCGAGCTGGTATTGGTCGAAGTCGAAGTCGTACTCGAATTGGTGTTCGCCTCTTTCTCGTTCTTGTTGATATTGAAGCCGAGGCCGCGCTTGCTGTCGTCCTTAGCCTTGCTCAACAGGAAGAAGGCGGCGACGCCGCCGACCCCTACCAAACCTATGAGCAGGAGCGCCACTCCGGCCAGAATCCAGGGCAGCTTGCTTTTCTTGGGCGGCGCGGGGGCTGCTGCTGCGCCGCCGGGCTGCTGCGACCAGGTGGGATTGGGCGGCCATTCGGGCGTGGCCCATTCGCCCTGCGGCGCACCCTGATTGAAAGACTGCGGCACGGGGGGCGGCCCACCGAGAGAGCCCGACATCATCGTTTTATCGAGGGAAGAGGGGGCCGAGTCGCTCACCAACGGCGTCCCGTCGTTCATACAAAAAGCCTGCGTATCCTCATAGGTGCGCTGACATGAGGGACATCTTTTCATCTAAGTTTCCTTATCCTTCATTTTGGAATCATTCCGTCCGTCAAAGGGCCACAGTATTGCGGATTGCTCAAGCTGATTTTACATCAGCCACAGAGAGACCACCACTGCCACACAGACAACCAGAAAGCCAAGAAATAGCAGTCCGAGGACGACCCAGAACGATAGGTTTTGCCTGCGCGGTGACGCAACGTCGGTGCGCTGCATCGGCGGCATGGCTGACGCGACGGGCAATGGCGCGCTCTGTGAAAACGCCGCCCTCGGCGCTGAGCCGGGCGTCGTCTCTTCGCCCCACACATCGTCGCGCGCTGTGGGCGGTTTGATGGTCGGCGGCTTGATCGAGGAAGGCCCTCTCCCGCCGGATGAACTGTCCTCGTTCAAGATCAGCGCCTCCAGGGCCCGCCCGCTCGCAATCGCCGGGCGGAATTTTTCCGAGGCCGCTTCAACCCTCTACGAGTTCAAGTCGGCTGAAGAAATAGGAGACTTCGACGCGCGCGTTCTCTTCCGAATCCGAGCCGTGGACGGCGTTTTCGCCGAGCGATGCGCCGAACTCTCGTCGAAGGGTTCCGGCGTCGGCCCTGGCCGGGTCGGTCGCGCCCATCAGGTCGCGCCAGCTCCTGACCGCATCATCCTTCTCAAGCGCCAGCACGACGCACGGCCCGCCGGACATAAACCGCGTCAGCTCCGGAAAGAAAGGGCGCTCGCGATGAACGGCGTAGAAGCCTTCGGCCTCTTCCAAAGTCATGTGAAGGAGCTTCATCGCGCGCAGCTTGAAGCCGTCGTCCGTGATGCGTTGAATAATCTGTCCCACTTTCCCGGCGCGCACCGCGTCGGGCTTGATGATACCGAAAGTCAGTCTGCCTGTTTGCTCCACCATTATGCTCCTGAGAATGAGTATCTCACGACACTACTTCACTACCTTGCGGCGCGTCCTTCTTATAAACGCGATGCCACCTGAGCTTGCCGCACTGGCGACACCGGCGCAGCATCCTTTTGCCACGCGACGTTGCCCCATATCTGATGCCCCCAAGCTCCCAGATTGAGATTTCGTAACCGCACGGACATTGAAGCATCCAGGCGCGCGATTCGGCCTCCATATCGGAGGCCAATTGCCTCGGAAAAAGTCGCGCCAAGAGCTTATGCCAGATGCTCATCCCGAAACACCTCTCTCTGAGTTGGCGAGGGGTATGCGCTCGGCCTCCGAAAAACAGTGGTGCGGATAGGCTTTGACTCTTAAGCCGCTCCGGCGCGGGCGCTCAAAGCCTCTCTCATCGCCGTGCCGATGTCGGCGGGTGAATGCACGACGCGAATACCTGCATCTTCGAGCGCCTTCATCTTTTCGGCGGCCGTGCCCTTGCCGCCCGCGATGATCGCCCCGGCGTGGCCCATGCGGCGTCCGGGCGGCGCAGTTTGACCGGCGATGAAGGCGACGATGGGCTTGCGCACGTTGTCGCGGGCAAAGGCGGCGGCGTCCTCTTCGGCCGTGCCGCCGATCTCTCCGATCATAACTATGCCGTCCGTCTCGTCGTCCGCTTGAAAGAGCGCGAGCGCGTCCGTGTGCGTCGTCCCGACGATGGGATCGCCGCCGATGCCGATGGCCGTCGACTGGCCCAGCCCGAGCGCCGTCAATTGGCCCACGGCCTCGTAGGTCAGCGTCCCGGAGCGCGAGACGACGCCGATTCGTCCCTCGCGGTGGATGTGGCCGGGCATAATACCGATCTTGCATTTGCCGGGCGAGATGATGCCGGGACAGTTCGGGCCGATCAGGCGTGTCGGCTTGTCCGACAGGTACTCCCTGACCTTGACCATGTCGAGCACGGGAATCCCTTCCGTGATACAGACGACGAGCGGAAGACCCGCATCGGCCGCCTCCATGATCGCATCCGCAGCGAAAGCAGGCGGCACGTAGATTACGGAAGCGTTCGCGCCCGCATCCCTGACGGCAGACGCGACCGTATTGAAGACCGGGATGCCCTCGTGCGTGCTTCCGCCCTTTCCAGGCGTGACGCCGCCGACAACGTTCGTCCCGTACTCGACCATCTGCCGCGTATGAAACGTGCCCTCTTTGCCCGTGATGCCCTGCACGACCAGACGTGTATTTTTATCAACGAGAACGCTCAATGAGATGCTCCTTCAGGTTTCAGCAACGAGCCGAGGGCCGCCGCCAGAGAGCGTCCCGCTCGTCTTCTAAGCCGCTCGCGGCCGATTGCTTATATGAAAGACGGCGAAGTATAGCACGCTCGGGGCTAGGCGCTCCACGCGCACTAAAAACCACGGCGGCTATTCCAGTTCCGTCGTCTGGCCGTAGGTCGGCACTTCGACCGTCCAGCCGAAACGCTCCCTGATATGCTCGGCCATAGCGCTGGCCGCCTCCGGCTCGCCGTGCGTCAGGAATGTCCTGCGCGGCGCGGCGGGCATTCCTTCCAGCCACCGCAGCACTTCCTTCCAGTCTGCGTGCGCCGAGAAACCGCCGACGCGCTCTATGTGGCAGCGCACGGGCACGAACTGGCCCATGATCCTGACCTCTGGCTGGCCGTCCAGGATGCGCCGTCCGGTCGTCCCGGCGGCCTGGTAGCCGACGAAGACGACGGTCGAGCGCGCATCTGGAAGGAATCGGCGCGCGTGATGAAGGACGCGCCCGCCCGTCATCATCCCCGAAGCGCTGATGATGATGCGCGTTCCCTCCTCGGCATTGAGACGCTTGGATTCATCACGCGACGAGGCCGTGACCATCGAGTGCGTCCGCAGAGGATGCTCTCTGCGGGCGAGTATGCTCGCGTATTCCTCATCCTGCTCTTCCTTACGATTGCTGTAAACGCGGGTCGCGGCGGCCGCCATAGGCGAATCGACGCGCACCGGCAAGATGGGAATGCGCTTTTCATCCTCAAGCTCGCGTATCAGGTAGAGCAATTCCTGCGTGCGACCGACGGCGAAGGCCGGAATAAGGACGACGCCGCCGCGCTCGTGCGTCTCGTTGATAATGCGCGCGAGCGCGTCCTTCGGGTTCTCGGGGTCGTGCAAGCGGTCACCGTAGGTCGATTCGACCAGCAGATAATCGCAGGCGGGCGGGGCGACGGGGTCGCGTATGATTGGTTGATCGTAATGGCCCAGATCGCCGGAGAAAAGAACGCGCCAGCCCCGGCCATGATTTCCAGCGCCCTCTATCTCGACCAGCACGAGGCTTGAGCCCAGGATATGACCGGCGATGCGGAATCCGGCGTGGATGCCGGGCGCGACCTTCAAAGCAGCGCCCGTATTCTCGACCGGCTCGATCAGCTTGAGCGTCGTGCGCGCGTCCTCTTCAGTATAGAGCGGCAGGGCGGGCCGATGCTTCGAGAGGTTGTGGCGATTGCGATAGTCGGCGTCCTCTTCCTGCAAGCGGGCCGCGTCCGGCAATAAGACCTTGAGCAGGTCGGCCGTTCCGCGCGAGCAATAGATGGGCTTGCGAAAGCCCTGTGCCACGAGGCGCGGCAGGTAACCCGTATGATCTATGTGGGCGTGCGTTATCAGAACTGCGTCGAGCGATTTCGGATTAAACGGAGGCTCCTGCCAGTTGCGCTCGCGCAGCTCTTTCAAGCCCTGGAACATACCGCAGTCAACGAGCACGCGCCCGCTTTTCCCTTCGATCAGGTATTTTGATCCCGTGACGGTTCCGACGCCGCCCCAAAATGATAAGGTCGCCATGCGGTCTCCCAGCTTTTTTAGAGTGTGAATCGTGCGCACCGATTTTACACGGCCGCCGGGAAATAGACGAGTTGCACAGGGTTCTCCTTAAAACTACGCGCGCGCGCCATGTGCGCGAGCGCGATGGAGCGGCGCGAGAGCTTTAAGGGCTGCTCTGCCAACGCGGCGGCCCTCAGCAGAAGGGATTGCAAAAGGACGCGGAGGCGAACGTCTATGCTTCGGCGCGGACGCACCTGTTTAAAAAAGCGCGCGCCATGCATTATGATGGGGCAGACCCGGCCGGTAGACTCGATTGCAGGCCCGCCGTGCCTGCCCTCGGATTCACACACAGAGAGAGAGAAAGAAAGAGAGATCAGGAGATAAAAGATGAAACCCCTTTTCCCCCGTCGCCGAAGATTTCTTGCGATTGCGTTTACGGTCGCGCTCATGCTCGTGCCTCTCGCCAGCGCCGGAGCGCAGGAGCAGCAGAAGCAGCGGCGAGAGTCCGGAAGCGAAGTGCCCGAGGTCGGGTCTCCCATCGGAGCCATCTTTGACCTGGGCACGAGCATCGTCACCTCGGCGACCGGGTATGTCAGTGCCGATCCGTACGCGCAATTTCGCGGCTCGCGCTATACGAACGCGGGGCTCATCAGCGAGCAGGATGAGACGCGCCTCGGCAATCAGCTTCACCTTGAAGTCTCCAAGAAATACACGATCACGAGCCAGGGCCAGACGCGTGCCAATCGCATCGGCCAGCGCGTCGCCCGCACCAGCCTGCGACCCGCGCTCGCCTATCGCTTCCACGTCATGCGCGACGATGCGATCAACGCCTTCTCGATTCCCGGCGGCCACATCTACGTGACGACGGCCCTGCTTGAAATGGCTAACGACGACGAACTGGCCTCCGTCCTCTCGCACGAAATCGGCCACGTCGTCGCGCGTCACAGCCTGAAGACCATACAGCAATCACAGGCGCTCGGCAGCCTCGTCAGCCTGTTCGGCTCGATCACAGGGATTGCGGGCAACACGGCGGGCGAGATGGGCACAGCCGCCGCGCAGATCGTAGCGAGCGGGCTACTGGCCGTGCACAACCGCGAGGAAGAACGCGAGGCAGATTTTCTGGGCGTGCGCGCGATGCCGCGAGCCGGGTTCGACGCCGAAGGCATGATTACCATGTTTCAGAAACTACAGAATGTGAGCCGCTCGGACTCTTCGCTCCTGGGCTCGCTCTTCAACGATCATCCGGACGTGCAGGAGCGCATAGACAATACCCGCTACGAGATCAACCGGATGCGTAGCGCCGGGAGCCGCAACTAAGATTTTCCGCCGTACAGCGCGACACAGTTAAAGCCGCGAGGGATGATGGCATTGCTGCTCTTATCCCTCGCGGCTTTAAGATTGTTCGCGGCTTAGTCTCCAGTTCCCGACCCATGCGGCGAGTCTTCCATCGGTCGCTCACACATCTTCGGGGCTCGAAGTGAAAGAGGGCGGCGAAGGCGTCGGCAACTCGAACGCCTCGGGCTGCCCTTCTCGTCGCGTGCGCCCGAAGCCGAAGATTACGAGCGCGGCGGGAACGAGCAAACCCAGATTACGCAGGGCCGTGCTGACGCCTAGCTGGCTGGCGATGATACCGCCGAAGCAGCCGCATTCGAGCGGCTCGCCGTGCTTGACCTTGACGTAGTACAGAGCGTAGGCGGCAAAGCCTATGAGCAGCGTGGCCGACCACACGCCGCCCCAGCGCACTGTCGGCGGCAGCAGGAGCAACAGCGCGGCCACGACTTCGGCTGTGATAACGACGACGGCGGCGGGCCAGGCCCAGCCTGTCCAGACCAGATTCGAGAGATTGCCTACGAAATCATTGAAGGTGTAAAGCTTCGCCCCGGCCGTCAACAGAAAGAGCGCCGCGAGCCCGAAGCGGCTCAACTGAACCAGCACCTTAAAGAGTCGGCGGCGATTCACTGAAAGACTCCTGACATCTATTAGAACTCCTCGCGGGCCAGCCTTCTTTGGTCTGCGCGCTCGCGCATATCGAAGACCTTATCCGCCAAAACGGCCGCCCTCTCTCCCCTTTCAAAAGGAAGACTATTTTCCGGCCAGCGAGACGACCTTTTCGGCGGCGTCCTTCATGCCGCTGGCGACCGTGAAATCCAGCCCCGATTCGCGTATCACGCGCTGGCCCTCCTCGACGTTCGTGCCCTCAAGGCGGACGACGACCGGCACGCTGACGCCCAGATTCCGGGCCGCGCCGACCACGCCGTTGGCGACCATGTCGCAGCGCACTATGCCGCCGAAGATGTTTATGAGTACGGCGCGCACGTTCTCGTCGGCGAGCAGGATTTTGAAGGCCGCTTCGACGCGCGCCTGCGATGCGCCGCCGCCGACATCAAGAAAATTCGCGGGCTCGCCGCCCGCCAGCTTGATGATGTCCATCGTCGCCATCGCTAATCCGGCCCCGTTGACCATGCAGGCGATGTTGCCGTCGAGCTTGATATAGTTGAGGTCGAACTTGGAAGCCTCTATCTCAAGCGGCTCTTCCTCGTTCAAGTCGCGCAGGCCCACGAAATCCTGGTGGCGATAGAGCGCGTTGTCGTCGAAATTCACTTTCGCATCGAGCGCGATCAGTCGCTTGTCCTTCGTCAACAGGAAAGGGTTGATCTCAAGCAAGGAAGCGTCCATCTGTTCGTAAGCGGTGTAGAGCGCCTGCATGAACTTTGCGGCCTGGCCCACCAGTTCGGCAGGCAGGCCGAGGCCGAAGGCGAGCTTTCTGGCCTGGAACGCGCGGAAGCCCACGGCCGGGTCAATCGTCTCTTTGAAAATCTGTTCGGGCGTGTGCGCCGCCACTTCTTCGATGTCCATGCCGCCCGCCGCCGAGGCCATAAAGACGGGGCGACCCGTCGTGCGGTCGAGCACGATGCCGAGATAAAACTCCTTATCAATCGGCAAACCCTCTTCGATCAGGAGCACGCGCACTTCTCTGCCTTCGGGGCCGGTCTGGTGCGTGACGAGCTTCATGCCGAGCATCTGCTGCGCTATGTCGCGCGCCTCGTCGGCGCTTTTCGCCAGTTTGACGCCGCCGCCCTTGCCCCGCCCCCCGGCATGAATCTGCGCCTTGACGACTACGATCTCCGTGCCCAGCTCTTTCGCGGCGTGATACGCCTCTTCGGGTGAACGCGCGACAATGCCTCGGGGGACGGCGACGCCGAACCTCTTCAACAACTCTTTGCCCTGGTACTCGTGAATCTTCATCTCCCTCGCTCCTCGCTCAGACTGGTGTTCCTACTTTTGAATAGCCACAGGATTCGGCAGATCGGTGTCGAGGAGTGTAGCCGCACGACGCGCGGCGCGGCAAGTCCGGCGCGGCAAGTGTCGCGCTATTGATTGAAAAGCACAAACGCGCTAACGTTTGCGCTGCTCTACGCGAGCCGAAAAAGTGGGACGGCCATTGCAACGGCCCGCCTCGACCTGATCCCCCCCGGAAGGAGTTTATTCCCGATGAGCGAGGTCATCGTCCAATCGACCACGAATCTACAGAACAGAGTGCAGTACGGCGACGGCCGGGAGCTGACGATTGACGAGCCGGTGGGCCTGGGCGGCGACGGTGCGGGCCCAGACCCTTACACGCTGCTGCTGGCCGCGCTCGGAGGCTGTATCTCAATGACGGTTACGCTGTACGCGCGGCGCAAAGGGTGGCCGCTGGAGCGCGTGACGGTACGCCTGCGCCAGCAAAGGATTCACGCGCGGGATTGCACCGAATGCGCGCGCAGCACCGAAGGGTTCGTCCATCGCATCGAGCGATTAGTGACGGTCGAGGGCGATTTGACCGACGAGCAACGCGAGCGTCTACAGGAGATCGCGCACAAGTGCCCGGTTCACAAAACGCTCATCTCCGAGATCGTCGTCGCGGATATGGAAGAACTGACGATGGTTTGACGTGGGGCTGCTGCGGCTACTGCCACGGCAGCAGCCGCAGCACCCCCACGCGGGTTGAAGAACGGGCCATTGAAGAACGGGCCAACGAGCGTCCTGTAGCTATAGGACGCGTAGGAAGGCCACCAGATCGGCCTTCTCCTGTGAAGCAAGGTTAAGCTCCAACACCAGGTTGAAAAACTCCACCGTATCTTCGAGCGTGAGCAGGCGGCCGTCGTGAAGGTACGGCGGCGATTCCTTAATACCGCGTAGCGGAAATGTCTTGATCGGCCCCTGCTTCGTTATCATCATGCCGCCCTCCATGCGCGGCCTGTAAAAGCGCTCGACCATCAGATCGTGCATCGTGCCGTCCGTGTAAAAGGGCGGAGTGTGGCACGTCGCGCAGTTCGCTTTACCGAAAAAGAGTTCTTCGCCGCGCACCTCACTCTCGGTCGCTTTCTTTCGGTCGAGACGGCCGTAGACGTTCAGCTTCGGCGCGGGCGGAAAATCAAGCAACTCCTGAAACTCGGCCATCGCGTGAATCTGCGAGCCGCGCTCCAAAATGTTCAAGCCCTTCTTGGTCGCCACGACCGGGTCACCGTCGAAGTATGCGGCGCGCTGCTCGAACTCCGTGAAATCTTCGACCGTGCGCAGGGCGCGCTGCGAGCCGAACAGGCGCTGGATGTTGACGCCGCGCAGACTCGGCGTCTCGATGCGGCGGCGATTCTCCTGCGGGCGAATGTCGCCGACCAGATGCGCCGCCCCCAACGTGTGACCGTTGACGTGGCAGTCGAAGCAGGTCACGCCGCGCATCCCGTCCGGCTTTTCGGTCTTACGGTCGGCCGTGGCGTTGAATTGCTGCTGCGGAAACTGCGTCACCAGCAGACGCAATCCATCGAGTTGCTTCGGGTTGAGAATGCCGTTGAACAGCTCGTAGAAATTGTCGATCGTGACGAGTTGCCCCTTGGAGACATCGCCCAAGTCGGGGCGCGTCGTCAGAAAGATGGCGGGCGGAAACTCCGGCAAAAACTGCTCCGGAATGTCGAAATCCATATCGAAGCGCTCAAGCCTCGGCATCGCCTTGACGTGCATCTGCGGAAAGATCATCCCGCCGACGGGGTGATTGACGTGAGGCAGCGGGAGATACGGAAACAGATCCTTATCCCTGATCTCATCGGGCGACATCGCGCCCAATTGTTCCCACGTCATGCCCTTCCTGAGCCGCGCCGTCGGCCCCGTCGCGATGGGCTTCCCGCGCGTCATCTTCACATTCTGATCGAGACGCGCCGTCAGGTCATAGCGTTCCTCAAGCAACTTTCTGGCGGCGGCCATCACGCGGCTCTTCGCCGCTTTATCGCGCGCCCGGACGACCTCGAAGGGCTCTTCGACGACGGGCGTGAAAGAAGACTGCTGCTGGTCTTCGGGCTTGGGTTTCTGCGAGCGGCTCTGCGCATCCGCACCCGTATTCAAGAGCATGGCGGATGCAAATGCGGCCATGAAAGCGAGGACGACCAAAACCTTGATGCGTGCGCAGTAGTTACTCATGGTGCTCCTTCCGGTTCTATGGAAAGTGAAATGTGAAAGAGCTGTGCTGTGGGGGATGAGACGAGGACGCCTGAGATCGGAGCCACATCATACTACTACCGTCGGATTTTGCAATAAGATCGGGATTTATCTCGTGGAATAGAGGTGCGGGCGGTGGCGGCGGCGGCCCTTCTATGAGCGAGCGGCTGCGATGATTCGAGAGATAAACAAGCCCTGCGCGAGGCTGACGGGACGGGCCTTATGAGCAGGATAACGAAGCTAAGATATGAGCATCCAGTATTAACCTTAAGGTGGGAGAAGTTTTTCGCCCCGTCTATTTCCAGCACCTTATCAGCTTGATGAAATCCTCGGTCAGGTACGGATCGAGTTCTTGTCCCGCCATCTGTCCGAGAAGCTTTAGGGCTTCCTCCTTCGGCAGGGTCGGTTTATAGGAACGCCTTGAGCGCAGCGACGTATAGACATCAACCACGGCCACGATGCGGGCTTCGAGCGGGATGCTCGTGCCGGAAAGCCCGTCCGGATAGCCAGACCCGTCCCAATGTTCGTGATGATAAAGTATTACGCGCTTAATTAAATCCGAGATGCCGGGGAGCTTTGAAATAATGATTGCGCCGTAGATGGGATGGAGTGACATGACCGCCCGCTCGTCCTCATCGAACCTTCCGGGCTTCAAAAGAATTGAGGTCGCGATGAAGTATTTGCCAACGTCGTGCATGTGCGCGCTGAACTCGATCTCTTCGAGCGTCGGCGTATGACTTCGGCTATCGCGTCTGTAGTGGGTGACGAAGTGTCGCGTCAGCTTGGCCGTGGCATGGGCGTGCGGGTGAATGTGAGCGAAGGCCCTGGGCCGTGACTCTTGACCGATGGCGGCAACTGCTCGCTGTATGGTTCGCAGGGTCGTTTCGGAGACAGTACTATTGACTGTCCGTAAAGGCAGCGGATACTTCATCACGACATCTCCCTTGAGGGGATTACTAACGCTCGGAGATGCCTGTGTTGCCCCCCTTCTTCCGTACAAAGATGGGCGTAGCACAAGCCCGTTTGGCCGGTCACGGACTGATAAGAATACACAAATGACTGAAAGGCAATGCATCAATCCGGTGATGATAACGTTGCAGTTCGATTATAAAGCGTTGCGTAATGCGGGTCTCGACCGAGGGCCGGATATTCCAACCGCTCGATTTTAAATTTACGGATAGCGGCAGAAGGGGTGAGGCTTCCCCCCTTCTTAACCGAAGCTTGAAGATTGCGGGCGATAAACGGCAGAAGGACGGAAGCGACACGTCATCGCCTCCGCCCTTCTGCCATTTATCGCTCGCCCTTCTGCGGTTTATCGCCTCCGCCCGCCAATCCGGCAACCCTTATGGAACACTACTTATCGTTGGCGGGCCTTCTCATGATTCTGATTCCGGGCGGGGGCGGCACTTCCCTCAGCTTGTAGTCGGCCGGAACCTCGAAGAGCGAGCGCGGCGGCTCGTTACGACTGATATTGGTCAGTCGGTAGACGCTTTCGCCCACGAGCGGGTCACTGTTCTTTGTCATCACTACGGTCTGCAATTCAGGCGAGTACCAGCGCTCCATTACGATCTGTATAGGTCGCTCGTTGCCGATCTGTCCCGCCGGGATGGTGAGGGTGGTGCGCGTGCCTTCGGCTTCGACGCCCTCGATGGTCTGTTTCCCGAGCGACTCGGTCTTAGGCCCCGGCCCATGCGTTGACGTACGGAAAGGCCCCGGCTCGCCCTCCACATTCTCATAGATCATCACGCTGGTTCCCAGCCCGCCAGGCGCGGGCGCTCGAACGACCCTGTCCTCGACCCTGGCTCCGGCCCGTGGGCCGCGCGACAGATGCTCTATACGTGGCAGCGGAAGTTTTCGCGCCGTGCGTGTGCGCGGGTCAAGGATGAAGTTGAACCCGGCCACCGGATCATTGATGAAGAAGGTCTGCGGCGGATCGCCTGCGGCTGCGAACGGGCCGATAGAGCCGAGCGTCTGGTCGCGCCGCGTGCGCCCTTCGCTATCACGATAAACGGAGGCGGTGCTCTTGCGAACGATGCGATTGCCGTCGCCGAGCGTCTGCGTCATCTCCGTGACGGCTTCCGCCGAATAGGGCGCTCCCTTGACAACCTTGCCGTCAAAGCTCATCTCGGACGAGACGAAGGTGAAGGTGTTGCCTTCGATGGGCCCACCCGCCGGGCCGCTCAGCATCACGTCGGGCGGCGGCAGTGGAACATGGTCTCCCTCCTGGCCGGGCGGGAGGTCGGGGCCGCTCACGATGATGACATCCTGCTCGATCTTCGGTTCGATTTTCTCCTGCTGAGGCTGCTGCGCCGAAGTGCTCGTGCCGCAAACCAGGGCCAGGGTTATGAAAGCGACGCTCATGGTGCTGATACGTCTCTGTATTCTCATCATATTCTCTCCTCGGAAAAAGATTGCCGTCGGAATCTGTTTCACACGTCTTCACAAATCGCCTGCCGCTACTGCTGATCGGGCGCGGGCGGCGCTCATCGAACGAAGCGGATGGCCTGGGCCAACCCGTCCTCGCCGAGCAGCACGTCCGCCTTGACCGGCTCGCCCGCGCGCTCCGCGTTTACGGGAAGGCCGAATCGCACGAGCGCCGAGCGCGGCAACTCTACGCGCACGACCCGACCGCTATCGAGCCCGTCCAGGCCGCCCCCGTATGTCAGCGGAATGAAATCCGTGGAAATATCGCTCGCCGTGGAATTTGTCGCCGCGTCCAGGGGCTGCGCGCCCCCGATCGCGTTGCCAGCCGCGTTGCTGCCGCCCATTGCGCCACGTCGTATCCCTCTCGGCGTTCGCTCAAACGCGACCGGCTGCGGTGTCAGCCCGCGCCCGCTTCTCAGCCCGACGCCCGGCTCCGGCTCAATCGCGCGGCCCTCTTCCCGCACGCTCGGCCACGCCGACAGCTTCAAAGCTTGCGAGCCGCGCTCGGCTACTGCCTGTGCGGCTGGTTGCTCGGGCCGCGTGCGCGAGGCGACAAACGCGACGAAGACGAGCGCCGCCAACGCTGCTGCGGCTGCCGCCGCCGCGCCGCCCGCCACGCGCCAAAAACTTTGTCGCCCGGCGGGGGTTGCCGGTCGTGCTGCGGGATTGAGCAGGGCGGCCCGACCGTCGCGCTCGCGAAAGGCTGCGAGCAGTGCCGCCTCAACGCGCGCGGGGGCTTCATTGTTCTCCGTATCGGTCGCCACGGAGCGCAAGCCTCGGGTGAGCCAACGCTCGTCCGCCAGTCGCGAAGCGCAATGCGCGCAGGCGTCGGCGTGGGCCAACCCGCTCGCGCGCTGCGTCGCTTCCATCATCCGTCCGCGCGCAAGGTCGTCGACGATCATTTCAAAGTCCGGGCAATTCATGCGAAGCACCTCGTCGTCTTTAAGAGCGCAGAGTCTTCAGCGGGCTCTTCACTCTTCTCCTCCTCTTGCCGTGTCGCGCGCAGTCGCTCGATCAGCATTGAGCGAGCGCGATGCAGCCGCGAGCGCACCGTTCCAATGGCGCACGAGAGCGCGGAAGCGGCCTCGGCATAGCTCAGTTCGTGCAGGTCGCAGAGCACGACCACCTCGCGGTAATGCGACGGCAGGGCAAGCACGGCCTGCCGCACGGACTCTATCAACTCGCTGCGCAGGAGTTCTTTGAGCGGGTCGCCCTGTGCGACGAAACGTTCGGGGCAGATTGCCTGGGCTTCTTCCGAATCGTCCGCGATCTGTACTAAGGGCCGGTCGCGTTCCAGGCGTCGCAGCACGTGATTGCGCGCGATCCCGTACAGGTAAGCCTGCACAGAGCCCTTCGACGGGTCGTAATGATTTGCCTCGCGCATCAGCACCATAAAGACCTCCTGGGTCACATCCTCAGCCATCGCCGCCGACCCGCTCATCTGTAGGGCGAACCTGTAAACGCCCCCCTGCCGCCGCCTGTAGAGCGACGTGAAAGCATCCTCATCTCCGGCCATCAACAGCCGCAGCAGTTGGCCGTCATTGGAAGTCTTGTTAACTGTCATCGTGCTTTGATTGACGATCAGCCATCGAGCAGTCATAGGTGATTCGCGTCAGGGGACGGAAAAGTTCCAGAAAGCGGCCTCAAAAACTGAAGCCCCTTCAAGAAGGGAGGAATTTTTTCATCCCTTTTATCCCTCGCCCGACGCCCGGCGATCCAAGTTAAGTTGCATTGATACAGGGGTTTTTGCCCTGACGGGCACGGCCCCGGCCTGCCCCCGACGAGCCTCTGGCCGGATGATGCTGCCGTTCTCAAGTTGGCCTCAACCTTTTCTCAAGTCCCCGCCCCTATGATCGCCAGCATAGCGTATGGGAAAGCGCCTCGCTCGGTTCAGTTAACCAAACTTGAGGAGAAAACGGAATGCACCGGCCAAGAACACTATTCGTCGCCCTGATTTTATTGATCGTCACGGGAGTGCTCGTCACGGGCATAGCCGTCCCCTTTGAAAGCTCTGCGGCGGCGATTGATGCAGCCAGGACAGCCAAATTCAACCTCTACGCGCGGCCAGCGCCGAATTACGACCTGAACGTGGCGCAAAAGCTGAAGCCCGCGCGCACAGCCACGCGTCAGCAATTGGAGGCCATAGAGGGCCTGAAGTCGGCCTCGCAGTCGAGCCGCATGACCGTTCGCTGGAACGATTTCGGCGGCTCTCCGGACACGTTGATGGACTTTGCCAGCGCGGCCTTCGGTGGTACGCCTGAAGAAGCAGGGCGCTCATTCCTGACGGCCAACGCCGCCGCCTTCGGCATTCAGAACATCGCAGACCTGCGGCTCGTCTCCGAGCGTGAAGCATTGGGCGGACATCTGCTGCGCTTCCAGCAGACGGTTGGCGGCATAGATGTGGCGAACGGCGGCGTCGGCCTCGTCCTGAACTCGAACAATCAGGTCATCATGGCGAGCGGCCCGCTTTTCCGCGATGTCAACGTCAACACGACGCCCACGCTCTCGGCCGAGCAGGCGCGTCAGAAGGTTGACGCCGACCTCGCCCGCTTCCGGGTATCCTTATCGCAGCAGGTTCAGGAGTTGCTCAGGCCGGGTCTTGAAGCCCTCTCAAAGCAGTTTGCGGCGGTCGAGAACCTTGAGCCCAGGCTCGGCATCTATCCGACGGCCAACGGCTATCGTCTCGTCTGGAAAGTGGCCAGGTATTCGACCAACCCGTTCGGGCTCTATCTACACATGATAGACGCGCATACGGGCGAGATTGTTTCGCGCCAGGATTTTATGAACTTTCTCCAGAATCCGACCAACGGCGAGCCGTTCACAGGCGATATCTATCCGAAGTATCCGGAAATCACGAAGGAGCTGAAGGACGAGGGCAAAATCAGCGTCGGGGTCAGACCGGACGGCACGACGGGGCCGCTCGGGCAGGTGCGCGCGACGCTGAGAAAGTTCGACGCCTCGAACATGGCGACGGGCGTCAACGGCACGCTCACCGGCACGCACGCGCTCGTCAATAACATTCTCGCCACCAAGCAGCCGTTCCCGCAGGCTGCCAAAGGCACGTGGCATTTCAGCAATACGGACGCGACCAACTTCGAGGCGCGCACCGACGAGCAGAATCACTTCGGGCCGACCGCAGAGCCAGCCGAGCACCAGGACGACATCAACGCCTTCTTCTTCGTCACCTATCTGCTCGAATACGTAGATTACCTGCACGTCGCGGGCGACCGCGTGCACAACCGCGTCGGCGAGGGAAGCTTCCCCGACAGCTACCCGAATCATGACGTGCCGCTCGCGGCCAACGTCCACGCGCCGAACGTCTACATCGGGTTGAGCCCCATCTATGCCGACGCGATTAAGAAGAATCCGGCGGAGACTCCGGCCGTCGTGCTCGGACTCGACAACGCCGTAGCCGCCAACGTGACGGGACTGATCCGCGAGCTGACGGGCGTGCAGTCGCCCGTGAGCGCCAATCCGACCATCTACGGGCACGGCTATCTCCTGAACGATCTGGCGCTCGAAGGCACAGTGCCGTATCACGAGGGCATGCACGCCATCACGAGCCCCATCGCCGGACTCGAAGGCACGCCCGAAGGCCCTGCTTTGAACGAGGGACAGGCCGATATGTGGGCCTTCACGATCACGAACAGCCCGTCGCTCGGCGAGTACGTCGTCAACGCCTACGGCTATCGCAACTACTTCCGCTCGAAGGGCGCTGACCCGGATCAGATCGCCTACGTTCGCAGCGCGCTCTCGACCCTGAAGTATTCCGACATCGGAACCTCTTACACCACGAAGGACGCGCTCGGCCAGCCGGTCACGCCCCATTACGAGTTCGAGGAGCACCGCGACGGTGAAATCTACATGTCCACGATGTGGGACGTACGACAGATGCTCAACCGCATCTATCCCGAAGGCGCTACCTACAAGCGCCCGAAGTTCGAGGACGGCACGCCGGGCCGACCCATCACCAGGGGCACGGAGACCTTCGAGCGTATCTTCCTCGGCTCGATGTACGTCCTCGGCACGACCTCACCCGATACTATGGTCAAGGCGCGCGACGCGATGATCGTCGCAGACCAATCGCTCTACCCGAGCGATGCCACCGACCCGTCAAGCCCCGGCCTGCACCGTGCTTTGATCGAACAGGTCTTCGCGGCGCACGAACTGGGAATCAACGCCAGGGAAGTCATCGGCGACACGGCCACCATCTCAACACAGGTTTCGCACTTTGCCGCAGGGCAGACTGCTCCCGCCGTTCCGCAGAACGTGCAGGTCGCGCCCGCCTCTGCGAGGACTAACAAGGTGACGTGGTCGCCGGTTGAAGGCGCAGTGGCTTACGAGGTGCTGAAACGTAAAACCGTTTTCCGCAACAAGCGAGAGCCGAACGGCGCGCGCGCCTATCTGGACGGCGACGCCTCGACAACGGGCTGGCGGCACGTCGCCTACACCGGGAGCGATACTATCTACGAAGACAGGGGCGTGGTAGAGGAGGTCTTCGCGCCCGCGGGCCTGAACAATCTCTTCGACACCGAGTATGCCGTGCGCGCGATCAGGGTCAACGCAAATAAGCAGCTCGGCTTCTCAGACCTGAGCGGCGCGGCGCAGCCCATACTCATGACACAGGACATGACGGCGGCAGTTGACAGGTCAATCTCGAACGTCACCTTCGCGGGCGGCGTCTTTGCCTTCGACAACAAGCTCGTCAACGCGCGCGGCGCAAACTCCATAGACAAAACCATCTATGGCCCCGTCGAGTTCCAGATCATAAATATCAGCGACCCGAGCGTGACGATCAGGAACGCTGATCGTGATGAAACCTTCATCTATAATCAGAGTCTTGCGCTCGGCGCGACCTCTGCTGCCCGCCGTCTTGAGTTCAACGATCCGATGGCGAAGATGTTCACCTTCGATGCGGTCATCATGGGCGGGGCGTTCGCCGGGTCACAGGGCGGCACGGGCAGCCAGACGGGCGACGGCTCAAGCGACCCGCCGCCGACCAGCACGACCTACTCCATACGCAGGGACGAGTACAGCGGCGTCATGCCTTTGGGCGATCCGACGGGCGTAACGAACGGCTCGGGCGCGATTGAGGACAACCTGGAGATTGAGACGGATGCCGATCCGCAGTTCAAGGGCGTGACCTACGTGGACATTCCCGTTACGACGACCGGCGACGCTCAGCTACTGGACGCCGAGTTGACCTCGATTGCGGCTGTTGATTACGACCTGGAACTGCTGACGGGCGACGGCAAAACGCGACTGGATCGCTCGGCCGATACCGAGAACTTCGCGCACGAACACATACGCGCCTTCGTGCAGCCGAACACCAGCTACATCATACGCATTATAGGCTTCGTCAATGTGGCCTCGGACTACAAGGTGGTCGTCAGGCAGTTCCTTCCGAAAGGGTCGCCGAACGCCAATGCGGAGGATATAACACTGAACACAGACGGCACGGAGACGACCGCCAGCGGCGCCATCGCACCCGTCACGGGCGCGGTACGCAAGCTCATTCGTTACACCGTCAACCCTCTGACCAAAACCGTGAGCGCGCGAATCATACAGTAGCGCCTCTCTCTCAAAAACCAGGAGGTCTCGCCGCATGGCGTGTGCGGCGAGACCTTTTCCCATGCGCCACTTCGAGAATGAGCCCGCACAAAAAAAGCGAAGGGTCTGTGACTCGATAGGAGTCACAGACCCTTACTGCTTATCGGGACGGCGAGATTCGAACTCACGGCCTCTTCCACCCCAAGGAAGCGCGCTACCAGGCTGCGCCACGTCCCGCTGACCTGCGGTAAGTATGTCCGGAAATAAAAAAGATTGTCAAATGGCGTGCGAGTGGCTTGTAGAGTGGGGCGAGCGCCCGAGCGGCGTTCGGGCCTTATTTTCCGGGCACGCGCCCGTCAGCATCGCTCGCATCGAGCGTCGCCAGCAGGTCGCGTAACTGGATGACGAGGTGGCGCACGGCGTCGCGCTGGCTGCTCGTCAACGAAGCCCTGGTCTGCTCGGACGGCGCTCCCGCGCCCGCCTGATCTTCCGTAGAGAGCGAAGGCGGCTGACTCTCGCGCTGAATGACGGTTTGCGTGTGGGCTGATGCCAAAGGCTCTCGCGGCCCGCTCATTTCCGGCGTCACAACCTTGAGCTTGCTGGCTCCGCGCAATTCGCTCGCCAGTTTCTTCTTGGCCCCGGCTATCGTGTACTGGTCGTCGTAGAGCAGCTCCTTGATGCGCAGCGCCATCTCCACGTCACGTTTGCGATAGGTACGCTGACCGGCGCGGTTCTTCTGCGGCGCGAGCATCGGAAATTCCGACTCCCAGTATCGCAACACGTGCGCCTGCACACCCGTCAGATCGCAGACCTCGCCGATCTTGAAGAACAGTTTTTCGGGAATCGCAATGGTCGCACGGTTCACTGTCGTTAAGACCTCGCCGGAGATCAGACCGGCATCGCACCTTAATGCTACGGAATGCTTGACTATACACGGCATCGGACGAGCCGCGTCGCACTACACTGTCGCCATGTTACTCGCGCATAAAGAGCCTGTCAATGCTTATGTTTAAGCCGCCTGAGTTGAGAATGAGTGTCAGAGAAGGAGAGCTACCTGCTGAAAATGCTGGGGCAATCAGGCGTGAGCGAGCATCCACTGCGCGGGGCTGAAAACCATTCCGGCGGCGCTTTCCCAGGGGCGCGGGCCGCAAGCGCGCCTCCAGACTCGTGCAGAGAGAGCCTCTTTTCATGTATGCTCGCGGCGGCTTATGAATCATTTTTGCGCGCGGGCGACAACAGCCGGGTTCCAGCCTTTCCGATGAGACCAAGACTTAAATCCCTTGCCAAAAGAGTCCTTCTAATCGGCGCCGTCATTCTTCTGCTCGGTCTTCCAATCTTTTTCTTCGTTCTTCCGGGCGTAGTCGAGAAAAGATTCAACCCCGTCCTCGCGCAGCCTCCCTACAGCGCATCTGAGAAGGCCACGGAGTTGCACCGGCGTTTGTTCATCGCAGACCTTCACGCCGACTCTCTGCTGTGGGATAGAGACCTGGGCGCGCGCAGCAGCGCCAGGGGTCAGGTCGATCTGCCACGGCTCGCCCAGGGTAACGTCGCCTTGCAGGCTTTCACGATCGTCACAAAGTCGCCGCGCGGGCTCAATATAGAGAGCAACAGCGAACGCACCACGGACATGATTACCCTGCTCGCCATCGCCGAACGCTGGCCCATCGCGACGTGGGGAAGCTTGAAGGAGCGGGTCTTGTATCAGGCTCGAAAGCTGCATGAGGCGTCGGCGCGCTCCAACGGCCGGTTCGTCATTATCAAAACGGCTGCGGATTTATCGAGCTACATGGAGAGACGACGGCGCGAGCCGGGAATTGTCGCCGGGTTTCTGGGCGTCGAGGGCGCGCATGCGCTTGAGGGCGAACTGGCCAACATAGACCTGTTCTTCGATAGCGGCATAAGAATGATGGCTCCCACACATTTCTTTGACAACGACATTGGAGGGAGCGCGCACGGAATTGAAAAAGGCGGTCTCACGGAAAAGGGCAGAGAGATGATTCGCAGGATGCAGGCCAAACACATGATAGTCGATCTCGCCCACGCCTCGCCGAAAGTCATCGAGGATGCTTTGTCCGTCTCGACCGCGCCGCTGATCGTCTCTCATACGGGAGTGAAGGGCACTTGCGATAACAGACGCAATCTGAGCGACGACCAGCTTAGAGCCATCGCCGCGACCGGAGGCTTGATCGGCATAGGGTATTGGGATACGGCCGTCTGCGGCGCGGATGCCAGGGCCATCGCTCGCGCGATCCGCTACGCGGCGAACGTCGCGGGCGTGGAACACGTCGCCCTGGGCTCGGATTTCGACGGCTCCGTGACCGTCCCCTTCGACACCGCCGGTCTGGTTCTGCTTACGGATGCGCTTCTCGCCGAAGGCTTCACCGAATCTGAGATACGGATGATTATGGGTGAGAATGTCGTTCGCGTATTGATGGCTAATCTGCCCTGACATGCCCCGGCTTCAACTCGGACGCTCAGGTGGACGCCGTCCGAAGCGACAGGCTATAATTTCCTTCTCTCTTTCCGAGCACCTTTCACTGGAGGTTCAACGCCCAAAGTGTCCACGTCTCCGACTACGTTTCGCCTCGCATCGCGTCTTGACGAGGTGGGCTTTTCCGACATCGTCAAGATACGCAACAAGATTATGGAGCTGCGCTCGGCCGGAGCGACCGTCTACCAGTTCGAGGGCGGCGAGCCTTTCAACAACACGCCGGATTACATCAAAGAGGCGATGATGGGCGCGCTCAGCGAGAATAAGACACGCTATGCGCCGTCGTCCGGCATAGCGGAGCTGCGCTCGGCAATCGCCGACAAGCTGCGCGAGCGCAATCGCATGAAGGTCGCGGAGGCGGACGTTATCATCCTGAACGGCGGGATGCAGGGATTGTTCGGGGCGTTCCAGTCGGTCGTCAATCCGGGCGACGAGGTGCTGGTCTTCTCGCCTTACTGGACGCCGATCAAAGACCTGATAGCGCATTGCGAGGCCGCGCCCGTACTGGTTCCGACCCGTGAAGCACGCCGCGATGGTTTCGCGCAGACTTTAGCGCGCTACGCGACCGCCAGAACGCGCGCCATCTATTACAACACCCCGCAGAATCCGTCCGGCGTCGTCTTCACGCGCGCCGAGGCCGAAGCGGTCGCGCGCTTTGCGCAGGAGCGCGAGCTGGTCGTCATCGCCGACGAGGCTTACGAGGATTTGGTCTACGACGGCGAGCACGTCTCCATCGCTTCGCTCGATGGAATGATGGAGCGCACCATCACCTCCTTTACTCTGTCGAAGTCATACGCGATGACGGGCTGGCGTCTGGGCTACGCGGTGGCGACGGAGCCCTGGATGACCGGACTTCGCAAGACTCTGCTCTATTCCACGAACGGCGTTTCGACGCCGACACAGTGGGCGGCGCTCGCGGCCTTCACCACGCCCTCAGATTTTCTGGAAAAATCGCTCGTCGCTTATCGAGAGCGGCGCGACCTTCTGCTTGCGGGCCTGAACGAGTTGGGCCTCGCGTGTCCGACGCCCGCCGGAGCTTTTTATGCTTTCCCGGATGTCACGCGCATTAGCCCTGATAGCCGCCAGGCCGCCGACACTCTTCTGGAACGCGCGCAGGTCGCCACCGTCCCCGGCATCGTCTTCGGCGAGCACGGCGAGGGCCACCTGCGCTTCTCCTTCTCCACCGCCATCGAGACTATCCAGGCGGGGCTCGATTCCATGCGCCGCAACCTCTGATAAGGGATGAGAGCGAAGCGACGAGGGCCGCAGGGTGAGGGACGTTTAAGGGATGAGTGATGAAAGCAATGATGATGCTGACCGCGCCTCTCTTTCCCCATCCGTTGAAGCGTCTCCGCGCAGCGAGTTTGATTTCATCGACCGCGTCAGGCGTCAGGCCCACAGACACGCCCACAAGCTGAGGCAGTTTCCCTCATCCCTTCGTTCCTCCCTTAAACGGGGTATTGGCGACGATGCCGCCGTCATAGGCCAGTCGGACGGGCGCGATACTGTCATCACGGCCGATCTACTGATTGAAGATATAGATTTCCGTCGCGAATGGACGCCGCCGCACGCTCTGGGCCATAGGGCGCTGGCCGTTTCACTGTCGGACATCGCCGCGATGGGCGCACGCCCGCTCTGGGCCATGATCTCTCTTGGCGTTCCGCGCGAGGTCTGGCGCTCGCGTTTCGCAGACCAATTTTACGAGGGTTTCTTCGCCCTCGCAGACCGCTACGGTGTCACGCTCATCGGCGGCGATGTCTCGCGCACGCCCGAGCGCGTCGTCGTTGATTCGATAGTGCTGGGCGAAACGGCGAGCGCTCGCGCCGTTCTGCGTTCGGGCGCGCGGCCCGGCGATCACATCTTTGTGACGGGCGCGCTGGGCGGCGCGGCCGCAGGGCTGCGACTGCTTGAGAGCGGCGCGCGCATGGGAGAGAAAGCGAAACGCCCTCGGGCGTCCCGCGCCGTCAAAGAGCTTCTGCTGCGCCACCTGCGCCCGCTGCCGCGCGTCGAGTGGGGCGGGTTGTTGGGCCATGAGGGCCTGGCGACGGCGATGATCGATTTAAGCGACGGACTATCATCCGACCTCGCGCACCTGTGTGAAGAGAGCGGCGTGGGCGCTTCTCTGGATGTCGCGCGCATACCTGTTGACGAGAACCTGGCGCGCATCGCCTGCGGACGCGCGCTCGATCCGCTCATGCTGGCGCTGCACGGCGGCGAAGACTTCGAGCTGCTCTTCACGGTTGGCCCACGCGATCTGGCCCGTCTGCCAGCGAGCGTCGCGGGCGTCCCCGTCACCTACATCGGCGACATCACAAATCGCCCCCGTCGCATCACCCTGATCGAAGGCTCGCGCAAATGGACTCTGAAGCCGGAGGGCTTCCAGCATTTCGCGCGCGGGCGTTGACTTGCGCGCCGCGATGCGGGCTGCGAGCAGCCCGTACGTTTCGGCGAAGAGCCTCCGCGTCAGTTTTGGCCGGTGCCGGAGGGCCGATTCTGAGGTAAAATAACGGGCGGAAGAGTTGAGAGCCGATATGCAGATGAAGGCGTGTGCCAGACCTTGAAGCACCTCTTCCAGCTTATATGCAGGCCCAGTTGAATACAGTTTACGAGTCACCATTAGGCAGGATACTGGATTTCAAGTGCAGAAATTCCGGGGCCGGAAAGAGCGCGCCCGAATACGTCGATTCGTTCAGCATCAATTTTACGCGGCGCGGGAGTTTCGGCTATCGCGTCGGGCGTCGAAGGGCTTTCGATATTGATAGCGGAGTCATCCTGTTCGAGCAGGCGGGCTCGGAGCGCGTCGTCAGTCACGGTCATAGCTCGACCCACGATGAATGCACTTCGCTTGAGCTGACCGACAGATTTTTTGAAGAGCTTAAAGAGCATTGGGCGCGAACCGGCCTCGATGAAGGGGATGGAATAGTTCCCGGAAGGGGCGCGAGCGTCGGCGTCCTTCCCGTCACACCGAAGCTCGAATATCTGCACGCGGCCGTCTTCAACGCCGCGCAGGACAAAGCCGCGGCCTCACAACTCAAAACGGATGTCCTGCTGGTCGCGCTGCTACAGGAGATCGGTCTGGTTTTCGGCAGGAGACGGGCCAGGGGTCACCTTGATGAAAAGCTGAAGCAGCGTCACCTCGACACGATTGATAGAGCCAAGCATTTCATCATCACCAATTTTCAGCGTGAGCTATCGCTGGCCGAGATCGCCCGCCATGCTCGCGTCAGCGTGTTTCACTTCAGCCGTTTATTCAAACACTTTACTTCCCGCAGCCCGCATCAATACCTGATCGACGTGCGATTGCGACACGCCGCGCTCCTGCTGCGCCATACTTCCCTCTCCGTCACAGAGACTTGTTACGACTCAGGATTCAATAGCTTCGAGCATTTCATAGCGACCTTCACGCAAAACTATTCGCGCAGCCCCTTGAAATTCCGCCAACGGCAGTAGCCTCCCAAACCCTCAGAGTCTTCAGAAAAGCAAGATACCTTAAGTTTTCCCCTTGTCGAAAGGATAAGCTGGCAAAAGCTGCGGGGCACGCTTCGGAACCCTTCGGGCGGCGCAGTTGGCCGCGCGAAACAGAGGAAAGTTCCCGCCGGTCGGTTCATGAAGCGGCGCGCGCGCGCAGGGCAGTCAGCTTTATTTAAACCCGGAGGTCTTAAAAAAGATGAAACGCATCCTCGGCTCAATCCTTTGTCTCGTCCTTTTGCTACTTATTCGCAGTGGAGGTCAAACAGCCATGCAGTTTAAAACCGCCGAACAATCGCCAGCAGAGATAGAGGTGCTGGGAGTCATCAAAGACTTTAACCGCGCATTCAAGAATAACGACCCGGAGAAATACTTCTCCTATATCGACGACCAGATAACGGTCATCACGCCGTCCAATCCCTATCGCGTTGAAGGCATAAAGGACGACCGCGAAGAGTTCGAGTTCGGCATACGCAGCGGAGCCGCTCGGGTCAATTACTTTCAGGAGATGCAGCCGAAAGTACAACTCTACGGCGAGATGGCCGTCGTCACATACTTTTCGCGCGGAAGCTATGGCCCGGAAGGAGGCGCGAAGACATTTTATTTCAAGGAGACGGACGTGCTGGTGAAGAAAGAGGGCACATGGAAGATCGTACACATACACGTCTCGGCATCGGCGAAGGATTGAGAAGCAGCCGGTCATAAGCAATGAGGGTTTGAATCCTGTGGGCACAGCAAAACGCTGTGCCCTACTTTTTCGCGGGCTTCAGCTCCCACAACACGTTGACTATGACCCAGCGCCCGTTGAATTTCGCCATGTGCAGATAATCGACCCAATCGGCCGCCGTGACTTTGACGCTCGCGGCGTTTTCAAACACATCCAGAATCGCAACATCCCTTTGTTGTCTCTCTTTGGGCGTCTTTGCGCCCGCGGCCGACCTGGTTCTCTGCACGAGCGTCATGGCGCTCATTTGATCCAGACGGCTGACTCCGGTTTTGGGATCGGTATGGACTATCCTCTTCGCCAGTTCGGGATGAAGGCTCCGCTCCATACGCTCTGCATTGCCCTCATACCAGCCTTCTATGTAGTCGAGCGCAGTCTGTTTGATAGCGGCCTCCTCAGCCGTCGAGGCGGCGCTCTGCTGTGCGTGCGCGTCCATGCTTACTGTCGTCATCATCAACATCATCACTATGCCAAGCTTGAGCATCGGCAACTCCTTTCGTCTTCAAATCATCCTGGCCCGGATGTCATTGCAACCCCGTGCCGCAGTATGCACAATGAGAGAGTTTCAGGTAAGTACGCACAATTTTGTGCGTTAGTTACAAATCCGATACTGTCGAGGAGCCCGAAGCGCGTGCGACACAAGAGTTATGAGAGCCAGTCGGGCTGTCCGGTCGAGGCGGCCCTTGAAGTAATCGGCGGCAAGTGGAAGGGCACTATCCTTTATCGTCTGCTCGATGGGAAGAAGCGGTTCAACGAGCTGAAGCGGATGTTCCCGTCCTTGACCCAGCGCATCCTGACGCAGCAGTTGCGAGAGCTTGAGCGCGACGGAATCATACACCGGGAGGTTTACGCCGAGGTTCCGCCGAGAGTCGAATATTCCCTCACCGAGCAGGGCAGAACGCTCGCGCCCGTTCTGGAGCTATTACATGAATGGGGAATAAACAACGTCGGCCGGATCAGGCAAAATCGAGAACAGTCTGCTTTTAATAAAGTGGTGAGGCTCTAGTGCGGCCCCGGTACTATGCTAAACTCACCGCTTATGAAGGCGCTGGACGAGACAACTGCTTCCCGATACTTTGGCTCGATGGCCGAGTCTTACGACTCTCTGATACGGCGCGCCGTGCCGCGCTACGACGAGATGCTCTCGCGCCTCATCGATTATCTTCCCCCGTCTGCTTCGAGCATTCTCGAACTCGGGTGCGGCACGGGCAATCTCTCGCTCGCCCTGGCGGAGCGATACCCGGAAGCCTCGCTGACGTTTTTGGATGCAGCGCCGGAGATGCTTGAGACGACGCGCGCAAGACTCGAAGAGAAACACGCGGCCGCCCTGGGGCGCGCGCGCTTCATCGAAGCGACTTTTGAGAAAATCGGCCCCGCGCTTGGCTCTTTCGACTTGATCGTATCGAGCATCAGCCTGCATCACGTTCTCGATAAAGCGGCGCTCTACAGGAACATCTATGCGCTGGTCGCGCCCGGCGGGACGTTTCGCTTCTCCGATCAGTTACGAGGCGGAACCGAAGCGATTCACCAACTGAACTGGCAGCGCTGGCTTGAATTTTGCCGAAGTCGCGGGAATTGCTCTGAGGACGAGGTGACGAGTCTGCTCGATCACGCGGCGGCGCACGACCATTACACGCCGCTCGCGGAACACTTTCGGCTATTGACGCAGGCCGGGTTCAAGAGCCCCGACTGCGTCTGGCGCAACCTGATCTGGGGCATCGTGACGGCTGACCGTTGAGCTTCTGATTGCGGAATGCGGGTTTCCGAGCGCTGGATTGCCGCACTCTTTGCTTTTTAATCCGAAGCGCGCGTTGCGCAATGCCGTCTAGTTTGACTCCCCGGCACGGCTTGCCTAGACTCTCCGACAGAGGCGACTGTTTTTCCGCGAGCCGAGGGCGAGGGATTCTTTTTTAAGAGACCGATGCTGAAATTTTTCAACACACTTAGCGGACAGGTGGAAGAGTTTCGCCCGATGCGCGAGGGCGAAGTGAGACTCTATTTCTGCGGCCCGACCGTCTGGGACTACGCGCAGATAGGCAATTTCCGGTCGAATATCATGACCGATCTTCTGCGGCGCTATTTAAAGTACAAAGGCTACAAGGTGACGCACGTGATGAACATCACGGACGTTGAAGACCGCATCATCGGGCTGGCCCAAAAGAACGGCGTGACGATTGACGAGTACACGGCGCGCTACATAGATGCGTTGTGGGAGGATTTCGACGCGCTCGGCCTGGAGCGCCCGGACATCGTGCCGCGCGCGACCCGCCACATCCCGGAAATGGTCACCCTCATCGACCGCCTCAGACAGAGAGGCCACGCTTACGAATCGGATGGCTCCGTTTATTATCGCATCAACTCGTTTCCGGAATACGGCAAGCTCTCGAAGATCAACTTCGCGGGCAACATCGCGGGCGCGAGCGAGCGCGTCGATACGGACAAGTACGAGAAGGAGGACGCGCGCGATTTCGCCCTCTGGAAAAAGGCCGAATCACCGGACGAGCCCGCCTGGGATACCACGCTCGGGCGCGGACGCCCCGGCTGGCACATAGAGTGCTCCGCGATGTCCATGAAATACCTGGGCGAGACGTTCGACATTCACGCGGGCGGAATCGACCTTGTCTTTCCGCATCACGAGAACGAGATCGCGCAGAGCGAGGGCGCGACCGGCCATCAGTTCGCGCGCTACTGGATTCACTACGAGCACCTCAAGGTAGACGGTGAATCCATGTCCAAGTCTAAGGGCAACTACTACACCTTTCGCGACCTCGTCGCCAAAGGATTCTCGCCCCTCGCCATACGCTATTTTCTTCTGAGCGTGCCCTATCGCAAACAGTTAAACTTCACGCTCGAAGCCCTGCGCGCCGCGGAAACCATCGTCGAGCGCCTGCGGGACTTTCGCGCACGCCTCAGCGAAGCGCGCGTCGAGCCGGGGCTAAATGAGCGCCTGCACGAGACGGCCTTGCGCTCGCTCGCCAAGTTCGAGGCCGGACTGGACGACGACCTCAACACGTCGGTCGCGCTCGCGGCCATTCACGAGTTGACGCCCGAAGTGAACACAGCGATCCGCGATCATGCCCTGCTCGAAGACAACAAGCGAGAGCTGCTCGCCCTGCTCGAACGCTTCAACAGCGTCCTGAATATCTTTCAGGATGCGCAGCCGGAGATGCTCGACGCCGAAGTGCAACGCCTGATAGACGAGCGCCAGGAGGCGCGTCGCCGCCGCGATTTTGCGCGCGCCGACGAAATACGCGATCATCTAGCGGGGCGCGGCATCATGCTCGAAGATAAGAAGGACGGCGTCCGCTGGAAAAGACGTTGACACGGAGAGATGATCGGTGCTAGATGTCAGCCAGGGAATAAGCAAAGGCATCTTCTATCCGGACATCCGCGTTTTATGTTTTACCTGAGCAACCCGCATTTCCGTCCCCTCGACACACGCGCCAATCTCTTCGCGGATTAGCCTTTTCACCCGCGCGTTCCGCTCGCCCTTCATTCCACCGGCAATAAACCCGCTTTACCGTGAAGAGGAGAAAGACCATGTCTACTACTATTGCGCCGCCGAAGAGGCCGGAGATCAAGACCCCGCTGCCTGGGCCCAGAGCCCAGGAGATCATCAGAGCCGATGCACAGTACGTCACCCCATCGTATCCGCGCCCCGACTGGCAGCTGGTCGTCGAACGCGCCGCGGGCGTCTGGGTCGAAGACGTGGACGGCAACATCTTTCTGGATTGCAATGCAGGGGTCGCCGTCTGCGCCACAGGCCACTGTCACCCGGAAGTCGTAAGCGCCATACAGGAGCAGGCCGCGCGGCTGATACACATGTGCGGCACAGACTATTACTATCGCCACATGCCGGAGTTGGCGCGCAAGCTGGACGAGCTTGTGCCCGTTCCCTCGCCGACGCGTACGCACTTCGCCAATAGCGGCACGGAGGCCGTCGAGACGGCCCTGAAGCTTGCGATGCATGCCACGGGTCGTGAAAAGTTCATCGCTTTCTTCAACAGCTTTCACGGGCGCACGCTCGGCTCGCTCTCGCTGACCTCGTCCAAGGTGGCGCAGCGGCGCGGCTTCAAGCGGCAGGCGCTCGACGTAGTCCATGTGCCCTACCCGAATGTTTTCCGCCATCCCTTCACGGGGGAACAGTCCGACGCCGCAACGGTCAGCCGCGCCTGTCTCGACTGGATTGAGAATCGTCTTTTCAAGACCACGACGCCGCCCGAGGAGGTCGCAGGCATAGTCATTGAGTGCGTGCAGGGCGAAGGCGGCTACGTGCCAGCGCCGAAGGAGTTTTTGCAGGGCCTGCGCAGCATCTGCGACCGCGAAGGCATTCTGCTCATCGTGGACGAAGTGCAATCGGGCATGGGTCGCACCGGCAAAATGTTTGCCTCCGAACACTATGATCTGAAGCCTGACATCGTGACCATCGCCAAGGGGCTCGGTTCGGGTATGCCCATCGGTGCGTGTGTGGCGCGCGCTCATCTGATGGACTGGAAGCCGGGCGCACACGCCTCTACTTTTGGCGGCAACCCCGTCGCCATCGCCGCCGCACTGAAAACCATCGAGCTGCTCGAACGCGAATTGGTCAGGAACAGCGCCGAGGTTGGCTCGTATCTTCAAGAGGGCTTGCGCGGGCTCATGCGTAAACATGATTGTATAGGCGACGTGCGCGGCCTCGGCATGATGATCGGCGTCGAGTTCGTCGCAGACCGCGCCTCTATGAATCCCGCCCCGGAGCTTCGCGACCGCGTCGAGCGCGCCTGTTACGAGCGCGGGCTGATTATTCTAGGCGCTGGCGCTAATACTATTCGCTGGTCGCCGCCGCTCATCCTGACGCGCGAAAACGTAGACGTGGCGCTCGACATCTTCGACGCCGCCATCACCGCAACGAAGGGATGAGGGATGAGGGATGAAAGGGGTTCAATGGTTGATTCACTTTCGCAGTGACTCAATCATCTCATCGCTGCTGCCGCCCTTCGTTCCTCCCTTAATTCAATTATGGCAAATGGTACTGTAGTCTCAATCTGTGTTGCGGGTGCGGCGGGCGAGCCGATGACGAGCGTGAAGGAAGCCCATGCGGTGCCCGGCAAGGGGCTTGAGGGAGATCGGTATTTCAAAGGGACTGGTACGTTCTGGAAGGGCAAGCCGGACTTTGAATTGACGCTGATCGAGATGGAAGCCATCGAGGAGTTCGAGCGCCGCTCGGGCATTTCTCTGAATCCGGCCGATGGTCGTCGCAACGTCGTCACGCGCGGCGTCTCTCTGAATGAACTCGTGGGCCGCGAGTTCGAGGTCGGGGAGGTACGCCTGCGCGGGCTGCGGCTATGCGAGCCCTGTTCGCACCTTGCGCGCCTGACGGGCCATAAAGAGATCGTTCGCGGCATGGTTCATCGCGGGGGTCTGCGCGCGCAGATCCTCACGGACGCAGTGATTCGCGTCGGCGACGAGGTTAAAGCGTGACGGGGCATTCCCGGAATTGACCCCTCGTGGCGTCCCTTTTGAATGGCTTCGAGCGTCGGGCACGGCTCGTTACGGCTCGGCCGAGCGCATTGGCCGAGCGACCGGCGCGGCTCACATCGCGTCTTCACCACCCGGGGCGGTCTTCGGCGGCGGCGGCCCCGTGGCAACCGCTGACAATCGCCCTCTGCCCTGATAGCCGTCGGCAACAGTAGATGGCAGCGACTCGAAGGCGAGCGCCAGTTCGCTCTCGCTATTGGTGAACTGTCCCTTTGCACCGAGCAGGTTTGCCGGGGGCTCGACCAGCGATCCGGCGTTGAAACGCGCGAGACGAACCTCCGCGCCCGCGCCTATGATGCCGGTCGTCGCTTCCTTCAACTCGCGCGCTTTAGCCCCGCCCGCGCTCTTGAGGTCGAAGATGAGTGTTGCCAGATTGGCGTGGCGCATGACCAACAGATTGCCTTCGAGCCGGAAATCCTCGCTGCGCCCGGCGAAGCCGCCCGACATCGTGAACTCACCCGACGTTATTCGATACGGGCGAGCACCTTCCCGCCATGCCTTGTCCATATCGAGCTTCAGAACAGCTTCATTCTCGATCTGAACGGAGACGATCTTGTACGGCGTCGTCAACACCTGAGTAGTCATGGCGCCCTTGGGCGGCGTTTTTTCGGCGACGCGCACAGAGCCGTCCGCCGCGCGCGTAATCTCTACGCCGTAGCCTCCCGTGCGCCGCTGGCCCAGGAAGGCTGCGACGACGGCGCTCCCATTGAACGCATCGGCGCTCAACGACGGCAGATTCTTATCCAACCCGCGTAGCTCCGCATAGGTCTCCGCATCGCGGGCGACGGCGATGAAGGGCTCGCTGATGGAATGGTGCGCGCCCTGAGATAAGATTTTGAGGTCGCCGCCCACACTCTCGCCCGCGCCGGGCGTCGAAGGCACACCACCGGGCGTCGGCGTCGCGCTATTGTTGCTCGATTGCCTATTTTGCTGAGCCGATTGATTCGCGCCTGCGCCGCAGCCCGCCGCGCCGCCAGCACCGCCCAGCGCCAACGATAGCAAAGCGATAAGGATACTCGTTCTGATGCCAAACATATTAACCTCCAGCCCCTCTCCTCCAAATTCAGTAACGCTGCGGCGCGCCGTGTACGCAGCGAACCGTGTCGCGTGCGATCAAAAGCTCTTCGTCGGTCGGAACGACGTAGGCGGCGAGGCGCGCCTGGTCGCGGCTGATTAAACCTTCGCGCCCGCCCGTGTGCGCGGCGTTGCGCTCCGCGTCCAGCTCAAGCCCCATCCATTCGAGTCCCTCGCACACGGCAGCGCGAATCTCCGGAGAGTTCTCGCCGATGCCGCCCGTAAAGATGACCGCGTCCGCGCCGCCCATCGCCGCCAGATAAGCGCCTATGTATTTGCGCGCGCGATAGCAGAATATTCGTATCGCGAGACGCGCGCGGCGATCATCATTCTCATGCGCTTCGTCCAGAAGCTCGCGCATGTCGTTCGTCAAGCCGGAGATGCCGAGCAGCCCCGATTGCTTATTGAGCAGCGTTTCGGCATCCTGCGAGGTCAATCCCTCTTTCGCCGAGATGAAATCTATGATCGCCGGATCGATGTCGCCCGAGCGTGTGCCCATCACCAAACCTTCGAGCGGCGTCAGCCCCATAGAAGTATCGAGCGAGTCGCCCGCGCGAATCGCCGCCGCCGAGCAGCCGTTGCCCAAGTGCAAAGTAATCACGTTGGTACGCTCGCGCGCGATGCCCAACAGTTGTCGATAGCGATAGGCGACGTAGCGATGCGACGTGCCGTGAAAGCCGTAGCGACGAATGCGATGACGCCGATAAAGCTGGTAGGGCAGCGCGTAGAGGTAGGCGTGATCGGGCAGCGTCTGGTGAAAAGCCGTATCGAATACGGCCGCTTGCGGCAGGCCAGCGCCGAATACTTCGCGCGCCGCCATGATGCCCTTGAGGTTGGCCGGATTATGAAGCGGCGCAAGCTCTATGCAGTCCTCTATGCCGCGTAAGACCTCTTCCGTGATTAGAACGGAATGCGTAAAGCGCTCGCCGCCGTGAACGACCCTGTGGCCCAGCGCATGCACGTCCGCGACGCTTCTCACTTCGTCGATGCCGGAATCCTCCGCGCAGGCCCAGCGTATAATCAGCTCGACCGCCGCGCGCATGTCACGCACAGGTGCTGTCGTCGTCTGCGGCGCGCGCCCTTCGACGCCGAGCGTGATGATGGCCTCGCCGCCGACGCGCTCGATTGCGCCGCGCCCCAGCCGCCGGTCTGCGTCCTCCGCGATGCGTTCCAAATCCGTCGCGATCAATTGAAATTTGACGGAGGAGCTGCCGCAATTTAGCACTAGAATGTTCATAAGAAGCTTCAGAGAAGCATGACGGGCAAAAGGTGATTCCAGCCCCTCAACTGTCACACGACACTTTCATGGCGATCTCTTTCATGCGTGCTCGTAAATAGTTTTCGTCGATGGTCGTTACGTGGCCGTCGCGGAATACTTCCCTGCCCGCGACGACCGTCAGCCGTACGTCGCGCCCGGAAGAGGCGAAGACGAGCGCGTGTGCCGGATCATAAATGGGAAGCTGGTGCGCGCCGTCGAGCGCGACCACCGTCAGGTCGGCCTGTAATCCTTCCGCCAGCGCCCCCGTTCTGTCTTCAAGGCCGAGCGCGCGTGCCCCGCCCGTGGTCGCCGCAAAGAGCACGTCCGAGGCCGCAGTCATTCGCTCGGAGTCAGCGCCATGAGCACCTCCGGCGCGCGCGAGCAGGGCGGCAAAGCGCGCCTCTTCCAGCATATCGCAGCCGTTATTGCTCGCCACCGAATCGCTGCCGAGGCCGACCGTCAAGCCGCGCTCGATGAACGAGGCGAGGGGAGCGTGCCCGTGCCCGAGCTTGGCGTTCGACTTGGGACAGTGCGCTACTTTTGCGCCCGCCGCCTTTAGCGTCTCGATGTCCGCCTCGTCCACCCTGATGCAATGCGCGAGCAGCGGGCGGGCGCGCAGCACGCCTCTCTTTTCCAGGTACTGAATGGTGGAGACTCGTGGAGCGTGCCACCGAATGCCGCGCCGCGCGAGACCTTCGGCGAACGGCCCGAGGCCCTCGCG
>DASZEN010000035.1:0-9220 GCA_035940775.1 Pyrinomonadaceae bacterium | reverse complement strand
CGCGGTCAAAGTTGCTGTACGCAATGCTGAAAGTGAACTCTCCCCTGCGGAGCGTTTGCCCATCGTAGATGGTGAAGAGTCCGGTTGGCCCCGCAACGGGGCCGCCTGTGCCTACGGCGGGAGACAAGTTGCGTGGGTCAGTCTCGGGCCTTAACGTTTGAGCTGATACTGCGGCACACAGCATCAACATGCTGAGCGCGGCAATCAGCGCTCTTCTCGCGAGTCTCATCGCATTCCTCCTGCGAAATGAGTATAGAAAATTAGCGAATGGACGGCCCGTGCAATCACGGCCGGGGCGGGTTGGGCGGATGTCTTCGTGCATCGATCTGTTCATTACAGAAACCGGGTCTGTTTATTGACAGACATCGCGCTCTCCCGTTGGCCGGGGCGCGGACGCTCCAACTACAAGCGTGCAAAGAGTAAGTTAAATTAGAACTGCTACCGCCCTTCGACCGATACGCCTTGTAGATGGAGCGGAGCAGCGAGAGGGGGCAAGCACTTTGGGTGCTCGCATACGGGCCCTGGAGCCCGTAATGCCTCCCGACTGTTCTGTTTGTACAGCGAAACGGAAACGCTCCTGTTTATACGAAAACAGGTGCGCGACTGTCAACGATTCAAATGCGGTGGACTCGACTGAACCTTAAATTAGCAGGGATGCCACACGCATCAGATTCCGGCGAACCATACTCCACCTTGACGCGGAAATCAAGACTTTTTCACAACTTAGCGTGAAAAACATATTGTTTTTCCGTCACGCATAGATGCCCCTCATACGGGTATCGTAGGCGACGCGATCGATTGCCAGCATATAGGCGGCGGTTCGCGTATCGACCGCATGCTGGTCGGCGTAGCGGCACAAATCGTTAAAACTGGCGACCATTTTATCCTGAAGCCGCTCGTTGACGACATCTTCGCGCCAGAAATAGCCCATCCTGTCCTGCACCCACTCGAAATACGAGACCGTCACCCCTCCGGCGTTGGCCAGGATGTCGGGAATCACGAAAATCCCCTTTTCGTGCAGTATCTTATCGGCTCCGGCCGTGGTCGGCCCGTTAGCCCCTTCGGCCAGCACCTTGCACTTTATACGGTCGGCGTTCTTTGAGGTGATCTGGTTCTCGGTCGCGGCGGGCACCAGAACATCGCATTCGAGTTCGAGCAACTCCTGATTGTTGACGCGCTCGACGCCCGGAAATTCATCAAAGGAGCGTGTCTGCTGTAGATGCCGGAGCGCTTCGGGGATGTCTATGCCGTTCGGATTATAGATACCGCCGTGGACATCCGAGATCGCCACCACCTTGTAACCGGCATCGTGGAGGAGGCGCGCGCCGATGCCACCGACGTTGCCCGACCCCTGGACGACGACGCGCGTCGTCGGCGGGCTCATCTTGAACTTTTTGACAGCCTCGTTGACCACAAAGAGAATGCCGCGCCCCGTCGCTTCGCGTCGCCCGGAAGAGCCGCCCAGGTCGATGGGCTTGCCCGTCACGACGGCTGTCACCGTATGGCGCGCGTGCATCGAATAGGTATCCATGATCCAGGCCATGGTCTGCTCGTTGGTGTTCATGTCGGGCGCGGGCACGTCCTTCTCCGGCCCTATAAAGTCGAGCAGCTCCGAAGCATAGCGGCGCGTCATGCGTTCAAGCTCGCCCATAGACATCTGCGTCGGGTCGCAAATGATGCCGCCCTTGGCTCCGCCGAAAGGAACATTGACGACGGCGCACTTCCAGGTCATCCAGGCCGCCAGTGCCCTCACTTCGTCGAGCGACACGTCGGGCGAGTAGCGTATGCCGCCCTTGGCGGGCCCACGCGCGAAATTGTGCTGGACGCGATAGCCTTCAAAGACCTCTATGCGCCCCGAATCCATGCGCGTCGGGATATAGACCTTCAACTCGCGGTTCGGAACGCGCATCACCGCATAGAGATCGGGATCCAGATCGAGCAGTTGCGCCGCGCGATCAAAGCGCGACATCATGGACTCGAATGGATTGTGTTCCTTGACCTCGCGTTTATCATCAACCATGGCACTGGACATAATCGTATCTCCAAAAAAGAGCGGCCAATCATTCGGCGGCAGACAGTAGATTCGGCAAGTAAGCTCGAATGCTTTCGCCTCGCCGCCGACTACTTTTTGAGAACCTCATTCATCGAGCCCGTACGGTAGCCGTGAAGATCAAGCGTCACGTAGCGAAAGCCGAGAGCGCGAAATTTTTCGGCCAATTCATCAAAGACTTCGCGCCTGAGCGCGCCTTCAAGCTCGGCGGGCGCAATCTCCAGCCGCACCAGCTCATCATGATGGCGGACGCGAAATTCGCGAAAGCCCATCGCGCGCATGATCTCCTCGCCGCGATCCACGGTCGAGAGCCGCTCGATGGTTACGGGCGTGCCGTAAGCGATGCGCGAAGAAAGGCAGGGACTCGCGGGCTTATCCCAGGTGGGCAACCCCTGGCGGCGACTCAGCTCGCGGACTTCGCGCTTGCTCATCCCGGCTTCGATCAGCGGGCTGCGTACGCCGTGCTCGCTCGCAGCCTTTCTGCCGGGACGAAAATCGCCCAGATCATCCGTCGTCGAGCCGTCGATGACGAACGCTAAAGAGCGTGCGCGCGCGAGCGGCGCGAGTTTTCCGTACAGCTCCGTCTTGCAAAAATAGCAGCGGTCTGCGGCGTTGGCGCGATAGTGCGGGTCGTCCAACTCCTCCGTGTTGAGAATTGCATGTTGAAAGCCGAACTGTTCTACGAGGCGCGCAACTTCGGCGCGCTGATGCTCGGCGAGGCTCGCCGAGTCTCCGGTCACGCACACGGCGCGCGCGCCCAACTCCTGCGTCGCGACGAGGGCGACGTATGTGCTATCAACGCCGCCCGAGAAGGCGACCAGGACTGAGCCCATCTCGCGCAGGATGGCGCGCAGGCGTTCCTCTTTGACTTCGGCCTCGGGCGAGACGGCGAGGAGCGCAGTCTCTCCCTGCGGCTGTTGCGCGGGCGACTCTTCAATCAAGTAATTGCTCACAATACATTCCACTTTCGGGAGAGAGAGCGAGCGCCCGATCTCTCGCCCGAACTTAGGTGACATCAAATTTAAGTGTACGTTCCTGACGCGTGTGGCGCATGTTATCGCATGCGTCCATGAGAGCGCAACCGAAAGCAGCGACGAGGGATGAGGGCCGCAGGGGGTGAAAGAAGTGCTATTGAACGGATCGCTCAACGAAGATTCGGATTCAACTATTTTTTCATCCCTCACCGCCTGCGCTTCCTTCGCCGGATAGCTTTTCCTGCGTGCAGCCGCGTGTTAAGATCAACTCCTCCCCCGGGTTTAGCTTCTCAAGAAGATTTCGACAGTTCTGAAAGTCGCAGTCGCTCGAAATGCTTTCCAGATTTCGTCCACTCGCATTCCTCTTCCTGGCGCTCTCGCTCACGCTCTCGTGCGCCCCAATCGCACACGCCCAGAACGGTGATGACGACGGCTTTACGGAGGCAGCGCCGGATGCCGCACGGCTCTTCGAGCAGGGGCAGGACGCACACCAGAAGGGCGACATCGAACTCGCGCTGGAATTTTACGAGGAAGCCATCAAAGCGCGCCCGGAGTTTCCGGAGGCCGAGTATCAACGCGCGCTGGCGCTCATCCAGCTTGGTCGTTTGCCGGAGGCCGAGAAGGGTTTGCGGCGGGCGGGCGAGCTGCGTGCCGAATGGGCGTTGCCGCAGGCGGCGCTGGGAGCTTTGCTGGCGCGTCTGAATCGTCCCGAAGAGGCCGAGGCCCGGCTCGCGGGCGCGCTCAAGCTCGACGCCCGGAACACAGTCGCGCTCTTGGCGCTGGCCGATCTCTCTTTACGCAGGAAGGCGTCGCGCCCCGAACTTGAAAAGCTGTTGGGCCAATTGCGAAGCGCCACGGCGAGCAGCGAGGGGGCGACAGCCGAGTTATGGGCCGTGCGCGGCGCTGTCGAACGGGCGCTCGGCGAGAGCGCGGCGGCGCTCGCGAGTCTCGACCGGGCGATCAGCCTCGCGCCCAATGACGTTCAGGCCCGCATGGAGCGCGCCGAGTTGCGCGCCGCGGCGGGCGATTTCGAGCGCGCCCTTGAAGACGCCTTCGCCGCGCAGCGTGCCGCGCCCGATTCGATCAATGCCGTCTTGCTGCTCGCCAGAATCAAGGCCCAGTTGGGGAAAAAGGAGGAGGCGCTTGCGGCGCTCGATGCGCTCGACGAAGCATCAAAGCGGCGGCCCGAAGTCGTCGCCCTGCGAAACACTCTGCTGGTCGATGACTCAGTCAATGCGGAGAGCTGCGCTGCTATGGAGAAGCTTCTCGACACGGAGGCGCGTAATCCGGCCGTGCTGGCGCGACTCGGCGCATGCTATCGCGTCGGCGATCCGGCGCGCTCGCTCGATTACTACCGTCGCGCCTCCGACCTCGATACGAGCAACGTGGATTATGCGGCGGGCTATGCGGCGGCGCTGGTTCAGGCGCGAAGATTCGCCGAGGCCGTCATTATCTCGCGCCGTATCCTGGCCGTCGCGCCCGACAACTATACGGCGCACGCCAACCTGGCGACGGCTCTTTATGAGTTGAAGCGTTTTCGAGAGGCGCTGGCCGAATACAACTGGCTGCTCGCCTCGCGGCCCGACCTCGCCGTGGCATACTTTTTCATCGCGACCGCATACGACAAGCTTGGCGAGTACTCCGAGGCGCTGGCCGCCTATGAAAAGTTCCTGGCGCATGCCGACCCGAAAGATAATCAACTGGAGATTGATAAGATTAATTTGAGACTTCCCTCGCTGCGCCGACAGATAGCGCACGGCGAAGGGATCAAGCCAAAGAAGAAGAAACCGTAGCAGCCTTCCAGAGGGGTAGCGGGGGCGTCCCTTTCCGGGGCGCGCACTTTGCCCGGCTGCGAATAAAAGCTTTGAAATATTGCCGGAGAAGATTTACTATTCGCTCTAGTAAAGGGTCAACCTAAGCTCAACCTGAAAACGGACGACGCCGATGTATCACTCATTGCTTTCTAACCGGACGCAAACCGTCGCGAGCCTCTGCGCGCTTCTGGGGCTCATCATGTGCGTCGCTCGTGCGACGCCGGGCCAGCCGCAGGATAAGGGCACACAATTTCTACCGGCTCCGCCGCCGCTGACATCCGTGACGCGCGACGAGCGCTCGCAACTCGACGCCGCCCGCGACACCAAGGCGCGCCTGCGCGCCACTCTGGAGATGGCGGACGCGCGCCTTGCCCGCGCCGAAGAGCTGGCCTCTGGCCAGCAGTACGACGCCTCCTGCGCGCAGCTCGGAAGCTATCAGGGGCTCATCGAAAATCTCTTCTCTTTCCTGAACCAGAGAGAGCCCAGGAAGAGCAAGATACGGGACATCTACAAGCGGCTCGAAATCACCTTGCGCGCGCAGGGCACACGCATCGAGGCGATCCGTCGCATCACGCCCTCAGAGCATTCCGTCAACATCAAGACGATCCTGGACTTCGCCTACAGGGCGCGCACCGAAGCGCTCAACTCCTTCTTCGGCAACACCGTCGTTTCGGAAGCTTCGGCAACAGACGAAGGGCCTCCGGGCGGCGAGACTTCAAAGGATAGGCCCGCGAGCCCGCCAGAAAATTAGCTATGAGATCAAGAAAGCTGTACCTCGGGAGCATCGCCTGGATTTTAGCCTGCGCCCTCGCCGCATCCTCTCTTCCGGCGGCGCGTGTGCCATCCTCGTCGGCGCGTCGTGATTCGTTGACGGAGCAGGAGGTGGAGCGTGTCCGCGAGGCGCAGGCGCTCGACAAGCGCACGGAGGTCTTCGTCAAAGCGATGGAGCGAAGGATTCTGGCTTTGACGGACCCGAACGCCGCCACCTCCAAGCAGGCGCAGCAGGATGCCGAGAAGTGGGGCGAATTTCCGAAGGGGACGCGCACCGAATTGCTCTCCGACATCGCCAGGATTCTGGACGAGGCGGTGACCAATATAGAGGATGTCGGCTCGCGCGATTCCAGAAGCCGTTTGATCCCGAAATCCCTGCGCATACTGGCACGGGCTTCGACCGGCTTTCTGCCGCAGCTTACGGCCCTGCGCGACCGGATGAAGGATGAGGGAGAACTGAGCGCGCTCGAAAAAGTTCTGGAGAACGTGCAGGAGATAGTCGCGGCCGCCGACAGGCTCCCGGCGGAGACTCAGGAGAGCGGTAAGAAGAAAAAGGGGCAGGGGTGAAAACTTGAGGGGCGAAAATCAAGCTCTGCGCGATGCGCCACGCCCTAAATCTTTCTCGGCTCTCACCTCTCGCGGCCTCCTCCTCCATCCTAACTCCCTATTTATTCCGAACACGCGCGCGCTTCGGCTCGTAGAATACGAGGCGAGGGTGGCACAAACCGCCGAAGCTTACTTGTGCCGAAAGGATTTTTTCAGGGATGGACAATAGATATTATCCGGGCGTCGAAGCCGATGCTACGCAACTGGTAGAGGAGCTGCGGAATCTCTTCGATTCGGACTATGAAGTGCAGACCATGCAGGTTTCCAGCACGGCCGTCTTACAGGCGCGCAAGACCAGTACGCTGCGCGATCTGACCGGACTCTCTTCGGCGCTGACGATCAAGATTACGCCGGAGCATGGCGGCACTCGCGTCGAGATGGGAATGCAGAAGTGGTTCGACAAGGCTGCGGTGGCGGCTGCCGCCGTGATTCTCTCCTGGGGTCTATTGCTCGCCCTGCCCGCGCTCGGCGCTTACTGGCAGTACAAGATCACAGAGGACGCCTGGAAGGTCATCGAAGACCACATCGCGCGCAAGGCCGGAGGCTACGTCCCGCCGATGCCCGGACGCTGCGGCACGTGCGGCGCGGCCAACAGCGCTGGCTCAGACTTTTGCTCAACCTGCGGGGCGAACATGCGCGTCGGCCTCTCCTGCTCTTCCTGCGGCGCAGTGCAGAAGGACGCCTCGGCGCGCTTCTGCAATCGCTGCGGCAAGCCGCTCTCTGCGGGTTAGTTAAAGAGCACATCGCGGACAGAGGGCTGTGTTGCCGCGCGTTGCGGCCCGCGCGCGACACTCCTAATCGCCCGCGCATCGCGTGACGCGGGCGATAGGGTTCCCCCGCCCTACCTGCCCCAATCTTCTCAAGCCATAAAAGGGCAAGGCTTCCCCCACAGTCATCCAGCGTGTGGAAGGCAACCGCGATATTAGTCATTCGCTCCTCGAAACGACTCATGAAATGTTTCGCCTCAATTCTGCATTAATAGTTAGAGAAGAGCGGGCAGGATAATTTTGTCCGGGCGGATGAGCTACGGAGAAACCGTGTCGGATTTGAAATCGACCCGCCACTAAATTTCTTGACATCCCTCGCGTTCGGGCATAGAGTGCGGCTGCATTTCGGTCATTGCCGCTTCACCTCGCGCTTTTCAACCGTCATCAACTTTCGCTCTGCCCTTAGCAGGAGAGCGCCTCTTTCGGAAGACTCACGAACTTCAGATTGAATCCCCAAGCCCCCAAACTCAGAAAGGAGTTTACATGGTCAAGAAAATGCGGAAGGCATTAGCGATAATGTTAATGCTTTCGTTCCCCGGCATTGCATCCTCACTTGCTTTGGGTCAGGGCGGCGGCGGCGGTCAGGCCGATGGTATCAGCGCGAGCGCCCCTGTCTCTCAAGCCAACAGAGCCGTCGAGGGAATGGCCCCGGCGGCGGAGAAGTACAAGCCAGTTTACTCGGAGGTTGAGCCGACTCTCACAGCAGAACAGCAGGCCAACGTCGATCGTATGGAAATACGAAAGGAGCGGGCCTACAGAAATCTCAACGCGAGGCTCGAACCCAATTCCGACCATCCCGTAGAAGGGCCCAGGTTCTATAAGATGATGCGGGACGGCACATTCAACAGCGATGAGACGGCCATCCCCGGAGAATTTACCAAGGCCGATAATACGGGCACTTTTTTCCGTAACGCGGATGTGACCATCTCTGGGGCGAGCGCCTCGGTGATACATGAACCGGCGCACGCCCAGATCGGCAAAAATGTTTTTTACACCGCCAACTGGTATGCGGCCCGCTCTGCCAATGGCGGCTCGACCTTCACCTACCTGAACCCTTTCACAGACTTTCCGGCCATGTGCTGCGACCAGGACGTAGCACATGATGTCAGCCGCAACCTCATTCTCTGGTATCGACAGGGTTCGATGGCTACTAACGGGACGAATCAAGTTAAGCTCTCGGTATCAACCAACGGAGGGCTTTCCTTCCTGACCTATACCTGGAGTCCGACAAGCTTCGACGCCTCGCTGACCAACAGGTGGTTCGATTATCCTCACCTCGCGCTGTCGAATAATTTTCTGTACCTCGTCACAAACGTCTTCAACGCCGCCGATACCCAGACGAACAGGATGGTCATCAGAATGCCGCTTGAGCAACTGGCGGTCGGGGCGGCGTTCAATTACTACCGTTGGACGTTTGCGGCGGGCCAGACGATCACGCCCGTACAGGGCGCGACCGAGACCATGTACTTCGGTTCGTCCGAGAACAGCACGGGAACCTTCCGCGTCTATTCGTGGCCCGAAAGCACTACCGTACTAAGCTCAATCGCCAGGACAGTCCCCGCCTGGACTCCAACCAATAGGGATGGGACGTGTACGGTCGCCAACGGCAGGAATCCATGCGGTCGAGCTGACCAGCGCGTAACGGCCGGGTGGGTGTCGAAGGGGGTTATAGGGTTCTTCTGGAATGTGAAGCAGGGAGGCGGATTCCCCTATCCGTATATCAACGCGGCCACCTTCCGAGAGAGCGACAAGGTCTATCTGGCGCGACCCTACATCTATAACACGGGCTTTGCCTTCGAGTACGGCGCAGCCGCGCCCAACATCCGTGGAGACCTCGGCATCGCCGTTCTGGCCGCAGGCGGCTCCATAGGGTATCCAAGATTCTGGGTCGGTATAGATGACGGCTACAACGGAGCGCCTCCCGGATGGGAGTTGTATCATGTCATCAGCAGCACGAACTGGGGCAAGACAGGTACAGGCAAAGAAGGGGCGGGCGATTATTTGCGCGTCCGTCAATTCTCGCCCGTCGGTTCGATCTGGACGGCTTCGGGCTATTACGGGTTCGGGACTACGGTCGCTTATAAAGGCAAGTTCGTGGTCTTCGGTCGCGGCCGCGAGCAAAGAGCATTCACACGCTGGAGCGGGCTCTAAAGTCGTGCGCCCTGTGCCCCGGCACAAGGCAGGATAACTGCTCCCGCATCAGACAGCAGAGCGAGGGCCGATACTGAAAGCTTTCAG
>DASZEN010000034.1:0-35225 GCA_035940775.1 Pyrinomonadaceae bacterium | reverse complement strand
GAACCCGGGTCTCCGACGAGACCCGGGTTCGCGACCCTCTTCACAACTAAGGTCGAAAACCGAAACTTCTGGCCGCCGCCACCGCCGCCGCGCGCCCATTTACTCCGCAGTGCGGCAATCAGGGCAGACGCCTCTGAGCGTCAAATGCACGGATTCGGGCTTGAAACGC
Source organism: Pyrinomonadaceae bacterium (assembly GCA_035940775.1). GTDB lineage: Bacteria > Acidobacteriota > Blastocatellia > Pyrinomonadales > Pyrinomonadaceae > DASQYE01. The sequence continues at coordinate 35,056 of DASZEN010000034.1, read as the reverse complement.
GAACGCCGCGCCGCCGCGCGCATTAGCTCAGCTGTTTCCGGAAGATCGAAATCAACCAGCTTTCCGCAAAGCGTGCAGACGGCGTGATCGTGGCGCGCCAACTCGCGGTCATAACGGCTCGCCCCCTTGCCCTGGTTGATCTCTCGCACCAGGCCCGCCTCCGTCAAATACCGCAGAGAGTTATAGACGGTCGCATAGCTTATCGAGGGCAACCGCCTTCGCGCCGCCTCGAAGACTTCACCCGCCGTCAGGTGCGCCTCCGTCTCGCGAATCGCCTGAAGCACGGCCTCCCGCTGCGGTGTGAGCACGCCCACGCCACCCTGATCTTTATCTTTACTCCGATCCATGATTGTAAACTGGAATTAGAATAATTCTAAATCGCGGGTTTGTCAAGCGTCGTCGCGGCTGGGTCTCAGGCCGCGATGACGGGGCTACGGCCGACGGCTTGAGCTACGGCTTACAGCTTCGGGTGAAGCGAGACGAAGTCTATCAGCGGCCCGACGTAATCCGTGAAAGGCGGGCAGCGGACGCCGTGCGGGTCGAGCAGCGTGCGCGCTACGGTCGTGTCGTAGGTCTGGTCTAAGAAGAAGTAGGGAACGCCGCTATAGGGCAGGCCCGTCAGTTGCGGCGAGAGCGGCAGCGCGAGCGTGGTGCGAACCAGCTTGGGTGGAAGCGAAAAGCGCGACCCGCGCCCGGCGAGACGACGGGCGATTGCCTCGAACAGTTCGTGAGTGGTCAGCGGCGCGGGGTCGGCCAGTTGCACAGTCGCGCCGGTAGCGCCTTCGTCCTTCGCGAGCGCCGTCATCGCTTCGACGACGAAATCGACGGGCACGAGGTTCAAAGACACGTCGCGATTGCCTATATTGAAGAGCGAGAAGAGGCTCGGCTGCATGCGCAGGTATTGAATCAGGTAATAGATGCCGTCGTATTTGGCCGTCTCTCCCGTACGCGAATCGCCGCAGACGACGGCCGGGCGATGGATCGTCACGGGCAACTGCGTTTTGAGCGCCTCGACTTCCAACTCGGCCAGATACTTCGTCTCTTCATAAAAGTTGCGAAAGCCCGCGTCGTGCCGCAGCTCCGTTTCGAGGATCAATCCTTTGCGCAATCCGGCGACGTAACAGGTCGAGACGTAATGATAACGCCTGAGGTGTGGGAGCGACTGTGCGAAGCGGTTGACGCCGCGCGTGCCTTCAAGGTTGACGCGCATCGCGACATCGCGCGCGACGGCCAGATCGTAGATGGCCGCCAGATGAAAGAGCACGGTCGTTTCGCTCGCGGCGCGCTCCGTATCGGGCGCGGAGAGGCCGAGCCCCACGCGCGTTATATCGCCTTCGACGATGCTTAGATTGCCTGGAGGCGCGCCGGTTTCAGAAATGATGCGCGCTATGTCGCGGCGTGCGCGCTCCATGAACGCGGGCTGGACGAGCAGCAGAAAACGGGCCCCCTCCCGGGCCAGGCGATTGACCAGCCGCCCGGCGATGAAGCCCGGAAATCCCGTCAGAAAAATCGTCTCGTCAAGCGACAACTGTCTCCTTCGCTAATGCAGTTCGATGCCAAGCTGCCGGAGCTTTCTATGGAACCCTTCCGGCGTATTAAGCGTGTGAAGAAGCGAGCCGTCTTCTCTTTCGTAGGAGATGACGCCGCCTTCATCGAGCGCGGCCACCAGCACTACGTCCGGCGCGCTGCTCTGCCTGTAGGCGCTGACCTCGAATCCGCCTCCGATCAATTCTTCAACGCGCAGGTCGCTCTTCGCCCCTCGCAGTACGTACCTGCCGGGGCAATGGCGGATCGGCCTCCAATCCAGCGTCTTGAGTAACTCTGCGAAGGTCATCTTCACGAAAACTCCTGCTGCTGCTACTACTGCTGCTGCTGGCCGCACGCGAGTTCGATGAGCGTTCGCACGCCCACGCCCGTAGAACCTTTAGGGGCGTGCGGCTGCGCTTCGTCATACCACGCCGTTCCGGCGATGTCTAAGTGAACCCAGGGCGTGTCGGCGGCGAACTTGCTGAGCAGGAGAGCGGCGGCGGTGGCGTCCGGGCGTCCGCCGTAGTTCTTGAAATCGGCGATGGGACTTTCGATGCGCTTCTTATAATCGTCGCTCACGGGCATGCGCCATGTGGGCTCGCCCGCGCGCCGCGCAGCACAAGCGACGCGCTCGGCCCACTCGTCATCATTGCTGAATAGTCCCGTGCGATAGTCGCCGAGCGCGACGATGATCGAGCCGGTCAGCGTCGCCAGATCAACTATGCGCTTCGCGCCCGCGTGTTTGGCGTAGGCGATGCCATCTGCAAGGACGAGCCGTCCTTCGGCGTCGGTGTCGACGACCTCAATCGTGTAGCCGGAGAGCGTTTTGATGACATCGCCCGGCTTGATGGCGCGTCCTGACGGCATATTCTCGGCGGTGGGAACGATGCCGAGGATGGAACGGTGCGGCTTGAGCTGCGCGATGGCACGCAGCGCGCCGAGGACGGCAGCGCCGCCCGCCATGTCGGTCTTCATCTCGTACATGTCCAGGCCGTGCTTGAGCGAGATGCCGCCCGTATCGAAGGTGATTCCCTTGCCGACGAAGGCCCACAGCTCATCCGCGTCGTCGGTCGCGCCCTCCGGCTCGTAGCGCACTACGATCAGCGCGGGCTTTTCATCCGACCCACGGCCGACGCCCCAGAGCCCGCCCATGCCGCGCTCACGCACCTCGTCTCCCTCAATCGTCTCGACCTTGAGCCCGAACTCATGGGCCATCTCGGCGGCGCGGCGCGCAAACTCGCGCGGCGGAAGCATTGATCCCGGCTCATCTGAGAGCGTTCGCGTCCAGTTGACTGCCTCGGCTATAACGCCTGCGCGTGTCACTTCCCGGAGCAATCGGTCGCTCTTCTCAGAAGCTATGATCGTGAGCCGCTCAAGCTCTGGGGTTTCCTCTTCGCGGCTCTGATAAAAGTCCACGTCGTAGAGGCCGAGCCGGGCGCCTTCGGCGACGGCGCTCGTCCATAGCCGCTCGTCTCCGTCCGAGGGGAGCATGAAATAAAGATGTCTGACACCGGCTTCGCGTGCCTCGCGCGCGGCCATCCCGGCGGCCCTTTGAAGCGCGCTCGAATCGAAATCGGCATGCGCGCCGAGGCCCAGGAGCAGGAGGTGACGGGCTCGCGTGCCGTTTGCGCTCGCCCTGTAAAAGAGCTGCGATGTTCCCGTCCGGCCCTCAAATTCGCCCTCACGGACATGCGCCTCGCAATCGCTTTGCAGCTCATCATCGTGGCTCAAAGTGACGTGCGGGCCGTCTTCAAAGACGCAGACGGCGATGGCCTCTCGGGGCGATAAGGGAGGCGGTGTTCCCGTGGCGAGTTCTATGCTGAGAGAATGATGGTTGCTCATCTATTTTCCGTGGACGATTGGCCCGGGAGGGGCTACGCGCTCTTCGGTCTCGCGCGACGCCGCGGCCCCGCCTTGTCAGAGGGCCGCGCACCCGTCCCGCCTTAGCTTCCGTATGGTCGTGCGGTTGGCGCGCTTCCTACGGGCTGAGTATAATTCAACTCTCGCGCGACTCTCTAGCGGCGACCGGCGACGGCGCGGGCGATTTCTGCCAATCGCGCGCGCGCGTCAACAGGGCGACGATTAATAGCGTCCCTTCTCGTTGCGAGGCTGTGGCCCCGAACACATATCTCTTTCTTGGAACATCTGTCGGTAGGAGGAACCGCTTCATGGCTTTGATTCGTCCGTCAACGCGACGCGCGGCGCTCGCGCTTACGATGCTGCTGCTGGTGCTGCTGGCGCTCATGGCGGCCCACGGCGGCGCGCGAGCGCAAACACAGGCGAGCAAGTGCGTGCGCATCACGCTTCTGCAAGTCAATGACGTGTACCAGTTCATGCCCGTGGATCGCGGGACGAGCGGCGGCCTGGCGCGTGTCTCTACTCTGCGTAAGCAGATCATGAAAGATTCGCCCAACACGCTCTTTCTCTTCAGCGGCGACACGATCTCGCCGTCCGTGGAATCCATCAAGCTCAAGGGCCAGCAGATGATCGACGCCTGGAACCAGATCGGGCTCGACTACGCCACGCTCGGCAATCACGAGTTCGATTTCGGCCCGGAAGAACTGCTCAAGCGGATGAAGGAATCTAGGTTTCAGTGGTTGGCCGCAAACGTAGTGGACGCAAAGGGGAACTCCTTCGGCGGCATGCCGCCCTTCGTCGTACGCGACGTGGGCGGCATCCGGGTGGGTTTCTTCGGCATCCTGCTGCCCGCGACGATGACCACTTCAAGGCCCGGCCCGGATGTTAAAATCCTGGACTCGTGCGAGACGGCGCGCCGCGTCGTGCCGCAGATGCGCGCGGCGGGCGCGAAGATCATCATCGCCCTGACGCATCTTTCGATGCGCGAAGACAAGCAACTCGCGCATTGCGTGCCCGACATCGATCTTATCATCGGCGGGCACGAGCACACGCTTCTGCAATCGCTGGCGAATCGCACGCCGATCTTCAAGATGACGGCCGACGCGCGCCAGCTCGGCCGTTACGATCTGACCGTGGACGCCGCGACCGGCAAGCTCCAGAGCATCGACTGGGAGGTGATACCCGTCAACGACAAGGTGGAAGAGGATCCGCAGTTCGCCTCCGTCACGGAGAAGTACAAGGAGTTTCTGGCGAGCTACGGCGAGATGGTCGGGCGCACCAGCGTGCGGCTCGACGCACGAAGCGAGGCCAATCGCACGGGCGAGACCAACGTCGGCGACTTTATCGCGGACGCTTTCCGGCAGACGATGGCGGCCGACGTGGCGCTCATCAACGGCGGCTCGATTCGCGCCGATACCATCTTCGAGCCGGGCCCGTTGAGCAAGCATGACGTGCTCGCCATACTGCCTTTCGGAACCGAGGTCGTGAAGATAGAGGTGACGGGCGCGACCCTTCGCAAAACGCTCGAACACGGTGTCAGCCAGAGCGGGCGGGGTGAAGAGCCCGGACGTTTTCCGCAGGTCTCGGGCTTACGCTTCTCGTTCGACGCCTCTCAGCCCGCGGGCCATCGTATCAAAAAGCTCACGGTGGGCGGCCACCCCCTCGATGATCGAAAGACCTATACGCTCGCCACCAACGTCTATCTGATCGGCGGCGGCGACGATTACGATATGTTGAAGGGCGCGCGGCAGTTGACGAAGCAGGGCGAGGCGCAGATCGACTCGGAGATTCTGCGCAAGGCGATTGCGTCCGTACAGGCGATAGCGCCGCAGACGGACGGACGCATCGAGTGGCTCAACAAACCCGTGGAGGACAATCAAACCGAGTGCATTACAGTCATTAACGCCGCCGGAAGTAAATAGCAGATGTTCGATGACGATTTCATTGTCGAGGACGCGAAGCGCGAAGCCATTGAACTCTTCAAGCGCGCGTACGAGGCCCAGCAGATAGACGATTACGAGGAGGCGATACAGCTATACAAACGCTCCATCGCCCGCTATCCGACCGCCGAGGCACATACTTTTCTGGGCTGGGTCTATAGCTTCCAGAATCGCTATGACGAGGCCATAGAGCAGTGTCTCGAAGCGATTCGCGTCGACGAGACCTTCGGCAACCCTTACAACGACATCGGCAGCTACCTGATCGCAAAGGGCGATATCTGGTCTTGCGTCCGCTGGTTCAAGCTGGCGCTCTCGGCGCCGCGCTATGAATCCTACGCCTTCCCGCATTTTAACCTGGGCCGCGTCTACGAGATGCGCGGGCGTCTGATCGAGGCGGCCCGGCATTACGGCCTCGCGCTCGAAGAGCAGCCCGGCTTCGCACAGGCCGCGCAGGCCCTACGACGAATGCAGGCCCGGCTCAACTGAAGAAGCAGGGGATTTGATTAAGGAATCGAAGAAGCGGCGATGATTGAAGAATCGAAAATAGCACGGGATGCTGGACGAATCGTGACGCTGACCTTCAAAACCCCTCGCTTCCTGGTCATCGCCGATTCTGTCGCTGCTATCACTTCTTGATCTTCATCTTGCGGCGGTTCTCGTCAACGGCGACGTAGACGACTTCGGCTTCGGTGACGCGCACGCGCGCATCCGTGCCGCCGTGGCGCTCCGCCTCTACGACGACGCGAATGGTGATGGAGGTCGTTCCCGTCCGCACCGTCTCGGCGTAGAAGCTGACGAGGTCGCCGACGAAGACCGGATGATGAAAGATGACCTCGCGCATCGCGACCGTCACGAAGCGCTCCATGCGTGTATGGCGATGCGCTTCGATGGCCCCGGCCATGTCTATGTAGCTCAGGATAATGCCGCCGAAGATTGTGCCCGCCGAGTTGGTGTCGCGCGGCAAGAGCGTAATGCGTATGGCCGGATCGGTATAGGAGTTCATAGCTTGATGCTGAAATTGCAGCCGGGAGCTTTTCAGTCTTTCGATACGGCCGCGCTCTGTCCGCTTTCCCGCTTCATCCCTTCCTTGACCCACTCTGTTATGACGCGCTTCAGCTCATCAAGGCGTCCTTCAAAGAAGTGAGCTGCGTCGCGGATAACCTCCAACCGAACGCCCGCTTGCGTGGGCAGGCGTGCGACGAGCGCGCGCAGGTGGTCGACATCGCCGAACTCGTCGCGGTCGCCGTGGACGAAGAGAATCGGTTTACGGCAGGCTTCAAGGAATGTGAAATCATATTTGTCGACGGGCGTGCCGATGCTGATGAGGTTCGCTACGCGCTCGTCGCGCAGGCCGACCTCCATCCCGACGCGCGCGCCGAACGAAAAACCGGCGACCGTGACGGGCCCGTGCGGGTATCGCTCGCCGAGGTAATCCAGACCGGCGCGAACATCCTCAAGCTCGCCCCGGCCCTCGTCGTGCGAGCCGGTGCTCGCCCCGACGCCGCGAAAATTTATACGCAGCGTGACGAGCCCCGCCTCACTGAGTGCGCTGGCCGCGCGAAAGACCACCTTGTTGTGCATCGTCCCGCCGCCGAGCGGGTGCGGGTGAAGCACGAGCGCGACGCCACCACCACGGGTCGCGCCCGCAGGCGGCTCCTTCAGAATGGCTTCGAGGCGGCCATGCGGGGCGTCTATAAAAAGATTGCCAGCCGGGTACATCATCCGTAAGTTCAGGGTCAGAGGTCAAAGCATAGATGCTTTCATCACATCAAGCTCACGCGATCCGCCGCTTTCGACCTCTCATCTTTTTCAGGAGACTAACAGAAATCGGCCTGGCAGGCTAACTCGGCTGGCTGGCTCAAAAAAGGCTTTACACCGGCGGATAGAAAGTTTAAGGGCAGCCCGCCGGAGCGCGTCGGGCTGCCCTTAAATTCCGGCTCAGGATTTCAGGAGCCATTCCGGTACTACTTTCCGGGCTCTTTGCGTTCCAGGGATTGCTGCGTCTCTTCCATCTTTTCCGTCGCCTGCTCGGCCTCGGGAATGACGGCCTGTAGAGCGCCGATGACAGCGCCGCTCGCAGCGCCCGAAAGAACCTTGCCCGCCACGCGCCTCACTTCTTTAGTCACCTTGGCCGTAGTGGTTCCTCCGCGCTTCTTGCCCCCGCCCTTCTTCGAGCCGCCTTTCTTACCACCGCCTTTTTTACTGCCGCCGCCTTTGCGCGATGCTCCTCCGGCTTTCTTACTGCTCTTACCGGCTGCTCCGCCGCGCGCTGCGGTCGTCTTTTTGGCTGCGCCCCTTTTGGCCGTGGATTTCCCGGCTGCGGATTTCTTACCGCCGCCCTTCTTGCCCCCGCCTTTCTTCGAGCCGCCGCCGCCTTTGCGACCGCCGCCGCCGCCACCACCCTTGCGGGAAGCTCCTGCCTTCTTACCACCCTTCTTCGACGCCGATGCTTTACCGCCGCCGCGTCCGCCTGTACTCCTTCTACCATTCGTAACTGGCATGTCACTCTCCTTGTGTTGTCAAATGTCATAGAGGAATAGGCACACCCTATCAAAACGTGCTCTGTCTGTCACCAAAAAATTTAAGCGCCGTGCGGAGTCTTACACGCCCGGAGCCGGGTGTGGCCGTCCCCTGTGAGCCTGACCCCCTCGCTTCACATACTTATTGACTCGACATCCGAAAAAGATATAGCTTTCCTATATGGCCTGCGACCCGACGCTCCAGCCACCACTCTCTTGCCCGCGAGAAAGCCGTATGAGGGACAGAAGGGCGCGTCGCACCGCGTCCGTAAACCTTCGAGCTTTATCCAGGGAGGCATCAACGTCATGAGGGTTAGACGAATTTTTTCGGCTGCCACTGGCAAGGCCGAGCTGAAGGCCGCATTGGATAAGCTGAGAGAGAGCGAGGCGCAGTATCGCTCGCTGGCCGACGCCATGCCGCAGATCGTCTGGACGGCCGACGCCGACGGCGCGTTCGATTATTACAACCAACGCTGGTTTGAATATACGGGGTTGACGCCGGAGCAGGCGCTCGGCTGGGGTTGGCAACCCGTCTTGCATCCGGAAGATGCGGAGCGGTGTCTGCGTCGCTGGGCCACGTCCGTCAAGACGGGCGCGGATTACGAGATCGAGTATCGCTTCAAGCGCGCCTCGGACGGAGCCTATCGCTGGCACCTGGGCCGCGCGCTGCCGATGCGCGATCAGGACGGCCGCATCGTCAAGTGGTTCGGCACGAGCACCGACATTCACGATCAAAAGCTGGCGCGCGAAGAGCGTAGCGAGATTCTGGCGCGCGAGCAGGAAACGCGCCGCGCGGCCGAAGCGGCGACCATGAGGCTCGAAGCCGTGCAGGTCATCACCGAGGCGGCGCTCGCGCACATCTCCATCGACGGCCTGCTCGACGAGATGCTGACGCGCATCCGTGAGATTCTGCACGTGGACACGGTCGCCGTCCTGCTGGTCGAAGAAGAGGGCGACGAGCTTGTGGCGTGGGCCGCGAAGGGGCTCGAAGAAGAGGTCGAGCAGGGAATCCGCCTGCCCATCGGCCGAGGCTTCGCCGGTAGCATCGTCGCCCAGCGCCGTCCCATCATCATCGAAGACCTACATCAAGGCGACGTGCTCAATCCTCTGCTGCACGAGAAGGGGCTCCGCTCGCTGCTCGGCGTCCCTCTGATGATCGAAGGCCGCGCCATCGGCGTCGTTCATATCGGCACGCTCACGCCGCGCCGGTTCAATGAAGAGGATACGCGCCTCTTCCAGTTGATCGCAGACCGCCTCGCGCTCGCCATAGACCACACGCGCCTCTACGAGATGGAGCACCAGGCGCGCGCCAGGGCCGAGGAAGCCAACCTCGCCAAGGACGAGTTTCTGGCCACGCTCTCGCACGAGCTGCGCGCGCCGCTCACCCCGATCATCGGTTGGATACACATGATGCGCGGCAGCTCTCTCAACTCGCGCGAGACCGAGCGGGGTCTGGCCGTGATAGATAAGAACTCGCAGGCCCTGACCAGACTTATCAATGACCTGCTGGACATGTCGGCCATCCTGAGCGGCAAGCTGCACCTGGAGGAGACTCCCGTTGTGGTCGCGGCGGCCGTCCACGAGGCCGTCGAGACGGTGCGAGCGGAAGCGGACAAGCGCGCCATCCGAATCGAAGTCGAGCCCTGCGAGAGAAACGACATGATGACGGTCAGGGGTGATCGTACACGCCTCGTTCAGGTCTTCTGGAACCTGCTCTACAACGCCGTCAAATTCTCGGCAGAGGAGACGCGCGTGCGCATCGTCTGCGAATCGGACGGGCAGGAGGTGCGCGTTCATTTTGAAGACCAGGGACAGGGTATCAGCCCGGATTTCCTGCCCTTCGTCTTTGAGCGTTTTCGCCAGTCGGACGGCTCGAAAACCAGAGCGCACGGCGGACTGGGCCTCGGGCTTGCGCTCGTCAAAAGCTTCGTCGAGGCGCACGGCGGGCGGGTCGAGGCGGCGAGCCCCGGCCTCGGGCGCGGCAGTCGTTTCACGGTTCACCTTCCGCTCCTGGAAACGGCCCGGGGAGCGACGCCACTACAGACGGCAGCGCACCCTCCGGCGGAGGAAGCGGGCGACGAAAAACGCGTGCGCATCCTCGTCATAGAGGATGCGGTCGATACTCTGAACATGCTGCGGCTGGCCCTTGAGGGGCGCGGTTACGAGGTGACGGGCTGCGAGTCTCCCGCCGAAGCATTGCGCGTAAGTGCGTCAATGTGGTTTGATATCGTGCTTTCAGATATCGGGATGCCTGAGATTGATGGGTACGAATTGCTCGGGCGGCTGCGCGAGCTGCCAAACCTGCGCGACGTTCCGGCGGTGGCGCTGACCGGTTACGCTTCGCAGACGGATGCCGAGACGGCGCTGGCCGCCGGTTTCGACGCCCATATCGCCAAGCCCGTCGATCCGTATGAGCTGATGGAGAGGATCGAGCAATTGCTGCGGGGACGGACGCGACGCCAGCAGCAGTAGTAGTAGTAGATTGCTCGAACCCGTGCTTCGGGCCTGATCGCCCTTTGCTGGAAACCTCGGAGACGAATTTTTTTTGGGAAACATTTCATCAACTACCTCGTGCTTGCGGTACTGAGGAGGAACGTCAATGCATAGTGCGCTTGCCCCGATCTTTATGGAGCGCCCGGAAGTAATCTGCCATCTGTCACTGTCGAGCCAGCTCTTCTCAAGCGGCGGCGGTAGCTCGAACGAGTACGCGGCCACGGGCGGCAGCGCCCTTGAGGATGAGGCGGGCAGGCCGCGTGCCTTGATAGTCGATGATGCGCCCGACGTGACGGAGATGATCGCCCTGTTTCTTCAACATGCGGGTTATGAAACGGTGCTGGCATATTCGGCCTACGATGCGCTGGAAGCGGCGCGCGAGGCGAGTTTCGATGTCGTCGTCTCGGACATCGGGATGCCGGGAATGAACGGCTACGAACTGGCCGAGGAACTGCGTCGCCTGCCCGCTTACGGCGGCGTGCCGCTGATCGCCGTCACGGGCTTTTCGGCTTTCGACGACCACGGGCGCGCCCTCAAATCCGGCTTCAACGCGCATTTGACCAAGCCCATCAACCCGATGTCGCTCCTGGAACTCATCCGGAGCCTGAACGAAGGGACGGGGGAGGAACGAAGGGATGAAGGATGAGGGAGGAACGAAGGGGTGAAGGATGAGGGATGAGGGATGAAAGCGTGATTACTCGACTCGGATAATTATTCCTTCATCCCTCATCCCTCCGCCCTCATCCCTTTTTTTTGTTATGCAGGAAGTGCACGAAGGGTTGGCGGGGCCGGAGGAGGTCGAAGGTGATGCGGGCCGTGACGGTGGCAGTGACGGCGGCGCAACACAGGGCTCGGTTGCATCCGAACGGGCCGCGCGCGCCGTTTACCTGGCGGTCGGCGCGGTCACCATCGGCCTGATCTTCTGGAAGCTGCAATTCTCGAACAGCAGCATTTGTTGCGGCGACTTCGACGGCTATTACCACATCAAGTGGAGCCGCCTGCTGTGGGAGAACATGCGGCAGGGCCATCTGTTTCCGCCCACCTTCAAGTGGCTGCCGCTGACCACGCTCAACCCGAAAGATTACGTAGACCACCACCTGCTGTTTCACATTCTACAGATACCGTTTACGTGGTTCGGCGACCTGCGGATGGGTGCAAAGGTGGCGGCGACGGTTTTCGCAAGCCTCGCAGTATTCTCCTGCTACTGGTTGATCGTGCGCTATCGCATCAGCTACGCGCTGGTATGGCTGGTGGCGATGCTCGCCTGCTCTGCCCCCTTCCTCTATCGCCTGAGCATGGCGAAGGCTCCGCCGCTCTCGATCATCTTTATGGTGGCGGGCATCTACCTGCTGTTTGAAAGACGATACAGGTGGCTCGCGCCGCTCGCGTTCCTCTACGTCTGGACGTATAGCCTGTTTGTCACGCTCGGGGCGGCGGCCCTGATCTGGACAGCCGTTCTGGCCTGGAGCGAGCGCCGCTTCGAGTGGCGGCCGCTGGTTTGGACGACGACGGGCATCCTCGCGGGCTTCCTCGTCAATCCCTACTTTCCGAAAAACGTCGCGCTCTTCCTTGAGCACCTGTGGATAAAAGTACGGTTGGGGGATTTTTCCACCAGCGTCGGCTCGGAGTGGTATCCGTACGAAAGCTGGTTCTTTCTGGGAAGCTGCCTGGTGGCCTTCGTGGCGATGCTTGTCGGCTACATCGCCTTCGATTGGTCGGAGAGGCGACGGGCCGCGCGCCCGCTCTTCTTCCTCATCTTCTCGACGCTGCTGATGATCGCCAGCTTTCGCTCGCGCCGCTTCGTCGAATACTGGCCGCCCTTCGCCATCCTCTTCGCAGCCTTCACCCTGCAAGCGATCTTTGACGGGACGCGCTCGGCCGCGCGCCGCCTGCCCGACGATGTGCTCGACGAGCTGCGACCGTTTCTGGATCGGCACGAGCGGCCCGGTTCTGCCCAAAGAAATCGTCATCGGGAATACTGGCAGACGGGAGCCGCCGCCTTCGTCGCGCTCCTTTTGGGTGTGGTTCTGGTCGTCAACGTGACCGAGACGGCGAAGACCCTGGGCGATGAATCCGGGCCTGATCGCTATCGCGGCGGTATGCAGTGGATCGGCGCGAACGTGCCCGAGGGCCAACTGGTCTTTAATACGGACTGGGATGATTTCCCCAAGATGTTCTTCTATGACACGGCGCACACCTACGCTTCGGGGCTCGACCCGACCTACCTGCTGGACAAAAACCCGGAGCTATCGAAGCTCTACGAAGACATTACGCTCGGGCGTATAAAGGACGCCGGGCCGATCATACGCGACCGCTTCGGCGCGCGTTATGTCTTCTCCGATAATGAAGACGTGCATAATGATTTCTACTTCAATGCGAAGGAGAGCGGCTGGTTCGACATCGTCTACGAGGACGACGAATGCACTGTGCTTCACATACGCGACCAGAAGGGAACGGCGCTGCCCGACGAAGAGGATGACAACCAGGGCGGCGATGAAACGAATAATGGCGACGGCCAGCAGGAACAGGGCGATGGACAGTAGCGGGCTCTCGAAGACGGCTCGCCTCGACGGCGTGCCTCCGAAGCGGGAGGCGAGGGGCCGCGAACGAAAGAGCGGGGAACGCCACGGCCACGGCGTAATATTGTTCTGCGTCGTACTTGTAATAATCTCGCTCTGCGGTTGCCATAAATCCGAACCGGCGTCCGGCCCCGGCCCTTCTCAAAACAAAGCCACGCCAGCGCCGCGCACGGATTTTGAGCAGAAGCTGCAATACGTGCGCGACGGCCAGTTCACTCACATCTATGTCTTCGCGCGCAAGGACGGCGGCGCATTCGATAAAGAGGACGTGGCGTACCTGACCGAGAATTCACCCACCGGAGAGAAGACCAACATGCGAGTCAAAACGGATGATGGCCGCCGCGTCGTCGTCGGCACTAACTTCGAGTTCACGCAAGAGAACTTCGACGCCCTCTCCAAGAGATTCCAGATCGAAGACTACACGGGAAGATAAAAGCACGCGGCGGGCGGCGCAAAGCAGCAGGCGGCAGGATCGAACAGGTCTCGCCGCCTTCGTTTCCTTATTCAAAGGGATTTTCTTGACCGCACCTGTAAAAGAGCATAGATTGAAGGCGCACAGCATTTTTGGCAGCGAGCCTCGCTCCGCAAAAGAGTCCCGCACCTGCTTACTCTCACATCCATTAGCCTTCGCCGAGGAGGAACCTGATGAACATCCCGCACATTCCTAAGCTTAGGATTCCAGGTACTGTCTCACTTCTATTTATTTTGTCGCTTGGAGGCATGGCTTTTCTGAGCACGACTCGATCCTCTGCCGCTCAAGGGAGGAAATACCACGTCAAGACTTTCAAGAATATGCCGGTAGAAGTTCGTGAAGTAAGAAACCTGCAAAAAGGAGAAGATTGGTTTCGTGATTTGGAGATAGAAATTAGAAACATCTCTGACAAGCCGATCTACTTCATGGCTCTTACTATAGAGTTCCCGGATATTCCGGCGCCTGCCGACGCGCCGGAGGGCTCGAAAACAGGGTATCCCCTGCGCTTTGGTAATCGTAAACTGGGAGACTTGCGTCAACTCGCAGGCCCTGAAGATGTATCCATCGCGCCCGGTGAAACTTACGTCTTCGCTATTACCAAAGGATTCTCGATAGGTCTTGAGAATATGAAGCGGCAGAAGAACCTTCCGGCAGAAGCGACCAACAAAATCATCATTGAAATTGAAACCATTAGCTTCGGCGACGGAACAGGATTCCTGGGAAGTGGTTTTGGCGGCCTGAGAGATTACCGCAACAAACCTCTCTGAATAATAAATGACAGAACAAACTGTGCAGCGATACCGCCCGCGAAGTCATCAAGAGACTTCGCGGGCGGTTCCGCTATCAAATATACGTGCCGTCCGAGACTTTATTTGGCGGCCGCTTTCTGAAAGTCACCGGCCTTGATGATGGTGATGCGGGCCGGGTCTATGTGGCGGCGCACGGTCGGGCGGCGGAAAGCAGAAGGCGGCAAGATTGAACAGGTCTCGCCACCCTCTTTTTTTATGCACAATATTTTCTTGACAGTCGGTAGCAATGCATATATAAGCTCTAACTCGTTATCCCTCAGCGCTGGTATATACTCAGGTTGCCAGCTTCCAAACCATCAACGGAATACATCAGCAAGGATAACGGCCAAGCCACCTGACTCATATAGAGGCGGAGACTCACACACACTCTCTTTCCAACGCTCCACCTCAAAGGAGACCCATGAGAATAATCAAGAACAAGTTGCCGGGTTTGATAGTCATAGCTGTGACTTTAGGGGCGATGCTTTGCGCCTACGGGCTACAGGCAAAGTCCAAGAGCAAGATAAAGGGTGTCACGATCACCTCCAGAATATATGGTGTAAAAACGGATGGGACGATTGTGGAACTCGGCTGGAAGACGACCTACATTTCGGCGCGTGGAGGCTGGCGAACCGTGAAAACGAGCCCCGACGGTAAGATTGAACAGATTCTCGTCGCGGATGCTTCTCGTGGCGGGGTATTTAGTCTTGATACCGGTAAAAGCGAAGCATTAAAGGTCGCTCCGTTTACTCCTCAAGATACGGCTTACATGGACGCGGAGGGCTATCGCAAGCATCCGCAGTTTGCGGGAGAAGAAAACCTGCTCGGCTTCAAAGCATTTACCCAGCGTATGACTACCCCGGAAGGTAAGATCGACTCCGAACTGACGTTTATCCCGGAGTTTGACATCGTGCCAGCCAAGGAACTGCATTATCTCAGCGACGGTAGCAAGCGGATCGTCGAGCCCGTTTCAATTAATGTGGCGGAGCCAGCCGATAAATATTTCCACCTGCCGCCGGGCATCGCAACGAAGGATGCGCTTCTGAATCAGGATCACGGGCAGAACAGATAGAGCCGTCACCTCAATCCCAAGCGACAGCCACTTCACCCTTCACCAAAAGATAGAAAATGGATAAATGAGCCTCACAAAATCTTTGATCGTGCGCACCCTCACATACACGGTTTTATTCGGGGCCGTATTTGCCATAAGCATGTGGTGCATGACGCCAAGCATAGAGGCGCAATGCACGAGCCCAACGCCACCGTGTTCCAGTGCAACCATTCAATCTCTTTCATGTGACCTGGAAGACTGTTTAGGTTGCGCCTTTCCGGGAGTCAGCACTTGCATCGTAACGCAATGGCGTTGTACGACAAATGGAACTATTTACTATTCGAGGATATGCAGCACTTCTCAGATCAACCCGCAATACTGTAAATGTCAGGCATCAGAAAGCGGAGGATGCACGCAGGCCGACAGATCCGCTTGCACATCTGCTGGCGGAAGCTGGGATTGGGATAACTGCCAGTGTACGTACCCCCCACCGCCCACCCCTATACTGATTGATACTCTAGGCAACGGCTTTGACTTGACGGCTGCGAGCGACGGCGTTCACTTCGACCTCGACGGTGATTCGGTGGCGGAAAAACTCTCATGGACAGCGGCAGGTTCCGATGATGCATGGCTCTCGCTTGACCGCAACAACAATGCAACCATTGATAACGGTCAGGAGTTGTTCGGCAATTTCTCACCCCAACCGCCTTCGACCACTCCCAACGGCTTTCGGGCCCTGGCCGAGCTTGATAAGGCGGAGCTGGGCGGCAATGGCGACCATATAATCAGCATCAAAGACATAGCCTTCTTCTCGTTGCGACTGTGGCAGGACGCCAACCACAACGGCATCTCGGAGGCCGGGGAGCTACGCACCCTTCCGCAGCTGGGCATCGACACTATCGAGCTTGATTACAAGGAGTCGAAGCGCGTGGACGAATATGGAAACGAGTTCCGCTACAGAGCGAAGGTGAGGGACGCGAAGGGGACGCAGGCCGGGCGCTGGGCCTGGGACGTGTTCTTAGTGTTGGGCAATAGTGCTCAGTAATCTAAGGCGGAACAACCGGCGTCGCGAAAGCGCCCGCGAAATCTCTTGATGACTTCGCGGGCGGTTTAGCCATCAATCATGCGTGTCGGAGGAGAGATTAATTGGCGGGGGCTTTCAGAAAGTCACCGGCCTTGATGATGGTGATGCGGGCCGGGTCTATGTGGCGGCGCATGGCTGCCGTGATCTCTTCGGGCGTCAGGGCGGCGATCTTTTTCTCGAAATCAGCGTCCCAGGCGAGCGTTCTATCGACATAGAGGCGGGCCGAGAGCGTGCGCGCCAGGACGGAATCCTGCGCGCGGTTGACCTGCTGCGATTGAAGATAACCGGCCTTGGCCGCCTCTACCTCGGCGGCGGTGAAGCCTTCGGAAAGCGCGCGCGCCACCTCTTCCTTGTAGGCGGCCTCGACGCGGGCGACGTTCTGCGGCGCGTAGATGGCGAAGGAAGTGAACGTACCCGCTTTGTCCAGCGAGCTGACGAGGATGCGCGAGCCGACGCCGTAGCTCAAACCCTCCTTGACGCGAATACGCATCCGGAGGCGCGAGTTGTCGGAATTGCCCAGAATGTAATTGCCCAAAACGAGCGCCGGATAGTCCGGGTCGTCGTCGCGCACCTGTATATTCAACCCCGTCGTGAAGAAGGCGTTGGCCTTGTCCGGCGTGTCGAATGATTTGTTGATCGAAGCGACATCCTTGTACAGATTGACGAGGCGCTCGAAGGCGACCGGACTCTTCCAATTTCCGAGAAGCTCTAACGCTGTGCGTGCCGTCTCCTGTTCGTCAAAGTCGCCGACTACGGCCAGCTCGCCGTGCGATGCTCCGTAGAACTCCGCATAAACCTTCTTTACCTCTTCGAGCGTCACGGCCCTTATAGCCTCAAGCTGCTCGTCGGTCGTCATTACATAGCGCGGGTCGCCCTTTGGATAAGGATTGAGGTGACGGTTCAGGGTGACGGTCGCTATCGCCTGCGGGTCGCTCCGCTGTTGCTCGATGACCGCCAACTGTTCCTGCCTGAGTTGCTCGAACTCCTCGGCGGGGAACGACGGCTCGCGCAAACCTTCGGCGACGAGCCGCAGCACGGCTTGCAGATTGTCTCGCACCGTCTCAATGGTCACAAAGGCAAAGCTTGGCCCACCCGTGACGGAGACGCTGGCCCTGAGTCGATCAAGCTCGTCCTTAAGCTGCTGGCGCGTGTGACGGGATGTGCCGCGCATGAGCATCTGCGCGGCGAGCTGCGCCGGTACGGTGCGATTCATACGGCTCTTCTCGTCGCCAAAGCGCAGCGTCAAAGCGGCCACCACGGTCGCGCCGCGAGTCTTCTTCGGCAGGAGCGCCAGTTTGATTCCGCCAGGGGTTACGCTGCGCCTGACGCGCGTCTCTATATTCGAGGGCGACGGATCGAAGGCTTCGCCCACGCTGATGGCCGCATCGCCCTTGTAATCCTTGAGCATGGCCGCGAGGTCAGGTGTGGCCGGAATCTCAGCGCGATCCGGTTTGGCCGTCGGAATGAACATAGCGAGCGTGCGATTGGAGGGTTTCAGATACCTTGCGGCGACGCGGGCCACATCCTCTGGCGAGACCTCGCGCAGCCGGTCGCGGTGCAGGAAGAACAGTCGCCAGTCACCCATCCCGAGCCATTCGCTCATGGCGAGCCCGACGCGCTCCGAAGAGTTGAAGGTCTGCTCGATCTCCTTCAAGAGCGCGCGGCGTGCGCGCTCCGTCTCCTCTTTGGTCGGCGGGTTGGCGCTCAGGGATTCGACCGTTTGCAAGAGCGCGTCGCGCGCCGCGTCGAGCGAGGCGTCCGCACGCACCTCCGCCGAGAAGATGGCGACGCCCGGCTCGCGCAGTTGAAAACTGAACCCGCCGACAGAGCTTGCCTTCTTCGTCTCCACCAGCGCCTTGTGCAATCTTCCCGAAGGCGTGTCGCCCAGAATTTCCGTGAGCACATCGATGGCCGCGTAGTCCGGGTGCGAGCCCGAGGGCACATGGTAGACGGCCTGTACGGCCTGCACGTCGCCGACGCGGCGCAGCGTAACGGCGCGCTCGCCGTCCTGCACTGGCTCGACCGTGTAGAAGCTCTGAAGCTCGCGCCGTGGGCGCGGGATCGTGGAAAAATTCTTGTTGACGAGTTCGAGCGTCGTCGCTTCGTCAAAACGACCGGCGACGAGCAGCACGGCGTTGTCGGGCTGGTAATAGTTGCGATAAAAGGCTTGCAGGCGTTCGATGGGGACGTTCTCGATGTCGGAGCGCGCGCCTATGGTCGAGTTGCCGTAGTTGTGCCAGAGGAAGGCTGTCGAGACGGCGCGCTCCAGCATGACGCCCTGCGGATCGTTCTCGCCAGCCTCGAACTCGTTGCGGACGACAGACATCTGGCTGTCCAAATCCTTCCTGGCGATGAAGGAGTTAATCATACGGTCGGCCTCCATCTCCAAAGCCCAGCGCAGATTCTCTTCGGTCGCGACAAAGGTCTCGTAGTAGTTGGTGCGATCGAGCCAGGTCGTACCGTTGCGCCGCGTGCCGTGATCGGCGAACTCCTTAAGGATGGCCGGATGATTCTTCGACCCCATGAACAACAGGTGCTCAAGCAGGTGGGCCATCCCCGTCTCACCGTAATTCTCGTGACGCGAGCCGACCAGATAGGTGATGTTGACGGTCACGGTGGGCTTTGACGGGTCTGGAAAGAGCAGCACGCGCAGCCCGTTCGCCAGCCTGTATTCCGTGATTCCCTCGACGGAGGTGACGCGCTCAACACCTGCTGGCAGAGGGATGGCGGCAGCGGCAGCAGCGGTAGGAGTCGTCGTCCTCGTAGTAGTAGAAGGGGCGGGCTGCTGAGACGAAGCCTGCGAGAGAGAGGCGCGCGCCGTCGTCGGCTTCGCCGTCATGAGCGACGCAAAGAGCAGGCCCGTCATCAACAACGCGAGAGCAAGGCGCGCCGTACGCTGTCCATAAAAATTGGTCATCATCCCTCCAAAAGAGAACGCCACGGTCGGTCGTGCATAGCCGCGAAATGTTTAAGAATCTATACGGAAGTGTCCGGAAGACAATTCGCCCTGATCGGAGCTTTTTATACGAGTCCGACTGAATTTTTGTTTCTCGCGTCCCGTGAGAGCGGAGCGCGCCGAAGCCCGTTCGCAGAAGTTTAGCCGGAAATCACCGGGCGCAGAAGGTCAGGGGCCGCGCGCGGTTTGAGAGCGTCGGGAATTGTAAGCCTCGCTTCCCGGTTCAGGGAACGAGGACGAGCTTGCCGAACTGCGCGCGATCCTCAATCAGCTCGTGCGCGCGTCGCGCGTCCTTGAGCGGCAACGCGCGGTCGACGACGGCGCGAATAGTCCCGCGCTCGACGAACTTCATGGCATCGAGCAGCTCCGCCTTCGAGCCCATGAAGGAGCCGAGCAGCGAGAGATGACGATAAAAGACCTGGCGTATGTCCGTGCGCGCGTCGTAGCCGCTCGTCGCGCCGCAGGTGACGAGCCGCCCGTCTTTGGCGAGCGCCGCGATAGAGCCCGCCCATGTATCAGCGCCCGTATGCTCGAAGACCACATCGACGCCCCTTTTGCCCGTCAAGCGCCGTACCTCTCTGGGCCAATCTTCGCGCGTGTAGTTGACGCCTTCATCAGCGCCAAGCTCACGCGCTTTGGCGAGCTTTTCATCCGACCCGGCGGTTGCAATGACGCGCGCGCCGCGAAGTCGTGCCACCTGAATACCGATGGAGCCGACGCCGCTGCCCGCTGCGTGAATCAGCACGTCCTCGCCCGGCTGCACCCGCGCGCGCGTGACCAGCATGTGCCAGGCCGTGACGGTCACCAGGGGCAGGGCCGCCGCCTCCTCCCAGCTCAGATTTTTCGGCTTCCGTATAACATTCACGCCGGGCGCGACGACCAGCTCGGCATAACCGCCATCGCGCCTGTAACCCAATATGTCGTACTCGGCGCAGAGATTGTCGCGCCCGCTCAAGCACTCAATGCAATGGCCGCAGGAGACGCCCGGCTGCAACATCACCTCGTCTCCCGCCTCGACCCAGTTGACGAGCGAGCCCGCCTCGCGCACCACGCCCGCGATGTCGTTGCCGAGGATGTGCGGCAGCGGAATCTCTATGCCCGGCAGGCCGCCGCGCGCCCAGACATCCAAGTGGTTCAAAGCGCAGGCGCGCACCTCTACCAGCACCTCGTTCGCTTTTATCGAGGGCTCGGCCACCTCCGTGTATTCGAGCACTTCGGGGCCGCCATGTTTTTTGAAGACTACAGCTCTCATAAATGTTTCGCTTGAGCCCCGAAGGGGGCTTGAGACGGGAAGGCGAGCCTTCATGCGCGCCTTCCCTTTCTGTACAGGAATAGAGATGCTTTGATGCCCGTTAGAGCCGCGCGGAGGACGCTCGACCAGCTTCGTCCGTTACCTCGGCGTGCGGCGCTGCCGTTTGCTGGCGGGCGTGATAAGAGGAGCGCGTCAGCGGGCTCGATTCGACGTGGCGGAATCCAAGCTCCATCCCGACCTCTCGCCAGCGCGCGAACTCTTCCGGCGTGACGTAGCGTTCGACCGGCAAACGACGCTCGTAAGGTTGCAGATACTGCCCTATGGTCATGATGTCGCACGAGACGGCGCGCAGGTCTTTCATCAACGCGACGACCTCCTCAAAGGTCTCACCCAGGCCCACCATAATGCCGCTCTTGGTCAGCATCCCCCGGCCCTCGCGGTCGCGGCGGCGCGCGGCGCGCTCCAACAGCTTGAGCGTCTGTAGATAGTTGGCGTCGGGGCGCACCCGTTTATAGAGACGCGCGATGGTCTCCGTGTTGTGGTTGAGCACGTCCGGCTCGGCGTCGAGCACGGTCGAGAGCGCTGCCTCGTCGCCGTTGAAATCCGGGATCAGGACTTCGATCCTGCATTCGGGATTAAGAGCGCGCACCTCACGAATGGTCTCGGCCCAGTGCGCCGCGCCGCCGTCGGCCAGGTCGTCCCTGTTAACGGATGTGATGACGGCGTGCGCCAGGTTCAGATGGCGCACGGCCTCGGCGACGTGGCGCGGCTCTAACGGGTCGAGCGCGCCCGGCGCTCCCTTGCCGACGGCGCAGAAGCCGCAGTGGCGCGTGCAGATGTCGCCCGCGAGCATAAAGGTCGCCGTCCTGTCCGACCAGCATTCAAAGATATTGGGGCAGCGCGCCTCCTGGCAGACCGTGTGCAGGTTCAGACCCTCGATAAGACGCAGCACGTGGTTCTGATTGGTCGGGTCGCCGATGCGAATCCGCAGCCAGTCTGGTTTCGGCTGTCGCGGTCTGGCGTTCGTGTTGATGACTTTTAGCTCGCGCCCCACAGCAATTGCTCCAAAGAATTTTTATCTTCGGAATATTCTATCACCTGTCATTCGTCGTTGTCGCTTTCGGCGCGCTGCCCGGAAGCGAGCGGCACTCTGCGAGGGACACAAAAAAGCGAAAGCGGCGAGCCTCTCACTCTCGCCGCTTTCTCCTCAATCCAAGGAGATTGGATGCGTTCTCTTCTACCCACACATCCGACTGCCAGCCATTTTAGGCGGCGCTTGCGGCGTGTCAATCCAAAATATTTTGCAATTTTGACGGGCCGCGGGATATGGCGCGGCTGCAAGTCCCGTTTTCGAGCGGGCTTTAAGCGGGCGCGGTCAGTCCCTTTCGAGAAGGCGCGCGAGGGTTTCCGGGTCTACATTACCGCCGGAGAGCACGACGCCGAGGCGCTCTATATCGCCCGGAAGCTTGCCGAAGAGAACAGCCGCCGCCGCCACAGCGCCCGTCGGCTCGACCAGTATCTTGAGACGAAAGAGCAGGAATCGAAGCGTCTCTATAATCTCCTGATCTGAGACCGTCAGGACATCTTCCGCATTCTTGCGCAAGACGGGGAAGGTGAGCGCGCCCGGCGATTGATTGCGCATGCCGTCGGCGATGGTGGGCGGCGGCGGGATCGTGACGCGCTCGCCCTTTAGAAAAGAGCGGCGCGTATCGTCGGCCGTCTCGGCTTCGACCGGAAAGCAGCGCGTGCCTTGATTCAGAGAGCGTGCCAGTGTGCTCGCGCCGGAGAAAAGGCCGCCGCCGCCGCAGGGCGTCACAATAGAGTCAAGCTCGGGCACATCCTCTAAAAGCTCAAGCGCGCACGTTCCCTGCCCTGCCATAATCAGATAGTCGTCGTATGGCGGCACGAGCACCAGCCGCTCGCGCTCTGCAATAGCACGCGCGAAGGCTTCGCGGTCGTCGCGCTGGCGATCGTAGATGACGACTTCAGCGCCGTAGCCGCGGGTCGCGGCGAGCTTGGATTGGGGCGCGTCGTGCGGCATGGCGATCACGGCGCGCGCTCCGGCTTTGCGTGCCGCAAAGGCTACGGCCTGCCCGTGATTGCCCGAAGAGAAGGCGATCACGCCGCGCCGCTTCTCCTCTTCGGTCAGGGAAAGAATCTTGTTGGTGGCTCCACGAAGCTTGAAAGAGCCGGTGCGCTGCATATTCTCGCACTTGAAGAAGACGCGACGGTGTCGGCCCGCGCGCTCGGAGGCCGCTTCGTCAAAGGCGCGCGAGGTCAGGACGGGCGTTCGATGAACGTGCGCACGGACGCGCGCCATCGCCTCGCGGATAAGCTCGGGCGTGAAGGCTGTGGCGGATGTATCTTCTGCTGTGGTCATACGGGGAACGATGATAGGGCGGTCTCCACGGGCGACGACTCGTGCGCCGCTTCCACTTGACGGGGATCATACTCTTCGGGTTTGAGCCCGAAAACCTCCGCGAAGCAATCTATCACGCGGTCTTCAACCTCGCGCATCTCAAGCTCGCGCCCCAGAAGTCCCTTCATGGAGGCGACCGGCTCGCCCTCGCAAGGCACTATTAGATCAAAGAAGCTGAGGTCTGTATTGACGTTCAGGGCGAAGCCGTGCGTCGTCACCCAGCGCGCGATGTGAACGCCGATGGCGGCCACCTTTCCCGCGCTCGTGTGAACGCCCGTCAGGCCCTTGATGAGGAAGCTCTCGATCTGAAACGCGGCGAGAGTGCGCGTCAGGACTTCTTCCAGGTCGCGGACGTAGCGATGAACGTCCTCGCGCTCGGGGCTCAGGTTGATAATGGGATAGCCGACCAGTTGGCCCAGGCCGTGATAGGTCAACTTGCCGCCGCGATTGGTCTCGAAGACGGCGACGCCGCGCGCCTCCAACATCTCTCGCGAGGCGAGGATGCCGCCGCCGGAGCGCGCCGCGCCCCGGCCAACTGTCAGCGTGTGCGGGTGCTCGACCAGAAGCAGCGTGTCCGGCTGCTCTTTGCGGAGGACTCGTCGCTCCGTCTCCTTCTGAACGGCGAGCGCCGCGCCGTATTCGAGTCGGCCTAAGTGTCGAACGATTAATCGTTTGTCTCTCATCTGAAAATACGCCAGGCACGAGCGCGCTCTATTGTAGCAGCAAGGAGGAGGCCGAACGAACCCTGCGGGAGCGCGCCCGCACGCCCGCGGAGCTTGTGAGCGACTTGACACACGTCGCCACGCATCATAGCTTGAGGGACATGGACGCCCGCGCGTTTTACAGTGAAGTGAGACGAACGACCCGCTCTGACGCCGGTTGTATTTGAAGGAGGATTCCGGATTGAAACGCATCTCGATGATTGTTCTCGCCTGCCTGCTTCTATTGCCCGCATCGAACGCTTTCGGGCAGACGCGCCGCCGAAGCACCGGCAGCAGCCGAAGGTCGCGCGCCGCCGCGCAAAAAACGCCTGCGGCTTCGGCTCCGGCCCAGGCCATTACGGCGGCCGCCGGGCGCGTCGCCGAGCAGATTAAGTCCCTCGGAAGATTCCTGTACCTCTATGGGCCCATCTCAAGAGAGCTTGCCAGCGGCGAGGCCGGGGCACGAAGCAACCAGTCGGCTTCGGAAGCGGTCGAGCGAAACCGCGCCAAGCTGAGAGATGTCTTTCGGGGTTATAGCGCGCAGATGGACGAGTTGGAGACGACGTTCAGCAGCACTCCGGAGCTACGGCTCTACTACGCAAAGCTGTTGGGGGTGGCGGCGAGCGCCACGCAGGCCGAGGAAGCTGTGGCCGCCGGTCGTTACAATGCGGCTGGCAATTCCCTGCTCGATGTCATGGGTCGTCTGACGGACGTACTGGTGGAGATGCGCTCCAGGTAATAAGGAGAGCGAGCGCGGGACGCGCCCGCACAGATCAAAACGCCGCCCGTGTCTTGTCAGGCCCGATCTACCTGCGCCTGGAATAGTAGCCCTGGCGAGCGCGAACGCGTAATTGCGGGCGCGAAGGCGTCGTGACGCGGATACGCAGGAACTTGCCTGTCGGCGATTCGTCTTTCGAGTAATACTGTAGAAGATATTGCGAGCGAAGCTCGGCGGCGATCTGGCGAAAGACGGCGTCCAGATTTTCCAGTCTCTCGGGGACGAAAGAGTTGCCGCCCGTCGCATTGGCCAGTTGTTGCATGCCGTCCTGCGCGCGCTGGCTGATGATGTTCAGGCGAAGCGCCTCGCCGCTCGGGTTGATCGAATAGAAGGTGACCTCCGCGCTCTGAACCTCGCGCTGAACCTCCATCAAAATCCTGTTATAGATAAGCCCCTTGGCTTTCGTCGAGATTTCATCCTGCTCCTGGCGGGTTGCGCCAATCGCGCTTTTGACCTTCTCGCTGTAGTTATCCTCGCCGTCCGAAATGACGACGATCACGCGCCGGTGCTGCGCGGGCGACGATTGCGACAGGTAGTGAGACGCTTCGATCACCGTGTCATAGAAGGCCGTGGGGCCTTTGGCCGGGTCAATCGCCATCAGCTTGGCGGCGGCGCGTTCGGCCGTATCGCGTGCCAGTTCGAGACGCGGCACCTGATCTATGGCGTAAACGGTGGCGCGGTCGGCGGGCTTCAAGACCTGTTTGAGAAAGCGCGAAGCCGCCTCGCGCTCAAAGGCGAAGCGCGCGTTGATGCTGCCCGATACGTCCAGAAGGATGGCTATGTCCAGGGGGACTTGCTCGGGATTGCCGATCTGGGCGATCTCCTGCGCTCGGCCCTCCTCTTCGAGACGAAAATCCGGGGCCGTCAGACCGAGCACGGGCTGGCCCGTGGCATCCGTGACGGAAACCGGCACGACGACCAGATTCGAGGAGACGCGCACCACATCATAGGCATCATCAGGCGGCTCTTCGGGCGTCGGCGTCGGCTTGGGCTTCGGCGTCGGCATCACCGGCGGAGGCGGAAGGTCTTGCGTCCCCGTGGGCTCACCTTGCGCGAACGCGCCCGAAACCAGCAGCGAAAGCGCCAGCAGCCCGCACACGAAAAGCACGAGCGCCCGAGTGTTCAGCCGTCGAACCCTTATACTCATCGATTTAACCTATAAAAAAAGAAGAGGAAGAGGCCAGGGAGGGAAAGGCAAACCGTAAAGCTCTTTTGCCTTTCTCTCCCGTCGGCCTTGTCCCTCTTCGCTTTTACGCCTCGACTACGCTACTGCATGGGCGTCGCCGATGAGGTCGTGCCGGTGCTCGGCGTGCTGATCGTCGGCGCGGGCTGCACCAGTCCGCGATTGACCAGTATCTTGACCTCGACGCGGCGGTTCGCGGCACGCCCTTCGCGCGAAGTGTTGTCGGCGATGGCCTGCGTTTCGCCGTAGCCGAACGGAGTGATGATGCGGCGCAGCGGAATCTGGTGATTCTCGACAAGGTAGCGAACGACGGCATCGGCCCGTTGCTGGCTCAGGCGGCGATTCTTCGCGACGCTGCCCGTGGAATCCGTATAGCCGGAAATCTCTATTACGAAGCCTTTGGCGGACTGCGCCTTAGTGGCGACCGTGTCGAGCGAGGCTTTGGCCTCGGGCGAGAGCACGGCGCTGTTGACCTTGAAATTTATCGCCATCGTATCCTGTACGACGTAATCATCGAGCGCCGAGATGCGGTCGTTGGTCGCGTTGACGCCCGCGACAGCAGCATCGGCTGTATCCTGGGCGGCCTTCGCACCGCCGCGCGCCGCGTTGGAGACGGCCGCCAGCTCATCTATCTGGCCCGAGAGGCGCTGCGCATTCTGCTCGACCTGTCCGACGCGGCTCTCTACTGGATCGACACGCGATTCGACCGTGCGCGCGACCCTCAAATCAGATTCGTTGAACCTGATCTTCTCGGCCATGAGCTGTCCGCTGGGGTCGCCACGGCCCTCCACTTCCACGTTGAGGCCGCGAAGAATATTGGTCGTCGCGTAGTTGGTTCCACCGCGCAGGAATCCGCCCTTGGTTTTAACGCTGGTGCGGTCGGTCAGACGTACAACCGTGTCCACGTTGTTGAGGTCACGCACCGTAAAGGTATCGGCGTCGCGCCGCGTGACTACGCCCTTGAGCTTCATCTTCTGGCCGTTGGAGACCGAACGGACGGTGGCCGAAGCACCGGAGGCGGCGGTCGTCTGATTGTCCTGCGCGGTCGTCTGGTTGTCCTGCGTAGTATTGTCCTGCCCGAGCGCGAGCGGCGCCAAAACGAGGACGAGACCGAAAGCGAGAATCAAAGGTTGAAACAGTCGGGATTTGTTAGCACTCATTCTTTTACTCCATAAGCGAGCTTCCGTGACCGCTCCACAAGCAGAGATGGCCAAACGGAACTCGCGAGTCGTGGCGAACGCCCCGGAACCATAAGGCCCGGAGGCGTCGCAGTTAAAAGTTATAACAGCATTTTCCCTGCTATTGAGGTTCCCGTTTAGAGAACTTGCGCGCGAGGGGTTCATTCCAAAATCAAATCCGTTTAAGTTTGTCGTAAACGCGGATTCTATCGAACAATCGAGGGAAGTCAAGCAGGGGAGTTGCGAAAAAGGCGCGACGGGGCGCAGACAAGCAATTCATCATCCGATTATCACCGGATTGCAACGAAAAGCAGGGAGGAGAACGAAGGGACGAGGGCGGCAGCGATGAGAGATGGATAAGAAAAGCATTCAAGCTGTAGAAGCATTCCTGTCATTCCCTCATCGCTGCCGCCCTTCGTCCGCTCTCCTTCCTAAACCGCGAACTGACCGGCTTCGAGCAGTTCCTTGACGTAGGCCAGGAACTTCTCGGCGTCGGCGCCGTCGATGATGCGATGGTCGAAGCTGAGGGCGAAATAGGCCATCGAGCGGATCGCTATCAGCTCGTCGCCGTCGGGCGTGGTCAGCACCTTCGGGCGCTTCTCAATCGCGCCGACGCCGAGGATGGCGACCTGCGGCTGGTTGATGATGGGCGTTCCGAAAAGCCCGCCGAAGACGCCCGGATTGGTGATCGTAAACGTACCCCCGGCCACCTCGTCCGGCTTCAATTGCTTGCTGCGAGCGCGCTCGGCCAGATCATTGGCGGCCCGCGCGAGGCCCGAGATCGAGAGATCGTCGGCGCGCTTGATGACCGGCACGATCAATCCCCAATCGAGCGCCACGGCCATGCCCAGATTAATATCGCGCTTGTAAATGATCTGATCGTTGTTGACCTGCGCGTTGAAGATCGGAAATTTCCTGATCGCGCTGGTCACGGCCTGGAAGATGAAGGGCATGAAGGTCAACTTCGTGCCCGTGCGCTCCTGGAAGGCCGCCCTGTGCTGCTCTCTGAGCCTGGCGATGCGCGTCATATCTATCTCGTAGACGGTCGTCACATGTGCCGAGGTGCGGCGCGACATGACCATATGATCGGCTATCTTCCGGCGCATCACGCTCATCTGCTCGACACGATCTTCGGCGGCGGGCGGCATGGTTGCGGCGGCGGCAGTTGCGGGAGCCTGCGCGGGTGCAGGCGTTGAAGCGGGCGCTTCGGGCGCGGCGCGTCCCATCTGCCCCGTCTGCCCCGTCTGCATAGCCTCTTGCGGTCTGAGCGCCGCCCCGGATTCTATAAAGCTCAGGATGTCGTTCTTGGTCACGCGACCGCTCATGCCCGTGCCTTCCAGGCGCGAGATGTCTATGCCATGCTCGCGCGCGATGTTACGCACCAGCGGGCTTGAGCGCGTGCGTCGCAGCTCTTCGGCCGTCTGCTCGCGACCGTTGCCTTGAGCGCCGCCCGCCGTAGCGGTGGACGATTGCGCGGAAGCAGAGGAGGAGGAGGAGGAACGCTCGCCGCCATCACCCGAAGCGGCCTGCGACGCCGTGGCGGCGGCGGGCGCTGATGATGGCTTCGGCGGCGTTGGGGTTGGCGCAGGAGGAGGCGGCGGCGGCCCGGAGGGCTGCGTTGTCGAAGCGGTCTGCGCCGTCTGGCCTTGCTGTGCGGGAGTGGCAGGCGGCGCTTGAGAAGGCGGAGGCGGAGGCGTCGGGGCGGAGACGGCGGCCTGCGAAGCGGGCGCGCTCACCCCTGCCTGACCACCTCCTGCGGAAGCATCCGTGCCCGCGCCATCCGCGCCATCCAGAACGGCGACCACCGTATTGACCTCGACCGTTTCGCCCTCTTTGAACTTGATCTCCGTGAGCGTCCCTGCCGCCGGAGACGGAATCTCCGCGTCAACCTTGTCCGTAGAAATCTCGAATAGCGGCTCGTCGCGCTCGACGCGGTCGCCCACCTTCTTCAGCCACTTTGTAATCGTCCCCTCCGCGATGGACTCGCCCATCTGCGGCATGACTACTTCTGTACTCATAAAGGCTCCTGATTAAGAAGTCAGAATTCCGAAACTCAGGATTCAGGATGAAAAGGCCGAAGACCGCTTTTATTCTGAATCCTGAATCCTGACTCCTTCTTTTATCCTTCCGCTGTTGTCGGATCAATAACCGTCCTGACCTGGGATATGCGGTTGGCGGGGAATCCGCCCTGCTCCGCATGCTCGCGCACCATCTCTTCATTGGGCGCGACGTAAACGCAGTAAACTTTATCGTCGGTCACATAGCTTTCGACCCATTGAATCTGCGGCCCCATCCTGTTAAGGACGCCGCAGGATTTCTGCGAGATGGCCGTCAACTCGGCCGCCGACAGCTTTCCCGCTTCCGGAATCTCACGCTCGATCACATATTTGGGCACAGGCGTTCTCTCCTTTCACGCTCTCTCGTCTTTAATAGGCTGCTAATTTGCGCGCCGCCTCCAGCACGTCGCCGGTTTGCGGCAGGTAATATTCTTCGAGCGGCGGCGAGTAGGGCACGGGCGTGTCTATGGAAGCGACGCGCACGATGGGGGCGTCCAACCACTCGAAAGCCTCTTCGGCGATGATGGCGCTCAGTTCGCCGCCGATGCCGCCCGTGCGCGATGCCTCGTGCAGCACCATCACCTTGCTGGTCTTTTTGACGCTCGCCAGGATGGCAGACCTGTCCAGGGGGGCGAGCGTCCGCAGGTCTATGACTTCAACATCGAGCCCCTCTTTCTCCAGCTCTTCGGCCGCGTCGAGGGCCGTCAAAACCATCGCGCCGAAAGTGATGATCGAAAGATCGCGCCCCTCGCGCGCCGTGCGGGCCGAGCCTATCTCGACCGTGTAATCATCCGACGGCAACTCTTCGCGCAGGCGCGGCAGCCGGTATAGCTTCTTATGCTCGAAGAAGATTACGGGATCGGGGTCGCGGATCGCGGCCTTTATCAAGCCCTTCGCATCGTAGGCGGTCGAGGGCTCGACGACCTTGAGTCCGGCCGTGTTGAGAAAGAACGACTCGGCGTTGACGGAATGGAATGGGCCCGCATGAACGCCGCTGCCGCATGGGCCGCGAAAGACCGCCGGGAGATTCGCGCCCCAGCGATAGCGGCACTTGGCGGCGTAATTGGTCAGCATGTCGAAGCCTGCCGAGATAAAGTCTATGAACTGGAACTCGGCAACGGGTCGCATGCCCATCAGGGCCGCGCCGCATGCCGCGCCGACGATGGCCGCCTCCGAGATCGGAGTGTCGATCACGCGCTCTCGCCCGAACTCGTCGATGAGCCCGTCGGTGACCTTGAACGCGCCGCCGTAAGCGCCCACGTCTTCGCCTATGACGAACACTGCGGGGTCACGCTCCATCTCTTCCCATATTCCCTGTCGAATGGCCTCGACGAAAGTGGCCGTGCCGCCGCGCGCGGGCCTGTTTGATTTATGCTCTTTTCGGGTTGCCGTTGACATTACTGGTTTTGGTTTCCACCTATCGGGATTTCTATAAGAACACTCGCTCACTTCATGTGCTTGCGTGCGATGTAAGGGCTTTCGGGATTGACGATCAAGCGTTGTTGTTTCGGATCGATGACCACGTCCAGGTCTTCTATCGGAATTACGCCGAGCAGCGGTTCGGCGCTTCCGGGAATTACATACGCATCGACGGTGGCGCGGCGATTCTCAAAACGCAGCTCGACCGGCCCGACGACTTCAACTCTAATCTCCGTCTCGTCGGCCAATCGCACCGTCTGTTCTTCCAGGACGGGTAGATCAAGCTGCTCTTTGATGCGGTTATTTATACAAAGCATGTAAGCGCCGCTATCGACCAGAGCGCTTACGGTCATGTGCTTGATTTGATCTTCGGGCAGAAAGCCGCGACGAAACAGCACGAGGTCGTCGCCGCTAATCAGCTCTATGTCCGCGTAAACTAATCCCATCTTCTTTTCTCCGAACGAAACGGCCTCGGAAGTTGGGAGTGCAGGATGCCGTGTTTTACTTAAAGTAAGTCCCATCTTTCAGCTTTCTAAAACTTTCGGACGAAACGCGGGCGGCACGATCGAGTTGTCGAAAACTCCGTAGGCGGCCTGAACAGGCTCCGGCATCGGCGAGCTTTCGGCCCACGCCACATCTTCGTCTATCTCGCGCTGAATGTCGGCCGTGATCTCCTCAAGCTTTTCGCGAGTCGCCACGCCACACTCCAGCAGGTACGCCTCGTAGCGGTCGACCGGATCGTTATGCTTCTCCCAGTATTCGATCTCGTCTGGCGGCACATAGCGTTGGTCGTCGTGCTCGGCGTGACCCTTGCGCCGGTAGGTCTTGGCTTCGATTAAGACGGCGCCGCCGCCCTCGCGCGCATAGCGTACGGCCTTCTTCGTCACTTCATAGCAGGCGATGATGTCGTTGCCGTCCACGATGTGGCCCGGAATGCCGTAGCCTGCGGCCTTCTCCGCCAGGTCTTTGACGGCCGTTTGCAAAGAGGTCGGAGTCGAATAGGCGTAGTAATTGTATTCCGCGACGACGACGAGCGGTAAGCGCTGCACGGCGGCGAAGTTCAAGCCTTCGTGGAACGCGCCCGTACTCATTCCGCCGTCGCCTATATAGGCGAGGGCGACGATGTTCTTCTTCTGCAAGCGGGCCGCCACGAGCACGCCTGTCATCACCGGGATCATATCGCCCAGATGCGAGATCGGCCCTATGAAACCCTTCTTCAGATCGCCGAAGTGGATGTTCAGGTCACGCCCGCCCGAAGGCCCCCACGCCTTCGCCATGTACTGCGCGAAGATGTCGCGCGCGCGTATGCCCTTGACGAGCACAGCGCCCAGATCGCGTATCAGCGGCGTGATGAAATCCTGCGGTTCGAGCGCGTAGGCAGTGCCGACGGCGGTCGCCTCCTGCCCGAGCGAGCGAAACACACCGCCGACGACCTTCGTCTGGCGATAGAGATTGACCAGCCGCTCCTCGACCATGCGCGTCAGCTTCAGGTAACGGTAAAGCTCAAGCATCTGCTCGGGCCTGAGCGTCGTCTCGGTGGTACAGGTGAGCTTCGGCTGGCTCGCGCCCGCCACCTCTTCCGCCCGGCCCTCGCTCGCCGCTTCTACTTCCGTCGATTTACGTTTCGTCTCTTTGGGCATAAAACTCAGGATTCAGAGTCAGAACCCGAGAACCCAGAATGAAGGGGCCGAGACCGCGTTTATTCTGACTCCTGAGTTCTGAATTCTGAATACTCTCCCTCACATATGTATCGTCTGGTTATGGATGCCCTCGGCGGCTTCCATGACGGCCTCGGAGATGGTCGGGTGGGCGTGCATGGTGCGGCCCAACTCCTCGGCGGTCGATTCAAGCTGCATGGCGACGCAGGCTTCGGCGATCAACTCGGTCGCGTGCGGCCCGATGATGTGGACGCCGAGCAGCTCGTCATACTTCGATTCGCTGATGACCTTGACGAAGCCCTCCTCCTCGCCGAGGATGCGCGCCTTGCCCGAAGCCGAGAACGGGAACTTGGCGACCTTCACATCGTAGCCCTCTTCGCGCGCCTTCTTTTCCGTCAGCCCGACGGAGGCGACCTCCGGATCGCAGTAGGTGCAAGAGGGCACGCGGCGCAGGTTGATCGGCTCACCCTGTTGGCCCGCGCATTGCTCGACGGCTAAAATGCCCTCTTTGGAGGCGAGGTGTGCGAGCCACGGCGTCGGAATCACGTCGCCGATGGCGTAGACTCCCTCTTCGCCCGTGCGTAAGTATTCGTCCACCTGAATAGCGCCGCGCTCGACCCTGATCTTCGTACCCTCCAATCCGAGCCCCTCTATGAAAGGCATGCGGCCGACGGCGACGAGCAGCATCTCGGCTTCGAGGTTAACGGCCTCGCCCTTTGAGGTCTTGCCCGTCAGGCGAACTCCGGCGGCCGTCTTCTCCAACTTTTCGAGCTTCGTATCGAGCTGCGATTTAATACCGCGCTTGCGAAACGATTTTTCGAGTTCCCTGGAAATCTCTTCGTCTTCGAGCGGAAGCAATCGCGGCATCAACTCGACGATTGTGGTCTCGCAGCCGAAGCGCGAATAGACGGAAGCGAACTCGACGCCGACCGCGCCCGCGCCCATCACGATCAAGGATTTCGGAACCTCTTTCAGTTCGAGTATGTGATCTGAATTGACGACGTGCACGCCGTCGGTCTCAAAGCCCGGAATGGGACGCACGACCGAGCCCGTGGCGATGACTATATTTTTGGTCTGAATAGTCTCAGTTTGTCCGCCCTCGCCCGTCACTTCGACCCTGCCTGGAAGCGCGAGCCGCCCGTAGCCCTTAAAGACCGTGACCGTATTCTTCTTCATCAGAAACTCGACGCCCTTCGAGTTCTTCATGACGACCTTATCCTTGCGCTTCTGCACGTCTGCGAAGGCGAGCTTGATCTCCGACGCCTGCACGCCGAACTCCTTAGCGTGCTGCATCTGTTCATAGATATGGGCCGACATCAAAAGCTGTTTCGTAGGAATACAGCCCCTGAGCGTACACGTCCCGCCCAGGCGCTTATCCTTCTCGACGATTGCCGTCTTCAAACCCAACTGCGCCGCGCGAATCGCCGCCACGTAACCGCCCGGCCCGCTCCCTATAATCGTCACATCAAATTGTTCCGTCGCCAATTTTTCCGCTCCTCACTTTTAAGGGCGCAGAGATGAGGGGTGAAAGATGAACGATTGAGCGAAGCTGTTAATTGACGCATTCACTCAACCCACTTCATCCATCATCGCTGCCGCCCTCATCCCTTCGTTACTTCCTGCGTTCCGCCCTGCTTTTGTTTCCACTCTTCGATCTGCGCGGCGTGATGAGTCAGGTGTTTGAAGGTCACGCCTTCAATAAACTTGTAGGTGGGCGATGATTCTTCGACCTCGTCCGGCAAGGCCGCGATGAGGCCCTGCATGCGGCTGTGCGCCGCGTCAAATTCCCCACGCACTTCGCCCATCGAGCGCCCTCTTCGCTCCTCTACGGCCCGCGCGTTGAACTCGTCTATCATCTCTTTGTTGAGACGCTGCGGCTTCCATGTGCCGCGCTGTATTTCGTCTATGATGTTCGCCCCCTGAATCTCCCAGGCGACGATGTGCGCCAGCGCGTCCCTGACAGACCACTGCGCGTTGAGCCCGACGCGCGTCGCCTCCTCTTCGCTCAAGCCTTCGAGAGCCTTCGAGAGCTTCGCGTGCGACTCGCGCACGCGCTCCTCTATCTCCGTCTTCTTCATAACGACCGCTCCTTCTTGCGACGACGACGATCAAGCACGCGCCCCTCGACGCGCGCGCCGCCCGCCCCCTAGCCTCTTTTCGAGCGTAAAGTCCGGACAGCCAGTATAGCCGCGTTATCAGTGCTTTTCCAAAAGAGCGGCATTATAATCGCTCGCAAGCTTTTCATCCAATCCGAAAGCGAAGGGGTCGCGCCCCTCGCGCGGCCCTGCTGCCACTATCTGCAACGAAGGCGAGGCATATAGATGAAACATTCCGAAGGATTCCTCAGGCTCGTCGAAGACGCCAAAGGCCGCATTCCCGAAGTAACGGTCGCGCAAGCGCGCTCGATGTTAAAGGAGAACCCTGAAACCCTCCTGATCGACGTGCGCGAAGACAACGAATGGGCGGCGGGCCATGCCGAGGGCGCACAGCACCTCGGCAAAGGCATCATCGAACGCGACATAGAACGAACAGTCCCCGACAAACAGGCCCACATCATCCTCTACTGCGGCGGCGGCTACCGCTCGGCCCTCGCGGCCGACTCACTCCTACGCATGGGCTACGAATACGTCTAGTCAATGGCGGGCGGCTGGAAAGCCTGGAAAGACGCCGGAGCACCCGTCGAAGGCGAATAACGAGTGGTATAGTCCCGGCGGATTAAGAAAGGAGTTTTGTACGCCTGTGGCACCTCAAACCGCCGAACCCGTACAAGTCTTTTATCCTTATTCTCACAAAGACGAGAAAAAGAAGAGAGTCGTCCGGGCGCGTATGCACGAAAGCCGCTATTATTTCTTCTGCCCTTATTGCACGCTGTCGTTTCGGCCCCCGCCGCGCCTTGAGCATTTCTACCGCGTCGGTTAGGGGTGGTGCTGGTACTGCGCTCGGTGGATACCGATTGAGGGCGGCGACAGG
This sequence comes from Pyrinomonadaceae bacterium, assembly GCA_035940775.1. Taxonomy (GTDB): domain Bacteria; phylum Acidobacteriota; class Blastocatellia; order Pyrinomonadales; family Pyrinomonadaceae; genus DASQYE01. Next base: position 175 of record DASZEN010000034.1, on the reverse strand, counting down.
AAGGGCATTGTTAAGGTGAATAAAAAAAGCGAACTCTATATGGCTTACTACGAGGCGGAAGAAAGGGAAAGAGAAGAGGGGCGGGCGCGCATGGTTCGGGGGCTTTTAAGAGAATCTACGAAGCAGGGAGCGTAGTGATCGTCCGCGTACAGGTATGATGAGGCGGGGGGGGGTG
>DASZEN010000033.1:0-408458 GCA_035940775.1 Pyrinomonadaceae bacterium | reverse complement strand
AGGGTTTGGCACCTCGATGTCGGCTCATCGCATCCTGGGGGTGCAGAAGCTCCCAAGGGTTTGGCTGTTCGCCAATTAAAGCGGTACGTGAGCTGGGTTTAGAACGTCGCGAGACAGTTCGGTCCCTATCTGGTGTGGGCGCAGCAGGATTGAGGGAATCTGTCCTTAGTACGAGAGGACCGGGATGGATCCACCTCTAGTGTACGAGTTATCCCGCCAGGGGTAGCGCTCGGTAGCTAAGTGGAGCATGGATAAACGCTGAATGCATCTAAGCGTGAAGCCAGACCCAAGATTAGTCCTGACAGTGAGGCTCGTGGTAGACCACCACGTTGATAGGGTGGAGATGTAAGCGTTGAAAGACGCTCAGTTGACCACTACTAATTAGCCCCTTGGCTTGACCGTAAAATTTACTCTCAAGCAACAAGCAAATTTGCAGAGCGCTTAGCGCAGCAAAAGCAAGCCTTTAGACTTTCACTATTCGATTTTCAAAGCTCTCCTTACTGAGAGAGTTGACAAGTTTTCCGGTGGTTCTGTCGAGAGGGTCACACCCGTTCCCATCCCGAACACGGAAGTTAAGCCTCTTGGAGCCGATGGTACTGCGCGCGAAGGTGCGTGGGAGAGTAGGAAGCCGCCGGGATTTTTACCGAAAAGCCCGCGAGAGTGTTAAGCTCTCGCGGGCTTTTATCGTTCTCCGAAAGAGTCTCGTTCAACTGGCCTCCTGCGCGTGCCATTTGATACTTTAAGAGAGAATGGCGGAACGACGCGACGACGACGACGACTACTACTACTGCGAGCGTAACAGTGACGTTTAGCGCTTACTTTAGAATCTCTTCTTACGCGATGGTGGGCGCGGGCGCGCTGGCGCTGGCCGTCTCGGGCGGCATGGGGCTGATGCTGGCGGCGGCCTTTGCCAGCGTAATGCTGATCGCCTGGAGTCTCGAAGGGACGCGCTGGCAACTGCCCGAGCGCGGCGGCCTCGTCGTAGTATTGTTGTCGCTTCCGCTCTTTTATCTTGACTGGAAATACCAGACGCGCACGGGCGAGGCACACGAGAGGGTCGGCGTCAGCGCGCTCGCGCACCTCATACTTTTTCTCTCCGCCGTCAAACTCCTGCAAGTCAAGGCCGACCGCGACTGGGTGTTCCTCTATCTGATCTCTTTCTTCGAGGTGCTGCTGGCCGCAGGGCTCACGCTCAGCCCGCTGTTCCTGGCGACGCTCGGCCTCTACACGCTCTGTTCCCTGAGCACGATCATCTCGTTCGAGATCAGGAAGGCCCGCCGCCGCGTGAAGATTACGGAGACGCGGCTGCTGGTCGCGCCCGATTCCACGCTGATAAGGCGACTGATGCGGCGGCGCAGGCGACCGAGCGAAACCGAAGCGAGGCGCTTGCCGGTGGTCGCCTTCGTCCTGCTGGTGTTGATCTTCGCGCTGGCGATGCCGCTCTTCCTCGTCGCGCCCCGCTACGGCTCCAGCGCCCTGGCGCGCTCCGGCGCAGGGCTCTCCGGCTTCGTGGGCTTTTCCGACACCGTCAATCTGGGCGATATAGGCCGCCTGCAACAGAGCGAGCAACTGGTCATGCGCGTGCGCGTTGACGATCCGCAGGCCGAGCGCAACCGGGCTTTGCGTTGGCGCGGCGTCGCGCTCGATGAATTTAACGGACGCGGCTGGCACCGCTCGCGCGGCAAAACCTCTTACGAGCAGACCGACAGCGAACGCAACTTTTTCCAGCTCGGAACCATAGACAGCCTGCATCGCATCACGACGCAGACCTTTTTCCTGGAGCCTGTGGATACGCCCGTGCTGTTTGCGGCGCCGCGCGCGGTCGCCATACAGGGGACGTTTCCCTACGTGCGGCGCGACATGGAGGGCTCACTCTCGACGCGACCGCACGATCTGGAGCGCGTCACCTACAAAGCTTATTCGGACACGACCGAGCCGGACGCGCCGACACTTCGCGCAGACCTTGAGCCGTATCCGCAGGAATATCCCAGAGGCTCGCGGCTGAATTTCGCGCGATACCTGCAACTGCCGGACGGGCTCGACGCGCGCATCGCGGCGCAGGCGCGCGAGTGGATCGTACGCGGCGGGGCGCGCAACCGTTATGACGCCGCGCGCGTCATCGAGCAGCGACTGCAACGCGATTTCGGCTACACCCTCGATCTAAAAGCGGGTGGGCCCGACCCCCTGGCCGATTTTCTCTTCCGTGTACGCGAGGGGCATTGCGAATATTTCTCGACGGCTATGGCCGTGATGCTTCGGACGCAGGGCGTGGCCGCGCGCGTGGTCAATGGTTTCCAGACGGGGGTGTATAACGATGCGGCGGACGCCTACACGGTCACGCAGCGCGAGGCGCACTCCTGGGTCGAGGTTTATTTCCCGGAGACCGACTCGTGGGTGACATTTGATCCGACGCCCGAAGCGGGGCGTCCCCCTCTTCGCCATAGCGCCGGATTGACGGCCAGCCTCAGCAAGTATGCCGAGGCGCTTGAGTTGATGTGGATTCAGTACGTCGTCGGTTACGATAAGCAGGAGCAGCGTTCGCTAGCGACCGTCTTACGCAACCGGCTCTACACCTATCGACGCACGCTGAGCGAGGGCCTGGATACATCGACGGCGTTAGCCGTTCAATGGCTGCATTCATTCACGGGCGACGACGGCTCCGACGGCTCATTCATGGGCGGCGTGGGCGGCGCTTTATTAGCGCTTACGCCGCTGCTGCTCCTGATCGTGCTGCTCGCCCTGCTGGTCACGAGGGTCAGGCGAATGGGCTTCTGGCGCGGCCTTAGATTCTGGCAGAGGGAGGCAGAGGCGCGCTCCGTGATAGACTTCTACGAGCGCATGACCGCTGTGCTGGCCGCGCGCGGATTGCAACGCTCCGCCAGCGAGACCCCTCTGGAGTTCGCCTCCGCGACGGGCGTGGCTGAGGCGCTGAAGATCACGCGCGCCTATAATCGCGTGCGGTTCGGCGAGCAGCATCTATCGCCCACGGAAGCCGCCGAAATCGAAGCATGGCTGCGCGAACTGGAAGGGAAGGAAATCGTACGATAGCAACGCGTTCGGTGGATTTTATAGCGACCGTCGTTGACACATTATCTATTGTTCTCTTGTTATGAAAAAAATAGGGTTTATAAGTTTGGGCTGTCCGAAGAATCTTGTGGACAGTGAAGTGATGATGGGCCAGCTCAAGCAGGCCGGTTATGAGATTACGAGTGATGCGGGCGAGGCCGACACGCTGGTAGTAAACACCTGTGGCTTTATAGAATCGGCCAGGCAGGAGTCTATCGACGCCATTCTTGAAGCGGCGCGGCTGAAGACCGAAGGGAAGGCGCGGCGGCTGGTCGTCGCCGGTTGTCTGGTCGAGCGTTACCGCGACGAGCTGCGCGCAGAGCTGCCGGAGGTGGACGCTTTCATCGGCACGAGCCAGATAAACGAGATCACGAATCTATGCGACGAGCGTACAAACACGCGCTCGCTTCCGGTGCTTCCCATTGGCAACCGCAGCGCCACGTATCTCTACGACGAATCGACGCCGCGCGTGCTGGCGACGCCCGGCTACAGCGCCTTCATAAAGATCGCGGAAGGGTGCGACCGCCCCTGCGCCTTCTGTTTCATCCCGCAGATGCGCGGCCATTTCCGCAGCCGCCGCTTCGGCTCTATCCTGGTCGAAGCCCAGCAGCTCGCCGACGAAGGGGTAAAGGAGCTGGTGCTCGTCGCGCAGGATTCGTCCCGCTACGGCGAAGACCTCGGGCAACAGGACGCGCTGGCGCATCTGGTCAGGGAGCTTTCCCGCCTCGAACCGCTCGAGTGGGTGCGAGTGATGTATACCTACCCGACGCACATCACGGACGCCTTTCTGGATGTGCTGGCGAGCGAGCCGAAGGCCGTCAAATATCTGGACATGCCCTTACAGCATGCCTCGGCGAACGTTCTCAAGCTGATGCGGCGCGGCGGGACGCGCGCAAGCCTCGAACGATTGATCGCACGTATCCGCGAGCGTGTGCCGGGCATCGGTATTCGCACTACTTTTATCACGGGCTTTCCCGGAGAGACCGAAGCGGACTTCGCAGAGCTGCTCGATTTCGTGCGGCGTATGGAGTTTGATCGCGTCGGTGTCTTTACCTATTCGGATGAGGAGGGAACGCCCGCCTTTGATCTTCCTGACAAGGTTGACGCTCGCGTGGCCGTGCGTCGTCGCAACCTACTGATGCGTGAGCAGAAGCGCATCTCTCGCCGCCGCAACAAGTCGCGCATCGGCTCGACGGTGCGCGTCTTATTCGAGGGCGAGAGCGCCGAGACAGAGCTTCTCTGGCAGGGGCGCATGGAGACGCAGGCCGCCGACATAGACGGCTGCGTGCTCATTAACGATGCCCCGGAAGATTTCGTCCCCCTTCCGGGACAGTTCGTCAACGTGTTGATTACAGAGGCTCACGACTACGATCTCGTCGGGAGAATCGTTTGAGAACAATTCGGCAAACGGTTACGCAGAGTGGTGTTCTCCGGTTGCCGATTGCTCGCCGCTGATTGCCGACCACTGCTTTGCGTATTAAAGAATCAAGCGATGAGCTTAACCCGCCGGTCACGACGACGGGTACTCTTCCTCTCGCTCGTACTGTTGAGAAGCGAACGGCGCGCGACTGGCTTGCGCTCGCGGTCGCCACGTGCGGCGTCGGTTACCTGCCGCTCGCGCCCGGAACCTATGGCTCAGCCGTGGGCGTCGGTCTCTACCTCGTTGTAAATGCTCTCGGCGTGCGGCTGATTGTTTACGGACTCGCGCACGGGTGGAGCGCCGACGCGCTCGCATCGCTTCGCCTGTCGAGCCTGCTTCTGATCGTGCTCGCGCTGACCCTGGCGGGTATCCGGGCGGCCTCGCGAGCCGAAGGGCTGCTCGGACGTAAAGACCCCGGCGCGGTCGTCGTCGATGAGGTCGCCGGACAGTTCATGACGTTTCTCTTCGTCCCGCCGGACGCCGGATGGTGGGCCATTCTGGTCGGGTTCCTGGCATTTCGCGCGTTCGATATATGGAAGCCGTACCCGATTCGTCGCCTCGAAGCGCTCGAATCAGGACTGGGTATTATGGCCGATGACCTGCTCGCGGGAGCCTACGCATGCGTGCTCATGTCCCTATTGATAACAGTTCAATTCTGGCTCTAAAAAGGAGAAATCACAGTGCAAGAATCCAAAGACCCGAAATCGACCGCAACTGCCGGAGGAGGCGACGACACCGCGACCCCGAAGACTGGAGAGCCCGGCTCGGATGCGACCAGTGATGAGACGCTGAGTGAGTTGGAAGAGACCGGGAAAATCTCCGGCACGCAGGAGGGCTCTGAAAGAGGCGGGCGGCCTTCCTCCGCGCCCTCGCCCGATGGAGCGTTCGATGAGGGAGGCAGCCGTGGGCCACGCGAAGACCCCGGCCCGATGTAAAAAAAGTATGAAGGCGCAAGGATTAAAAGACTGCCGGATATGAGCTGCCCCGTCGGTCAAAGCCTTTCGACGGCGGCTGACACCAGAGCCGCAGCCCTTTTCATCCTTCATTCTTTATCCGCTCGTCGTGAGGTTTTCTTTTGCTCTCGCCGATCCACCCCTTGCGCCAGAAAAACATCAGCATGGCCAGCGCCACCACGAACATAATCGCCAGCACTATGAAATAGCTGTACTCGTAGTGAAGCTCCGGCAGATTGTCGAAGTTCATGCCGTAGAGACCGGCGATGAAAGTCAGCGGCAGCATGATCGCGGAAAAGATCGTCAGCACCTTCATAATATCGTTCGTCCGGTTGGAGACGACCGAGAGATAGGAATCGAGCGCGCCTCCGATCAGGTCGCGATAGTTCTCTGCGAGGTCTGTGATCCGAGTCAGGTGATCGTGTATGTCGCGGAAGAAGGGGAGCATTTCCGGCGCGACCAGCTTGAACTCGCCGTGACTGATACGGTAGAGGATGTTCAGTTGCTTGCCGGAGTTGCGGCGCAGGCGAAGGACGCTGCGCTTCATCTGTTGAATCTGTTCGAGAATGGAGTTGTCCGGGTTTTTTAAAGTAAATATGTCATCCTCTATGGAGACCAGCCGCTCGTCGAAATCATCCAGCACGGGCATGTAGAAGTCTATTAGCTGATCCAGAATCTGGTAGAGCAGATAGGCGGGGCCGCGCTGGCAGGCTATCGGGCTTGAGCGCACCAGTTGCTTGACGTTGTTAATACTGCGGAACATGTCGTGGTGATAGGTGAGGACGTAGTTGCTGCCGAGGAACCCGTCCAGCTCTATGGTATTGAAATGCACCGAATCGGTATTTGCCGTCACACCGTGAAGGATGAAATATAAATAGTTCGGAAATTCTTCGACCTTGGGGTGATGGCGGTCGGCGCGGCAATCTTCGACCGAGAGCGGGTGAAAGTGGAAAACGTCGAGCAGAACCTGGTCGTCGGCATCGGTCGGTTTTTCCATGTCCACCCAGATGGTTAGATTTTCGTCCCTGAGCAATTCAGGCAATTGCTCGACCGTGAATCCCTCTTCAACCTTGTTCGATCCGGGACGGTACACAAAAATATCCATGTCAAAGCTCTCCTCTGTTTTTATGAAGCAGCCGTCGGGGGCTGCGTATATACTCGAAGGCTTGTGCGGGGCGAGAGTTTACCATTATGCTGACTGGCCGCGCCAGATAAGCTTTTGAGGGGGGCGACCGCATCCAGGCGGCTTCAAATTATTGGAAGGAATCTTTGGCCGGTGAAGAGAGAGCCCGCCGAACCGTGTTGATTACGAGCACTGATTATGAGCGAGATGAAAATATTTGTGGCCGATGACGTGAGCGAGAGCGGTCTTGAACCGCTCAGGGCAGCGGGCTTCGCCGTGGAGAAGAGAACGCGGCTCGCGCCCGAAGATTTGCGCGCGGCCCTGCTCGATTGCGAAGGGCTGGTAGTACGCAGCGAGACGAAGGTGACCGCCGAACTGATGGACGCCGCCCTGAAACTGCGCGTCGTGGGGCGCGCGGGCGTCGGCGTCGATAATATAGATGTCGGGGCGGCGACGGCGCGCGGCATCGTCGTCATGAACGCGCCCGACGGCAATACGATCACGACCGCCGAGCACACCATCGCCATGTTGATAGCGCTTGCGCGGCGCGTGCCGCAGGCCAACGCCAGCCTGAAGGCCGGTCACTGGGAGCGAAAGCGTTTCGTCGGAGTCGAGTTGCGCGGCAAAACCCTGGGGATCATCGGCCTCGGGCGTATCGGCCGCGTCGTCGCCAGCCGCGCGCGCTGCTTCGGCATGAACATCATCGCCTTCGACCCCTTCGTAGCGCCCGAACAGGCGCGCGACCTTGAGCTTGAAACCGCTTCGCTCGACGAGGTCTTCGCACGCGCGGATTTTCTGACCGTGCATACGCCGCTGACCTCGGAGACTCGCGGCATCATCGGCGCTGACGGATTCGCGCGCATGAAGCGTGGCGTGCGGCTGGTCAACTGCGCGCGCGGCGGCTTGATTGACGAGCGCGCTCTGCTGGCCGCCATCAAAGAAGGAACGGTCGCCGGGGCGGCGCTCGATGTCTTTGAGGAGGAGCCGCCGCCCGTCGGTCATCCGCTGCTCGCGCTCGACGAGGTGATCGTCACGCCGCACCTCGGCGCTTCGACCAGGGAGGCGCAGGAGGGCGTCGCGCTGACCGTGGCCGAACAGATGCGGGATTATCTTTTGACGGGAGCCTTGAGCGGGGCCGTCAACGTCCCTGCGCTCGGCGCGCAGGAGTTGAACGTGCTTCAGCCCTTCATGGAACTGGCGGAAAGCCTCGGCAGATTCCAGGCCCAGCTTCTAGACGAGGCCGTGCGCGAGGTCAGCATCGAATATGCGGGCGAGGTCGCAGAGCTGGACGCCGCGCCGATCACGCGCGCCTTCCTGACGGGGCTGCTACGCAACGTGAGCGCCCGTGTCAATGTCGTCAATGCTTTCCTGATCGCCGAAGAACGCGGCATTAGCGTGATGGCTTCCTACAGGCGCTCTATGGGCACAGGCGACGGCGCGCCCGCTATCCGCACGCGCGTGCTGGCGACGAGCAGCGGCGAACAGACCGTAGCCGGAACGCTCTTCGGCGCGGGACGTGACGGGCGCATTACGGAGATCAACGGATTTCGCATCGAAGCCATCCCGCACGGGCACATGCTCGTCACGCGCAACCTGGACGTTCCGGGCGTCATCGGCCATCTGGGGACGGTGTTGGGCCAACATGACGTGAACATCAGCCGCTTCCACCTCGGAAGACGCGAGCGCGGCGGCGAGGCGATGGCCGTCATCGAAACAGACGCTCCGCTCGACCACCAAACTCTCAAAGAGATACGCTCGTACGAGCCCGTCATCTCGGCCCGTCAAATAGAGCTCTAAGACAGGACTCGTAAGACGGCGAGGCGCTTAAACGCGACCGCAATTAAACCCGGTCGCGGCTGACAAAGCGCACTCATTCGGCTTGAAACGTGTCGCTTGCCGTTCGGGTGGCGGGCTTTTCTCTACGCAAACTGCGCGCCCCCAGCAGCCCACGGCTTTGGATTCGACTCGCTGCCCTACCTTATAATTACGATTTCCCGCAAGCATATCGTACGGAACAGTACAGACGGGCCATCCGCCCGCAGGTAATCTCACAAACATTCACTCTCAGAATCTTTCTAAGGTTTACTGTGCCCCCGACAAATCTATCGCGCCAACCCCCCTTTAGGGCCGGAGTGAGACGTAGCAATAAACAGGGAGGTAGAAAGCTATGCAGAAGGGAGTCACTTATCTAACGCTCGCCGTAGTCGCAGGCGTTCTAAGTGCTGTGTTCATCTTTTCGCCCCGAGCAACTATCGGGCAAAGTGAGCGTGGGCAATGCCAGCAGGACTGCACAACGCAGTATCAACAATGCAGGGGCGCTGCCAATTCAAACCAGGACGCCTGTAAGCAAGCATTCGATGCTTGCAGGGCGCTGTGCAAAGACAACACCAATGGTAACACCAACACGAATACCAACGTGAACGGCAATACCAATGGCAACACCAACACCAACACGAACACCAACACGAACACCAACACGAATACCAATACAAACGGTAACGTGAATGGTAATACCAACACCAACACGAATACCAACATGAACGGCAATACAAACACGAACGGTAACGGCAACAAGCCCGGCGTGCGGCGGGGTCGCAATCCAGAACCGGGCACCCCGCGTGGCCCTGTGAACCGTAATACCAACGGCAACACCAACACAAACTCCAATGGAAACACCCCGCTGAGGTAGATTCCAGGTATCCCGACAGATTCTACGAACCCCTTATTCGGCTAAAGTCGAATGGGGGGTTCGTTCTATTTGCCGTCTGATTCAGGAGTGGCCGCGCTAGTTGGCAAGCGCCGCCGGGCTCCAAAATAATTCCCAACCTGCTTTGCCAAAGCTTTTGTCTAATAACAAAACCTGCAAACCCGGCCTGCTACCTCAATTGCCGGGCAATCCTCTATTTGTTCAGACAAATGCTCCATTTGTCAGGACGTTTGAGGCTTGCGCTCGATCCCCTGTGGCGAGAGCTTCGAGCTTTATTAATCACATTCCGGCGCAAGACAGTCATTTAATCTCGAAGTTGATCTGCTGCGAGGCGCTGGTTTTGGCGAAGCGATCGATGGCCGTCACGTGCAGCACATACTGGCCGACGGGCAAAGTGTTGAGAAGGACTTCCGCCGCATAAGGAATCCGCGCGAGGTCGGCCAGGCCCTCGGTCGAGACTTTGCGCAAGACCGTGGTAATCACGGGTTGGTCGTCGCGCATCACCTGTATCTGAATCGCAACGTCGGGCTGCGAGCCCGCCCCGGAGCGCAGCGCGGCATTGTAGATGTAGGTCAGGAAGCGCAGGCGCGCGCTGCGCTGGAAGCGACGCTCGACGCTCAAGTTGACGAGGCTCGCGTTCGGATCGACGGGCGTATCCTGTTCGTCCGAAGCGCGCGAGCCGACCAGCAGGCTGCTCAAGGTCAGTTGACGCCTGGACAGGTCTGGTATCTCGATCCACTGCATGGCGCTGCCCGTGCGACCGCTCTTCATGTCGTGTGCGGCGACGCGCACCTGGTAAAGGCCCGGCTTGACGCGAACCTGATAGTTATAGGCGATGCTCCTGCTCATCACGCGCCGCAGCTCTGAGGGCGGGATGTTAAGCTGCAACTGATCCTTGAAGTCCGCGCCTGCTTTACCCTCTTCGTTCAAGACTATGCCGCCGACTTCGACCGCCCCGGTATGCTTCGCGTCTTTCATCTCCAGCGTTATAGCTTCGGGCGCGACCGCCATGCTGATCGTCAATAGTGGGCCATAGCCGGGCATGTCCGTATAAGAGGTGAGCAGCGAAGTCGGCAGCGCCCTTCTCGGAAAAACATCCGCGAGCGCCGCGCCAAGCCCGGTTCGGGTTGCTCTGGCGGGCGAAGCCTGCGCCGGGCTCTTGCCGCGTTTGACGACCGTTTCCGGGTCGGCGCTGAAGAAACCGCTGCGAACGCGCACCGTCAGGTCGGGGCGTCCGATGACCCGTGCCTCGATGCGACGAAACCTGCCGGGCTTTTGCTGCTCGTCATCGGGCCGCCACGCGAGCAGATAGTAAACGGAGGTCTCTTGAAGACCCTTTTCGATGCTGGCGTCGAGCGCGTTCGTGTTGAGCAGGGCACGACCGCCCGTGTCGGCGGCGAGCGAGCGCAAAGGCTCCTGCGCAGCCCGTATCTCGCTCGATGAGGAGGGCAAGCGGTTGAACGTATCGAAGGAGCTGACGGAGGCATCCATGCCGGTCTGGAGCCCGCGCGCGTCCAACGTGTAAATCACAGTGCCGGAACGCGCCGCCGCGTCCGTGGCCCGGCGCATCTTATCCAGAACGTCAGAGTCATGGGTGTTCATGGCGAATCCGTCTGAGATGAAGAAGACCAGTTTGCGTCCGGGCAGTTGCGCCGTCGAGCGCATCAGGCTCGCGAGCGTAAGCAGTACGTTGTTGTTGATGTGGTCGGATTGCTGCACAAGCTGGCGCGCGCGGGCCCTTACTATATTCTGGGCCATCTCGGGCCTCATCCCCATCTCCCTGAGCAAAGCCTCCTCGAAATAACCCGCCACGGTCGAGTTGTTTTGCTCGATCTGAAGCGCCTGGTAAACGGTCATCGGCGGATTCTCCGTGTCGCGCACAGTGACGCCGCGAAAGCTCAAACGCTCGACGGCTTTTCGTAACACGTCTTTGTTGTCGGTCAACTGTTGCAGGAAGCCCACCTGCCCCGACGAGGACGTGATCGCCACCTGATCGTTCTGGCCCATCTCTTTATCTATGAAGCTCAGGAGCGTCTTGCGCGTTCGGATGATACTCTCGGCCGAGAGGTGCAGGTCATCTATGAAGAAGAAGATGGCGCGCCCGCGGTCGAGCGGCCGGACGGAGGTGTTCGCCGTCGTCGCGCCCGTCCGGGCGACGCCGCGTGCCGCCGCCATCAGCGCTTCCTCGTCGAGAGTTCCGGCCACGACGCGCTCGAAAAAGGAGACCGGCTGCGGCTTACCGTCAACGCGCAACTCGAATTGCTCGGGCTTCAGGTTGTCTATAAAGCGCCCCTCTTTGTCGAATACCATCACGTCCGTCTGTACAAGCTCGGTGCTGATGCGCAGCACCTCCTCGGAAGGGGTTTCCGTAGGGGCCGGAACAGGAGTAGGCTGCTGCTGCTGTGGTTGGGTCGGCGCTGTCTGGCCTGATACGGCGCAATAGAACGCGCCCGCACAGAAGAGGAGGGCGGCTGAGAGAAATCGCTTGAGAAGACTTTTGGCAGGTTGCATAACGGTTGATATCTAAAGAGAGACTTGAGGGTGTCCGCAGCGCGCTTCCAAGTCCGTTGCCAGCGGTCGGAAGGCGCTTGAGCCCCGTTGAAAAACTTTAGCGCCGCGCCCCCGGCCCGTATCAACTGCCCGGAACGAACCCGTCTGGCGGCCCCGTCTTGATGCACGTCTTAACGGCACTGAGATTCACCGTGAGCGATAAAGGATGCTCGCAGGAGCCGAGGGGCGCTCGCCGCATGGGCGTCGCCGGGCGCATCAGATTCGAGGCCGTTGTAAAATGCAGGAAGGCCGCAGGTCTGAAAGCAGAGAGGCTCAGCCGTCGAGTTCGCGCTTGCGTCCGACCTTTGGAACGCTATCGTTATGGGAATAGAGATCGAAAAAAAATACCGTCTCACGCGCGAGCAGTACGCGAGGCTGCTTGGCCGTTTGGAGTTGGTGAAGGCGACGCCCGTCGGCAGAGAGCTTGAGGAGAATACGCTCTATGCGGGCGGCGCGCTCGACCAATCGACGGAAGTGCTGCGGCTGCGGCGCGTGGGCGGTCGGGCCATCCTTACCTACAAACGGCGCTTCGCCTCGGCTTCCGCCATCAAGCGCCACCGCGAGGACGAGACGGAAGTGAAAGATGCAAGAGCGCTCGACATGATTCTGGAAGCGCTCGGGTACAGGCCCGCGCTCGTTTATGAGAAGCGACGCGCGACGTGGCAGGTCGCGGGCGCCGAGGTCGTCCTCGACGAACTCCCGTTCGGGCTCTTTCTTGAGATCGAAGGCGACGAGCAGTCGATCCGTGAGGCCGAGCGATTGCTCGAACTTGCAGACGTGGAAGCGGAGATGGAGACCTACCCGGCGCTGGCAAGACGCTACGGAGAGCAGCGGCAGCCGGAAGGCTTGATCGAAGCGCGATTCCAGATGCGCCTGCCAAACGCCTGACCGAAAGAGCGCCGCCGCGCCGCGCGCCGTCTCTCTCTCTCGTAGAGCCTCAAATCAAAAGAGCGTGGCCGAGTGTATCTCCGGGATAACCAGTATGGCGTCGTAGCCCCAGATCAGCTCTTCTATCCCTTTATCAATCTTGCCGAGTCATCAGCGACACGAAGAACCCGGCTCAAGAGCCCTTGCTGCGGCGGCCGCTCCCGCTCATTGAGAGACGATTGGCCGCGCGTCGTTGCGGCGGCGACGATCAAGCTTAGAGCGAGAAGGGAAGTCGCGGTCGAGCGTCTGAGAAAGGGTGCATGCGATCTTCGCACAGGTGCACGAGAGAAGGGCCGTGGCTTGAATAAGCAGCGGTCGCTTCGGCAAGCCCTCATCCAGAGTAGAGCGAAACAGCAGCAACGCTGTCTGAAACGAAATCCGCCCGCCGGGGGTTTCCAACTCCTCAGCGCTCCGATAAAAAAAGCGGCCTCGCCCGCAAAAGGGAACGAAGCCGCTTCTTTTAATCGAGAGCAGATGGGCCCGATTACATACCCATGCCGCCGCCCATGCCGCCCATACCGCCGGGCATCGCAGGGGCCTTGTCATCATCCGGAAGCTCGGAGACCATCGCCTCGGTCGTGAGCATCAATCCGGCGATTGACGCGGCGTTCTGCAGGGCCGTGCGCGTCACCTTTGCCGGGTCGATGACGCCCGCTTTGACGAGGTCTTCGTACTCCTCTGTCTGTGCATTGAAGCCGACGTTCTCGTTCTTCTCGGAGCGGACGCGCTCGACTATGACCGCGCCTTCCTTGCCGGAGTTCTGCACGATCTGGCGGAGCGGCTCCTCAAGAGCGCGCTTCACGATGGTGACGCCGATCTGTTCGTCGGCATCGCCCTCGCCCTCCTTGTTGGCGAGGAACTTCTCCAGCGCCTTGGCCGCGCGCACCAGCGTCACACCGCCGCCCGGAACGATGCCCTCTTCGACGGCCGCACGGGTCGCGTGCATCGCATCCTCAACGCGAGCCTTCTTCTCCTTCATCTCGGTCTCGGTGGCCGCGCCGACTTTGATGACGGCGACGCCGCCGACCAGCTTGGCGAGGCGCTCCTGCAACTTCTCGCGGTCGTAATCCGAAGAGGTCTCTTCGATCTGAGCGCGCAAGGTCTTAACGCGACCTTCGATGTCGGACTGCTTGCCGTTGCCCTCGACGATGGTCGTGTTGTCCTTGTCAATCGTGACCTTCTTGGCGCGACCCAAATCCTCAAGCTTGACGTTTTCGAGCTTGATGCCGAGGTCTTCCGAGATGACCTGACCGCCCGTCAGGATCGCTATGTCTTCGAGCATCGCCTTGCGACGATCACCGAAGCCGGGAGCCTTCACGGCGGCGATGTTCAGGGTTCCGCGCAGCTTGTTGACGACGAGCGTGGCGAGCGCTTCGCCCTCGACATCCTCTGCGATAATCAGCATCGGCTTGCCCATCTTGGCGACCTGCTCAAGAAGCGGCAGCAAGTCCTTCATCGAGCTGATCTTCTTTTCGTTAATCAGGATCAGCGGATTCTCAAGCACCGCTTCCATACGCTCCGGGTCGGTGACGAAGTAGGGCGACAGATAGCCGCGATCAAACTGCATACCCTCGACGACTTCCAAAGCGGTCTCCATCGTCTTCGACTCTTCGACCGTAATCACGCCGTCCTTGCCGACCTTGTTCATCGCTTCGGCGATGATGCCGCCGATGTTGGCATCGCCGTTGGCCGACACGGTTCCGACCTGCGCGATAGCATCGCCCTTGACGGGCTTCGACAGCCGTTTGATCTCTTCGGTGGCGCGCTCCACGGCCTTGTCAATGCCGCGCTTTAAGGCCATCGGGTTTGCGCCCGCGGCGACCGTCTTGACGCCCTCGCGGAATATGGCCTGCGCGAGCACGGTCGCCGTCGTCGTGCCGTCGCCCGCCACGTCGGAGGTCTTCGAGGCGACCTCTCTAACCATCTGCGCGCCCATGTTCTCAAGCGCGTCCTTCAACTCAATCTCTTTCGCCACCGTGACGCCGTCTTTGGTGATCGTCGGGCTTCCAAACTTTTTGTCGATCACGACGTTGCGGCCCTTCGGGCCGAGCGTAATCTTGACCGCGTCGGCGAGCTGGTTGACGCCGCGCAAGATCGCCGCGCGCGACTCTTCACCGTGTATTACTTGCTTTGCCATCTCTTTTTCTTCTCCTACTCAATGATGTGTGGAATTTTCAGGATTCAACTAAAAAAAGCGGCCCGAGTCTCGAAAGGGTAGACTACTTGCCGCCTTTTTTGCTGCCGCCGCCGCCAGTGGCCGCGCCCGCGCGCTCTATGATTCCCAGAATCTCGTCCTCGCGCATAATCAGAAACTCTTCGCCGTCGAGCTTGATCTCCGAGCCGCTGTACTTACCAAAGAGCACGCGGTCACCGGCCTTCACGTCCAGGGTCTGGCGCGTCCCGTCTTCCCTGTACTTACCCTCGCCGACGGCGATGATTTCGCCCTCCTGCGGTTTCTCCTTGGCGGTGTCCGGAATGATGATCCCGCCGCGCATCTGCTCGCCCTCTTCTATCCGACGCACGATCACACGATCATGCAGGGGTCTGATGTTTGTAGCCATTTCCTAACTCCTTTCACTGAACCTACAAGATATGGATTAATTGCTTATAGCTCTGACAGAACAGTTTTTTAGCACTCCCTACGGTAGAGTGCTAAAAATATAGCATTCAGTCAGTACTTGTCAACGTCCCCTGAATCCGGAAGCTGAATTTTAGGGAGAGGGCGGGAAAAGCCGTAAAAACCCGTGAGAAATGGGCTTACAGAGAGCCATAGGGTGAGACGCAAACGTACTGGCGCGTTGATAGATAGCTTTGCCATACGCACAGGGGGCTTTGACGGCGTGAAATATCACGTTTCCAGTGTGTGAGGGCGCTTTGCAGGGGCGTCAGGTCACATTGCAGCCTCGTCAGGTCACATTTCAGGCGCGCGAGCTTACATATCCGGGCTGCGAGGTTAGATTGCAGGCGTGTGAGGTTAGATTGCAGGTGCGCGAGGATGCTTTGCAGGGGTGAAATGTCGCTTTGCAAGCATGAAATGTCGCTTTGCAGGGGTGAGAGGTGACATTGCAAGCCGTAGTGTATGGATTGCAGGCGTGTGAGCTTACATTTTAGGCTGAAATATCACATTTCCATCGTGGAAAGTAGCATTTCCAGGGTGTGAGATTACATTACAGGTCTCGAAAACGGCTTTTCCGGCGTGAAAATAGGGATTTTGTGTGTAGATCGGGCGTGACGGGCGATTTTTCCCCGTCGGGTCAGGACTTATGGCTGCGGTTAGTTTTAGGCGTTCGGTTCGCGGCGCGCTCCTGTGTGCGGTAGTTGGCGACGCGCTTCGAGAGGGTATTGCGATGGATGCCCAGGATGGTCGCCGTCCGCGAGAGGTGTTCCTTGTGGCGTGCGAGCGCTTTTTGAATGTAAAGCTTTTCAAACTCGGCGAGGGCTTCGTCGAGCATGATCTGGCCGTCGAGCATGTCATCTATAAGGGCTTCGAGGCGGGCGCGCATCTGCATAGGGCTTCTCCGGGCCGATTCCGCAAGGGCGGGTGATTTAATTGATTATCAACCCCGGTGCTCGTCAAAAAAGCGTGCGCGGATATCACTGGAGGTGAAGTTTACGAGCAGCCGCGCGCCTTCGGCCAGAATGGGGGCGGAGCGGGCCTCGGCGACCGCGTCCAGGCGCACCGGAAAGGCCGTCAAAGCCAGGTACAGAATCGAGCAGACGGCGAGCCCCCGAACGAGACCGAAGGAAGCGCCGAGCGTGCCATCGAGCCACGATAAACGAGCGCGCCGCAAACCCCCCTTGACGAACCGCCCGGCGATAAAGCCGCAGAGCAGCGCGACACCCACGATCAACAGAAAACCATAGGCGTTGGCCGCCGCGCCCGAATCAACCGCTCCCAACTGGCGCAGCAGAGCGCCCGCCGTCTCGTAGCCCTGAGCGGCGACGAACAATCCTGCCAGAAGCGCCACGCCCGTCAGAAGAGCGCGCACCAGACCACGCAACGCGCCCGCGACGACCGAAGCCCCCACCATCGCGAGCACTATAAAATCGAAGAAAGTCATAATCCATCGCGAATTTCGGAATACGGATTGACGCGCGCCGGTTTGAAAGGAAACGATTGCTTTCGTCAATTCTGATTCCGCATCCGTCAGAGTTCGCTGCCCGTGAGCAGCCTGTAGGCTTCCAGATAGCGAGAAGTGGTCGCGGCGGCCACCTCGGGCGGAAGCGGCGGCGCGGGCGGCCTCTTATCCCAACGTAGCGTCTCCAGATAATCGCGCACGAACTGCTTGTCGAAAGAGGGTTGTGAGCGTCCCGGCGCATATTTATCTGCGGGCCAGAAGCGCGAAGAGTCCGGCGTCAACGCCTCGTCTACGAGAAGAATGCGGCCCTCTGCGTCTCTCCCGAACTCGAATTTCGTATCGGCGATGATAATGCCCCGGCCGCGCGCATAGGCGCTCGCCTCCGCGTAGAGCCGCAACGACGTATCGCGTAGAAAGTGGGTCATTTGCGCGCCGATGATGGCGCTCATGCGCGCTTCGTCTATATTCTCGTCGTGCCCCTCTTCGGCTTTGGTGGCGGGCGTGAAGATGGGCTCGGGCAGTTGCTCGGATTCGCGCAGGTTCTGCGGTAGTCTGTGGCCGCAGACCTCTCCCGTGCGCTGGTAATCCTTCCAGCCGGAACCGGCCAGATATCCGCGCACGACGCATTCCACCGGAAAGACCTCCGTGCGCCGCACGAGCATCGAACGCCCGCCGAGAGCCTCGCTCTGATGCTTCACCGTTTCGGGCATCTGCTCGACACTGGTTGTCACCAGATGATGCCCGATGACATCCTTCAGCCGCTCGAACCAGAATCGCGAGAGCGCCGTCAGCACCTCGCCTTTACGCGCAATCGGCGTCGGCAGCACGCAGTCGAAGGCCGAGATGCGATCGGTCGCGACGATCAGCAGGTGCTCTTCGCCGACGGCGTAGACATCGCGCACCTTGCCGCGACGCATCAGTTTTAGACCCTGTAAAGATGTTTCCAGTACGGGAACAGTACCCGCCATAGGGGCTTTGGCTCGTTTCGGTTGAGAATCGGGAATAGCGTCTCCGGCCCTGAAAGAGGCGAGCCGGATTGTGCTCGCGCATCAGCCGCTTTGTCAAGATTTTGTGAGCGGCGCGCCGCTTCAACCCCGGATCGCTCCGGCCGATTGGCTCGCTCATGCCGCGTGGGACGAAAACCCTGAGCGCTCCGGGACGCGAGACGGCCTGGGCCGCGCGAGGGCCAGGGCCGCAAGCGCTATATTTTCAACTTAATGCTTGAGTTTAACAGTCGCGTCCTGCTATAGTCTTTTATAGAGGCGTGCCCCCCCATTCCGGCACGTCATGCGCGAACGTCCTGTTCGTTGTTCGCAGACACGAAAACCGCCGATGACAATTGCTGCCGACAAAGCAAAATCGCGGGATAACGATGGCGATGCTACGCCCATTTCGGGCGAACGCAAGACCAGCCTGCTCGTAGTCGAAGACGACGAGAATATCTCGACGATGATTAACGAGCATTTTTCACGCGTCGGTTATAGCGTCAAGACAGCCGAGGATGGGTTGGCGGGCGTCCAGGCGGCCCTTAACGATCACCCGGACGTAGTCGTCCTCGATCTCATGCTGCCGAAGATGGATGGCCTCGCCGTCTGCCGCGAAATACGCGAAAAGGCTCCCTATATTCCAATCCTCATGCTGACGGCCAAGGACGACGTGGTTGACAAGGTTTTGGGGCTTGAAATGGGCGCGGATGATTACATCACCAAGCCTTTTTCGCTGCGTGAGCTTGAAGCGCGCATCAAGTCTGTGCTTCGTCGCTCGCGCACGGCCGTCATAGCCGAGAGCACAGGCGACGAAGCGCCCATCGTTCGCGGCAAACTGCGCATCGAGCCGTCGAAGCGCGAGGTGACGGTCGGCGACCGTCAGGTTGAATTAACCCCGAAGGAATTTGATCTTTTAAGGCTCTTTGCATCGAATCCCGGTCGGGTCTTTCCACGCAAGTATCTTCTCGAAAAGATTTGGGACTATTCCTACGAAGGTTATGATCGCACGATTGATTCCCATATCAATCGCTTGCGGGCCAAGATCGAGGATAATCCCGAAAACCCGCAAATGGTTTTGACCGTTTGGGGGATTGGCTACAAATTCAGCGACGAGCAGTAGTAGTAGTAGTAAGCGCCCGAGTTGGCAAACTCGCTCCGGTCGCCCTCTCCTTATTAGCCCATGCCAAAAGCAGACACTCGGAAGAGAAGTCTCAAGCTTTAGCCTTTAACCCCACTGCCGAGCGGACGCGCCCACTGAAAAACCCCGGCGCATTCGCGGCCAACCGCCTGCTCCTGAAGACAACCATGAGTAATTCTTTGCCGTCAACCGCCACGTCCGAGCACAAACCGATGTCGAATATAATCAGCAATACGGGTCGTGTCGCCCGCGCGTCATCCCTGACACTGATGCTGGCGCTTCTGGCCCTCAAGCCCTCCGACAAGGCCCAGGCGCAAAAGACCAACAGCGCGCCGCTCAACATCACGGAGATAAATGCGCGCCCGACGCGCAATGGCACGGTCGTCTCGGTGATGGCCGACGGGGCTTTGACGCGCTCGCAGACGTGGCAGGACGGTGAAGGTCTGCACGTCTCGTTCCCGTATGCCGGGCGCAGCCCGATCAAGCGACTGCCCAGAGGCGTGAAAGTACGCCGCCTGGATCGCTCGCTTGAGATCATCGTGCCGGTCACTCAGGGGTCGAACGTGACCGTGCAGCCTCTCTTCAACCGCCTGAATCTGGTTGTCAACGGCGAGATAGACACCTCGCAGAGGGGGACGGACGAGCAGCTATCGGCGGCACAATACCCGACCGCCCAGCAGCGCGAAGAAGTAGTATCGGCCCCGTCATCACAAGCGACCTCCGTTCATACCCGTGAGCGTCGCGATACGACATCCGAGCCGCAGATGTCTTCTTTGAGCCAGGCGGCCACCGGCTCGCGGACGACGCCGACCCGCAGCAGCGCCCTTACCAGCGCCCCTACCGGCGCACCCTCCTCTTCGCAAACATATCCGGCGACGGTTCCCCCTGCCTTCCCGGTCGCTCCGCCTGCGCCGAGCGGTCAGCCCGTCAACGTACCGAGAGGCCCAAACGTCCTCGTCCCCTTGCAGGAGGACGCGGCGGCAAACGGCGGCGCGGCAACAAAGGTTAGCCCCTCGCCCAGCCCTTCGCCCGAAGCGGAGGAGCAGCCTGGATTCTTAGCGCGCATTTTTTCCGGAACGAGCGTCGCGATTCTCATGGCGCTCGGGCTGATCGCGCTGTTCGTGACGCGGCTGCGTCGTTCCAAGACCTCGGAAGGTGCGTCTGGAAACGCCCAGCAGAGTCCGGAAGTGAAGACCGAAGGGACGACGGCGCTCGCCGTCGCGACGCCTCAAGCCGTGGCGACGACGACCGTCGCCGCTCCTGCGCAGGAACGACGCAAAGAGCAGCGCCGCAAGGGCGAGCGAAAATGGTGGGGCAGGCGAGAGACAGACCTTCCTGCGCGGCTGGCGAAAGCGGGCGGCGCGACTGCGGAGGCTGCCGATGGGAAGGGCGAGTCGCGCGCTCTGGTGCACGCGCCCGCCGCCATGTTCGGCGCGTATCGGGTCGATCAGGAGGTCGGAAAACTATTGTTGGGCCAGCCGCACCGTATGGACGTGCTCGCCTCGCGCGCGCCCGATGATCGCCGCGCCGTCGAAAATTCTCTAGTCAAGGTTCTGCATACGCCCGACGCAGACATGGAGAGTCGTCGTCGCGCACGCTTGGCGCTGGAGGATTATGGCTTCGTGGCGCGCCTGAGCGCCGCGCTCCTGTTGGCTCCCGAATCTTATGAGCGAGCGGCCGCCGCGCGTTCGCTCGGCGAGATCGAGGCCATCGCCTCGCTGCCGTTCCTGCTCGAAGCGCTCTATGATCCGGAGTCGATTGTGCGTACGCAGGCGGTGACGAGCCTCGGGGCTTTGAGGCAGCCCGCCGCCATCGGAGCCCTGCTCGATATGGCGCGGCGTCACCCGGAAATGCCCGCTTCGCTCTTGAGCCGCGTGTTGAGCGCCTGTTCGCTCGATTGCCTGGACATCGGCGAGCCTCCCATGCCCGAGCAGGAAATGCTGAGCGCGGGCTCGGCCCAGGGGCCTTTTACAGGCGAGATAACGAAACTCGAAACCTCTGCCATGATCGAGGAGCTGCCCGAGTCGCTCGATGACGAACAACTGACGGCGGCGCTCGCCGGTCTGGAGAGCGAAGACACCGAGGCGCGCAAGGCTGCGGTACGCAACCTCGCGCAATTTCAGGTGCGGCGCTCCGTCTACGCCCTGTCGGCTGTAGCGGCTGGCGATGCGGAGCCGAGCGTCAGGGCTGCGGCCATCACCAGTCTCGGAGACATCAATCACGAATCGGTCTTTGCCGCGGTGCTCGTCGGGTTCGCTGACGAAGCGCGAGAGGTTCGCGCGGCGGCCGCTCGCTCGCTCTCGCATCTCAGTTTCGACCGCGCGGACGCCTACGTGCGCCTGCTCGATACGTCCAGCCCCGAGACCCTTCTGGCCGTGGCGCGCGCCTGCATCAAGGGCGGCATGGCCGCGCAGGCGATAGATCGGCTCGCCAGCGACGACCGCCGACAGGCTTACGAGTCGTTCTCGCTGCTCTCGTTGCTGGCTAAATCCAATGAGACCGAGCCGATAGTGGATGCTATCGTCAAACACAAGGACTACAATGTGCGGTTGGCTGCCGTGCGGCTGCTCGGGCTGTCCGGCTCGCCCGAGATCGTACAGCAGTTGCGCCATCTGGCCGTCAAAGACGGACTGCCGGAAAAACTACGCACCGCCCTCTTGGAAGTGGTATATAAGATTGACCAGGCGCTGCCCGTCTGATCTGAAAATCAGTGATGACAAGAGGCTCATTCGCGTTGCATAATGCAGGATGGTTCCGAACGTCTCCCAGTTCAATGCCCTGATTACATAAAACCATGCCCCGCTCCCATCTCTTACAGAATCAATGGCGCATCCTTGTTGCAGCCTTCGTCGTCGCGCTCATTCTCTGCACCGGATTTCAGTCGGACGCGCAGCAGAAAAAGCGACGCAACAGGGCGGCGCAGAAGCCGTCGCAATCTGCTCCAAACAGCAACTCCGCTGAGGGCGGCGCGTCGCAACAGCCTGCGGCGAAGAAGAACCTTGCGGCCCTGCGCGGTGGCGATTCCCCCGGCGGCGGGCGCGCGACCATCACCTCCGACGCCCCGCTCAACGACTACGAGGCATACAGGAGCGGTAATCGCTACTACGTGGTAATTCCGCAGGCGAACGCGCCGAGCGTGCCCGGTAATATAAGCGGGCGCGGTTTTGACGACGTGCAGGTGCACAAGCGCGGCAATGATACTGTTCTGTCGTTCCGCCTCAAGCCGGGGACGAGCGCCCGCGTGCAGCAGAAATTTAATAAGCTGGACGTAGTCTTCAACTCGCCTGCGGACGCTTCGAGCGGCGCTCAATCAGGTACGGCCTCGCCGACCGGCTCTCAGTCGGGAACATCAGGCGCGACGGGCGGCGCGAATAACTCGAACGCTTCGCGCACAGGAGGGGCAGAGCCCGCCTCCGGCACAGCAAAGCCGACCAACGAATCTACGGCCACGGGCACTGGCGTCAGTCCGTCGCCCGCGACGACTGGCGCTACGCCGCCCGCATCGGCGAACACGGGCGCTGGCGTAGTGCCTCCGTCTACGGTCGGCTCGCCCGACACGGCTGCGCTTCCGTCGATCACCCCGGCGCTCGGGGCGGGCGTGGAAACAGCCGTCGCTTCGCCGACGCCGCCCACGGATCAACTCGCGCAGGCGCAACCTGCTGCGAGCGTACCGTCGGCCGTCACGACGACGACGACGACAACGACGCCTACCGCTTCGGGCACATCGCTCGGCGCGGTGCTCAGGAACAACTGGCTGCTGATTCTGGTCGCGGCGCTGCTCCTTCTCAGCATCGGTCTGGTGGCGATGACGCGCTCGCGTGCCCGTCGTGGCGCGGCCGCTGCCGCCGCGCGTCCCATAGACGACCGTGAAACCCCCGCGCTCGAAGAGGGGTCGATTACTACGCTTGAGCCCGGTCGAGCCGATACCGCACCTGCCGCAGAACCGCTCGCCGTAGCGGACACGGGAGACCTCGCGGCCACGCCCGCCGCGCTAGCCCTGGCGGATGAGACGGAGACGGTAGAAGCCGAGCCCGCCGAAGCTTTTGATGTCGAGCGCGTCCGACTGGAGATCAAAAATGTCCTGACGGGCGAAGAGTACGACGAGTCTGTAATTAACGCGCCCGGCAGGGAAACGCGCCAGCTTATCGAAAGCGAGCTGCTCTTCGCGCTCTCAAGGCGTAATACGGAGCGGCGCGACCGCGCCCTCAAGGCTTTTACGGCGCACGGGTATTTTGACGACGCGACGCGCGACCTGCGTACGGCCCCAGTCCCGGCCGAGAGGGCCGCGGCGGCGCGTAAGCTTGGCCTGACACGCGATACGGCATCCACACCGCATCTGGTCGCCGCGCTCGAAGACGCTGCGCCGGAGGTGCGCCGCGCCGCCATAGAGGCTCTGACAGAGCTACAGGATCAATCGGCGCTGGCCCCACTCGAAGCGCTGCTTGAGCGCGAGGAAGATCGTAAGGTTCCACATGCGCTGATCCGACGCGCCATCAGGGCCAGCGCAATCGGCCCCTTACAGCAGGAAGAAAAGGTTGGCTCGACCGCTACGGAGACTGCGCCCGCTATTGAAACGGAAACGGTCGAAGTCACGCCTTTCACCGCTCAAGGGGTTGCGGCTCCCATCGCCGAAACCGCCGAAGTTTTAGCCGACGCGGCGAGCGTAGCCGAAGAGCCGCCCGTAGAGTCTGCGGGCTTAGCGCACGCGCCAGCAGATGACGAGACACTTGAGATTGAAGCAGAGCCCGTGGGCGTCGCGGAAGCGGAGGCTGCTACTCCTCCTCCTCCTTCTGCTGAGGCCACAATGGAATTGCCCGCCGGGGCGGCCGCCCTGATCGCGCCCGCTATAGTGGCAGGCATCGCCACAGCCGAAGCAGACGCGGCCGAGCGAGGCAGAGCCAAGGCCGATGCCGAGCGTATCCACGCCGAGCAGGAAGCGCTCCGGCGGACTCAAGAGGCTGAGGAAGAGCGCCAGCGCGCCGAAGAGGAGGCTTTGCAGCGCCGGGTACAGGAAGCGGCTCGATTGCGCGCCGAGGCCGAAAAACGCCGACTTGCCGAAGAAACGCGCCGCAGAGAAGAAGAGGAACAGCAGCGCCGCGCCGCCGAGCAACAAAGGCGTGCTGAGGAAGAACAAAGACGCGCTGACGAAGAGCGCCGACGAGCCGAAGAAGAACAGAGACGCGCAGAGGACGAGCGCCGCAGGGAAGAGGAACGCGTACGACTTGAGGAAGAGCAGCGCCGCGCCGCTGAGGAACAGGAACGCCGTCTCGAAGAGGAACGCGCACGGGTCGAAGCCGAAACCAAACGCGTCGAAGAAGAACACAGACGTGTCGAAGAGGAACGGCTGAGGGAAGAGGAACGCGTGCGACTTGAGGAACAGGAGCGCATCGAGGCCGAGCAGCAGCGCGCCGCGACCGAGCGCCTGCGTTTAGAAGCAGAAGAAGCCCGACAAAGAGAGGAAGCCGAGGCCGAGCGTCTGCGCGCAGAGGAAGAGGCCCGCCGCCTCGCCGAAGAGGAATCCGCACGCCTCCGCGCTGCCGAGGAAGAGATGGCGCTGGTCGAGGCCCAAGCGCCTCCCCAGGCTCAAGCGCCTCCTCAAGTTGCGGAGGAAAGCGCGAGCCCCGAAGAGGAAACGCGCCTCGCGGCTTTTGAAGAAGAACGCCTGCGTGCCGAAGAGGCCCGGCGGCAGCGAGTGGAAGAAAGAGAGCGCCGTCGAGCCGAAGAAGAGAGAGCACGCAGAGAAGGCGAGGGACGCGAGCGCGCCGAGGCAGACGCCGCGCGCAGGCGTGCGGAAGAGGCTGCACAACGTCTCGCAGAGATGCGCCGACGCGTCGAAGAAGAGGCGCGACAGAGAGAGGAAGCCGAGGCCGAGCGTCTGCGCGCAGAAGAAGAGACCCGCCGCCTCGCAGAAGAGGAGTCGGCACGCCTGCGCGCTGCCGAGGAAGAGGAAGAGGCCGCGCGCCAGCGTGAAGAAGAGGAAGAGGCTGCGCGCCGTCACGCCGAAGAGGAACGGCTGAGGGAAGAGGAACGCGTACGACTTGAGGAACAGGAGCGCGTCGAGGCCGAGCAGCAGCGCGCCGCTATGGAGCGCCTGCGTGCCGAGGAGGAGACGGCGCGTACTGAGGATGAGGCGCGTCGTCACGCCGAGGAAGAACAAAAACGCGTCGAAGAGGAGGCGCGGCAAAGAGAGGAAGCCGAAGCGGCTCGCATTCAATTCGAACAGGAAGGGGCGGAGCAACGGCGGCGCGAGGCCGAAGCAGAGGTGACGCACGTCGAAGCGGAAGCGGTCGAAGCGAAAGAGATTGAGCCGACCTACGCGGAAACGGCCGCACCCACCGTCCAGTCCGATCTCTTTGAAGCGACCTTTAGCGAGCAAACGCACTTCGTCCCTCCGACCAGGACATCCAGAGAGTCGGCCGGGACGGGCGCGAACGATTGGGTAAAAGTTGACTTCAACGAGCCCGAAGCCGTACCGGATGAACAACCTTTTGCGAGCGCCGCTCCGGTCGTCGCCGACAAAGCGGCGATCACGGAATATACGGAACCGGAGGCTGTGCCCGTCAGGGTGATTGAAGAATATTCAGCCGAAGCCTCCGTCAAAGAGGTTGATGTGGCGGTCACGGATCGGGGCATCGCGCTCGCAGACGAGTTCACGAGCGTTCCCGACAGTATCCTGCGCCGCCTCGGCAGTGAAGACGCCAGCGACCGTGCGGCGGCCGTCTCAGACCTCGCGCGGGTCGGCGGCGACGATGCGTTCCGCGAGATCAGCGCCGCGTTCGATGATCCGTCGCCGCTCGTGCGCGACACGGCGGCGCGCGCCCTCTTCAGCCTCAGCGACGACCACGCCGCCTCTTTCACGCGTGCCCTGCGCGAAGCGCCGCCCGAGCGTCGTCGGCGCATCGGCAATGCGCTCGCCAATTCCGGGCTCGCCGGTGAAGCCATCGGTCACCTTATGGGCGAGAGCCGCGAGAAAACCTATGACGCCTTCTCGCTGCTCTTCCTGATGTCGAAGGCGGGCGAGGTTCAGCCGCTGATGCGCGCTATTGAGGAGCACCCGAGCAGCGAAGTGCGTCTCGCGGTCGTCAAGCTGCTCGCGCTCTCGGGCCAGCAGGATATTCTGCCAGCCTTTCGCCGCCTCGCCGTGCGCGGCTCGCTTCCTACAGAAGTGCGCTCCGCCGTCATGGAAGCCATCTACCAGATCAGCAGCCAGGCATCTACCGACACGACCCACGTCGCCTGAGCCGGGGCGCTAAGTGACAACTGACGAGTGACAGGCTAAAATCTTCCTTTAGCCTGTCACTCGTCACTTTTTTTAAGCTTTCATGATGTGTCATGCCCTTTAAACTTCGCTCCGAATACCAGCCGCAGGGCGATCAACCGCAGGCCATAGAGGCGCTCGTGCGCGGGCTCGCCGAGGGCGCGAAAGACCAGGTGCTTCTGGGCATCACTGGCTCCGGTAAGACCTTCACCATCGCGAGCGTCATTCAGCGGGTGCAGCGCCCGGCGCTCGTGCTCGCGCATAACAAGACGCTGGCGGCGCAACTCTACCAGGAGTTCAAGACCCTCTTTCCCGAAAACGCCGTCGAATACTTCGTCTCCTATTACGACTATTACCAGCCGGAGGCGTACGTCCCGGCCTCAGACACCTACATTGAAAAGGAGGCGACGATCAACGACGAGATTGATCGGCTGCGGATGTCGGCGACGCGTGCGCTCTTTGAGCGACAGGACGTGATCGTGGTCGCCTCCGTCTCCTGCATTTACGGTCTGGGCGACCCGGACGCCTATTACGGCATGCTGCTCTTCGTCGAGCCGGGCGCGCGCATGACGCGCGACGCGCTCCTACAGAAACTCGTGGAGCTTCAGTACGAGCGCTCCGACATAGAGTTTGACCGTGGAAGTTTCCGCGTGCGCGGCGATACGGTCGAGGTTTACCCGAGCTATCAGGATCAGGCTTATCGGATCGAGCTGTGGGGCGACGAGATCGATTCCGTTTCGACCATCGACCCGCTGCTCGGCGAGGTCTTGCATAAACACGAGTCGCGCCTGCCCATCTACCCTAAGTCGCACTACGTCATGTCGAAGCCGACCATCAAACGCGCGATCAAAACGATTCGACAGGAGTTGGACGAGTGGGAGCCGATGCTGATTCAGGAGGGCAAGCTGGTCGAGGCGCAGCGTCTTCATCAACGCACGATGTACGACCTTGAGATGATAAAGGAGATGGGTTTTTGTCGCGGCATCGAAAACTATTCGCGACACCTGACGGGCAAAGCTGCGGGTGAACCGCCTCCGACGCTCCTCGATTACCTGCCGCGCGACACCATCATGGTCATAGACGAATCGCACCAGACCATCCCGCAGCTCGGCGGCATGTTCAAAGGCGACCAGTCGCGCAAGCGCACGCTCGTCGAATACGGCTTTCGTCTTCCGTCGGCGATGGACAACCGGCCTCTGAACTTTCAGGAGTTTGAGGCGCGCATCGGGCAGACCATCTACGTGTCGGCCACGCCGGGGCCGTACGAGCTGACGAGGGCGGGCGGAGAAGTCGTCGAACAGATTATTCGTCCGACGGGACTGACCGATCCCGTGGTCGAAGTGCGGCCCGTCAAAGGCCAGATTGATGACCTGCTGGAAGAGTGCCGCCTCCGCACCGAGAAGAACGAGCGCGTCCTGGTGACCACCCTGACCAAGAAGATGTCGGAAGATTTGACAGAGTATTTCGCCGAGGTGGGGGTGCGCGTGCGCTACCTGCACTCGGACATAGAAACACTCGAACGCATCAAAATTCTGCGCGATCTACGGCGCGGCGAGTTCGATGTGTTGGTCGGCATCAACCTCCTGCGAGAAGGTCTGGATCTTCCCGAAGTCTCGCTGGTGGCGATCCTCGACGCCGATAAAGAGGGGTTCCTGCGCTCCGACCGCTCTTTGATTCAAACGATGGGGCGGGCGGCGCGCAATGCCAACGGGAAGGCGATTCTCTACGCCGACAAGATCACGGATTCGATGCGGCGCGCGATAGACGAGACCAGGCGGCGGCGCGCCATCCAGGAAGGCTACAATCTGGAGCACGGCATCACGCCGCAGACCATCGTCAAGCCCATAGAGGCGACGCTCGTCACGGCCTACGAAGCGGACTACTTCAAAGTGCCGCTCAACCTCGAAGAGTACGAAGAGTACACGCGCGAGAATATAGACGCGACCATCGAGCGGCTCGAAGCGGAGATGCGCGCCGCCGCCCGTCGCTTCGAGTTCGAGCGCGCCGCAGAGATTCGCGACCGCATCAAGTACCTGCGCGAGCGCGAGCTACAGATGACCTGAAAAAGCGGTTATAAAAAGTATGGCGATCATAGTTGAGACCGAACGGCTCATCCTGCGTACGTGGCTGCTGAATGATCTTAAAGACTTTCTGGAGATTTACGGCGACCCCGAAGTTTGGCGCTACGTTGATCCGAACGGCGTTTTGAGGAACGAGACGGCGGCCCGCCGCTCGCTCATGCGCGGCCAGGCTTACCAGCAGGAGCATGGCTTCTGTCATTGGGCGGTGGTCGAAAAAAGCAGGGGCCGCGTGATCGGGGCCTGCGGGTTCAATCTCTTCAGGGGTGGGCCACAGTTGGAATTGGTCTATCACTTCGCGCGCTTGTATTGGGGGCGCGGCTATGCGACTGAGGCTGTACGTGCCTGCCTGCGTTATGCGTCTGAAAAACTCGGAGCCCCTGAGATCGTCGCTTCGATAGATTCAGAGAATCTCGCGTCCCGACGGGTGTTGGAAAAGATCGGCTTTATCCCTCAAGGAAACAGTAGCCCCGACAACCCGATTCAGGATTTTTACTTCGACACCTCACTCGAAAAAAAGGCTGATGAGGAATAGGTTGCGGTGACGTAGCCTGTGTGGGGCGGGCAGGGGAAGCACAACCGATGCTGATTAAATCGTCCCCGGATGAGATTCAAACCTACCTTGCGGATGCCAGCAATATGCGGGGCGGGCACGCGGCGCGCGTCCTGTTTCCGGAGAGCGCTGAGGAAGCGGCCGCAGTGCTCTTTGAAGCCGCGCGCGAGGGCGTGCCCGTCACCGTGTCGGGCGCGGGCACGGGGATCGTCGGCGGGCGCGTGCCCTTCGGCGGAATAGTACTGGCGACCGACCGGCTCAACCGCATCGTAGAGATCGTTCGTGAAGAGAGCGGCGGACGGGCCACGGCAGGCGCGGGCGTCGTGCTCGCAGATTTTCAGCGCGCCGTCGGGGAGCGAGGGTTGATCTACCCGCCAGACCCTACCGAGTGGAGCTGCTACATGGGCGGCACGGTGGCGACCAACGCATCTGGTGCGCGTACTTTCAAGTATGGGCCCACGCGCGGCTTTATTCGCCGCCTCAAGATAGCCCTCACGACGGGCGACGTGATTGACCTCGCGCGCGGGCGCGTTTGCGCTACGGCGGATGGCTTGCTGCAAGTTCCTTTGCCGGGCTGCGGCGGCCGTAGCCTTGAGGCGCAGTTGCCGTCCTATCGAATGCCCGCGACGCGCAAACATGCGTCAGGTTACTGGGTCGCGCCCGGCATGGACGCGCTCGATCTCTTCATCGGAAGCGAGGGCACGCTCGGCGTCATCGCGGAAGTCGAAGTGACGTTGCTCGAAAGACCGGAGGGCTTGCTGAGCGGCATCGTTTTCTTCAAGAGCGAAGAGGAGTTGCTGGGGTTTGTGCGCGCGGCGCGGGCCGCTTCGCTCGAAACTCGGCGGAGCAATCAGGTGGGCGGCTTCGATGCGCGGGCGCTGGAATATTTCGACTCCGAATCGCTGTCGCTTCTGCGCTCGAAGTATGCGCTCGTGCCTGAGTGGGCGGCGGGCGCTATCTTTTTCGAGCAGGAGACGGCCGCGGAGACGGAAGAAGGCTTGTTCGCCGCGTGGCTCGCGCTGCTCGAACAGCACAATGCGCTCGTGGATGATTCCTGGTTTGCGACCGAAGAGCACGACCAGCATCAGATGCGCGAGTTCAGGCATCAACTCCCGGTGCTCGTCAACGAATGGCTCGCGCGCCGGGGCCAACGCAAAGTCTCGACCGACATGGCCCTGCCCGACGAGGAGTTCGCTCCCATGCTCCGCTTTTATCAGGACACTTTGCGCGCGAGCGAACTTCAGTACGTCATCTTCGGCCACATCGGCGACAATCACGTTCACGTCAACATCATGCCGCGCGATGAAAGCGAAGCGGCGCGCGCTCTCTCCGTTTATCTTGAGTTCGTACGTCACGCCGTCGAGCGCGGCGGCACGATCTCAGCAGAGCACGGCATAGGCAAAATCAAGCGCGATTACTTACGCATTCTTTACAATGAGGAGCACCTGCGCGAGATGGCCGCGCTCAAACGAGCCTTCGATCCGTCCTGTATCTTAGGGCGCGGCAATATATTCGCGGAAGAATATCTTTGACGAGCGCGTAATGCTGTTGGAGAGAGGGTTGGTCTTTTACTAAAGACAGTTGGTCTATTACTTCCGCTCGACCGGGTAGTTAATCGCTGATTCGCAATCCGGAATAAAAGAATGTTTCGCTTCACCACAGCCGGAGAGTCACACGGGCGCGCTCTGGTCGCGATCCTGGAAGGTCTGCCCGCTGGCCTGCCCGTAGATATGGACGCGCTCAACCATGAGCTTGAGCGGCGTCAATGGGGATACGGTCGGGGCGGGCGCATGAAGATCGAGCGCGACCGGGCGGAGATTCTGAGCGGCGTGCGGCATGGGCTCACCCTGGGCTCGCCCCTGGCTCTCATGATCGAGAATAGGGACTGGGCTAACTGGACGGACGTGATGGCGGCCGAGCCGCGCGACATTCCCGAGGAGAAGTCGCGCCGTGTGAAGAGACCGCGACCGGGCCACGCGGATTTGGCGGGCGGCCAAAAGTTCGGCGCGCGTGATCTGCGAAACGTGCTAGAGCGCGCGTCTGCGCGCGAGACGGCGGCGCGCGTCGCCTGCGGAGCGCTCGCCAAACAACTGCTCTCACAGTTCGGTGTAGCGATTCGCAGCCACGTCATACAACTGGGCGGCCTGCCCGCCGCGCCCCTTGAGCTGCCCTGGGAGATGATCGAAATGGTTCCGGAGGATGCGCCGCTGCGTTGCGCCGACGCGGAGGCGCAGGCGCGCATGATCGAGCTGATCGACGAGAAACGGAGCGAGGGGGATACGCTCGGCGGTATTTTCGAGGTCGTCGCAGCGGGTGTCGTCCCGGGCCTGGGCTCGCACACGGCCTGGGATTTGAAGCTCGACGGGCGATTGGCCCAGGCCGTGATGTCCATCCCGGCCGTCAAGGCGGTCTCGATCGGCGCGGGCGCGGAGGCGAGCGCTCTGCCGGGCTCGCAAGTCCACGACGAGATTGCGTATGACGCGGCGGCGCAGCGTTTCAAGCGCCACTCGAACCGCGCCGGGGGCCTCGAAGGCGGCATCACCAACGGCGAGGAGGTGCGCGTGCGCGGCCACTTGAAGCCCATTTCGACGCTCAGGCGCGCGCTGCGCTCCGTCGATATCGATACTAAAGAGGAGGAGTCGGCGGCCTTCGAGCGCTCGGACGTGACGGCTGTTCCGGCGGCGGGCGTGATCGCCGAAGCGATGGTTGCGCTCGTCCTGGCCCACGCGATGCGTGAAAAGTTTGGCGGCGACAGCCTCGGCGAGATGCGCCGCAACTTCGACGGCTACCGGGAACAGTTGCGCGGTTATTAGCGAATCGACGGGTTGACTAGGAACCGTTGATGCGACGGTAACGCGCCTCGACCATCATGTACAGGCCGTAGACGATCAGCCCCGCAGCGACCGCGCCCAACATCCATTGGCCGTAAGGCTGCCGGTAGAGCGTATCGAGCGCGCCCTCCAATCCCTGCGCCTCCCTCGGGTTGTAGTGAAGGGCGGCCTGGATTAAAAAACTGCCGACGATGCAGAAGACTACTCCGCGCGCCGCGTAACCGATTCGACCGCTGACGGTCGCCCACGCCTTTTTTGTAAAACTCATCTGGCCCAGCTTCAACCTCTTGCGAAACTTTGCCCGAAGACCTTTGTACATCTGGTAGAGACCGAAACCGACGACGCCCGCCCCGACGAGACCCACGAGCCAGCGTCCGTAAGGCACGGACATCAAACGCGCCGTCCAATGCCGCTGTACTTCGCCGCTGCTGTCTGGCTCGCCGACATCGATCAGGATTTTGGCGGCCGTCAGGGCAAGGCCCGCGTAGACGAGCCCGCTGCCCGCGTAGCCGATGCGTATCAGGATTCCTTTCAGGCCCGCCCCCTTGTCGTCCGTATCGGCTATCGCCTGAATCCAGCGCCAGGCGACATAGCCTATGAGACCGAAGGCGACCATGCCGAGCGCGAACTTGCCGAAGGGTTGATCTTCAATCGCTTGAAGCGCCCCGCGCGCGTCGGTCGTTTCGCCGCCCCGACCGCTGGCCGCGAGCGTCGCCAGCGCGCCGACGACTATATAAACTGCCCCCTTGGTGGCATAACCGAAGCGCGCGATCCGTTCAATCCAGGGGTGTGAAGCCACCTCTTCGATCACCTCGTCGGCCTCACGTTTGGCGCTCTTAATCGTCGACTTAGCCCTTCCCATAGTTCTCCCTGCCTGGCATCCATGCTCGCCTTGCGCTCGCTCGTTCTTCTACGGCGCGGCCCGCCTCTCGCTTGATTGTAATCTACGGAACGACGGGTCGCTACACGGAGCAGCGCCTCTAAAAGTGCTCTCGCTGGCGCGCGGCCCGTATTTGCCGTAAAATAGAGGTCTGACGAAAGGTTTGCCGAAAGTGAGAGAGCGCGCGTGCGAGAGAGAGCGAGGGAGGCCGCGCCGCCTCATTGGAAGAGGAAGAACGGAATGGCACTTTTGAAGATCGTACATTATCCGGAGCCCGTGCTGCTGACGCCGGGCGAGGCGGTCACGGAGTTTGACGAGAATCTGAAGCGGCTCGTCTCGGATATGTTCGAGACAATGTATGATGCGCCGGGCGTCGGACTGGCAGCGCCGCAGGTGGGCGTCTCCAAACGACTGTTCGTGATGGATTGTTCCGGCGGCAAAGACCCCGCGCAGCGCATCGTGATGATTAACCCGGAGGTCTTGCGCGTCGAGGGCGAGCAGGACGGCGAGGAAGGCTGCCTCTCCTTTCCGGGCATCTTTTTTCCGGTCAAGCGCGATTTCCGCGCCATCGTCCGCGCGCATGACCTGGAGGGCAATCTCTTCGAGGTTGACGGGATGGAATTGACCGCGCGCTGCATGCTGCACGAGACGGATCACTGCGATGGCATAGTCTTTATAGACAAGACGACGGTGCTCAAGCGCGAGCTGGTCAAGCGCAAGATCAGGAAGCTACAGAAGGCGGGCCAGTGGTAGTCGGCCACGGCGCGAAAGCCTGCACATGACCGGCGCGGTCGTGCGCTCCACCCGAGAGCCCACGACCGCGTTTTCATATCTGTGATAGTATTTGTGGAAAATAATTTCGAGGAGCTGAGAGGGAAAGTATGCAGAGCGAATTTCGCAACGAGCCGTTTACGGATTTCAACAAGGCGGAGAACGCGCAGGCGATGCGCGCGGCGCTGGAGAAGGTCAAAGGACAACTCGGGCGCGATTACCCGCTGGTGATCGGCGGCGAGCGCATTATGACCGGGCGCACGTTCGAGAGTCTCAACCCGGCGCGCAAAACCGAAGTGGTCGGGCGCTTTCAAAAGGCGACGCAGGAATTGGCCCGCCACGCCGTCGAGAACGCCAACGAGGCTTTTACGATGTGGCGCAACACCGCGCCAGAAAAGCGCGCCGACCTGCTCTTTCGCGTCGCCGCGCTCCTGCGCCAGCGCAAGCACGAGATGTCGGCCTGGATGGTTTACGAGGTCGGAAAGAGTTGGCCGGAGGCCGACGGCGACACGGCCGAGGCGATAGATTTCTGCGAGTTCTACGCGCACGAGATGCTGCGCTACGCTCTTCCGCAGCCCCTGACGAAGATAGAGGGCGAAGAGAACCGGCTCGAATACATTCCGCTCGGCACGGGCGTCGTGATCCCGCCGTGGAACTTTCCGCTGGCGATCATGGCAGGGATGACGGTCGCTTCCGTCGTGACCGGCAACACGGTCGTCCTCAAACCCTCTTCGGATGCGCCGACCATCGCCTACAAGTTCTTCGAGCTTCTGGAGGAAGCCGGGTTGCCGCCCGGCGTCGTCAACTTCATGACGGGCTCCGGCGCTGAGGTCGGCGATGTCATAGTCGATCACCCGCTCACGCGCTACATAGCCTTCACGGGATCGAAAGAGATCGGCCTGCGGATTAACGAACGCGCCTCGAAAGTCCAGAAAGGGCAAATCTGGATCAAGCGCGTGGTGGCGGAGATGGGCGGCAAGGATGCGATCATCGTAGACGCCGACACAGACCTGGACGAGGCCGCGACGGGTGTGGTGCAATCCGCCTTCGGTTTCCAGGGACAGAAATGCTCTGCCTGCTCGCGCGCCATCATTCACACGGACGTCTACGAGCCGATGCTTGAAAAGATCGTCGAGCGCACGGAAAAGCTCAAGCTCGGCGATCCCGTAGACCCTTCGACCAGCATGAGCGCCGTCATCAACCAGAAAGCCTTCAAGACCATCAACGAATATATAGAGAAGGGCAAACGGGAAGGCGGGCGCGTGCTCACGGGCGGCGGCGCCGACGGCGAGCGAGGTTACTTCATCGAGCCGACCGTCATCGCGGATGTCAAACCCGGCTCGACCATCGAGCAGGAGGAGATTTTCGGGCCCGTGCTGGCCGTCATTCGCGCCGGGGATTTCGACGAGGCTCTACGGATCGCCAACGATACGGAGTACGGCCTGACGGGCGCGCTCTACAGTAATGATGAAGAGAAGCTCGAACGCGCGCGGCGCGAATTTCACGTCGGCAATCTATACTTAAATCGCAAGTGTACGGGCGCGCTCGTGGGCGTGCATCCGTTCGGCGGCTTCAATATGTCGGGCACGGATTCGAAAGCGGGCGGGCGCGATTACCTCGGCCTCTTCATGCAGGCCAAGGTTTCATCTACCAAAATCGGCGCGGCCGCAAACACCAGGGCAGAGAAACGCACCGCCATCTAAAGCCTGAAGTGGAAGGATGAAGGGGACGCTTATTCAGCTTGAATAAGTTCTCCTTCATCCTCGAAACCCCTCGCTTCCCCCTGGAAGACGCGCCCGGCTCAAGTGAAAGGATAACCCATGCGCTTTCGTCTTGGCGGCATTGCTTTATCGCTATTCATCGCTTTATCCCTCGTCGGCTCTTTTACAGTAGACGCGCCACAGGCGAAGGCCGAGCCTGCTAATCGGCAGGGCGGCCAGTCGAGCGCGGTTGTCTTCGTCGTCTCCGCTCGCAGCCTCCCGACGGCCGCGATGGAGCCGATCCTGATTATCGAGCAGGGCAAATATAAGAACCCGATCGCGGGTGATTCCGACCCGGAGGAGATAGCGCGTTTCGCCACCGAATATTATCGCAAGGGGGCTGAGTATAGAGTGCTCTTTGGCGGGGGGCGCGCCGGTACTTTGACCGTCAAAGCATCGACCAGAGACGAGGAGTGTTTCCGCACCGGGGCCGAGGTTACGCTGCGCTCAAAGGCTCGGCTCAACTCGAACGTGATGGCGCTGGCGACCAATTCGGATTCGCTTGGCCGCGCAGGAGAGGGCTCGCGCCGCGCCCCGACCGCCTCGGAGCGTGCCGCCATCCTGCCCCTGGCGCGAAATGCTTTCAGGCAGAAGGGCGTGCCCGCCGCGCTGCTTCCGACTCTTCAAACCGTAAATCTCACGGCGTTTGATCTGGACGGCGACGGCAAGGCGGAGCTGGCCGGAACCTTCGTCGTCAAGAAAAGAAAGGGCGGCCAACAGAGATACGTGCTTTTCCTGTTGGCCGAACCGCAGAATGACGGCTACAGGGCCGTCGTTACGGAGTACGCGAGCTACACGGAGAAGGACATCATGTCGGGCGGCAACATAGATGCGATAGGCACGACCGGCATCTATACGGAGAGACTCGTAGACCAGCTTGATCTGAACGCCGACGGCGCGAGCGAGGTCATCACCATAACGGATGGCTTCGAGAGCGTCACCTATATGATCTACGGCAAGCAGAATGGCCGGTGGGGGAAGGTTTACGAGTTCGCAAGTTACAGGTGCGCGTTCTGACGAAGGGAATGAGAGAAGGGATGAGGGATGAAGACAAGAGTGAACTGCTAATTGACGCCTTCACTCGATAATTCATCGCTGCCGCCCTCCGCCCTCATCCCTTATTTTATATGCGTTTGATTTTCATGGGCACGCCGGAGGCGGCTGTGCCGACATTGCGGCGTTGTCTTGAAGACGGGCACGAGGTCGCGGCCGTCTGGACGCAGCCGGACTCGCCCGCCGGGCGCGGCTACAAGCTCAAGGCTCCGCCCGTCAAAGAGTTCGCGCAATTGTGCGGCCTCAAGATTCACCAGCCTGCGAAAATAAGGACGGAAGAGGCGCGCACACTCTTCGCCTCTTATGAGGCGGACGCAGCCGTGGTGGTCGCCTACGGACGTATCCTTCCGCCCCTCTTCCTGCGCGCCCCGCTCAGGGGATGCATCAACGTCCATTTCTCGCTGCTTCCGAAATACAGGGGCGCTGCGCCGGTCAACTGGGCCATCGTGCGCGGCGAGAGCGTGACCGGCGTGACTACTATGCAGATGGACGAGGGGCTCGATACCGGGGCGATCCTTTTGCAGCAGGAGACGGCGATTGGCCCGGAGGAGACCGCGCCGGGATTGATGCTGCGACTGTCGCTCTCGGGCGCGGACTTGCTCGGAGAAACTCTGAGGCGTCTGGACGAAATCAAGCCGCGCGAGCAAAGGCATGATGAGGCGACGTTTGCGCCCGTGCTCAAACGCGAGGACGGCTTGATCGACTGGCGGGCGAGCGCCTTTGAGATTGAAAGGCGTGTGCGCGGCTTCCAACCCTGGCCGAATGCTTATACGCGATCGGACGCGGGACGCCTCGTCGTGTGGCGCGCACTGGCACAGGAGACGGTGGCGGGCGCAACCCCTTTCGAACACGGCGCGATCATCGAAGCTCATAATGATGACCTGTATGTGGCGTGCGGTCAGGCAACAGTGCTGCGTCTTCAGGAAGTCCAGCCGGAAGGGAAGCGGCGCATGAGCGCGCGCGATTTTCTTAACGGCGCGCGACTTCATGTGGGCCAGAGATTGGGATGAGCCCGGTGGTTGACGCTAAGAGTCTTCAAAAGCGGGGACGCAGGGAAACGGAAGGGACGCGCGCCCCGGTCTCGCCCGCCCGCCTCGCCGCATTCGAGATACTGAGGCGCGTCGAGGAAGAGGGCGCGTT
Organism: Pyrinomonadaceae bacterium; assembly: GCA_035940775.1. Lineage (GTDB taxonomy): Bacteria > Acidobacteriota > Blastocatellia > Pyrinomonadales > Pyrinomonadaceae > DASQYE01. The sequence continues at coordinate 371,185 of DASZEN010000033.1, read as the reverse complement.
TGCTTCCGTTCTGCTGGCCGCGATGCAGACGGAAGGGCTGCGCGCGGATGATCGCGCTCTCTGCTACGAGCTTGTGCTCGGCACTTTGCGCCGCCAGCTCTGGCTTGATTGTTTGATCGAACATTACGCCGCGCGCGCGGCCTCGCGCCTTGATGCTCCCGTGCGTCGTGCCCTCCGGCTCGGTCTCTACCAGCTACGCTTTCTGTCGCGCATTCCGGCCTCGGCTGTCGTCAATGAATCCGTGAACCTTGCCTACAGGGCTCGCCTGCGTTCGGCGGCCGCTTTTATTAACGCCGTGCTCAGACGCGCGCTCAAGGAACCCTCGTATGACCCGGCGCAGGGCATCGTCGATCCCGTCATGCGTTTGGCCGTAGAGACCTCGCACCCGCAGTGGTTGATAGAGCGCTGGACGAAGGCTTTCGGCCCCGAGACGACCGCTGCCTTTGCGCGCGCCAATAACGAAGCGCCGCCCGTCGCCTTTCGTCTCGTCGCCGCGCGCGCGAAGAACGGGGACGTGCTTGAAGAGTTGCGCGCCGCCGGAGGCCAGCTCTCGCCCTCGCTGATTGTGCCCGGAGGCTGGCGCATCAAAGGCGCGAGCGCCCGTTTGCGAGAGCTGGCCAGCGAGGGATTCGTCTACGTTCAGGACGAAGCCTCGCAACTGGTGGCCCATGCCCTGGGTGCGCAAGCTGGCGAGCGCGTGCTGGATGCCTGCGCCGCTCCCGGCAGCAAGACGACCTACATCGCGGATAGAACCGAAGGCGCAGCGTCGATAGTCGCGGGCGATCTCTACGAGCATCGACTGCGGACGCTCCATGAGAGTGCGATGCGACAGGGCTTGGGCGCGGCGGTCGCCGCCGTCGCCTATGATGCGACCATCGCTTTACCCTTTGCCGAGGGCGCTTTTGACCGCGTGCTGGTCGATGCGCCCTGCACGGGGACGGGCACGCTCCGGCGCAACCCCGAAATACGCTGGCGCATCTCACCCTCTGATATAGCGGAATTGTCGGCACGCCAGCGTGCCATTCTCGTCAATGCCGCAAAAGTAGTCGGCGCGCGGGGCCGCCTCGTTTACTCGACCTGCTCGGTGGAGCCCGAAGAGAATGAGGCGGTTGTGGCCTCCTTTCTCAAAGAAAACGGCTCTTTCACACAGGCTTCTATCCAAGCGCCCGGCGACCTCCAAAGCGCGGACGGCCGCGCGCGCACCTGGCCGCAGCGCGACGGCGCGGACGGCTTCTTCATCGCCGCCTTCGAGCGCCGAAGTTAAGCTCTGGCGGGAACTTGCAGCCGGGTTGAGGCGGGTGTTAGACTTCGCGACTTGGTTCATGAGTGGTGACGCGGGCTGCGCCATCGCCCCCATCACGCGGCGCGCGCCCTCCTGTGAGAAAGGCTAAGAAAGATAGTATGCTGGCAAAGCGGGCGCTCTCGGCGTTAAGCAAGATCGGAATCATCATCGCCATCGCGGTCGCTTTCATCTTTGGTCTCGCCGGAACGGTCTATCTCTCCTTGCGCAGCCCTGAAGTGAAAGTGCCGGACGTGAAGGGCAAAGATCGTGTGACGGCGGAATCGGCGCTTGATGATGCGGGACTGCACATGAGAGTGCGCGCCACACGTTTCAGCCCCGAAGCCAGGCCCGATACGATCCTCGATCAGTCGCCGCAGAAGGATGAAGTCATCAAGGTCGGGCAGACGGTGGCGGTCATCGTCGCGCGCGGCGCTAAAGAGGGCGAGAGCGCCCAGACTGCGCCCTCCACGGGAGGCTCAGAAGATAAGAGACCCGAGGGCGAGGCGGCGTCTGCGAACCAGAACGCGAGCCAGGGTTCGACGGCCAGTAATCAGAACGAGAATCAGAACAAGCCGAAGCGACCCAAGAACACTAATAACAGGAACGCAAATAATAGCAACGCGGTCGGCCTTCGCAACGGAAACGCGAACGCGCGCAATACGAACGATGGCAACGCCAATAATCGTAACGCGAATACGGGCGCTCGCAATGCGAATGTCGATCGGAGCCCGAGCGGAAACTCAAACAAACGCGCGCCGGTGATCTCGACGCCCTCGACGCCACCTTTCGTCCCGAGCGGCCCGCCGCAGTTGCGTTAAGATTTCAACGGGCGTTCGGCGTCCTCCCTACGGCTCCTGGACGCACGACGGCACGAACGCGCCGAGCGTGCCCTTTTTTAGAAGTTGACCGAATGGTAGAAATAGCACCTTCGATTCTATCCGCAAACTTCACGCGGCTCGGCGAGGAGATCGCGGCGGTCGAGCGCGGCGGGGCCAGCGTCATCCACGTCGACATTATGGACGGCCATTTCGTGCCCAACATCACGGTCGGCCTGCCCGTGGTAAAGGCCGTCGCCGCCAGTACGCGCCTGATCGTGGACACCCATCTGATGATCTCGGAGCCGGGCCGCTGGGCCGAACAGTTCGTCGAAGCGGGCGCGCAGATGGTCTCGGTTCACGTCGAGGCCGACCCGCACCTGCACCGCACGCTCTCTGCGATCAGGCAGAAGGGCGCGCAGGCGGGCGTGGCGATCAACCCGGCGACGCCGCTGATTGCTCTGGAAGAGGCATTGCCCTTCGCCGATTTCATACTGTTGATGAGCGTCAATCCGGGCTTCGGCGGACAGAAATTCATAGGAACCTCGCTCGACAAGCTGCGCCGCCTGCGCCGCTTGATCGACGAGCGTGGACTCTCCGTCCGCATAGAGATAGACGGCGGCATTGATCGCGACAATGTCGAGCAGGTTGCGGCGGCGGGCGCTGAAATCATCGTTTCCGGCTCGGCCATCTTCGGCACGACAGACCCCACGGAGGCCGTTCGCGAACTCCGCGAAGCCACCTTGCAGTGGGCGTAGAAAGGCAGGGCGGAGGGCAAAGGGCCGAGGGATGAAAGAAACGATTCAACTTCCTTGAATGCTTTTATTTCATCCCTCATCCCTGCGGCCCTCATCCCTTAATTTATTTGGAGGTTTTATAATGCATTTTCGTCGTCTCGCATCCGTCGCCCTGGGCGCGATCCTGCTCGCAGGTTTCGCATCGGTGGCCGTCTTCGCGCAGGGCAGCGATGCTTCGCCCGCTCAGCGCCTGGACGTTATGAAATCGCGCCTCGATACTATGCGGCGCTCGCTCAATAATGCGATCTCGTCCATCAACGCCAAGGACGGCGATGGAACACGAGCGTCGGCTGATGATCCGGGCGCGCGCCTGCGCGGATTGGAGCAGGAGGTCAGCTCCGTCCTGAAGGATGTTCTGGATGCGCGCGGCAAGGTGGAGCATTCCGAGCGGCTCGAAGCCGGGCTGCTCGACCGCCTGGAAGCTTCGGTCGCCGACCTGAACACGCGCGTCGAGGCGGGGCTGCAAAGCACTGCCAGCGCACGCAGCGCCAACGCAGCCGCGAGCGCTCCCGCCAAGAAGAAAAAGAAGAAGGGATTCCTCGGCATCTTCGGCGGCGGCGGTGATGACAAGTATGAAGAGCTGACCGGCACGGTCGCGCCGGGTCGTGATCGCGTCCTGTTCGAGGAAGCCGCCAGGGAAGTGCGTAAAGGCAATCACGAGACCGGACGCCTGCTCTTCAACACGATCATCACAACCTATCCCGATTCGACCTATCTGCCGATGGCCAAGCTCGCCATCGCCGATTCCTTTTACCTTGAAGGCGTGACCAGCTCCTTGATCCAGGCGGCGGCCGCTTATCAGGACTGGCTCACGTTTTTCCCGACCCACCCGCTCGCCGACGACGTGATGCTCAAAATAGCCGAGGCGGACATGCGGCAGATGGGACTCCCCGACCGCCAGACGACCAACGCGCGCAAGGCCGAGCAGCGCTTGAAGGTGCTTCTGCAACAGTTTCCCGATACGCCTTTGAAAGAGGCGGCGCTCAGACGCCTGCGCGAAGTACAGGAAAATCTGGGGATGCACAATCTGCTCGTCGCACGCTTCTATTACAAGCGCAGCGCGAACGGCAACGGCGGCGCAAGGGGCGCGCAGTCCCGCCTGCGCGAGATCGTCGAGAAGTATCCGGACTTCTCTTACATGGACGAGGTGCTTTACCGCCTCGGCGACCTCTACGTAGAGGAGGAAGAGCCGGATGAGGCCGCCAAGTATTACCAGCAGGTCGTGCGCGATTGGCCCAACAGCGAGTATGCCGAGAAGGCCAAGGATCAGTTGACCAAGATCGGCTCGGCCGTCCCCGACCCCGACCCGATCAAGATTAAGATGGCTGCGCCAGACCGCCCCGGCACGATGCAAAAAGTATTGAGCGAAGTGCTCGGCACGGTAGACGTTACGGTTGATAAGAACGGCGTGCTTATCAGCAAGGACGACAAGAGCGGGAACGACCTGATCGACGTAGTCCTGCGAAACCAGGGCGAATTGCCGTCGCAGACGACGCCCAATGCGCCCTCAATCGTAGACCCCGTCCAACGCCGCCCCCCGGCGCGCCCCGTTACGGCCGCTCCCGCGCCGTCCAACGCGCCGCCCGTCACTCCGCCCCCGGCATCTGTGCCCGCCGCGCCCGCCGGTACGAAACCTTAAGAAGCGATTCCGGTCGAGGGCCGGGCCCACTGGGCTCGGCCCTCGATCAAGTCGCTCTCCTTCTTACGACGAGCGCCGCAAACGGGCGCGCGCGCGCCAGTAGGTGAAGAATATCGGTTGGCGAGGGCTCTGAAATCATGCCGCCCCTTTGCCCTGCCTGAAAGGCGAATGCTAAGATTTCAAAAAGGCGCGTTCAAGGTGCGTGGAGCGTAAAGCCCGTAAGCGCTTATCATCCGTAAATGTCACTCGTTGGTTAAGGCATGACGCAAGCAACCGAAAACACGAATGAAGAGCTGGCTCGCCGCCATCGTGTGGCCGCCGCGGTCGTCATCGCTTTCATCCTGCTGGCGCTCGTTCTGGTGGGTGTCGCCTTCGCCGCCAAAGATTACATCTACAGGCCCGGAGACCCGGCGCTCGTCATGGCCTTGTGGATCGCCATTGTGCTGTTCGCGCTGGGCGCTTTCGCGTTGCGTCGCACAAAATTTGCCGCGATGCGTTTGCAGGACATAGCGGGCTTGCGCGGCATCTCCGGCCTGCTAAAGTCTTTGCAGGGAACGACCCTACAGGTGGCTTTTCTGGGCGGGGCCATCGCCCTGATGGGCTTCATCGCGACGATGCTGACGGGCCAGCCCTTTGACATGGTGCGCGCCGCGGGCGTCGCTCTGATCGTCCTGATATATTGCTATCCGCGCCGCTCGGCCTGGCAGCGCGTCGTCAATGGGATTGAGCGGACGGGCGATGCCAATGCGCCGCCCGCGAAAGGAAGTGTGGCGTGAAAAGATTTTCCGGCCGGGCCCCACGCCTCTCGCTCGCGTGCCTCTTCCTGGCAGCTTTCACGACAGTACATGTCGCGCAGGCCGAGACCATCCTTGCTCGCGTCAACGCGAGACTCGCACCGAACATAACTCCTGCGGCTTTCGGTCGGGTTATGGACGCAAGGGCACAAGAAAAGCCCGCTCCTTCTCCTACCAGTGCTGCCGCCCCGTCAACGCCGACGCCACAGCAGCAGCAAACGGCAACGCAGCGCGAGCGACGCGCGCAGGCTTACGCCAAGCTGCTCGAAGGGCAGCGCTATATGTCTGCTCTGCGGGGCGGCATCTCGGCCAACCTTATAAATCTGGCGCAGAAGGCTTTTCAGCAGGCGGCCGCGCTCGACCCGACGCTCGCCGAAGCGCATACGGCGCTCGCCGAGCTGGCCTTCTTCTACCCGCCGCAGGATTTCCCCCTGGCCGAGCGCGAGGCTTCAATCGCCGCGCGCATTGATCGCGGCAACCTGGGCGCACATCGCCTCCTGTCGCGCATCTACGCGATCAAGAGCGGGCTGCGTGATAATAACCTTGACCGAAAAGCTGCGGAGCAGGCCGTCGCTGAACTGCGCGAGGTGGCGCGGCTTGAGCCGACGGACGCCGAAGCTTGGGCCTTGCTCGGCGAGTTCTACTATGCGATGGGTAAGAACGCGGAAGCGATAGAGGCCTGGACGCGCTGGGTCGCGGCCTCGCCCGCCTCAGACCCGCGCATCTTCCAATTCGTCACAAACGGTCGTGAGTTGACATCGGACGCCGCCAATGCGCGGCTCGGCGAAGCCTTTATCGCCGCCGGGCGCACCACCGAAGCCATCGCCGCCATTCGCCGCGCCATCGCGCTCAACCCCGAGAACAAAGATTATTCAGATCTGCTGAACCAGGCTTTCGAGGCTGGCGGTAACGATGCCAATGCCGTCGCCGAATTGCAGCGTATGGTCGCCGACGATCCGTCGAACGCTTCTGCGGTCAGGTTGCTGGGGCGCGTACAGGCGCGCGCCGGTCGCGTCGACGAGGCCGCCGCGACGCTTCGCGCAGCCATCGCCCGCCGCCCCAAGGGTGATCGCGAACAGCTTCTGCTCCGCCTTTATCTGGCGCAAATCTTCTCTGACGCTCTGCGCTACGACGAGGCCATAGCCGTCTTTGAAGAGTTGCTGAAAGAACGAAACATAGGCGATTCCGTGCTAAGCGCAGACGACGATAGGGAGATCGCGGCGGTCGTCCTACAGCGCATCCTTAATCTACAGAAGATCGCGGGGCGCACCGCCGAAGTGACGGCGACCATCGAGCGTATGCGTCGCCTGCTCGGCCCCTCCGACCCGACTGCCGAAGAGGAGCGCATAGATTTCTTACGGAATCAGGGCCAGCGCCAGGAAGCGCTCGCGGCCATTCGTTCGGCGCGCCTGCGCTTTCCCGAAGAAGCCGCGTTCATCAATCTGGAGGCCGCAACGCTCACAGACCTCGGGCGCGTTGACGAAGCGATGACGCTGCTGCGCGGGCGACTCAAGGGGTCGCTCGAAGACTTCGATACCTACCGCATAATATCGGCCCTCAATACGCAGGCCGGGCGCGGACGCCAGGCCATAGAAGCCGCGCGCAAGATGCTGGAGCTGGCCCCGCCCGAGCGCCAGGATCTGGTCGCCGCAGCACTCATTACGCTCTCTTCGGCACAGGAGGCGGCCGGTGATACTAAAGGCTCTGAAGAATCGCTGCGCCGGGTGCTGGCGCGCGAGCCCAACAATGCGACGGCCCTGAATAATCTGGGCTACTTTCTGGTCGAGCGTAACGAACGGCTCAACGAAGCGCTGGAGATGATTCAAAAGGCCGTGCGCGCCGAGCCGACCAACTCCTCTTTTCTGGATAGCCTGGGATGGGCCTATTTCAAGCTCGGCAACCTGGACGAAGCCGAACGCCACCTGAGCGAGGCCGCGCGCCGTGACGCCGCATCCGCCACGATTCACAATCACCTGGGCGACCTCTATCAACGGCGCGGGCGTATGGAACAGGCACGCGCCGCCTGGCAAAAGGCGCTGGCCCTGGCCGTAGAGGTTGACGAGATAACCAAAATCAAAGCCAAATTAGACGGCCAGGGGTCAAAATGACCGCCCTCCGTATCCTCTCGAAACAGCCCGCCTAAGGTTGTAACTCCCGCCAAAAAAAGGGTTGATCATAGTAAAACGGTCTGTTAGTATTGTTTTGACAGTTAACGACCGGCGAGCCCCTAGCACGGTCAGGGCATTCAAAGCTTACTCACGGCCCGGCACGCTTAAGGCGAGAAAGAACGTTCCCCCAGATGAGCAATCTACGGTTCCCCGAGACGGTAGCGCTGCGCTCTGCGCGCTCGGCATTCCGATTCTGCACCTTATCCTTCGTCTTTATCATAGCGGCCGCCACAGTTACACTGGGGCAGTCGTCGTCCAATCGACCGGCGGCGCGTTTGATTACGGCCACGGGCTCGACTATGGGCGGGATCACGACGCGCCCGCGCATGGTAATGCCGACCTCTATGATTGCGCCGATGCGCGCCGGAGGTTCTTCAGCGATGGTGAGCACCTCAAGCCTTGAGCGGCGCGCTTTCGAGCTGATTAATGCGCAGCGTATCGCCAATGGCGAGTCGCCCCTGGTTTGGGATGCGGAGTTGTGCCGCATGGCGCGTATGCATTCCGAGAGCATGGCGCGCGGCGGCTTCTTTGACCATACGGGGCCGGACGGCCGCGACATGGTGACGCGCGCGCACGGCCGCAATGTTCGCGGGTGGAGCGCTTTGGCCGAGAACATCGCGTATAATCAGAACTACGCCGACCCGGCGGCCTTTGCCGTAGAGCGTTGGATGCGCTCGCACAAGCACCGCGACAATATCCTGAACGCAAGTTTCACGCGCTCCGGAGTCGGCATCGCGCGCTCTTCGGATGGCAAGGTTTTTCTGACGCAGGTTTTCATCGCGCGCTGACGCTCTTCATTTTCAGGATACAAGGGAGGGCGGCTGGCGCTTTACGGAGGTCAGCCGCCCATCGTGTTGGATGACACCCTGACGCTTCCTTCATTCGCCAAGATCAACTGGACGCTCCACGTCCTCGGTCGTCGCCCGGACGAGTACCACGAACTGCACACCGTCTTTCAAACCGTCACGCTCCATGACGATTTGCACTTGAGCGTGCGCGCCGACGAGCGAATTGAGATTCAATGTGACGCGCCCGGCATCCCCGTTGACGAAAGCAATCTGGTTTATCGTGCGGCCGCCGCGCTTCGCGACAGATACGGCGTCAGGAAGGGGGTCACCATCAGCCTGGAAAAGCGCATTCCGGCCGGGGGCGGACTGGGGGGCGGCTCTTCAAACGCAGCCACGGCGCTGCTCGGTCTGGCCCATTTATGGCGGGTCGCGGCGACGGGCCGCGAGCTGGCGAAGCTGGGCGCGCGCTTAGGCGCTGATGTGCCCTTCTTTTTCACGGGTGGGACGGCCGAAGGCCGTGGGCTCGGCGACGAGATTTCGCCGCTCGCGGACGTGGCCGAAACGCACTTGGTCGTGGTGACGCCGCCGGTCGAAGTATTGACCGGGGAAGCCTACAAAGCGTTGAGCGCGCCCGCCTTGACAAAGGCAAGTGGCAACATTATTCTCTCTATTTCTCGCGCGGACGCGCAATTTCCGGATTTGCTTCCGTACCATCTGCATAATGACTTTGAGCGGGTGGTGCTTCGCCTCGAACCGGAGATCGAGCGCGCGAGGAATGCTTTAATGCGGGCGGGAGCGCGCGGCAGTTTGTTGGCGGGAAGCGGCGCGAGCGTCTTCGGTATCTTTGACAACGGTGAATTGCGGGAGCGCGCCGCCCATCGGTTGAGAGCGGAAAGCGGATGGCGCGTCTTCTCTTGTATGACGCTCAAGCGGGCCGCATACATCGAGGCCCTCGGCCCGTGCGCCCGTCTGCTTGAGCATGCCTGAGCTTTTGTGGAATTGATATTGGGGCGTAGCCAAGTGGTAAGGCACCGGTCTTTGGAACCGGCATTCGTTGGTTCGAATCCACCCGCCCCAGCCAATTTAATCAGAAGTCAGATGCTGGGTGTCAGATATGCAGGGGCGAATCGCTAACCATCTGGCATCCGGCATCCGACATCTAATCTATGAGTACAACAGGCGGCATTAAAGTCTTTACGGGCAACGCCAATCGCGCTCTGGCCGAGGAGATTTGCCATTACCTGAGCTGCGATCCGGGGCGCGCCGTCACGGAGCGTTTCTCCGACGGCGAGTACAATTTTCAGATCGAAGAGAATGTCCGGGGCAGCGACATCTTTATAGTCCAGCCCACGTGCCCGCCGACGGACGCTAATCTGATGGAGCTGCTCGTCATGCTCGACGCTTTTCGACGGGCATCGGCCGAGCGCGTGACGGCTGTGATTCCCTATTACGGCTACGCGCGCTCCGACAAGAAAGATCGCCCGCGCGTGCCGATTGCGGCCAAGCTGGTGGCGAACCTGATGGTCACGGCCGGGGCGCAAAGGATTCTGACGATTGACCTGCACGCCTCGCAGATTCAAGGGTTCTTTGACGTTCCGGTAGATCACCTCTACGCCGCTCCGGTGATGATCGGTTATTACCAGCGAAACCCGCTGGCGAATCTGACGGTGGTCGCGCCCGATACGGGCGGCGCCGAACGCGCGCGCGCTTACGCCAAGCGCCTGAACGCCGATCTGGCGCTCTGCGATAAGCGGCGCGAGAAGGCCAACGTCGCCGAAGTGATGAATGTCGTCGGAAATGTTCAGGGTCGAAGTTGTTTGATCATCGATGATATGTGCGATACGGGCGGTTCCTTGACGAAGGTGGCGCGCGCGCTCAAGGAGGCCGGGGCCGAGCGCATTCACGCCTGTTTTACGCACGCCGTCTTGTCGGGGCGAGCCTGCGAGCAGCTTGAACAGTCCGACATCGAGCAGATGGTTATCACAAATACGATCCCCCTTCGTGATCGCGGTTGTGAGTTGACCAATATCAAGGTTCTGAGCATCGCGCCGCTGTTAGCGAAAGCGATTAAGTCGATCCACGAGGAGACGAGCGTCTCTTCGCTCTTCGTGTGAAGGGCAAACACTGAAAGAAAACGGTCGAGCGCGGCGCTCGCGTCTTTCAGCAAGACAATTTGGAGAGGATCGGAGTCGGCGATTTCCGGGCGCAAAACCGGCGCGCTTTTGGCCGCGTCATGTTTTCCGGCCAGGCGTCGGCCGTGCCCGATTGCTTACAAAAGGAGAGAGAGCCTTATTATGGCAGAAAGAAAAGAGATTATCGTCCGCGCTGTTGTGCGCCAGGGGCGCGGCAAAAACGATGCGGGCAGAGTCCGCCGCGAGGGCCTCGTGCCGGTCACGGTTTATGGCGGCGAAGGCGAAGCGGTGTCGGCGGCCGCTCCGTTGCGCGAGCTGGCGGCCATATTGCGCTCCGACTCCGGGCACAACTCGATCTTCACGATTGATGTCGAGGGCGTCGGCGCGAGCGAAGTGATGTTCCATGATCGCCAGATAGACCCCGTACGCGGCCGCCTCGTGCATGCCGACCTGAAGAGGCTCGTGCGCGGTCAGAAGATCGAAGTCACCGTGCCGCTTCATCTGGTGGGCGAGCCCATAGGCGTGCGCGATCAGGAGGGCCACCTCGAACAGATCATCCGCGATATAGAGGTGCGCTGCGACCCGCGCAACATCCCCGATGCGATCAACGTCGATGTCTCGAACCTGGGCGTCCACGACGTGCTGCACGTCTCGGACATCCCGGCGGACGAGAAGATAGAGATACTGGAATCTCCCGAGGCGGTTATCGCGACCGTCGGCGTCGTGCGCGAAGAGCCGGTCGAGACTCCTGCGGCGACCGAAGAGGAGCCCGCCGAGCCGGAAGTTATCGGCAAGGGCAAGAAGGAAGAGGAAGAGGAAGAGAAGTAAAAAGGAGAAGGGTACTAGAAAAACGGGGCTGCCGGGGCGCATTCAAACCCGTGCTTTTCGTCCTCGCTTTTGCTATGCGCCTTATACCTTTTGCTTTTTGTCATGCGTCTCGTCGTTGGGCTTGGCAATCCGGGCGCGCAGTATGCGTGGACGCGCCACAATCTGGGCTTCATGCTCGTTGATTGGCTGGCGCGCGAGGCGGGCGCGGCCGTCAAGCGCACCGAGTGTCGCTCTCTCGTCGGGCGGGCTCTGATCGAAGGCGAGCGAGTCGAGCTGGTCAAGCCGCAGACCTATATGAACCTGAGCGGCGAAGCGGTCGCGTGTCTGCTCAGAAAGCATGAGCTGCGCGATACTGGCCCCGGTTCTTTGATCGTCATCAGCGATGATCTGGCGCTGCCCTTCGGAACGATACGCTTGCGCGCGCGCGGCTCGGCCGGTGGACACAACGGTTTGAAGTCGATCATCGCGGCGCTCAGGACGGATGAGTTCATACGCCTGCGTATAGGCATCCAGCCCGAGCATCCGGTCAGCGATACCAGGCGCTTTGTGCTCGACGAATTTCCGCAGAGCGCGCGCGCCGACGTGGAAAAGATTTTAGAGAGAAGCGCCGACGCGCTTCGCGCCGTCCTCAGAGACGGCATTGATAAAGCGATGGCGCAATATAACTGAGCGACGAGGTCGCTGGTGATGAACGCGGAATGAAATACAGCACAGCCCGTCCTTTCATCATTCAGCATTTGGCCCTCGTCGTCTCTAATTATTTCCTTCCCGCTTCATCCTGAACGAGAGAGAGATGAGGCTAGACATCCAAGAGGAGGATGAGTTTTGGCAGATCAAAGAGTCTATGAAGTGATGTTTATCATCGACGCGGGCGCGAGCGATGAGGATGTCACACGCCTGAGTGAAAGCCTGCAACAGATCATCACGGATCAGGGCGGCGTAGTCACCAAAAACGAGAATATGGGCAGGCGCAATCTGGCCTATCCGATTGAGCGCAAGAACGAAGGCATTTACGTGCTGTTCGAGGTCGAAGGCTCCGGCCGCGAGATCGCCGAGCTTGAGCGACGCATGCGCGTCAACGATCAGATCATACGTTACATTACGGTTCGTGTTGACGAAGATCGACGGCGCGCCGAGAAGTTCAAGGCGAAACGCGCGCGCAAAGCCAGCAAGCGGCCCTTCGCGTCACGCGGCGGCGACGTGCGCGGTGGTGGCGGCGCGGCGACCGCGACGGCGGCCGCTGATGAGGACGAAGGCTGACGTGCACTTCTTCGTCTTCTGCGGCGCGCACGGTTTTTGAGGATCGTGATTGACCGGGCGACGGGGCAGTAGGAGCATGCGGGGCCGTCCCGGCAGGGACTCCGCACAGAAGCGCAAAAGCCCTCTGGTCGCTTACCCTGTGAGGATTTTGGATAGGAGAGATTATGTCTAGAAATTATGATGACCGTGATCGTGGCTTTGACCGCGACGATGATATGGACGGAGGCCGCGGTGGCGGCGGCGGTGGTGGACGTGAGCGCGGCGGGCGCGGTGGTGGTGGCGGACGGCGTATGCACCGCCGCAAAGTTTGCCGCTTCTGCATAGAGAAGGTCGATCTCATAGACTTCAAGGATGTGAGGTTGTTGCAGAACTACATTCCAGAGCGCGGTAAGATTTTGCCGCGTCGCATCTCCGGCTCATGCGCGACGCACCAGCGTATGCTCGCCGAAGCGATCAAGCGGGCGCGCAATATAGCGCTGCTGCCTTACGCCACGGCTTAACCGGGAAGAGAGGGGAGACCACAGATGGCAAACACACAGGTTCTGCTGCGCGAGGACATAGATGATCTCGGCGCACGCGGCGAGATCGTCAGGGTCAAAGCGGGCTACGCGCGCAATTATCTGTTGCCGCGCAAGCTCGCCGTCAAGGCCACGGCCAGCAACGTCAAGCAGATCGAGCAGGAACGCGCCGCGCTCTTGAAGAAAGAGGCGAAGGAGCGCGGCTCGGCCGAGTTGCAGGCCACGGAGATGGGCCGCCTCAGCCTGAATTTCCAGCGAAGGGTCGGCGAGCACGGCGTCCTCTACGGTTCCGTGACTTCGATGGACATCGCGGAGGCGCTCAAAGAGCGCGGCTACGAGGTTGATCGCAAGCGCATACGGCTTCCCGAGGCGATCAAGGAGGTGGGCGAGTTTTCGGTTCAGGTGCGCCTGCACCGCGAGGTGAACGTAGAGATTCCGGTCGTCGTGACAGCCGAGGGCGGCGGCGGCGGCCAGAGCGATGCGCCCGCGGCGGCGGCTGAGGCTGGCGGGGCGAGCGCGGCGGGAGACGAAACGCCGGGCGCGGCGGCTCCCGAAGCGGCGTCAGAAGGCGCTTCGACTGAATAAAAATCGGGGTGCGCCGCACCGCGACCGATAGTCGTTGTCGCGGGCGCGCGCCTTGTAGTATAGTGCGCGGCTGCAAGCGCGGCTCTCTGCACGGCACGAAGCGCAAGAAGGCGCTCGAAGGGCCGAAGACGCCGCTTGCGGCCGTTTTTTCTTTATCCGCAGCCCTTCATCTTAAAACGGAAGTTAGTTTAAAGAAGTCTCCCGATGGCAAGTTTTCCTGTCGATACGGCGCGCGACCAGCTTCTCGAACGGCCTCTGCCGAACAGTTCCGAATCCGAGCGCGCCATCCTCGGCGCGATCATCCTCGACAACGGTCTCATCAGCCAGGCCATAGAGCTATTGCGCCCAGAGGATTTCTACGTCCCATCGCATCGCCGCATCTTCATCGCCATGATCGCCCTCTTCGAGCGCGGCTCGGAGATCAACCCGATTCTGATCGGCGAAGAGCTTCGGCGCGACGGCGCGCTCGAATCCGTGGGCGGTATCTCTTTCGTCTCAAACCTCATGCTGGGCCTGCCGCACTTCGCCAACATCTCGCACTACGCGGACATGGTGCGCGGGAAATCGCTGCTGCGCCAGCTCGTCCATGCGGCGAACAAGATTACGAGCGAGGCGCTGGAGGAAGAGGACGAGCCGCAGCAGATTCTGGATCACGCCGAGCAGATGATCTTTGCGCTCGCCGACGAGCGAACCCGTCAGGGCTTCGCGCACGTCAAGCCGATTGCCGATCAATTGCTCGAACACGTTCAGGAGATGGCCGGTCGCTCGGCGATGTTGACGGGCCTGACGACGGGCTTTAACGAGTTCGACTCGATGACTTCGGGTCTACAGCCGTCCGACCTGATAATCGTCGCCGCCCGCCCGTCGATGGGTAAGACCAGCCTGTGCCTGACGTTGGCCCAGAACGCGGCGATTCAGGCGCAGGCCGTGGTCGGCGTCTTTTCGTTGGAGATGTCCAAGGAATCGCTCGTCATGCGTATGCTCTGTTCCGAAGGGCGCGTGGACGCGCACCGTTTCCGCAGCGGATTTCTTTCGCGCGACGAGTGGGCGCGGCTCGCGGGCGCGCTCGGCACACTGGCCGAAACCAAAATCTTTATTGACGACACGCCCGGCATCACCGTCCTTGAGATGAGGGCGAAGGCGCGCCGTTTGGCGGCCGAGCAGAAGAAGCTCGACCTGATAATCGTTGACTACCTGCAACTAATGTCCGGCTCGTCGCGTCGCGTCGAATCGCGCCAGCAGGAGGTGTCGCAAATCTCTCGCGAGCTGAAAGCCCTGGCGAAGGAATTGAACGTGCCGCTGATCGCGCTTTCGCAGCTGTCGCGCGCGCCCGAATCTCGCACAGACCACCGCCCACAACTCGCAGACCTCAGAGAAAGCGGCGCGATTGAACAGGACGCCGATGTCGTCGCCTTCATCTACCGCGAGGAGCAGTACAACCGCACGGAAGAGAACGCCGGAATCGCAGAGATCATCATCTCCAAACAACGCAATGGCCCGACCGGCACAGTCAAACTGGCATTCCTCAAAGAATTTACCAGATTCGAGAACATGTGGCGCGAGTAATAAGAGCCGCATAGAACTGCTAACGCCGGGCCTCTCTCTCGATCAGCATGCGCGCTGCTCAAGCATAAGTGTCCGTTTGTATGCTATACTCCGGTCGTAGATTAACGGCTGCTCTTTAGAAAATATACTCTCGACATCAGGATTTGCGCGCGTCGCTCTTCTCCTAGTGCCGTCTGTTGTTTTCCAAACACGACCACTGCGAAGGAGAAGATTGATGCATGCATCCGCAGCATCCCTCGATTCGATCGAAAACCGGTTCCCAGGGCTCGCGCCCGATCCGGCACATTCCTGTCTTCTGAAGCGGAGCCTATCACTACCACTACTACTACTAATTCTTATCAGCCCGACTGCTACGACCTGCTTTTTAAGAAACGGTGAAGGATGAGCCAAACGCAGAGAAATACTGCGCCGGAGACGTGTGCGTGGTGTATCGGAACGGGAAAGCGGGCCATCTCGGCTGGCTACACGGTGTCGTGTATGGTCTGCGGCGGGAAGGGCAATATTCTGGTCGCGCACCCGGCCGGACAATGCCAGCAATGTGGCGGCACGGGCAGGCGCAACCTGACCAGCCCCTGCCTGACGTGCGCGGGGACGGGATGGAGACGTGTCTTCGGTCGGTGATAAGTCGCAACAGTTTAGGCAGGCGCGCAAAGAGTGAGAGAGACAGCTAACTTGAAGATAGGGGCCAGGTCTGTGATGAAAAGGCATTGCCATCGTTGTGGAACGATCCTGCGGATGTCGATGATGAAATGTCCGTATTGTCGTCAATCGACGATGAGCTGGTTACACATCATCGCCATAACCGCTTTCGGCGTGACGACCATGTTTTGCCTGCTCAGGTTCCTGTAAGAATCATCCGATTGCAGCGCGCCGCGCGTTGCAATGTTCATTTTGAAAAGAAAGCTGACGCTGTAGAGAGTCAAAAGCACCTTATGACCGAAAAAGACAGAACCGCAAACAACGGCTCCGGCGACGGCGCGCATGATGACGAATGGCCGGGCATAGATTCAAAGTTCCGTTTGATCGTCGTCGCGGCCCTGCGCAGCAAGCAGCTACAGCGCGGCGCGCGCCCGCGTATAGAGGCCGACACACGGAGGCGCAGAAATACAAGCATCGCGCTTGAAGAAACCAGGCTCGGGCTTGTCCCCTTCACGATCACGGTCGAGGATCAAAAGAAGAGCGTTGACGGGCAGCCTGCCTGACGAGGTGTGATGAGCTTGATCGACCCGGAGAAAATACGGCAAATCTGCGAAGGCGTATGGCGTGACCGCGCGGCCATCCTGACAGGCCGTGGAACCTTGAGCGGCGAGGCCGCGCTGGAGCGCGCCGCGTACTGGCGTCTCTGCAAAGCGGGAGGCAGTCCGGGCACGGGCGGCGTCGATTACGGGCCCTTCATCAACGAGCTTGCGCGTCAGTACAGGGATGAGGTCGCGCAGCGAGTTGCCGAGAGCAATGGCCGCAGCCGCCGCGCTTAAGCTGTGTGAAGAATCATCGTCGTCGTCATCCTCCTCCTCAAGGTTACGGAAATGAAAAGGCTTTTGAAGAATCAAATACGGCACAGATGAACGGACTTAGAGTTTATTTCAATCCGGCGGGCACAGACGCTCTCAGCAGGCAGGGGATGTTCTACAGCCGCCGCGCGGGCGGGCCATATTACTGCTGGTTCTATGAGGAGGCGCAGGGACAATGGCGCTGCTCGCGTGTGCAGCTTCCGGATTGGACGCTCAAGGCGCTATGCCTTGCCAGTTGGAAGGCCGTGCCGACCGAGTTGCAGGCGCGCCTCGGCGAACACTATCTGGAATAGTCGCGCGCTCTCTCTCTCTGTGCGCCTGATGCGTAAAAGGTTTTACGGGCGGCAAATACAGGAAGCGTTGATGCGCCGAAGGCTAAGCGGGTTGAAGAAAGTGTTGAACGAGGTTGAGCAGTTGAGAGAAATTAAGCGGCTTGGTGAGATAATCGTTGAACCCGACGGCGAACGCCTTGGCGCGATGGTCTATCGTGTTATGAGCCGAAATGGCTACGATCGGAACGGCGCAGGTTTCCGTAATCTCGCGTATGCCGCGCGCCGCGCCGAAGCCGTCCAGCACGGGCATACTTAAATCCATTAGAATCAGGGCGGGACACTCGGCTCGGGCGAGCTTCAACGCCTCCTGTCCATTCTCCGCTTCCACCACCCTGTAACCGCGCGCACCGAGGACGAACTTAATCATCTCGCGGATATCTTCAGAGTCATCCACAACCATGACGAGCGGAGCGGCCCGCTCAAGTAATACTTCTGCCGGTTGAGACACTACGATCCTCTTCGGGGGCTCAACTCGATGGGGGGGAAGGTAAACGGGGGGAATGGTTAGCTGAGATGTTTCTACTCCGAATCCGACAGGAAGTCAACGATTCTAATGTACGATAGCGGGCATAACTGCTATACTGCGCCCGAACAATTTGCCTCCAGACATCTGGAACGAAGCTTTTAGCTCCCTCCTTTTGCCGTCAGTGCTTTGTTCCTTCAAAGACCGTTCCTGATAAATACATTCGTCCCCCGACGTTTATTAAACTGAGCCGGAAAGAGTTATGAAAATTCTACTGTATAATCCTGACAATGGCGTGACGCGCAATTTTATGCCGCATCTCTGGATGTTCCTGTTGCAGACGATCACTCCGCCGGGCCACGAGGTCGTGCTCATAGACGGCAACGCGCGCGCGATGAGTGATGATGAGATAGTGCAATTTGTGCGCGAGCAAGGCATAGGACTCGTCGGCATAGGCGCGATGACGAGGATGGTGGCTAAAGCGTACCGCGTCGCCGACGCGCTGCGCGCCGCCGGAATCCCGGTCGTGATGGGCGGCCCGCACGTCACGGAGATGCCGGACGAGGCGCTCGGGCGCGACGGTGGCGAGCGGCATGCTGACGCGGTGGCCCTGGGCGAGGCGGATGAAACCTGGCCCTTGATCGTCGAAGACGCGGCGCATGGTCGTCTCAAGGAAGTTTACCAGCCGGAGCGGGATGCTAAGGGTCTCGACCGCAAGCCGAGCCTGCAACCCTACCCCTCGATCCCGTGGGAGACGCTCAATCTGGATCAGTTCAGCCTTGTGCCCGGATTTATGCGCCCCTTTATGTCGAGGCTGGGAAGCGGTTGGGGGACGTTTCACGTCGTGCCGATAGAGACGGGGCGCGGCTGTCCTTACGGCTGCGAGTTCTGCACCGTCACCGGCTTCTTCGGCGACTCGATTCGCTTTCGCACCAACGAATCGGTGGTCGAAGAACTCCTGCGCCTCAAGGCGCGGGCGCGAAGGGAGCGCGGACAGCTCGCAGTCTTTTTCATAGACGACAATCTGGCCATCAACACCAAGCGCACAAAGTCGCTTTTGCGGGACATCATCGCGGCCGGTGCTGAGATTCCCTGGGTCGCGCAGATCAGCGCCAACCTGCTGCGCGACGAGGAGCTTGTAGACCTCATAGCCGAATCCGGCGGCAAGTGGGTCTTCATCGGCATGGAGTCGATTGACCCTGCGAACATGGCCGACGTCAATAAGAATTTCAGTAAGCCGGGCGAATACGCGGCCGTGCTCGCGCGCCTGGCCGAGCGTAATGTCTACGCCATCACCTCCTTCATCTTCGGTATGGACAACGATACGAAGGGAGTGGCCGAGCGCACGCTCCGAGAGATCGAAAGCTGGCCGCCGGGACTGCCCGTCTTCGGGCAGCTCACGCCTTTCCCGGCCACGCCGCTATATGATCGTCTGGAAAAGGCCGGACGCCTCGAACGGCCTCGTCACTGGATGGACTTTGCGCCTTTCGTGATGGCGCATAAGCCTTTGAAGATGACGATTGAGGAAGCGCGCCAGGAGACCTACCATGCATGGTCACGCTCGTACAGCCCGGAGCGAATCGCCGAGGCGCTCGACTCCATCAGCCACGCTCCGCTCAAGTACCGCATCATTCATCTGGTCTCGCGCCTCTTCTTTCGCGGCATCTATTTCCCGCAGATGGGCAAGCGGGCATGGATGAAACTGATCGCGCAGAACAGGCGCACGATCTTCAAGCTGGGCAGAGAATCCGTGAGCGCCTATCGCGCCGCCCGCAAGCGAGAGCCGGTCTCGTCCGGCGACGGCGCGCAAGTTCAGTTGAGCGACTAAAAAGAAGAGCCTGGGCGGTCGGCCGTCCATTCTCGTCCCGACTTGATTACGCGCCGCGCGCGGCAGTTTGAAGGGAGACGCACGTCAGAGCCCGAGCGCTGCTGCCGCCGCCCGGCCCGGTTTTACAAAAGCGTTGACGTTTCCCGAAAGCCCTGTGACTTAAATATTACAACCTTTTATTCGCAGCAGGGGTAATATCGGTTTGACGTAACCTTAATCATTTTTACTCTTAGTATTGACAGGCTCGGCGGCGATCAGCGCGCGGCGGGCTAGAGGGCAGGGGCAGGGAAGACGCGATGAAGATTCTGCTTATCAATCCGGAATACCCGGATACCTATTGGAGCTTTCGGCATGCGCTCTCGTTCGAGGGCAAACGCTCAGCCTTTCCGCCGCTCGGGCTGTTGACCGTCTCGGCGCTTTTGCCCCGCTCCTGGGAAAGACGCCTCGTCGACCTGAACCTGAGACCGCTCAAATCCTCGGAGATCGAGTGGGCCGACATGATCTTCCTGACGGCGATGCTGGTTCAGAAGGATTCGCTGCGGAGCGTCGTCGCGCGCTGCAAGGCGCTTGGAAAGCGCATCGTGATCGGCGGGCCGTACGTCACGACCAATACCGAGAGCCTGCCAGATGCCGACCACATCTTCCTCGGCGAAGCTGAGACGACGCTGCCCGAGTTCGTCGCAGACCTGGAGCGAGGCCAGGCCAGGCGGCTTTATCAAGCGGCTGAGCGCCCGCCTCTCTCCGTCACGCCCGTCCCGGACTTCTCGCTCATCGAGCGCAAACGCTACAGCGCGATGTCCGTGCAATACTCGCGCGGCTGCCCTTTCAATTGCGAGTTCTGCGACATCATAGAAATCTACGGGCGCGTCCCGCGTACGAAGTCGAGCGGGCAGATGCTGGCCGAGCTGGACGCGCTGTTGGCTACGGGATGGCACGGAACCGTCTTTATTGTGGACGACAATTTTATCGGCAATAAACGAAACGTGAAAAGATTATTGCCGGAGCTTGCCGCATGGCAGGAGCGCAACGGACGCCCGTTTGAACTCTTGACGGAGGCGAGCGTCAACCTCGCGGAAGATGATGAGCTGCTTGAGGGAATGCGCAGCGCAGGTTTCGACCGCGTCTTTCTGGGGATCGAAACGCCCGTCGAAGAGAGCCTCATAGAAGCCCAAAAGAAGCAGAACATACGCGGCGACCTGCTCGATTCCGTGAGAAAGATTCAGAGCTACGGGATGGAGGTGATGGGCGGCTTTATCGTCGGCTTCGACACCGACCCGGAGGACATCTTCGAGCGGCAGATCAACTTCATACGTGAGAGTGCGATCCCGCTCGCGATGGTCGGGCTGCTGACGGCGCTTCCCGATACGCAGCTCTGGCGGCGACTCAAGCGCGAGGGCCGCCTGCTCGCCGAAAGCGCCGGAAACAATACCAGCATTGATCTGAACTTTGTGCCGAAGATGGACGCCGCGCGCCTCATAGAGGGTTACCAGTCCGTGCTGCGAACGATCTACAAACCGAGCGAATACTATCGGCGGGCACTCGAATGTCTGAAGCGAGTTCCGCCAGTGGGCGGGTCATTCCAGCCTCATTACAGCGCCGTGAGCGGCATCGCTGCGCTGGCGCGCATGGCTCTGAAACTCGGCATCCTCGATCACGAGCGCAGGGAGTTCTGGCGCTTCGTCGCCCGCGCCGTCTCCGAACACCGCGATAAGTTTACGGAGGCGATGAGATTGGCCGCCATGGGCTACCACTTTCGCAAACTCATGGAATCCTACGGCGAATAGCCGCCCGACAGGGGGACGGCGCGTGCGTGTGTACGCGCGCGTCCCTCCGAACTTTTCCATCGACCCGGCCCGCCATTTCATCAAAGAGGACTTTTTCATCAAAGCCTTAAGCAGCGGCTACGCACGCCGTAGGTCGGTATGTTAGTGTGACAGCCGCATCTTCATGGGCGAGTGGATGTCGGCGGCGACGGCTGCTGCCCGGTTGATTCAGCGACTCTATAATTTCATGGCGGCACGATGATGAGCGGTGACAGAGAAGACGCGTTGGAGTTGTTCGGGCGGAGACCGACGTGGGCGGAGATCGATCTGGATGCGCTGGCCTCGAACTTCGAGGCGGTGCGCGAGCGCGTGGGCCCAAAGGTAGAGGTGATGGCGGTCGTCAAGGCGAACGCTTACGGGCACGGCGCGGTCGAGTGCGCGCGAAGGCTCGCGCGAGAGGGCGCGAAATGGTTTGCCGTGGCATTGCCGGAAGAGGCAGTCCAACTCAGGCGTGCGGGCATCACTTCATCCATTCTATGCCTCGGTGGTTTCTGGGAGGGGCAGGCGCAAATCTGCCTGGCGGAATCGCTCGTTCCCGTAGTCTATCGCCCGGACATGGCGGAGGCCATCGACGCGGCGGCGCGTGATGCGGGTCGTATCGCGGATGTTCACGTCAAGATAGATACGGGGATGGGCCGCCTTGGCATACGCCATGACGAGGTGCGGGAGTTCCTCGATGCGCTCGGTAGATTCCGCCACATTCGCGTGGACGGCTTGATGACGCACTTCGCTGCGGCCGATGATCCTGACCGCGACTGCTTCACAAACGATCAACTGGCGCGCTTCCGTGAAGCGGTAAATACTTTTCGCGAGCGCGGCTACCATCCGACCTACGAGCACATGGCGAACTCGGCGGCCACCTGCGCGCATCCCGAAGCGCGGGGCAATATGGTGCGGCCGGGCGGCATGCTCTACGGGCTCTGGCGCGACGTGCTCGCGCCAGAGCCCGCACCCGCGCCGCCACCCCTGCGCCCCGTAATGGCCGTGCGCTCTCAAATCACGCTGTTGAAGCGTATTCACAGGGGAGAGCTGTTGGGCTACGGATGTACGTTCGAGGCTTCGCGGGAAATGCTGGTGGCGACTATTCCCATGGGCTTTAACGACGGGTACGCGCGCGCTCTCTCGAATCGTGGGCGCGTCATTGTGCGCGGGGCCTACGCCTCGGTGGTGGGACGCATCTCTATGGACTTGACGCTCGTGGACGTAACGGATGTTCCGGGCGTGGCGGTGGGCGATACGGTCACGGTGCTCGGCGAAGACGGCGCGCTCTCAGTGCCCGCCGAAAACATAGCGAAGACAGCGGGCACGCTCTCATACGAGATAACGTGCGGCATTAGCGAGCGCGTCCCGCGTTATTACCTGCCCGCAAAGCGGTAGACGGCGCGACGATGAAACGAGGGGAAGGTGCGTGGTCGCTTGCGGCTGGCCACGCACCTTTTTACTACAGGCAGGATTCGAGCGGGCTTGAGAGGGGACGGACTCGTGTGTATCTACTCTATGGTGAGGTTTTATGCTCGCTAGAGAACGAAGTTGTAGGTAATCACGCCGGAGACTTTCACGGGCTGTTGCGAGAGGAGGGTCGGTCTGAATCGCGCCTTGTAGGCAGCCTCCACCGCCACCGCTCGTAAAAGGGAATGGCCCGATACTGCCTGCGCCGAAACGACCTTGCCCGTTTCATCGATCAACACCTGCACCATGACCATGCCGGAAGCCTTGACGAGTTTGGCCGTTGACGGATAGACGGGTTTGGGCAGAGAGATGGCGTCGCCATTGAGCACCCCGCCGCTCTTGACGACGGGCCTGGGCGGCACGACCCTCGGAGGCGGCGGCGTATCCGGTATATCAACGTGCACGGCAGTCGAAGGGCCGCCGCCGCTGCCGCCAGTGTTTCTTCCCGCCGGGCCACCCGTAAGACCGGGCGTCGCGACATCTATATCCTCTCTTCCGTTGATTACCACTTGGCCGGGGGGAAGCTCCCGCACTCTCGAAGGAGTGCTGGAAATCTCTTCGGGCGCAGTGGTGGAGTCGCTGACGCGAGCCACGGCCTCTCTTCGCTCCGGGATTTGGCGCTCGCTTTGAGCAGCGGGCGTGGTGGCTCTGGGCGGTGAATTTCTCTCGGGCTCTGCGACGTTCGGTTCCACGGGCGGGACGAACGTCACGTCGTATTCGGCCGTCAGCTCATCCAGATGAGCGTCGTAGGCGTAGATGCTTGCGACGCCCGCCAGCATCAACAGCACGGCATAGGCTGCAAGGGTTCCAAGAAAGAACCAGCTTCGGCGCACGCGCTCCTGCGGGTGCAGATCGGACTCGACCAGGTTATTAAACATCTCTTCATTCCTCCCATGCCGGTGCCAGGCGGGTCATCCAGGGAGCGTACTCTGTGTGATTAGACTCCGACGAACGGCATCTTGTTCCCTTCAATCGAAGAAAACTGTTCTGAGCCGTGACGCGCGCTCTCTCTCTAGCGATCAATGGCTATTTTGGCGGTCGCAGGCCGAAAGGGCCCGAGTGCCGTTCCACCATACCTTGTTGCTCTACTGTACAGGGCGCGTTAATTCTTTTAGGATTGGAGCGTTCAAACCTGATTACTCACCGAGGAGCGAAATCACTTATGGCGACCAGTGCCGAATGGCATGAGAATTATGAGGAGATGAGCGAGCTGGCGCTCAATTTTTCGCGCGCCGTCAAAAGCGTGCAGGAAGAGTTGGAGGCCGTCGATTGGTACAATCAACGCGCGCAGGCCACCCGTGATGACCAACTGCGCCGCATCCTCGAACACAATCGCGACGAGGAGATCGAGCACGCCATGATGGGCCTCGAATACCTTCGCCGCATCAACCCCGTCTTCGACAAGCACATGCGTACCTATCTCTTCACGGACGGAGATATTACGGAGATAGAGGAGAAGGCCGAAGGGTAAGGCTGGAAAACGTAAGGCGCTAAAAGAAAGCGGGGGGCGAGCCGGACGGGGCGGGCGTTTTTGGCAATCATCCATACCTTAAGTATTTCGTGCTCATAGCTCATCTTTTCTTGCGGGAGGTCGGCCCGGATGCTTGAAATAGAAGCGACAGCGAAGAGCCAGGAGGAACTGAACCCGTTCGAGATCGCCAAGCAGCAGTTCGACATCGCGGCGGATTATCTGGAACTGGATCAATCCATGCGGAGCGTCCTGAAGCACGCCAAGCGCCAGCTCGTCGTCTCCATTCCGGTGAAGATGGACAGCGGCCGCGTCGAGGTCTTCGAGGGCTATCGCGTGCAGCACAACATCGCGCGGGGCCCGGCCAAGGGCGGCATACGCTATCACCCGCAGGTCACGCTCGACGAGGTCAAGGCGCTCGCCTCCTGGATGACCTGGAAGTGCGCGACCGTCGGTATACCCTACGGCGGCGGCAAAGGCGGAGTCGTCTGCGACCCCAAATCAATGTCGCGCGACGAGCTTGAGCGCCTCACCCGTCGCTATGCTTTCGAGATCGCGCCCGTCATCGGTCGTGACAGCGACATCCCCGCGCCGGATGTCTATACGGACGAGCAGACGATGGCGTGGATCATGGACACCATCTCGATGGTGCGCGGGCACACGGAACTGGCCGTCGTCACGGGCAAGCCCATCGCGCTCGGCGGCTCTCAGGGGCGTAGCGAAGCGACGGCGCGCGGATGTCTCTATGCGCTGCGCGAGGCATGTCGCATCAAGGGCGTCGATCTGAGGGAGGCGCGCGTCGCCGTGCATGGTTTTGGCAACGCGGGCGCAAACATCGCACGGCTCGTCGCCGGAGACGGCGCGCGCGTCGTCGCCATCTGCGATTCCCGCAGCGGCGTTTATGCCGAGAACGGGATCGACGTGCAGGCCGCGCTGCAACACAAACGCGAGACGGGCGCTGTCCTCGGCTTGGCCAATGCGCGAGAGATAGAATGCGGCGCCGTGCTCGAAGTCGATTGCGACATCCTTCTACCGTCGGCGCTCGAAAACAGCATCACGCTCAGCAACGTCGAGCGCGTCAAGGCACGCATCATCGCGGAGCTTGCCAACGGGCCGGTCACGCCCGGCGCCGACCGCGTGCTGGCCGACGCGGGCGTATTTCTCGTCCCCGACATACTGGCCAACGCGGGCGGCGTCACCGTCAGCTATTACGAATGGGTGCAGGATCAATACTCTTATTTCTGGTCGGAGACGCAGATCAACGCGCGGCTGGAACAGACCATGCAGACGGCCTTTCGCTCCGTCCATGACACGACGGAGAGATACCGTACGGACATGCGGACGGGCGCATACATACTGGCCGTCGACCGCGTCGCCGAGGCCACGCGCGTACGCGGCATCTTCCCCTAAAGAGGCAATCCTTGAGATGAAAGACAAGATCACGGTTTATGAGAAGCCGACTTGAACGAAGTGCCGCGAGGTCGACAGGCTGCTCCGTGAGAGCGGCATTGCGTTCGAGAAGGTCAACTACTACACGGCACCGCTCACGGAAGCGAAGCTGCGTGAGCTGCTCGCGAAGATGAAGATTGCGCCGCGCGCGCTTTTACGCACGAGCGAGGCGATCTATCGAGAGCTTGGACTGGCGAAAGACTCGTTCTCCGATGACGAGCTTATCGCGCTGATGGTCAGGCATCCGGACTTGATCCAACGGCCTATCGTGGAAAGAGGCGCGCGCGCCGTGCTCGGTCGCCCCGTGGAGAATATCAAAGCAGTAATCGGCGACGAGCGGGCATCTAAAAAGTAAACCGAACGCGTGGGGTGTGGAAGAAGTGGCGAAGGCTCCGGCAACCGTTTATGTCTGTCAAAAGTGTGGCTCGCAATCGCGCAAGTGGCTCGGCAAATGCCCCGATTGCGGCGAGTGGAACTCGTTCGTGGAGGAGCGCGCGCGAAGCAGCAGTAGCGCCTCGGGAGCGAAGAAGGAGGCGGGCGTGGCGCGCGGCGGGTTTCGCCTGCGCGAGGTCAAGCCGGTCGCCTACGGCGAGATCGAATCGCAGGACGACGCGCGTATCTCATCGGGCGTCACGGAGTTTGATCGAGTGCTCGGCGGCGGCGTCGTCCCCGGCTCGCTCATACTGATCGGCGGCGACCCCGGCATCGGAAAATCCACCCTGCTCTTGCAGGTCGCAGATCGGCTGAGCGCTGCCGGGACGACCGTGCTTTACGTTTCGGGCGAGGAATCCGAACGGCAGATCAAGATGCGCGGCGAGCGCCTCGGCGTCCGGGCTGAGCGGCTTTACCTCCTGCCCGAAACGACGCTCGAAAATATCTTTGACGAGATCGAGCGGATGACGCCGGGCGCGATCATAGTAGATTCGATTCAGACCATCTTCTCCTCCAACATAGAGAGCGCGCCCGGCTCCGTCTCGCAGGTCAGAGAGGTCGCCGGTCAATTTCTGCTCCTCGCTAAAAACCGTACCATCCCGGTCTTTCTCATCGGCCACGTCACCAAAGAAGGATCAATCGCCGGGCCGAAAGCCCTGGAACACATCGTCGATACGGTGCTCTACTTCGAGGGCGAGCGTCATCACAATCATCGCATCGTGCGCGCCGCCAAGAACCGCTTCGGCGCGGCCAACGAGGTCGGCGTCTTTGAGATGACGGGCACGGGCCTAGTGGCGGTCGTAAATCCTTCGGAGATGTTCCTGCACGAGCGACCCGAAGGCGCTGCCGGGTCGGTCGTGACGGCATGTATTGAAGGCACGCGGCCCATGCTCGTAGAGGTTCAGGCGCTCGTCTCAGGCTGGAAGCACAGGGCGCAGCAGCAGCGCGAGGGCGAGGATACTGACGCCGCGCCACAGTCGCGCGACTTCTTCGGCGGGCGTGGGCGGCGCGTCACCCAGGGCATAGACCAGAATCGCGTCGCGCTGTTGATGGCCATGCTCGAAAAGCGCGTCGGCTTTCCCAAACTCAGCGATGACGTATTCGTTAACGTCGCCGGAGGCATCGAGATCGACGAACCGGCGGCGGATTTGGGCATCGTCGCCGCCATCGCATCCAGCAGCAAAAACTTGCCCGTAAAACCGCACACAGCCGTCTTTGGCGAGGTGGGATTGACGGGTGAAGTGCGGGGTGCGATGCAGGCGGCAGCACGTGCGCGCGAGGCCCAGGCGCTCGGCTTCAAAAAACTGATTATGCCAGCTTCAAACACGGCCGGGCTCGAAAGAATGCTCGGCCTACGCGTCGTCGGCGTACGCTCGGTTGAAGAGGCTCTCGAAGAGTTGTTGTGAACCATCAGCCGCGCCCTCTTTTCGGCGCTCCTTTTTCAGCACAGTGCGGCACGACAGCTCTTAACCCCCGTTGGCGAAGACCCGGGGCGCGGCCGTCCTGGTCGGACTTGACCGCAGTGTTGCAAATCAGTATCCTCCGCAGCAGGCGTTGAGGGACGCCTGCGCCCGAGAAAGAGGAACTCACCCTTTCAAATATTCCGGAGCTATATTGCAAAGCTCCCGTGCTGCCAATCGTCGGGCTTCAGGCAGAAGACACGGAGGAGTGCGCATGAAGACCGGAAAATCCCTACCAACATCTCTGCTCTCAGTCTCTGAATATCGCATTCAGGCTCGGAGACTTCTAAATCAACTGCGGTCGGATTCCGTAGAGGCTGCGACGGCAGCCGCCGAGCGATTCCGCCGCCTACGTTCTTTCTCGACCGCGACCACGAAACAGATTCTCGATGCCCGTGACGGCCTGAGACTCAAGCAGGCGCTTGCCTTGATCGCGCTTGAAAACGGGCATGAATCCTGGCGTGCGCTCAAGCAATCAGCCGAGGCGAGCAGCAGCAGCAGCAGTAGTAGTAGTAGTCGCGCGCCCCAAACTTCTCAGCCGGGCCGTGAGATGTATTGCCGCGCGCTGGATGTCCTCTTGAACCGCTGGTTCGCGAGCTACGAGGAGGCGCGCGCGTCGCTCGATCAGCAGGGCGGTTTCCTGCTTCCGTTCGAGCGCCAGTTCTTCGTATGCGAGGAAGAGGGCATACGCGTGCTCGGGTTGGACCCGGAAGACCCCGACTGGGAGCGGATTGGCCGCGACTGGGTGAAGCCGCTGGATCAGGAAGCATGGCTGCGGCTCAGGATGAAGCGCGAGCAATTCCTGCTTAGCCTGTGATGGCCCGCCTGGGCTTTTCATCCAGACCGTTCGACCTTAAAAGGGGGAGACAGAAATCATGGCAGACGAATCTATTCAGGATGAGTATGACAAGGCCATCCCTTACCTGTTCGTGAGGAACGGTGCGAGCGCGATTGAGTTCTACAAGCGGGCCTTCGGGGCTACGGAGTTGGTGCGTTGGGGCGGCCCCGAAGGTAAGGTCGGCCACGCCGAGATCAAGATCGGGAACTCACCCATCTGGCTCGCCGACGAGTCGCCCGAGACGGGTTTCAAGAGCCCGCTTTCGCTCGGAGGAGCGGGCGTCAGCATCTTCCTCTACGTCGCCGATGTGGATTCCGCCTTCAGCAGAGCCATCACAGCCGGAGCCAGCGAGCTACGACCCGTGATGGATCAGTTCTATGGCGACCGCGTCGGCACGTTGAAAGACCCCTTCGGGCACGTATGGACGCTGGCGACACGTAAAGAACAGCTCTCGCCCGAGGAGCTTAGAGCGCGCGCCGAGCAATTCCTCAGACAGAGCGAGGGATGAAATCACCCTGCGCACCGGAAGACGGCGCGGGCCCTCTTGAAGTTCGGGCCGCGCCGTCTTCCGAAGGGCACGAGGCTTAAGCTCACAGGAGGCCGGTTCTCATACCTATGAAAACCGGTCTCCTGTGAGCCTGTTTGCTCCTGCGCCGTGCGAGCGATCCGCATGCAAAATCCGACGCTCGAAAGTATGCCTTGACATTCTAGGCTTCGGGTGGCAGGATGTCTAGGCGTTCTAGGCATCGAGGCGTGTGGACGTGAATCTCTATGGAGGCGGATTGTGACCGAACCGAAAGCCGATCTTCTACAGGGCACTCTCGACCTGCTGATACTGAAAGCCCTGTCTCTGGGCGCGTTGCATGGCTACGGCATCATCCAGCGCATCCGTCAGATGTCGGAACAGATGCTGAGCGTGGAGCAGGGGTCGCTCTACCCTGCGCTTTACAGGATCGAGCAGCGCGGGTGGGTCACGGCCGAGTGGGACATTAACGAGACCGGGCGGCGGGCCAAATTCTACTCGCTGACGAGGGCGGGCCGAAGGCAGCTCGCCGTCGAAGAGGAGAGCTGGGATATGCTCGCGCTCGCCATCGCCAAGGTACGGCAGGCCACATAAAGGGGGTGGCCTTCGCGATGAATTGGCTCAATATTCTAATCGCACGTCTGCGCGGCCTGTTACGGCGTGAGGCTGTTATCGAAGACATTGATGAAGAGCTGCGCCTCCACGTCGAGCTGGAGATGGAGAGCAATATTGAGAGAGGGATGCCGCCGGAAGAGGCGCGGCGGGCCGCGCTCAGAAGCTTCGGTAACATGGGCCGCATTAAGGATATGGCTTATGAGATTCGTGGAGGTGGGATATTGGACACTCTGTGGCAAGACCTGCGTTTCGGCCTGAGAATGCTTCTCAAGCACAAAGGCTTTACCCTCGTCGCGGTCGTCACGCTCGCGCTTGGCATCGGGGCCAACACTGCGATCTTCAGCGTGGTCAATGGCGTGCTGCTTCAGCCTTTACCTTACCCCGATCCGGATCGAATCATAACCATCTGGGAGCCTTCGAGGGATGGGCACACGCTCGGGCTGACGGACGTGGAATTCTTCTACTTCCACGAGCAGAACCGCGTCTTTGAAGAGGTGGCGGCCTATGCTACGGGGGCGACCAACCTGACGGGAGACGGCAATGAACCGGCGCGCGTTCTGGCGACGTGGGCGAGCGCCGGATTCTTCGACGTGGTCGGAGTTAAACCCGCATTGGGCCGGGCTTTCGTGGCCGACGATGATAAACCGGGAGCCGCTCAGGTTGCGGTGCTGAGTCATGGTCTGTGGCAGCGCCGGTTCGGTTCCGACCCGAATATCATCGGTCGGCAAGTGAGCCTCAACGGAAGAAGCCGTACGATCATAGGCGTGATGCCGCGCGGCTTCGAGTTCGACGATAAGGAGGTCGAGCTGTGGCTCCCACTGGGTTTAGACCGTGCCGATTTGAATCCGGGTGCGCGTTCTTACAGTGCCATCGCACGGCTCAAACCGCTTGTGACGCTCGAACAGGCGCGCGCCGAGATGAATGCGCTCGCGGCGCAACTCGCCGAAGATTCTAAGAAAAGATACACGGACGCGGTGAACACTACGCAGAGCCTGAATTTGATACCTCTGTATGAATTGATCGTCGGCGACGTTCGTCCCGCTCTTCTCATTATGCTCGCCGCGATCGGATTCGTGTTGCTCATAGCCTGCGCCAACGTCGCCAACCTGCTGCTGGCGCGCGCCGAAACGAGACAGAAAGAGATAGCCATTCGCATAGCCATCGGCGCGGGCCGTCTACGCATCATTCAACAACTCCTGATGGAGAGCATCGTCCTGAGCGTGCTGGGCGGAGCGATGGGGCTCCTTCTGGCGATATGGGGTGTGGGTGCGCTCGTCGCCATCGCCCCGGCCAGTATCCCGCGTACAAACGGGATCGGGATTGACGGCATGGCGCTCGTCTTCACGCTCTCCGTCTCGTTGCTTGCCGGAATAATTTTCGGCCTGGCCCCGGCGCTGCAATCTTCAAAGCCCGACCTCGACTCGTCGCTCAAGGAGGGAGGCCGTCATACGACGGGCGTCGCGGGCCGTCGCACGCGCCGTATTCTGGTCAAAGCGGAGATAGCTTTGGCGCTGGTGTTGCTCGTCGGCGCAGGCTTGATGCTCAAGAGCTTCTGGCGTCTTCTGAATACGGATTCCGGCTTTGACCCGAAGAACGTGCTGACGGCGCGAATCACGCTGCCCGAATCAAAGTATCCGCAGCAGCAACAGGTTGATGCTTTCTACGAGCAACTGCTTGAGCGCATCCGGGCGCTTCCGGGCGTACAGTCTGCGGCCACCGTGACGTATCTTCCTTTGAGCGGGTTCAACTCGAACGCCTCTTTCGAGATCGAGGGCAGACCGCGCGCCTCCGAAGGCTCCGAGCAAAACGCGGACTATCGCATGATAAGCGAAGATTACTTCAGGACGATGGGCATCGCTCTTGTGCGGGGCCGCTCTTTCGAGGGCTCGGATCAGGAGGACGCGCCGGGCGTCGTCATTATTAACGAGACTATGGCGCATCGCTTCTGGCCTGACGAAGACCCCTTGGGGAAGCGTATAAATCTGGGCGTGCCCGGCAGCCCCTGGCTGACGATTGTGGGAATCGTCAGGGACGTAAAGCAGCGGGGCCTGGATGACAGGCCGAAACCGATGATGCACTTTCTGCATTCTCAGAACGCCTATTCAAAGGGTCTGGGGATATGGCGACAATCCTCGCTCGTGATACGCACCGCCTCGGAGCCGCTCGCGCTGAGCAGCGCCGTCAAAAGCGCTGTTCAGACCATGGATAAGGATTTGCCGGTCGC
This sequence comes from Pyrinomonadaceae bacterium, assembly GCA_035940775.1. Lineage (GTDB taxonomy): Bacteria > Acidobacteriota > Blastocatellia > Pyrinomonadales > Pyrinomonadaceae > DASQYE01. Next base: position 339,598 of record DASZEN010000033.1, on the reverse strand, counting down.
CAGGATTCAAACCATGCAGCAGGTGCTCGACCGTTCGGTTTCCCAGCCGCGCTTTACCATGCTGTTGCTCGTCATGTTTGCGGTCGTGGCCCTCCTTCTGGCGGCGGTCGGGGTCTACGGCGTGATGGCCTATTCCGTCACGCAGCGCACGCACGAAATAGGGATACGGATGGCGCTGGGCGCGCGTCGAAGCGATGTTATCAGGCTGATCGTCGGGCAGGGAATAAAGCTCGCGCTCGTCGGCGTCGGCCTCGGGATGATCGGGGCGTTCGCGCTGACGAGGGTAATATCGAGCCTGCTCTACAATGTGAGCCCGACTGACCCGGCGGTCTTTGCCGGAGTCTCGGTGCTGTTGACGATGGTCTCTCTTCTGGCCTGCTTTGTTCCGGCGCTGAGGGCGACGCGGGTCGATCCCGTGATAGCGCTGCGTGATGAATAGCCGGGCGATCAATAAGGCTGGTCAGGCGACGTTTATGAATCATGGCTAAAGCTCAAAGTGACGCCGCCGCCGGACGCGCCGCGCGGGCTACAGCGTCTATCTGTACGGAGCCGCGCCGGTTACCAGTCGATCGTCGCGGCCCGAAGTGTCGCACCCTGAAGCCGTAAGGGCTTTTGAAATGGATGCTCTCGTTCGAGAGTCAGCCGGATCGGGGAAGAGTCGTTGCCGTAGTAATGCTTTCATCTTCGTCATTGATTTCGAGAAGATTAAAGTCGATCAGCGATACGGCCTGCACCATATTCTGTAAGTTTTGAGACTGTACAGTAGGGGCGGGCAGGCGTGCCGTGTCCGGCTGCTCTGCGTCTCTGGAATCGCGAAGCATTTGAAACCTGCTCGTGATAAGTTGAGCGACGCTCAGGCCCATGCTCGCGTCCAGCTCGCACAACTGCTCGGCCAGCACCTTTTGCGAGACTCGCTCGAACGCGCGTCGAAGCTCCGTCTCGGCAGCGCCCACTCCTTCGGCCAGTATCAGCTCAAAATCGTTTCCGCCGCGCGTCATCCGACTCGCAAAACCGTGCAGGCCCGTGCGCGCCTCGTTGTGAATCGTTCCCGTTACCACCAGAACCAGATGACGGGCCTCGGTTTCGATCTTCGTATTTATCGCACGACGCGCGAAGGCCGGACTCAGGTCGCCATCTCGCATCACGATCAGAAACGACTCGCCGCAGACACGGGCCATCATGCGCGCTTCGCCATCGCCCGCCGGTGGCTCGACGGCGATCTCGCTCTCCGAGATGCCGAGTTCGCGCAGAATGCGGTGCAGACGATTGACCAGCCACGCCCCGTCTTCAAGCAGGTTTGAAGAGAGTTGTGTCGGGGCAAAGAGTTCTTCTATCTTCTCGTCCGCGATGTTCGCGCCGCATTCGCTGCACCTCGCGTGGCTGATCGTGATGACGGCGAGCGCGTCCGCCGACGGCAGGCTGAACAATGCGTGACCCGACTTGCGGCAGCTTACGAGCACCTCTCGCCTCAGCAATCCGACCTCTAAAAGCTTATTGATCGTAAATTCGGAGGGCGAGGCATCGGCCGTCGCTGCTGCTCCCGCTCCTGCTGCTGTTGTTGTTGTTCCGCCCGCCGAAGGGCTCACAGCGTAGCCCTCCGCGTATGCCTCCCTGGCGCGACGAAGGAACAGCCTGGTTACGTCATCGTCCAGGAATTTCGCCGCGCGCACACGCTCGCGCGCATTCTCGCGGCACGCGATGGTGGACAGGGAATCAGCATCCTGCCTGGCGACAAAACGCATGAAGCCCTGTTGAATCGTTGACGGAGACTGCCGCCAGGCGGTCAGCTTCTGCGTCTCATCATCCGCGTCGCCGCCGCTCAGTCGCAGGCCGCTCGCCTCCGCCAGGCAGAGCCTCACCGTCTGGCAAAAAGAGTTGAGTTTCTGTAGCGGTTCGGTCGTTTGCGGCTCGTAAACTACGCCCGCGCGCATTCCCGCAGACCCGTCTTCGAGGTCTCCGAAGAGAAGGAAAAAGATATGATCGTCGAAGCAAAAGATGTCGCCTTGGATGTACGGAGTGTGTTTCTCCGGGTCGTTCAGGTTGGCGATAATAAGACGCTCCATCTCTCCGACCTGCTCCGTGCCAGAGAGCGCCTGCCCGTAACAGCTCAGGCGCGTCGAGCGGATCAATGGTATGAAATTCCTCTCCTGTAATTTTTCGAGCAGATGAAGTCGCCCCTCATCTCTCAGCTCATGCTCCAGAATCCTACTCGCGAGGAATAACATATTTCTGATCTCCTATCTTTGCCGCCGACTCCCGTTCGCAAGTCGCCCAAACAGCTTCAAAAGCGGTTCGCGCTGCGGTTCAGTCCGGCGAATTGATTTTGACCGAGATGGTGTCCTGGCCAGAGGCCGTTGCCGGGTAACGGCGCGTGCGCGCGATCCTGAGCGCGAGCGCCTCGTAAGCCTCCATGCCGGGGCGATGTTCCTCTACGAACGCCTGTACGACGCGCCCCTTCTCGATACGCATGGCGACCCTTATCGTCTGTGCGCCGAGCGCGGAGCTTTGGCCCGCGCCCGTGGCCCCGTTCTTCTTCTGGTTCAACTCCGAGAGCGCCGCCGAGATGTCGCGTCTGATGAGCCAGCGCGTCAGAGCGGCGACCGTCAACAAACTGACCAGCAGCGAGATGACGGCGCTGGCGATAAGTACCTGCCGGTGGCGACGACGGCTCGCACGCTCCATTGACGAAGGCGGCAGGGCCAGGGGTTCCCTAGCACGCGGCAGCGCTTCCTCCTCCTCCTCGGCGGCGGCTCCTACGGGCGTCACGGTCACCACCGGCGTCGCAGGGTCTGAAAAAGAGTTGCCGTTTCCCGCCGCCGCTTCGACCTCTATCGTCTTCTCGTCCCAGCAGCCCAACAATTCCAGAATCACTTTCTGCGACGAGGCGTTGATGGAATGTCTTTGCGGCTGGATGAGCGGATTGAAGTTAAAGGAAGCGTTGGGTTGCGCGAGCGCGATCAGGACGGCCTGTAGACCGCCCATGCTATTGAGTTGCGCGTCGACCAGATCACCCTCCACGAAATACAGGGAACAGGGGCTCATGGAATATTCTATGAGCAAGCGCCCGCTCTTACGCTGGTGGCGCAGGATACCTATCAGTTCCGCCAGCGGATAGTCATTCAAATGTCCCGTCAGTGCGACAAAACTTGTGCCTTGCATCCGAGTTGCTCTGCGATAATGAATCGGTTCAAATTCCCTTCAGCTCGTCCGTAGAAGGTTGCGCGCGTGGCGGCACGCGCGCGCGCGCCCCTTCCTCAATCCTCGCGTAATACTTTCACGTCGCGCTCGCTTATGATCTTCCACCCTCCACCGGTGCGCTTCCATCTGAGTAGCTGAATGACCTCGCCGCGCCGCTCGCGCCCGTCGATCCTGGCGACGTATCTCTTACGGAAGCTCATGTCGGCTTCACCCTGATCGAGGTTGATTTCCGGCTCGATCGCAACCACTTCGATAGAGTCGGCGCGCTTGAACATGCGAGCCCTGTCGGCGCGCACAAACTCCTGAGAAACATTCCGGGCACGATAGAAGGCATCGATCTTCTGGTTGTAGAATTTCATCAACCCTTCCAGATCGCGCGCGTTGGTGGCGGCGACCCATCCTTCGAGCGCGCGACGCAGCGATGCGGAATCCCCTTCTTCAAGCGGTTCGCCCGAAGCCGACTGGTTAGCCGACGAGTTCTGCCCGGCTATTTCGGCGATGGCCTGGTCGAAATAGTAAGAGATGTTCCTGTAGGTAACTTCAAAAGGCAGTTGGCCCGTTTTACCGTCTTCATAAATGAGCGTTGAAGCGACCATCTTGACCCAGTTGCCGACGGCGTCCGTTTCGTACCTGTAAACCTCTTTGCTCAGAATCTTATCGTTCTGATCGCGCAGGGTCATCGCTATGACGTTGCCCTTATCATCATGCGTGTACTCTTCTTTGCCCACCTGCTGAGAACTGTTCGAAACCAGAAAATACGAGGTGTCGATTTTTTTGCCTTTCGGATCATAGGTCGTCGACTCCAACAACTCGCGCGGCCCCTCCACCAGTTTGCCGGAGTCGATGGAAAGTCTGGCCGTCTCGGTTCGCACTCGGTTGACCGGCCCGCTCAATCCGTCTTGATCGCGGTCGCTGCCGAGGGCCGCGATAGTGGCGTCCGGTTGAACGGAGGCGTGATTCTGTTGCGCCCATCCGTAAGCGATGGCGAAACTGATGGCGAAGGATGTGCAGGCTAAAATAATAATGCCGAGCGGGCCGAGCTGGTTGATTTGTCTGAACATCAACTTCTTTCTCTAAAGGGCGATTGCGCGCGCGCAGCCTTTGCGCCGTGCCGGATTCGCGCCCGAGTCTACTCAGAGTTGATGGATTCTACTCGCATGCCGGAGACACGCTTTTGAATCTCAAAGCTCGCGGGGGAGAATGGCTTTAATATAAGACGACGGGCGGCCTTAAGTCCAGATATCGTGCCGACCGGCCAGCAAATATACAACATTTTGTGGAAGTTTCACAGGCTATTGACTGTTGGCCGAATTTAGCATAGAAGCTTCTCATTCCGCTCGAACCGACAGCAGAAGTTGTAGCAGAGAAATCACTATGACATCCGCCACCAACCTACATACGATTGATGTTTTGATAGGCAGGATAGTTCTGTCGCGGGCGACGGCAAATAAGCTCGGGCCGATACGCGATCTGCTTGTCGATCCGTCGAAGGGCGAGCTGGCCGGGCTGGCCGTGCGAATGCCAGACGAGAGCCTGCGATTGGTAGATGCGCGAGAGATTTATAGCTTCGGCCCGGACGCCGTAATGATAAATAGCGACGAGGCGGCCATTCACGCGCCCGACTCTCCGCTCAAAACGCTGCCGCTCGCAAAGGGGAATCTGATCGGGGTCAAGGTCATTACAGAGGGCGGCAAGCTGTTGGGAAACATCGCGAACCTCTATATCCACCTTGCGGAAACGTCGCTCTTCGTCTACGAGGTGCGCTCGTCGCTGCTGGATAAATTGCTGGGCCATGCCCTCTTCTTTCCGGCGTCGGTCGGCTGCGCGCTCTCGGCGGACGCGGCGCGTATCGTCGTCCCGAACGATACTGCCGAGAAAGCGGATCATACGCTCGACGCGCTGGCGGCGCGCCTCTTCGGCCCTCCGAAGGATGAAGACCCCGTGGTCGTCGTCCGTAGCCGGGGCCACTGACGTTTGCGGCTGTGCCCTGTGCGAAGCTATGAGCGATGAGGCGCGGACTTTTCCCTTGTGCGCGGCGGCGCGCTGTTCCTTGTGACGACGAACTGTTTGTAATGATCGAATCGTTCAAGGATATGATCGACGTAGTTGACCGGCTCAAGTCCTCTACAGAATCCGAATTTAACGACGGGGTCTGAAGAGTACTGCTGCGTGGATTTCTGTAGCAGCCAGTAGGACACGTCATTCCAGGATTGAGCGTCCCCGCCATACTTGGCCGTGAGGCGCTGCGCGTCCTCGACGTGACCGGCTCCCGTGTTGTAGGAAGCGAGGATGAACTTCAATCGCTCATTCTCGTCCGGGATGCGTTCCTCCCAAAAGTCTTGCAGCCATTTCAGGAACCTGACCGCGCCCTGAACATTATCCTCCGGGTCAAATGCATTTCTTACTCCGTACTGCCGCGCCGTCGCTGGCATAAGTTGAAGCAGGCCGCCCGCCCCGGCCCACGAGCGCGCGTCCGCCTTGAAACGAGACTCCTGAAAAGCCTGTGCCGCCAGAAGTCGCCAGTCCCAGTTCAGGTCGACGGCGTGCCGCTTTAGAAGGTCATCATACTGGCAGAGCTTACCCGTCTGCGAGGTTAGATATTCGCTCGCGACGCGCTCCAGATACCCGCGCCGGTCTATGAAATACTTCTTGTAGAGACGGTCGAACAGCGAGCCGTTCTTTTTCTCTTCAATCCAGCTATTCAACTGGCCGAGCAGCTCGGGCGAGTTGCGTCTGACGGCCCAGGCGACGCTGTGCGAGCGCCCGAGGATCGGACGAACCCTCAGGTTTTTGAACTCGGCCTCCTTCAACTCCGCCAGATTGCTCTGCATGACTGTGAACTGCACCTCTCCGCGAGCCACCTTCTGGGCGAGCGCTTCGTCCTGAATCTTTCCGCCCATCTCGACGACCGCGATATCGCCTGAGATTTCATCCGACAACTCGACGAGGGTGTTGAGGTAGGGCGATTGCTCCGGCAGGTTGACGGTCTTCCCGGCCAGTTGGGGCGGCCTCGTGATGAGCCGCGCGTTGATGTCAATTTCGGGCAAAGGGTCTGCGGGCCCGGCGGCGAGGGCTTTATCCGCCCCCGACCCGGCCGTTTCGGGAGAGGTTTCCTGCTGCACGAGGGCGGGCTCCGTGCGGTAGAGAGCGCGCGTGAAAGAGACGTTGGCCTCGGTCTCGGGTGTGGGGACGAGTCGCCCGGCGGCGATGTCTCCCTCGCCGCTGTTGAGCAGGGGCAGAATACTTTTGAGGTCTGTGACGACGACCATCTTGAGCGCGAGGTTGTGATCCCTGGCGAAAGCCTGAAGCAGCTCGTATTCGTAGCCGAGGGGTTCCCCGCGATACAGGAAATAGGTGGTCGAGTTGTAGGGGGCGAGCACGACGAGCGAGCCGCGCGTACCGATCTCGGCCATGTCGCGCTTGATAGGGTCGACCATCGGCACGTTCGCGCTTCGATTGATGGGGTCGACCTCGCCGAGCGTGTTCCGATGGCGCCTGCACGCCGAGGAAGAGAAAATAAGAAGCGGGCAGAGTAGAATCAGCAAAGAGAACCTGGTCGGGATTTTCATAAGAAAATATTCAAGTCGCTCTATTAAGCGCGTTTCTATTCTCTTGCGTGGGGAGGAGGCGGCCGCGCGCGCTCACTGTCTCACGCGGCGACATAATCAAAGCTTTACGGATGGGGAACGCTGGTGGAACGGAGAGCTTTTATGCCAAAACCGGCTTCAAGTCAATCAGTTCTTTTGAGCATTCGGAGGCGGATAAAGACGCAAGAGCCGCTGGCTGTCTCTAACCCCAGCCGAATATTCTTCGCATCATGGGCAACATGCGATGGGCGGCGACCCTTTCCATGAAGAATATCTCGTGCTCCTTTTCAACCCTCGCCATCAGGCGCAACTCGCTCTCGAACACGCTGAGCCCGAGTCGGCGCGCATAGCTGGCCGCCGATTCATACTCGCCGACATTGCGGCTTTCGAGCCTGCCAGCGAAATACATGGGCAGGAACCAGCCCGTCAGGTAGCAGAGAATGCCGACCGCGCGGCCTATCAGCAGCATCCTTAGCTCTCTTATTCTTAAAGGCCCGGATTGCAGCTCGCGCAACATGCGCCCGACCTTCTCCCTGTGAAGCCACTCTTCGCCTTCTATGCGCCGAACGCTCTCCTGCTCGACACCGTTCTTCAAGGATTTCCAGTGACCGCGATAGGCGTACCCGGCCGCCATCTCTCCCGAATAGGCCGCCTGTAGAGTTCGTATGAGCCGCCGCCGCTGTTCAAAATTTTCAGCCATCTCTCGTTCTCGCCGCAACCAGTGTCAACCCGCGTGCCAGGAGCGCACGACGGGCGACGTGTCATAATTTTAGAAGGCTTGGTATGTGTGCCGGAGTGCAGAATGCGGATACGACGCAAGGTTTTCGCAAAGCGCGAACAAGAATGATCCGTATAACCTGATACGGCAGCTCACAGGCGGGCGGCAGCATAGAGCATTTGACGTGAGCGAAGCAATACTTCTGATATGCCCGATATTATTCGGAGGTCGGAAATCTTCAAAGGAGGCGCGCTCGCGCTCCGGGCCGCGGCCGGACAAAATCAGAGAGGTTTCGCGGAAAAGGCCGCGCCGGGGGGCGGCGCAATCAAAGGCCGGAGGCTGGTCGCCCGAACGCCGTATTGAGCGCGCCGGGGTCACCAAAAGCTTTTAGTGACGAGGAACTTAAGGCGTGCTAATATGCTGGCTATCATGCGTGCAGACGTTATTCTGATACGAATAGTCTTTACCGCAATCCTCGTCGCTGCCGGATACCTCCTGCATCCAGTCCTCGGCAATAAGCTGATTTCTGCCGGAGTCGCGGCCGCCGTCGCCGTTGCCATAATCTTTTTCGAGCTGCGGATTCGGCGCGCGTCTCTGAAGACGCTGATCGGCGCGGCGGTCGGGTCAATCCTCGGCATCATAGGCGCTTACCTGATCGGCTCGCTCATCAGCAGCCAGGAATCGATGGCCGTCGCGCCCGAAACCAAGACCTTCCTGACGCTCGCCCTGACCTTTTTCATGGCTTACGTCGGGTTGATGGTCGGCGGGGCCAAGGGCGATTATCTAGACCTTGCGGCCCTGGGCGGCATCTTCAGCGACAAGACAGCGCGGCGCGACCTGAAGATATTGGACACGTCCGTCATCATCGACGGGCGCATCGCCGATGTCGCCGAGACGGGTTTCCTCAGCGGCTCGCTCATCATTCCGCAGTTCATCCTCCGCGAGCTGCAACAGGTGGCCGATTCTCCTGACTCTTCAAAGCGCCAGCGCGGACGGCGCGGCCTCGATATGCTCAACCGCTTGCAGAACAACACGACGCTCGATATTCAGATCATCGAGACGGATTTCCCGGCCGTGCGCGAGGTCGATTTGAAGCTCATAGAGCTGGGCAAACAGCTCGACGCCGTTATCGTCACCAACGATTTCAACCTTAACAAGGTCGCCCAACTGCGCGGCGTCAACGTGCTCAACATCAACGAACTGGCGAACGCCCTGAAGCCCGTCGTACTGCCGGGCGAAGCGATGCGCGTCTTTATCCTGAAGGAAGGCAAGGAATATAACCAGGGCGTCGCTTACCTGGACGACGGGACGATGGTCGTCGTGGACAACGCGCGCAAGCTGATCGGGAAGAACGCTGATATCGCCGTCACGAGCGTGCTGCAAACCACGGCGGGCAAGATGATCTTCGGCCGCCTGTGGGAGGACTCTGCGGAGAACGGCAACGGCGGCAGCAGCCAGGAGCGCCTCAACGGCACACGCCGCCCCGTGCGCGAGGTGCGCCCGGCCGCCCCGACGCGTATCACCGATAGCTTTGAAGGATGATAAGAGCAGGGCGGAGGGCGGACGGATGAGGGATGAAATAAATGCTTTCGCTCTGTTGATGCAGCCGTTTTCACGTCACATCGCTCGGCCCTCCGCCCTCATCCCTCCGCCCTTCGTTCCTCCCTTCGTATGAACGTCGCGATCATCGCCGCAGCCGGGCGGGGCGAGCGCGTGGGCGGCGAGCGCGCCAAGCAGTTTCTGGAACTCGACGGAACACCGATCATCATTCACACGCTCAGGCGTTTCGAGCAGTGCGCGGCCATACAGGAAATCTTCGTCGTCCTGCCCGCGAGCGAGACGGCTTCGTTTCTCACGCTCGCCTCCAGGTACAGGCTGCGTAAGCTGACGCGAGTCGTAGCGGGCGGCGCATCGCGGGCCGAATCCGTCTGGCGCGGCTTGCAGGCCGTGCGGGCCGCGACCGCCGAAATCGTCGCCGTACACGACGGCGTTCGCCCCTTCGTGACGCCCGAAGAGATCAGCCGTACGGTCGAAGCGGCCGTCGAGTGCGGGGCCGCCATTCTCGCTGCTCCGGCGACCGACACTATTAAAGAGGTAGAGGGCGAAAGGGTGTTGCGTACCTTCGCGCGCGCGCGACTGCGACACGCGCTGACGCCGCAGTGCTTTCGCTACGCGCTGCTGCGCCGCGCCTACGAAGAGGCGGGCGAGCAGCTTTTGAGCAGCGCCGACCTTACGGACGACAGCGCGCTCGTCGAGCGTCTGGGCGTGAGCGTGGCCGCCGTCGAAGGCGATGCGCGCAATATCAAGATCACGCGCCCGTCGGATTTGGCCCTCGCCGAAATATTTTTAAAACAGATGTCAGAGGTCGGAGACTGGACGGGCGCGGCGACCGGCCCCTGACTAATATCTGAACATCCGTCAGGACGGCAGCTCAACTTATGTTTCGCATCGGCATCGGACACGACACGCATCGACTGGCGGAAGGGCGCTCCCTCATCCTGGGCGGCGTGAGGATCGAGTCTGCGCGGGGCGCTGAAGGCCATTCGGATGCCGACGCGCTGGCTCATGCCGTCGCCGATGCTATTTTGGGGGCGCTCTGCGAGGATGATCTGGGCGTGCATTTCCCGGACCGCGATCCGCGCTGGAAGGATGCCGACAGCCTGCAACTGCTGGCGCGCGTGATGTGGCTGGCGGGCGAGCGTGGCCTGCGCGTGGTCAACCTGGATGCGACCATTATGCTGGAAAGCCCTCGGCTTCGGCCGTACGTCAAGGAGATGCGAGAGAATCTGGCGCACACGCTCGGCGTCGACGCGGGCCTTGTGAGTGTCAAGGCGAAGACGGGCGAGGGATTGGACGCGGTGGGGCAGGGTTTGGCGGTCACGGTGCAGGCCGTGGTCTTGCTCACGCGCGCCTGAAGAGGGGAATCGGGGTTTGAGACCGCAGGACATCATACGCAGGAAGCGCGATGGAGCGAGCCTGTCACAAGAGGAGATTGCGTTCTTTGTCCGTGGGCTCACGAGCGGGGAGATTGCCGATTACCAGGCGTCGGCGCTCCTGATGGCGATCTTTCTCAAGGGCATGGATTCTTCCGAGCAGCAATGGCTTACAAGCGAGATGCTTCACTCGGGCAGGGTGCTGGATTTCTCTGACATTGCGGGGCCGAAGGTCGATAAGCATTCGACGGGCGGGGTCGGCGATAAGACCTCGCTCGTGATTGCGCCGCTGGTTGCGGCCGTGGGCGCTTACGTGCCCATGATTTCGGGGCGGGGGTTGGGCCACACGGGCGGCACGCTCGACAAGCTGGAAGCGATTCCGGGTTTCCGCGTAAATCTTTCGCTCGCGGAGTTTCGCGCGGTGTTGGGCCAGGTCGGCTTCGCCATGATGGGGCAGACCGAAGAGATTGCGCCCGCCGACCGTAAGCTCTACGCGCTGCGAGACGCGACCTCGACGGTCGAGGCCATCCCGCTGATCGTCGCCTCGATCATGTCCAAGAAACTGGCGGCCGGACTCGACGCGCTCGTGCTCGATATTAAGATGGGGAGCGGCGCTTTCATGCAGACCAGGGAGCGCGCCGTGGAATTGGCCCGCGCACTGGTCGCGACCGGCGAGAGTTTCGGCGTGCGAACCGAAGCCCTGATTACGGATATGAACCAGCCGCTCGGCAGCGCGGTCGGCAATGCGCTCGAAACGCGGGAATGCCTGCTCATCCTGCGCGGCGAGGCCGGGGAGCACGCGCGCCCCGTCGAAGACCTGGCAGTAGAGTTGTCGGCACACATGGTTGCCGCCGCACGGCTCAGCGGTTCGCTCGAAGAGGCGCGCGCGCGCGTGCGGCGGGCTCTGGAATCGGGCGCGGCGCTCGAGCGATTTCGCGCCTGTGTCGAAGCGCAGGGCGGCGACCCGCGCGTTTGCGATGAGCCCGCCCGCCTCTTTGATTTGACACTGCACGAGGTTAAGGTAGAATCGCCGCGCGCGGGATTCATCAAACACATCGATACGGCCGAGGTCGGATACGCCGTTAATAGTCTGGGAGGCGGTCGCATACGCATCGAAGAGGCCGTCGATCCGGGAGTAGGTTTCTTAGGGCGGGCGAAGCTCGGCGACGAGGTGAGGGCGGGCGAAACGCTCGGCCTCGTCTACGGTCGCCGTCGGAATGAGGCACTGAGCGCCGCGCGCCGCGTCCGCGCAGCTTACGTCGTGGGTGATGATCCCCCGGCAGCCGCGCCCACGCTGGTCAAGGAAGTAATCACCGCATGAAGCTCTATATCTCAGCTTTCGTCGCAGTCCTTTGTGCGCTCGCGCTCTCGGCGCAGCAGGGCTGCCAGCCGCGCCCCACCAGCGCCGCCGATGATCCATCGAAGGTGCGTGTCGGAATAGTCTTCGACATCGGCGGCAAAGATGATCGTTCCTTCAACGCGGCGGCGTACGATGGCGTCAAGTGTGCTGAGAACGGCAAGCACCCGGACGGCAAGCCCTGTGATAAGCCGTCGCTCGGAATAGTGCTCAGGGATGTCGAGCCGGGCGACCCGACCTCAATCGAACCGGCGCTACGCGCCTTCGCCGAGCGCAATTACAATCTGGTCATCGGCATCGGTTTCGCTCAAGCGCCGATACTTGAGATGGTGGCTAAAGATTATCCGAAAGTCAATTTCGCCATCGTCGACGGCGTGAGCAATCTGCCGAACGTCGCCTCGCTCGTCTTCAAGGAGCATCAGGGCTCTTATCTGGTCGGGATGATCGCCGCCAGAACATCCCGTACGGGCGTGGTCGGATTCGTCGGCGGCATGGACATCCCTCTGATACACAGGTTTGCGCGCGGCTATGAAGAGGGCGCGCGCGCCGTCAATCCGAATGTCCGCGTGATTGAGAATTATGTCGGCGTGACCGACGCGGCCTGGAACAATCCGGGGCGCGGTAAGGAATTGGCCCTGTCGCAGATAGGGAAGGGCGCGGACGTGCTCTTCACGGCGGCGGGCAACTCCGGCCTCGGCGCTTTCGACGCCGTCGAGCAGGCGGGCAAGCGCGACGGGCGCGCCACGCACTTTGTCATCGGCGTCGATTCAAATCAGAACGGCGTCAAGCCCGGCTTCGTGCTCACCAGCATGGTCAAGCGCGTCGATAACGCCGTCTACCAGATCGTGCAGGATGTCGTCGCCGGTAAGTTCGAGGGCGGCATACACGTTTACGGACTTGAGAAGGACGGCGTCGCCTACGCGATGGATCAATACAATCGAGACCTGCTCCCGGCCGACGTGCTCCAGGAGGTCGAAGCGGCCCGGCAAAAGATCATCAGCGGCCAGATCGAAGTGACCGACGCGATGGCTAAGTAAGAGGGACAAAGGCCGGGGGTCGGTAAAAGCCTTCACTGGCCCCCGACCCCCTGTCCCTGTCCCCCGGCCCCCTCTTCTATGTTAGAGCTAAGGAACATAACCAAGCGTTTTGGCGAGGTGCTGGCGAACGACCGCGTGAATATAAAGGTCGCGGGCGCGACGATTCATGCCATCGTGGGCGAGAACGGCGCGGGCAAATCGACCGCGATGCGTATCGCTTACGGGTTCTACACGGCGGACGACGGCGAGATAGTGATCGACGGCGAGGTGCGGCCGATTCAATCGCCGCACGATGCCATAGCTCTCGGCGTCGGCATGGTTCACCAGCACTTCATGCTGGTCGAGACGATGACCGTGGCGGAGAACATAGTGCTCGGGGCAGAGCCGGGCTCCGGCGTCGCGCTCGATTTGGGCCAGGCGGCCGAGCAGATTCGCGCTCTCTCGGACGAGTTCAAGCTGGCGATCGACCCGCACGCCACGGTCGAGCACCTGTCGGTCGGGCAACAACAGCGCATAGAGCTGCTGAAGGCGCTCTATCGTCATGCGCGCCTGCTCATACTGGATGAGCCGACGGCCGTCCTGACGCCGCAGGAGGTCGAAGAGTTCTTCGCCATCCTGCGCGGAATGCGCGCGCAGGGCAAGACGATCATCATCATCACGCACAAGCTGTCGGAGGTGCTGGCGATCTCCGACCAAGTGACGATCATGCGCGATGGCCGCGTCGTCGGAGAGTTGCAGACTAAGAATACGAACGCCGCCGAGCTTGCGCGCCTGATGGTCGGGCGCGATGTGTTGCTGCGCATCGAGAAGCCGGATGCGAAAACGGGCGAGACCGTCTTGAGCGTGCGCGACCTGTCGGTGACGGCGCGCGACGGGACGCCGCGTTTGAACGGAGCATCGTTTGAGGTGCGCGCTGGTGAGATCGTCGGTGTGGCGGGTGTCGAGGGCAACGGGCAGACGGAATTGATAGAGGCGCTGGCCGGGCTGGTCGCGCCCACGCACCTGACCGGGCTCATCCAATTTCAGGGGCGCGACATCACACGCATGGACGCGCGCGCGCGCAAGGAACTGGGCATCGCCCACATTCCCGAAGACCGCCACAGGCGCGGGCTGCTGCTCGATTTCGACCTGATGGAAAACTCTATTCTGGGCGTCCACTACAGGCGTCCGGCGGTCGCCCATTTCGGCAATATTCTTCTGGACACGGAGGCGATTCGCAGACGCGCGCACACCCTTATAGAAGACTTCGACGTGCGCCCAGCCAATCCGGACTTGCCCGCCCGCGCGCTCTCCGGCGGCAATCAACAGAAGCTAATCATCGGGCGCGAGTTCGGGCTGCGACCCGCGCTGCTTCTCGTCTCGCAGCCGACGCGGGGCGTCGATATCGGCGCGATAGAGTTCATTCACAATAAGCTCGTCCGCCTTCGTGACGAAGGATGCGCCGTGCTCCTGGTCTCGGCGGAGCTTGAAGAGGTCACGGCTCTGGCCGACCGGCTGTTGATCGTGCACGACGGCGAGATCGTGGGCCGCGTCGATCCGAAGCAGGTGACCACCGAAGAGATCGGACTACTGATGACGGGAGGACATGAAAGAACGCCGCAACGCGGAACGATGAATTAAAGAGAATGGCTTTTAGCTTTTTTAATTCATCATTCACCGCCGAGCGCCTTCATCATCTCATTATGAGGGGTATCTTACGCGAACTAATCTTTCCACTCGTCGCTGTTATCGCGGCCTTCATCATCGGCGGCATCTTCGTGCTCCTTATCGGCGATAACCCCATACAGACCTATCGCCTGTTGATCGGCAGCGCCCTCTCCTGGCCCGACGGAATCGGCTATACGCTCTTTTATGCGACGCCTTTGATCTTTACGGGGCTGGCCGTGGCGGTCGCGTTCCGTTGCGGGCTGCTCAACATCGGCGCGGAGGGGCAACTGATCGTCGCGGCGTTTGCCGCCGCCTGGGTGAGCATCAAGTTTGGTGGAGTCGTCGTAGACGTGTTCGGCACGCCGCTCAACTTCTCATGGGCCTCCCTTCCGGGCCTGATTCTTATTCCGCTCGCCATGCTGGCGGCGATTCTGGCTGGTGGCGCATGGGGAGCCATCCCCGGTTTTTTGAAAGCCAGGTTCGGCTCGCACGAAGTCATCAATACGATCATGCTGAACTTCATAGCCGTCGCCCTGGTCAGCTACTTCACGCAGTATTACTACAAAGTGCCCGGCGATCCGATCCTGGAAAGCGCTCCGATTGGAGCGAGCGCGCACATCGCCCGTCTCGGCAGATTCATTCCGGGGCTGCCCGAGCGCATCCCTCTTAACGTCGCTTTCATCCTCGCGCTCGTGGCATGCGCGCTCGTGTACGTTTTCCTGTGGCGGACAAAGTGGGGTTATGAGATACGCGCGACGGGCGCCAATCCGCTCGCTGCCGAGTATGGCGGAATCTCCGTCAGGCGGCAGATCGTGCTGGCGATGGCGGTCTCGGGCGCGCTGGCCGGAATGGTCGGTATCAACGAGGTACTCGGGTATCGTTATCGTTACTACGAGGGCTTTTCGCCCGGTTACGGTTTCACGGGGATAGCGGTCGCGCTCCTGGGGCGCAATCATCCAGTAGGCGTTCTGCTCTCGGCCATCTTATTCGGCGTCCTGATTCGCGGCGGAATCTTCGTAGACGCATTCACCGATCATGTGACGAAAGACCTTGTGCAGGTGCTACAGGCGATAGTGATTCTCTTTGTCGCGGCCGAAGCGGCATTCCGTGGGCCGTTCGGCAGATTCTCTTTGCTCAAGAGATCGAAGGTTTAGAAATCAACGGGCCGACCTGTCATCAATGCTTGACGGGCGACCGGCTTGATCGAGAGACCACTTCGGATTGCTTATGCGAGACATCTTCACACTGTCGTTGATCTTTTCGACGATTCGGCTGGCGACGCCGCTGCTGCTGGCGGCGCTCGGCGGCCTCTATTCGGAACGCGCTGGCATCATCAACATCGCGCTCGAAGGATTGATGCTGGCGGGCGCTTTCACGGCCGCCGCCGTGACGCATTACGCCGGAAACCCCTGGGCCGGACTGTTGGCGGGCATGGTCGCTGGCGTACTGGTGGCCGCCATACACGCCGTCGCCTGCATACGCTTCAAGGCCGATCAGGTGGTGAGCGGAACGGCGATCAATATTCTATTCCTGGGCGTGCCCGCCTTTTTGAGCGGCGCGCTGTTCGCGTCCTCCGGCTCGACGCCGCAGATTCCGAAGGAGCAGTTATTGCCCGCTTCGACAATCCTTACCGTCATAGCGTTGTTCATTATCATTTCGTCTCTGGTGAGTCAGACGCGGTTAAGGAGGCTACATCCGGGCGCGCAACTGGCGGGCAACGCTTTGTTAGTAGGTTTAATCTTCGCAGCCCTGTACTACACCAGGCTCCGGCCACTGTTAGAGCAGCAGGTTCCCGTCGTCATCGCTTTCGCGCTCGTTCCCGTCACATGGTACATTCTCTATCGCACGGCATTCGGGCTGCGCCTGCGCGCCGTCGGCGAGAATCCGGAGGCGGCCGACGCGGCTGGCGTCAGCGTTCGCGGCATACGCTACACGGCAGTCCTTTTGTCGGGGGCGCTGGCGGCCATTGGCGGCGCTTACCTGTCCATCGGTCAATCATCCCTGTTCACGCGCAACATGACCTCGGGCCGTGGCTTCATCGCCCTGGCCGCGTTGATCTTCGGCAAGTGGCGACCCGTACAGACGATGCTTGCCTGCCTCTTATTCGGATTTACGGAGGCCGTCGCGATTCAGCTACAGGGCGTCCATCTGCCTTCGGGAGAGGAAATCCCGAACCAGTTCATACAGATCATTCCGTATGTCTTGACGATAGTCGTCCTTGCGGGTTTCATAGGCCAATCCAGAGCGCCGCGAGCATTGGGACTGCCTTACGTTAAAGAGAAGTGAGACGCCACGCGCGGAGGCTGCGGCGGCGGAAAGTTTCGGTCGGCGCTCTTTCTCGGATAACTTTTGAATCATGGTTGAAGAACTGAGCACAGAGACTCTATATGAGCGCGCCGCGCATGCAGCGCGCACGATTCGCGCGCGCGCGCATGAGGATGTGCGCGTCGGGTTGGTGCTCGGCAGCGGGCTCGGCGCTTTCGCCGACGATCTGGGGGATGCCGTCTCCTTCCCTTATGAAGAGATTCCGGGTTTCGCGCGCTCGACCGTCGAAGGCCACGCGGGTCGTCTCGTGCTGGGAAAAATCGACGGCATCTCAACGGCCGCCATGCAGGGACGCTTTCACTACTACGAGGGCTATTCATTAGAGGAGGTGGTCTTTCCCATACGCGTCCTCGGCCTGCTCGGCATCAAAGCCCTCGTCCTGACCAACGCTGCCGGGGGCATCAACGTCGCTTTCGAGCAGGGGTCGCTGATGATTATCAGCGATCACCTGAACCTGATGGGCGTCAATCCCCTGCGCGGTAAAAACGATGATCGGTTCGGGGCGCGCTTTCCGGATATGTCTGAGGTCTACGCGCGCGACTTTCAGGAGATAGCTGTCGAGGAAGGGCGCTTGATGAATCTTGAGCTGCGGCGCGGCATCTACGGCGCGCTTACGGGGCCGAGCTACGAGACGCCCGCCGAGATTCGTATGCTGCGCACGCTCGGGGCCGATGCCGTCGGGATGAGCACCGTTCCGGAGGCGATCATCGCTCGTCAGATGGGGATCAAGATTCTGGGCTTCTCCTGCATCACGAACATGGCGGCGGGCGTTTCCGACCAGCCGATCAACCATGAAGAGGTGGTCGAAACGGGCGCGCGCGTGCGCGAGACGTTCAAGGAACTTCTCCGCCGTGTGATTCCGAGATTGGTGAGCAGCAGCCAGTGAGCGGCCCTCCGGGTGAAAACCGAAAAAAGGCGTTCCGACTGATTGCTGACCGTTAAATTCTATTTATGATTATAGGTATTTGCGGCGGGACAGGTTCCGGCAAGACGACCGTAGCCAACAGGATTCTCGAATCCGTCAATGCGGATGACGTGGTCTTCATTCAGCAGGACTCCTATTATCGCAACCTGAAAGACCTCCCGCTCGACTACCGTCAGGCCGTCAACTTCGATCACCCGGACGCGCTCGACAACGATCTGCTCGTCCATCACATCAGAAAGCTCAAGGCCGGAGACGCCGTCGAACTGCCGCTCTACGATTTCAAGACGCACACGCGCCTGAACGAAACGGTTCTGATCGAGCCGCGTTCGATAGTCATCATCGAGGGCATACTGATTTTCGTCGATCCGCGCCTGCTCGAACAGATGGACATAAAAGTTTTCGTGGACACGCCCGACGATATACGCTTCATCCGTCGCCTGCGGCGCGACATAGCCGAGCGCGGGCGCACCATAGATTCCGTAATCGAGCAATACCTGAAGACGGTCAGGCCGATGCACATGCAGTTTGTCGAGCCGTCGAAACGCTATGCGGACGTTATCATTCCTGAAGGTGGGCATAATCTGGTGAGCATTGATCTGATTAGCGGCAAGATTCGCGAGCGCCTGTCGAGCACGTGGGCGATGACTGGAGAGCGGGCGTGAGCGAACGCGAAGCAGCGGTCATCGCCCACGCGCGTCGGGCGCGGGAGCTATCGGTCGCTCCATTCTCGAATTTTCATGTCGGCGCAGCGGTCGAGACCGAAGAAGGTAAAGTCTACATCGGCTGTAATATAGAGAGCGCCAGCTACGGCCTGACCGTCTGCGCCGAGCGCGTCGCCATCTGGAAAGCGCTCTCCGAAGGCGAGCGCCATTTCAAGCGGCTCGCAATCGTCGCCGACACGGACGCGCTCACGCCCCCGTGCGGAACCTGTCGCCAGATCATCTGGGAGTTCTGCCGCGATGCGACCGTCATCCTCGCCAACCTGCGCGGCGCGACGGAGACCATGCAGGTGCGCGACCTCTTGCCCAGAGCCTTCGATGTCAGGTTTCTAAAGGAAGCCAGCCGTGAAGAATGAGTCTATAAGATGAGCAAAGCTAAGGGCGAGATTACAGGGGCCGGGGAAGAGACGGCGGCGGAGCGTCTCTTCAATCGGTATCTGGGCAATGCGATTCACATATTCCTCTCCGTGCTCGCGCTGCTCGTCCTCGCTGCCGCCATGATCGGAGCCTTCGATACACTGGTGCGCGATTTCCCAAAGCTGTTACAGCCCTCGGACGAATACAAAGTCCTGCAACAGATCATAGAGAATATTTTACTGGTCGCCATCGCGGCCGAACTCGGCCTGCTGCTGCTTTACCATCGCACCAGCGCCGCCATCGAAGTCATCATCTTCGTCATCGCGCGCAAGATTGTCACTCCCGGCGTCACCGCGCTTGAGCTTTTACTGAGCGTCGCTGCGCTTGCCGGTCTCCTCATCGTGCGCTTTTACTATTTGCCCGGCAGGCCGAAATAGAGAACATACGAAGGTCTTCATACTAAAAATGTCAAAACGCCCAAGACCCCTGGTAATCCTGATGCTTATGGTAGCCCTCTCAACATTACCGACGCCGCACGCCGCCACGCCAGGGCAGCAACAACCGGAGCCGGAGCGCGTTGACCTGCTCGTGCGCGGCGGCACGGTTGTCACGATGGACGGCGCGCGGCGCGTTATCGAAGACGGTGCTATTGCCGTCCGTGGCGGGCGCGTTGTGGCCGTCGGCGCGCGCGCCGAGGTGGAGCCGAAATACACCGCCCGCGAAACCATAGACGTGACGGGCAGGCTGGTTATCCCCGGCCTCATCAACGGCCATACGCACGTCCCGATGACGCTTTTTCGAGGGCTGGCCGATGATCTTGACCTGAACGAATGGCTGACGAAATATATTTTTCCGGCCGAAGCGAAGAACGTCACGGAGGATTTCGTGCGCGCCGGAACGCAGCTCGGGCTCGCCGAGATGATTCGCGGCGGGACGACGACCTACTGCGACATGTATTACTTCGAGGACGCCATCGCTGAGGAAACCTCGCGCGCGGGCGTGCGCGGCGTGCTCGGCGAGACGGTGATAGATTTTCCGGTCGCCGATAACAAGACGTTCGAGCAGGCGCTCCTTTATACGGAAAAGTTCGTCAACCGCTGGAAAGCGGACGCGCTCATCACGGCTGCCATCGCGCCGCACGCGCCCTACACTGTTTCGGAAGAGCACCTCAAAGCGTGGCGCGCGCTCTCGGACAAGACGGGCGCGCCGCTTGTCACTCACATCTCAGAGACGCGCAGGGAGGTCGATGATATTACCAAGAGCAAGGGGGCGCGGCCCGTCGATTACCTGTCGCGCATAGGCTTTCTAAATAATCGCGTCATCGCGGCCCACATGGTTTTCCCGAGCCCCGAAGAGATAGACGTGCTCAAACGTCTCGGCGTCGGCGTCGTCCATAACCCGCAGTCGAATATGAAGCTGGCTTCCGGCGTCGCGCCCGTTCCACAGATGCTCGCCGCCGACCTTGCCCTCGGGCTCGGAACCGACGGGGCCGCCTCCAATAACGATCTGAACATGTGGGAGGAGATGGACACGGCGGCCAAGCTGCACAAGGTCGTCAGCGGAGACCCGAAGGTTGTCTCGGCCCGTGAGGCTTTCGAGCTGGCTACCGTGAGGGGCGCGCGCGCCCTGCACATGGAGCGCGAGATCGGCTCCATCGAAGCGGGCAAGCGCGCCGACCTCGTCATCGTTGACCTGGACGACCTCAACCAGACTCCGCTTTATAATATCTATTCGCAGCTCGTCTATGCGACCAAGGCAGATGATGTGCGCTCCGTCATTATCGAAGGGCGCGTCGTGATGCGTGATCGACGCCTGCTCACGCTCGACGAAGAGGCTATAAAGACGCGCGCCCGCGCCTTTCGCGAACGCATTTTGAAGAGCCTTGCTCCCGCAGGCGGCGCTCAGGCCAGCAAAGATGCTCCCTCCGGGCTTGCTCATGATGACCGGAGGGGCCATAATGACAGCTCATCGAATTAGTCCGGGATGGACATGCAAGCGAGCCTCAAGAAGCTCGCTTGCCGCCTTTATGGAGTAAGAGTAGTGAGGAATTATCGTTTACTGCGGGCCGCGCGTGGGAGCGGCAAGTGGTTTTTGATCCTGAGTCTCATCGTCGTCGGCGGGTTCACTGTCGGCGCACAAACCACAACCGATGCGGAGGCGACGATGCAGCGCGTGACCAGGGCGCGCGCTCTGGCCGCGTCCCATAACCTAGCGGCGGCTGCCGCCGAACTCGGCTCGATCATCGGTTCGACGAACGACGATGCGATGCGCGATGTCGCGCGCATCATGCTCATGCACGTTTACCTTGAAGAGGCCAACTATACTAAGGCCGACGCGCTGCTGGTCGAGACTTTCCAGGCGCGCTCGGCGCAGAAAGAGAGTTCCATACGCTCCTATTTTGCGCTGGCCGGACAAACCATCAACGGCGCGCGCGCGCACCTGGAACGCTATCGCTCCTTCGGCATCAATGTCTCGGATGCGGGTCTTCTGCCGCCCGAGGCCGTCAACGATCTGGATAAGCTGCGGCTGCTTCTGGAACGCGTCGTTGAGCAGGCCAAAGAGATCAATAACGAGGGCGCGAAGAGGTCGGATGCCGCCGCCCTGCTCGAAGAAGCGGCGGGCGTGCGCGGCACGCTGGCGCGCAATGAGGGCGAGCGACAGCAATGGCAGCGAGAGATCGCGGGCGCGCGCGAGAGTCTGGCCGCCACCGAAACACGCATCGCATCCAACGCCGGGGCTTCGACCCCACCTGCATCCGTCGCCGCCGCTGCACCCGGTACGAGCGTCGCCCCAGCTAACAGTACGACTACGGCGCCATCCGCTGCGGGCCAGTCTAATGCCGCACCTGCTGTTGCACGGACGGCGAGCACGGAAGCGCGTCCTCCTGCCCCTGCGCGCCAGAGCGATGCGCACGGCAGCACGCCGGACGGCGGTGGCAGTAGCGGCAGCAGCGCGCAGGATTCGCAGTTGATGAATGTCGGCTCGCTCTTCGACAGGGCGACGCAAAAAGTGGCTCCGTCCTATCCGGCGACGGCCAGGGGCGCGCACGTGTCGGGCGTCGTGACGGTCTTCCTTGAGGTGGATGAGAAAGGCTCTGTCGTGGCTGTGCCGCGTACGGATGGGCCGCCGCTACTCAGGCAGGCAGCCGTGGACGCGGCGCGCAAGTGGAAATTCAGGCCGACCGTGATAGACGGCCAGGCGGTTCGCGTCATGGGCTTTATCAGCTTCAATTTCACCCTTTAGCGAGCCCGAAACCCGAACCCGCCTCCGAGAGAGAGAACCCCAAAAGAGGCTTTGTAAAATTCGTGCGGTGCGACCCAGGGTGCGTACCTCTTCGCGCCGCTCTTCTGTTCCTGTTCGCCGCGCTTGCGAGGCTCATCCGTTTCGAGCACGCGCGCGCGGCCCGGCGACCAGCTCAGAGGGCAACCGTCCCGGTCTCCCTCCACATCAGTATCCCGTTCATTTTTAATCACTTATTTAATCTTGAAATAAAAGTAAGGTATGTTATAATAACCGCACATCCAAAAGACCAGGGGTGAGCTTTAGCCAGGAGTTTTGCGATGAAGGTCTCGGCACAGGAAGAATACGGTTTACGTTGTCTGCTGCAACTGGCGCAGGCGGCGAGTCGCGGCGAGTCTTTGACGCTCTCCCAGATCGCTGAGCGTGAGGGCATCTCGGTCGCCAACGCGGGCAAGCTGCTGTGGATTTTGAATAAGGCCGGATTGGTTCAATCGCTGAGAGGCACGAAGGGTGGCTATTACCTGGCGCGCCCCGCGGCCGAGATTCACCTCAACGAAATCATACGGGTATTGGACGAAGAAGAGGTGGCTGGCCATTGCAAGAGCTATACGGGCGTGATGGATGTCTGCGTGCACACTTCCGATTGTGGAATCCGTTCCGTGATCGTCAATCTGCACGAGATCGTTCAGAAGGCGCTCTCAGAGATTACGCTCGCGCAGCTTTTGGGCACGGAGGCCAACGTCGGCGAGGCGCTGCATCAGATCGAGGGCTTGCAGCCGCGTCTGAAGCAGCAAGGGTCACATCAAAGCGCTTGAAGCGCGTGTGAGCAGTGAGCCATCCGTTGAACGGCGATTGAACGGCAATCATATTCTGAAGAAAGCTTCTATCGAGGGAAGCGGTAAAAAAACAAGATGAGCACTATCGAGGTACTTGCCAACAAGGAATACAAATACGGTTTCGTGACCGACATCGAATCCGACACGATCCCGAAGGGGTTGACCGAGGATACGATTCGACTGATCTCGGCCAAGAAGGACGAGCCCGAATGGATGCTTGAGTTCCGGCTCAAGGCTTATCGTCACTGGCTGACGATGGAGGAGCCCAAGCACTGGCCTAACCTGACCTATCCGACCGTGGATTATCAGGACATGACCTACTACAGCGCGCCGAAGCAGAAGGCTGCGAAGGCGAGCCTTGACGAGGTCGACCCGGAGCTGTTGAGGACTTTCGAGAAACTGGGCATTCCCTTACAGGAACAGAAACAGCTTGCGGGCGTGGCCGTGGATGCGGTCTTCGATTCGGTCTCGGTGGCGACGACCTACAAGGAGAAGCTCAGAAAGCACGGCGTCATCTTCTGTTCGTTTACGGAGGCGATACGCGAGCACCCGGAGCTGGTCAAAAAATATCTGGGCTCGGTCGTGCCGACTAATGACAACTACTTCGCGGCGCTCAACAGCGCCGTCTTCTCCGACGGCTCGTTCTGTTTCATCCCGGCGGGCGTGCGCTGCCCGATGGAGTTGTCCACCTACTTCCGCATCAACAATTCGGAGTCGGGCCAGTTCGAGCGCACACTGATCGTCGCCGAAGAGCGTTCGCACGTCTCTTACCTTGAGGGCTGCACCGCGCCGAAATTCGACCGCAATCAGTTGCACGCGGCGGTCGTCGAGCTGATCGCGCTCGATGATGCCGAGATCAAGTATTCGACCGTTCAGAACTGGTACGCGGGCGACGAGGAGGGGCGCGGCGGTATCTACAACTTCGTCACCAAGCGGGGCAAGTGCGCCGGTCGAAATTCCAAGATTTCATGGACGCAGGTCGAGACGGGCTCGGCCATCACCTGGAAATATCCCTCTTGCATACTTCTGGGCGACAACTCCATAGGCGAGTTCTACTCGGTCGCCCTGACCAACCACGCGCAGCAGGCCGACACGGGCACGAAGATGATTCACCTGGGCAGGAACACGCGCTCGACCATCATCTCGAAGGGCATATCGGCCGGTCGCTCGAACAACAGCTATCGCGGCCTCGTCAAGGTCATGCCGAAGGCCGAGGGGGCGCGCAACTATACGCAGTGCGATTCGATGTTGATCGGCTCGCGTTGCGGCGCGAATACGTTCCCTTACATAGAGGTGATGAATAACAGCTCGCGCGTCGAGCACGAGGCGTCTACTTCCAAGATCAGTGAGGAGCAGTTGTTCTATCTACAGCAGCGCGGCATCTCGCAGGAGGATGCAGTCTCTTTAATCATCAACGGCTTTTGTAAGGACGTGTTCCTGCAACTGCCCATGGAGTTTGCGGTCGAAGCGACGCGCCTGCTCGGGCTGAAACTCGAAGGCAGTGTCGGTTAAAACGAGGGGGCCGGACGCTCGGGGGTCAGGGGCCGGTAAAGACTTGGTTCTTACTGGCCCCGGCCCCCGACCCCTGTCCCCAAATTTACGGAGTAAATTTACAGTGTTAGAGATTCGTGATTTACACGCCGCGATTGACGGCAAGGAGATTCTGAAGGGCATCAACCTTGTGGTGAACAAGGGCGAGGTGCACGCCATTATGGGCCCAAACGGCTCCGGCAAATCCACGCTTGCAAAGGTGCTGGCGGGGCATCCGTCTTATGAAGTGACAAGGGGTGAAATCCTTTACGAGGGCAAAAACCTGCTTGAGCTTGCGCCGGACGAGCGCGCGCGCGAAGGCATCTTCCTGGCCTTTCAGTATCCTATAGAAGTGCCCGGCGTCTCGAACTCGCAATTCCTGCGTCTCGCCTACAACGAGAAGCGCAAGCACCTGGGCGAAGAGGAGCTTGACCCGCTTGAGTTCAAGGATTTGTTGCGCGAGCGCGCGAAGGTGGTCGAGATGGACGCGAGCTTTATGTCGCGCTCGGTCAACGAAGGATTTTCCGGAGGCGAGAAGAAGCGCAACGAGATTTTGCAGATGGCCGTGTTGGAGCCCCGTCTTGCCGTGCTGGACGAGACGGATTCGGGCCTCGACATAGACGCGCTGCGCGTTGTCGCCGGGGGCGTCAACATGCTCCGGAACGAAAAGAACGCCATTATCCTGGTGACGCACTACCAGCGCCTCCTGAACTACATCATTCCGGATTTCGTCCACGTACTATCGGGCGGGCGCATCGTCCGCGAAGGCGGGAAAGAGTTGGCCCTTGAGCTTGAGGCCAGGGGTTACGACTGGATTAAGAGCGCCGATAAGGGAGCGAGCGCCGCGCCGCTCGTGTGAGTCGGAAGTAAAAAGATGGTATCTCAAATCGTTACAGATAAGAGCGTATACGGCGCGCATTTTCGCGCCTTTCAGCAGAGCCTGAGCGGAAGCGCCGCCGCCTCCACCACCACCTCCTCCTGGCTCGACCGCCTGCGCGAGAGCGCAATCGGTCGCTTCGAGCAGTTGGGCTTTCCGACGACCAGCATGGAAGAGTGGAAGTACACGAACGTCGCGCCAATTGCGAAGACGATATTCGAGCCCGCGCCGACGGCCGACGCGCCCACACGGGACGCGCAAGCGTTGGAGCCTTTTCTTTACGCGGAGGCGCGCGCGACTCGCCTGGTGTTCGTCAACGGATTCTATAGCCGTGAGCTTTCCTCGCTCGATGCTTTGCCGGAGGGCGCGGTCGCTATGAACCTCGCCGATGCCCTCGGAGAGGGCGAATACGCCGAAGTCGTCCGCGAGCAGTTGGCGCGCAGCGCAGACTATAACGACAACGCCTTCACGGCGCTCAATACGGCTTTCATCTCAAACGGCGCGTTCCTTTTCATACCGAAAGGCGTGCGCGTAGAGTCGCCCGTACACCTGCTCTTTCTTTCCGACCCGCGAGCGGAGAAACCAACCGTCTCTTTCCCGCGCGTGCTCGTGGTCGCCGGAGAGGGAAGCGAGGCGACCGTCATCGAAAGCTATGCGGGCGCGCACGACGGGGCGTCTTACCTGACCAACGCGGTGGTCGAGATTGTTCTCAAAGAGGGTGCGCGGCTTGAGTATTACAAGGTGCAGAACGAGAGCCGCGAGGCTTTTCACATCGCGACGACCGCCGCCGCTCTGGGTCGCAACAGCAGCTTCGATTCGACGACGATCACGATGGGAGCGCGCCTTGCACGTCACGACATCTTTGTTCGGTTGGACGACGAGGGCGCTGAGTGCTGGGTGGACGGCCTCTACATCGTAGGCGAGGGCCAGCACGCCGACACGCATTCGTTGATCGATCACAGAAGGCCGCATTGCACCAGCCACCAGCTCTACAAAGGCATCCTCGACGGCAAATCCCGCGCCGTCTTCAACGGCAAGGTCTTCGTACGCGAGGGCGCGCAGAAGACCGACGCCATGCAGACGAACAGAAACCTGCTCCTGTCGGATGAAGCGAGAGTTGATACAAAGCCGCAGCTCGAAATCTTTGCCGACGATGTGAAATGCGCGCACGGCGCGACCGTCGGGCAGCTCGAAGAAGAGGAGCTGTTTTATCTGGTCAGTCGCGGCCTGCACCCGGAGCTGGCCCGCAACCTGTTGACCTACGGGTTCGCCGAAGAGGTCATCAGTAAGATAAAGATCGAATCGATCAAGGCGCAGTTGGACGAGGCAGTTTTGAACCGCCTGCACGCGCGCCTGGAAGCGTAAACGGAAGGGATGAGGGCCGAAGGCGAGAAAGCTTGAATCTCAAAATTTGAAATGCTCAACCTGAGATTCCTTATTTCAAAGCCTCTTCGCCATCGCCGCCGCGTCCTCTGAAGAGAATTATCATGATAGCCACAGAGAAGATTTTGCTGGAAACAGAAACGCCGCGACCCGAAGCCGAGGCCGCCGCCTGGGATGTCGAGCGCATCAGGGAGGATTTCCCTGTGCTCCGCCAGACCGTCAACGGCAAGCCGCTCGTATATCTGGACAACGCCGCCTCTTCGCAGGTTCCGCAGGTCGTCATCGATCGCGGCAGCACCTACCTTGAAGAGGAGCACTCAAACATTCATAGGGGCGTGCATTACCTGAGCCAGCGCGCGACCACCGCCTACGAGGGCGCGCGGGAAAAGGTCAGGCGCTTCATCAATGCGCGCGAGTCGCGCGAGTGTATCTTCGTGCGTGGCGCGACCGAGGGCATCAATCTGGTGATGCACGGCTACGGGCGCAAATTCGTGGCCCAGGGTGACGAGGTGATTATCTCCGCCATGGAGCATCACGCCAACATCGTTCCGTGGCAGATGCTCTGCGAAGAGAAGGGCGCTCGTCTGCGCGTGATTCCGATGAACGACGCGGGCGAGCTTCTCCTGGACGAGTACGACGCGCTCCTTAACGAGCGCACACGGATCGTCGCCGTCACGCACATCTCAAACGCGCTCGGCACGATCAATCCCGTCAGGGAGATCATCGCGCGCGCCCACAAGTACGGCGTGCCCGTCCTCATCGACGGCGCGCAGGGCATCGTCCATCTCGCGGTCGACGTGCAGGATTTGGACTGCGACTTCTACGTTTTTTCGGGCCATAAGATGTTTGCGCCGACGGGGAGCGGCATCGTTTACGGCAAGGCCGAATGGCTTGAGAAGATGAATCCGTTTCAGGGCGGCGGCGATATGATTCGCACCGTCACGTTCGAGAAGACGACCTATGCGGGCCTGCCCAATAAGTTCGAGGCGGGGACACCGGCCATCGCCTCGCAGATCGGCCTCGGCGCGTCCATCGATTACCTGACAGGGATCGGCCGCGAGCGTGCGGTCGCCTACGAGCAAGAGCTTTTGCGTTACGCCACCGCAAGAATCGCTTCCATAGAGGGCGTGCGCCTGATAGGCACGGCGCGCGAGAAGGCGAGCGTCCTCTCCTTCGTCATCGAAGGCGTTCACCCGCACGACATCGGCACCATCCTGGATCAGGAGGGAATCGCCGTGCGCGCCGGTCATCACTGCGCGCAGCCCGTGATGAAGCGCTTTAACGTGCCCGCGACCGCCCGCGCCTCCTTCGCTTTTTATAATACGAAGCGCGAGGTAGACGTGCTCGCCGAGGCCATCGAGAAAGTCATAGAGGTATTCAGCTAAAGATGTCTGAGCTAAGCGAGCTTTACCAGCAGGTCATCCTCGATCACAACAAGAAGCCGCGCAATTACCATAAGCTTGAGGGGGCCAACCGCACCGCCGAGGGCTATAATCCGCTGTGCGGCGATCAACTGACCGTCTACCTGCTGCTCGAAGATGAGGTCGTCAGCGACGTGAGCTTTGAAGGGCAGGGGTGCGCCATCTCCAAAGCGGCGGCGAGCATGATGACGCAGAGCGTCAAGGGGAAGACCAAACAGGAGGCGGAGATTCTGTTCGACGAGTTTCACAGGATGGTGACGGGCCAATTGGACGAAGAAGCGACGCCCAACCGGCTCGGACGCTTGACGATCTTTTCCGGCGTGCGTGATTTTCCGGCGCGCGTCAAATGCGCCAGCCTCTCCTGGCATACGATGCACGCCGCGCTCCACGGCCAGGACATAGTCTCGACTGAAGGGGCGAGCGACCCCGTCTCGTCCTGAAAATAAACTATTAATCTCTAAAGCCCTCAAACGGACGGCCTCGCTGCGGGGGCCGTTTTCCTTTGCCGCGACGGCTGACAAAGCGGGGCGTCCGAATGCATAATGTCTGCGATTCGTATCAGAGGAGTCACAGGGCTTGATTATCGCGACGGTAGAACTCGCAGAGATACGTTTGCCCCTCGTCCATTATTTCGAGACGAGTTTCGGGCGCACCACCGAGCGACGCATCATACTGGTGCGCGTCCGCGATCCGGAAGGCGCTGAGGGCTGGGGCGAGTGCACGGCCGGGGAGAATCCCTTCTATTCGGACGAGTGGACGACGAGCGCCTGGGCCACGCTTGCGACTTTCCTTGCGCCTATGGTCAAGGGGCGCGAGGTCTTGAGTGCAAGCTCCGTCTCATCTCTAATGAGCGCCGTGCGTGGGCATCGCATGGCGAAGGCTGCGATTGAGACCGCCTGCTGGGATTTGGAGGCGAAGCGCAAAGGGCTGCCGCTCTGGAAACACCTGGGCGGCGTCCGCCAGGAGATTCCCTGCGGCGTCTCAATCGGCATACAGGAGACGCCCGAAAAATTGCTTGAGAAGATAGAGCGCGAGCTGGCCGCCGGTTACCGTCGCATCAAGATCAAGATCAAGCCCGGATGGGACGCGCGCATCGTCGAACGTGTCCGGGAGCGCTTTCCGGACATTCCTTTGACGACCGATGCCAACTCGGCCTACACCCTGAATGATGTCGCTCTGTTTCGCGCGCTCGACCAGTTCAATCTGATGATGATTGAGCAGCCGCTCGCTCACGACGACATACTGGATCACGCCGAATTACAGCGGCAGGTGCGAACTCCCATCTGCCTGGACGAATCCATTCATTCGAGCGACGACGCGCGCCATGCGATTCAGCTCGGCGCGTGCAGGATTATCAACGTCAAGCTGGGGCGCGTCGGCGGTCATGCCGAGGCCCGCCGCGTCGAGCGCGCCTGTCGCGAGCGGGGCACGCCCGTATGGTGCGGCGGGATGTTAGAGTCGGGCGTCGGCCGCGCGCACAACATAGCCATGTCGACGCTCGAAGGCTTCACTCTGCCTGGAGATGTTTCGGCCAGCGCGCGTTACTGGGACGAGGACATCATAGAGCCTCCCGTCACGGTCACGCCGGGCGGAACCATCGTCGCTCCGGATGCGCCCGGCATCGGCTTTCAGGTCAGGCGCGAGCGCATTGATGCCCTGACGGTCAGGCGCGAGAGTATTTGACGGAACGCGAGAGTGTTTGATGGAACGTGACCTTGACAGATCGAAAGCCGTAGCTTTGCGCGACCTGATACAGGAACGACGGGGCGCGATGCTGGCTCTCACGCGCGAGCTGGTCGAGACGGAATCGCCGTCCGGCGACGCGGAGGGAAGCGGCGCTGTCGCGGCGCTGCTGGCGGAGGCGGCCTCTGAGATCACAGCCGTCACGTCTGTCGAACGTATTGAGAGCGCGGGCGAAGGCGAGCATCTGTGCATCCGTGCCTTTGAGCAGGCGAAAGATGATTCGGGCTCGATCATGTTGGTGGGCCACACGGACACTGTGCATCCGCGCGGCTCGCTCGGAGAGCGTCCCTGGCGGGAAAGCGACGGCCGTATTTACGGGCCGGGAATCTTCGATATGAAAGCAAACTGCGCGCTGGCGCTCGAAGCGGTGCGCGCCTGTGCTGCTCTCGATCTTATCCCGCGCCGCCGCATCGTCATTATGCTCACCTGCGACGAAGAGACGGGAAGCGACAGGGGACGCCTTCTACTGGAAGCAGAGGCCGCAGGGGCTTCCTGCGCGCTGGTGCTTGAGCCGCCCGCGCCGGGCGGTCGCGTTAAGACGGCGCGCAAGGGAACCGGCATCTTCACCCTCGAGGCGCGAGGCCGCGCCGCTCATGCGGGCCTCGAACCGGAAAAGGGAGCGAGCGCGATTCTGGAAATGGCGCGTCAGATAGAGCGCCTGCACGGCCTGAACGACCCGGCGCGCGGAACGACCGTCAATGTCGGCGTCATCCGTGGGGGGACGCGTTCCAACGTCGTCGCCGCCGAGGCGCATGCCGAGATAGACGTACGCTTCAGCACGCAAAATGAAGCGAGCCGTATCGACGCCGAGATCAGGCGGGCCCGGCCATTTGACGAGCGCGTCCAACTGACGGTGCGCGGCGGTATCAATCGCCCGCCGCTGGAACGCAACCGTGGCGTCGTCACGCTCTACAACCATGCGCGCCGCATCGCCGCCCTGCTCGACTTTGAGCTGGGCGAAGCGAGCGTCGGCGGCGCGTCGGACGGCAACTTCATCGCGGCCGCGGGCGTCGCGGTGCTCGATGGCCTGGGCCTCAATGGCGACGGCGCTCATGCCGAGCACGAGCATATCCTTACGGATGACATTGCGACGCGCGGCGCGCTGCTCGCCGGTCTGATCGCCACGCTTTAAGCCATTGGCCGCCCGCGCCCGGCTTTCGGCAGCATAGGGTTTGAAGGTTTTAGAGAAGTTTTAAGAAGGGGCCGCTTCCATCCGTGTCGCACATGGCTGAGACACGGCTGAAAGCTGAAATCGCATTCCTGATTGGTAAACAAGGTGAAGATCGCAACCTGGAACGTCAATTCCATCACGGCGCGTTTGCCGCTCGTTCTCAAGTGGCTCGAATCGGCGCGCCCGACCGTACTGTGTTTGCAGGAGACGAAATGCACGGACGATAAATTTCCGGCCGAGGCATTTGCCGCGCTCGGCTACAGGGCAGAGGTGTTCGGGCAGCGGACTTATAACGGCGTCGCCATCCTGTCGCGTTCCCCTATCGAGCGGGCGGAGCGCGGTTTCCCGGACGATGAGGAGGGCGCTCACGCGCGCCTTCTGGCCGCGACGGTCGAGGGTGTGCGCGTCGTCAATGTCTACGTGCCGAACGGGCAGTTCGTCGGCTCGGACAAGTACCGCTTCAAGCTCGAATGGATGCGCCGCCTGCGCGCCCTCTTCGACGAGCTTTACAAAAAGAGCGAGCCCCTTCTGCTGTGCGGAGATTTCAACGTCGCGCCCGAGGAGCGCGACGTGCACGATCCCGCCTTATGGCAGGGACGCATTCTCTTCAGCAAGAGAGAGCGCGCCGCCTTAGATCACATCAAGGATTGGGGGTTCGTGGATGCGTTTCGCCTGCACACCGAAGAAGCGGGACATTTCTCCTGGTGGGATTACCGGCAGGGCTCATTTCGCCGCAACGCCGGATTACGCATCGATCATATCTGGGTCTCGGAACCGCTCGCGGCGCGCTCCGTCGCTACCTGGATAGACACGGAGCCGCGCACCTGGGAACGCCCGTCCGATCACACGCCGGTCGTCGCAGAGCTGAAATAATCCGGGCCGGGCCCAATCTGAAATCGCTGGTCGTAGTTGATAAGCTCAGATTTTGAGATTACAAATCGGCAGAGGGAATTTCCCGGTTTTCAAAACAGGATGCTTCCAACAGGCAATCGGACATCCGCAATTCCTGGAGGGTTAGATGAACGAACAGGAAAAAAACGCGCTGGTGCTGATGGTTGCGGGCGCGGGTGCATTACTTGCGGCTCGCGCGGCTGTACAGCGTTGGCGTGAATACGAGCTGCGCGGCAAAGTAGTGCTCATCACTGGCGGCTCGCGCGGGCTGGGGCTGGTGATGGCGCGCGAGTTTGCGCGCGAGGGCGCGCGACTGGCGATCTGTGCGCGCAACCCCGAAGAGCTTGAGAGGGCGCGCGGGGAGTTGGCCGAAGGTGGTGCGGCCGTGCTCGCCGTGCCGTGTGATGTAACGGATTGGTCGCAGGTCGGGGAGATGGTCAATGTGGTGCGCGACCATTACGGACGTGTAGATGTGCTAGTCAATAACGCGGGTGTGATACAGGTCGGGCCCGTCGAGGTGATGACGGTGGGAGATTATGACGAGGCGATGCAGACACATTTCTGGGGGCCGCTCTACGCGACGCTTAACGTCTTGCCGGAGATGCGAAAACGGCGCGAGGGCCGCATCGTCAATATCACTTCCATCGGCGGTAAGATCAGCGTGCCACACCTGGTTCCGTACAGCGCCAGCAAGTTCGCCCTCGTCGGTCTCTCCGAAGGCTTGCGCGCCGAGCTATTGAAGGACGGTGTGCTGGTGACGACCGTTTGCCCGGGCTTGATGCGCACGGGCAGCCCGCGCAACGCCTATTTCAAGGGGCAGCATCGCGCCGAGTATGCCTGGTTCAGCATCAGCGATGCGCTGCCCGTCTCTTCGATGCAGGCCGAGCGCGCCGCCCGCCAAATCATAGCGGCCTGCAAGCGCGGCGATGCCGAGATTACGCTATCGATTCAGGCGCAATTGGCCGTCCGCTTTCATGGACTCTTTCCGGGTCTGACGGCAGACCTGCTCGGGCTGGTCAACAGGCTGCTGCCGTCTCCGGGCGGCATCGGACGCCTGCGCGCCAGGGGCAGGAACAGCCAGTCGGCCGTCTCCCCTTCGTGGCTGACGGCCCTGAACGAAGCGGCGGCGCAGAGAAACAACGAGGTGCGCTGAAGGGCTCGCACGCGCGCGCACGTAGAGAGGAAGAGAGGGCCCGCGCCTCATCAAATTTTTCGCCGGGAGCACGAACCGGATGGGAACCAAGACCAGAAAAGAGCTTAGCCGATTTCTTCAGGAGCGGAACGAGCACCCGGAGCGCGCCGCCGAGATAGATGCCCGGATACACGAGCTTTTTGCGGAGACGCGGGCCGTCATGGTGCTCGACATGTCCAGCTTTTCGCGCCTCACGATCAAATACGGGATCGTTCATTTTCTGGCGATGGTTCACGGCATGAATGCGGTCACGGCTCCGGTCGTCGAGGCGTATGAAGGCGAGGTCATCAAGCTCGAAGCCGATAACGTGTTCGCGGTCTTTCCGGATGTCGGCCCGGCCATAGAGGCGTCCGTTGACATACTCAAGCGCCTGAGCGGCGCAAACACGATGCTGCCGGACGAGTCTGACCTCTACGCCTGCTTCGGCATCGGTTACGGTGAAGTGCTGATAATCGGTGATCGGGATATGATCGTCGAGGGCAAGGACGTTTACGGCGCGGAGGCCAACCTCGCCTTCAAACTGGGCGAAGACCTGGCCCAATGCGGCGAGATACTGCTGACGGAAGCGGCGTTCGAGAGGGTCAAGGATGGGCCCAGAGAGCTTGAGCGGGTCGAGATGTCCATCTCCGGCTTGCAGCTCGTGGTTCACAAACTGAAGCTGAAGGAATCGCTGTGCTGAAATTTTAGGCGGGGACGTTGCGAGTATTGCGAGCGCGGCTCCGTTTGGGGGAGGCGTTTTCCAGTGAGAGAAGAACAGAAATGGCCGGATGCTATTTGGCTCGTTCGTCATGGCGAGAGCGCCGGTAACGTCGCGCGCGACGCGGCCGAAGCAGCCGGGCTGCCTGTAATAGACATCGCGACGCGCGACGTGGACGTGCCGCTCTCGCCGCTCGGCGAGCGACAATCAACGGCCCTGGGCCAATGGTTCGGCAAGATGTCGCCGAAGGAATGGCCCAACGTCGTCCTCGTATCGCCCTACATACGCGCGCGCGAGACGGCCCAACGTGTGCTTGAGGCGGCGGGCATCGAACGCGAAGACATCACCTACGCCGTTGACGAACGGCTGCGCGAGAAGGAGTTCGGCGTCTTCGACCGCCTGACCAGGATCGGCATTCGCGAGAAATACCCCGAGCAGGCCGAAGCGCGCACCGTCCTCGGCAAGTTTTATCATCGCCCGCCCGGCGGCGAAAGCTGGTGCGACGTGATTCTTCGCCTGCGGAGCGTGATTGACACGATCACGCGCGATTACAGGCGCGAGCGTGTCCTTATCGTCGCACACCAGGTCATCGTGCTCTGTTTTCGCTACCTGCTCGAACGCATGACGGAGGAAGAGATACTCGCCATCGACCATGCGCAGGAGGTCGCCAACTGCTCCGTCACCGCTTACGAATTTGCCCCGCATCTGGGCAAGCGCGGCAAACTCGCCCTCTGCCACTTCAACTTTGTAGCGCCGCTCGAAGAATCAGGCGCGCCCGTCACGACGAAACCCGATGTCCCCATCGCCGCCAAATAAAAGCAGAGGCCGGAGAGCGAAACCGAAAGGGCGGGCCCGCGAGCGAAACTCCGGCTCGGCGGCCCGACCCTCAGCGGAGCGCGCGCTTAACGTCACGTCCAGGCTATTGCACGGCTGGCCGCTGCCGCAGCCGGACGAGGACGGCGATAAAGAGGATCGCGGGCGCGTGCTGGTTGTCGGCGGCGCGCCCGAGATGCCGGGCGCTGTGATTCTGGCGGCGAACGCCGCCCTTCGCGCCGGGGCCGGTAAGCTTCAAATAGCCACCTGTCGCAGCGTCGCGCAAGCGGTCGCAGTGGCCGTGCCCGAAGCGCGCGTCCTGGCTCTGCCCGAAACAAAGGCCGGGGCCATCGCCGCCTCGGCCTCAGACAGAATCATCGAATACGCGAACGAAGCGCAGGCCGTGCTAGTTGGCCCGGGCATGGTGGACGAGAGCGCTATCCTGCGATTGCTGAAGAGGCTTCTGCCGGACATTGTGGGGCCGACGCTGATCCTGGACGCCGGTGCGCTCGCTTGCGTCGAAGGCAACGACCAGTGTCTTCATGGCTTCGATGGCAAGGTAGTGCTGACGCCGCACGCGGGCGAGATGGCGTCTATGCGTGCGAAGGAGAAAGACGAGGTTACGCGCGACCCGCTGCGGGCGGCGCGGCGTGCCGCTCGCGCCCTGCGCGCCGTGATCGCTCTCAAGGGCAGGGAAACCTTCATAGTCGCTCCCGGCGGAGAAGCATACTGCAATCGCTCAGGCAACGTCGGTCTCGCAACATCCGGCTCGGGCGATACGCTCTCGGGCATCATCGCGGGGCTCGCGGCGCGCGGCGCCGAACCCTTACAGGCGGCCACCTGGGGCGTTTACCTGCACGGGCGCGCGGGCGACCGATTGGCCCGTCGCATGGGCCAACTGGGATTCCTCGCGCGCGAGCTTCTGGCGGAAGTCCCAACGCTGATGTCCGAACTCGAAAGACCCTACTGACCGGAGGTCTGTTCGGGAGTGGGGGCTGGCTGGGTGAAAAGCGGCGGCGGCGGCGGCGCTGCGTTCAGCAGGGTGACAAGCTGGCTTCTTTTCTCCTGCCGGTCATTGATCCCTCGGACAACCAGAATGGCTAAAACGGCGGCGATGATTTCTAGAATGAGCGCCACCTCCATGGCCCACGTCCCCGTGAGCATGCTATTGGGCCCGTCGGCTCTATTCAGGAAGGTATACGAGATGCGATCCGCAAAGAGGGAAGCGATCCAGAACGCCCACCACACGCCTATCAGGGCGGGAGCCTCCGGCGGATAAAACATATAACTCTCCCCGGTTCCAACGTCGGGTTCGCTCTTGCGCCAAATCTCTTTGACCACACGAAATGGCACGAAGAGGTTCAAGATCGGAATGAAGAAATAACCGGCGGCCCAGCCGGGGCTGTACTCCAACTGCTGGCGCGGATTTCCGAGCGCTGGCAGATTCCTATAGGCGCGGTGAATCCAGAGCAGGAAAACCACTGCGGTCACCAGGCGAAGGCCCAACAGGAGCAGGCTGGCGAGACCGACCCTCATATCGTTCGCCGATATGTCATCCTCGGGGACAACCGCGCCGCCCGCCATCTCCGACAGCAGGTTGATTTGCAGCAGCCCCAGAATCAACATGATTATGTTAAGGACGATGCCCACCGCCAGCAGCACGGTTGTGGCGCGCGTCCGACCGCTATTTGAAAGATAAGGTGTGGTCGAGGTTAGACCGGTCATACGAGGCGTCCTTTCAAAAAAGCGATGCAAAGAGGGCACTGGCACGAATGATCCGGGTGGCCCATGTGCGCGGGCGCGCGCCGCTCGCGCAGCATTCATAGAGCCTGCTGCAAGGATTTCATCAATCGCCGGTCATCGTCTCGGGCTCTCGCGCCGACAGCTCGCGCCATGTTACGGGTTGGCTCCCGTCGTCGAGTCGTACCATGGAGATGCAGCCGGGCGATGGGCAGACCAGGTAACAGAGGTTGCAACCGACGCATTCCTGTTCGTCAACGATGGGAAAGCGCGTGCCGTTGATCTGTGTGAAGGGGATGCACTGGTGCGCGCCGTCCTCGCAGGCGATGTGGCAGAGATTACACCTGATGCAGAGGTCATGATCGATGCGCGCGACCGTCTTGTAGTTGAGGTCGAGATTGCCCCAGTCCGTGACGCGCGGCACGCTCTTGCCGATGATGTCGCGCACGCTCAGGAACCCTTTTTCGTCCAGGTAGTTCGAGAGGCCGTCGATCATATCCTCGACGATGCGATAGCCGTAATGCATGACGGCCGTGCAGACCTGAACGGTCGAAGCGCCGAGCAGCAGGAACTCGGCCGCGTCGCGCCACGTCTGGATGCCGCCGATGCCGCTGATGGGGATATTGATCTCCGTATCGCGCGCCAGCTCCGAGACCATGTTGAGTGCGATGGGCTTGACCGCCGGGCCGCAGTAGCCGCCGTGCGCCGCGCGCCCGTTGACGTTCGGATGCGGAATGAGCGTGTCCAGATCGACGCCCATCACGGAGTTGATCGTGTTGATGAGAGAGAGCGCGTCCGCGCCGCCGCTTACGGCCGCGCGTCCCGGAGGAGTAATGCTCGTCACGTTCGGCGTCAGCTTGACGATGACCGGAAGACGCGTCGCCTCCTTGACCCACTCCGTCACCATGCAGGTGTATTCGGGAACCTGTCCCATCGCGGAGCCCATGCCGCGCTCACTCATGCCGTGCGGGCAGCCGAAGTTCAGCTCGACGCCGTCAGCGCCCGTATCTTCGACCTTCTTAGCGATCTCGTGCCACGCCTCGCGTTTCGATTCGACCATCAGCGAGATGACGAGCGCGTGATTCGGATACTTCTTCTTGCACTCGCGTATCTCTTTGAGATTGACCTCAAGCGGGCGATCCGTAATCAGCTCGATATTGTTGAGGCCGATCATGCGCTGCGGCCCGTGGTCAAGCGAAGCGAGGCGCGAACAGACGTTCGTGATCGGCTCGCCGAGCGTCTTCCAGACCGCCCCGCCCCATCCGGCATCGAAGGCGCGCTCGACCATCGAACCCATGTTGGTCGGCGGCGCGGAGGCGAGCCAGAAGGGATTGGGGGATTTAATGCCTGCGAAATCAACGCTGAGGTCTGCCATGAGCTTGCTCCTTACTTGTGGGCCAATCGAAGTTTTATAGATTCACAGTGCCAGCCGCCCGCAGCCGCGTCTTTTCGTGCTCGGGCCCGCGATTTCCTACGTTTCCCTGAAAATCCCCTTATATTCCCTGAATTTCCCTGAGATTTAATGTGCCTTGAGCTGGTGCGTCTCTTCCGGCAAAGGGATGCGCGCGCCCGCAAACTCGACCCTCTCGCCGGAGAGAGCTTCGTGTATGCCCTGCGCGGCGAGCTTGCCCATTTGCGAGGCATCGACGGCCTCGCGTCCGCCGTTGACGCAATCTCCGCCCGCGAAATATTTGGGATTGCCCGTCTGCATCGTCTCTGTATTGACGACGACGCGACCGGCCGAATCAAGCTCGACGCCCTTGATGGCGGAGAGAAATTCGCGCATCTTCTGCTGGCCGAGCGCCTTGATGACCATGTCCACGGGGATGTCGAACTCAGAGCCTGGAAGGGGCCGCGCGGCACGACGCCCCGAGGCGTCCTCCTCCTCGGCCATCTCCATACGTACGCAGCGCAAAGCGGCCGCGCGCTGGCCGTCCTCGCTCGCCAATATCTCAACCGGCGCGGTCTGCCACCAGAACTCCACGGCATCCCTTTTCGCCAGCTCGTACTCATACTCGTAGGCGGGCATCTCTCTCTGGCTGCGACGATAGATCATCAGGACGCGCTCGGCGCCGAGACGCTTGGCCTGTGTGACGGCGTCGATGGCTGTGTTGCCCGCGCCGATGACGGCGACCGCGCGCCCGATGGGCACGTTGGCCCAATCGCGCGTCTTAATGCGCGCGATGAAATCGAGCGCGTCATAAACGCCCGGTAGATTCTCGCCCGGAATCCCAAGTCGCGAGGTTGCCCCCAACCCTGCGCCGATGAAGACGGCGTCGTTAGCAGACTCCAATTCGTCCAGCGTAATGTCTCGCCCGACCTCAGTGTTCATCCTGAACTCGACGCCGAGACGCGCGACCATCGCCGCTTCCGCAGTCGACACTTCCATCCGCATCTTGTATTCCGCCATGCCGTAGGTGTCGAGCCCACCGGCCAGAGGACGGCGATCATAGACGGTGACCGAGTAGCCGAGCCGTGCCAGATAGGTGGCGCAGGAAAGCCCCGCCGGGCCTGAGCCGATGACGGCGACGCGTTTGCCGTTGGGCGCGCCCGCTTTGAAAGGGTCGCGGCCCCTCTCAAACGCGGCATCCGTCGCGTAGCGCTGTAGGCGACCGATCTCGATGGGCTTCGCCATCAAGGTCTTCTCGACGCACGCGCCCTCGC
The DNA here is from genome assembly GCA_035940775.1 of Pyrinomonadaceae bacterium. Lineage (GTDB taxonomy): Bacteria > Acidobacteriota > Blastocatellia > Pyrinomonadales > Pyrinomonadaceae > DASQYE01. The sequence continues at coordinate 300,597 of DASZEN010000033.1, read as the reverse complement.
AGAGCACTTCGACTGGGCACACGCGCGCGCACGTCGCGCCCACGGGGTTGGCGTCGAAGATGACGCGCGCCGAGCCCGTGAGATTCCCGCTTGCGATCTTCTTGATGAACGCGGGCACGTCTATGTGCGTCGGGCACGCGCGCGTGCAGGGCGCGTCGTAGCAATAGACGCAGCGGTTTGACTCCATGATCGCTTCGGCTTCCGAGAGCGGCGGCGCGATCTCCCGAAAGTTTCGTTCGATCTGCGCAATGTTGATCGGCGATTCGTGTATGGTTGACATGATAACTTTTCAGAGAAAGAGAGTAGCTCAGCCTGCTATTGCGAGAAGCCGGGCCCGCCCTCGTCAAGAGTTTGCTGAAGCCCTGGCAACCGAGAATCAAGACCGGAACGGGAGAGCCCCGACGGGCACGCGCGCGCGCGCGCACGTGCCCCTCGCATGACGCATGGATTCAATGAGAGGCCCGTCCTCTCAGCTTTTGACCACGTGCTTCCAGACCTCTCCGATTGAGTGCGCTTCGGGAACGGCCCTTTGCAGGGCGTACCCGGCGATGCTGAAAAAAATCGTTGCCAGTAGAGCGGGCAGTAAAGTCCGGCGCACGGCCGAGCGCAGCCAGTGTCTTTGCTCTATTCTTTTCATCTGCTTGTAAAGGCCCGTCAGCAAAACCCCGTCGACCAGTATCTCCGCGAGCAGCGCGGGCGCGGCATAGATGACGTAGAAGGCGGCGAGGAGCCCCCCTATGATCGCTACGAGGGCGACTATCAGGAGCCAGCCTCCTTCCAGATCGAGGTCGATGTTATCCAGAAACGATCCGCCGCCACCACCGCCGCCGCTTGAGGCCGACGACGACGGCGAAGCGGCCTGTAGGCTGCTGCCTCCCCAACTCCCGCCAGCGCCGCCTCCACCGGCATCGCCGCCGCCTCCGCTAAACTTAAAGTCAGGATTATAACTCGGCAGCGGCGAGTAATTGACCTCGACGGCCGACAAGTCCAGCTCAGGATTCGGAAGCTCGTGTTGTGATCGCTGCAACGAAAGCCATAGCCGAAGCAATAGCAGGAAGACGCAGTAGGCGAAGAGTATGGCTATCGGGTAACGCAGCCACATCCACCCTAACCCGAGACGCAGGAGCGAGAAGGAGGCCAGAAAACCGGCGAGCCCCGTGAGCAAAAGAATCAGCGAAACCTGAACCCTGGGCAGACTCTTTCGCATCAGCCGCCGCTTGACCTTCTCTATCGTACGCTCTCTTCTACTTCGCTTCATCTACGACGCTCGCGCTCCGCATAGATAACTGAAGAGACTCGCCCTTTATTCGGCGGTCAACTGCTCGTAGCTCTCCGGTCTTCTATCGCGGTAAAACTGCCAGGTGTTCCTGACCTGACGGATCATATCAAGGTCAAGGTCTGCGACGACGAGGGCATCCCTGTCGCGCGGCGCTTCGGCGACGAATTGGCCGCGCGGGTCGCAAAAATAGCTCTGGCCGTAGAACTCGCCGATGTCCCAGGGCTGCTCGTGGCCGACGCGATTGATCGCGCCTATGAAGTAGCCGTTGGCGACGGCGTGCGCCGGTTGTTCCAGCCGCCACAGGTATTCGGAGAGGCCCGCGACGGTCGCCGACGGGTTAAAGACGATCTCCGCGCCGTTCAATCCAAGTATGCGCGCACCCTCCGGGAAATGGCGGTCGTAGCAGATGTAGACGCCGATGCGCGCGTAGGCTGTATCGAAGGCCGGATAGCCCAGGTTGCCCGGCTTGAAGTAGAACTTCTCCCAGAATCCGGGCGCGACGTGCGGGATATGGTTCTTGCGATACTTGCCCAGATACTTGCCGTCGGCGTCGATGACGGCCGCCGTGTTGTAATAGATGCCCGTAATCTCCTCTTCGTAGATGGGCACGATGATGACCATCTGGTGCCTGCGGGCCACCTCCTGCATCAAGCGCACGGTCGGCCCATCGGGCACGCGCTCGACCGCCTCGTACCATCGCGTCTGCTGTTCGGCGCAGAAGTAAGGGGTGGTGAAGACCTCCTGCATGCAGAGAATCTGCACGCCCTGGCGCGCGGCATCCTCAATCATGGCGAGATGCTTTTCGATGTTGGCGCGCTTGATCTCTTCAATCGGCGCATCGGTCGGCGCAGCGTTGGTCGCCTGTATCAGGCCGCATTTGACTGTGCGTGGCATGATGTTCAAAAGGGATGAAGGCGAAGGGCTGAGGGCGGCAGCGATGAATGATTGAGCGAATGCGTCAATTACCAGTTCACTCAAAAACCCTTTCAGCGCTGCCGCCCTTCATCCCTTCGTTCCGCTCTTCATCGCTCGTCCTTTCTTAAGTGTCCGCTCATCAGAGCGTAGTACAAAATGAAGCCCAGCGCGAAGGTGACGAACCAGGCATAGGTATAGAGAGTATCAAAGAAGTTCGGGTTCGGCATCCGGCCCGAAAAATTAGGCGTCGCCGCCGCGCGCAGGAAACCGGGCACGACCGGCAGGATCGCCAGCACGAGTGCCGCGATGGCCCGCCAGTTAAAGCCCTTCAAGTAGGAGTATCGCCCGTCGGGGTCAAAGAGCGAAACCAGGTCGAGCCGTTGGCGGCGCAGCACCCAATAGTCGCAGATCAGTATTCCGGCTATCGCTCCCATCAGGCCCGAATAACCGATCAGCCAGGTGAAGATATAAGCGCCCATCGTCTCCATCAGCTTCCAGGGCATCATCACGACGCCGATCAGTGCGGTGATGAGCCCGCCCGTCACGTAAGAGATGCGCTTCGGGTTGAGGTTGGAGAAATCGTTCGAGGGCGAAACGACGTTGGCGGCCATGTTGGTCGTCAACTGCGCGGCGAAGATGACGGCCGTGGCGAACAGTATGACCGCGATGCTGTCGAAGCGCGCCATCAAGTCCACAGGGTTTGGAATCGCCACGCCGTAGATCAACAGCGTGGCGCTCGTGACCGCCACTCCTATAAAGGCGAACGCCGTCATCGTCAAAGGCAGGCCGAGCGCCTGGCCTATCATCTGCGACTTTTGCGATTTCGCGTAGCGCGTAAAATCAGGGATGTTCAGACTAAGAGTGGCCCAGTAGCCGACCGATGCCGTCAGCGAGCCGGGAAAGATGGCCCAGAAGTCATTGTGCTGCTTTTGAAGCGCGCTCGATTCTGTCAGGACGCGCCCCAGACCTCCCGCGCGCCAGGATGCCCAGGCGAGCAAAGCCGCGCCGCCCCCGAGCAGGAGCGGAGCCGACCACGTCTCCAAATACTTGATGCCCTCGACGCCCTTGAGAATGATGAAGACCTCTATGGCCCAGAAGACGAAGAACGCGATCCACGTATGAACCGGCACATTGAGCACCGCCGCGCCGTTGAATAGATTGTTCCATCCGCCGCTCATTGCGCCGAACAGCGCATCCAGAGCCGTGCCGCCGATCCAGGTCTGGATGCCGAACCAGCCGCACGCCACCACGGCGCGCAGCACGGCCGGAATGTTCGCTCCGCGCGTGCCGAAGGCGGCGCGGCACAAGACCGGGAACGAGACGCCGTACTTCGTGCCCGCATGCGCGTTCAGGATCATGGGGATGAGAACGATAGTATTGCCGAGCAGTATGGTGAGCATGGCCTCGTACCACGTCATGCCCGCTTCGATAAAGCCTCCGGCCAGCGTGTAGGTCGTAATCACGACGCTCATGCCGATCCAGAGCGCGGCGATGTTCCAGGTTGACCATGTGCGTTCCCGTATGGTGGTCGGCGCGAGGTCGCGATTCCAGAGCGGGCTCGCTGAGACATCTCTGCTCAGCTCCTCGAAATCGCGCTGCGTGACGGCGATATCTGCTCGATTGACGGAATCTTTGGCCATTGATTATCCGGCGGGCGAGCCGCTCACTGTATGCAATCGTCTTTGCCTTCAAGGCCGCAGCGGAAAAGCTGCGGAACCTCGCTCATGGTCAGCTCTTTGGTGTTCTTCCAAACCTTGGTCTCGGCGTACTTGTCGGCCGTCCATCCGATCCTGCCCTTGTTGCGCCAAACGCCTTCGAGCGCCGCCTGCTCGCCCGCGCCGAACAGGTGATACGACTCGTGCAGGAGAATGGCGGCGCGCTCCGTATCATCCTTCGCGCTATCGAAAAACTCAGGGTAGAGCGTGAGCACCTCGAAAGGGAAGTTGGTCGCCGCGTACGCATCATGATGTCCGACCTGCATATTCCACCAGTTATCGGTCGTCCGAAAGCTGACGAGTCGGCGCAGCACGAACGCCTCCTTGCCGAAACCCTTCTGTTCGAGGACTGCTATCGCCCTGTCAACAGTCTGCCGCTGTTGCCACTTGATCGAATCCGACGTGACGAGCAGCGACAGGTAGCAGATCAGGAGGACGACCAGCGTCATGCCCACGATCCAGGAGATGCGCTTGCCGAGGCTCCTCTTCTTCTGCTGCTGCTGCTCAGGCGCATCTAGGGCGTCGCCCTCACCCGTCGCGTTATCGGCGGGGCCGTCCTCCTTCAGAGATGCACCGCAGCGTTTGCATCGCGCGGCCGCGACAAAGTTGACGAGCCCGCATTGCCTGCACCTTGTGCTGCTCATAGCTTGCTTTTAAAACGCCACGCACGTCCCGCGCTTTAGAAAGCGACCGTCGCCGGGCCTGCCCTTGTACTCGCCTGCTTCGATGACGACGCGTCCGCGCAAGAGCACCGTCTCGACCACGCCGCGTATGCGTTTGCCTTCGTAGGCGGAATAGTCCACGTTCATGTGATGAGTCCGTGCGCTGATCGTTTGTTCGCGCTCGGCGTCGAAGATCACAAGGTCTGCGTCCGATCCGACGGCGATGGTGCCTTTCCTCGGAAAGAGGCCGAACATTTTGGCCGCCGCCGTCGAGGTCAATTCGACGAAGCGGGAGAGCGAGAAACCCTGCTCAAGGACAGCGCCGTTGAAGATGAGCGGGACGCGATGCTCGACGCCGGGCGCGCCGTTCGGAATCCTGGAGAAATCGTCGCGCCCCAGCTCCTTCTGCTCCTTCATGCAGAAAGGGCAGTGGTCTGTCGAGACGACTTGCAGATCGTCCGTCCTCAAGCCCTTCCACAACTCGGCCTGATTCCACTTTTCCCTGAGCGGCGGCGTCATCACGTACTTCGCGCCCTCAAAGCCTTCGCCGTAATCGTCTATCGAAAGGAAAAGGTATTGCGGGCAGGTTTCGGCGAAGGCGGGCAGCCCACGGTCGCGCGCCTCTCTCACCTGTTTGAGCGCGTCAGCGCACGAGAGATGGACTATATAAACGGGCGCCTCGGCCATCTCCGCGATGGCGATGGCGCGATGCACCCCTTCGGCCTCGGCGACGGTCGGACGCGTCAGCGCGTGATACTTCGGCGCAGTTCGCCCGGCGGCGAGCGCGCGCTTGATAATCTCGTTGATGACCACGCCGTTCTCCGCGTGCATGCAGATCAAGCCGCCGCGTTCTCCGGCGGCCGTCATCGCGCGAAAGATAGTCGCATCGTCAACGAGAAAGACGCCCGGATAAGCCATGAACAGCTTAAAGCTCGTCACCCCCTCGTCCATCAAGCGGTGCAGCTCGGGCACGCGCTCATCTTCGAGGTCGGTCGTAATCAGGTGAAAGCCGTAATCGATGGCCGTTTTGCCCTCGGCTTTGGCGTGCCAGCGATCCAGGCCCTCTGTGAGCGACTGCCCCTTATACTGCACCGCGAAATCTATGATCGTCGTCGTCCCGCCATGCGCGGCGGCAATCGTACCGGTACGGAAATCGTCGGACGACTCCGTGCCGCCGAACGGCAGCTCCATGTGCGTGTGTGGATCGATCCCGCCGGGGATAACCAATTTCCCCGCAGCATCGATCACGCGATCAGCCTCCATCTCAAGACGCGCGCCGATGACGGAAACCACTTCATCCTCGATCAGTATATCGGCCTTATAATCATCGACGGCGGTGACGACGCGCCCGTTACGAATCAGTGTTCTCATAAAATCTCCTTCGTACAGGACGAAAGGCTATTATTGTTTCGGCAGCACATTGAGGCCGCTTAGAATCTGTTTGGTCAAGTCGATCCGCTTGTCGCGGATTGAAAGATAGGTTGGGCCTTCGATGTTGGTGGCGAAGAAATAGGTATCGCCGCCCGTCTCGACGTAGCCGACGAACCATCCTATAAACCTGCCGCTTTCGAGCGCGCCGCCGCCCGTCTTGCCCGACAGCCTGTACCCTGGCGTCTGCTCGCGCACCATGATCTCCCTGACTATATCAACGGAACGCCTGGCGACCGCCAGCTTGTATAGATAGAACTTCTTCAAAAACTCCACCTGCTCGTCGGCCGAAATCTTCAGAGTATTATTGAGCCAGAAATAGTCTATTGGGCCTGAGATGTTCCGGTCGCCGTAGTTAAAGGCGGTCACGTATTTCTTCATGCGCTCAGCGCCGACGCGCTGCGCCAGCTCGCGATAGTACCAGACGACCGAGTTCTGAAAGGCCGTGCGTAGCGTGTGATCGCGCTTCCACTGTATGAACGGCTCCGTGTCCCAACCGTCGGGCGGATATTTCTGCTTGTCCCAGGGGATAAGGAAATCTGCGTCACGGATAACGCCCGTTTCAAGTCCGATCAGCGAGTTCGGAATCTTGAAGGTGGATTTCGGATTGAAACGCTCGCGGCAGCGCGCCTCGTTATAACGCGTGTAATGATCGCGCTTCAAATCATAGAGGACGAAGCACCCTTCGGTCTCCTTGAAATAGGAATCCAAATCCTGCGGCGGCTGCTGCTGCTGCTGCGGCTGCTGTCCGGCGACGACAACCCTGTTACGGCCCGCGCCCGCGCAGCCCGCCAGCAGGAGTGTGACGAGAAGAAACAGTTTAATGAGGTTCATGAGCCAGAATCCGTAAGGCTTCGCGCGCAACGCTTCTCATCGTTTGTTGCGACCGGCGTACTTAGCGTAAGCGATGAGCCACAGCGGAAGCAGCGCAAACGCTATGAACGTCGCGAGATAAACCCACACCCGCGCCTCGAAGGGTAAAAGAGGCCGCCACAGGAAATCCCACAGCTTTGATAAAGCATCCGCCATTCGATCAGATCGTGCCGAGGGCCGCATCCATCGCTTCGATCAATTCATCGACGTGGTCTTTGGTAGAGATAAGCGGCATGCCCGTGCGAATCACGTTGGCGTAGAGGCCGCCTTTGCCGATCAGGACGCCGCGCCGCCGCGTCTCCTCGAACACCTTGAGCACGCTTTGCGGGTCGGGCTCTTTCGTCTCGCGGTCTTTGACCAGCTCAATCGCCTGCATCAGACCGAGGCCGCGCACGTCGCCGATAACCTTGTGCTTCTCCTTTAGCCGGTCGAGCCCCTCGCGCAGGTGCGCGCCGACCACTGCGGCGTTCCTCCTTAAATCCTCTTCTTCGATGACGCGGATGACGGCCAGCGCGGCGGCCATCGAGACGGGATTGCCGCCGAAGGTGGAGAACGTCAGGCCCGGATAACTGTCGGCGACTTCGGGCGTGGCCGTCGTCATGCCTATCGGAACGCCGTTGCCCATGCCCTTGGCCGAGGTGATGATGTCGGGCTCGACGTTCCAGTGCTCTATGCCGAACCACTTGTCGCCCGTGCGTCCCCACCCGGTCTGCACTTCGTCGGCGATGAAGAGGCCGCCGTGATTGCGTGTGATTTCGACGGCGCGCTCGAAATAGCCGGGCGGCGGGACGATGAAGCCGCCGACGCCCAGGATCGGCTCGGCCATGAAGGCTGCGATCTCGCCCGTGGTCGTCGTCATGATTACGTCTTCGATGTCTTCGGCGCATGCAAGCCCGCATTCCGGATAGGTGAGCTTGAGCGGGCAGCGATAGCAATAGGGCGCGCGCGCGTGGACAATGCCTGCGACCTGTGCGGGCAATTGCCGCCAGGTGGAATGGCCCACGGCCGAGAGCGCCGTCGCCGAGCGCCCCGAATAGCTATGGCGCAGGACGACTATCTCGTGACGGCCCGTGTAGAGCTTGGCCGCCATGACGGCCGTATCGTCAGCCTCCGTGCCGCTGTTGGTGAAGAAGGATTTCTTCAGGCGGCCCGGTGTGATCTGGTAAAGCTTTTCGGCGAGATCTGCCTGCGGCTTATTCGCGTAGAGCGTCGAAGTATGTTGAATCGTCCTGACCTGCTCGATGATCGCCGCGTTCACCTTCGGGTTGGCATGGCCGACGCTGACGGTCAGTACGCCGCCGAAGCAGTCCAGGTAACGATTGCCCGCGTCGTCCCACACGTACATCCCCTCGCCGCGCACGAGCGCCAGAGGTTCCTGATAGTAAGTGGCGACGGCCGGAAATAGAAACTCCTTATGCTTGAGGACGGTTTCGGACTGTTGTACGTCGGCTTTGACTGTGCTCATAAATTAATCTCTCCGGGGTGACAGGTTCCTCTCCAAAATGGTTCATGCATTCTCTTCGGACGTTGTCCGGGCGCGATAAGCCTTGCCCTCGTTCTTCAGCTTGATGAAGATAAAGTAAAGGGCCCAGACGAAAATCAGTATCATCAACCCGAGGGCGTAGACCCCGCGCACCGCATGGTTGATCTCGCGAGAGTAGACGAAGCCCAGGATGGCTGGCAGCAAACCTATGACGGCGAGCAGGTAGGTGCGCAGAATCCTGGCGGCGGAAAGCTCCGTCTCGGCGAGAATCGTGAACCGGGCCGTCTCCCGCCCGTAACCGAACTCCTGCGTCGCCGGTTTGATAACGTAGGACGCGAGCGGAAAGACGGGTAGGAAGAGGGCTATGATCCAGCGCGTCGCCTGGTATGTCCCGTCGGGCAGTTGACGATAATCGAGCAGCGTCGTCCCGAAACCATTGAACGAGTTGAAGGAGCGCGACGGCTTACGGCTTTGTTGCAGCTTGCCCGTCAGTTCTTTCAGCTCGTCCACGCTCTGTTGAAAGAGGGCCGTGGCAAGCGCCTCGCCGCAATTCGAGCAAACGGAATCTGCGTTGGGATTGACGTTGACAGTCTTACATGAGAGACACGCTACGGTTTTCATATCGTCGAAAGGTTCCCTGCGATTCAGGCTGGAACCGGGTGTAAAATCCTTCGCTTAATCTTTTCGCGCTGCAAGAGAGCGCAGGAGGAGCGGCAGGCAGGAGGCCGGACTCCGCCACCCCACGCCCGCGAACACGCGTCAATAAAGGTTCCCCTCGCGCTTACGCCCTGTGTAATCCACGTAGACTACTTTCAGTTCGGTATAAAAATCGAGGGCGGTTGACCCCTGCTCGCGGTCGCCTATGCCTGTCGCCTTGATGCCGCCGAAGGGGATATGGGCCTCACCGCCGGTCGTCGGCGAGTTGATGTGCGTCATGCCGGTCTCGATCTCGTCTACGAAGCGGAAGATGCGCGCCGCGTCGTTCGAGAAAATGGAAGAGGAGAGCCCGTATTCGGAATCGTTGGCGACCATGACGGCCTCCTCAAAATCTTTGACGCGCAGGACGGAGAGCACCGGCCCGAAAATTTCTTCGCGGGCGATGCGCATGTCCGGCGTGACCCGGTCGAAAACGGTCGGGCGCACGAAGTAGCCCTTATCGAGCCCGTCGCCCTCGGCGCGCGAGCCGCCGCATTTTAACTCCGCGCCGTCCTCGCGCCCGACTTCTATATAGCGCAGTACGGTCTTAAACTGGCTCTCGTCAACGCATGGGCCCATCTCCGTGCGCGCATCACCGCCTGGGCCGATTCGCATACTTTCGGCGCGGGCGATTATACGCCCGACGAACTCATCGGCGATCTCCTGGACGACGATGGCGCGGCTCGTCGCCGTGCAGCGCTGGCCCGAAGAGCCGAACGCGCCCTGCGCGGTCGATTCGACAGCCAGCTCAAGGTCTGCGTCCTCCATCACGACGACCGGATTCTTGCCTCCCATCTCGCACTGAACTTTAGCGCCGCGCCGCGACACCTGTTCGTAGAGCCGTATTCCGACATCGTTCGAGCCGGTGAAGGAGACGGCCCTGACCGCCGGGTGATTGATGATCTCATCGCCCGCCTCGGAGCCCGAGCCGAGGATCAGATTGAGCACGCCCGCGGGGAGGCCAGCCTCCTCGAAAATCTCCGTGATGCGAACGGCCGTGGCGGGCGTCAACGTGGCGGGCTTGAAGACGACCGTGTTTCCGGCGACGAGCGCGGGCGCGATCTTCCAGACCGGGATGGCGACGGGAAAGTTCCACGGCGTCACGCAGGCGACGACGCCGAGCGGCTGCTTGATAGTGTAGGCGAAATTGGACGGCAACTCGGATTGAATCGTCTCGCCGCCGATGCGGCGCGCTTCGCCCGCGCAGAACTCCGCAACGTTGATCGAGCGTTGCAATTCGCCGCGTGACTCGCTGATGGTCTTGCCCTCTTCGCGCGTCAGAAGCTGGGCCAGATTCTCTTTATCCTCTTCCATCAGCCGCGCCGCACGCGCGACTATGCGGCCGCGTGCAGGGGCGGGCGTCCTGCGCCAGTCGCGAAACGCCTCGCCCGCGGCCTCGACCGCGCGTCGCGCCTCTTCGCGCGTCGCCTGGCCGTTCGAGCCCAACACGTCATCCGTATTCGCCGGATTGCGATTCTCCACCGTTTTACGCGAGAGGGACTCGACCCAACTGCCGCCGATGAAATTGCGATAAACCATCATAAGCGCATCTGATCTCCGCCTGGAATGGGACGGGCAAGAAAGCTTTGCAAAATGTGCTGAACTGTTCCGAGAAGGATGGCGCCAGTCCTTTGACTTCGGGGAATCTGAAAACCCGGAAGTAGTGACTCAAGCGAGACTTAACTATATCATAGACGGCTATGATTGAAAGCGAAAACGTGATTGCGGAGGCCACTGCGCCGGAGCCTGAAAACCTGCGCGAGCTATTGGAGCAGCGCGCCTCGGGTGCGCCCGCCAAGCCTTTTCTATTCTCGGAGGCGGATGGCCGACGCTACACTTACGCGGAGTTTGACAGGGCTGTGAATCGCGCGGCGCACCTGCTGGCCTCGCGCGGCGTCCGAAAGGGCGACCACGTGGCCCTTCTGATGCCGAACAGCCCCGAATATATCATCGCCTATTTCGCCTGCTTCAAGCTCGGGGCAATCGCAGGGCCCGTAAACTCTCTGCTCAAGCCGCAGGAGTTGTCCTATGTGATCGCCCACGCGGAAGCCAAAGCGATTGTCCTGCACACGGAGTTCCGCCAGAGGATCGAGGCGATTCGTCATGAGCTGCCTGACTTGCAGCACATCATAGGATTCGACGACGAAGCGCGCTCGACAGCGGAGTTCCGAGGCGTGGGCCCGCCCGCTTCGTCCCCGGTCGAAAGGGATGACGATGCGATCATCATCTATACGTCGGGGACGACCGGGAAACCGAAGGGCTGCCTGCTGACGCATGGCAACCTGATCGCCAACGCACGACAGATCACGCGCTGGCTCGGCTTCACGGAATCCGACCGCCTGCTGACCCTGATGCCGCTCTTTCACATGAACGCGGTCTCGGTCACTACCATGAGCCCGCTTTATGCCGGGGCGTCTACGGTGGTGAGCCAAAAGTTCTCGGCCAGCCGCTTCTGGCAGATCATCTCCGACTACGGGGTGACCTCGTTCGGGAGCGTCGCGACGATGCTCGCGAGGCTTTTGAGCGCTTACCCCGAAGGCGTTCCCCCCGGACTCAAGACCGGGCAGTTGCGCTTCGCCATGTGCGGCTCGGCTCCCGTGCCCGCCGAAATACTCAGGCGTTTCGAGGAGACCTTCAAGTGCCTCGTCATAGAAGGCTACGGTCTTTCGGAATCCACCTGTCGCTCGACCTTCAATCCGCCCGACGCGCGCCGTCGCCCAGGCTCATGCGGCATGCCAATCGGCAACGAGATGAAGGTCATCGACGAGGAGGGCGGGGAAGTGCCCGTCGGCGAGTTGGGAGAGATAGTCCTGCGCGGCGAAAACATCCTGAAGGGCTACTATAAAAACCCTTCGGCGACCGGCGAAGCATTTCGCCACGGCTGGTTTCACACGGGCGACATCGGCTACAGGGATGAGGACGGTTTCTACTACATCGTTGACCGCAAGTCCGACATGATTATTCGCGGCGGCGAAAATATCTACCCGCGCGAGATAGACGAAATACTCTACAGTCACCCGGCGGTCGCCTCGGCAGCCACGATAGGCGTGCCCGATCCGGTCTACGGCGAGGAAGTCGCGGCCTTCGTTGTTCTAAAAGAGGATGCGCAGGTGACGCAAGAGGAGCTTATAAGCTTTTGCCGTGAGCGATTGGCCGACTACAAGTGCCCCAGGAGCGTGCGCTTGGTCGCCGAGATTCCGAAGGGCCCAACGGGCAAGCTGCTCAAACGCGAATTGGTTCGCAGATATGGAAGGACAGAAGGGTGAACATCCGAACCCGAATCTAAACTTTTTTATGACCGAATGCGAACATCTTTGAAATCAGTAACCGTCAGGATAGTCGGCTTCGGAGTGCCGGATCGATTCATCTTTTCAGCAAATTAAATGACAAGACAGGGCTATCGTATCCGCCTCAGCAATTACTGTCGTCTCTGAATGTTACTCGGAGACGGCTTCCAATATTTTAAGGGGTGGCCGCGGCGTTTCCTCCGCCTTAAATATTTTCAGGGTCTGGTCATTCGCTTTGGTGACGGAAGGAGAAAGGGTATAATTTGGCGAATTTAGGAATTTGACAAAGATTCCCTATCTCTTAAAAAAGTAGGGAGATACGGTTATACTTGAAGCTCTGGAGAACTCGCCGCAATTTGACCGTTGCCTCGGGTGAAGTTTCACTGTGCTGGGCGGAGGCGCAAAGTGAAATCTCTGTCGCCCTCTGGCACCATCAATAATCTTAAGGTCTGAATTTCAAAGACCATCGCTCCCAGAGCCAGTCTGCCGACTGCGATCAGCTTCAAGACAAAAGAGCCGCTACGGACGCACATATTTTGTTGTAAGCCTTCGCATTTTGTCCATGAAAGCAGCCATGACACATCAAGACGAAGCAAAGGTGCTCGTTGTAAACGATAACCTGGATCATCTCTACTTGATGAGGGCGTTATTGGATACCGCCGGGTACGATGTCCTGACCGCGGTCGATGGGCGGGAAGGGTTCGAGACCTCGTGCCGCGAGCATCCACGATTGATTATCAGCGATGTCATGATGCCGGTCGTCAGCGGCATAGAGTTGTGCCGCATGGTGCGCTCTCATGAGGAGCTACGCTCGACGCCCATACTATTAGTCAGCGCCATGCGCAAAGACACGGAGAGCGCTGTGGAGGGTTTACGGGCCGGGGCAGATGACTACCTGGAATCGCCTTATGCTCCGATGCTGTTAATCGCCAAGGCGGCTCGGCTGATCGAGCGCTACCAGGCGGAAGTGGAGATACGACATCTCACAGAGATGCTGGAAGAGAGGGTTTTGGATCGTACGGCTCAGTTGAAGGAAGCCAATAGGGAGCTTGAGTTCTTCTCTTATTCTGTTTCACACGACCTTCGCACGCCTCTACGCTTCATCGGCGGGTTGACCGATCTGCTTCAGGAAAGGGCCGCCCCGGTGCTGGATGAAACGAGCCTCGAATATATCAAAGTCATCTCAAACCTGATTAAGCAAACGGGCGCTATGATGGATGATCTCCTTGAGTTTTCGCGGACGGGGTATGTCGAGCTCAATCAAGCCGTAGTTGACATGGATGGTTTGATTCGGGAGGTCATTAGTAGTCTACAGCAGCCTGAAGTAAAAGGGCGCTCCGTACAGTGGAAGATCGAACCTGTGGGAAGCGCCATCGGCGATCCAGCCTTGTTAAGACTTGTGTGGCAAAACCTGCTCTCTAATGCAATCAAGTATTCGCGCACGCGCGAAGAGGCTTGTATAGAGGTCGGGAGAATTGAGGACGCCGGGGCAGAGAGCACATACTTTGTACGCGATAACGGCGTCGGCTTCGATATGCAGTACGCCGATAGACTGTTCGGGATATTTCAGCGCTTTAATAGTTCGGACGAATTTGAAGGAACCGGCGTCGGATTGGCGAGCGTGCGCCGTATCGTTGACCGTCATGGGGGGCGTGCCTGGGCCGAAGGCGCTCCCGGCGCGGGCGCGTCCTTCTATTTCTCGCTTCCGAAAGGCGAGGGTGCTGCGGCTCGACAGGAACTGAAGTCCAGGCAGGTCTGCAATTGACATTTTCAGCTATCGAAACTACTTTATGGCTAACCTCCCATATTTCGCATGCGTTCTGTAGCTTACAGAATGCCTGAGATTTTGCTTTCAATCGCTCCTTTAGCTGTTTATACAGAGTATCACAAGGGGCACTCCCTTAAGTTAAAGCTCGCAATATGAAATCGTCTCCCCCCGAACCCGACGCCAAACAAATCAGGGTATTGATTATTGACGATCATGCTCTCATACGCTCCGGGCTTCGGATGCTTCTGGAGGCGCGTCCGAATATGTGTGTGGTCGGCGACGTGGGTAATGCTTCGGATGCGCTGAGCAAAACGGCGAAGGAGAAGCCCAATATAATTCTTTTGGATATTAATCTGGGCAGCACAAACGGCCTCGATCTGCTGCCGGAACTGCTCACGATCGCCAGTGAGGGCCGCATCCTCATCCTTTCAGGCGTCAACGACCCGGACGTGCATAACCGCGCCGTTCTTCTGGGCGCTTCCGGAGTAGTTCTCAAGGACAAGGCCGCCGAGACGCTAATTAAAGCCATTGAAAGAGTTCATGCGGGGGAGGTATGGCTTGATCGCACCGCGATAAGTCGTGTATTTGCTGAGATGGCACACCAAAGCGAGAAGAAGGAAGACCCCGAAGCCCGGAAGATCAACACGCTCACACAGCGCGAGCGCGAAGTGATCGCGCTGATCGGCACGGGACTCAAGAACAAGGAGATAGCCAGGCGTCTATTCATCAGCGAGACGACCGTCCGCCATCACCTGACCTCTGTATTCAGCAAACTCGGCGTCAGCGACCGCCTTGAATTGATGATCTATGCCTATCGTTATGGTCTGGCCGAGCCTCCACGCTAACCTTTCGCCCTTGTTTTCAGATTCAGTTTGATTCGGAGCGGCACAAATGTGCCGTCGCATGTAGGCTCATCAAGCCCCTCCGGGCGCCACACATATACCCATACCGACCAGTCGGAAATGGTCTTATAGACCGATGCGCTCGTGGTGTCTCATCATCTATCCTTCCGGGTCGTCAGATGGACAAAGGCTCAGGCTACTCTTTTGTAAACGAAACCCTCATCAGATTGAATAGTGACTAGATGTCCATCAACGCTTCATCGAGTGGTTTCGATAATCGAGAACGCCGACAGATGCCACGCATTTACTATCCCTTTCCGGCGAAGGTGTCAGGGATTGATGAGCGTGGCGGAGCCTTTGAGGTCGATGCGACGGTTGACAATATGTGCGCCAAAGGTCTCTATCTGAGGCTGTCCTGGAGAATCAAGGTCGGCGCGAAGATTTCCATCATTGTTCGCCTCTCGACGACGGCAGAGGCGGCAGCAGAGGCTCCACAGGTTAAAATAGATGGTGTGGTGCTTCGCATGGAAGAAAATAATGTAGGGGCCTGTGGCATCGGGGTGAAATTCGAGCGCCACCGATTTCTTTGAGCCGCCGCCAGGAGATTAAGCGCAAAAGCCAGAGCGACACGCTCTGTTTCCGGAAAATTGAAAGCGTTGGTTGTTTCCGCGTCATGACAAAGCTCGCCAAATAATCATCTCGCCCTGTCTCCCTATTCTTTTGGGTTTCAATAGAATGATGTCTCTTTCCAAACAAAAACAGATAACGGATGACCAGCCTCCGAACTACCCTTTAGGTGGTATAAGCGACACTCCTAAGGGCGGGGAATCAATGGCGCTCCTGGCGCTCAGCCATACTCCCGTCGAGCATCGTCTATATCAAGCCATGCTCACGAAGACCAGCGCGGCGCATACACGCGTCGGCTCGTTCAGCATCCGACAGTTGATGCTGTTGAGCAGGATGCAGAGCTACAGCACTGTTCGGCGCGCGCGCGCCGGTCTGTTGAATAAATTAAGTATCGAATGCCACGAAGTTGCCGGAGGGAATGGCTCGCAGCAGGCGATGGTGTATCTCATCTTCACCCCGGACGAGATTTTCGCGCGCCGCCGCGCCGCTTCGCTAGAGCCTTTTCCGACAGACCTTAAAGCTTTATCCAACGGTAAGCCCTTTGTGCTGGCGCTCGAACGTATGCTTGAGCAGCATGACCTCAGCCGGAGGGAGGCGCAGGTGGCGCTTTGGTGCGCCCAGGGGTTAACCAATACGGAGATCGGCGGGAAGCTCTTTATCAGCGAGCAGACGGTGAAGTTTCATTTGAGACACATCTTCATCAAATGCGGCGTGAGGCGACGCACGGAGCTGATCTCTCGTCTGCTGTCGCAGGAAGACCTGCGATGAAATGGGACGGATGACCGGACGGTACTTGCGGGCGATGTAGCGCAAAAGGCCGTTTTGACATTATCGATGCTGCCTCGCATGAGAGGCTTCCCTTCCGGGTACGGCGTGATCTAATCCTTTTCCCTGAGTGGCGGGGTTGGATATATGCAAGCGCAGCAGTGCGTTTGACTGAACCGACAGTGGAGCAACCAGTTTTGAGCGGGAAAAAAAAGAAAAGCAAGAAGAAAAAGACAGCGCTGATCGTCTGTCAGAATCGCCGGGAGTTCTGGACTACGCAGGCACAATTCTGGCAGTGGATGCGAGATGGTGTTATTTACAAGACGCAGGATCATCCGCTGACCGGCGTCTTCCGGCGTGAGCATGAAGAACTCAAAATTGTACTAAGCAATACGGTGCTCAGTCTCGCCCATCCCAATCATCTCAGAGAGGCCCTTGCCGCACGGCGAGCCGGGTTGTCAAGGAGATAAAGAAGTAATGAAGATACGGAACAGCTTTTTGTCAGCTTCGGGCCATGCCATCTTTTATACGCTGCTCGTCCTGTGTACGGGGTCGATTCGGATGGTGAATGGTCAGCAGCCCGCCGCGATTGCTCCACCCCCTGCCAGTGGAGTCGAGAGGACTTCAGACGTGACCCGGACGGCAACCTCAGATGATCGTTACCGGATCGGGCCGGGTGACGTGCTCGACATACGCGTCTTTAATCGCCCGCAATTTTCGCGCGACGCGATCCGCGTCGATGGGCGCGGGATGATCCGTATGCCGTTTATCGAAGATGATCTGATGGCGGCCTGTCATACGGAGGGAGAGCTGGCCAAAGAAATCGCTACGCGTTATCTGAAGTATCAAAGGAATCCGCAGGTGGACGTATTCATCAAAGAGTATGCGTCACAGCCGGTGGCCGTCATCGGAGCGGTCAATGCGCCGGGGCGCTTTCAATTGCAGCGCCGAGTACGTTTGCTGGAGCTGCTGGCCTTCGCTGGCGGCCCGAATATTGAACGGTCAGGGCTCAATGTTCAGGTGGCTCATGCTGAAATGGCCTCGGTCTGCGGTGAGCCGGTCGAGAATAATTCTGACCTCGGGCTCACCATGTATTCTTTAAGGGATACGCTGCGCGGTGAAGAGAAGGCGAACCCCTATGTCCGGCCCGGCGACATCGTGACGTTACCGGAGGCCGAGCAGGTGTATGTGGTCGGCAACGTCATCAAGCCGTCATCTATCGCAATAAAAGAGCAGCTCACAGTGACAAGAGCGATTGCGATGGCGGGTGGGACGATGCCCGACACCAAGAGCAACCGGGTGCGGATTATCAGGCAGTTGCCGGGCAGCACTACGAAGACGGAAATATATGTTGATCTGAAGGCGATCAATTCACGGCAGGCCGAAGACGTAGTGCTCCAGGCAAACGATATTGTGGACGTTCCAACCTCGGGCGGAAAACGACTGTTAAGAAGCATTTTCAGCTCTATCGTCCCCTCGGCAGCCTCGCTTCCGATACAGGTGATTCGATGATTTGCAGTTGATACGGGCAGAGCGCCACATGGCGGGCGCACGATAGATTTGATCGACACGAGACGAGCCGTCCGGGAAGCAAAGCGGCTCTTGCGAGC
Organism: Pyrinomonadaceae bacterium; assembly: GCA_035940775.1. GTDB lineage: Bacteria > Acidobacteriota > Blastocatellia > Pyrinomonadales > Pyrinomonadaceae > DASQYE01. The sequence goes on along the minus strand of DASZEN010000033.1, from coordinate 282,647 downwards.
GGCGCTGAGCCGAAATCCGAAATAGATTCTCACCCCTGAACTGCCTGCAAGGCGTATTCGATTCCGGGTGATGAGAATATCGCGGATTGAGAATCGGAGTTATATGAAAGAACAAACTCAACTTGTCAAAAGAAGCTCGGAAATTTTCGAGAAGTTGTTGGAAACAACCCCTTCACTGGCGACCGATTACAACGTATCGGCCAAGAACTCGGCCATCGATATAAATCTGCGCTCATACTGGCGCGCAGTTCGCAAGCGCCTCTGGTTGATCGTCGGCGTCGTAACGCTCATCACGACGCTGGTCGCCATTTATATGATGCGTAAGCCGGACATCTACGAAGCGCGAGTGCGTTTACAGGTTGAGGTTGAGAGCAATAAAAGCTCGCTCGGCGATTCAAAAAGCAGTTCGATCGTCCTCAATAACCCTGTCAACTATCCGGCCTATTTCAATACTCAATTGAAAATCCTGTCCGGGCCCGGCCTACTGAGGCGTGTCGCCAAAACGCTTGACCTTGAGCACAACCAGACTTTCATGCGTTCGCCGTCCTCGCTGGATTCCGGGTGGAAGGGTTTTATGAAGACGCTCGGGGTCGGAGGCAAAGCTGCGCCCAGGACGCAAACGGAAACCGTGCAGGAAGTGCCGCTCGTTGACCCCGGAGCTTCGACCACGGCCGATCTGGTGGAGGCCACGAAATTGGCCCCCTACGTGGAAGAGCTTCAGGAAAACCTCTCGGTCGACCCGGTCAAAGAGGACAGGCTGACGACAAAGGAGACTTTCCTGATCGACATCGGCTATCAGCATTCAGACCCGCAGCTTGCCGCCAGAGTCGTCAACACCGTCGGCGAAACCTTCGCCCTCTCGAACCTTGAGAGAAAAACTCAAACGACCGCAGGCACTGGCGATTTTTTACAGAAGCGAATACTGGAATTGCAGGCCCAGATACGCAATGGCGAAGAGCAACTGATGAGCTATGCCAAAAGCAACCAGATTCTCTCGCTGGACGAAAATCAAAACACTGTGGTCGAACGCCTCGTTGGGCTTAATAAACAGTTGCTTGAGGCCGAGAACGAGCGAAAAACGGCCGAGTCGGCCTATAAGGCGGCGCTTGAGCCGGGTGCCGCGGAGGCGCTCGCCTCGGACGCAAATAACAAATACATCTCTGACGCCGAGGCGAAGCTGATCGAACTCAGGCAGCGACGCGCGCAGTTGTTGGTTGACAATACGGAGGAGTGGCTTGAGGTAAAAGAGGTCAACGAGCAGATCGAGGCGATCAATAAACAGGTCGCCGAGACACGCAAACGAATGGGGGCCGTAGTCTTAAAGAACCTTGAGACGCGCTTTCACCAGGCTATAGATAAAGAACAAAAGCTCCGCGCAGCATTTGATGAGCAGCGCGGAGAGACGCTTGTCCAGAATGGGGCGGCCATTAACTATAGAATCCTGCAACAGGAGATCAACACAAATAAGAGCCTTCTGGACGGATTGCTACAGCGTGCCAAAGAGAATGACGTAATCTTACACGGAACGCCCAACAACGTCTCCGTCATAGATTACGCCATCGCCCCGTACAAGCCGATTGGGCCGAAACGGGCGCTGGCGATTTCCATAGCTTTTATCCTCTCGCTAATCCTCTGCGTCGCTCTCGCCCTGTTCCTGGATTATCTGGATAACAGCATACATTCGATTGAAGATGTCGAAACCCGTCTCCATTTGGCCGTGCTCGGCACGATTCCCGCGTCGAGCGGTATGAGTCGTCGCCGCCTGCGCCCGGCAAATGGGTTGGCCCTACGTAATGGCGACAAACATTCGGAGCTTCTGACCCACGCGGATGGGCGCTCGCCAATAGCAGAAGCCTATCGCCAGTTACGTACATCCATACTGCTCTCGACAGCGGGGCGTGCGCCGAAGAGTATGCTGGTTACGTCCAGCCTGCCATCCGAAGGCAAAACTACGACAGCCGTCAATGTGGCGATAAGCCTGGCGCAGACGGGAGCCAGCGTGCTCATTATTGATGCCGATATGCGACGCCCGCGGCTGCATTCGATATTCAATATGGACAATACGCAGGGCTTAAGCACCTGTCTCTCTCGTGAGATGAGTGAAGCGGAGATGACCGGCATTGTGGAACAACATGTCGAGAGCGGGGTTTACATGCTGACCTCGGGGCCTGTTCCGCCGACCCCTGCCGAGCTGATCGGCTCTGACCAGATGCGTCGTCTGTTCAGCAGTTTGAGCAACAGCTTCCAGCATATAATTATAGACTCGCCGCCGATCACCTCCTTTACCGATGGCGTGCTGCTTTCGACACTGGTTGATGGCGTGATCCTGGTCGTCAATAGTGGAAAGACTTCGGACGTTATCGTGGGACGCTCAAGACAACTCCTGTTGGACGTAGGCAGCAAAATCTTTGGCGTCGTACTGAACAACGTGAGCAACAAGGCGGAAAATTACTACTACCACAACTACTACACTGAAGAGGCCAATGATTTAGCGTCAACCTGAAGTTGTTAAGGCAGCATCCGGATGCCGATCGGGGCAACCGCTTCAGAATGCATACGAGTGATGGAGTTGAAAGAACGTCAGGGAGGTCTACCTCTAAGAGCGCAAGTTGACAGGCGGAGGTTCGTCTGCCTGACAAACATTCCAGCGCCTTACCGGCTGCACTTCTTCCATGCTCTATCCGAAGAGCTTGATTCGCTTGGCTGGAAGTTAGAGGTCTGGTTTATGGCGAAGTCAGAACCAGACCGTCACTGGCAATTTGCAGCCGAGGATTTCAAGTTCTGTCATCGCTTTCCCTGGGGAATCAGCCTGAGGTCTAGCCACGCGTTTTTTCATATCAATCCGAGCGTTCCGTTTTTGCTCCGGGCTTTCCCGCCCGAAATCCTATTGGTTGCCGGATCATGGGTGTTGCCGACCAGCATAATGGCAACGCTGAACGCGAAAGTCCTTTCGTCTACGACCTTACTATTCTGGTCAGAGTCGCACCTGAAATCTATCAGAAAGAGCGGAGGGGTCGTGGACGGCTTCAGACGGCAAATCCTGAAAATGTACGATGGCTTTGTAGTTTCAGGTAAATTAGCGCGTCAATACGTCGATCATTACGTTCCTCAACGCCCGACTTATACGCTTCCCAATATCGTGGATGAGAACGTGTTTAGAGACAGGGTGAGAAGGGAACGAGCGGCGAAGGTGCAGTTGCGAGAGGAATTCAGAATTCCATCGCATCACAGAGTGTTAGTGCTTCCGGCGCGTTTGATTCCGGAGAAAAATCTCCCGCGTTTTTTGTCAGCCATATCTTCTTTGCCCTGCGACGTGGCGCGGAGTTTTACTCTGCTGATTGCAGGGGAAGGGCCGCTTCGAGAACAGGCGGAATGCTGGAAGGAGAGGAACGCCGAGATTGACGTTCGACTGCTCGGGCAAGTAGGCGAATCTGAAATGATAAAGCTGTATGCCATTGCCGACGCTTTCGTCTTGCCGTCTATGAGTGACCCGAATCCGCTGTCAGTAATCGAGGCGCTGTGGGCCGGATTGCCACTCATCCTTTCTGACCGGGTTGGAAACCATCTTGAGGCTCTGAAGGCCGGGAAGAACGGCTGGATATTCGATGCGGAGTCGGAGTCGGCGATGCGCGAGGCCGTCGAGCAGTGGGCGGTTTCTTCCGATCAGGAGCTGGCGCTCTATGGTGAAGCTTCCATTAAGATAGCCGAAGAGCAGTTTAGAACCGAGATGGTCGTCAACAATTTTCTCAATCAGGTTCTGCCGCAGGAGCGTTAAAGGTCAATGCCCCTTAAAGCCATCGTCAAATCGAAGGTTGCTAAAACGCTTTGCCATCCCCGAATGGGCAAACTGTTGGCGCTATTGTTCCGTGATCGCATTCCGAGCAGGGGTTGTGTGGTCGCCACCGACAGCCCTGTCATCACCCCGGAAATCAAAGCCATGCTCTTCTGGCGTTTTTACGAAAGCGCAGAGATCAGGTTTGTTGATCGCTATATCCGACGTGACCTTGACGTAGTCGAATTGGGGAGCAGCCTTGGCGTCGTCGCATGTCAAATACGCAAACGCATCAGTGAGTCGTCGAAACTCTTATGCGTAGAGGCCAACCCTGGCCTGGTCGGATTGATTAGCCGGAATCTGGAGGTAAACTCCCTGGATAAGAAAGTATCTATCATAGGCAAGGCGATTGATTATGATCCCACTCAACGCGGCTCTGTAAATTTTCATTTTGGCGACAGCAATATCTCCGGGAAAGTGGCCGAACAGCAACGAGCCGTTGATGGCTCGCGCGTTCCGACGACCACCCTCGCGCAGTTGATGAACGAGAACGGTATTAACGATTATGTTCTGGTGTCGGACATCGAAGGCGCGGAGGCCGGGATTGCTCTGGCGGATAAAGAGGCGCTGAAAACATGCAGGCAAATCATCATAGAACTGCATGATACCGTCTTCGATAATAAAAGGGTCGATGTCGAGCAGATGTGCAAAGCCTTCATTAATCTACACGGGTTCACTTTGCGGGATCGTTACGGGCCGGTATGTGTCTTTGAAAAGTAGCTGGCCTGGATTTTTATTCTTCGCCAGCGCTCGCGCGAGATCGTAGCCGCGCCTGTCCCCCTAACGCCTGAACATGCTGAAATCACTAACCGTACGAACCTTCATCACCAACTCTGCGATTATGTCGCTCGGGTTGGTGCATTCCATACTGCTATCACGCTGGCTTGGGCCCGAAGGACGTGGCGAAGTGGCCGCCGCAATGCTCTGGCCGCTATTGATAGGCTATCTCGTGAGCATGGGACTGATTCCCGCCATACTATATTTCGCCTCGCTGCCCGAGTCAAAAATCAAGACCGTTTTTGCCAATTCGATATTCTTAGCAGTGGGACAGACCCTGATCGCCTGGCCTATAGGCTTCATCGCCCTGCCCTGGCTTCTTACTAGCCAGAGGGATGCGGTAATCAGCATCTCAAGGGTTTACCTGCTGGTCGTACCTTTCTACCTGATCTCGCAGTATGTCATAAGCATTTTGCAGGGACGATTGGACTTCTCGGCCTTCAACCGTCTGCGTACCGTCATTCCTATAGGCTATCTTTCCGGCATCGTTGTCCTCAAACTTACAGGCAACCTGACGCTTGTCTATATCGTGGTTCTGCACTTGTGTCTCTTCATCGTGTTGCTGACGAGCGGCTTGATCGCCCTTTGGAGATCAGGCTTTCACTTCAGCCTGCGACCCGACGCCGGGCTTGGAAAACAGATGCTCAAGTACGGCAGTAAGGTGGGTGTGGGAGAATTATCTCAGGCAGCAAACTTGCGTTTAGACCAGGCGCTGATGGCGACGTGGTTGCAACCGCGTGAGCTGGGTCTTTATGTCGTCGCCGTCAGCGCCGGCACATTGTCGCAGGTTCTATCAAATGCCGTACGCATGGTTGTTATTCCAAGTATTGCTAAGAAATCCACCCAGGTCGAACGAATAAAAGTATTGCAGGCCGCGTTTCGGAAATATTTATTAATAAGTTTTCTGACCACGATCATTATCGCCGTGTGCCTTCCCTCCACTATTACTATTATATTTGGCATCAGCTTTAAAGGGGCGATCTGGCCGGCTGAAGTTTTGTTGCTGGCGTCATTACTGATCGGCGCGAAAGATGTGCTGGCAGGCGGGGCACAGGCCTTGGGGAATCCCTGGTTGGGCAGTCGCGCCGAGTTGCTATCGCTGATCGTAACGCTCGTCCTGCTGCCCACTTTGCTCCCTAGAATAGGCATCATGGGCGGGGCCATCGCCTCGGTTGCCGCTTACGGTACGCAATTAGTGATCGTCGCTCGAAGCTTGGAAATCGAGTACGGGCTTTCACCAATGATGCTCTTCCGTGTAGGTTCGAAGGATGTCGCGGGCCTCTACAATGACATTGGCTTATTCAATAGATCGCGCCTCGCTGAACTCTATAGGGATTAGTAAAGCCTGACTCACAAGTATTCTGATCCAAAGTTTTGAACATGATTACATATCAAAAATCATTGTTGGAAATAGGTGAGACCTGGTTTGATGAAGAAACGGATGCAGCTCCGGTTGATATAATCTGCCATCGTTACTCGCGGCAACCCATAAAGGATGGGATAAGCAATGCCTTTTACACGATCACGGTTGATCTTCAGCAGGATCAAGATACGCTGCTCGCGAATATGAAGAAGGGGACGCGATATGAGATACGCCGGGCATGCACGACCGATAATCTGATCTATAAACACTGGAGCACAAACTGTCGAGAAGTGTTGCCGGAGTTCTTCGAGTTCTACAACAAATTCGCCGCCCAAAAAGGGCTGTTGCCGGCGAATCGCGCGAGATTGGAGCTTTTAGCGAGAAATAATGTGCTGGATATTTCTCGTATCAGCACGGACGACCATACACTTGTCTGGCATGGGTTTTTCCGTGGCGAAAAGCGTGTGCAGCTCATCTCTTCGGCCTCCCTTTACAGGGCCAGTAAAGATAGCGCCTATCGTAATTTTATAGGCCGCGCTAATCGTTATCACCACTGGTTAGATATGCTGCGCTTCAAAAAGGCGGAGGCATCGCATTACGGATTTGGGGTCTGGTATACAGGCACGGAAAAAGCAAAACTCACCATAAATGATTTCAAGGGCGAGTTCGGCGGAGAGCTTTGTCAAAGGTTCGAGTGTAAGAAGGCCCTAACGATAAAAGGTAGGTTGGCTTTGCGAGGTGTCAGGATATTACAGGCCGTGCGAAGCGATAAGCCCTGGTTAAAATTCATCTGCCTTATCGCTTTGACACAATATGTGATAGTGCAACCCGTTTGATTAAGCTATCCTCTTCCCGACCAATCGCCGATAGACAACCGCGACCAATGCTACATTCGGACTACGATCAATGCGCGGAGGCGATCGAAGGTGGCATACATACGCCTCCAAAGTCTCTATTAGTCGAATAAATCGAGGTCTCTCGTGGGTTCTAATATTCAATTATCGCTTCTCGGAGACGTTGTCGTCCTACTCATTTGCACGGCCCTATTGATTCGTCATGGACGCTTGGCCCATTCACATCCCGCAACGATCTATCTTTTCTTTCACGTCTATGCTTTTACTCTGCGGCTGCTGGCAATCTCGATGGGGGCTCCGACTTTGTTCAGCACCTGGGGGGCTATATACCGCCCTATAACCCACAGTGAGATAATCAGGGCTGCGATACTCGGTGATATTGCTCTTATCGTCATGACGGGTGGGTGGATCAAGGCGGCAGTAGATGAAGCTAAAAGAGAGAAACTTGCTCAATCTAAATTTAACAAACCGGTCGGCGTCGTCGAACTGGCACATCTGTCCCTGCTTTATGCCTCGATGAAGATTTCCGTAGACGAGGCCGTGGAAAAAATCAGATCGAGCAGTCTTTATCGGAATAATCTTGCCAATCTTTCGCTGCGCCACATTTGGCGCGTCGTAGTTGTTGTGGCGCCGATCGGCGCGGTTGGTTTTTTCACCTTCGGACGATTGCCGGGACTCGACAACGATATAGGTCTGGGCGAGTGGCAAACCTCCAGTTGGCTAACTATCACCACGGCCTGGCTGGGGCTCAGTATCCTTGCCTTAATCTACTGGTATGGTTTCAAGCTATGGCTGATGGTTCCGATGAGCCTGTATCTACTAGCCATATCACTTCAGGGCTATCATCGCTACCGCGTCATCATCCCCACGATCTTATTGATTCAAATTTTTATTGACCGTCGCCAGTTGAAGTGGCCGCCAGCCATTATGCTCTCCGTGCTGCTTGTCCTGGGCGTGATTTTTTATCCGCTCAAAACCATCGGCAAGATGGTTCAGCAAGGGGCGTCAACCGCCGACATCATAAATTCATCTGCAAAGATTACTCGCGACGCGGTCATCGGCCAAAATGATGACCAGACATTTTTAGACCTCTTCGCTTCAACCCTCACGCTCGTTGATGAAGCAGGCAGGCTTTACTATGGCAGCACGTATCTGGCGATTCTGGCTAATCCGATTCCAAGGCAGTTGTGGCCCGAGAAGCCGGGCTTGAATGATTTCGTTAGGGATTTTTCTACGCCAGAGCGTCCTATGTACCAAACCGGGATGGTGGTCATCCTGTTGGGCGAGTTGTATCTCAACTTCGGTTATCTGGGTATCTTCTTAGCGCCTTTCTTTCTTGCTTATTGGCTGGCGCGCATGTATTTCAACGCTTATCGTTACAGTTATTTTTCGGTTCAGAGATTCTTTTATCTGCTCATCGCCTGCAATCTTATTCAAGTGTACAGGGATGGATTGATGTCAATTATGGTTTTCACGTGCGTCAACATGATGCCCCTGATGCTTATTGTGGCGTTGCATCTTCTATTCCCAGTAAAACGAAAGCCTGCCGTTGGGAGACCGCTTGCCGTAAGCAGTGTAGGCGTTTGATCTGATTAGAATTGCGAAGTGCCTGAATCAAGTTCGGTTGGAATAGGGTCGCTCGTTTTCGTATATGGATTTTTGCGAAAGCTACTCTCTGGCTTCGCGGCGCTTTAGCGAACGGCGAAAAGGGTTTTCGCCGTTTGAGTCGGCTAAGTGAAGATGACTTGATTGTCATGTAAAAAGACGGGTTATGCATCAAGAATCAGCAAACTGGAGTGAAAAGAGAATGATAAAGCCAATACTTTCGGGCATCATTTTGATGTTCATCATATACGTGCCCGCCACGCAGGCGCAGCCTGCCAGCACCAACTTCATAGATGTGTGCAATGTCAAAACTTTCGGCGCTCAAGGCGATGGCACGGCTGATGATACGCAGGCCATCGCAAGTGCGCTGACGGCGGCCAACACCACCGGATGCCAAGTCTACTTTCCGGCGGGCACATATATGGTCTCGCAGCAATTTCAGCCTGCGGCAGATGTGACAATGATCGGAGCAGGTAGTCGGCGCTCGATAGTGAAGGCAAGCGGGGCCTTTCCGCCGGGTATGGCTATGATATTGATGACGGCAGCGGCTGATCGTGTGGCGATCCGTGATCTAGGCTTTACTTCCGTCAATGCCGTGGGCAGCGGAGCGACATTTAGTGCAATCGAGACACTCGGTTCAGAGGATGTAACGGTTGAGCGATGCTGGTTCGATGCAGGCTTTTACTGGTCTGTCTTCATCGGCGCATCTTCACGCAACTGCGGAGTGATTAACTCGTTGTCAGAGGGAACGCAATTTTCGCACAACGTGGAGATCAACGACTCCTCCTACTGCTATGTGGTCAACTCGCACCTGAAGAACTCAAGGCGTAACGGGATTGAGTTGTACCTTAACACACCGGGCGAGTTGCAGGGGAATCGTTTGATCGGAAACTTAATAGAGGGCGCGACCGATCACGGAATCCTGACGGATGGAGACAGGTATACGACCATCAGCGGCAATACGATCCGTGGCTCCGGATTGAACGCTATGTATATCAGATATGCTGAGCGGTTGGGTCTGAGTCAACCGTCCGTAGGCGGTCATGCGGTCGGCAATACGCTGATTGATAATGGCGGCACGACTGAAAATGCGCTGGTGCTGGCAACCGGGTCGCAGGGCTGGACGATTCAGGGCAACTCGGTCACAGGCGCTGGTAACTCCGGCATCTGGGTGGGTGGGATGGCACATACCATCAGCGGTAATACCGTCATTGAAAATCGGCGTCACGGCATATTTGTCTCGGCGGGAAAGCACACGATTTCAAGCAACATCTGCATAAACAATTCCACACTGGGCCCAGGCGTCGCTGACGGCATCAGGGTCGAAAGCTCAGATGGAAATACGATCACCGGGAATCGCTGCACCGATACGCGCGCCGTCAAGCTTCAGGCTTGGGGGGTTCTCTTATACCAATCAAACAACAACATCGTGACGAACAATTCGCTTTCCGGCAACCGCAGCGGCAGCGTCTATTCTTACGGCACGACGGGTAATGTCCTGACGCCGAATAATTAGAAGACGAGGAAGAGTTGGAGCACCCATGCGCCTGGGTATAGATGCCTCAAATATCCGCGCCGGAGGCGGGTTGACGCACCTCGCCGAGTTAATGCGGGCGGCCAACCCCGTAGATTTTGGCATTGAGCGTGTCATTGTCTGGGGGGGCCGCCAGACGTTAAGCCACCTGCCGGAACGCTCCTGGTTGCAGCCATCACATGATCCATTGCTCGATGGTTCCGCCACGCAACGCGTTTTGTGGCAACAGACCAGGTTGACAGCCCTGGCGACCCGGAACTGCGACATCTTATTTTTCCCAGGTGGGCGCTATACCGGCGGCTTCAAACCCTTTGTCGCGATGTCGCAGAATTTTCTGCCTTTCGATCCTGAAGAGCGTCGTCGTTACGGGCTCTCGCTAACCAGGTTAAGGCTGCACCTCTTAGAGCGAGGTCAAACGACCACCTTTAGGAACGCGGCGGGTATGATTTTTCTGACGGAAACAGTGAGTCGCGAGATAAAACGACGCACAGGCCCTTTACAGGGCGAGGTGAGGATTATCCCTCACGGCCTGACAGAGATATTTCGCTCCCAGCCCAGAAGTCAACGGGCCCTCTCCAGTTATTCTTCGACGCGTCCGTTCAAATGGCTTTATGTCTCTATCGTTGACGTTTACAAGCACCAGTGGGAAGTGGCCAAGGCCATCGCCTCATTGAGGCAGCAGGGGCTGCCAGTCGCGCTGGATATGATCGGCCCTGCCTATCCGGCTGCTCTGCGTCATCTAAAGCAGGTCATCGAAGGTATCGACCCTGACAATACCTTCATCAATTATCTGGGAGCCGTGCCCCACAGAGAACTGCCGGGCTATTATCATCAGGCAGACGGGTTCGCTTTCGCCTCAAGCTGCGAGAGCCTGCCTAATGTTCTGGTTGAGGCTATGGCTGGCGGCTTACCGATAGCCTGTGCGGCGCGCGGGCCAATGCCGGAAGTTTTAGGAGAGGAGGGCGTCTATTTCGATCCCGAGCAGCCGGAGAATATCGCAAGCGCTTTGCGGCGTTTGATGGAAGATGCTGATCTGCGCGAGCGTTGCGCCTGGTCGGCATACGAGAGGGCGCAGTCTTTTTCGTGGGAGCGTTGCGCGCGCGAGACCTTCTCGCTGCTCGCAGATGTGGCCCAAACCAGTTGTCGTAATGTTGCCTGAAATATGTGCGGTATTGTTGGCGCAGTAAATTGGGGTGATCTTGAGGCGGTCGGGCGTATGACCGGCGCGCAATCCCACCGTGGGCCGGACGATCATGGAACCTGCGAAATGGTCTCGGCATCCGGGGATTGGATCGGGCTCGGCTCAAGCCGTTTGGCTATCCTTGACCTTTCTCCGGCGGGGCACATGCCCATGACGACGCCGGATGGCGCGCTCACCATTGTCTACAACGGCGAGGTATATAACTACCCGCAGTTGCGGCGCGAGCTGGAAGCGAAGGGGTACGAATTCCGCTCCCACAGCGATACCGAAGCGGTGCTCTATCTTTATCAGGAGTACGGGCCGGAATGCGTGCGCCGTCTGAACGGGATGTTTGCCCTCGCCATCTGGGATCGAACGCGCCAGCACCTTTTCCTGGCGCGGGATCATTTCGGCATCAAGCCGCTCTATTATTGCCACGAGGGCGCGCGACTGGCTTTCGCCTCAGAGGTCAAAGCCCTGCTGTCGCTTCCGGGCTTTCGTCGCCGTCTTAACTTGAAAGCCCTTCACCAATACCTGACCTTCCTGTGGGTTCCAGACCCGCTGACGATGTTCGACGGGGTCTACAAACTACCGGCGGGTCATTACGCCATCTTCCGTGAGGGCGCGCTTGAGACGGTTCAGTACTGGGACTTGCGCTTTCCTGATAAGGAATATCAATTTTCGGGGGGCGAAGACGAGTTGGCCGCCGAGTTGCGCGAGCGTTTCACCGCGTCGGTCGAATCACAAATGCTCAGCGATGTTCCGTTGGGAGCGTTCCTCAGCGCGGGGCTTGATTCCAGCAGCATCGTGGCGGCGATGGCCGCAAAGAGCAGCCAGCCTGTCCGCACCTTCACCATCTCTTTCCCTGAAAAATATCGTCGGGGCGAAGTGACGCTTGATGATACTGCCGTGGCGCGTCGTACGGCGCAGCACTTCGGCTGTCTTCATACGGAGATTATGGTTGAGCCGGACATCGTAGACCTCTTGCCACGGCTCGTCTGGCATATGGACGAGCCCACGTCCGATCCGGCCACGATCACCGCTTATCTGGTCAACCGCGAGGCGCGCAAGGATGTGACGGTGCTGCTTTCCGGGGTCGGCGGAGACGAGGTGTTCGCAGGCTATAGAAAGTATCAGGCACATTATCTGGCCGAGCACTACAGGCGTATTCCTTCAGTTTTCCGCAGGAACGTGATCGAGCCCGCGTTGACAGCGCTGCCGTCATTTCGCGGAACGCCGCTGAAAGGTTATACGCGGCTGGCGAAGAAGATGGCGCGCAGCGGTTCCCTGCCGTCAAGAGACAGGTTCATCATGGACAGCGTCTACCTGACGGAGGCCCACAAACAGCAGCTCTACCACGAGGACATTCGCAGCCGTATCAACGGCGCGGATCCGCGCCGCCGCCACCTGGACTACTTCGATCGCGTCTCCGGAGCAGATATTCTCAACCAGATGCTTTATCTGGATACCAAAGCATTTATGGTCAGCTTGAATCTCACCTACAACGACAAGATGAGCATGGCCTCTTCGGTGGAAGTGCGTGTGCCTTTTCTGGATAGGGAACTGGTCGAATGGGTCGCCTGGAACGTACCGCCTCATCTTAAGCTGCATCAGGGAACGACCAAGTATATTTTGCGAGAGGCGATGCGACCGCTGCTTCCGGCCGAGGTGCTCGAACAAAAAAAGGCAGGCTTTGGTGCTCCGGCCGATTACTGGCTGGCGCACGACCTGCAAGAGATGGTCGATGATCTGCTCGGCGAGAGTAATATTAAGAGGCGCGGGCTGTTCGATCCGAAGGCCGTGCGCCGTCTGATAGATGAGCAGCGTAGAGGACGAGAAGACTGGTCTCTGCAAGTCTGGCAATTTTTAACCCTTGAATTATGGATGCGAGCTTTTATCGATTAGATCATGAAACAGGTTGTTCAGAACTTCAAATCGGGCGAACTGCTTATAGCTGAAGTGCCGACGCCGACCCTGCGTGCGGGCGGTATTCTGGTTCACACGCGCGCGAGCCTCGTCTCCGCCGGGACTGAGCGGATGGTGGTGGATTTCGCCGAGAAGAATATCATTCAGAAGGCCAGGGCGCGTCCAGACCTTGTGCGACAGGTGCTCGACAAAGCGCAGCGCGAAGGGATTTTGACGACGATTGACAGCGTTCGCAATCGCCTCGATCAACCTTTGCCTCTCGGCTACAGTTCGGCCGGGACGGTGGTGGCTGTCGGTAAAGAGGCCGGGCCGTTTCAGGTCGGAGACCGTGTGGCATGTGCCGGGGGCGGTTACGCGGGCCATGCCGAGGTGGCCTACATTCCGCGCAACCTCGCAGTTAAGCTGGCGGAGAATGTCTCTTTCGAGGCGGGCGCTTTTACGACCATCGGCGCTGTCGCGCTGCAAGGCATTCGTCAATCGGAAGTCGTGCTCGGGCATCAGGTCGCGGTCATCGGACTGGGCCTGCTCGGCCAACTAACCGTGCAGATGCTCAAGGCCGCGGGTTGTCGCGTCTTCGGGATAGACCTCAATGCGCAGCGCGTCGCTCTCGCGCTTGAAATGGGAGCCGACCGCGCCTGCACCAATGCTTCCGCCGTGTCGAATGCTCAACTCTTTACGGCTAATCGCGGCTTTGACGCCGTGCTTATCACGGCCGACACGGAGAGCAGCGAGCCGGTCAGGCTTGCGGGTGAGATCGCCAGAAACAGAGGGATAGTGGTCGCCGTCGGCGCAGTCGGGATGCATATACCGCGTAAGGTCTATTATGAAAAAGAGCTTGACTTCAGGCTCAGCCGTTCCTATGGGCCGGGCCGCTACGACCCCGACTACGAAGAGAAGGGGCGGGATTATCCATACGGCTACGTGCGCTGGACTGAGCAGCGTAATATGGAAGCCTTCGCGCAATTGCTGGCCGAAGGCAAGCTCAATATTGAGCCATTAATTACGCACCGCTTCGCCGTCAGAGACGCGATCGGAGCCTACGATGTCATCACGGGTAAAACCAATGAGCCGTTTCTCGGCGTGCTCCTGAATTACCCGGAAACCCCGCAAGAAGGCAAGATCATTTTAGGTGATTTACAGGCGGGGACTTCACGTAAATCTACGGATGGACATCTCACCAAAGTCGGAATAGGTGTCCTCGGAGCAGGCAATTTCGCCAACGCCACTTTATTGCCTGCGCTCAAAGGTATAGAACATGTGAAGTTGATAGGCATCGCCAGCGCCAGCGGTCTGAGCGCGCAATCGACTGCCAGCCGTTTCAAATTCGACTATTGCGCGCCCGATTTTGAAGCGATTCTCAGCGACCCGGACATCAACACGGTGGCGGTTCTCACGCGCCACCATCTTCATGCGCGCCAGGTCATACAGGCGTTAAAGTCGGGCAAAAACGTCTTTGTCGAAAAGCCGCTCTGCCTGACAGAAGAAGAGCTTCACGAGATCATCGCCGCCTACCGTGAGGCTATCAATCGAGCTGCATTTCAAAAGGCGGGCGCGCCCGCCCTGATGGTCGGATTCAACAGGCGCTTTGCTCCCTTCATCCTTGAGCTGAAGCAATACCTGCGGGACACGGGCGAGCCACTGATGCTGAACTACAGGGTCAATGCCGGGTATATCCCGCCAGAGCACTGGATTCAAGACCCTCTTCAGGGTGGAGGGCGCCTTCTGGGCGAAGGCTGCCACTTCATAGATTTACTGATTGACCTGGCCGGAAGCTGGCCGCGAAGGGTAACGACCCACGTGATGCCTGACGGCGGGCGTTATTCGCAGGACAATCTTTCGATCACTCTCGATTTCGATAACGGGTCTCTGGCAACCATCACCTACGTTGCCAACGGCAATAAGAGTTTTAGCAAAGAGGGCCTTGAGGTCTTCGGCGGCGGACTCTCGGCGCGCCTCGATGATTACCGCTCATTGCTCATCCGCACTGGAAGTAAAAAGATCGAGCGCACGGCGCGACTCAGACAGGATAAAGGACACCGCGCGGAATGGCAGGCGTTTGTCAATCACCTGACGGGCAAAGGCCCCGCGCCCATCTCCTTTGAAGCGATGGTTCGTTCCACGCAGGCGACCCTCGCCGCACGTCACAGTGTTGAGATAGGCGAGCCCGTAGTCTTGCGATCTTAGATTGCGGATTGAAAAAGACTGTCTTGCCTTCGTATAGATCGGCAATCGGCAACGCTATGAACAGGGCTTCTGAGCTTCACCAGCTATGGCGTCATTTCGGCGCCGAGTGGCTTGTTTACCGTACGTTCTATGCCGCCCGGCTGCGATCAGGTCTGGTTCGCCGCCGGATACCGGCGAAGGACTGGAACGAACAGCCTTTACGAGGGTTCGTTAGTGACGCCGGGCTGGCCGAACCCGAAGCGTACCTGAGCTATCGTCGCGGCAACGCGCCCCGGTTCTTCTTTAACCCAACCGCGCGCGAGCAATATAAAAGCTGCTTCAGGCGCTGGGACGCGGACGCAACTCGGACGCCGGTCGGTGTGGCTGACGAGATCGCCTGCGGAACCTTTCGCTACTTCGAGCACCGGGCCGGACATGCCGGATACCCTCCTGACTGGCACGCCAATCCGTTCACCAAACAGGCGGCACCGTCCGACCGTCATTGGAGCGAGATCGCGGATTTCGGCCACGGCGACATCAAGGTCATCTGGGAGCTGAGTCGCTTCGGTTTCGTATATGCGCTGGTGCGTGCCTACTGGCGGACTGGCGACGAAACCTATGCAGCACTCTTCTGGAAGCTGGTCGAAGATTGGCGAGAAAAAAATCTCCCCCAGCGGGGCCCGAACTGGAAGTGCGGCCAGGAGACCAGCTTTCGCGTCATGGCCTGGTGCTTCGGTCTCTATGGGTTCCTGGACGCTGCGGAGACCAGCGCCGAGCGCGTCGCTTCTCTGGCGCAGATGATGGCAATATCGGGACAGCGTATCGAGGCTAATTTTAGTTACGCCATCAGCCAGAGAAACAATCACAGCATTAGCGAGAGCGTCGGGCTGTGGACTATCGGCACTCTCTTTCCTGAGCTGGCAGACGCCCCGAGGTGGACGGAGACGGGCCGACTGTATTTGGAGAAGCTGGGTTGCGAGTTGATCTATAGCGATGGCGCTTTCGTCCAGCACTCGTTTAATTACCAGCGCCTAGCGCTGCAAGCCTATCTGTGGTCTCTACGCCTGGCCGAACTCGATGGTCAGCCCTTCAGTTCCGAACTGCGAGAACGCGTCGGTCGTGCGGGCTCTTTCCTCTACCAGTTGCAGGATACGGACAGCGGACGGCTTCCCAACTACGGCCACAATGACGGAGCGCTGATTCTGCCTCTCAATAACTGCGATTATAGGGACTTTCGACCCGTCATCCAGGCCGCACACTTTTTGTCGAACCAGGGGCGCTGCTATGAACATGGCCCATGGGACGAAGACCTGTTGTGGCTGTTCGGCCCCGCAGCCCTTGAAGCGCCCATGAACGGGGCTAAGCCAGAGGAATTGCGGGCCGAAACCGGCGGATACTATACGCTGCGCAACGGGGACGGCTTCTGCTTTCTGCGCTGCGCAAGCTTCGAGGCTCGACCGGGCCAGGCCGACATGCTGCATTTAGACCTCTGGTGGAAAGGGCAGAACATAGCCCTTGATGCCGGGACTTATAGCTACAATGCTCCGCCCCTCTGGAACAACTCGCTCGCTCGCAGCGCCTACCATAACACCGTTACCGTCGACGACCTGGATCAGATGAATCAGGTCGGCAAGTTTCTCTGGATTCCCTGGCTCGAAAGCCGTGTCCGTCAGGATGGCCGATCTTCTGGCGGGCACCTGGCGTACCTGGAGGGCGAGCATAATGGTTATCAAAGATTGAAACCGCCGGTCACGCACCGGCGTGCTCTGCTGCGCCTGGGAGACAAAGGCTGGATGGTTCTTGATGCCCTCGATAGCAGGGGCGAACATCGCTACAGGCTGCATTGGTTGTTTGAGGATGTTCCCTATGAATGGAACGAGGAGACGGGAAGACTGACCCTTCTCACCTCTCCGACTCCTTATCACGTGCAAACGGGGACGCTCGACGGCAAGGGTGTTAACTCTCTGGTCAGAGCCGACGAGCAGAGCCCGCGCGGCTGGCAATCGCCCTATTATGATTATCGCGCTCCGGCGCTTTCCGTCGATAGGGTGGTTCATGACGCCTGCTCCTCTCTCTTCTGGACGGTATTCAGCGCCGAGCCGCTTGAGGTGATAACCGAAGGCGGGCGGCTGCGGGTCGTCGCCAAACGGTGGAGCGGGGCCGTTGATTTACAGAGCCGTGATGGCGGGCAGCACTCATTGGTCAGCTCGATAGCCATTACCGGAGAGGCCGAAGACCGCCTGGAGATGTAAGGGATGCGTGTTCTGTTGATTCATCAGGCTTTCGTCTCGCCGAGCGAGTCCGGCGGCACTCGCCACTATGAATTCGCCCGTCACGCCATATCGCGCGGGCATACTTTCAAGGTGGTCGCCAGCGACCTGAGCTACCTGACGGGCAAACGCGTCATAGAGGGCGGGCGCGGATGGTTTACCGAGCAGGAGATGGAAGGCGTGCGCGTGTTGCAGGCCTATACCTATCCGAGTCTGCACCGCAGCTTTTTCTGGCGCGTCGTATCCTTCTTCAGTTTTATGTTCACGTCCATCTGGGCGGGGCTTCGCGCGGGCCCTGTGGATTTGGTGATGGGCACGTCGCCGCCGATCTTTCAAGCGATTTCGGCCTGGGTGGTCGCTGCCATACGTCGTCGCCCTTTCCTGCTTGAGATACGCGATCTATGGCCCGACTTCGCCATCGAGATGGGAGTCTTACGCAACTCGCTGCTGATTAAATTGTCGCGCTGGCTGGAAAGCTTTCTCTACGCCCGCGCCACACACCTCGTAGTCAATTCACCTGCGTACCGTGACTACCTTATCGAGAAAGGCGTGCCCGAAGCGAAGATTACTTTGATCCCGAACGGCGTGGATACGCGTATGTTCGACCCACATGCTAAGGGCGAACGGGCGCGTAAGGAGTTGGGGCTCAACGGTCAGTTTGTCGTCACCTATGCCGGGGCGCTCGGCCTCGCCAATGATATTCCGATTATTCTCAGGGCCGCCGAGCTTTTGCGCGATCAGGCTTCGATCCACTTCCTGCTTGTCGGTGACGGAAAGGAGCGCGCAAACCTTGAAGAGCTGGCGCGCCGTCTCGATCTGCCGAACGTCACTTTCACCGGCACTCGTCCCAAGTCTGAGATGGCGGAAATCCTCGCCGCCTCTGATGCCTGCATCGCATGTCTCAAAGATATACCTATGTTTCGTACGACCTATCCCAACAAGGTTTTTGATTATATGGCGGCGGGGCGTCCGACCATTCTCGCCATTGATGGAGTGATCCGGCAGGTGATAGAGGCTGCGGGCGGGGGTGTCTTCGTGCCGCCGGGAGATAATGCCGGTATGGCCCAGGCGATACGAAATCTGAGCAGTGATCGCGGACAGTCCAATGCGCTGGGCCAATCAGCGCGCGCCTATGTCGTGGCACACTTCGATCGCCGTCAGCAGGCCACGCAGTTCGTCGATTGCATAGAAGAACTCGTCCGTCAAGGCTGTAAATGAAGCACCCATTCTATTCGACTACCGGCAAGCGCCTGCTCGATCTTGTCCTGGCCGTCCCGGCGCTAATACTTTTGTCGCCGCTGTTCGGCCTGCTTGCGCTCATTGTCTATCTCAAGCTCGGATCGCCTGTGCTTTTTCGACAGGAGCGGGCCGGTTTAGGTGGACACACTTTTCGCATTCTCAAGTTTCGCAGCATGACAGATAAAAGGGATCAGCATCATCGGCTCTTGCCCGATGGCGAGCGTCTTACAGGCTTCGGCCAGTTTCTGCGAAGCACCAGTCTGGATGAGCTGCCCGAGCTTTTCAATGTGATTAAGGGAGAATTGAGTCTGGTCGGGCCGCGCCCTCTCCTGAAGCATTACCTGCCCCTCTACAGTAAGGAACAGGCGCGCCGCCATGATGTGAAGCCGGGCATTACCGGGTGGTCACAGATCAACGGGCGCAACGCTCTTTCGTGGGAGGAGAGGTTCAGGATGGATGTCTGGTACGTAGACCATCTTTCTCTCCTCCTGGATTTAAAAATACTGATGATGACCCTGGCAAAGGTCGCCAGGCGTGAAGGGATCAGCGCCGAAGACCATGCGACGATGATGGAGTTCAGTGGAACGCAGGCGACAGAAAAATGAGCGGCCAGGACGAAGTTCATATCATCGGCGCGGGTGGGCACGCCAAGGTCGTCATCGGCACGCTGGAGGCGGCGGGCTGCAAAGTCAAAGCTGTTTATGATGACGACGAGCGAAGATGGGGCGGTCGCTTGCTCGGCGTACCCATCGTCGGGGCGGTCGCGGATTTGAGAGCGCTCGGCTGCGTACGGGCCATCGTTGCCATCGGTGACAACTACATCCGGAAAGTCATCGCGGAGGCTCTTCCTCAGCTAGACCTGTTGACCGTCGTTCATCCGCGAGCGGACGTACATGCTTCGGTACGTCTGGGCAGGGGAACGGTTGTATTTGCGGGTGCTGTGATTCAGCCCGACGCAGTGATCGGCGACAATGGCATCATCAATACGAGCGCCACCGTAGACCACGATTGCGTGCTCGGCGATTATGTACAGGTCGCTCCGGGCTCGCACTTGTCCGGTAACGTCAGATTGGATGAAGGCGTATTTTTGGGAACCGGGTCGTCGACCGTCCCCGGCGTCCGCGTAGGTAGCTGGACTACTGTCGGGGCGGGATGCGTAGTGGTTAAGGATTTGCCGCCGGATGTGGTGGCCGTCGGAGTCCCGGCGGTCGTCATCAAGAGCCGGAAGAATGAGTTGTAATCTATCCCGGCACATTTGTGCTTCTCCGTATAGGCACATTGAATTCATCCAAAATGGGCGTAATCGCCGATGCATGTGACGGACGCTTTATCTAATAATCCCCACTTGAAAGAAGATAAGAATTTAACTGTTTTCAATAGAACTTTTTTCTGACGTTTCTCAGAAAGGTAGTCATCCATATCAATCCCGACTAGATGTAAGCCGCCGGGATCATTAATACCTTAGCGGCAGCTCATCTTTCCAAAAACTCCACTCGACTTTGTTTTCCCTTCTATATAGCGCGGGATTCAATCCATGAAATAATTGAACGGAGAGCTGAAGCAGTTATTAAAGTCAATAGTCTCGCCATTAAAGCTCTTGATTAACGCTTCAACGCGTCTGCCATGTTTTCCCTTCGCCCGAGCGCAGAGAGAGATAGATAGATAGAGAAGCCGCACGATCTTTAAACCCTGACGTTAGCCTTCGATGCGCAACGTCCAAACCATATACCTGTCAGTCGTGTTTGATGCCGAAACTCCGAGGAGCAATATGAATAATCGCCCCGCTCTACTGGGAAATGACCCCGTCTTTAAGAACAAAGTGCATATCGTGAAGCCGGTGCTTCCGAATTTTTCGGATGTCTCCGGGGAAGTGCAGACGATCTTCAGCACCGGCATGGTTACAAAAGGCCAGCACTTGCGCGATTTTGAAGAGGCTGTGGCCCGGCACCTCAAGGTAAAACATGCCGTCGCCGTTTCCAGTTGCACTACCGGATTGATGTTGACCTACCAGGGACTCGGGTTGGCCGGAGATGTGGTCGTTCCCAGTTTCACCTTTATGGCGACCGTGAGCGCCATGGTCTGGGCCGGTTTGCGCCCCGTTTTTGCCGATGTGGATGCGGGAACCACGAACCTCGACGCGGCCTCCGCAGAGGCTGCCATTACTCCTCAAACCAGCGCCATCGTTGCCGTTCATAATTTCGGAAATCCGGCGGACATTGAAGAGCTGCAAGCCGTCGCAGACCGCCATGGCCTCAAGCTGGTATTCGATGCGGCACACGGGTTCGGCGCTCTCTATCAGGGAGTCCCTGTGGGCCCGCAAGGCGACGCACACGTATACAGCTTGAGCCCGACCAAGCTATTGATCGCGGGCGAAGGCGGCATCGTCGCCACTGATAATGATGAGCTTGCCGACAAAATTCGCATTGGCCGGGAATACGGCAATAACGGCAGCTATGACAGCCTGTTCGCAGGTATCAACGCGCGGATGCCTGAGTTCAACGCCCTGATGGGCAAGCACAGCCTGGGAATGTTGGAACAGGCCGCCCGTCACCGCAACGAGATAGTCGCCTTCTATCAAGATGAACTAGGGTCTCTGCCCGGCATCGGCTTTCAACAGGTGCGTCCCGGCAACCGTTGTTCCTACAAAGATTTCTCCATCGTGATTGACGCTGAAGCTTTCGGGCTCACGCGCGATGAGTTAGCCGCCGCTCTTGAGGCCGAGAATCTGGACACGCGCAATTATTATGACCCGCCCGTGCATCGACATATCGCCTACAGCCAATATGCCGTCGGGCATAAGCCGCTGCCCAATACGGAACTGTTGGCAGCTTGCAGCCTGAGCTTGCCGGTCTGGTCGCACATGGAGCTATCAATGGCCGCCGATATTTGCCGCGCCGTGCGGCGGATTCACGACTTTGCCGGGGAGATTTCGATAAGCCTTAGCAACAATTCGGCCAGCGAAACGACGATGGCCCGTTAAGACGAGGGCACGCCGGAATCGCTCGCAGAGGAACGGATATGAGAATAATCATGCACGCTCTCGATAACTTTAAGCTGACCGGGGAAAAGAGCCTGCGCATTATCGCCGACGTGTTGATGGTCAATGGCGCTGTGATCGCCGCGCTGGCACTGCGTTACTTCTATCTCGTGGCGTTCGAGGTGGAATCCAGCGACAGGTACACGCGTATCTTCTGGACTTACGTCAGCGGGTATCGCAGCAGTGCATGGCTGCTCACCCTGATCTGCCTGGTGGTGTTTTTTGCATCCGGTTTTTATAGCTATGGTCGCAGATACGCCGGGCGCTATAAGGCTTTAATTGTCGCTCAGGCGGTAAGCCTCAGCTTCCTGTTGTTCGGCTTCTTCTCATATTTCTTTGGCAAAACCCTGGATCTCCCGCGAGGCGCTCTGATTATCTCGTGGCTGCTCACGACCGCGCTGTTGATAGCTTCCAGGGTATGGTCTTTGTTATGGCGCAAGATGGTGCGCGCCGAACGCATGCTGATGGAACAACCCCAGGCCCAAAAGGAAGGAATCGTACTGGTCATCGGCGGCGCGGGCTATATCGGCTCGGCGTTGTTGCCCAAGTTGCTGGAAAAGGGCTACCGCGTGCGCCTGCTCGATCTTCTGCTCTATGGAACCGAGCCCATTCAGGATTCACTCGATCATCCTAATTTAGAGGTTGTACGTGCTGACTTTCGTCACGTTGACAAGGTCGTAGAGTGTATGCGCGGGGTCGATTCGGTGATTCACCTCGGCGCTATCGTCGGCGATCCGGCCTGTGCTCTGGATCAGGAATTGACCATTGAGATTAACCTGATGGCGACGCGCATGATCGCCGAGGTCGCCAAGGGTAGCGGCGTGAGCCGATTCATCTTTGCCAGTACCTGCTCGGTTTATGGCGCCAACGATGAACTGTTGGACGAGCACTCAGTCCTTAATCCCGTCTCGCTCTACGCCCGCAGCAAGATTGCTTCCGAACAGGTTTTGCGGAGCATGGCGAACGATCAGTTCGCTCCTACCTTTTTACGGTTTGGTACGATCTATGGTCTATCGGGCCGGACGCGGTTTGATTTGGTAGCCAACCTGCTGACCGCCCAGGCCATCGTCAACAATGAGATTACTGTTTTTGGTGGAGATCAGTGGCGGCCCTTCCTGCATGTGGACGATGCCGCACTGGCTGTGCTGAAGACGCTCGAAGCGCCTTTAGAGCAGGTCTGCAACGAATCTTTTAACGTTGGCTCGGACGCGCAAAACTTTACCATCATGCAGGTGGGCGAAATGGTCAATCGGCTGGTGCCCGCCGCAAAGCTCATAGATATGGGCGCGGACGGAGACCGCCGCAACTACCGCGTCAACTTTGACAAGATTCATCGTACCCTGAGGTTCACTCCGCAATGGACTTTGGATCAGGGTATTCAGCAGGTGATCGAGGTCATTGCGAGCGGCAAGGTTACAGACTTTCGCGATGCTAAATACAGTAACGTCAAGTTTCTTAATGAAGTCGGTTCCAATCAACTCATCTCTCGTGTAAACGGATGGCCTTATGAGCTGATGAAAGAGCCGCCGCGCCGACGCGCTACGGATCGCCTCAATCTGGGTATCGTGACGCCGCAAGTGGAGACACTGGAACTGTCAACAGAGACGGCTTCTTAATGTGCAGGATGGCTCGCAGTGCGGGCCATGGCGAAATTCGGGCTGAAGAAGGCCGTCGCTGATCGTAGGCAGCACAGACCGAAAATGCGTTGGTGCTCCGCAATCGACCGGGAGTGCGCCTCCTCTGCGCGAGCCAATCAAAAACAGAATCCAGATTGCGCCCTACGCGGCCCTATGGTTTGGAAAATCGTGGGGCAGGCGATCCGCCGACTTCGTATAGGTAATCATCGAGGCCGTCGCGCAACGTTAAACCCTCTTCTCGGCGGTTCCAACAATCCTGACGAGGGATAGCCTTTAATGTCCGGCAAGATTCCCAAGCCTTCGGTCAACTCCGGCATAGCACGCATTCTTAACAAGACAATTTTCTTCGCTCCGCCTGCGCTCCCTTTGCCTCTCTACCTCTCTTTCTACGTGGATCGGTAGACGAGGGCTGGGAATCCCAATATGAACTGCCGGATCATCGTACTGGCATTCCTGCTTATGTTTATAACCCGGATAGCCATCCAGGTTAATGTTTCGAGATGGAACACGCAATCCATACCGCCAGAGTCTTCTTCACCCGTCAGCTCTGTAATCAGCAATGTTCGGGATTTTGGAGCCAAAGGCGATGGCATATCGGATGACACGAGCGCTATTAATTCGGCGCAAAGGTCGCTCTCCGGTGGCGGCGGGACTGTCTATTTCCCTGAAGGGACGTATGCCATCGGCGGCAACGGCATACTGCTGCAAAGATCAGATGTAATCTTTAAAGGGGCGGGGATGTGGGCCTCTACACTTAGGAAAACTGTAAAAGCCGGGCCCATCATTCAATCCTCTGCCATGTACGCGGGGTTGCATGATGTCGCGTTCGAGAATCTGGCCTTCGACCATGACTATCCGGCACAGGGAAAGCAGGCGAGTCCGTATCTGGTTCTCTATGGCGATCATGTCCGGGGCGGACGAGTCACAGGCTGTCGCTTCTGGAATCCTTTGGACTTTGGGGTAATGTTATTGGACGGCGCAGGAAATTTTATTATCGAGGACTCTCTTTTCCACTCGCCCGGCAATGCGCAGGGTGGCGGCGTCTATCTGGGAAGAAACCCCGCCAACATTACTGTCAGAAGAAATCGCTTTCTTTATTTGGAGAATGGAATCCTGGTTGCTACCAGAGATGCAGCTAATCAGCTTAAATATAGTGCAGACTCAATTACTGTCCAGGATAATTACTTCGATTCAGGCTGGTGGTTGCTCAAAGAGAAGTTTACAGGAGAAGGCGACGGCGTCTCTTACACAGCCACCGGGCTCTTCGATAAAAAGGCGCGATTCTCGGACATAAAAGCCGACCCACGGATGGCCTATCACAATGTTCGAGTCATGCCTGTCAAACAAAGGGGTGAAGGGAAATATAGCGCGACCGACATCACGGATTCCAAAGCGCGATTCATAACCAACAAAGTACGGCGCGGAGATATTGTGCGCGCCCGTTCCGCTTTCGCTGTCGTTTCAATCGTCGTGTCCGAGACGGTCGTCAACGTCGAGGAATGGATGACGGACGCGGCGCGCGAACCGATCCAGCCGCCAGCGAACGGGGTGGATTATACGGTTTATGGAGTTTATCTGGGGTCGGTGTGGAACCTGACAGGGGCGGCCTATACGTCAACCAGTATCAGGTCGCATACGGGGTGGTGGGATTTGGACGGCCATAGGGTGGTTCCTCCGATGGGAACGCGATACGAAGTCCTTGTGCGCCGCCCGAATTACCCCCTCAACGCCGATTACGGCACGCGCAATATTACAGTCCGGGGTAATACATTTAAGCGCGGATGGTCAGACCAGATTTCGATCTACGCTTACAAAGACGCACCCTCCAATGCCGTCGTCACCGATAACATCGTCGAGGACGGAGAGGATATGGGCATCACTGTGCATGGGAAGAATAATTACGTCGCCAATAATATTATCCGTCATCAGGGATGCGGCGGCATCTGGACATCGGCTGACGATAGTCGAATTGAAAATAACAAGGTCTATGACTCTCAGTGGGTAAACATGAGCGATCTTGGCTGTGGAGATATAAAGCTTGAGACGGCCAATAGGACGACGGTCGCTGATAATTACTGCGAACGAATATCAGCGATTGACAGGTGGGGGATAACCGTCTGGAGCGGAAGCGCTTTCAGGGGGCTTACCGATAGCAATATCATCACGGGGAATACCTGCCGCAATCACCAGAGCAGCGACATCGGCCTGATCGCTTCGTTCAAAGGCGGCGTTACCAATAGTATTCTCTATAATAACACTGGAAAGGTCGTCATCAGGGGCGCAACCGGAACCCTTTTCCGCCCAAAAACTTCCGTCCTTAAACCCAGGCTCAGGGCCATCACACGCCGCTCCGGGTTGTTCGGCCAGACGCATCCCATCTCTTTGAGCGGTGTGGATTGACACAAAAAGAGAGAGAGGGAGAGAAACCGCCGCTGCCCATTCAAGCGAGCGCATCGGCTGCCCTCGCATCCGTTCTTTTACCCGAGACGTGCTCGTCATCGAGCTATCGAAATACGGCTTTTGTGAGGAAAGCATAAGAGAAATGGAATTAACTTCCGTTGTTGGTAGTTCTACATCAGTGTCACGCCTGCTGGATAAGATAATCTTTACCGTCCTGCTGGCGCTCATCCCTCTGACCGCTATCTTCTATGGAACTGTGGAGCCGGGCTGGCTGGCGATCTTTGAAATCATTATATTTGCTCTCGGAGTCATGTGGGTCGTTGAGGGGCTTCTCAGCCATTCGTGGCACGTAAAGGGTCTTCCATTGCTCTTGCCACTGCTCGCCCTGGTAATCCTCGCCCTTTTTCAGATACCGCCCTTGTGGAAATCCGCCCCCGTAAGCGCCGATCCATTTGAGACGCGCCGTTTCATCTTCAAATTGATGGCCCTGATCACGGGCGGAGAGCTGTTGTTATATTACACGTCGACTGCCGGGCGCTTGCGCGCGTTGATTTACGTTGTCGTCGGGACGGCCGTCGCCAGCGCCATCTTCGGAATCCTTCGCCAGGGGATGCAGGCTCAGGGCCATCCCTTCATATTAACCGGCCTGGAATTTTCTGTGGGGTACGGACAATTCATAAATAAAAACCATTTCGCTTTCATGATGGAGATGGCTCTGGGGCTGATACTGGGCATTCTGGTCGGAGGCGGTGTGCGTCGCGATCTCTGGGCCATCAGTTTCGCAGCCGTCATCCCCATCTGGCTGGCGCTCATCCTGTCACTCTCGCGCGGCGGTATCTTCAGCATGATCGGCCAGTTGATCTTCATAGGGCTTTTGTTCCCCAGCGTCAACTACCAGGGGGCGGGCGCAAATTCGACTGATGAAATGGATGGCTGGTTCCGGCGGCTCAGCCGCTCGCTCTGGGCGCGCGCGGTGCTCCTCATCTGTTTGCTGCTGGTTGTTGCCTTCAGCATTCTACATGTGGGAGGCGATCCTTTGGCAACCTCTCTATCAACAGTTGGAAGCGAGATTGAGGCCGGTCAAATAGGCACGAGCCGCCTCGATATCTGGAAGGCGACGGGGCGATTGATAAAAGACTATCCGGTTGCAGGGGTTGGCTTTGGTGGGTATTTCGCGGCCATCGCGACTTATCATCAAGGTTCAGGGGTGGAAACGCCGCAGGAAGCTCATAACGATTATCTGGAGTTGCTGGCGAGCGGTGGCATCATAGCCGTAGCTCTTGGAATCTGGTTCGTGATCGAGTTTATCAAGAGTGCGCGCAGACATCTGCGCTCGGTTGACCCTTTTCGTCGGGCTGTCTGTTTCGGCGCGCTGGCCGGTATCGTATCCGTAGCGATTCACAGCATCGTTGACTTCGGGCTGCACATCACCGTGAACGCCCTCGTCTTTACGGCACTTGTCGTGCTGGCGACCGTCAACGGGCGCGTCGAGCAAAGGCCGGGACAGAAGCCCGGTACCTATAAAGGCGTTTGAGGCCACAAGGGGGGCGTTCAAAAAACTAGCCCTTAGAGTGATGGCAAGGTTATTGACTGCGTAGGGGATTATCCATATACTGCAAATCGCCAAAGTTTTGCTTGAAATCAGGTACATATACAGGGAGAGTTATCTCCTAGCTACAGAGGAGTTCCGCAATGAAGCTAAAAGGATTGAAAACCATATCAACGGCGGTGTTGTTTGTGGTGTTCTCCATGTCGGCCATCGTGGCTCTGGCAGCCAGTAACAACGCCAGCCAGGGCAATACGTGTTCGCCGTCGAATACGAAGCCCAGTTGTAAAGAATGCCCCCCTCCTCGCGGCAATCCGAGCCCTGGAACACCGAAGACGAACCCGCCCTGCCCGTAATCCACCTGCGATGCGGGTAAATTGAGCCTCGGCGGTTCAATGAGAAATTCCAGTGTGGCCGGAGCCAAAGGCCACCTCTTTTATCCACATGTCCCTCTCAATACCTGAGAGGGACATGTGGTTCTAGTTTCTGCCCGGAGATAGGACGCGCGCGCGCTTGCCGTAACCGCTCGTCATCTCAAGTCCCGGCCAACTCTTCTTTCATTCGCCGATCAAGCCAGCCGCTTAAAAGCTAATCCGTATGCGTTCCATCCTGGCCGCGCTAACGCTGCTCCTTTTCCTATGCTTGATGTGGAGCGCAGGTCAGGCGGGGTATGCGCGTTCGGCAGCCGACAGAGGTAGGGAAACCCTACAGCTTGCTTTGACGGAGAGGGCCGTGATGCTCTCTCCTTCAGACCCCGAGACGCATTACAACCGTGCCACGCTGCTCTGGGCCTTCGGAGATACAGAAGGGGCTATACGTGAAGAAGAGCGGGCGGCAAGCTTACGCCCGCTCGACTATTATCTGTGGTTCAGGCTCGGTTTCTATCAGTACCATTCGGATGATCCGCAGGGCGCGCTGCCCAACTTCCAAAAGGCCATAAGTCTTGCGCCTTACTATGCGCAGCCAAGATGGTTTGCGGGAAATATCCTGCTTCAGATGGGTCGGCGAGACGAGGCGTTCGATCAACTGAGGCGCGCCGCCGCCAGTGATCCAACTCTCCTGACGGGCGCTATCGCGCTCGTGGGCGAGGCTTTGGGGGGCGATGCCAAAGCGATCGAGCAGGCTCTTGAACCTAAGACCTATATCGAACGTCTGGCCTTGGCGCACTACTTCGTCGAGCACGGGCAAACCTCCGAAGCGATCCTGTTATTTCGGGCCGTAGACAAGCTCTCGGAAGGGGATCGGCGCGCCTTCATCACAAAACTGCTGGTCAACGGACGGTTTGGCGAAGCCTACGAGATATGGTCGCAGGGACGCCCCGGCGGCGGCAGCAATATCGAGGCCGTCAATAACGGAGGTTTCGAGGACGAGTTGGTTCGCGATAGCATAGGCTTTACGTGGCAGGCGATGCGCGACAGCAACACCTTAAAGGTGTACCTCGATCCGACCAGCCCGAGGTCGGGAGCGCGCAGCCTCCGAGTTGATTTCAACGGCGTCTCTCAACCGGATGTCCCCATCATCTCTCAAATCGTGCTGGTCAAACCGAAGACCTCCTATCGCTTGAGCTTTTCTGCGCGCACCCAGGATATAGCCTCGCTCGGACTGCCGGTAGTCAGCTTAAAGGACGCAGGCGATAACAAGATAGTGCTCGGGCAATCGTCCCAGTTTCCTATCGGCACGAGCGGCTGGCAGGATTATTCTCTGCAATTTACGACCAACGATTCCACCAAAGCCATACTAATAGATGTGCAGCGACAGCTCTGCGAGACCGCGCCATGCCCCATCTACGGGCACATCTGGCTGGACGACTTCTCTTTGAGAGCGACCCCTTAACAGGATACAAGAACTTGCGAGATGCGGAAGACAACAGATTGCGACTCTACGGCGTCTACGTGCTGCCGAACGGGACTGAGCACGTCGTCGGCGTGGGGCGGGGCAGGTGCTACTTCCTCTATAATCCTTCGGCTTGGAAAAAGGCCGCCTCGACCCTCAGTGTTTCGGTGGAACTTGAGGTCGATAGGGATGGTCATATCTTTACGGGAGCGGGTCAAGTGACCGGCTGGCGCATCGAAGATTTGATCGATACCCGCCGCACTATTAAGAAAGAAAATTAATCGTTCATAGCTTTTAGAGGGCACATGCCGAAATTCTTTATCGCAGGTGGGAGCCGACTCGATGAGAATATCCCCCAAATTCTTCGGATTGGTAATCACACTTTCGTTTTACGCCTCCGTGTCAGTCAACGCTTTCTCCCAGAGTATAACTTGGGAGAAGTACAACATGGCGGGTACGGAGGCACTGGCGCGAGGCGACTATATCGAGGCAGAAACGCAGTTAAAGGCCGCACTCAAAGAGGCATCTAACTTTAGCCTGGAAGACCAACGACTCACCGAGACCATCAACAACCTGGCCAGGCTCTATCGGTCTCAAAACCGCCTTGATGAGGCCGAAACTCTATACCGGCGTGTGCTTTCAATCACAGAAGCTAATTTAGGCCCGGAGCATCCGGATGTCGCCGCGAGCCTCAATAATCTGGCGCTATTGCTTTACACTAAGGGCAAGTACGCTGAGGTTGCGCCGCTACTCCAACGTGTTCTCTCAATTGCAGAGAAAACTCAGGGGCCGGAATATCCGGATCTTGCGCCCAGACTTACCAATCTGGCGCAGGTTTACCGCATCCTGAAAAAATATGCCGAGGCGGAATCTCTCTACCTGCGCGCTTTGAAGATAAAGGAGAAAACTCTGGGGCCGGAGCACTTGGGTGTCTCCGGTGCGCTCGATAATTTATCGGCGCTCTACTACACCGAGAAAAAATATGCCGAGGCGTTGCCTTTCCTCAGGCGCTCTTTAGCGATTAAGAAGAGGGCCTTCGGGCCAAGGAATCTTCAAGTGGCAATCGCTCTCGAAAATTACGCTGACGCGCTACAGAAGATGAGACGCAGGGCCGAGGCCGCAGAATTAAGAGCACAGGCGAAGAATATCTGGGCTGAGGTTATGCGAACGAAGAAATGAGGCCCACGTCAGAGTTCGTCTCATAAATAAATTAACCGGACACGCCCGGGCTAAATTTCGCTGGCAACCATTCGAGCCGACGCGTGCCCTGCAATTCCTCTAATTGCAGTGCCGTAGTGTATAATCCGCTGGTACGAGCAACCCGATCTGTGCGCTTGTGCTTGACCCGCCCGATAGCCGCGCGTGGATTTACAATAATTTAAGAAGACCTAATCATCATGAAGAACGCCTTATTAGTCGGCACTGCTTTCTTAGCCTGCGGTCTCCCGCTAGCCTCCCCTGCACGGGCACAGGATAATGTCGATTCACGGCAAAACACTCCACCGGCCAGGACGGAAGAAGTGAAAAGCGGCTTGTCGTCGGCCACCGCGGAGGCGAAGACCGGGGTCGCCTGGTTCCAGAAAGCAATGGCGCTCTATGAGGCCAGGAAATATAAGGAAGCCATAGATGCTTTCAAGCAGGCGATTCGTCTCGGCCCCGAAGACAAAAAGATGCACTTCCATCTGGGCATGACTTACTACAGCTTGAATCGGTTTCGTGAAGCGGGCGAAGAGTTCAAGAGGGCTGTTGAGCTTGACCCCAAATACGCAGAGGCCCATTTCCGCCTGGGATGGGTGGGCTACGTCCTGGGAAGAAAAAAAGAGGCGCAGGAGCAGTACGAAATCCTGCGAACTCTTAAATCTGATTACTCGGAAAAGCTCTACAAGATTATCAGAGAAGACGCAGGGGCAGGCTCCTCCGGCAACGCCTCTTCTTTAACCAAAAGGACTAGCAAGAGTCAATCCAATCAAACGCCTGCGACCGGCACATCTGATGACGCGAGCCCGGAGGAACCTCTTGTCACAAGCAGGTTGGTCTCAACAAACAATCGCCCGGTCGAGACGCCCCTGGCAGCATCAACATCATCAGCAATCGACCCCGCCGCTCCGAAGGAAAAACCAACGGCCACGCCGAACGCGCCCGTTAGACACGCGGAAACAACTGCAACCTCGACGAGCGCAGTGGCTAACGCCTCAGCGCCTGATGATTCGACAGTCTCGCCGACAAGCATTTATCGTCTGGGCGTCGGCGATGTGCTGGACATTCGCCTGCTGAACTCTGCGAGTAATAGATCAACGCTCTATTCGGTGATGGAGGGCGGTCTGATTGACTTTCCGCTGGCGGGCGGGCCGATACCCGTCGCAGGTCTTACGACAGACCAGATCAGCGCACAACTCTCAGCCGAACTGAAACGTCGCAAAATTGAAGAGGGTTCGCAGCCCGTCGTGAGCGTTCGCCAATACAATAGCCATTCCGTCATTATCACGGGGTTGGTTAATAATCAGGGCGCGAGAATTATCAGGCGCGAGGCTGTGCCGCTCTATGTCATACTGGCCGAAGCGCAACTGCATCCAAACGCCGGACGCGCCACGATTACCAGGCCGGACGGCTCCAACTCAATCGTTGATCTGGGCGAGCCGACGGCAGTGAACGCCCTTGTCTTTGCAGGTGATGTGATTAACGTCACCACGCGGCCAACCCAGTATTACTACATAGCGGGACAGGTTATTACGCCGGGCCAGAAAATCTACCAGTCAGGGATCAGCCTGCTTCAGGCCATTCTCGCCGCCGGTGGATTAATACGGCCAACAAATGCACGGATTGAAATCTACCGCGAAGATACGACCGGGCATCTGTTTACTTTCGAGTATTCTTTGAAAGACATCAAATCAGGGAAAATTGCGGATCCGCGCCTGCTCCCGGGCGACCGCATAGAGGTCGGTAACTGAACCTGGAAACCTATCCGGCAACGGAAAAGACCTTTGAAAGTAGCCCTCCCGTAGCTTTTCTTAGTACACCCATCTAATTATTCATCTTAAGTGAGCTGAGGGCTCCGATTAGTCTCGGGGCCGTCTCTTATGCCAAACGGTCTCCAGGATGTTTTGGCCCCGGCGAGGTCTGACTATTTTCACCGCACCCGTCTATCTTCACGAGCCCTTGCTGCGATAAAATAAATGCCCGGTCGAAAGCAAGAGTGAGACGCTACTTCATAAATGGGCAACCGACATCGCTCGTCTTATGGTAAGTTAGACCTGATTATGAAGCCAGCCGATTATATATATCCGGTAACTGAGCGAGCGAATTGAGTAAGAAAAAAGGGAAGAAGAAGCGAACGGCTCTGGTGATCTGTCGAGACCGTAAGCAGTTCTGGACGACGCAGGCGCAGTTCTGGCAGTGGGTCAGAGAAGGAGTCGTCGTCAAGACCGAGGATCAACCCCTGACCGGCAGGTTTAAGCGCGAGCATGAGGAATCCATGATCGTCCTGAGCAATACGGTGCTCAATCTGGAACACCCTAATCACTTGCGCGAGGCGCTCGCGTCGCGCCGCCTGGGTATGTTGGGAAAGTAAAAGTTTGCAGCTCGACTCTGTTTTTCAGTCCGAGACACTTAGGCGAGGTCGGAACTTATGACGAGAATACTGGTCACGGGCGGCGCGGGCTTTATCGGCTCGCACCTGTGCGAGCGTCTGTTGAGCGACGGGCACGAGGTTGTCTGCCTTGACAACTTCTTCACAGGGCGACGCGAGAACGTCTTTCACCTGCTCGACGACCGCAATTTCGAGCTTCTGCGCCACGACGTTATAGAGCCCATCCTGCTCGAAGTCGACCGCATCTATAACCTGGCGTGCCCGGCCTCGCCGATTCACTATCAGTACAATCCGGTCAAGACGGTCAAGACGAGCGTGATGGGCACGATTAACATGCTCGGCCTCGCCAAGCGCGTCAAAGCTCGCATCCTCCAGGCCTCCACTTCGGAAGTCTACGGCGACCCGCTCGTTCATCCGCAGCCCGAAGAGTATTGGGGCAATGTCAACCCGATTGGGGTCAGATCATGTTATGACGAAGGGAAGCGCATCGCCGAAACATTGATGATGGATTATCACCGCCAGAACGGAGTGGACATACGTATCGCGCGCATCTTCAACACCTACGGGCCCAGGATGCTTGAGGACGATGGGCGTGTCGTCTCGAACTTTATCGTCCAGGCGCTCAGGGGCGAACAGCTAACCGTCTACGGCACGGGCGAACAGACGCGCTCCTTCTGTTATGTCGATGATCTGGTCGAAGGTTTGGTCAAGTTGATGGACGCCGAAGCCATACACGATCCGGTGAACCTGGGCAACCCCGGCGAGTTTACGATCAGAGAGCTGGCCGAGGAGGTGGCGCGCGCCTGCGCCTCGCGCGCGGAGATAAAATACTATCCGCTGCCGCAGGACGACCCGAAGCAGCGCCGACCCGATATCACACGCGCGCAGCAGCTTCTGGGTTGGCAGCCCGCCATCCCTTTGCAAGAGGGTTTGGCGCGAACCGTCGCCTACTTCGCCGGGCGCAGGGACAACTCGGCGGTCGATAATATCAGCCATGTCGGTTAAGCTTTCCCCTCGGGCGCGGAAACCAGTATGTTTGCGATTCAAGAAGTTGATGGTCAAAAGCGTCAGTGGGAATTGCCGGACGGCCGCGCCCTGACCATCGGTCGCGCCCCGGACAACGACATCCGCATAGACGATCTGCGCGTCTCACGCCATCACGCCGTCATCCGCT
The DNA here is from genome assembly GCA_035940775.1 of Pyrinomonadaceae bacterium. Classification (GTDB taxonomy): domain Bacteria; phylum Acidobacteriota; class Blastocatellia; order Pyrinomonadales; family Pyrinomonadaceae; genus DASQYE01. Next base: position 248,691 of record DASZEN010000033.1, on the reverse strand, counting down.
CCATTTCGCGCCTGCGCGCCGAACTCGCCAACATAAGCAACGGCAACGTCGTGCTCCTCAACACGACGCTCGTCAACGCGGAGACGGGCGAGCGCGCGCTCAGGGTCGGCGACCAAATCCGCATCGTCACCACGGTCTTCAACGTCGTCTGGAATGACGAGCCGCCTTTGAGCTATACGGACGAGCCGCTCTCGATGTCCACCTCCATGGTTCCGGCCGAGAGCGGCGTGACGGCGCTGTTGATGACGACCTCTTCGCAGCGCACGAAAGATGAAGAGCTGAAAGAGTTGCGGCGAAAGGCGGAGATGCTCGCTCAGTTGTGCGAGATGAGCGCGGCGCTCGCCTCCGACTTCGACGCCGGATCAATCCTCGATTACGCGACGGGCGTCGTCATGCGCACGATCCCGGCGGACTGCTGCGCGGCGCTTTTGATAGACCAGGAGGGCGACGACCCCAGACCCGCGAGCCTGCGTGTGCGCCAACCCGGCAGCGCCAGCTCTCAGCAGCAGCCTCTAATCAGCCGCACGGCCGTCCGCACGGCCATCGAAAAGCGCGTTATGCTTTCGTCGCACGATGTCTTGAAGGACATCAATCTCAACGTCAGCCAGAGCGCCATGATGCAGGGCATACGCTCGCTCGCCTGCGCCCCTCTTGTCGGGCGCGAGGGCGTTTACGGCGCGCTCTATATAGACAGGCGCGACCTGCTCGAAATCTTTACGGACGTTGACACGCAGTTGCTGGCGGCGGTGGCGGCGCAGGCGGCGATAGCGGTCGAAGCGGCCCGCGCACGCGAACGAGCACAGCGAGAGGCACTGGCGCGCGCCGCCTTCGCGCGCTTCATGCCGGAGCACATTATTCAGGAACTGGTCGAAAATCCGCAGAAGTTCCAACTGGGCGGAACCAACAAGCGCGTCACGGCGCTCTTCTGCGACGTGCGCGGCTTCGCCAAGCTCTCGCACCGCGCGCGCCCCGAAACCATCGTCGATCTCTTGAACATACTCTTTACGGAGATGGCCGCTGAGATTTTCGAGCATCAGGGGACGCTCAATAAATATTTGGGCGACGGGTTGATGGCGTTGTTCGGAGCGCCCGTCGAAGGCGCGACCGATGCCGCCGACGCCGTCAACGCCGCCATCGGTATGCAGCGTCGTATCAAGGGGGTCAACGCGCAACTGGCGGCCAAGAATCTGCCGCGCGTGACTCTCGGCATCGGCATCAACACGGGCGAGGCGACCGTCGGGGTCATCGGCGCCGAGCAGCGTTCGGAATACACGGCCATCGGCGACACGATCAACATCGCCTCGCGCATCGAAGGCCAGGCCAGGCCCGGACAGGTTCTCGTCACGGCGGCGACCGCGCGGGAGTTGGGCGATAAATTCTCCCTGAGCGAGCCCTGGTCGGTTAAAGTCAAAAACATAGACGAGCCCGTGCAAATCCATAGCATCATCTACGAGGATGTCGGGGCGGATACTCCGCAAACAACGAATACTCCTCAAGCATAAAACCCGCCGAAAGGGGCTTCGAGTGTAGTCTCTGCTCTACCTTATTTGATCTTGATTTGTGTTAGCGCGTTTCGCGGCGTTGAGGCGTAGGGGAGCGTCCGATCTCTACGAAGACTGTGCGGGGTGTAGTTGATTCTTTCCGGGTTGATTCGCCATCATTGCAACTGCCGCAGCCCGTCTCGCATGGACTCGTGACTCGGCTCGCGCGGAAGGATCGCAGGCGCTGTAAGCCGCGACGCAGGACGTAGCCCACAGCCGCGACTAGTATTAATGCCACCAGTATGTTTTGCCAGTCGAGCATCACCCGCTGTGCCTCAACTAAAACCCAGCAGCCGCCCGCCCTGAAACGTAATCAGCGAAGCGATGTAAGCGAGCGCGAGCATGTAGCCTACCATGAAGAGCGGCCAGCGCCACGAGTTGGTCTCGCGGCGCACGACGGCGACCGTAGACATGCACTGGCAGGCCAAAACGAAGAAGACCATCATCGAGACGGCGACGAGCGGCGTCCAGGCCGGAGTGCCGTCGGGCCGCCGCGCATCGCGCACGGCATCGATGAGCGAAGGAGACCCCTCGTTCTCATCCGGGCCGACGTTATAGACGATGCTGAAGGTCGAGACGAGCGTCTCGCGCGCGGCGAACGAAGAGATCAGGCCTATGCCCATCTTCCAGTCAAAGCCCAAAGGGGCGATTGCGGGCTCTATAAAGCGGCCCGCGCGGCCCGCAAAACTGTTGCGTATCTGCTCGCCCGTCTCGTCGTCCTGGCCCCTCCCCTCCTGATCGGCAGCCGAAGCCGTCCGCCCGTCTTGCCCGGCGCCGCTTTGCTGAGGCATCCCGGTCGCCGCAGCAGCAGTAGCAGCGGCCGCGCTCCCGTTATCCGGCGTGCTCGTCGTACGCGGAAATGTGACGAGCGCCCAGAGTATGATCGAGATGGCGAGGATGACGGTTCCGGCGCGGCGTACGAACAGCCACGCGCGCGACCATATCGTTTGCGTCACCGTTAAGAGATTGGGCACGCGATAGGGGGGCAGCTCGAGCACGAGCGGCGGCGCGGGCGCTTTCAGGATCGTGTGCTTCAAAATCCAGGCGACGCAGACCGCCACCGTGATTCCCAGCAGGTACATCGCCACGATCATCAACGCGCCGACCGAGACGACGCCGAAGACTTTACGCGTCGAAAAGAAGGCGGCGATCAGAAGCGCATAGACGGGCAGGCGCGCCGAACAGCTCATAAAGGGCGCGATCATGATCGTCGCGAAGCGATCCTTCGGATTCTCAATCGTGCGCGTCGCCATGATGCCCGGAATGGCGCACGCGAAACTGCTCAGAAGCGGCATGAATGCCTTGCCGTGCAGGCCCACCCCCCGCATCAATCGATCCATCAGAAACGCCGCCCGCGCCATATAGCCGGTGTCTTCCAGGATAGTGATGAAGAAGAAGAGAAGCAGAATCTGCGGGAGAAAGACGAGCACGCCGCCGACCCCGGCGATGATGCCGTCAACCAGCAGGTCTGTCAGAAGACCGGGCGGCATCGCTGCGCGAAGCGTTGCGCCGAGCGTGCCGAAGACCTTGTCGATCAAATCCATCGGCAGCGCCGCCCACGAGAAGATCGTCTGAAAGACCAACAGCATGACGGCGATCAAAACCAAGGGGCCGAAAACCTTGTGCGTCAGGATGCGGTCAATGCGCTCGGTCGTCGTCGCTCTCCTTTGCTGCTCGCCCGGAGGGCGCACGCATTGCGCTACGATCCGCTCGATCCAATCGTAACGGGCGAGCAGAGGCTCCTGCCACCAGTTCTCGTCCGTCTCGGAGAGGCGCGCGCGGGCGAGTTTGACGGCCTCGCGCCTCTTCGCGTCCGCGGGCAGGTCTTCTCCATAAAGATCGCACAGCGCGGCGTGTCGCTCCGTCATAGCTTCGGCGTTTGCGGCCGAGAGCAGGCGGACTTCGCCCTCCGCCGCCTCCGATAGACGCCAGCCAATTCCCGGGCCCATATTGTCCACCGTCTTTAGAATCGCGTCCGAGAGGGCGTCGATGCCGCGACGCTGCGCCGCGACGACCGGAACCACGGGCACGCCGAGCGCCCCGGCCAATCGCTCCACATCTATCTCAATCCCGCGCCGCTCGGCCAGATCGATCATCGTCAGCGCGATGACCAGTGGGCGACCGTATTCCAAAAGCTGTGCGGCCAGATAAAGATTGCGTTCGAGATTGGTCGCGTCGACGACGACCAGGATAAGGTCGGGCGCGGGCAGGCCCGCGATGCGCCCCTTGAGCACGTCGCGCGCGATCTGTTCATCTATAGATGCGGCGTCGAGGCTATAAAGCCCCGGCAGGTCTATCAGGCGCGCGGGCACAGCAGCACCCGGCGCGAGCGACCATGCTCCCTCCTTACGCTCGACCGTCACGCCCGGATAGTTCGCGACCTTCTGACGCAGGCCCGTCAGCTTATTGAAAAGCGTCGTCTTGCCCGCGTTCGGATTACCGGCGAGCGCGATGGTCAACGCTCTTCCGGTGCTCTTGTGCGGCGGCGGCGGCGGCGACGAGGCTCGTGCGGGCTGATGATCGGTAAGGGAAGGGGATTCCAGGGTGGTGCTCATAAGTCGGTGGCGAGTGACGCGTGAATTGATGGAGGCCAACTAAAATTTATCATTCGCCGTCCGTTACTGCTGTAACCGTGATGGTCTGCGCTTCCGTGCGCCGGAGGGCCAGATGATAGCCGCGCACGCGAATCTCCAGGGGATCGCCGAGCGGGGCCGTCTTGATAACGCGAACGGGCGCGCCCGGCACGACACCCATCTCCATCAATCGTCTGGCGACCGCGCTCGATCCGTTGACGCTCGTGACGCGCGCCTCGACGCCGACCGGCAGGTGGGCCAACGATGCATCGCTCCGAGTTTTCTTAAATGACATAGTGCTCACAAAAAGCATCCCTCAAAAAACCCTCTCGCAGTATACCCGAATTGAAATTAGATTTCAATTTCATTTTTACCCGGGCCCATGTCGATTGCTGAGAAACGCGCGCCCCTTATTGCCGCGTGAGCGGGAGGATGGCCAGGTCTGCGCGCAGCGGGCCGAGCTGCGTGTTGGCCGTGACGCGCAGCGGCAGGCGGCGGCTGTCTTCGCTGACCCACAGGCGCAGAGCGTATTTGTCGGTTTGCGGGTCGTCGGTGGTCAGCGACAACTGGACGGCGGGAATCCGCTGGCCGCCAAGCTCTATCGTCTCGCGCTTGAGAGAGGTGATGAAGAGCGTACGGGGGCGGTCTTCTATGATAAAGGAGACGGCGTTTCGTTTCGGCGGCGTGAGGTTGAAGGAGCGCAGCGCATAGAAGACGGAGACGAGATCGTGCGTGCCGACCGGAATCTCTATGCGCGTGCCCGTATCGGTCGCGGCGTTGCCGTGCTCCTGATCTATGGTCAGCGTCTTGCTGACGCGGCGACGACCCTCGCGCAGATTCAGCTCGATGCGGAAGGGAAGCAGCGTCGCCGGATCGACGTAAGTGTTTATCTGATCGTTGGCGACGAACAGACGTTGCGCGGCGTTGGTGGTTTGCGCCTGCACGGCCAGCAGCAATCCGTCGCGATTGAAATAACGGGCGCGCTGGCGCACTTGAAACATAGCGGTTCCGACCGCCGGAGCCGCGCCGCCCAGAAAGATATTGAAGTTCAACTGTTCTCCGACGGCGAACGGAAGCCCCGGCGGCAACGCCGCGCCCCCCGGCGGGACGGCCGTGGGAGGCGTTCTCAAGGGCTGGGCTGGCCTCGGAGGCGCAACCGGGTTCACGGGCGGCGGCGTTGGCGCGGCCGCGGGCAGCTCGGAGCTGACAAGCTCGGCTCGAATCTCGCCCGCCTGATGGCGTGCCGTCACGAGCACCGGAACGTGACGCTCGTCATCGCTGAAGTAGATGCGAATACCGTAATTATTGGCGCTCGAATTATTCCTGATATTTAATCGCGTGACGATGGTATTGAAAGAACCGACGTTGGTTTTGACGAGTTGGCGTCCGGTCACCTTTAACTCGACTTCGTATTGCTCCGTATCCTGGCGCACGGTGAAAAAGTGGGACGAGCCTTCGGCCAGCGGGAGCGCACGCAGGCGGTAGATCGCCGAGAGAAAATCGTAGGGGCCCGAGAAGGTGACGCGGGCCGGGATGGCGGAGACGCCCACCGGAAGGTTGTAATCCCTGGAAGTATCTGCGGTGCGACCGCCTTCGCGTACGACCTGTTGCGAATGGTAGGGCAATCCGGATTCGGGGTCGATGTAAGTCGTATAGTCATTGTTGACGGAATAGAGCGCGGCATTGACCACCCCGGTCGTTTCGACGTGCGCGCGCAGTTGCAAGCCTTCGAGGTTGAAGTAGTTTCCGCGTCCGGCGTTGAAGATTTCTATGTGCGCGGCCGTCGGGAAGTTTGAGAACGAGACGTTGTAGGTCAGGCGCTCGCCCGCCTGGTACGGAGCGCGTGAAAGGGGAAGGGAGGCGACCGTTTCCCGGCGTTGGGCCATCGACGGAAGACAGAAGATGAGTATAAGAAGAGACGTGATAGCCGTAAGCGGACGATTCAAGCGTCAAATCCCCTTGGTATCAAATTATTTTCGACCAGAGCGCAAAACAGTAGGCCGCCGGGCCTTAACTAATTGTACACGCACACGGGCAAATAAGGTTCCTTATGGTACGACAGAATAGACTGTCAACCTCGGACGCGACCCGATCAAAGAACCAACCTGTAATCATGGTGCGAGCCGGACTCCATCTGAGTGTACGGCAAAAAGTTGCAGAGCGCGACACCAAACACCATTCCTCATTTTCGCAGGCCGTTTAGAAGCGGCCGCTTCCGTTCCGGGCGGAGCGTGCCTGAGCCATCTCTTCTACGATCCTGATGAGGGCGCGCTGCGGGTCGGGTGCTTTGAGTATAGCGCGGCCCACCACCAGATAGTCGGCCCCCGCCCCGAAGGCTTCTGCCGGAGTCATAATGCGTTTTTGATCGTCGGCCGCAGAGCCCGTGGGACGCACGCCCGGCGTAACGATCAGAAAGTCTCGTTTACGAACGCAGCCACGCACGAGTCCAATCTCGTTTGGCGATGCGACGACGCCGTCCAACCCGCACTCTTCGGTCAGACGCGCAAGCCTCCTGACCATCGCCTCCGTACCGGCCGCGAGACCTACCTCTTCGAGCGCGGCGCTGTCGGCGCTGGTCAATACCGTGACGGCGATCAGGAGAGGACGCCTCAACCCCTCGCGCTCTGAGACTTCGGCGACCGCCTCGCGGGTGCGACGCATCATCTCACGTCCGCCGAGCGCATGTACGTTGAAGATGGCGACGCCGAGCCGGGCCGCTTCGACGCCCGCACCGGCAACCGTATTTGGTATGTCATGGAATTTCAGATCGAGAAAGACGCGTGCGCCCGCAGACACCAGCTCGCGCACTATGCCCGGCCCGGCGGCTGTGAAAAGCTGCGAGCCGATCTTGAACATACCGGCGTGATCGCGCAGGCGTGCGAAAAGCTCGCGCGCTTCTCGCGCCGTCTCTACGTCGAGCGCGACGATCAACCCGTCTTTGGCAGAATCATTCATCCCCTAAGCCGCCTCCAACTCGGCTGCGCGCGACCCAACCGCTTCGTCGAGCGAACGGAAACCCTCACGGCTCGCAAACTCGGCGAGCCCGTCGTTGATTCGACTGACGACGCCGACCCCCTCGTAGATGAAACCCGTGTAGAGCTGAACCAAACTCGCCCCGGCGCAGATTTTCTCCCACGCATCGGCGGCGGTGAAGATTCCGCCCGTCCCTATGATCGTGAGCTTTCCGCGCGTCAGATGATACAGCCGGGCGATGATTTCCGTGGAGCGTGCGCGAAGCGGAGCGCCGCTCAATCCACCCTGGCCGCACGCCTCGACGCGGCTCGCAGGCGTGCGCAAACCGGCGCGGCTCGTCGTCGTATTGGTCGCGATGATGCCCGCCAGCCCGGCGCTCTGCGTCGCCCCGACAATCCCTTCCAGCTCCTGCTCGTCAAGGTCGGGCGCGATTTTGACGAGCAGCGGCACGGGCCCTTTGCGCGTCGGCCCGCGAGACAGCTCCCGGTTTCGTTGTTGCAGCGATTTAAGCAGAGTCGTCAGAGCCTCGCCGCGCTGAAGCTCACGCAGGTTCGGCGTGTTGGGCGAGCTGACGTTGACGACTATGTAATCCGCGAGCGGGTGAATCAGATCAAAGCTCGAAAGATAATCGGGGACGGCGTCTTCAACCTCGACAGCCCGGCTCTTGCCGATATTGATGCCGAGCACACAGGCGGGGCGATGCCTCGCCAGATGTGCGGCCACAGCCGCCGCTCCCTCGTTGTTGAAGCCCGCGCGATTAATCAGAGCGCGGTCGAGCGGGAGCCTGAAGAGACGCGGGCGCGGATTGCCGGGCTGGGCCCTGTGCGTCACCGTCCCGACCTCTATGAATCCGAACCCGAGCGCCGCGAGCCCTTCTGCCGCGACACCGTTCTTATCGAAACCGGCTGCAAGGCCCACAGGATTCCTGAACGAAAGCCCGAAGCGGCTCAGTTCGCCAAAAGGCGCGCGGTCGAAATGTCTTGCCGAGAGGCGGCGCGTCCAATCCGGCTTGAGCGCGACCGAAAGCGAGTGCAAAGCCAACTCGTGCGCCGTTTCCGGCGGCAGGCGAAACAGAATGGGGCGCAAAATCGAGCGATAGAGCATCAGCAGACGACGACTACCGGTGAACAATGACAAGCGACGAGCAAGGTTCGTCATTCTAACTTGTCATCAAGCTGCTTGTCATCAAGTCGCCGCCGTGATTATCACCGAACTCTTTCCCATCTGTATAGATTATTGAAGATAGACATCATACCAACATAAATTCATCATTACTTCCCTCGGGAACCGGAACGCACGAGGCGGAAGCCAAGAGTCGAATGCCTGGTTGACTCCGGAATCCAGTCGCGGAATGTCGCCGTGATCGCGCGCTCTCCCGAAGGGTCGCTCAAGTATGAACCGCCCCGCATAACATAGGAGCCTATGTCCTGTTTGGTCATCAATCGATTGGCGCCACCACGATAGATCGAAGCCGTCGAGGATGTCCATTCCCAGACATTGCCGATCAGGTCAACCACTCCCCAGCGATTGTTGCCATCGGGGAAGCTGCCCACCGCGCTTAGCGACAACTTTTGGACGGATGCTCGCCCCTCACCCCAACTATTGCCCCAAGGGTATAGATTACCCTGATCGCCGTTTCTGGCCGCGTACTCCCATTCCTCTTCCGTCGGCAGGCGGTACGTCACTCCATCGCGTTTCGAGCGCCATGCGGCAAACGCCTTGGCATCATCCAGCGAGACGTTATTGACGGGCCACTGTTCCTGTCCTAGAAACAAAGCGCCTTCAACCCAATAGCTGGGCGGAGTGTGCTTGGTCTCGTTGACGAACTCGGCGTATTCGGCATTGGTGACTTCCGTCTTATCCATGTAGAAATCGCTGACGGTGACAACGTGGGCTGGTGCTTCCTGCACGGGCCCATCGTCGCGTCCCATCTGGAATGTCCCGCCGGGAATGGCGATCATCTCCCGTCTAACCTTCGGCGATGTTAAATTCTCGAATTTTTGTGCAGCCCTCTGAAGCGGGCTCGTACCCGATTGAGCCGGGTCGGGCCGCATCACGAGCCAGATGGTTGCGGCAAGGGTAAGAGTTAATAAGACTCGGAAGCCGGTTTTAAGGCCGAATGCCGGAATACCGTTTTGATAAAATAGCTTTCGGAATTTACGAGGCAAAAGAATCGAGAGCGAGGATTTCGGCTCCGATTCCAGAAAACGCATCAGGGTGTAATCTTGAAGGAGTTGGCTTCGCGGCCCGGTCTTCAGCATTTGAATCAGCTCGCGCCGCCTTTTACGATCACGAAAAGAGAGCCAGCGTTGGACTACGAGATTCAATTCATAGGAGTTCGCGGCGAAAGTTTCTTCGGGGGGCGGATTCTTCTCAAGCAGCTCGATCAAAGCTCCCCGTACGGCGCGCTCCTTTTCCCGATCAAGCTCGCTGATTAAACGCCATCGCAAATCATCCGGCATAGAGCCCGTGCGAAACCAGGGCAGGCGCACCATCTTTAATAAATTATCTTCTCGTATTAAATCCTTACCGAGGCAGGACAGCGATCCGAGATAGAGCGTTAAGTCCCATTGCAGCTCCGTGTAGACGGCGCAGGCGCACAGCCATTGGAAAACCTCTTCGCCAAGATAGGCTCGGAGCGAAGCGACCGTTTCCGTTATCGAAAGCTCGTCAAACTGAGGCGGCCCGGCCACATCTTTTTTCCAACCGTAAGGCCCGCTTCTCAAGGTGGCCTCAAAGCTCTCGACAGAGGCTCGCAATCCCTGAGAAGTGGCGGGACGTACGACGAATTGACCGGCCAGAGAGTTTTCTCTCAGTCCCCAGCGGGTGACATCCTCCGGAGTAAGAACCGCGCGATTTTGCCACGGCGAGAAGGTTTTGGCCCAGGGCATTATCGCGCCCGTTACGGGATCGATCAGTTCCTCTCCGGTTCCGATAATCAGTAGACGGTGGCCTGCAAATTTGTTCTGAAGGTCAACCAGATGAACGCAGCCTTCCCCTCCTTCCTTACAGCAGATTCTAGGGTCGCCGTCATAAAAATAGCGGGCCGTGAAAATGCCCTCCCTTTCGAGCGACTTCGTCAGCTCGTTGAAAAACTGTGCCTGATGATCGCGAAACGAGGAACGCTCGATAAGGATAAGATACTCGGGCGGCTTGCTGGCGAATTTGTAGCGAAAGTCCGGATAGCCCATCGACTCAACAGTGGCAGCGATGGTTCTGTCGATGTCTAATTGATAAAACTCGTCGGCCTGTCGCCTGCGCATCAGTTTGGCGGCATCGTAAAATTGGTCGGAATCAAAAAGCTTCGCCGCAGAGGATTGCACTCGCAGGGGCCAGTTGAAGGGGGGCTTCTTGCCCTTCTGCTTTTGCAGGATTACTTTGCGCCTGCTGAGGCGATACCACTCGTAGAATAACAGGATGATTAGCGGCGCTGTTATCCCTGTCGCACGCAAAGCGCTTCGGTACCGACTGTAAAAGCTCAACAGCCTGGCTTGCGCGTCGGTGGCGGGCGGAGGTGTCGGCGCTTCAACTGCCGCCTCCTGATTAGAGTTCTGTTGAGCTGTTCTGTCATCAGATTGAATCGGCCTGGTACCCACTAAATCCTGTTCGTTGGCATTTGATTGTCCGACAGGCCGGGTCGCGATCCTCGATATCGAGAAATAAAAGATCAGTAGCAGGATAATCGTAGCGCCCAAAATATAGGGCCATATATGAAGGCGACCGGGCGAGGCACCTGTATGTTGTAAGGCGAGGGGGCCGCCCTCCTGCGCGCGCGAAGCCGAAACCCTTTGTGAAGATGTTTGATGAAAGAGGCCGTAATATTCATCAAACGCGCGATAGAACTGCTTCTGCTGAGTTTGGTTGGTGGCGAATATCGGGCAAAGAAGAGTTTTCAAATCCTGCGGCGAGCAATCCGTCCCGGTTCTTTTCAGCAACTCCTGTAAGCGCAGATAGTGGCCGACTCCGATGGTGAAGCCTCGCTGGCGTAAATACGCCAGAAGCTCATTGAAGGCTACATTACTATCAGGCGAATGCATTGTGCTTTGCCGGAGTCTGGTTCAATGCAGATGTTGAAGGATGATGCTCTTGTCCTCTTTACTTTTAGCCAGTATGGAATAGGTGAAAGCCAACGCTTCAGCCTCGCCCGGCTTTAAATTCTTCACATCAATCTGCATCCTCTCCAACACCCTTATCCATGATAAAAGCTCAGCCGTGGCGGGCTTCTTTTTAAGAGCCAATTCACGAATGGTCTCGAAATGTTGAACGGCGTGGTCTAACATCTGAGGCGTAAATCCCCCGCTTAATTTCAAGCGACGCTCGACAATTCCTTTCAAGGCTTCACTATCCGGAAAATCAATATGGTAAAAGACGCACCGGCGTAAGAATGCGTCGGGCAGATTCTTTTCCGAGTTACTGGTGAGAACGAGAATCGGTCTGTAGGCTTGATCTACGGTAAACGTGCGGCCCGTTTCCTTCACAGTAAAGGATAGCTGCTCGATCTCATTCAGAATATCGTTCGGCAGGTCGCGCGGCGCTTTGTCGATTTCATCTATGAGGACTACGGAACGAGCGGGCCCCGCCCCGCGCAGGTGTTCGGGCAGGAAGGGCGCCGACTCGGCCGGGTTCATGGCGAGCAGTATCGCCAGACCCAATGCTTCGTAGGTGATATAGTTTTCGAGGGGCAATTCTTCCTTGCGAAATTGCGCGTCGTGAAAGTGGCCTAAAGCATCATAGGAATAGAAGAGGTCACGGGCTGTCGAAGTCGTTTTGGTGTTGAAGACGAGGGGTTTCGCCAATTGAAGCTCATAGGCGATGCTGGCAGCCAGTTGAGTTTTTCCGGTTCCCGGTTCTCCTGTTAATAGCAGCGGTTGGCCGAGCGCGAGGGCTACGTTGACGGCATCGCTCAAACCCTTGCTGGCTATATAGCCAGACGGGTCATCCAGTTCGGAAACACCCTGGAAAAGAGGTAGCCTCAAGCCTCTCTCGCCGATGGTCTTTCCGTCCCCTGTATAAAACTTGAAACCGTTCTCTTTCATTAGGCATAGCCCCTCTCTTTAACAAAGCTCTGATGAATCTTCCGCAATTCATGTTCAATCTCGGCCATACTAATGTTCCCCTGATTCGTATTGAAAAGCTTATCCAGAAACTCGCCCTGTGTTTTGAGGTCATAAATGTTATGGCGTTTGAACCAATCTCCCACGTCGTATTGCCTGGGCGGGCTAAGCTCCTTGAGCATCGTGCACGGGCAACCGGCGTTGTGATGCGTACAGATTTCCTGAAGCTCCCTTTGAATATTACCCTTATCGAATCTGCCGAACGGCGAAAGTGCTTTCCACCAGCTCCGGCCCTGGGTGTTCGGATAGATAATGCTGAAGAAGATAATAAACTGCGGCTCGCAACGCTGGCTCTTAATCTCCGCCCAGTAGTTTATGTACCATACGAGCAGCTCCCTTGTTGGGACATTCCAATTCGAGACGTGAATATTATGTCGAATGATAATCAGAGGGGTCAGTAGATGAGCGGTCAGTTTGTGAAGGGCCCTGGCCGACAAATCATCTTCCATGTAAGCGGGATCAAATTCGGAGAAAAGTAGCCGCTGCAATTCACGTTGCCGTTCCGCTCCCTCCCCCTCATGAGGCCACACCGGTTTCTTCAGGGCCACGACGGCCCGCTGCTCGCCCCACTGTTTCTCGGCGACGCGTTTTATCTCCGTGTGCGCCAGCCTCTCTATCAGGCTGTCATGGCATTCCTTCTCTTCTCCATGAATAAAGTAGAACTGTGGAACTCCAACACCTCTCTTCATGTTGGATATGAAATTGTCCGCAAACGCGCTCACCTGCTGGCCACGATTACACAGCTTAAATACCAGCGGCCCGAGGCTGGGGTCTCCGGGTAAAGCGGGCCGTGCAGACACTTTGTCATCCGTGTGAGTCTTCTCGGGCGACTCCTGCCTTTCTGCTTCGCCCGCACCGGGCAGGGTGGGAAACTGCGGCTGCTCGGTCACCGAACGTGTAGCAGTAACCGGAAAGGCCGGTTGCTTCTTAGGCTTCGCGCGTTCTCGTCTTACCTGTGTGAGCAGCACATTTTTAGCAACCGATTCCTCAATCCCCAACAGGTCTATATAGATGATCTGCGGCAACAATCCGTGCAGGTCACACTCTCGCACGCGAACGGGCAACAGCGTGCCTTTCTCGCCCGTCGGGTCAATGGCTAAGGCGACGGCCCATTCCGGTTGTGTGTATCTCGAAGAAAGGTAATCGGGCGAGAGAACAGCGATTATACGTTTAGCCTCGGTCGCGGCTCTCTGCATCTCCAATATGAAATTAGAGCCCGGCCGGAAATCCCAGGCCTGAAGTATCGTTGTGTAGCCTTCCTCCTCCAGTTGCCAGGCGATCCATTCAGCCCAAAGGCGATCCGCCTTGTTGTAGCTGATGAAGAAATCTTTAATCGTACCTTTGTCCACGGTGAGGCCCTTTCAATTATTTTAGCGGGCGAGCAGATGTCAAAAGGCATATACAGAATAAGTGCGGCTATTATAACTGCGCTCGCCTGCATGCGCTAGGATATTGTGATGCGGGGCGGGGCCGGGCGCGCTGCTGCTTTTCAAGCGTAAGTATAAATATTGCGAACCTGAAAACTTACGGAAAACTCGTAATGATAATCACACCTGTCTTTCATACACTTGTCACTTCTTCCCGATCTTGTTAGTATCCGGCGGCAATGGATTTTGTGGAGAAGGCACGTATTATGGACGGGGCGCGAATCAATCGCGCTCTCTCAAGGCTTGCCTCGGAGGTCGTCGAAGAGAATCACGGCGCGGGAGATTTGTACCTGGTCGGGATACGACGACGGGGCGTGCCGCTGGCAGAACGCATGGCCGATAAGATCGCTGACCTCGAAGGCGAGCGTCCGCCCGTTGGTATTCTGGACATTACGCTATATCGCGACGATCTCTCGACCGTCGGGGCCAATCCCATTATCAACCGGACGGAGCTTCCCGGCGATATAGATAATCGCAACATCGTGCTCATAGACGATGTGCTTTATACCGGGCGCACGATTCGCGCCGCGCTCGATCAGCTCATAGACTTCGGCCGCCCGCGCCGCGTACAGTTGGCCGTCCTGATTGATCGCGGCAAAGAGCATCGCGAGCTGCCGATCCAGGCAGACTTCGTCGGGAAGATCGTGCCGACGAAAAAGAGCGAGATTATCAAGGTCATGCTCACGGATTTTGACGAGGAAGAGGGCGTCGCCATAGTTGAGCGAGGAGCAACCGAGACTTCTTGAGAGCGGCCAGAGTTGGCCGCTCTTTTTTATGCGCGCCGAACATTTCAGTGATGGGGTGTGCCGCCGCTAAGCCTTATGAGTACCAAGCCTGAGAAAGCCTTCGCGCTACAACATCTGCTCGGCATACGCGAGCTGTCGGCGCGCGAGATCACGCACATTCTGGACACTGCGGAATCTTTCCGCGACATCTCCCGGCGCGAGATCAAGAAGGTTCCGACCCTTCGCGGGCGCACCGTCATCAATCTCTTTTTCGAGCCCTCGACGCGCACTCGCACCTCTTTTGAGATCGCTGCCAAGCGCCTCTCAGCCGACGCCATCAATATCAGCGCCAATACTTCGAGCGTCACGAAGGGCGAGACGCTGCTCGACACGGCGCGCAACCTGGAAGCGATGTCGCCGGATGTGATCGTCATACGTCACAGCGCGGCGGGAGCGCCGCACCAACTTGCGCGCATCTGTCGCGCCGGAATCGTCAACGCGGGCGACGGCGCGCACGAGCACCCGACGCAGGCGCTCCTCGACGCCCTGACGATACGCGAGCGCAAGGGCCGAATCGAAGGCTTAAAGGTGGCGATCATCGGCGATATTCTTCATTCGCGTGTGGCGCGCTCAAACATACATCTATTGACAAAGCTCGGGGCGACCATCTCAATCGCGGGCCCGGGCACGCTCGTGCCGGATGATTTCGCCGAGCTGGTAGAGGAAGGCGTAGTCGTCGAGCCTCGCATAGAAGGTGCGCTTGAGCGCGCCGACGTGGTAATGATCCTTCGTATTCAGCGCGAGCGGCAAACGTCAGCCTTCTTTCCATCCATGCGCGAATACGCGGTGCATTATGGCCTCAATCTTAAACGTCTTGACGCGGCGCGGCCCGACGCCATCGTGATGCACCCCGGCCCTATGAATCGCGGCATCGAGATCGCATCCGACGTGGCCGACGGCGCGCGCTCGTTGATACTGGATCAGGTCACAAACGGATTGGCCGTGCGCATGGCCGTGCTCTACCTGCTCGTCGGTGGCCCGCAGGCCGCCGGAGCAGGAGCGGACGGGCGTGACGCGGGACGCGAAAGAGATAAACTCTGAATCGAGAAAGACCGAACAAGAGCATGAGATTGCTGATCGCCAACGGTTACCTGATAGACCCGTCGCAGGGCCAGAACAGCGGTAAAAACCTGCTCATCGAGGATGGGCGCGTCGCCGCTCTGCTGGATCGCGGCGAGGGTTGGCCCGAGGGCGCAGAGATCCTGGACGCCACGGGGCTGATCGTCGCGCCCGGCTTCATAGACCTGCACGCGCACCTGCGCGAGCCCGGTCAGGAATACAAGGAGACTATAGAGACGGGCGCGGCGGCGGCCGCTGCGGGCGGTTGGGCCAGCGTGTGCGCGATGCCCAACACAGACCCCACCAACGACAGCCCCGCCGTGACGCGCTTTATCATAGAGCGCGGCGAGCGTGCTCGCCTCTCGAACGTCTTTCCGGTCGGCTCGCTGACCAAGGGCTCAAACGGAGCGGAGCTGGCCGAGATGGGCGAGATGAAGCAGGCTGGAATCGTCGCCGTCTCGGATGACGGTCGGCCCGTGCCGTCGGCGGGGATGATGCGCCGCGCCATGGAGTATGCGCGCGGCTTTGACCTGACGGTTGTCGATCATTGCGAAGATCGCTCGCTGGCGGCGGGCGGTGTGATGCACGAGGGACGCTGGTCTTTAATACTGGGCCTGCGCGGCATCCCGGCGACCGCCGAAGAGATGGACGCGGTACGCGATTGCGCGCTCGCCGAGTTGACGGGCGCGCGCGTGCATCTGGCTCATGTCTCGACGCGCGGCGCGCTCGAAGCCGTGCGCCGCGCCAAAGACCGTGGGCTCTCGGTCTCGTGCGAGGTCGCGCCGCATCACTGGGCTCTGACGGACGAGGCGGTAGAGGGCTACGATACCAATACGAAGATGAATCCGCCGCTGCGCAGCCGCGAGCACGTCGCGGCGATACTGGAAGGATTAAAGGACGGAACGATTGACGCCATCGCGACCGATCACGCTCCGCACCACACGGACGAGAAGGCGCTCGAATACGATCACGCCCCCTTTGGCATCACAGGGCTGGAAACAGCCGTCGGACTTGCGCTCGACCGTCTGGTTCACACGGGTACCATCAACCTTGAGCGCCTGGTAGAACTGTGCTCGGTGAACCCTGCGCGGATCTTCAAGCTGGAGGGTCGCGGCACGCTGCGGCGCGGCGCGTGGGGTGACGTGACAATTTTAGACCCCGAACTCGGCTGGACGTTCGATGTCTCGCGCTCAAGATCGAAGAGCCGTAATACTCCCTTCGATGGCTGGGCCATGCGCGGCGCGGCGGTCTTGACCATCGTCGCCGGGCGCATCGTCTATCGCCATCCGGAGTTGAATCGGGAACGGGAAGATGAAGGAGCGAAGAGGGAAGTAATCAACATCGAAAGCTAACGTCTTTGATTAACCCGTACGACCATGCGAGACGCTGTAAGAAGAGAGGCCCGCTGCGCTCTCCCCTTCGCAGCGGGCCTCTCTTACCGGTCGCTCACTTACGTAATGACAGGGGCGACCGAACCTGATTAGGATTTTCTTGGAAGCCCGCGAGCGCTCTCCCCTTCGCTCGCGGGCTTCCGTCGTACCGGCAGCCCCTCGGGCTACCGATCTCTTTAGAAACCTCTAACATTTGCCGCTGGCAGCGACACGCTCTGGTTAAGTATCACGCCGAACTCAGTGCCGGGTTTGACCACGGCCTCTTTGCCTTTGGAAAAGTATGCGCCCGCGACTCCGGCTGCCGCGCCGACTCCGAGCCCTATGCCTGCGCCCTTGCCGCCGCCCGCGATAGCGCCGATCAGTGCGCCCGTGACAGCGCCGCCGCCTATAAAGACTATGTTGCGATTCCTTGCGGAGCGTCCCGTCACCTGGCCCTCGTTATCGTAGGTGGCCGTCTCGCTCGACCCGCTCGTTAGAGAGCCGTTGATGGCGCGCGTCATGCCGTTCGGAAGTTGCAGCGAAACAAAGCTCACCCCGAGAATCCCCGCCTTGCTGCGACGCTGCGCGCGCTTGACCTGTGTGACTCGTCCGCCAATGATGCTGCCCGCCGGAATCACTTCAACGCCTGAGGCGTACACCGGATCGACCACAGTGGTTGTGAAACGGTCGCCGACGCGGGCCGTCTCCGAGCTTATTTGCTCGTTCATACGCACGCGAATCTGTTGCCCCGCGTTGATCGTGCGGTAGGTTGGCGCGGCCGGTTGCCGCGTTGTGCGCGAATATCTTCCGAGGCGCGGTCTGCTCCGGCGCGTGCGCCGGGTCTGCGAAAATACAGGAGCTACGCTCGCTGTCATGAATGCCAGGAGAATTAATAAACCAAGTGCGCGTTGCATTAGCCTGCTGGGTTTCATCTTCATTTCCATTCTCCACTTCAAGAGCCTGCCGCGTAACCCTGAGCGCTTACCCGCTTGTCCGTGCGGCGACTCGCATCACCCCTCAGCAATGACCGTGCCATTTCCGGGAGGGCATCAGCCTTGAGCTATAAGACGAGGTATTCGGCGATTTAGGGGCGATACGGGCATAGCCGACAGCGGGCAGGAGGCGGCCACGCATAAACGATGTAGGCGAGTCTGCACGATATGGTATAAAGAGTGATGCGAAAGACAGAGGCGATTTGCGCTACACAACAGGGCTTCGGGTGTGGGCGAGAGGAGGATAGGTTTCTGGCCAGGACAGAAGGAACGCAGGCGGGTTTTGCGGAACTCAGTGGCGCGCGCTTCTACTACGAAGTGGCGGGCGAGGGGCATCCGCTCGTGCTCGTGCACGCGGGCATCGCCGACCTTAGAATGTGGGACGAGCAGTTCGATGCCTTCGCCGCTCACTACAGGGTGATAAGGTATGATCGGCGTGGTTTCGGCCGGACAACGTCAAGGTCGGAGCCTTTCTCGCATCATCAGGACTTGCAAAGCGTGATGTGCTTCTTTGGCCTCGAAGGGTCGTACCTGTTGGGATGCTCGCAGGGAGGAAAGACTATTTTAGACTTCGCGCTCGAATACCCGTCGATGGCTAAGGCGCTCGTGCTTGTCGCCTCGGCCGTCGGAGGCTTCGCGTTCTCGGGCGCGGCGGCGCGGCAACAGTCGGAGCTTGAGGAGGCAGAGCTTCGGGGCGACGTGGCGCGCGTCAACGAGCTGGAGCTTCAAATCTGGGTTGATGGGCCGCATCGCACGCCCTCGGAGGTGGACACTGGTTTGCGCGAGCGCGTGCGCGAGATGAACCTCATCGCGCTCAATGCCGAAATAGATGCGGGGCAGGAGCAGCCGCTTGAGCCACCGGCCGTTGATCGTCTCGAAGAGATCGGTGTGCCGACGCTGATCGTCTCGGGCGAGCTGGACACGCCCAAAACCCTGGCAGCGGCAGACCTGCTCGCCGAAAAAATTCCGGCCTCGCGCAGCGTCGTCATTAACGGAACCGCCCATCTGCCCAATATGGAGCGCCCCGAAGAGTTCAATCAATATGTGCTCGGGTTCCTGAAGAGCCTCGGCTGAGGCGTCCGTGGAGGCTTTCCATTTGACGGCAGGCGCGAAAGCGGCGCTTTAAGAGGTGGAAGCGACTAAAGGCGGCGCGATGCGCCGACTAACGACGGCGCGACTTGCTCATCGCTTTGCGCGAGATGCGAAAGCCAAGCTTCTCCTGCTCTGCAAACATCTGCAACGCCTGAAGAATACGCGCGCGATCCTGCGCCGTGATGACGGCGGCGGCGTCCGCCGTCTCAAGCGCGTAAGGATAGCCATTGCCGACGACACACTCTGCCCTGACGGTGTCGAGCACCTCTTCGAGCAAACCCGCCTCAAAGACCCAGGAGGGAATATCCAGCCTCGCGGGCATCGCGTCACTCGTCGTTTGCAGGTAAACGAAGCCAACCAGCGGGTCGCCATTGTCATCCAGAAAATCATCGCCCAGCCCCTTGCGCTCGCAGTAGAAAAAGCTCGTCCGGTCGCCCCATGCCTTCAAGAGCGGCCCGTCGTCAAAAGCGGCTCGCAAAACTTGAGCATCGTAAACCCCGTAAGAGCTTTTCCATTCTCCGAGCGACTCCAACAGATTGACCAGGTCGCGCGCATAGCTGTAATCGATGTAGCCTATGAGGGGCACTCCTGTTTCGCTCGAAAGCGCAATCAGCTCGACGATCGTCTCCACGTATTTGTCCTGTACGGCGTTGCGTGGCCGCGCGTAAGAGATAAGCAGTGTTCCGTCGAAGAGCCCGAGCGGCATCTTCTGCCCGCGCTCGCGCCAGCCCGCGTGACGTTTCAGAAAATCCTGTAGCGCACGCACCTCTTCATCGAAGCGCCGCAATCCAACCAGCGAATCAACGTCCGTACCGGCCTGCATAATCTCTTCGGGAGTGACCAGCGTGAGACGTGCTTCCTTGAGGTACTTTCCCTCTCGGGTGTGCGGGTTCTCGAAGAAGGCCACCTGCACGGCAGCGACCGGGAGAGTGATTTCGCGTCCCGGCAAATACTGGCTGCCGTCGGCTGCGCCCGTGACGCGTTCCAGTAAAATACGGAGCGCCCACCGTCTGGCCTCTTCGTGCGAGCGCCATTCGGTATTGAATGGGATGATCGTCGAGCGCGCTTCGTCCAACTCTCTGGAAGGAAGAGCGCCGGGAGCGCGCGCCACACCTGCGCGCAGCCTGATCTCGCCGGAAGCGAGCCCGCCGATGCTCTTTAGATGTTGCGCGAAGATACTCAAATCCTCGCGCAGCACGCGGTCGAAGGATAGAAACTCCTCGCGCCTTTCCTGAAGCTGGGTGCTCAAACTGGTTTTGAATAGCATCTTCTTTAGCGACCGTCCCGCCCCTGAAAGTCAGACGTGTTCCTGCTATCCTAGCTCAATTTAACCGATCTTCCACCAAATATCTGCCTCGCGAAGGAGTCCTCTCCGTTCTCCGGCCGCCAAAAAAGAGCGGTTCACTGCAATCTACAACCGATTGGCTGAAAACCCGGCCTCCGGCGGCTGAATATCCCTTAAACTCCTGACCCCGAACAGTCGCCGAGATCGTTTCCGATAAGCGTATAGCATTTGATGGAGGCAGGGAGTATGAAAAGAAGAGATTTTCTGACCAACACTGCGGCCGCCGGGTTCGTCGTCGCGGCTTCGTCCATACCCATCGCTCTGACACTAGGGGGAAAATCCGTGAATAACAGTCTCGCAGTCGAGCCCACGCCGGATGGCAACCGGCTTACGCCTCCGACCAGGGGGAGGATTCCGGTCGCCTTCGCCATCTCCGAAGGGGTCACGGTCATAGATTTCGCTGGCCCTTGGGAGGTCTTTCAGGATGTCATGATCGAAGGGCGCGGCGAAGGTATGGATCAAATGCCCTTCCAGTTATACACCGTCTCGGAGAAAACAGAGCCGCTACAGGGTTCCGCCGGGTTAAAGCTCGTTCCCGATTACACGTTTGAAACAGCCCCGCAACCGAAGATCGTAGTCATACCGGCACAGAGGGGTTCGGCCGCGTTGCATGAATGGCTGCGCAAAGTTAGCCGCAGCACGGACGTAACCTTCTCGGTCTGCACGGGCGCATTCCAACTCGCCAAAGCCGGATTGCTTTCCGGCAAGTCGGCGACGACTCATCACCTGTTTCAGGAGAACCTCGCCAAACAGTATCCGAACATAGATGTCAAACGCGGGGTGCGATTCGTAGAGGGAGACAAAATCTCTTCAGCCGGTGGGCTCACCTCCGGCATCGACCTGGCTTTGCGAGTCGTCGAACGCTATTTCGGGCGCGAGGTCGCGCAGACGACCGCCGATTACATGGAATATCAGAGCAAAGGCTGGATCGTCTGACGCGTTCACGCGCACACACGCACGCACTCGTCTGCGTTGGTGGACATAGAAACCCGCAAGCCCCTGAGCAGGAGCGCTATGGCTGAAAACTCAAGGGCTTGCGGGTTGAATCTGTGCGAGTGCCGAGGGCGGGACTCGAACCCGCACGACCTCTCGGTCAACGGATTTTCTTACCACTACGGCTTTCGCCGCCCGCCGACTCGAAGGCGAAGCCAAAAGCTGAAAGCAGAGGGACGAAAAACCGGATTCTTAATAAAATCTGCTTTCGTCCTCGCTGTCGCCTTATACGTTTCGCCAAGTCCTTTCGGTTTGTGGTCTGGACGATGCCTTCTCCATGCAACCCTCTTTTCAGGGAGGGGTGTTTAGGAGGGAGCCGTCTCGTCTCTACACTTTGCCAGCCCTTTAGCTCAGGCGGGCCTTAGCTCGGCGTTGCCAGCAGAGCCCGCGAGGGCGCTGTTGAGGTTTCGCCGACTTTGACTCCATTCACGCAGGGGTTTCCCTCCGGCGTGCTCAAAAATCTTTAAGTCCGTCGCGTCTGCCATTCCGCCACCCCGGCACGCCGCAGCAAGATAACACGCACGGGCTTGACCCTCCAACCTTCTTCACACGCGAGTAAGTGCGATGTTAGAATAGCAGCAAGTCCGGGATCGAAGGTTCACAGGCGAACAGGAATTTATGAGCGAAGAGCAGGACGTATTTCTACAGCACTTGCAGAAGGCGGGCTTGAAGCGCACGGCGCAGCGCGACCTGATTCTGGATGTGTTTCTGCGAACGGAAAAGCATCTTTCCAGCGAAGACCTTTATCGTCTCGTGCAGGCCGAGGATCAGACCATCGGCCAGACCACAGTCTATCGTACGCTCAAGCTGTTGACCGAGGCGGGACTGGCCCGCGAGGTGCGCTTCGGCGACGGACGCACGCACTACGAGCACAACTACAAGCACCAGCATCACGACCACATGATTTGTACGGAGTGCGGAAAGATCATCGAATTTTACTCGGCGGAGCTGGAAGCTCTACAGGATGCGATGGCCGCCAAGTATCGTTTCGAGCCGACGCATCACCTGCTGCGTATCCTCGGCGTCTGCGCTGACTGCCGCCGTCAGGCGCGCGAGCGCAAGAAGCAGGAGACGAGCGCGCAGCCGCACGTACACGTCGTCGCCGCCGCACGCGGCGGGGAATAAAGGCACAGGGTAAAAGGCGAAAGTTTGGGCGAAAGCATTTATTTGAATGTCGTTTCCCCGAATTTTCGCCTTTCGCCCTTTTTAGTTTCGCCTTCGGCCTTTTGCCTTTTTCATCTCTTCGGGTGTAAGTTCGATGACGGTCTCCCCTTTGTAAAAACCAG
This sequence comes from Pyrinomonadaceae bacterium, assembly GCA_035940775.1. GTDB lineage: Bacteria > Acidobacteriota > Blastocatellia > Pyrinomonadales > Pyrinomonadaceae > DASQYE01. The sequence continues at coordinate 226,141 of DASZEN010000033.1, read as the reverse complement.
CTCTCCTCGGAACACGGCGCGAGATTAGAAAATGAGTGTAGATATTAAATTTCAACCCGACGGCCACGGCGGCATCATCGCCGAGGGCACATATTTGTGGGATGCAGCCAAACGCCTGGGCGTCAGTCTGCCCGCCCAATGCGAAGGACGCGGCGAATGCGACACGTGCGCCGTCGTCATCGAAAAGGGAGCGACGCTGCTTTCGTCTCTCACCGAGGCGGAGCGAAAGCTTCTGAGCCCGGAACGCCTCGCCGGAGGCGAGCGTCTCGCCTGCCAGGCCAGGGTCGAGCACGGCGGCGAGGTTGTCCTGCGGCCAGTCCCCGTGACCGAGCGCGCCGAGACGCAGGAGGAGACCGTCAAGGATTTCCGCAAAGAGTTTCGCGAGCTGCCGCTTGATCGTAAGCTCGCCACGCTCGTCGAGCTTGAAGCGGTGACTATGATGCAGACCCTTAACACGATCGCCAATTCTCCCTTTTCGCTGGTCGAGAAGGTGATGGACTTTATGGCCGGGAAGGGACGCCTGATGAGTCAGCGCGAACGCGAAGAGCGCCGACCCGTCGAACATAGGAAAAGCAACAACGAAGGGCAGAACGAAGGGAGTAACGAAGGGATGAAGGCGGAGGGAGGAAGCCAAAGGGCGGAGGGATGAGGGGTGGAAGGAAAGATTCAATATCTTGAATGCTTCTCTTATTCATCCCTCTGCCCTCCGCCCTCCGCCCTTCGTTTCGGTGGAGGAGTGGCACGGTGATTGGCGATGATGCGTCGCTCGTCGGTGATAGCTCGCAGCACAGCGCGAATGAGCCCGCGCCGGAGGGCGGATTCTATCGCCACCGGCTGACGATCCGTTTCAGCAGCGGCGAGACCTTTATCTACATCGTACGCGAGCCGCTTCATGCCGAGGACATCCCGGCCAGCGCCCGCTTCGCCGTCATCCATTCTTATCAATGCGAGACCGAGGAACAATGTACGGAGATTGTACTGCTCAATCTCAACGACGTGTCCTACATCAGAACCGAGCATGTGACCGATGAACAGTTGCGACGAGAAGAAGAGAAAACGCAGGAGCGCCATAATACCATCGGGATGAAGCATCCTCTTTCGCGCATCGGATTTATCTGAGATTAAGGCTTCGGAAAACAGGCGAGCGGCTTTGCTCTCTCTCTTTTTTTTGAGCGCTCTCGCTTCCCTGAGATGATGAGAAAAGTGTTGATGAACAAAGGCCGATCCGCGTCGCGGACGACACTGACGCTTATGCTCTGCATGTTTCTGCCGCTAAGTTTCATCGCGTGCCCCGGCGGCTCTCAGCAACAGAGGAACGGGAGCGATCAACCGGCCGCGCCCGCCTCACCCACGCCGCAGCAGCAGCCGGGCACACAGGCGAGCCCGCCGAGCGGCGGCGGCGTCTCGTTCGACGGCGCGCGCGCCTTCGAGCACGTGCGAAAGCAGGTTGAGATCGGCCCACGCCCGGCCGGATCAGCCGAGTTGGCCCGCGCGCGCGAATATATAGTGAGCGAGCTGAAGTCTTACGGCCTCGGCGTCGAACAGGATGAGTTTCACCCGCAGACGCCCGAAGGCGTGAAAAAGATGGTCAACATCACGGCGGAGCTTCCGGGCGAATCGAGCGAGATCGTGATGATCTCAAGCCATTACGATACCAAGCCCTTCAAGGAATTTCGTTTCGTAGGGGCCAACGACGGCGGCTCTTCGACGGGCGCGCTGCTCGAACTGGCGCGCACGCTCGCCGCCAAAGGCAGGCCGCGATTCACCTACTGGTTCGCCTTCTTCGACGGCGAGGAAGCTTTTTGCCGCGAGTGGACTGAGTGCACTAACTCCGGCTCGCCCGACAACACGTACGGCAGCCGTCATTACGTCCAACAGCTACAGGAGAAGAAGGAGCTGGGCCGCGTGCGCGCGATGATACTGCTGGACATGATCGGCTATAAGAACCTGACGATCCCGCGCGACGATACGGGGACGACCTGGATCAACGATATTATATGGCAGACGGCGCGCGAGCTGGGCCACGGCGCGACCTTCATCGAGCGCATAGACACGGTCGAGGACGATCACGTGCCGTTCATGCGGGCGGGCGTCGAGTGCGTCGACCTGATACAACTGGGCGGTTACCCGCACTGGCATACGGCCGAAGACACGCTCGACAAAATATCCGCCGGGAGCTTGAAAACGGTCGGCGAGGTCGTCCTTGGCAGTCTGCCTCGCATCGAGCAGAGGCTTGCCACTCGCCGCAGTAGCCCGTAGCCCGCGCACTGGTGCGGGACGCAGAGAGAGAGGAGGACATCCCTGTGCTTCAAGCGACAGACCTACTCGTTCCTGTAGATTTCTCGGAGTGCTCGCTCAATGCCGTGCGCGCCGCCGTCGGAATCGCAGCGCCGGGGGGCGATCTCACGCTGCTGCACGTCATAGACGAGAATTTCGTGCACGATGCTGTGGCGGCAAGCCTCGGAAGCTCGGACGAAATACAGGGACGCCTGCGCGAGCGCGCCGAGATTGATTTCGCCACGATGCTCGAGGGCATGGATACGGGGGCGGTCAACGTCGAGCGCATGATCGTTATCGGCACACCTTTCGTGGAGATTTTGAAGATCGCTCGCGACCTTGACCTGCCTATGATCGTGATGGGCGTGCGCGGGCGCTCGACTCCGCCCGAAGAGATTCTGTTCGGCTCGACGGCTGAGAAGGTCTTGCGCGGCTCGCGCGTGCCCGTTCTCTGCGTGCCGTTTTAAGAAGCGGGAGGAGGCGGCGGCGGCAAAGCATGGCCCTGCCTCCTCCTTGCCTCTTTTTTTTGTAAGACCGGAGAAATAATTTGGCCCAGGGAAAGAAAAGGATCGCCGTCATTGCGGGCGACGGCATTGGCCCGGAAGTCATACGCGAGGCCGTGCGAGTGCTCGAACGCCTCGGCGCGACGCACGGGGTCGAGCTTGACCTGACGCATTTCGACTGGGGCGCGGATAAATACCTCGGTGAGGGCGTCTCATTGCCCGCGGGTGCGCTCGAAATGCTGGCGCGCGAGTTCGATGCGATCCTGGCCGGGGCGTTCGGCGACCCGCGCGTTGCCTCGAACCAGCACGCCGAAGACATCCTCCTGGGGATGCGGCGCGGCCTGGATTTATACATCAATCTGCGCCCTGTCCGACTTCTCAGCGCGCACCTCACTCCGCTGCGCGGGCGCTCTCCGGGCGAGATAGATTTCGTCGTCTTTCGCGAGAACACGGAGGGCGCTTATTGCGGCGCGGGCGGTTTTCTGAAGAAGGGGACGCCTGACGAGATAGCCACGCAGGAGGAACTAAATACGCGGCGCGGTGTCGAAAGAATCATCGTCGCCGCCTTCGAGTACGCGCGCCGCCACGGGCGAAAAAGGGTCACGATGGCCGATAAGTCGAACGTCCAGCGCTTCGGCGGCGATCTCTGGCAGCGAGTCTTCAAGGAGGTGGCGGCCCATTACGACGGGATCGAGGCCAATCATCAGTACGTGGATGCGATGGCGATGTTCATGTTGCTTGACCCGGCGCAGTACGAGGTGATCGTAACCAATAATCTGTTCGGCGACATCCTGACAGACCTCGGGGCCGGTTTGCAGGGGGGCCTGGGCCTCGCCGCCTCGGGCAATATTCATCCCGGACGCGTCTCGCTTTTCGAGCCAGTGCATGGAAGCGCCCCGCCGCTGGCCGGAAAATCGGTCGCCAATCCGATAGGAGCTATTCTCACTGCGGCGATGATGCTAGAATACCTCGGGTACGAGGCGGCGAGCGGGGCGGTTGAAAAGGCGGTCGGCGCGAGCATCGAGGCGCGGCAGACGACGCGCGACCTCGGCGGCACGCTCTCCACGGAGGAAGCGGGTGCTGCTATCGGACGCCTCATTGATAACGAGTGAAAGAAAGTTCAGGCTTTGAGCCCCTTGAGGGGGCGCAGGGTCTCTTGATTCGGAACACCGGGATTGAAATTCAGAAGCTATAAAAACCCATGGGTGCTAAAGGGAAAGAATCGACGCAAAGATTGCTGGCCATCATCGTGATCGTCGCGATGCTGGCGGTGATGGGAATCCCTCCTTCCGTGATTATCTTTTTCGCCATCGTCACTTATTTCATCTGGCGTGCCGTGCAGCGCTCGGAGCACCAGGAGACGGGTCGTATCTTCGAGTTCTACATCTCGGCCAACGACATCCTGCGCGACGAGGAGCGGCGCTGGTACGGCTTCGAGGTTCAGGAAGTCCTGCGGCGCGGCGAGCGTATCCTGCGCTCGATGAGCGATCCGCCGCCGATGGTTTATTTCGCGATGGGCGCGCTCTACAATTACATGGGCGACCATGAGGCGGCGGTCGAGCATCTCTCCTACGTGGTGGAGAACGATCTGGCCGACGAGCGGCATCGCTTCGAGCCGTCGCCCGAATTGCGCCGCTACGTTCACATCCTGCGCAAGCTCGAACGCGAGCCGACGGAAGCGCCGCAGACGATGGCGGCCATCCGCAGCCTTGACCGCGTGCGCCGCAACCGCGCGACCTCGCTGCTGGCCGAAAGCCGCGAGCGAGTAAGCACCATCCCCTCGCTCAATCAGGCCGCTCAGCCCCCCGCTCTGTCGCAGCTCGAAAAACCATCCTCCCACGGCGACGCGCTCACGCATCCGCTGGCGACGCCACCGAACGCGACGCCGAGCCGTCGGCCGGGCATTCAACAGGCTCCGCCTCCCATCGCCGAAGTATTGCGCGACGTGTACGAAGAAAAGAAGAAAACGGCCTGAAGAGTTGCTAACTTTCCTGAGCCGAAGAGATATTCACAACGGACTTGCGCCTCTTCGTTGCCGCCTCGTCCGACACAGGGGCGTGCGCCTCGCATCCGCCATCTATCAGTGGGAGCAATAACTTGGCGAGCGAAACGATCATCGGTAATTACCGCATCGAAGAGCTTATCGGGCGCGGCGGGATGGGCGTCGTCTATCGCGGCCATCACTTACAACTGCCGCGCGAGGTCGCCATCAAGTCCATAGATGCGCGCGACACGGGCGAGTTGCGCCACCTCAAACAACGCTTTGAAAAAGAGGCTTACGTTCAATCGCAACTGGATCATCCGGGCATCGTCAAAATCTACGACTACATCGCCGACGAGAAGGCTTACTACATCGTCATGGAGTACGTCGAGGGTCGTTCGCTGGCGCAGCTAATGGCGCGCGAAGCCTCGCCGCCCGGCCCTGATCGGGCGCTCGATTTTTTCGAGCAGATGTTGACGGCCGTCTCCTACGCCCACACGTTCGTCTATCGAGACCAGGACGGCTCGACTCATCGCGGACTGGTTCATCGCGACCTCAAACCCGCCAATATTCTCATCACGCCAGAAGATACGGTGAAGATCACGGACTTCGGGATCGTCAAACTGGTCGGCTCCGACGGCGGGGACACGCTCGGCGGGGTTTACGGCTCGCCCGAATATGTATCGCCCGAGCAGGCCGACGGCCAGCCCGTCGATCAAAGGTCTGACATCTACAGTCTCGGCGTAATTCTATACGAGATGCTGGCGGGCACGCCGCCCTTCTGGAACAAAACCGGCACGCTCTCGCACTCGGACATCGTACGCATGCACATCGAGCGCGCACCGCAGCCGCCCTCTGAGCGTAACCCCGCGATCACGCCGGAAATAGAAGCGCTCGTCCTGCGCGCCCTTGAAAAGAGGGCCGAGCAGCGTTTCGCGACCGCCGAGGATTTCCTGCGGGCCGTGCGGCAGGCGCGCGGCCGCCCGGAGGTACGGGACGCGCCCGTGCAGCGAGAAGGCGCGCCGCTGCTTGATAGCAGAGACGGCGCGGGCCTGCACGCTGACGTACAGTTGACCAGTCCGCCATCGCGGGAAAGCTACGTGACGCAGCCGGTCGGCGCTTCCTCTTGTCCAGCGTGCGGCGCGGGCGTAGCGCCCGCCGATAGAAACTGTCGCGCGTGCGGCCACGAGCTGAACGCCTCGCCTGCTACGGTCAAGCTGACGCGAAATGAGGCGGCCGAGCTGAGAAAGAGAAGGCGGCTGGACATCTGGATTGCGGCCAGTATCATCGCGCTCGTGCTGGCCGTGGCCGTCGTTTTTTACGCGCGGCGCACCATTATCAACAAGACTCAGACCGATTCGCCTGCCGCTGCCGAGCCGCAAAAGCCCACGCCCGCTCCAGATTCTTCCACGCTCGTCGAGCTGAAGCCCGCGCGCGTCCTGGTCGATTCCAGCTTTGACGGATACGAGATTGCGCCCCTGACCGATGGCGAAACAGATGTGCGACGGATCGCCGCGATGCGATACAACAAAGGGAACTGGGCCTCGGCCGAGACGGAGACTCCTCACTGGATCGAGGTGACTTTCGATAAGCCGGTGCGTCTCGCCGCCGTCTATCTCTACTGGGGCTTCGACCGTAATCGCTTCATGCCCTCGCGGCGCGTCGAATTGCAGTCGCCCGATGAGAGTGGCCAGTGGCGCACAGTCACCTTTATCGAACCGAACAACGATCATGACCGCATGGCCTTCGACTTTGCGCCTCTCAGAACGTCGCGCGCCAGAATCTTTCAGCCAGCGAAAGCGGGCCCCGTTAACAGGCCGTTCGTGATGTGGGTGCGCGAAGTAAAGCTCTTCGGCCAGAGCGAAGAAAAGTGAGACGGCGCGACAATTCGCTCTCTCGGCTGCGCTGCGTTGCCCTCAGCCGCCCTCATCAGCGCCGCCACGGCGACTTGACCTTTGCCAGGCAAGCGGCTAGAGATTAACTTTGAGCGAAAGCCGTTTCGATAGACACTCGCCGTCGAAGGTAGATTATCGCCGGACATAAAACCCAAAATACATGCTGACAGCCGAAATCATCGCCATCGGATCGGAACTCCTGACGCCGGATCGCACCGACACTAATAGCCTCTGGCTGACCGAACAGCTCAACGGCATCGGCGTCGAGGTCAAACTCAAGACGGTCGTCGGCGATGACGACGCTCGTCTTGAGGAAGCGATCAGGGATTCGCTCAAGCGGTCGCGCGTCGTTATCACGACGGGCGGCCTCGGGCCCACCGAAGATGATATTACTCGCAAGATTGCCGCGCGTGCGCTCGGGCGCAGGCTGCTCTTCAACGAGAAGGTGCTTGAGGCCATCAGCCTCAAGTTCGAGCGCATGGGCCGTGGCATGCCCGAGATCAACTCGCGGCAGGCGATGGTCATACAGGGCGCGGAGATTCTGGATAATCCGAACGGCACAGCGCCCGGCATGTATATCGAGCATAACAACTGCGCGGTCGTGCTCCTTCCGGGGCCGCCGCGCGAGATGCGCCCTATGTTCCAAACCTTCGTGCGGCCCAAACTGGCCGCCCAGGCGGGCGATGTGCGCGTCGTGCGAAGAATCCTGCGCGTCGCCGGAATGGGTGAATCGGCCGTTGACGAACGCATCGCGCCCATCTACAGGCAGTACAGGAATCCGCAGACGACGATTCTCTTCAACCGCAGCGAGATCGAGATTCGCCTGACGGCGCAGGCGAAGACCGAAACGGACGCGGAGCTGCTGCTCGACGGGCTCGCCGGTCAGATCGAAGAACAGTTGGGTCATGCCATCTTCGCTTTTCGCGGCGAGAAGATGGAGGAGGTCGTCGGGCTACGCCTGGCCGTCGGAGGCTTCTCGCTCGCCGTCGCAGAGAGTTGTACGGGCGGCCTCATCGCACAACGCCTGACGGAAGTTCCCGGCTCGTCCGTCTACTTCAAGGAAGGCGTCGTCGCATATTCAAACGACGCGAAGATCAGATCGCTCGGCGTCGATTCGGAGTTGATACGCCAGCACGGCGCAGTCAGCGGTGCGGTCGCGGAAGCGATGGCCGAGGGCATACGCCATCGCGCCGATACGGATTTCGGGCTCAGCGTGACGGGGATCGCCGGGCCCGGCGGCGCAACCGAAGAGAAGCCCGTCGGCCTCGTCTTCATAGCCCTCTCGGACGACGCGCATACGGAGCACCGCAAGCTGATGCTGCCCGGCGACCGCCACCTCATTCGCTGGCGTGCCTCGCAAGCCGCCCTCGACCTCCTTCGCCGCCGACTCATCTAAACAAGGGATGAAGGATGAACGAAGGGCGGCAGCGATGAATAAGAAAAGCATTCAAGGTGTGGAATCGTTCCCTTCATCCTTAATTCCTGCTTTTCAACAAAGCGTTCAAGATATTGAAGTATTCCTTTCATCCCTCCGCCCTTCGTTGGCTTGTCGCTCCGTTCCCTTGCTTGCTATAGTCTCGGGTTGCTCTTCCGTGGAATTTTTGTCTGCCGGGCGTGGAGTGCGGCTCAATGCGACCCGTCCTGATTCTCATCGCTGCATATCTGCTGGGATCAATTCCTTTCGGCTATTTGATCGTACGCGCCAAAGAGGGTGCTGATGTGCGCGAGACGGGTTCGGGCGGCACGGGTGCGACGAATGTCTCGCGACGGGCCGGGAAGAAGGCGGGCGTCATTACGCTCCTGCTGGATGCGGCCAAGGGGGCGACGGCCGTTGGGCTGGCGCGATGGCTGCTGGCGGCGAATTTCGAGCTTAACTGGTGGGTCGCGGCGGCGGCTGTGCTCGCCATCATCGGGCATTGCTTTCCCGTGTGGCTCGCGTTTCGCGGCGGCAAGGGCGTTGCGACGGGCGTCGGCGTCTTTCTGGCCCTCTCGCCCCTGGCGGTCGCTTGCGCTCTGGTCGTCTTTATCTTCGTCGTCTGGATGACGCGCTATGTCTCTCTGGCCTCGATCACGGCGACGGCTCTGTTCCCGCTCTCGGTCTGGCTGCTCAGCCGCTACGCTAAGCTTCCGGGAGCGAGCGCGCCCGTGATGACCGCAGCCATTGTGGGCGGATTGATAATCATACTTATGCATCGCGACAATATACGAAGACTAATCGCGGGCACGGAGAGCAAGTTTAGGTGAGAGGACAGAAACAGGTCGCGGTTATCGGCGCGGGCAGTTGGGGAACGGCGCTCGGCATCGTCGCCGGAAGGGCCGGTCACGGGGTGCGGCTCTGGTCGCGCAACCCTGAAGTGGTCGAAGCGATAAGGCGTGAGCGCGTCAATAGCATCTATCTGGCGCCGCATGCGATACCGGAAAACGTGCTTGCGACTTCCGACCTGGACGAGGCTTTGACGAGCGCCGAGCTGGTGCTGCTGGCCGCGCCCTCGCACGTCACGCGCGAGCTGCTCGTGCGTATGTTGCCGAGCTTGCGGGCAGAGATGATCTTTGTCAGCGCCACGAAAGGCATCGAGACCGAAACCGGCAAGCGTATCTCAGAAGTGGTGCGCGACGTGACGGCCGAGCGATTCGACGCGCGCTTCGTTTGCCTCTCGGGGCCCTCCTTCGCGCAGGAGGTTGCCGCAGGACAGCCCACGGCGGTGGTCGCCGCGAGTCTTAACGCCGACGATAGCCGTCTGGTGCAGACGACGCTCAGCTTTCAAAACCTTCGCATCTACACGAACAAGGATGTCAAGGGAACGGAACTCGGTGGCTCTGTCAAGAACGTGATGGCCGTCGCCGCCGGGATGGTCGCCGGACTCGGGCTCGGGGCCAATAGCGTCGCCGCCCTTATCACACGCGGCCTGGCCGAGATGGCGCGCCTCGCGCTCGCCGAGGGCGCGTCGCCCGAGACGCTGACGGGCCTGGCGGGGATGGGCGACCTGGTATTGACGTGTACGGGAAATCTGTCGCGCAACCGCTACGTCGGGCAGGAGCTTGGACGCGGGCGCAACCTCGCAGACATCACGGGCGGGATGCGCGAGGTCGCCGAGGGTGTCAAGACGACGCTCGCCGTCAAGCGGCTGGCCCAGCGGCGCGGCGTTGAGATGCCGATTACAAGCGAAGTCCACGCGGTGCTTTACGAAGGCAAGACGGCGAGTGCGGCGGCCTCCGAATTAATGACGCGACCTTTGCGCGACGAGTTTGAGAAATAAGAGGCGTATACAATTATCGGATTTCAGATTCGGCCTGCGCCGTGTGACCCTGGGCGCGAGCGCACGGATGACGGGGCCCTCGAAGGCTCTAATCTGAAATCCAAAACCGAGCAATGGCTAAAGAAGAAAAAATCCTGGTGACGAACCGTGCGGCGTACCACGAGTATCATATCTCAGATAAATATGAGGCGGGTGTGGCGCTGACCGGCACCGAGGTCAAGAGCGTCCTTGAGGGGCGTGTGCAGTTGAAGGATTCCTATGTCTCTGTGCGCGATGGTGAAGCATGGTTGTTTAATGCACACATTTCGCCTTATTCTCATGGTAACAGGGCGAACCACGACCCCTTGCGAACGCGTAAGCTGCTGCTGCACCGCCGCGAGATAGCTCGACTGGAACAGTCCTCAACCGTCCAGGGAATGACGCTCATGGTGACGCAGGTTCATTTGCGAAACGGTCGCATCAAGTTCGAGATCGGCGTCGCGCGCGGAAAGAAATTATATGACAAGCGGGAAACGGAGATGCGTCGCACAGTTGATCGCGAGACGCGCGCCGAGCTGAAAGAGCGCGGGAGAACTTAGATAAGACACTAATATTGATGGGGGAGAGAGGATAAACAGATGCAAGTGCAATCAAGCGCGAAAAGTTATCGAGAAGAGGATGCGCAGGCCGTCGCCGTCGCCGTCTTCAAAGACGAGAGGGCCGACGAGGGCTTTTTGAAGGAGCTGGACGAGGCGACCGGAGGCGTTATCAAGTCCGTCATCGAAGCGGAAGAGTTGAAGGGCAAAGAGGGCGATACGGTCTACGTGCATTTGGCTTCGGGCAATAACGGCTTGCGCGCGCGCAGGCTCCTGCTGATCGGCGTCGGCGAGCGCGAAGAATACGGCGCGCCTCAAATCTCGCAGATGGCCGGGACGGCGGCGCGCTACCTTCGCGTCAGGAATACCAAGACCGTGGCAATCGTGCCGCGCGCCGAAGGCGATGCGGAGCGAGCCGTCGCTGCCGCCGTCGAAGGCGCTGTGATGGGTCTCTTCGAGCCGGATAAGTATCGAACCGTGGACAAGGAAGAGCGCACCATCGAGCGGCTTACCGTGGTCATTGAGGGAGCCGACGAAGAGGCGCTCGCGCGTGCCGCCGAGCGCGGCCGAATTATAGGCGAGTCGGTCAACTTCACGCGCGACCTTGCCAACGAGCCGGGCGCATACATGACGCCGACCGATATGGCGGAGCGCGCCCGCCAGATCGCCGAAGAGTTCGGGCTGAGCATAGACGTGCTCGACGAGGCGCGCATGGAGCAGGAGGGCATGGGAGCATTGCTCAGCGTCTCGCGCGGCTCGGAAGAGCCCGCGAAGCTGATCGTCTTGAGATACACGCCGCGCGAGACCGCTGGAAGCGCCGAGCAGCAGCAACAGCAGGATGGCGAATTGCTCGCTTTCGTCGGCAAGGGAATCACCTTCGATTCCGGCGGCATCTCGCTCAAGCCCGGCGAAAACATGGAGCTTATGAAGTACGATATGACGGGCGGAGCGACCGTCATGGGAGCCATGCGCGCCATCGCGCAGTTAAAGCCCACGATACCCGTGCTCGGGGTTGTGCCCGCCTCGGAAAATCTGCCGTCGGGCAAAGCCACCAAGCCGGGCGACATAGTCCGTGCCATGTCGGGTAAAACCATCGAGGTCATCAACACGGACGCCGAAGGGAGACTTATTCTGTCCGACGCCATCTGCTACGCCAAAAAGCTTGGCGCAAAGCGCATCGTCGATATGGCGACGCTGACAGGCGCAGTCTCTATCGCGCTCGGTGATGTCAATACGGCCGTCCTCGGCACGGATCAGGAGTTGATCGACGAGATCATCAGGGCGGGCCGCGAGGTCGGCGAGAAATTCTGGCAGCTACCGCTCGATAAAGAGTATACGAAGCAGATCAAGTCGGACATCGCCGATATAAAGAACGTCGGCGGGCGCAAGGCAGGGACGATCACGGCCGCCGCTTTTCTCAAAGAGTTCGCAGACGGTGTGTCCTGGGCTCACCTGGACATAGCCGGGACGGCCTGGGGCGATGAGAGTAAGCCCTATCGCGCGAAAGGCCCGACGGGCATCGCCGTCCGCACGCTCCTGAATATAGTTGAGCACGCCGCCCGCGCTCAATCTGCGAAGGACGGCGAGGGCCCGCAAAGCTAGGCCGACACGCACAATCTCATGCACGGAACGGCTCCGAAAAGCGGGGGCGGCGCAATCCTCAGTAGCCAGAGGATTGCGCCGCCCCCTCGCCTACAGGGGGGAGCGCGACGCTTTTTCGACCCACTTCAAAATGGAAGGGTGTCTATGATTGTGGACATAAGTGTGAACTTTTGTAGACACTTCCGAGGGCTCATTCCCGAAGGGCCTTCGGTTTTTCGCTGATTTTGGTGACCTTGACCCGGTGGCATAAGCCTTGCTGCTTCATGGCGAGAGCCAAAGGGTGAGGTCTCCTTCTTCACAAAAAATCGTCCTCGCCCCCCCTCGAAGGTCGCTCGAGGTTACCCAGGAACCTCCCTTTGGCTCTGCTCTCACCGGTCAAATCCTCGCATTTGACCCTGCTCGTTGACCAATCTCAACATCTTTTGAATAATGATAACCAGCATCAGGCGAGACGAATTTGACCGCCCCATGCTATATTATTTGTCGTCAGGGCGAACCCTCCCGGCCCGGCCGAGTAGAAATCCGGGTGACACAATCGCTGGCTTTCCATCAGGAGTTAGAGCAAAGCGCGGTGGTTGACTACTACAAAACTTTAGGTGTGGAGCGGGCGGCATCGGCAGCCGAAATCAAATCGGCTTACAGGCGGCTGGCGCGCGAAAGACATCCGGACGTTAACGGCGGCTCCGAGAATGCGGCGCGCGAATTTGCGCTGCTCGCGCTGGCCTACCGTACCCTGAGCGACCCGCAGGAACGGGCCCACTACGATTCGCAGTGGGAAAAAGGCTCGAGCATGGGCGGGGATTCGGTTCTTCACTCCAACAATATTCATGCTCAGCGAATGCGTAAGGTGGCGGCGCAGGCGCGCTGGGACAGGGCCGTAGACCTCTGGCTTGAGGCCGAAAGGCGCGAGACCTTCGCCCGCACGCAGGCCGTCTTTACCACCGTCACGCTCTTTCTCTCTACCTTTTTCGTCGCCATGTTGAGGCCCCATTTCTGGCATATCTTCAATAGCTGGACGGGCCGCGCCATCGTCGTCACGCTCTTCCTCATAGGCATCTGGCATCTGGCCACGCGCTTGCGCGAATATCTTGAACGCTATACCTACAGGCCGAAGCAGATTCAGGATTCGATCATGCACGAGGACGAGAAGCCGGAAAAGCCCTTTACGCGCCTGACGGCCTACGCTTTTCTGCTCGTCGGCTACGGGGCCAGTCTCGGCGCAGGGCTCTACATAGGTGCGCACGCCGAGATATTTATAGGCGACCTGGGCTTTTTCTTTCGCCAGCACGTGCGCCCCGAAATGCTTCTCTATCCGCCCGCGAGCCTGCTTATCCCAGACCTTCTACTGTATCCCCCCATCGCTGTCCTCATCGTCGATACGATGCACACCATCGCCGTCAAGATAGATCCGTGATGAGCCGCTCTCCTCTGCTCATAGGCGTCATCTCAGACACGCACGGCAAACTGGACGAAAAGGTGCTGAAACTGTTCGCAGGCGTCTACCGCATCATTCATGCGGGCGATATAGGCGACGAGGAATTGATCTGGCGACTTGAAGCGGTCGCTCCCGTCATCGCCGTGCGCGGCAACAATGACGCCGCGACGATCTGTTTTCCGAACGAGCGCCTGGCCTTGATCGCAGAGCGTACCTTCTTCGTGCGTCACCAGTTTGCGACCGTCGAGAAGATGAGCCCGGCGCAGAGGCGGCTCATCGAACAACGCATGCCGGACGCAGTTATCTTCGGTCACAGTCATAGCAGCTATACGGGGACGTGGCGCGGAACGCTGCTTTTCAATCCGGGCAGCGCCGGGCCCAGGCGCTTCAACCTGCCCCGCTCCGTCGGCCTGCTCGAAATCCATGAAGACCATATCGAGCCGCGCATCATCTTCCTGGACGACCCTCCGGCCTAAACGATCAACAGGCGAAAGAGTTCGGCGATCATGCAGGCGAAGGCGCGCTTATAGCGCCGCTCTCTGACGCTCGCCCGACCAGATCGCCCTGTGCTCCGAGGATAAACTTTCTTGCGTGTCAAAAGTGACTGGTGTATATTGCGGGCTAATCCACGAGAAGTCGTGACGTTAAGCCGGGGCCGACAGCTTTTTTGGTTGACCGTGATCTAAACTTTTTTAGACGGAGATAGAACCAACGCCTTTGAGAAACAGAAAGCGGTGTCTTTCGCACCCCTATGAAATCCGGCGGCGGCCTCCTGAACGTCGCTTCAATCAGTTTCAAGGAAACTGATCGCGCCTGGCCGTCAGCCCTCTGCATTAAGAGAGGAGCATAGAGATGGCCAAGCGATTAACAGAGCGCCAACGCCTCGCCCTCAAACTCGACTCGCTCAGTGATACGGAAGTCGGGGAAGTACTCGATTACATTTCGATTATGGAGTCTATGCGCCGCGCCACGGCTCTGCCCGGAACATGGGAAGATGAGTTGGTGGCGCTTCTTGCGGATGCTCACGAGAACAAGCGCGCGCGGCAGGCTTTTGAGTGGGAGGCTGTGCGGCGGCGCGCTGAACGCCGCGCGGCCATGTAGAGACCGTCTTTTCGGCCTGCGCCTTAACCCCGGATGATCCGTCAAACGCGCTCCAGACACTTGAGCCACTTCGCACACATGCTAATCAGGCCGGGGTGTGCCCTCCGGGCCGCGCTCTTCCTTATAGCCGGTTTCGCATCCGTAGTCCCGGCACAGCAGCAACCATCTACAGACAGGTCTGCGCCACCAGCGTCGAGCGCGCTCACTCCCTTGCAGCAGCAGATCGAGCGCGAGCGGCGGCGGCTCTCGTCAACCGACAAGGAGGAGCGGCGTGACGCCGTGATGCGCCTCGGCTGGATGAAACGTCCCGAAAGCTCGCGTGTGGCCGCAAGCGCCTTGAGCGACTCCTCTCCAATCGTGCGCGCCACGGCTACACGCGCCGTGCTATCGCTCGCGCCGGAAGAGGCAGCCTCCGCGCTGCTTCCTCTGCTTCAGGATCGAGATGAATTTGTGCGCCGGGAAACGGCCTACGCTATTGGCGAGACACGCAGCCGCACCGCCCTGCAACCGCTCATCACGCTCCTGGTCAACGACAAAGAAAGCGGTGTGCGCGCGGCGGCGGCCGTAGCCCTGGGCTTAATAGGAGACGACGCGGCTGCCGCGCCGCTGGCTGAAACCCTTGAGCGGCGCATCGCGGGTTCCGGCTTCTTCAGCAGGATCAGGCGGAGCAAAAGCCCCGAGAACGAGTTCGTACGCCGTGCGGCCGCGCGCTCGCTCGGACAGATACGCAGCCGCACGGGAGTGCCTGCGCTTATTTCCGCGCTCACGGATGAAAGGGCGGGCGACGACGTGCGGCGCGAATCGGCACGCGCGCTCGGTTTGATAGCAGACCCGTCGGCTGTTCCGGCCCTGAAGGGCGCGCTCACCGCGCGCGACCCGCACCTTTCGCGCCTCGCTTACGATGCGCTGATGAAGATCGCTCCGGCTGAAGCGACGCGCCCGACCTGAACTCTCAAGCGGATGGTTGCTTACGGGTTGCTAAAAACAGCCTGTGTTCCGAAACGAAACTCAAAGCAAAAGAGTCGAGCCTTCTGATCGAAGGCTCGACTCTTTTGCTTTGAGTTTCCGTGCTTGCCGGTAAGTGGAGAGAGCGCGCGGCTTCAGGAGTCCGTCTTCTCGCCGCGACCGTGGCCCTTGCGCGCAACTTTCGTCTGCGCCGGGATAGGTAGCGCGACGCCTCCCGATTTGCTCTGTTCCGCGTCCGGCTCTTCTCTGGGCTCGGAGGGCTCTTGAATCAGAGCGCCGCCGCTGCGCTTCGAGAACATAAGCTTGCCCGTCTCCTCGTTCAAATCAACATTGACCAGATCGCCCAGACCCACCTGATCGGTTGCCACCAGATTCGAGAGCGGGTAGACGAGGAATCGCTCGATGGCGCGTTTCAAGTGACGCGCGCCGTACTTGTAGTCTATCCCCTCGCGTAGAAGCATATCCTTGGCCGCGTCCGAGCACTGGAAAACGAACTTCGTTCCGGCCGACATCATGATGCGATCCTGCACGGCCTGTAGCTCGAGTTCCAGAATCTGCCGCAGGTGATGTTCCTTGAGACTTCGGAAGACTACAACCTTGTCGATGCGGTTCATGAACTCGGGCGAGAATTTGCGTCGCGCCGCTTCGACCGCCGTGCGGTATATCTTCTGATCCACTTCCGAATCGTTCGGATTCTTCGCGCCCTTGCCGGGAGCAAAGCCGATGCCGCCGGAGATCAATTCCGACATCTCGCGCGCTCCCAGGTTCGAGGTCATGATGACCATAGAGTGAGAGAAATCCACGCGACGATTATCGCCGAGCGTCAGGGTCGCCTTGTCCAGAATGCCGAGCAGGAGCTGCCACAAACTATCGGAAGCCTTCTCGATCTCGTCAAAAAGCACTAACGAGAGCTTGGTCTCTTCCGTGTGCATGCGATCCAGGTTCTCCTGCGTCAGCATCGGAGATGTCTCGCGGTGGCCCAGGTATCCGGGCGGGCTGCCGATCAGCTTCGCTATCTCGTGCGAGTGTTGAAACTCGGCGCAGTCGATTTTGACGACCGCGTTCGGGTCGCCGAACAAGACTTCGGCGGCGGCCTCGATGACGCGAGTCTTACCCGAGCCGGTCGGGCCCAGGAACAGCATCGTGCCGACGGGACGTGAAGGCGGGTTCATGCCCGCCAGAAAAATCTGATAGAGGCCGCTCATGCGGCGCACGGCGCGCTCCTGGCCGACGATGCGGCCCGAGAGCTTCTCTTCAAATTCCAGAGCGCGCGGACTCTTCTGATCCGGGTCGAGGAAAACCCTTTCAATCATGTCGTTATGTTTTTCCATTTCAGCAATCATCATGGTCCTCCTCGCGTCACGGTCTTGGGGAAACGGTGCCTGGCCCATTCTCGGGCGGGTCTGTGGAAGCCTTCCACGGTGGCCGGTTCCGACCCTTCCGGGCAGCACCCCTTGAGTAGCTATGCAAGGAACGAACCGCTGTCTCTTTGGATGCGCTTCAAGCTGACGAGTTTGCTTTAGATTTCCTGGCCCACCCGCCGCGTCAAAAATGTACAGACGCTATATATACGACATCGAACCAATTGTCACCACAAAATATTCGTAGAGCCCGCACACGAAGGGCCATGGGACTCTCGCCAGCCTCCGGCGCAAAGGGACATTTATTGTCATGCCCGGCGTGCCGCTAAATGTCACTCTCCAAAATTCTGAAAGCTCAAGAGGCGACCGGAATGCACCTAAACGTGCCCCTGCCCGACCAAAACGTCCGCATAGTCCGACACGCGAAGCGCGCTCCCTGAGGCCGAAGGGGAAGGGGAAAATGAAGGGCGCGCCCCGTTTCAGGGCGCGCCCTCTGCGAGGTTGAAAAATGTCGGGCGGGTTCGTGGGGCCTCTACAACTTCAGTCGTAATACTCCAGGCCGAGGTGCGTGATGAGGTCTTCGCCGCGCAGGTGTCGAAGAGTATTCTTCAGTTTCATCAACTGTATAAATATGTCGTGCTCGGGATAGAGACCGGGCGCGGTCTGGGGCGATTTGAAGTAGAAGGAGAGCCATTCCTGCACGCCCTTCATCCGGACGCGCTGGGCCAGGTCGAGGAAGAGCGCGAGATCCAGCACGATGGGGGCGGCCAGTATGGAGTCGCGGCAGAGGAAATCTATCTTGATCTGCATCGGGTATCCGAGCCAGCCGAAAATGTCTATATTGTCCCACCCCTCCTTGTTATCTCCGCGCGGCGGATAATAGTTGATCCGCACGACGTGGGAGAAATCCTTGTAAAGCTTCGGGTAGACTTCCGGTTGCAGAATATATTCGAGCACGGAGAGCTTGGATTCCTCCTTAGTCTTGAAGGACTCAGGATCGTCCAGCACTTCGCCGTCGCGGTTGCCCAGGATATTGGTCGAGTACCACCCGTGAAGGCCCAGCATGCGTGATTTGAGGCCGGGCGCGATGATGGTCTTCATAAGGGTCTGCCCGGTCTTAAAGTCCTTGCCGCAGACGGGCACGTTGTTTTGATCGGCAAGCTGCATAAGGGCTGGAATGTCGACGGTCAAATTCGGCGCGCCGTTGGCGAAGGGGACGCCCGATTTGAGCGCGGCGTAGGCGTATATCATCGAAGGCGCGATGGCCTTATGATTATCGATCATCGCCTGCTCGAAAGATTCCAGGGTTTTGTGAACGGCGTGCTGCTTCAGGAAGATTTCAGTCGAGGCGGCCCAGACCATCACCAGCCGCGCGCACTTGTTCCGGCGCTTGAACTCGCTGATGTCGGCCATCAACTGTTCGGCCATCAACATCTTGTTCGCGCCCTCTTTGACGTTCGTGCCGTTCAATCGTTTGACGTAGTGTTGGTCGAAGACGGCCTGCATCGGCTTGATCTTTTGGAGCGGCGTCTTGATCTGCGCGAGCAGCTCTTTTTCGAGCACGCCCGCGTGCATCGCCGCCTCGTAGGCGGAATCCGCAAAGATGTCCCAGGCCCCGAAGACCAGATCGCTCAAGTCCGCCAGCGGCACGAAATCCTTGACGAGCGGGACGCGATTCTCCGTTCGCTTGCCGAGCCGAATCGTGCCCATCTGGGTGAGACTTCCGACCGGATCGGCGACCCCTTTTTTGATCGCCTCGACGCCTGCGATGAAAGTCGTACTGACCGCGCCGAGCCCGACCAGCAAAACTCCCAGCCTGCCTTTTGCCGGGGCTATCTCCGCGCCCTTTTTAATCGCCATGATCTTTAGTTTTCCTCTCGAAGATTAATACCGGCGATCATACATAAGCGCGACGCGCGCTGTCTCAGCAAATCTTGCCCAATATCATCGCCGTCTTGCTGAAAGTAGAGCTTGGGGGGCCGGGGATTGGAAATGAAGATCCGTCGCCGAGCTTCGATCTTTAACCTCTAACAATCGCCGAGCGGAAAGCGCGGGGTGTCAGTCCTGTGGCCTGACGGAATGCTTTTGCAAAGTGGCTGGAGCTTGCGTAGCCGACGCGCGCGCTGATGTCCGAGATGGAGAGGTCTGTTTCGGCGAGCAGCGTCTGCGCTCTCTCAACGCGCAGCGTCGCAAGATAGGCGTGCGGTGATGCTCCCGTCAGCTTCTTGAAGAGGCGTGCGAAATGGAAGGGCGACAGGTAGGCTGCGGCCGCGATCTCTTCGAGCGGCAGTTCGCGATTCAGATGAGCGTGCATCAGCTCGACGGCTCGACGTATGCGCCTGTCAACCAGCCCGACGCGCGATAGCTCCAACTCGTCCGAGCGCCGCACGTTCGAGTATTGCCTGAGCAGGTGTATGACCAACTGTTCGAGCAGGGCGGCGACGACCATCTCCTGCCCCGGCTCGGCGGTCGTCAATTCGTCGGCCATGTCGCGCGCCAACCGCGCGAGACGCTCGTCAAAGGCGACGACGCTCGTGCGGAAAGTGACGCTGTTGCCCGCGCCAACCAGACGTGTGCGAACCGCGCAATCGAGCACGTAGGCGGGCGCAAGCTGTAGCGATATGTATTCAACTTCACGCCCCGTGACGTTGGTCGTCATCCCCGGCTCGATCAGTAATGCGCCGCCGGGATGAAGCTCGCCCGCGCCGCCCGCGCTCGACTCGAAACGGGCCCCGCCGCCGAGCAGCAGGAGCGTCGAATATTCCGCGCGCGCCTCGCTCTGCCAACGCAGCCGCCGCGTGCGCCGGTAAAATATGGAGTGCTGCGGGCGTATGAAAACCCTGTCCAAAGGGGCCTGCGACTGGCTCATTGCTGAGGAATGTACGCGATGGAGCGCGTCGTGCTCAACCGGCGGCGGAGGGATCGGCCCGCAACCGAGCGCTCATGAGCGCCGGGTTATTCGTGATGATGGCATGGACGCCGTAACGCTTCGCACGTTGAACCCAGGACGGGTTATCAGCCGTCCAGACGACCGTCGCCAGACCGGCCCGCCCGGCCTCTTCAATCAGGCGGCGACCGGCGAGCAATCGATGCAGAGCCAGTTGGTCGGCGCGGCAGGCTTGCGCGCGCTCGATTATTTTTCTGGCGGAAGGAAGGGGGCGCGCCAGCCTCGGCTCGAAGAGCGCCGCCGTGCGTATCGAAGAATCTATGCGCTTGATCTCCAGAATCGAATCATGGTTGAAGCTTTCGACGATCACACGGTCAAGGAGCGAGTGGGCACGAACCTGTTGGGCCACCATTCCGGCCAAAGCGCGTCCATCGTTCAACTCGCATTTCATCTCAACGTATAGCGTCGCGTCGCGCTCGCGGAATAACTCAAGGACTTGGGCGAGCGTCGGCACTCTGGCCTCGGCGTATGACGCCTGGCCCCTTGAGGGATGGCGCAGGTTGAACCATGTTCCGACATCTACCACGGCCAGCTCCGTTGACGCGAGGCTTGCGACCTCGCCCACCATGAGGCCCGTGCGTCGCAGGGTCGCGTCGTGGATTACTACTGGAACGCGGTCGCGCGCGAGCCTGACATCAAACTCGATGCCATCAGCGCCGTCCGTCATCGCCCGCTCAAAGGCGGCAAGAGTATTCTCCGGCGCGACCGCCGAGGCTCCCCTGTGACCGATGACGAGAGGCAGTGGACGCGCGGCGCTCGACATGAATTTATTCATTGACCGAGGGGATTGCGGGAATTTGTGTGACCGAACTTTTCAGGCAAGATGCAGGGGCGCGAATCTTGGCGGATCGTGAAAGCCTCGCGCTCAGGTCTTAGCGCCGCCGTTGATGCTCTTGAGCTTAATGTCGAGCGTGCCCATCTCATTACTGATATGAGCGCGCACTGGAATGCGGCGCGCATCGTCCGTAAACCAGATGGAGACCTTACCGCGTCCGCGCAGCAATAGCCCTTCGCCGAACACTTCCGGCTCGACCCTGAGCACGGGAACCTCGCCGAGTACGGTCTTCATCATCTTCTTCTCGCCGACCTTGACGGGAAGGCGATAGATGCGTCCCGAATCGCTGATGGCGATCTCAAAGCTGCTGCCGGGCGTGAGCGGCCGTGTACGCAGAAAGTAGAAGATGGAGGCCAAATCCTGCACCGCGCCGCTGAAGTTGGACGAGATGACGCGCGGCTCTTTGGACGGATTGTTTGGATCGCGCTCAGTCCATACCACTTTGCCAGCCGCGCGGTCAAAGACCGCCTGGCTCGTCCGGAGGCGGTCGCCCTGCTCGTCCAGCTTAGTCGTTTGCAACACGGCGAACGAGACAGGATCAACGGTGGATTCGATACGCTGGCGAAAGCGCAGCTTGAAGAGCTTGCTCAGCAAACCCTTCGAGACGGCATCCACTGTCAGGCGCAAGCTTTTTCCGGCGCGACCACCTTGCGATTTGTCATCTCCTCCGCTGGCTGGTTCGAGGACGGCCGTAAAGCGCAGGTCGGCGATGTCTATGCCGCGAAGGAGCGCCCGCGTAAACTCGCCCTCGTAGACCAGCTCTTCAGAAGGCCCGAAAGGAAGGACTACGGGCGTATCGACAGCGTGGCGATCATGCGCTTTCGCGCCGAACGGCAACAGCGAACAGGTAAGCAGCAACAGTAGAGCTACAAGGATTGAAAAACCGCGGCGTCGCTTCGGAAAAATCATTTCACAAAAACTGCTTTCAGAGCCAACAGGCTCCATGCCACCAGTAACCCGAGGGCGGCGCGATATTCTCTATAACGCAGGTACAGACTCGCGTCGAATTTCGCCGCAGGCGCGCCCGCCTCCCTGAAGGGGAAGAGGCGCGGCACAAAGAGCGGAACTGCGTTGGAATATCGCTTGTAATCTTCGCCGAACAATACGGCGAGCGTCGCTGCTTCGACGCGCATGACGGGCAAATAGATGCCCAGAAAGAGCGCCGCGAAGAGCAGGCCGAGCAGCGCGCGCCCCGAAGCCACCGTGAAACCGAGGCCGAGTAAAAAACTGCCCAGATAGAGAGGATTGCGCGTGTGTGCGTAGGGGCCTGAGATTGCCAGCTCGGCATTTTTTCTGATGTGACCGGCGGCCCAGGCTCGGAGGCCGAGGCCGAAGAGCGCGACGATGCCGCCGACGGCGAGCGTGAGCGGGCGCGGGCGCGCGAAAAGGACGAAGAGCGCGCCGCACAAAAACCCGAGCGGCACGCGCCAGCGCTGCATCCATGTCCCGCCTCTACGCGCCAACGGTCGTCTCCAAAATCCCTGCCCGGCGGGCGCGCCGCAGCCTCTCGCCGACGGCCCCGAGCACTCGCTCAACCTCTATATCCATGCAAATCCACTCAGAGCACGAGCGGCGGTGACAGTCGTTGCGGCATCCTATGTCGTCTCGTTCAATGCAGATGTCATCGGGACGAGGGCTGCCGTTGCGCCACCATTCGGTCGGCCCGAAGAGGCCCGCGACGGGCGTGCCAGCGGCGACCGCAAGGTGCGTCGGCCCCGTATCGCCGCCGACATAAATGCGCGCCTCCTCGGCCTTTGCCAGCGCATAAAAACCTTTGAGCGAGAGGCTCACGGCGCGCGCCCGTCCCGAACGGCTCGCGGCGAGCACGCGCTCGGCCAACTCCGTCTCGCCCGGCCCAAAGGTTACGAGCGAGCGCAGGCCGTGATGTGCCCACAATTGATCGGCCAGCGCTCCGAACCGCTCCGCGCTCCAAAGCTTGGTCGGCCAGCCGCCGCCGGGGTTCAGGATCGCGTATCCGGACTCGGCGCCACGGGCCGCCTCGGCCGCCTCGCGCTCGTGCTCCGGCCCGACCGCGATCGGAAATTCCAAAGCCGCCGCGCTCGCCGAGACCTCTATGCCGAGCGCTTCTGAGACGAGCCGTAGATTTTTATTGATGACGTGCGTGCGCGGCGGAACCTCGACCGTTTTCGTCAATAGAAAACGGCTCGCGGGTTCGCGCAAGGCCTGGCGCGCGAAGCCGTAGGAGCGACGGGCGCGCGCGAGTCTTGAGATGGCTGCTGATTTGAGAAGTCCCTGGAAATCGAGTGCGATATCGAAGGATGAGGCGCGTAGACGACGTAACTGCTGACGCGGTGCCAGCAGCGTCTCCCCAGACATCGGCCAGCGCCTCAAAGCCTTCGTGTCCACTTCGATGAGACGATCCAGCAACGGGTTGTCCCTCAGTATCTCGGCGGCGCGGCGCTCGACGACCCAGGAGATTTCCGCGCGCGCCAGCCCGCGCCTGATGGCCGAGAGCGCCGGAAGCGTGTGGACGATGTCGCCGATACTGCCGAGTTTGACGATCAGAATACGCATTATAAAGCCGTGAACGGGTTGTCAGTGGGGCGAGCCACGCTGAAGAGCAATGCTCTTTTGCGCCCGGTCGCTACAGTTTCACGTCCCGCCGAAATAGCTGAACTTCAGATTGGCCTTCGCCACTTTTCGTCCGCCGCGCAGCTTCGTCAGGCGGCCTTCCAGGATGGGCTTGCCCCACTGGTCGGAGTTCATCTCGGCATAGACGCCGCCTCGCAGGAAACGGCCCGTGAAGCTATAGCTAACCCCATTGACAGTGACGGTCGCAAAGGCGAACCTATCGCGGGTCACGGTCAGCGTCCTGAACCTGTAGGTTACGCCCCCGGTCGTATAGACTCCCGCGTGCGGATTGAGGAAGCTCCTCGCGGGGTCTCTCAAAAGCTCAATCGCGCTGACTTCGGAGAGCCCGCGCGGAGGGTCTCCCACGATGTTGAACTCTCCTTCGGGGTCGAAGCCCTGAGGCCGTGGCCCGACGGCGGCACTGGCGGCTTCGGGAGCGCACGCCGGGAGGATGACCAGGACGGCGCTCAGCAGCGACAGCAGCAGGGCGAAGCTTCCTCGAAAAGCGACACGACGAAGAAGCCGCCTTTTAATCATTTCGGTTCTCTCTCCCTATGCGAGCCGGGCTTCGGCGAATCGAACGGGGGTTTTCAGCCCGCGTCCGACCCCTTAGCTCCAAGCTGTGAGATCATCTCGGACGTGGAATGATCCTTCGGGTCGCCGACAATCGCCACGCGACCGCCGTAAGATCGTACCACATCGCGTTCGGGAACAGACTCTTCCGTATAGTCTGTGCCCTTGGCGTGAATCTCCGGACGCAGCGCACGCAAGAGCGCCTCGACCGTCGTCTCCTGAAAGATCGTCACCAGATCGACTGCGCGCAGCGAAGCGATAATCTCGGCGCGCTCGCGCTCTGGAACGAGCGGGCGGCCCCTCCCCTTCAGAGCGCGCACCTGCTCGTCAGAGTTGATCCCGACCACCAACAGGTCGCCGAGCGCGCGTGCTCCCTCCAAATAGCGCACGTGCCCGACGTGCAGAATGTCGAAGCAGCCGTTGGCGAGCACAATGCGCGCGCCAGCGCGGCGCGCAATCGCCACGCGCGCGATCAGTCGATTGCGATCCAGAATACGCGATGCCGCATGGGCCCTGGACAGGTCGTCGGTCATAACAAAAGCGTTCGGGTCGAATCAGACGATCAGGCTCTCTCTTTTGGCGAGCGCGCGTTCCTCAGCTAATCGCCGTCAGGCTTTTCTCATCGAAGCACGGACGAGAGAAGCTCCGAAGGGCTGACGCAGGCCGTGCCGCGCTTCATGACGACGAGGCCGCCCGCATGATTGGCCAGATGCGCCGCATCACGGAAAGATGCGCCGGAGGCGAGCGCGAGGGTGAAGGTGGCGATGACGGTGTCGCCCGCTCCGGTCACATCGACCGCCTCGCTGGCCCCGACCGCTTCTATGTGCAGTGGCGGCGCGCCCTCTTCGAGCAGCATCATGCCGTGATTGCCGCGCGTGATGAGAAGCGCGTGGTAGCCGAGGCGCGCGCGCAGTTCGAGGCCAGCCGCTTCCAGGCCCTCAACGCCTGTGTGTTTCATGCCGAGCAGTTGCTCGACCTCGTCCTCGTTCGGCGTGGCGGAAGTGAAGTCCTGAAATTCAGGGAGGCGAAAGCGCGAATCGACCAGCACGGGGATATTTCGTCGTCCGGCCACAGCGCGCGCCGTCTCCGCCATCAAGGCATCGGCCACGCCGTAATTGTAATCCGAGATAATCAGGGCGTCCGAATCGGCTGCTTCCACTTCAAGACGGGCGCGCAAATTTTGTCGCAGGCCCTCGTCCGAAAGGGGCTCGCCCTCGTAGTCAACGCGTATCACCTGCTGGCGAGTCGAATGTAGCTGACCGGCCAGAATCCGCATCTTGGTGGTCGTCCCGGTGGCCGAAGACCTGATGACGCTGCGGCACTCGACGCCCCCGGCGCTCAGTTTATCCAGGAGCGCGTCGCCCGCCTCGTCCTCACCCACCAGGGCGACGAGCGCGACTCGCGCGCCGAGCGCGGCGAGGTTGGCCGCGCAGTTGGCCGCCCCGCCGGGCGTCGTTTCCGTCCGCTCGTGTCTGAGGATGAGCACGGGCGCTTCGCGCGAGACGCGGCTGATCTCGCCGTATAGAAAACGGTCGGCGACCGCGTCGCCAACCACCACGATGCGCCGTTCTGAAAAGCGGCTGATGATCGTCTTCAACCGCGAGGCTTGCTCTTCCGGCTCAGGGCCCACTCGGGTTTTCTCTCTCCTTCAAGTCAACGCTTCCACGCGTCGCTCCTCGTCGCCAAGCTGTACGATCCTGCTTACGGCTTCGAGCAAATCTTCCGCGATCAGGTCGGGCTCGCTCTTCCAGCTCCCGCGTTGGTACTCCAATTCGCCGCGCCCGTAACCGCTCAGCACGAAGGCGGAGCGAACGCCAGCGTTGTGCGCCAGCTCGACATCGCTGTAGCGGTCGCCGATCATCCAGCTCTCGCCGAGGTCGATAGCGAAATCCTGCGCCGCGCGTCGAATCAGGCCGGGGCGGGGCTTGCGGCAATCGCAATCCAGACGATAGGGCGGGAGGCCTACCGACGGATGGTGAGCGCAATAATAGATCGCGTCCAGGCGCGCATGCCCGCGACCGAGTTCCGCTTCAAGCGCGCCGTGAACTGCGCCGATCAGCTCTTCCGTAAAGTAGCCGCGCGCCACGCCAGCCTGATTCGTCACCAGTATTGCCAGCCATCCCGCCTCGTTCAGCAGGCGCACGGCCTCGGCCGAATACGGAAAGACGCGATAACGCGCCGGATGATTGACATAGCCGACCTCTTCCGAGATCGTCCCGTCCCGATCCATGAAGACCGCGCGACGTTTCATCCCTTTATCTCCGCGGCCGCCGCCGCGTACCTTCGTTCCAGCAGAGCGAAGGCACGCGCGAAAACCTCTTCGGGCGAGATGGCCGTCATGCAGCGGTGGTCGATGGGACAATCGCGCAGCATACACGGCGCGCAATCGGGCGGGCGACGAATGATCTCAGCCGCGCCGGAGAAGGGAGCCGTGGTCGCCGGGACGGTCGGGCCAAAGATGACGAGCGTGGGCCGTTCGAGCGCGGCGGCGATATGCGCCGGGCCCGTATCGTTGGTGACGAGCACATCGGCCAGGCTCAGGACGGCGACCGCCTGCGCCAACTCCGTTCGGCCCGTGAGCATAATGGGACGATGACGCATAAGGGCGGCGACCTCGCGTGAAACCTCCTCTTCATCGCGCGAGCCTATGAGCGCCACGTCAGCGTCCGCGCGCTCGATCAGAAGGTCTGCGAGCGCCGCATAGCGTTCGGCGGGCCAGCGTTTGGCGCGGCTGTTGGTCGAACCCGGACAGAGCGCGACCAGCGGGGCATCTCCGGTGCGTGCGCCGTGTGCGCGCAGAAGCTCGTGCGCCTCGGCACGCCGCGCTGCCGAGACATCGAGCGCGAAGCGCGGCTCGTGTTCCGTAATGTTAGTCGCCCCGTCGAGACGCCTTTCAAGCTCGGCGACGAGGTTTAGATAGTAGAAGACCTCGTGACGCTCTCCGCGCCAGGGCGGGACTTTTAGCGGGTGCGTCAGGAGCGGGCCGCGCGCGTCGGTCGCGTAGCCCAGGCGAAAGGGAATGCGCGCCGCGCGTGCGATCAACGCGGCCTCGAAGGCGTTCTGGAAAAGCAGAGCGAGGTCAAAGCGGCGGCGGCGCCACTCTCTCATCTGCCGGAGTAGAGCGCCGAGCGGACGCTCTCCGCGATCATAGATGAGGAGGTCGTCCAGAAAATCAGCGTCGGCGAAAAGACCCTCGGCCCACGGGCGCGTTGCGAGCGTGATATGAGCTTCGGGCAGGACGCGGCGCAACTCGCGCAGCGCAGGGATGGTCAGGACGGCGTCGCCCACCCAGTTCGTCCCGCGCACGACGACGCGCCTGATCCGGTCTCGCTTGATAGCGCCTTCTCTCACAACAAACTGCGCAGTCCTTCCTCTACGTAAACGGTCGGCTCCCAGTCCAGCTCCTCGCGCACGCGCGAGAGGTTGGAGACGTAATTGACGGGCACGGGCGGCGGCAGCCGCGCCTCGTGGTCGATCACCGGCTCGCGCTCGATCATGCGCCCGACCGTCGAGATAATCTCTCGCAGGCTCAAGGCATTGTTGCGTCCGCCTCCCAGATTATACAGCCCGCGTGTGCGCGGAGAATCGATAAAGGCGCGGCAGGCGCGCGAGAAATCGTCTACGTGAAGGAGGTCGCGGACGGGCGCGCCGCTGAGTGGAAGCTTTATGGGCCAACCGCGTTTGACCGCTTCGACATAGTGGGTCACGAATCCCGATTCGTTGCCCTCGGAGGGTCGGGCGTAGATGCTCGACAGGCGAAAAATGCAGGTTCGTATATTACGACCCTCCGCGTAATAATGGATGTAGTGCTCGCCCATCAGCTTAGACCATTCCAGGGCCGACTGGCCGCAGTAGGAGGTGCTGCATGTCTCCGGCACTTCCGCGTAAGCGCCCGCGTTCGAGCCGTAGACATCCTTCGTCGAAGCGTAGATCAGCACCGAGCCGTTTTGCATGTTGCGTATCACGTTGGCCGTGCCCTCGGCGTTGGTGCGAAAGCAGCTTTCGGCTGCGGCCGGGTCTTTATCCAGATGCGCGGCCAGGTGTATCACCGCGTCGTAGTTGCCGATGAGCTTTGCATCATGCGGGTTGAGCAGGTCGAGATGCGAGCGGCGCGAGAAATCATCGGCATTGAAGAAACGGCGGACGTGCATGCCGAGATAACCGCTGCCGCCTGTGACTAAAATTCTCAAATCCTGTGCATCCTGGTTAAGGGCTACGCGCGAGCGGGCCCACACTTTGCGACCAACGGGCGCGCGCGCGCGTACGACCGGGCTCCAACCTTGAAAAGAGACGGTCGAGCCCTATTTCCTGGCGCGCGCCTGATTTACAAACTTTGCGAGCGAGTCTGCGCGCCCGATGGCGATCAACGTATCACCCGCCTCGATGACGGCATCGCCCGAGGGATTGAAGATCATCTCGCCGCCGCGCCGACGAATGGCGATGATGACGATGTCAAGCTCGGAGCGAATGTTGGTGAAGCGAAGCTTGTGGCCGACGTAAGGCGAAGCGGGCCCGACTTCGAGCTGCTCAAAGCCGAGGTCAAGATTCTCGGCCGTGATCGAATCCATGAAATCGGCGAGCGCCGGTTTTATCAACGCCTGGGCCATGCGATGGCTGCCGATGATGGTCGGCGCGACCACGCGGTTTGCACCGGCTTTGAACAGCTTCGGCTCGGCCTGCTCTTCGACGGCGCGCGCGACGATGTGTAGATCATGATTGAGATCGCGCGCCGTCAGAACGACATAAACATTATCCGCATCATCGGGCAGGCAGGCCGCGAGACCCGCAGCCCTCTCGACGCCAGCCTCGCGCAGCGTCTCTTCAAGCGTCGCATCGCGAACCAGCACATGCGCGCCGCTTTCCATCAGGGCCGAGACCTTCTCGGTATCGCGCTCGATGGCTATGAAGGGCACGCCCGTTCGCTGCATCTCCCGAACGACGCGAAAGCCGACGCGGCCCACTCCGCAGATTATAAAATGGCCTCGCAGTTTGCTCATCTCACGATAACGACGACGCTCGCCGAAGGTGGCTATGATCTCCGACTGAACGATGGTCTGAACGGTGCTCGAAAGCGCGTAAGCGACCGTGCCGACCCCTATAATCATAAAGATGGTGGCGAAAGCCTGTCCCTTGCCGGAGCGGGGCGGCATATCGCCGTAACCGACGGTCGTCACGGTCTGCACCGTCATGTAAAGGCTCTCGGCGAGCGTCCAGCCCTCGATCAGGTGAAACCCGATAGTGCCGAACGCTATTGCCCCGGCCAGCGCAATGAGCGCATAGCGCAGGCGAAGACGTGATCTCACGACGGGGCGCGCGTCCTCAGTCATCAAACTCGTTTCCGACGGGCTGCATCAAACTGACCGGAGCGAAGCTGTCACGGTATCGAAAAGAGAAGGCAAGTGTCAATTCGAGGTAGACAGCCCGTGCCGGACGGTTTACAGTTTCAGGCGGCAATAGTGAGGCGGGCGCGCTCCTTCTACGGTCACTATGCGCCGGAGCAGAGCTATGCGCCGTGCGAGCAAAGAGATAGATAGATTGTCTGCGAGAGAGCCGTTGGCGAGTCGTCCCCGTCGGTTGAGCAACTAATGGCCGTTCGTCATCCACCAGAGAATCGTGTGCCTCCGGTCGCTCGTAGCAGCGGTCGCGGCGGCGGCGGCGGGCCGCGCCGTCCCCCTCGCGTAGTCAAATATGAAGAGCCTCCTACTGGATTCTTCCGGCGCTGGGCAAGGCGTATCTTTCGCCCGCCCGTCATCATCGCGCTCGTCTTTCTGACGACCATCACGATCGGCGTTCTGGGCTATTACTGGTGGATTTTCTCCGGGCGCATAGATCGTCTTCTCAACGGCGAAGTCTTCACGCGCTCGGCCGGGATTTACGCCGCGCCGAAGGAGCTAAGGGTCGGCGAAAACATCTCGGCCGATGAGCTGGTCGCTTATTTGAAGCGGGCCGGGTACGTAGAGAAAGCGCAGCAGGCCGACAGCGCACGCGGTCGCTACAGCCTGAACGGCGCAAACGTAGAGATCGAGCCGAGCCGTAACGCGACGCTCGACGGGCAAAAGACGTTCCCGCGCCTTCGCGTGCAGTTTGCGCGCGGCGGAAAATCCATCTCGACCATCACATACATGGACGGCGGGCGCTACGACAAGGCGCAGTTGGAGCCTGAGTTAATCAGCTCCGTGACCGGACAGGAGCGCTCGAAGCGAAAGGTCGTCGGCTTCAACGATCTTCCGCCCCATCTGGTCAAGGCGATCACGGTCACAGAGGATCGTTCCTTCTTCGATCACTACGGCGTCAACATACGCGGCATCCTGCGCGCGCTCATACGCCGTTACGATGCCGACCCGAACTCGCCCATCGCGCGCCAAGGCGGCTCCAGCATTACGCAGCAACTGGTCAAAAATCTATTGCTCTCGCCCGAGCGCACCTGGCGTCGCAAACTGGCCGAAGCCTACATGTCGATCATCATCGAGACGCGGCTCTCGAAGCAGCAGATTTTTGCGCTCTACTGCAACGAGGTCTACCTGGGCCAACAGGCCGGATTCTCGATCAACGGTTTCGGCGAGGCGGCCGACGCCTATTTCAGCAAGGACGTGACGACGCTGACGCTCTCTGAATCGGCATTTCTGGCAGGGATTATCCGCAGCCCGAATCGCTACAATCCGTATAAAGATATAGAGACGGCGACGGCGAGGCGTAATCAGGTGTTGCAATCGATGGCGGAGACGGGCGCGATCACACAGCTCGAAGCCGCGCAGGCGCAGGCCGCGCCTCTAAAGGTGGCCTCCACCAAAGGCCGCATAGATTCCTCGGATGCGCCCTACTTCGCCGACTATGTTCAGAGCCAGCTCGATTCAATCATCGGCGATCCGGGCGCGGCGCAGCACCTGCGTGTCTATACGACGATCGACATGGATTTGCAGCGCGCGGCATATCAGGCGGTCACAAAACAGCTCGCCGCGCTCGACAAGCTCTACGCGAAGCGGGTCGAGCCGGGGACGTTGCAGGCGGCGCTGGTCGCCATGAATGCGCACACGGGCGAGATCGTCGCGATGGTTGGCGGGCGCGATTACACTAAGAGCCAGCTCAATCGCGCCAGTGACGCGATGCGCCAGCCGGGCTCCGTCTTCAAGCCCTTCGTCTATGCGACGGCGCTCAACACGGCCTATGATCCGATCCCGCGCGTCATCACGCCCGCCACCATCTACAGGGACGAGCCCAAGACCTTCACCTTCGACAATCAGGAATACTCGCCGGGCAATTTCGGCGATTCCTACACGAATGGGCCCGTCACTTTGCGCGATGCGCTGGTGCGAAGTCTGAACGTCGTCACGGTCGATGTGGCGATGGAGGTGACTATCGGTCGCGTGATGAGCCTCGCCGCGAAGGCCGGTTTGCCGAAGGTGAAGAAGGCGTATCCGGCGATGGCCCTCGGCGCGAGCGAGGCCACGCCCTTGCAGATGGCCTCTGCCTATACGGCCTTCGCCGCTTCGGGGACGCGCGTTACGCCCATCGCCATCAATCGCGTGACGACCGGAGGCGGGACGACCGTCGCCGCGCCGACCGCGCAGAAGAACGACGTGCTGCGCCCCGATGTCGCCTACGTGATGACCTCTATGCTGAAGGATGTCGTCAATCGCGGCACGGCGGCAAGGCTCGGCAGTCGCGGCTTCAAAAACGTGCCGGGTCGCATCGGCATCGCCGGTAAGACCGGAACTTCTCGCGACGGATGGTTCGCCGGTTTTACGCCCAATCTGGTCTGCGTCGTCTGGGTCGGTTTCGACGACGGCTCGCAGTTGGGTTTGACCGGGGCCGACTCGGCGCTGCCCATCTGGGCGGATTTTATGTCGGCTGCCCTGGCCGATCATCCCGAATGGAACGGCGATTGGGCGATGCCGGAAGGCATCGAGCAGGCAGAGATAGACACGCGCACGGGCGGGCTCGCCGCGCCGGATGATCCCTACAAGCGGACGGAGCTTTTCATCAATGGAACCGCGCCCGAGGCCCGTATGGACGAGACTCTGGACGATTCCGCGCCGCCGGATGAGACGGACGAGGAAGAGGGGGGCGCAGCGGATGACCCAGGTGGGCCGCCGCCTCCCGATGACGCATTGCCGGGCGCGACGCCGCGCGGCAAACCGCCCTCGAAGACCGACGGCCGCGCTCAGCCTACGGATGACGGGGCGACGCGGCTGGGCACAATCACGCTCGACATTGATCCGACGACGGGACTGATCGCAGACCCGAGCGTATGTCCCATCATACGCTCGAAGACCTACACCATCGGTCAGGAGCCGCGCCAGTTCTGCGGCCCACAGTATCACGGCGGCTCGACCTCTCCGCCCACCGCCACACGCCCGCGCCGCGCCGCGCCCTGAGCCCACACGGAAGTCCTCTAACCGTATCTCGTTCATGCTCGAAATTCGTTTGCGCCGCCGCCGACCTCAAAGCGTATGGCCCGCGCTTGAGTAGCGTTTGATGGATTGCACCGGAGCGGCTATCCTTGATGGATGAGATGGTTTATACGGGCGGCCATAAATACCGCCCTGATTCTTCTGGGTATTCTCGCGGCGGGGCTCGGGCTGAAGGGGTTTCTGCTGTCGAGCCGGTTTATAGACGGCGGCGTGACGGGCATCTCCATGCTGCTGTCGAATGTGCTCGGGTTCCCGCTCTCAATTCTGATTCTGATAATCAATCTCCCCTTCATAGCGCTCGGGTATCGCCATATCGGCAGGGATTTTGCGATCAAAAGCGCGTTGGCGATTGCGGGCCTCTCCCTCTGTCTGGCCTTCGTCAAATATCCTGATGTCACCCCGGATAAGCTTTTAACAGCCGTTTTCGGCGGCTTCTTTATAGGGGCCGGAATCGGCCTGGCGATACGCGGCGGCGCGGTTCTGGACGGGACGGAGATCGCCGCGCTGCTCGTCAGCAAGAGCAGCCATCTACTGAAAGTCGGCGATGTCATACTAATCCTGAACATATTCATCTTCTCTGCCGCAGCCTTTTTTCTGGGCATAGAATCGGCCCTCTATTCGATCCTGACCTACTTCGCGGCGTCGAAAACAATCGACTTTCTGATTCACGGCATAGAGGAATACACCGCCGTCATCATCATCTCCGAGAGGAACGACCAGATCAGGCGTGCGATCATCTCCGTCCTCAATCGCGGCGTGACGGTCTATAAGGGGCGCGGCGGATTGAGCGACGCCGACCAGGACGTTCTATTCTGCGTCGTGACGCGGTTGGAGATCGGTCGAGTCAAGAACGTCGCCTTCGATATAGACAAGACGGCATTTGTCGTCGTACACCCGCTCGCAGACGCACAGGGAGGCGTCATCAAGAAGAGCCCTCTACATTGAGCCCGCATAAATCACCGCCAACTCTCCTTGAGTCTTGCAGCCGAATCCGTCTATCCGCTCGTGTAAGGGGCGATTGATACCGACCGGCGTCGAATCGGCCTGTGTATAACCGTCAAAAACATTGACAATACATCCCATGCTGTTCCATCATAAGGTTGTGCCTGAGCGCAGCAGAGCGCGCCATAAGGCATCCTGACCCGTAGACCTTGCATCTCAGTCCGCCCTCGCAAAACCTCGCGGCAAATTGTTGCCATGAAACTTCGCGTGATTCTTTAAGAGGCGAGACCCCGGCTCGCTTCCAAACCCCTTAAAATCGCGTAGTTGGTGGTTCCGCAGCGCTCTCTCTCTCTTTTTGCGGAGAGCGCCCGCAGATCGTTTTGCGCGCAGGCATTCGGAGGAATTTACGAAACCAGATATGAAAGCCACCGGCGATAATTTCCTGAGAAAATTGCTGGCCGCGTCGCTCGGCATCTCTTTTCTGGCCGCCCCTTTTGCGGCGACGGCAGCCCCATCTTTTGAACGAACGAACCAGATTACACCGGCCAATTCGCTCGCAAAGCGGGCGGCCCGAGGGATCGAGAACCCGGCCGCGCTGCGCTCTTTCTACGAAGCGCTCGCGGCGGTCGAGCACGGACGCCGAACGCAGCCCATCAGGATCGCGCATTATGGCGATTCACATACGGCGGCCAATATCCTGACGGCGCAGGTGCGAAGAAACTTTGAGCGCGATTTCGGCGGCGGCCCTTCAATGCGGGAGGGTGAGGCGCGAACGCGCATTCTCTACGACGTGCTCGGCATCAACGGCGCGCGCGCCGTGCGTCTTCTCAGTTGGAACGAAGCCAGTTTTACGACGAGCGTCGCCGCGCGCCGCCCAGACCTTGTAATCCTCGCTTACGGGACTAACGAAGTCACGGACAATAATTGGAGCGTGGAATCTTACCAGCGTATGTTTATGACTATCTTGCGCCGCTTTCGCCGCGCCGCTCCCCAGGCCTCGATACTGATCTTCGGCCCGCCAGACCGCGCCGTCAGATCAGGCGGCGGGTGGCAATCGGCAGCTAAGATGTCAGCGCTTCTCGAAGCCGAGCGCCGCGCCGCAATCGAGATGGGAGCAGCCTTCTGGAGTTCCTGCGGGGCGATGGGCGGAGCGGGTTCTATGAACACCTGGGTCGCCGCCGGATTGGGCCAACGCGACCACGTTCACCTGACGGCCCGTGGTTATATCAGGCTGGGCGATATGTTCTATGACGATTTTCTGAGCGCCTATGAATCATACGCGCCGACAGGCGCGACGCGGCAGGGTGATGAGAAGCAACAGCAGGATGAGCTGAGGCGAGCCTTGCAGTTTTAGAGAGGGCCCGCGCCGCGCGTTTGCGTGCGCATTGTTCCGGGAAAAAAGAGCCACAGCAGAGCCTAACGCTCCGCTGTGGCTCTTCCGGCTTCGAGCGCCTCTCGCAGGGTTTCGATGGCGAGCGCCGCCGCGTGCTGCTTGCGTTGGGGAAGCCCGCCGAGCGCGCGGGTTATCTCCTGACGGGTGAGACGCGCGGCCTCATCGGTCGCTTTCCCTTCGATCATTTCGGCGAGCACGGAACCGCAGGCGAGCGTCGGCGGGCAACCGTAGGCGAGAAATCGCGCCGCCTCTATACGTCCGTCGCGCAGCCGCAGAGAGAGCCGCAGCCGATCGCCGCATACCGGATTGGTCTGTTCCGCGACGGCATTGGCGTCGGGCAATTCGCCTGCGCGACGCGGGTTCAACAGGTGATCTTTGAAAGCGTCAGAGTAGGGCAAGGGTCGGATTTACGGTTTCCGCGCAGCAACAACAGCAGCAGCAGTAGCTTCTGAGGGGTTGAGAATCGTGCTTCATGAAACTTAGTATGCGCAGCGAAGCTCAGGCGTTCTATACGGCCCCGACCGGCTCGCTGCGGCACGCCCGCTCGGCCTGGGCCTTCTGGTAGAGCGGCGAAAGTCGGCGCAGGTTCTGGACGGCGCGCGGCAAAACCTCCAGCACGTAATCAACGTCGCCCACGGTATTGTCCCGGCCGAAGCTAAAGCGTATGGAGCCGCGCGCCAGCTCGTCGTCGCGACCCAGCGCACGAATCACAGGCGAAGGCTCAAGCGAGCCGGAGGAGCAGGCCGAGCCGGTCGAGACGGCGACGCCCTGCATGTCAAGATTAATCAGCAACCCTTCGCCCTCTATGAAGCGGAAAGAGATGTTGGAAAGATGCGGGAGCCGCCGCTCGCGCTCGCCGTTAAAGACTATATCCTCAACGCGCGCGGCGACGCCCGCTTCGAAGCGGTCGCGAAGGCTTCGCAGATGACGGGCGCGCTCGTCCAACTCTTCGAGGGCCAGTCTCGCCGCCACGCCGAAGGCGACGATGCCCGCGACGGATTCCGTCCCGGCGCGGCGCTCGCGCTCCTGATGTCCGCCTATATTCTGCGCCGCGAGGCGTACGCTGCGCCGCACGAACAGCGCGCCGACGCCCTTCGGCGCATAGAGCTTGTGCGCCGAGAGCGAGAGCAGGTCGCACCCTAGAACCTCGGTGTCAATAGGCATGCGCCCCGCCGCCTGCACCGCGTCCGTATGCAGCCACAGGTGGCGACGACCGCGCGCTCTCTCCTCGCGCACGAGCTGGCCGAGCTGTGCTATGGGTTGAATCGTGCCGATCTCGTTATTGGCAAGCATCACCGTGATGAGCACGGTATCGGGCCTGAGCGCCGCGCGCACGTCATCTGCGCGCACGAGGCCGTCGCTGTAGACGGGCAGCCTCGTTATCTCCCAGCCGCGCTTCTCCAACGCGTCGCAGATGCCGCGTACGGATGAATGCTCGATCTGTGAAGTGATGATATGACGGCCATTGGATGCGGCGGCTTCGGCCAGTCCGCGAATCGCAAGGTTATTGGCCTCCGTGCCGCCGGAGAGGAAAACCATCTCGTTCGGGCGCGCGCCGACGAGCGCCGCCACCTCTCTGCGCGCCCGATCAACGGATGCGCGCGCCTCCTGGCCGAAGAAATGAACGCTCGAAGCGTTGCCGTATTTCTCGCGCAGATATGGCAGCATCGCTTCGATAACGCGTTCGTCAACCGGCGTCGTCGCGCTATGATCCAGATAAACCCTGCGTAGCGTAGCCATAATTCGATTTCGGATTCGGGAATCGGCGAAGATTCTCTCTCTCTGTGCAATGCCGGGAGGGCCTTCGCTGATCGTCAGTCAAAAGCCGGGAAACGAGAATAATTTGCGCCAACCTATTGGCTCGCGCCCGGCATCAGAACCTTTCGGGAGCGCCTCTCGTCGCCGTCCCGCGCACGTTTTTTCGATGTCCGCTCTCCGATAATTGCTGCCAGAGTGCAGTCTATGGCGCTTGAGGAAGGGGCGTCAAGGCGGCAAAACTTTTGCCGCAGGGGCTACTGAGTGATAGCATCTCAGGCGGCATAAGGATTTACCGGCCCCTGCGTGATGAAATAAACCGACCCTGTCTCCAGAGGTCTCTCCAGAGAGAAGGAACTTCGTATGAGAAATCTTCAACGCTTTTTAGCCCTGGCGCTAAGTCTGGCGATGCTTGCCGTACCGGCTTTTTCCGCGACCCGCGCGCACGCTCTCCTGTCGGATGAGACGGCTGCGCCGCAGTCTACAAGCGCGCTTGAGCGCGGTTACAGAACGGGTTATTCGGACGGCTACCAGGCTGGCATCAATGATGCGGCGGGGCGTGCCGAGCGAAACTTCCGTAATAAGGAAGAGTACAGGAGCGCCGACCGCGCCTATGCCGCTTCTTACGGCACGTTGGAAGATTACCGCGACGGCTACCGCCAGGGCTTCGAGGTCGGCTACGACGGCGGCTTCGAGCATCGCGTCTTCGACTCGACCGTGCCGACGGGAATCAGCCGTCGCGGCGAGGTGGAAGATGATCGCGTTGCCGTAAACGACGACGCGCAGAGCGATGATAGCAGCAGTTCCAGCAGTAGCAGCAGCAGCAATAGCAGCGGCGGCCGGGTCGGTAGCGTGTCGACGCAGACAGGGCAGACCGGAGTCCGAACCTCTGGCGGTTCCGTCACGATTCCGTCCAACACGGAGCTGCGCATAGAGCTTTTGACCAATCTCTCGACCGATGCCAGCCAGAAGGGCGATCCCTTTCAGGCGCGCGTGATTGAGCCGAACGAGTACCAGGGAGCGATGATCCAGGGCCACGTCTCGCGCGTCAGACGCTCGGGCCGTGTGAAGGGCTCATCCGAGCTTCAACTCTCTTTCGAGCAGATCAGCCTCAATGGCCGTTGGAGTGATTTCGACGCGCAGGTTATAGAGGTCGTCTCGCGCGGCGGAACCGGAGTCGGCGATGTTGACGAGGAGGGCGGAGTTCGCGGCACGGGCTCAAGCAGGGATACCGTCACCAAGATCGGAACCGGAACGGCCATCGGCGCGATCATCGGCGCGATTGCCGGTGGCGGCAAGGGCGCGGCCATTGGTGCCGCCATCGGCGGAGCCATCGGCACGGGCGGCGCAATCTCCTCACGCGGCAGCGACATCAGGCTGGCAGCGGGGCAGGAACTCAGAATACGCACTTCAAACACCACGCGCATCCAGTAAACCGGAAGGGATGAGGGCGGCAGCGATGAGGGATGAAGGGAATGATTGCTCAAGCTTAGTAGTCATTCTTTCATCCCTTCGCCTTTATCCTTGATATTTTCTCCTTCCGCTCATGCTCGTTACCTTGTTGACCGATTTCGGAGTCGCCGATTACTTTGTCGGCGCGATGAAGGGAGCGATCCTTTGGGTCAGCCCCGGCGCGCAGGTCGTGGACATAACGCACGAGATACCGCCGCAGGATATAGAGGCGGGCGCGTTCACTTTGCTGGCCGTGTATCGCGACTTTCCGGCCGAGACCGTTCACGTCGCGGTCGTTGATCCAGGGGTGGGCTCAAGTCGCAGACCTTTGCTGGTTGCGGGCGGCGGCCGGTTTTTCGTCGGCCCCGATAACGGAATATTCGGTCACATCTACGAACGCGAAGCGGATTGCCGCGTCTATCACCTGGATCGCCAGGAATTTTTTCGCCAGCCCGTGAGCAGTACCTTTCACGGGCGCGACGTGTTCGCTCCGGTCGCGGGTGCGCTCTCGAACGGCATAAAGCCCGCCGCGCTCGGTCGAGAGGTTGCGGATTACGTAAGACTCCTGCCGCTTGCCGCCCGCCGATCAGCGGACGGAAGCCTTGACGCAAGGGTCATCCACATAGATCGTTTCGGCAACTGTGTGACGAACCTCGCGCGCGACCCCCTGACGGAAGAGATGATCGAGAGCGGAGCGCGACTTATCCTCGGCGAGCACGAGATTAAATCCTTTCATAGCTTCTACGCGGAGCCGGGCACGCTCCCCGGCGACGTGTTCGCCATCTGGGGCAGCGCCGGTTTTCTTGAAGTTGTCGCCCTAAATTCATCTGCCGCGCGACTGCTCAATGCCAGGCGCGGCCAATCCGTCAGCCTCGTCAAAGCCTGTAACGATGACGATGCCTGAAGGATGAACCGGGACGGGAGACAGTTCGGTTGCGACTCCTTAAAAGCTTTGAGCTGATCGCTTTCGACCCCCTCCATTGCTCGTCACTTGTCAGTCGCCAGCGTCTTTGTTATCTTCGGTTCATCACAGTAGCTACAGCAAAAGGACGCACATCATGAACAAAGCGAAGGACGTTGCGGCGGCTACGGCCAGTGCCGCCGGACTCCGGGGCGTTGTGGCCGCAAGTTCATCTGTCAGTGACGTTGACGGGGAAAAGGGCGAGCTGATCTACGAGGGGATTAACATCCACGACCTCGCCGCGGGCTCTACCTTTGAAGAAGTGATCTTTCTGCTCTGGCACGGACATCTGCCGAAGCGCGCGGAATTGGACGAGTTGAAACGCGCGCTGGGCCAATGCTACGAGCTGCCGCAGGAACTCCTCGCCCTGATGCGACAGTTCCCGCGCGACACGGAGCCGATGGATGCGCTGCGCACGGCCATCTCGGCGCTCGATTTTTACGACAAGAGCGCGCATGACACTTCGCGCGAGGCGAGCCTGAGAACGGCGACTAAACTGACGGCGCAGCTTCCGACCATCGTCGCCGCGATCAATCGTTTGCGACAGGGCCGTGAGCCCATCCGCCCCAACCCCGAACTCAATATCGCGACCAACTTCCTCTACATGCTCAAGGGCGAGCTGCCCTCGGAGACGGACGCGCATGTCTTCGATGTCTGCCTGATCCTGCACGCAGACCACGAGCTGAACGCTTCGACTTTTACGGCGCGCGTCGTCGCGGGCACGCTCGCCGATATGTACGGGGCCGTAACCGGGGCCATAGCCGCGCTCGCAGGCCCGCTGCACGGCGGCGCGAACACAAACGTGATGAAGATGCTGCTTGAGATAGGCGAAGTCGAGAATACGGAGGCGTACATCAAGCAGGCGCTCGCCGCCAAAAGGAAGATCATGGGCTTTGGCCACGCCGTCTATCGCACGGAAGACCCGCGCGCCACTCACCTGCGAAGATTCTCGAAAGAGATCGGCGAGCGCGCGGGCGATACGAAGTGGTACGAAATCTCGCGCAAGGTCGAAGAGGTCATCATGCGCGAGAAGGGTCTCTTCCCGAACGTAGACTTCTTCTCCGCCTCGACCTATTACATGATGGGCATTCCGCTTGAGCTATATACGCCGATCTTCGCCGTCAGCCGGATCAGCGGATGGACGGGCCATATCCTTGAGCAGTACGAGAACAATAAGCTGATCCGCCCGCGCGCCGAATACATCGGGCCCAGGGGCGTGCCTTACGTGCCGATTGATGAGCGGTAAGCGACGACGCAGCCGGGTAAGTACAAACAGCCGCCGTCTACGGATTGAAGTAGACGGCGGCTGTCATTATCTGCGAGCTTTAATCCTTTAGTGCTCAGCGAGCGAGAAGCCCAGAATCTCCGGGTTCTCCATCCACTGTGCGAGCCGCGCCGGGCTGAGCTTGACGCGCGCGACGAACGCCTCGGTTCTCTCCAGGCTGACGACCATGAGCTTCATATTCTCGCCCTCTTTTCTGACGTAGACGAAAACCTGCTCGCCCTTTTTGCGCGAATAGACCCTGACGAGCGGCTGCCACTGTTGGTCGAGCGCACCGCGAATCACAGAATTCAGCTCCGCGTGGTTAACATTATCGGAATGATTCAGGTGCTCGAAGATCGCCACCTTGAAGCTTTTCACTCCGGCCGGGCGCACCATCCTGACTACCAGATTGGCCAGGCCGAGGAAGGGAATGCGCTTCTGTTTGGCCTGATAGCGTGATTTGAGATGAGCGGCGATGGCCTTGAACTCGCGGTCTTCGGCGCGCGCCGTCGCCAATGAGAATGAAAGGAGCGACGCGAGGACGAGCAGGTATATGAGCAATCTTTTCAGCTTCGTCATCCCTTCCTTACTCCTTCTGCGACTTGTCCTCGGTGCGTTCGATGTCGAGTCCCGGAATGCCAAAGCTTCCTTCCAACTGGCTCAGCTTCTCCAGGTCAATCGGCCCGACGATATTAACGACCGTAAGCCGCCTGTCCTCGACGGCGATGACGGCCAACCCGCCGACCTTAGTGCCGGTAATCATCGTATAGACATCTATGTTCTGGCCGTTCCGCTTGCTGCGTACGTTTATCATCTTCGACCAGGAGGGGTTGTTCAGTTGAGCGCGAACCGACTCAACGTCAGCCATAGAGTATTGCCCGGCCTTCTCGAAGACGAAATGACGGACGTAGATGCCCTCTATGTCCCCGATCAATTCTCTTACCTTACGGTCGTCGGGCTTCTTGGATTTATCTATAAATATCTTCGCCAGTTGCAGCACCTTCTGGTCAACCGTAACGTCGACCGTTTGCTCGGCGATGGCTTCGAGCCGATCCAGGTTGCCCAAATCTAACCTGGCGCTGCTCTGCGCGAAGACGCTAGCATTCGCGCAGACGCTCAATACCGAGGCAAAGAAGATAAGCCTTATTGATCCAGGCACTATTGATTTCATAACCGCTCCGTTTCGTCTACTCAAAAATTTCCAAACCTTAAGACGCTGGCCCGCTCTCTTTGTTAATCTGAATCTCGCGCTGCACGCGGTTGAGCTGGCTGCTGGCGAAGCGCAGGCCCAGCATGAGTTGATCCCTGGCCTTCTCGCCCTCCCTCATAAGCTCTTGATCGCTCTGGCTCGGCGCACCCCGTCTGGCGACGCGCAGAATGTTTGCCGACTCCCTTTCTTCGTTCGTGCGACGCGGCCTTCTCAACACCCCGGCCTGCGTTGAACCTGCGAGCGTAGCCCGCGCGCCGCTCTCCGTTCCTTTTATGACGGGAGCGATAGAAGGCTTTGGCTCTTTCAGTTCGGATAGCAGGTAAGGCACGGGTCTGGCGATGACGAGGCGCGGAGGATTCTCGGCGTCATCTATTGAGGGGCGCGATGCGAGCCACAGGCCACCGGCCACGATCATCATGACGGCGGCGGCGGCGGCAAGCCCATGAAAGAGCTTGGGACGCGGGCGCGCGACCGGCAGTTCGAGCGGGCGCGGTTGATGACGCAGCCCGCCCAGGACGCTCTCCAAACGCTCAATTTCCGGGTCTGATTCGC
Source organism: Pyrinomonadaceae bacterium (assembly GCA_035940775.1). GTDB lineage: Bacteria > Acidobacteriota > Blastocatellia > Pyrinomonadales > Pyrinomonadaceae > DASQYE01. The sequence goes on along the minus strand of DASZEN010000033.1, from coordinate 184,301 downwards.
CGGAGCGATCCCACAGATAATCGTCACTCATGTCTCCTCCTTTACCCCCATCTTCTCGCGCAGAAGCTTCATCCCGCGATGCAGGTTGACGCGCACCGAGGCCGGGGTCAAACCCGTGCGCTCAGCTATCTCGGGGCCGGTCATGCCCTCTACAAAGCGCAGGATGAGCGTCTCGCGATAGGCTTCGGGCAGGTTGCGAATCAAGGCTATCGCCTCGGACGCTTCCGCATCCACGGCGCGGCTCGCCGCCTGGGCCAAATCCGGCGACAACTCCTGCATCTCGCGCGAGCGGCGGTGATAATCAATCGCACGATTGCGCGTTATCATGGCGAGCCACCCGCCGAAAGCATTATCGTCGCGCAGCGTGTGCAGCCTTTTGAAGGCGTGCAGGAACACATCCTGAACGAGGTCGTCCACCTCGATCCAGGGGACGCGCGCCAGCAGTATGCCGTGCACCATTGGCCCATAAAGCTCGTAAAGACGCCCGAAAGCAATCTGGTCGCCACGCCTGACGGCCTCGACGAGCAATGCATGAGGCGTCCTCGCGGCTGTGACGGCGACGGCGGCGGCAGCGGACGGAGCCTTTGCCGTCGCGGTTTGACGCCCGTCGCTGATCGGAAATAGGTCTGCGATTGCCTCGACCTCGCTCATTGGCTTTGCTCGATTTCGGATGGATCGCCCGCTCTGAAAAGTTCCGACAGGGGTTTTTGATCGCTGCGGTTCAGCGGCTTCACCTTCAAAATGCCATCCGCTTACAAAGACGCACGCGGCGCGGCGAGCGTTAACGAAAGGGGACGCCAACCTAAGGGCGCGGGCTTTTCGGGCCAACGGTGACGGAGCGCGACACCCTTTCGGGGCACGGGCCCCCTTTTAAGGCGAGGGCGGCACGTAGTCTGCCGGAGGCTCTTTGATTCCCATCGGCATTCGCTCCGGATTCGGGTTCTCCTGATCCGTCAAAATCCTCATCTCTTCGGTCGCCGAAAGGAGGCGCGTGCGCCAGATGAAGAGCGTCGAGAGGATGAGGACGAGGGTACAGGCGGCCCCGCCCTCGATGCCGTAGGAGCCGCCCGTGAGCCAGGCCGGGCCCTGATCTACGGCCCGCATCAGCGGCGCTGGTGTAATCTCGCTGATGCCGCTGACGGGAAGCCCCAGCACCGCGCCCATCGTCCAGTTCCATGACCAGTGGACGCCGAGCGGAAACCAAAGGCTGCGCGTTCGCAGGTACGCGACCGCCAGCCACACGCCCGCCAGCGCCGTATTCAGAAACGTGTACCCGCGCACAATATTCGGGTTGCCCAGATGCACATAGGCGAAAGCGAGCGACGACGGGATGAGCGCGATCCACGCGGGCCACGAGCGCAGCACCGTCTGTAGAGGATAGCCGCGAAACAGCACCTCTTCGGCGGCAGCCGCGATGATGAAGATCAGGGCGGAGACGATCAGGGTCTTTGCCACCGCCGAAAACATCGTTGCCGCCGCGAACGTGAAGCGGAACCCTCCGGGCGCGGCGGCCAGTCCTCCCGCCGTGACGAGCGATACTGCGCCGATGAGCGAGCCCAACGCCAGATCACGTAGCCACCCGCGATGAAGCGCCCACCCGAGCGCGCGAAGCGGCAAGCCTTCGAGCTGCGCGCCGCAAAACCATCCGACCCCGGCCGCCGGGATAAACAGTATTAAGCCTTGTATGGCCCAGCCCCAGGCGCTTGCCAAAAAACCTTGCGCCGCCTCCTGCCCCGGAATAAACGACAGCATGATTTGAAACAGGCTTCCGAGCAGCAACAGGGCGACCGCGTAGAGGGCCACGAAAATCAACAGCCGCCAACCGCTACGCACCCTCCCCGCGTCGTTGAAGAAAAGATTGAAGGATTCCATCTGGTGTCGACTCGATTGAAAACAGGCTGATCGCTTCGGGCACCTATTCTAACCGAAGGCGGCCGATACTTACACCGCAAGCACCTGTTGGGCCGCGCAACGTATGATAAACTCCTACGCGGCAAGAGCACACGTATATGACCGATCAGTTGCGAGAAAATAGAGGCGAGCTTGTGAGAGGGGGAGCGGCGGCTGCGACGACTACTGCTGCTGCTGCTGCTGCTGCGTCGCGAAGGCGCACGACCCCGTGGCTGCTGGGCGGGCTGGTACTCGTGCTCCTCTCGATGCTGGTTGCGCTACAGGCTTTCGGCGTCTGGACTGTAGTTCCGCCAGACACTGCCTCGGACACGCTGCTGCTCTACGCGCTCTCGTCGCTCAATTTCGCCGCCTTCCTCGTCTTCACTTTTATTTTCGTACGGAGCCTTTTGAAGCTGCGCCGCGAGAGGCGCGAGCGCCAGTTGGGCTCCAAGATCAAGACGCGCCTGATCGTTTATTTCATCGCCGTCAGCCTTTTGCCGATTACGGCGATGGCCGTTTTCTCTTACCTGTTCCTCAACCGTTCGATCGAGAAATGGTTTTATCGCCTGCCCGAAGATGTGGTCAAGGAGGCCCGGGAGGTACAGCAAAAAGCGACCCTCGATCAGACGCGCAGCCTTCGCGAGACGGCCTCGATGCTCGCCGTGATCGTCGAAGAACAGCCCGGCCTTATCGATGAGAAGGTGCTCGACCGCCTGGTTGAGAACGGTCGGCTGGCGGCCATAGAGGTGATTTCGCCGGGCGGGGAGGTGATAGCGAAGAGCCGTTCGACGCTTCCGGCCGCCGAAAGCGAGGAGTTGGAGCAGGCCATAGAGGTCACACGCGCCTCGCACGGGAGCGACCGCAGGCTGATGGATGGCCGTGGCTATGACGCCGTCGCGCTCTCTTTGAGCGGCGGAAGGTATTTGATCGTCGCTCCGGCGCGCCGTAATGATTCCAACCTGAGCGAGCTGACGGCCGGGTGGGAGAGCGAATACAGCAAGCTCGTCGCAAGGCAGCGAAAGGTACGCCTGCTGGGCCTCTCGACGCTCGGGTTGATGACGCTGCTGCTGCTTTTCGCTTCGACCTGGGTCGCCATTCATTTGGCGCGCGGGATCGCGACGCCGATCAAAGCGCTCGCCGAAGCCTCGGACGAAGTGGCGCGCGGCAACCTCTCTCATCGCGTCGAGACCATAGCCGAGGACGAGCTTGCGCTACTGGCCGACTCCTTCAATCAGATGACGGCGCAGCTCGAAGAGAATCGCCGCCGCATAGAGGCCGGAGCCGCCGAGCTGCGCGACAAAAACCTTGCGCTCGAAGAACGCAGCAATTACATCGAGACGGTTCTGGAATCTCTCTCGACCGGAGTCGTCTCTCTGGATGAAAGCGACCGTGTGACGACGCTCAACGCGGCGGCCGCCACGATGCTGAGATTGAAAGAGAGGCCCCGGAACAGAGAGGTCGAGCTGGCCGAGATTACCAGCAGCGAAGATCGCGGCGTGCTCGATCGCCTGCTGAGGCGCGCTCGCCGGACGGGCCGCGCCACAGAGCAGACGGAGCTTGTGCGCGGCTCCTCTTCGGCGGACGCGGCGGCCATCCCCGTCGCTTTGACGGCGACGGCGCTTCGCGCCACCTCCGAGCGCGGGCGCGGCGTCGTGCTCGTCATGGAGGATTTGTCGGAGCTGCTCGCGGCGCAGCGTGCCGCCGCCTGGAGCGAGGTCGCGCGGCGCATGGCCCACGAGATCAAGAATCCTCTGACGCCGATTCAACTCTCGGCCGAGCGCATCGCCCGAAACTTTCATCGCGCACCCGGAAACGGCGATCATGCGGGAGGCGCTAACGGCGCGAACGGCCAGGGCGGCGAGGCGAGCTATGAGCGTGCGCGCGTCGCGGCGGTCGTCGATGAGTGCACGGCCACCATCACGCGCGAGGTCGCCGGGTTGAAGGCGATGGTCGACGAGTTCTCGCGCTTTGCGCGCCTGCCGCACGCGCGCCTTGAGGCGGCGGACTTGAATGAGGTCGTCAAACAGGCGGTCGCACTTTATGAAGACAGGCTCGGGGGCGTGCGGCTGGACGTGCGGCTGGCGCGAGTGCTTCCACCGGCGATGCTCGATACGGAACAGTTGCGGCGCGCCTTCGTCAACCTGATTGATAACGGGCTCGAAGCTCTGGCCGGGGTCGAAGGCGAGCGCCGCATCACGGTCGCGACGGCGCACGCGACGGCGCGCGGCGTCCTCCTGGTCGAGATCGCGGATACGGGCCACGGCATTCCGCGCGACGTTCTCTCGCGCCTGTTCCAACCCTACTTCTCGACGCGCGGGCGTGGAACGGGGCTCGGCCTGGCCATCGTCCAGCGCATCATCATGGAGCACGGCGGACACATCCGCGTCGAAGCGAACCATCCGCGCGGCGCGAAATTTACAATCGAGCTACTACCGGCTTCCAATGGCTGAATCGGTTCTCATAGTTGACGACGAGCGCGGCATTCGCGAGACGCTGCGCGGCGTGCTCGAAGACGAGGGCTTTGCGACGGAGGCGGTCGCCACGGGCGAGGAATGTCTTAAGGCGCTTGAGCGGCGCGCCTATGGCTGCGTGCTCCTGGATGTCTGGCTGCCCGGCATTGACGGGCTTGAGACTCTGAAGCAGATGCGCGCGGCGGGCGCGGACGCGGCCGTCGTGATTATCTCCGGCCACGGGAATATAGAGACGGCCGTGCGCGCCACTAAGCTCGGCGCTTTCGATTTTATCGAAAAACCTCTCTCGATCGAAAAGACCGTGCTCGCCGTCCGCAATGCGCTCCGACAGAAACAGCTTGAGCGCGTCAACGCCGAACTCATCACGGAGCTTAACCGCGAATACGCCATGATCGGCGAGTCGGTCGCCATGCGCGCGTTGCGCAAACAGATAGAGGTGGTCGCCCCCACAGATGGCCGCGTCCTGATCTACGGCGAGTCGGGGACGGGAAAGGAGCTGGTCGCCCGCGCCATCCACGCGCAGTCGCGCCGGGCCGCGTCGCCCTTCGTCGAAGTAAATTCGGCGGCCATCCCGGAAGAGCTGGTCGAGTCGGAACTGTTCGGGCACGTCAAGGGCGCATTCACGGGCGCGACCGCCGCCAAGAAGGGAAAATTCGAGTTGGCCGACACCGCAACGCTCTTCATGGACGAGATCGCGGACATGAGCGCGCGCGTGCAGGCCAAGGTCTTGCGCGTCCTCGAAGAGCAGCGCTTCGAGCCGGTCGGAAGTAACCAGAGTGTGCGCGTGGACGTTCGCATCCTGGCCGCCACCAACAAGCGCCTGGAGGTCGAGATCGAGCAGGGAAATTTCCGCTCCGACCTCTTTTATCGTCTCAACGTCATTCCGTTTGAGTTGCCGCCGCTACGCGAGCGCCTCGAAGACGTGCCGCTGCTGGTCGAGCATTTCAACCAGAAATTCTCTACGGCCTACGGCAAGCGGCCCAGACGTTTCGAGGCCGAAGCCCTCGATGCGCTGCAAAGCTATTCATGGCCCGGCAATGTGCGCGAGCTGCGGAACACGATCGAGCGCGTCGTCATCATGCACTCGAAAGTGAGGGTCGGCGTCTCCGACCTCCCGACAATGGGCGGCGAAGAGCCGCCCGCAGCCTCCTTCCGCTACCCCTCTTTTAAAGAGGCGACCGACGCCTATCACCGCGAGTTTATTCAAAGAAAGCTGGCCGAAGCCGAGGGCAACGTCTCGCGCGCGGCCGAATTGATGGGCGTCGACCGCAGCCATCTATACAGGCGCATGCGGGCGCTCGGAATCCAGGGACGCGGCGAGCGCAGCCTCGCTTCCTAGCATCTAAGCTCTTCGCGCTCGCAAGGTGCGCGAAAAGGGGGAACGGTCGGCCGCTTCGCGTTGACAAGGTGCGCGAAATACCGTATCTGTTACGTTTCATTCTGACCCACGGGGCGCGTGCTGTGGCGCTCGGGTCGGGGCCCGAGGCCGATTATTTTTTTTTGAGGTAATAATGGACTATACGACAAGAGAGCTTTTGAAGCGCTACGCGCGCCTCGCGCTGGGCCAACCCTTTGCGCCCGTGCTGCTCAACATACTGGTCACCTCCGTCTGCGACATGCGTTGCACGCACTGCTTCTTCACGGACGAGCTGGATGATCGCCCGCGCAAAAAGTTGCAGATGAAGACGCACGAGATTCAAAAAATCTCAGAGACGCTGGGCGGCAATCTGGGCGTGCTCATACTGGCCGGGGGCGAGCCCTTCACGCGCAAGGATTTGCCGGAGATCGTCCGCGCTTTCTACGAGAATAATAGGCTCGAATCGGTTTACCTGATGTCGAACGGTCAGATTCAGAAGCGCATTATGCCGGACGTGACGCGCCTTCTTGAGGAGTGCCCGAACCTGAATGTTACGGTCGCGCTCGGGATAGACGGCCTGAAAGAGCAGCACGAGAAGATCAGGCAGAAGCCCGGCTCGTGGGACATCGCCATCGATACGGCGCGCGAGCTACAGGCGATCAAGAAGGAGCATCCGCGACTCGACATACAGACCTGCACCTGCTTTATGCACTCGAACCAGGACACCATCTTCGAGTGGTACGATTTTCTCAAATACGATCTGAAACCCGACAAGGTCAACTTCAACTATATTCGCCCGCCCTCGGCCGACCCCATTGAGCTGGACATAGACCACTCTCGCTATGCGCGGCTCGCGCAGATGATCGACGACGATTCGCGTCACGCCGCTCTCAAGAATAATTACGGCGGCGACGCTGGGTTCTTCAAGGCGGCGATTGATATATACATGCACGGACTGATCGCCCGCGCACAGGAAGAGCAGAAGGCGCAGATGACCTGCTACGCGGGGACGGCGGGCGCTGTCATCTACGACGAAGGCACCGTCTCGTCCTGCGAGAATCTGGCGCCGATTGGAAACCTGCGCGATCACGACTGGGATTTTCAGCAGTTGTGGCTCTCGCCCGCGATGAAGGAACGACGCAAAAAGGCCGCCGACGGTTGCTGGTGTACGCATGAATCGAACAGCTACTACCCCAGCCTCCCGTTCAACCCGAGGCACTTGATACAGATCAAGAAGCTCGAACGCGAGATGAAGAAAGCGCGTAAATCATTAGGCGGCAAAGACGTACGGGCCGACGGTGTGACCGTTAAGGCATAAAAGCGGATTGTCGGAAACTGAATGACGGTTGCCGGTGAAAGACTGTTTCTCTGACTGATCGTCCGGCATCAGAAATCTGATCCTATGTTTCGTGCAAGAGTTCCGAAAATTCTAATCATCTCGTCTGACACGGGGGGCGGCCATCGTTCGGCTGCCGCCGCGATTGTGGCTGGCGTCCAGAAGTTTTTTAGCGGGCGCTCCTATGCCGTGCGCGTGGTGCGCGCCATAGAGGAATCCCATGCGGTCTCGGAAAAGCTCGTCCGTTTATATAACTGGCTGCTGCGCCACCGCCAGCACTGGATGAAGTACCTGTACTGGGCCGTCAATCGCTTTCGCCCGGAGACGCGAGAGTTCTTTTACACGCGAGGCGTCGGCTACGTGAAAGACCTGTTCGAGCGCTGGTGTCCGCACGTCGTCGTCAGCGTTCATCCTCTGACGCAGCACGCCATCGCGCGCGTCCTCAAGGAACTAAAACTATCGGACAAGATTCCGCTCGTCACAGTCGTGACAGACCCGTGCTACGGTTTCTGGAAGGGTTGGGCCTGCGACGACGTGCGCCTGTACCTGGTCGCCAGCCCCGAAGCGCGCCAGCAGTTGATCGACTATGGCGTAGCGCCCGACCGCATCAAGATTTCCGGGATGCCCATTCATCCGAAATTCAGGTTTCCGGGCGAGATGGAGGCGCAGGCGGCGCGGACGGCGCTCGGGCTCGATCCGCAAAAGTTCACGGTATTCGTCAATGCGGGCTGGGCCGGTGGCGGAAATGTCCCGCAAATTTTTCGCGAGCTGATACGCGGCGAGCTGAACGTGCAGGCCATATTCCTCGCCGGTAAGAATGAAGAGCTGCGCGTGGAAGCCGAGACGCTCGCCCGCGCGGCCAAGTTTCCCGTCAAGGTCATAGGCTACTCCGAGCACGTCGAGCAATTGATGGGCGCTGCCAATGTGATGATCTCGAAGCTCGGCGGGCTCACGACCTTTGAAGCTCTCGCGTGCCGCTTGCCGATCATCGCCGACGCGATCACGCCCCCGATGCCGCAAGAGGCGGGCGCGGGCAGTCTGATCGTCAAGCGCGGGGCGGGCGTGCTCCTGCAACGCGCGACCGACATCGTGCCCGTGATTCGCCGGATGGTTGACGACTCGAAGCATTATGCGGCGATGCGCGCGGCCACCGTCTCGCTCGCCATTCCGAACTCGACCCGGCAGATCGTAGAGGAGATTGCAGCCCTCATCCCCGCTCCCGTCATGGCGCATGAAGAGCCCCTGCTGGTGGAATCCATCAACCGCTGAAAGGCCGGGAATCGCAGCAGGTTGACGATTACGGGCCTTTCAGGATTTAATCTCACTGACAACGCGAACAACGATCTTCTATCCGCGCCCGCTTTCGAGCCCCGGTCGAGGCGGGCTTTTTGGAGACCTTTACAGGTGAGTCTTCTTCTCGAAGGAAAGCGCGCTTTTATCACGGGCGGCACGCGCGGCATCGGCGCGGCGCTGTGCGATGTGTTTGCACGCGAGGGCGCGGACATCGCTTTTAACTATAACTCGCGCGACGATCTGGCCGAGACGACGAGCCAGAAAATCAGGGCGCACAAAAGGCGCGCTCACGCCTTCAAGGTCTCTATTACAGACCGCGTCGGGTTGAAAAGATTGACGCGCGAGCTGGTCGAGGAATGGGGCGGCATAGATATTCTGGTCAACAACGCGGCTATTAATCGCGGCGATAATTTTGCGACGACGACTGACCGCGCCTGGGACGAGGTGATAAACACAAACGTCAACGGATTGTTCGCCGTGACGAAGCCCATCTACAAGCAGATGATTCGCCAGCGAAGGGGAACTATCCTCAACATAACTTCAATCGGCGCGATTCGTGCCCTGCCTACTTCCGTACACTACGCCACGTCTAAGGCGGCCGTCATCGGCTTCACCAAATGCCTGTCGCGCGAGGCGGCCACCTTCGGCATCATGGTCAATGCCATCGCCGCCGGTATCTTCGACACCGATCTGGCGCATACCCTTCCCGACAGACTTTTACAGATGCACGATTTCTGGGTCTCGCGTGGCCGCCTCGGCCGCCCCGAAGAACTCGCCGAGTACGCAGCCTTTATGGTCAGCGACCGCAACAGCTTTATGAACGGCGAGGTCGTGATCGTAGACGGCGGAGCCGTCACCTGACAAAGCCACGGGAAGGTGAAGGAACGAGCGACGCCTCGCTTCGATTCATCATCCACATGGCTGAAGCGCGCCCGCGCTTTTTGGAACTGAAATCGAATTTCAAAGTTAACTGTTGATTTATAAGGATTTACAGTTGACAGGGCGGCCTTCACCGCTTATCATTCGCCCGTACATTTAAAATTTGCAGGGCAGAGGATTCCGAGCGGGAGACAAATTTGATTATGGCGACTACGGAACTGGTTGAGCAACTTAATCGGGCGCTGAGCCTGGAACTGGCGGCGGTCGTTCAATACATGCAACACAGCTTTCTGGTGACGGGCACGGAGCGCGAGGTTTATCGCTCCTACTTTCGCAAGCAGAGCGAAGAATCGCAGGATCACGCGACTACTCTCGGCGACAAAATCGTAGCGCTCGGCGGCGTGCCGACGGTCGAGCCCGCGATGATTCGCCAGTCGACGGATTTGGCCGAGATGCTCAGACAGGATTTGGCCCTGGAGCGCGAGGCGCTCGAAGCATACATGGCCGCCTGGGAGGCATGCGCCGACGATAACCGCCCGGTTCGCTTCCAGCTTGAAGAGCGTATCTACCAGGAGCAGTTGCACATAGATGAGCTTGAGAAGCTCACCTCGGAGCGCAAAGCCAACGCCGTGAAGGAGAAGATCACGCTGCGGCAGGTCGGCTGAGGAAAACCTGTAGGCTAACAAGTTAAAGGCAGCGGGGAAGGCGCAAAAGCATATGCGCGCTCTCATCCCGGCTGCCTTTGGTTTTATCAGGCCCGGCTCTTTTTCTGGCATTTATGCGAGCGTTGGGAGTTGGATAACCTGGGCGGGTTCTGCCGGTTGGCCTCTCTCGGCGCGCTGAAGATTCAGGCGGTGGCGCGCCACCGTCAAGGCGCGATGAAGATCGTCTAATTGTTCGCCATCGAGACGAATCGTCTTCTGGCCGCACCAGCCCAGACCCTCTGTCCAAGTCGAATAGCGCAGCACTACCTGCTGCTGCTGCTGTTCGCCGTCAGACGATTCCAGATAAACCTCTACGCGGCTCTCGTCGCAGGCGGGTTGTAAGATTTGAACCGTGGCATTACGACCGCTTTGCACTGACTTTGTACCTCTTTAGGGGAACTCTCGCTAGGATGATCGGCCTCAATCTCGCCGCCCGTCGGGTACGGGGCGAAATTGAAAACCAATTTCAATTCGGATTATGCCAGCGCCCCTCCCCTGCTGTCAAGGACTATTTTCCCTGTGGTGTCGAGGAGCTTTCCTCAAGCGCTTTGAGTCGTGCTTCGAGGGTGCGAAGGGTGCGCTGCATCTCTCCCAGGCGGCGGAAAGCGGCGGTCGAGCGCAGCCATTCGCGGTTATCGAAGGCCGGGATGCCGGAGATCACTTTGCCCGCCGGGACATCGTGACTCGTAGCGCTTTTGGCCGTCAGCACAGCGTCGTCGCCGATGTGCAGGTGGCCCGCGACGCCCGCCTGACCGGCGAGTATGACGCGGCGGCCGATGTGTGAGCTTCCGGCGAGCCCGACCTGCGCACAGAGCAGAGTGTCTTCGCCCACCGTGCAGGAATGTCCGACCTGCACCAGGTTATCGATTTTCGCTCCCCGCCGGATACGCGTCTCGCCGACCGAAGCGCGATCAATGGTCGTGCCCGCGCCGATCTCCACGTCGTCCTCGACGACGACGATGCCCGCCTGTGGAATCTTCAGCCAGCGGCCCTCTTCATCCTTTGCATAGCCGAAGCCGTCCGAGCCCACGACGGCGTTATTGTGAATGACGACGCGCTGGCCCAGACGTGTGCCCTCGCGTATGGCGACGCCGGAATGAATGACACAGCCCGCGCCGATCTGCACGCGTTCATAGATGGTCGCGTTGGGGTAGATGCGTACGTTGTTTCCGAGCTGAACCTCGCGACCGATGCTCGCACCCGCTCCGATCCACACGTTCGGGGCGACCTGCGCCGTCTCGTCAATCGCGGCGGCCGGATGAATGAAGGGCTCAAACTCCGGCTCGGGGTGAAAGAGGCGCAGCGCGCGCGTATAGGCCAGGTAGGGGTCACGCGCTCTTAAGACGGCGATCTCCGTTCTGCCGACTTCGACGTTTTCGCCGACGTAGATGGCTGAGGCGCGCGTCGTTTGGACGCGCGGCGTATAGCGCGGGTTCGAGAGAAAGGTGACCTCGCCCGGCGTCGCTTCATCGAGTCCGGCTGCGCCGTCGATCAGCATCTCGCCGTCGCCCTGTTCGAGCCGCGCGCCCGTGCGCTCTGTCAGTTCCGCAAGTCTCATAAGATGGAAGTTTAACGCAAACCGGCCGTAGGGGTGCAATCCACGCCCTGCGTTGCAATTGAGTTTGAGCTGAAAACAGTCGCCATTTTCATCTCCCGGTGCAAGCCTTCTCTTTCAGGTCGCAAACCTGATCGCGTCACATCAGGTTGATGGGATCGACCTCGACGTTGACGCTGCGAAGGTCGCAGCCGCGCGAGGCCGCCTCGGAGAGCGCGACATCTATGACTTGGCGCAGTTGCGGACGGCTGCGCGATTTCAGCAGCAGTTGAATGCGATGCTCGCCCTTGAGACGCGACAGCGGCGCGGGAGCGGGGCCCAGGATTCGGCAGGCGCGCTCCCCGTTGGCCTCCTCCAGAGCCTTCCTGATCTCGGCGGCAGTGGCTTGCGCGCGCGTCAAATCCTCGCCGTGAACGAGAAGGGAAGCGAGCGCTACGAAGGGCGGGTAGCTCAGGCTTCGGCGATAGCGAATCTCCTCGTCGTAGAACCCAGCGTAGTCCTGTGCGCAGGCGTGCCGGAGCGCGTAGTGGTTCGGATGAAATGTCTGTATCAGGACGCGGCCCGCGCGCTCGCCGCGTCCCGCCCGGCCCGCCACCTGCGTAATCAGTTGAAACGTCCTCTCGGCCGAGCGAAAGTCGGGCATCGCCAGTCCCGCATCGACCGAGACGACGCCGACCAGCGTCACGTTCGGAAAATCGTGGCCCTTGGCGAGCATCTGTGTGCCGACCAGCATATCAAGCTCGCCCGCGCCGAACTCCAGAATGGCGCGCTCGAAGAGCTTGCGCCGCGAGGTCGTGTCGCGATCAAGCCGCGCAATCTTGAGGCTCGGAAACCGCTGCTGCAAAATCTCCTCTATCTGTTCCGTGCCCTCGCCGACGTAGTAGATGAATTTTCCGGCGCACGCGGGACATTGCTGGGGGGCGCTCTGCCTGTGATTGCAGTAATGACAGACGATGCTCATCTCGCTGCGATGATAGGTCAGGGTGACATCGCAGTTCGGGCAGTGGATGGATTCGCCGCAGCTACGGCACAGAACAAAGCTCGAATAGCCGCGACGATTCAGGAGGACGATCGACTGCTCGCCGCGCGCGTGCGTCTCCTCTATGGCGGCCAATAGCTGGTCTGAGAAGACCTGTGCTTTGCCCCGGAGGGCAAAGACCTCGCGCATGTCTATTAGCTCGGCGCGGGCCATCGCGCGATTAGCAATTCTTTCGGGCAGGTGCAGGTAGCGGTACTTGCCGCCGCGCGCGTTGTGAAAGGATTCGAGCGAGGGAGTGGCCGAGCCGAGCACGACCACTGCCTGTTCCTTCAGGGCGCGGACTATCCCTGTGTCGCGCCCGTTGTAGTAGGGCGATTCCTGCTGGCGATAAGAGGTCTCGTGCTCTTCGTCTATGACCAGGAGGCCGAGGTTAGAGACGGGGGCGAAGACGGCGCTGCGCGTGCCGATGACGATGCGGGCTTCGCCCCTCTTCAATCGGCTCCACTCGTCGAAACGCTCGCCCGTGGTCAAAGACGAGTGAAAGATGGCGACTCTCTCGCCAAAGTGCGCGCGCAGACGGCGCGAGAATACAGGCGTCAGCGCAATTTCGGGAACGAGCATCATGGCGGAGCGTCCCTGTCGAAGCGCCGCGCTCATGGCGCGAATATAAATCTCCGTTTTGCCGCTGCCCGTCACGCCGTGCAGGAGAAAGGCCGCGTAGCGCCCGTCTCTGAGCGGCGCTTCGATCTCCTCAAGCGCACGGGCCTGGGCCGCCGTCAAATCGAGTTCTTCCATTTCGGGAAGCTCGACGCCCACGAGCGGGTCACGGCGCACGTCTCGCACGAAGACTTCGAGGACGCGCTTTCGCTCCAGGGATTGAATGGGCGCGGCGCTCACGTTCGCCATCTCCAGGAGGTCTGTGAAGGCAAGCTCGCCGCCGCCTTCGATCAGCGTTTCGACGATCCGCCGCTGCGTTTCAGAGAGCTTGCGCGCGGCCTCGGGTTCGGCGTGGGCTTCCGGGGGTAGAAGCCTGACGGCCTTGCGGCGTTTGGCGCGGGCCAGAACGCTGCGGGCGCGATGCGTCAGCTTGACCCAACCGGCGCGCTCCAATTCGCGCGCGACCGCCGAAGCCCTCGCTTCGCCGATATGACGCGCGATCAGTCGCAGACTCAGCTCGCCCTCGTCTGCGACGAGGCGCAGCGCCCGTGCCCTGGCGGTCGCCGTGCGCCCGACCGTAAGGCGCGCCAATTCGTCGCGCCCCTCCGGCGTAATGGAAAGAATCTGCTCGACGGTCGCGTTGAGCCCGGCCGGAAGCGCCGCCTTCAGGACTTCGCCCCACGGCGCGGCGTAATACTCGGCCACCCATCGCGTGATTTCCAGAATCTCAGGCGTCAGCAACGGCTCGGCATCGAGCAGCTCTTCGGCCTCCTTTATATCCGCCTCGTCCAGATCGCTCGCCGGGTCCAGCCCCTCCAGCAGCGCCACTATGTACCCGGTGATTCTCTTTCGTCCGAAGGGCACGAGCAGGCGCGAGCCGAGCCGCGCCTCGCTGCGCAGCGCAATCGGCAGCCGATACGTAAAAGTCTGCATGACGCGCAAGGGTACGGCCACCTCCGCATATGAGAGGGCGCTCTGAGGAGTGACTTTATCTTGATACACCGAAGCCATACCGGGCGTTGGTGCGTTTGAATGCTGCACGAGATGTAAAGTTAGCTTGAAGTGAATAAAAGGTGAAGCGCCGAGAGGTGTTCCGGACGTTCAAATGCAAATTCACTGAACTTTAGCTAGCCGGTTGGGCGTGAGCAGGAAGAGCCACGGTTCGGCTCCACTGACTTTAAGGGTCTTGGCCCGAGCGTTCAGTTAATGAATGGGGAAGCGAATAAGCTTCAGCTTTACTGTGCGTTGATCGTGCTCTTGAGCCTTTGCTTGACCGCTTCGATATTTTCACTCGTTACGCTGCTGGGATTTGTATCATCCTCTGTCTGGAAAATGCTAACATTAGCCACCTGCTTCAATACGCCGGGCGAAACCGTAAAGCTCCAGGTGTCGGTTCTGACGGGTATGAGTTTCGCCCAGAAGACGCCTTTACCGCTAACGCAAAAGCGTTGATCTCCCTGAGCGGTCAGAACATTCCCGTTTTTATCCAACAACCAGACGGCGACCTTTCCACAATTACCCTTAAGCGCAATGTGATTGTTCGTTTCGGTAATTGCATCGACTCGCCCCGTGCTGGAGATTATGAGCCGCGTCGTCATATGAAAACTGCCGAAGTTATCGTCTTGGGTGAATCGTAGCGGAAAGGAGGGCGTAGAAGGCGGCGGTGTTTGGACTGCATTTGTGGGCACGATGATGTTGAAATCCAAAAGCAGTGATCGGGCGAGATTCATCGGGATCAGGAAATTGACGTTCTGGCCTATATTCTGGTCGTCATAACCTCCATGCTTGATGGCTACAGCGCCCTCTGTATCAACATCAAATACGGGAGCCCCGCTCTCGCCATAATTGGAGGGCATCTGGGTCGTCCACCAGTTATTCTGCTGCCCGCTGCGTGCTGAAAGTGTGCCATCGTTTACGTGATAATCGAGGGAAAGACGAGCGGAGAATCCGATTGAGCACAGTTTTCTACCCTCCTCAACCGTGGAAGGGTTAGCCATTATCACCGGCTTATAGCGCGTCGTCGTATTAAGGAATTGTAAGAGAGCAATATCCCTGTTAGGGATCTGTTCCACCACCCTCATCTGCAATTTTGTCTCATAGAGGCTGCCCAATGAGCCCCAGACTTTCACCTCGTCTTCGCTCGAACCTTGAGCGACAACATGATTGGCCGTCAAGACGTAGCCATCCTCGGAAACAATGAAGCCCGTCCCGTTAAGCTCCACCACCGCACCTGTACTCTTGGTGGTTTTTTGGACGTATATACTGACGACACTTTGGCGGTTGTCGTTATATATCTTCTGGCAACTCTGCGCGAAGACGCTGGGCCTCAGGATTAGCAGGGCCGCAAGTAGAATCAAGATGTGATGAACCTTCGTAACGCCCTTCATGAACGTAACTCCTACTTCGTGCTGACTGGCTGCTTCACGGATGAGCGCCGTACATGGATTGGACGGCGAGGGTATCAAACTGGCTGAGAACTCCATTATTGTTGTACTCGGCATTGCAGTAGTTCATGACCGAGTGGGGATCATACGGAGTGAGCAAGAGCGTCCCGTCTGGGCCTTGCCGCTTTAACTGGCATTCGCCGGGAGCATCACTTCGATTCTGCTCGTGAGCGAAGCCGATGGCATGGCCGAACTCGTGAACCGCGATGGTTTTGATGCAAAATTCGCGCTGCGTCTGGCAGCTCTGACTCCAGTTGTTGAAGGTGAAATTGAGCACCATGCCGTTCTGCACCCCGTCAAGGTAACGGCCTAAACCTTTCGTGTGTGGGCCGGAGTCTTCAATGAGAATCCGAATGCCCTTGTTTATCGTAGCGCATCTCTGCCACCCGGTGAATTTCAAATCCGATGCCGCCTCCCAAGTGTTGGCGACCGCCTGCTGTACAAGTTGCATCTCGCTCTGGTATTTCGGATCGGGATTCTCCCAACAAACATAGATACTGTGGGTCGGCCAGATCGAGGTCGGATCGACGAACGCATGTTGCTGCGGAGGCGGTGCTGCCTGCGACGCGGCTGTCATCGGCGTCTCTTGCGGAATTGGCGTCTGTTGTGGCGTCGGTGTCTCCTGCGGAGTCGGCGACGACTGTGGAGAGGGCGTCTCCTGCGGAGATGGGGCCGCCCGCGGGGATGGCGTCGCTTGAGGCGTCGGCGTTGCCTGGGGGGCAGGTTGTTGAGCGTTTGAGATGCGAGCTGTCATAGGCCAGCTCACAATCGCGACGAAGAACGCGACGATTATCACAACAGAGACTTTCATCGGGTGCGCTCGCTCCTATTATCGAGAATTAAATGGTCGGAGTACCTATAGACCGGACACCTGATTGGCTGGCATCCTCTGCCTTACAATACAGGTGTCCGCGGGCTACAGGGTTGAGCCTCGAAAGATCCGCCGCTTCAGTTGTTTGAGATGGCGAAAAGTATATCCAGGCGGTTGAACTTTTCTTGAACATTCGGCGTCGTGCCGGGCTGCAAGACAAACATCAGCACCAGATCGTCGCCTCGCTGTTCGATCTTCGCTCCGAGCAGACCGTCTCCGCGCAGGGTACGTTGCTGGATAAGCGATCTGGCATGAGGGATGACGACGTAAAGGCAACTGTTATAGGTGTAAGTATTGAAGCCCCCGAGCGGCGCATCGGCATTGATCGTCAGACGCAGTCCGTCCGCAGCACCCGCGCTGTTCAGGGATACGACGTGCCGCAGCAGCGACTTGGGGTCAGGCGGGGCGGCAGAGCCATAAGTCTTGAGAGACGGCTGGGCCTCCGCCTGCGCCCCCGCGTTTCTCTCAGCATGTGCCGCAAACTGGCGACCCGAGTTAGCCGTATCGATTCTGCTCGTGCTCCCCGTCGTAGCTTCACCGCCACTGGCCGCTGGCTGTGCCTCTTCACCGCCCTGCACCAGATTGCCGAAACTTAACGTCTGGAACGAAATGCCAAAAGCGAAACGGGCCGTCCAGCGTTTGACCGGGGTCAGCTCGCCGAAACTCGCAGGCACTTCGCTCCCATTACCAAATCCCACGGGGAAATCAGCGAATTCCCCGAAATGGACGCCGGGCGTGAAGAAAATGCGATGGCGGAAATGTCCTGAGATACCCGTGAAGAAGCCAAGCGTGGCGAGATCGCTCTTGGAGCCGAAGCGTATGACGGGGCCTGCCGACAGAGCCAGTCCTCCCAACTCGCTGTCCACACCCGGTATACTGTAATTCAGCAGCGCGATACCCTCCGGCCTGAATCTAGAGTTCCCCTCTACGGTTAGGATGGTAAGCGTAGAGGTTGGAGATTTCCGATCATCATACGCGCGGTCTTGAATCTCAGAGAAGACAGGCCCGACAGATAAGGTCAGGATGTAGGAGGGAACCGCCACCTTAAAGACTTTCCCTTTCGGATCAGTCGGCACTCCCTCGAAGAGTTCTACGACCGTGAAGTCATACTTATAATCAGGTCTCAACTCGGTCGTCCCACGCCATTCGTGGGGCGCGTTAAATTTAGCCTGAATGGGCCTGACGCGGGCTTCAAGTTCAGTTGTGACCGTATCAAAACTCAGGGTGTCGACAAAGTTCAGCTGTCGCGCAGCCCTGCACTGGTTGTGCACGACGGCAACTCCGTCACGGTAGGCTTTGAGGTGCTCAAGCACACCGGCCCAGGCTGCCACGCTATCTTCCACTTTGATACTCGGATAAGGTGGCCCGTTGGCTCTGATCTTAATCGGTAAATTAGGATCCTCGTTAAGTATCCTGTTGATCTCGGTAAGCTCGGCAAGCTCAGCGTCCAGAGCCTTCGAGCAAGCATCAACCAAAACGGGGGCTCCCGCTACTGCCGCCGCTGCCGCTTTATCCACAACGGCCCTCGCTCCCCTGGTCGTCAAGTTGGAAAAATTTCCCCAGTCATCCGGAGCGGCGGGCGGTGTCCCTGAGACGGATACCTCGTAATCGTACAGGATATTGTTAATGCGCCTTATAACGAGCGTGGCGTTCTTTTTCCGATTAATAAATGAGGGAGTCTTTTGAACCGTGCCGGTCTGCCAATCGAAAACGATGTCGGGGTTTGAAAAATCCTGAGCCGAACTGCGAGCAGCCGTTCCGACGACGACGAAGACTAACAGGGCCACATTAGCCAATCCCATTTTCCAGCGGGGCGAAGACATCGTTTCTCCTCCTTATGAATCTAGTAATCCTTAGTCCGGGGACAACAAGCGAGAGGCATGTGAAGACACAACCGCTCGCGCACGAGTGAATGCGTTTTACTGCCGGGGGTCCGCGATAAAGATTGACTTGTAAATGAAAAGCTAACTGGGCACTTCACTGCCAAAGCCAGTGGGGCTATTGAGAACCAGCACCCTCCGCGCCTACGGCGAGAAATACATACTCAGCGCTCAAAGCTCACCATCTCGACTCAGATATACCTCTGGCCGTGAGAAAAACTCCGTAGCCTTCGATCTTCTTTGAGTCGAAGTCTATTCAACTGCGAGTCAATGACGGCAAACAAAGGAGAAGCTGCTACAGATATACTCGCTTTAATGTAGCGTAGAACATCAGTGAGATTAGCCGGAGCAAGACCTTTTGGGGAGGTATGGCTCATCGCTAACTTGTAATAAAGCAGGCGTAATCTACTTCCGATCAGAATGCCTGTCAAGCAATTTATTTTGCAATAGGCCAACTCCAAATCCGGCGTAGCCTGCCCCGTGCGATTGCCGCCCTCACAGGTTCTCGCTTCAAATTCTGTTGCCTATTTCCTAATGCGTTTTAGGGGCAAAACATTTCATGCGCCGCCGTGGGAATCTATGAAGCGGGTGGCTTTCCGGCCTCAATGTGACTCGTTACCCTATAAGTGGGGCTTTGAGAGGCAGCTATAGAGAAATGGTCGGTTCCCATGGCCGGACGATCCGTTGGAGAGGGTCAATAATCTTCACACACGCAGGATCAGGTGAGAAAGGTGCGCACCCGCTTCATGTCTTCCCAGACCTCTCGTTTCTTAGAGGGGTCGCGCAGCAGATAGGCGGGGTTGAAGGTGGGCATCAGTTTCATGCCGTTGTAGTCCTGGAACTCGCCGCGCAGTTTTGAGATCGGTTTTTTGGTGCGGAGCAGGGCGCGCGTCGGGGTGTTGCCGAAGGAGATGATGACTTCGGGGCGGACGGCCGCGAGTTCGCGGTGAAGGTAGGGAGTGAAGAAGGCGAGCACGTCGGGCGTCATTTCGTCGCCCGTGGAGATGATCTTGACCGTGTTGGTCAGGTAGCAATCCTCGCGCTTGAGCCCGATGCTTGAGAGGATGCGTTCCAGCATCTGTCCCGCCGGGCCCATGAAGGGTTTTCCGGAATCTATGTCGGGCGGGCCAGGGGATTCGCCGACGACCGCGACGCGTGCGCCCACTGCGCCCTCGCCGAAGATGAAGATACGCTCGGCGTATTGCGGCATCGCTTTGGCGCGCTGCAACAGCTCGGCGTTGATCTCGTCGAGCGTTTCCACGGGCTGCGTCGAACCCTCGTTGAAAAGCGATGATTGCATAAAGAGTCGTGATGAGCGACGAGTGATGAGTGAAAAGTTTCAAGCCGGAGACACGCGGGCTCGGCCTCAGAGCCCAGGCTCGTCCTCACTTTTCGCTTATCACAGTGTTCAGGTAATCGCGCACCTTTTTCATGTCTTCCCAAGCTTCGCGTTTCTTAGAGGGGTCGCGCAGCAGATATGCAGGGTGAAAGGTCGGCATGACTTTGATGCCGCGATAATCCTGAAACTGCCCGCGCAGGCGCGTGATGCCCTCTTTGGTGTCGAGCAGGTTTTTCATCGCCGTATTGCCTAAAACAACGATCACGTCGGGGCGTATGATGGCGATCTCGCGCAGCAGAAAAGGCTTGCAGGTGGCCGCCTCGCTCATCGTCGGGGTGCGGTTCTGCGGAGGTCGGCAGCGGTTGACGTTGCCGATCATAATGTCATCGCGCTTGAGTCCGATGGCCTCTATGATCTTGTTCAAGAGTTGACCGGCACGCCCGACGAAGGGGCGGCCCGTCGCATCCTCGTCCGCGCCGGGCGCTTCGCCTATGAACATCAGACGCGCTTTGGGATTGCCCTCGCTATTGACGACGCGCGTGCGACTCTGGCTCAAAGGGCAGCGCATACATTCGCCTATGTCGTTCCAGATGTCCTGAAGAGTCTCGTTGGAACGCGGCAGACTCTCTTCGTCCTGCGGGGTGATCGTGCCGAAAAGAGTCTCCTGCGGCGGCGGTGGCTCCGGGTCGGGATATTTCTTCTTTTTAACCATCTCCGTTCGCTCTGAAGCAGCGGGTGGGGCTGCGCTTTTTTCAGTCTTGCGGTCGTCGTCGGCGCTCGTCGGCTGCTGTGCCTGTGCTGCCGGGGCACGCCGCTCGGCCGCAAAGGCGTTACGCCTGAGAGCCGCTATGTTTTCCGGCGCGGGAAGATGCGGCGCTTCGCTTTCGTGCCTCGCCCCGACGGGCGCTACTACTACTGCGGGCGACCGGCCGCCGCCCGGCTGTTCCTCAGTCCCTTCGACGCCCAACTCGCGCATGTAGGACGTGTACTCGGCCGTATCCTGGACGAGCCCGAGCAACTCTTTCAAATCCGATTCTGCCATAGCATAAGGGGACGAGCCCGACGGCGCGTGAAAGATTTTCGACCGACGAAAGCTACTTTTCGACGGATGAAAGCTACGCGCGGGCCCATGCGTCGAACTGGGGCGCGCGAGAGTTTAAAGAGCGCCGCTCCCGACTTCGTTCAACTCGTCTGCCCTCGTCGCGTGAGCGCGACGCAGCCGCACGACCTCGTCCAGTATGTGATGCGCCGCATCCAGCTTGGACATCAGCGGCAACTCCTGCGGCGCTTCGCGGTCGCGCGCGATCAGCGTCACCACGTTCGTAGCGCCGTCAAAGCCAGCGCCCTCGCGCGTGATGTCATTGGCTACGATCATGTCCAAGCCTTTGCGCCGGAGTTTTTCCCGAGCGTGACGCAAGACCTCTTCAGTCTCGGCCGCAAAGCCGACGACGATCAGACCATCGGAGCGTGAAGCGGAAACCTCCGCCAGAATGTCCGGGGTGCGTTCGAGCATGAGCGTCAAACCGGCCTCTGATTTCTTGAGCTTGGCGGCGGCGCGCGTCGCCGGACGATAATCGGCGACGGCTGCGGCGGCGATAAAGACGCTCGCATGCTCCACCTCTTTCATCACGGCGTCGCGCATCTCAATGGCTGAGGCGGCCCGTAAGAGGCGTACATTCGCCGGAGGCTGCGCCGTCGTCTGGCCCGCGACGACCGTGACCTCTGCCCCGCGCGCGCGCGCCGCTTCGGCCAGGGCAAAACCCATCCGTCCAGAAGACCTGTTCGAGAGAAAGCGCACCGGATCAATATCCTCGCGAGTCGCTCCGGAGGTAATCAGGACGCGCTCCCCGGCCAAATCCGACGCCGCATGCTGCTCGGCTTCACTCAACAAAGAGAGCGCGGCGGCGACGATGATTCCAGGCTCGCTCAAACGCCCCGGCCCGAACGTGCCGCAGGCCATCTCGCCCGCGTCCGGCAAGACGACGCGCACGCCGTCCTCTCGCAATCGAGAGAGATTGCGCCTCGTCGCCGGGTGATTCCACATCGTAGTGTTCATCGCCGGGGCGATGAGTACGGGCGCGTTCGCCGCCAGATACGTCGAGGTCAGAAAATCGTCGGCGATGCCGTTGGCCAGCTTGGCGATCAGGTTGGCGGTGGCGGGCGCGATCAGGAACAAATCGACGCTCTGGGAAAAGGTGATGTGCGCGATGGGGTCTGGATTGTCGGGCGCGTAATCGTCCACGATAACGTGAGCGCCCGAGAGCGCGCGAAAAGTCAGAGGCGTGATAAATTCGCAGGCGCGACGCGTCATCGCGACGCGCACAGCGCATCCGGCGCGTTGCAGCCCACGCAAGACCTCCGCCGCCTTGTAGGCCGCGATTCCACCCGAAACGCCCAGCGCAACTCGCTTGCCCGCCGCTTCAATGCCTGTCGGATTATCAGCCATCACGTCCAAAACCGTAGAACTCTTCGGTCTTTCTTTGAGAGAAAATGTAACATCGCGGGCGAGGTCGCGCAATGCCGCCCACGACATGGCCCGCGCCCGGCGACCCCCCGGCGGGCGCGGCCAGTATGAGACGAGTATGAGACGAGAGGCGCGCGCCTGTGCTAAACTCTCGCACATACTATTGGTCTCGACGATCAACCAACATCGTACGCTTCGGGTGGCAAGAGTGTCATGGGAAGGGTAAAGATTTTTCGCATCGGTCTGTTGATCCTGACGTGCCTCGCCGCAACGGTCGGGGCCCCGGCTCAGCAGGGCGCGCGGGCGGATTCGGAGATGGAGTTTGGGCCCGTCGTGCGCGCTTACCTGGGGTATCTACGCAACGAACAGGAGGTCGTCGATGATCGCGCGAGCCGCCGCGAGGTCAGCCGCGCCTATTACCGTCGAAACTCGAATCGCATACGGGCGCTGCGCCAGATGGCCATACAGATTGCGGAGGAGACGGGCAACGATTACCTGCCCGAGCTGGAAGCGGCGGCCCGCGACGAGCTGAAGAATATCTTTGAAGACCCGCCCACGCCCGGAACCTTCAAGCCCGGCGACGTGCTCCATAATACGTTCAGATTCCTGGGCGTCGTTCGCTCGGGTGAAATCTTTTATCTCTTTGCACGGCTTGATCCGTATGAGCAGGCCGAGCTGATGCAGAAGGAGAAGGATAAAGCGAAGGCCCAAACGGAAGGCGACCGCAACCGAGCGCCAAAGACGGTCGCGACGCCTGCCAATGCGGCCGAGACGACCACGAGGCCGCGTCGCGCCAGCGCGCCCTTGCCCTAGAGCATCTATTTTAGAGGTTGCAAATCTTCATCCATGCGTCAGCCGACATTCTTCGATAAAGAGCGCGGCCCGGATGTAGTTGATGCCGAGCGGATAACGCTTCGAGCGCTCGGCGATTTTCAATCGCGCGGGCTTGTCCTGGCCGAAAGAGAGCTGCCGCTCGACCGTTTGAGGGGAGCGCTCAAGCGCGCCTCGGAAGCGCTCGACGCCGACGAGTTGCCGGACGACGTGGCCGTGGCCGCGCTCAGAGCGCTCGGCGCAAGAGTGCGGCAGGTTCCGTCCTTCGTCGCCAAGCATCCGTTCCGCGTCACTGTCCCGGCCGAATTGGCCGAACGCTCTCTTGCCGCTTACCGGGGAGACGATTGAAGAGTAGAACCCATCGACAGCCGGAGGTCATTGAGAATGCGCGCGACACTAAGGCGGGCGCCGTTGTTTCTATTCACCGCCCTACTTTTAATCCACACTTCGCCCTTCGGAGCAAAGCTCGGCAGATCACAGGAGCCGACACGGCCCGAGCGCACCGGCTCTCAGACGGCGCGCGTTAATCGCCCCGCGACGCAGCCCTTCGGCTTCGCCATTCACGGCGGCGCGGGCACGATCCTCAAGAGCGAGATGAGCGCGGAACTCGAAGAGGCTTACCGCGCCAAGCTTCGAGAGGCCGTGCTGGCCGGTTACGAAATCGTCAGGAACGGTGGCAGCGGCCTTAACGCCGTCGAGACAGCGATCCGCATGCTTGAGGATTCGCCCCTGTTCAATGCCGGGAAGGGGAGCGTCATGACGAGCGCGAAAACCTTCGAGCTGGATGCCTCCATCATGGACGGTAAGACGCTCAAGGCGGGCGCGGTCGCCGGTCTCAAACATATCAGGAACCCGATCAGCCTCGCCCGCCTTGTCATGGAAGGGTCGTCGCATGTACTGCTGGCGGGCGACGGGGCCGAAGCCTTCGCCAAAGAGAAGGGCATAGACCTCGTCCCGCAGGAATATTTCTTCACGGATAGAAGGCTCAAGGAGCTTGAGCGCGAAAAGGAGAAGGAGAGAAAGAAGAAGACGACCCCCGCCGCCGCCGCCCCGGCACAAGCCACGCGGACGACGCGCGAAGCGGGCGCGACCGTTCCGGGCGAGCGAAAGTACGGAACCGTCGGGGCCGTGGCGCTCGATAAAGAGGGCAATCTGGCCGCCGGAACCTCTACGGGCGGGAAGACCAATAAGAGGGTCGGCCGCGTCGGCGATTCGCCCATCATCGGCGCCGGTAATTACGCCAATAATCGTACCTGCGCCGTCTCCGGAACCGGCGAGGGCGAATACTTCATACGCCTGCTCGTGGCCTATGACATCTCCGCCCTGATGGAGTATAAGGGCATGTCCGTGCAGGAGGCCGTGCGCACGGTCGTCATGGACAAGCTGAAGCAGTTGGGCGGAGAGGGAGGCGTCATCGCCATCGATAAAAACGGGAACGTCGCGATGTCTTTCAACACGCCCGGCATGTACCGTGCCTATGTCGATGCGGACGGAAAAGCGGTCGTCGAAATCTATAAGGAATAGCCGCGCGGCGCTCTCCTGCTTCGGGCCTCGGGCCGTTTTTCTTCTCCGGTCGGGGCCGGAATGGGGTTTTTGTAGTTGACAAGCGGGCGAGTTAAAGCTTAGATGGTAACGGCCGCCTATGATGGCTGGCCGACTGGCGCGCAGCTTGATTCCGAGCACCCACGAACGGCATACGGGTGGCTCGTAAAATCCGCAAAAAAAGAGCTTCGGAGTGCGGGTTTTACGTAAATGTTTATTGACACCGGGCTGGGATTCGTGTAAAAAGGCCCAGATATCGAAGCCCACGGTGGCTCATCATGCCTGCTTTTTTAAGGGATGTTCCGCGCGGGTGATCTTGGAAGAGTCGAGACAGGTCGCGTGATGTCGCCTACAAGACCGTCTTCCGCGAGTCTCACGGGACTTGCGGCGCGCTTTAAATTTTTTTTTCACTTTACGGGAGGAGAATTAATGATTAGCAGAAGTTGGAGCCGCAAGTCCATTGCGTTTTGCCTGGCAGTCGCCGTCTTGAGTGTTTACTCGATGGTCGTGCTGGCAACGCCGGGACAGACAGGGCCGTCGGGAGAACTGTCGGTATCAGGGCAAGTGACCGTCAACGGCCAAAGCGCAATTTCCGGTGCCACCGTCTTTACAGACAGCACCGTCGCCACGGCGCAAAATTCCAGCGCCACCATCATCCTTGGCAAACTCGGTCGCGTCGAACTCTTGCCGAGTTCCAGCATGAAGGTCAGCTTTAACGAGACGACCATCTCGGGCATGCTCGAAAGCGGACGGGCCCGCATCTCAACGCCAGCCGGTATCCTTGTCAACATCTCTACCAAAGATGCTACGGTCGTCGGCGATGGCAAACAGGCCAACGCTTTTACCATCGACACCGAGTGCGGTAACACGATCGTTGCCACACAGGCCGGTCTGGTCGAGTTGCGCGCAGGCGCGAAGGTGACGCAGGTCGCCGCCGGACAGGACGCCACGGCGGGCGTTGCCCAGCCGGGTACGCGCTGCACGCGCATCGCGAATGTTCGTGGCTTTAGCTCGATCGGCGGCGGTGCGCTGGCTGCGCTCCTGTTGGCTGCCGGTGGCGCTATTGCCGCAGCCCTCTTTGCCGGTCGCGACAATGACATCAACTTTGGCGGTACGGTTGTCGTTGCTAGCCCGACCACGTAATTCCAGAAACGAGCCAGCGATTCATGGTGCGGCGGCTACGCGAGAGACCGCCGCGCCGGATGAACCAAAACCTTGCGGGCCATGTAATATTCACCGCGCATGGCCCGCAAGGTTTTGCCGTGTCCGAGGCCCGCTTCTTCTGTTGGACTGATTCAGAGAATGCACATCGCAGTTATAGGCTCCGGCTATGTAGGTCTGGTGACCGGCGCATGCTTCGCCGAGTTCGGCGTCGATGTGACGTGCGTCGATGTCGATGCCAGTAAGATTGCGCGCCTCCGAGAGGGCCAGATACCGATCTACGAGCCGGGTTTGGATAATCTGGTCGCCAAAAACCTGCAAGCCGGGCGACTGCATTTCACCACTGATATAAGGTCGGCGGTCGAGCAGGCGCTCGTCATCTTCCTCGCCGTCGGGACTCCTTCGAGAGAGGACGGCTCGGCCGATCTCAGCCATATACACGCGGCGGCGCTCTCGGTGGCCGAGCATATGAACGGCTATAAGGTGGTCGTCACCAAATCGACCGTGCCGGTGGGCACGGGCGAGAGCCTGCGGCGGCTGATCCGCGAGAATCAGCGCAAGCAGATCAATTTCGGCATCGCCTCGAATCCTGAATTCCTGCGCGAGGGCGCGGCGATAGATGATTTTATGCGGCCCGACCGCGTCGTTATTGGCAGTTGCGACGAAGAGGCCATCGCCATCATGCGCGACCTTTACCGCCCGCTCTTCCTCATAGAGACTCCCTTCGTCATCACGTCGCTCGAAGCCGCGGAGTTGACCAAGTACGCCGCCAACGCTTTTCTCGCCACCAAAATCTCCTTCATTAACGAGATCGCCAATCTCTGCGACCGCATCGGCTGTGATGTGCATGACGTGGCGCGCGCCATCGGCATGGACGGCCGCATCGGGCGCAAATTCCTGCATCCGGGGCCGGGCTTCGGGGGGTCTTGCTTTCCGAAGGATACGCGCGCCCTGTCGGCAATCGCGCGCGAGTTTGGCTGCGACCCGCTGATGGTCGATGCCGTCATCGAGATTAACAGGCGTCAGCGCGCCCTGATGGTTCCCAAGATCGAGCGCCTTGTGGGTGATCTCAGCGGCAAGACCATCGCCATGCTCGGCCTTTCCTTTAAACCCGAGACGGACGACATGCGCGAAGCCCCGTCCATAGACATTGTTCGCGGCCTCGTCGAGCGGGGGGCGACCGTGCGCGCCTACGACCCGGTGGCGATACCGGAGGCGAAGAAAATTCTGCCGGACATCTCTTATGCGGAAGATGAATACGCGGCGGTCGAAGGATCGGACGCGCTGGTTTTCGTCACCGAATGGAACCAATTCCGCGCGCTCGATATGGAGCGCATTCGCCGCCTGATGCGAAGCCCGAAGATAGCCGACCTGCGCAATATCTATGAGCCCGAAGCCATGCGCGAAATGGGCTTCGAGTACGTGGGAGTTGGAAGATAAAAAGAGCTTTGCCAAGGGCCCCAGGGTCGGCCCTTAGCGAAGGACTGGCATCCGACCTCTATTTTCCGATATGAGTCTCTCAGGAATCGTTCTGGTCACAGGAGGCGCGGGCTTCGTCGGGTCGCACATCGCGGCGGCGCTCTCGGGAAGCGGTGCGCGCGTGCGCATCATAGACGATTTCTCGACGGGCCACCGGGAGAATCTTGAAGAGATCGGGGGCGATCTTGATTTCGTCGAAGCGAGTCTGGTTGACGAGGCGGCCACGCGGCGCGCGCTCGAAGATGTCGAGCTGGTGTTTCACGAGGCCGCCATCCCTTCCGTTCCGCGCTCGATAGACAACCCGCGCGAGACTCATCAAGCCTGCACGGACGCAACCTTCCAGCTCCTTCTGGCGGCCCGAGACCGTCGCGTGCGCCGCTTCGTTTACGCGGCCTCAAGCTCTGCCTACGGAGACCAGCCGGGGCTGCCGAAGACCGAGGAGATGCGCCCCGACCCGCTTTCGCCCTATGCCGCTGCGAAACTCGTCGGCGAGTATTACTGCCAGGTCTTCACCCGCGCCTACGGCTTAGAGACTGTTTCTTTGCGTTACTTCAACGTCTTCGGCCCGAGGCAAGACCCCAGCTCGCAGTATTCGGGCGTCATCTCTCGTTTCATCAGCGCCTTGATGAGCGGAGAGCGCCCCATAATCTTTGGCGACGGCGAGCACTCGCGCGACTTTACCTACGTCGCCAATGTCGTCGAGGCGAACCTGCGCGCCGCCGAATCCACGCGGGCCACAGGGCAGATCATCAACATCGCGAACGGGCAGAGGACTACGCTCAACGAGCTGCTGAGCGTTTTGAAGAACCTGACGGGACGCGCCCAGGTCGAGCCTGAGTACAGGGAGGCGCGCGTCGGCGACGTTCGCCACAGCCTCGCCGACATCACGCGCGCTCGCCAGCTACTCGGCTACGAGCCGCGCGTCGGCCTCGAAGAAGGGTTGCGGTCAACTATAGAATGGTGGAAGCAGAGCCGTTTTGCGAGACAGACGGGGCCGGGCATTCCTTCCTGAGAAGACCCTATCGAAGTATCAGAAACACCGTCCTGAAAAGATATAAAAAGCTCAGGGGCTTATGCACGGCATAAACCTCTGAGCTTTTTATTCCGGTCTCGACCGGCGACGACCGAATCTCTTAAAGGGGGTCGCCTACGAGTTATCCTTTAAGGAACGAGCGTTTTTCCTGCGCCGCCGGAGACAGCCCCGACCAAGCCTGTCAAGCCCGTGCCGAGCAGTATGAGCGTCGCCGGTTCGGGAACCTGATTCTGCTGAGCGCCCGTGATGTGTCCCTGTAGAACGGCTGTATTGCCCGAATCGAGAGGCACGAAATCAGGTAAGCTCAGCGTGAAGGAGCCGGTCGTGCCCGCCCCGTTGTTAAAGAAAAACGTCTGGCACCGAAGCAGCCTCTTTTTCGCGCCCCTTACCGGAAAGTCATAGCCCACTGACTCTATAGCCCCTCTCTCTTTTTGGCCTTGCTGCTTATCAGAGAGAGCCCGAGCACGCGCCGTACGCCGTTTGTGGAGTAGCGGCCCCTTAACCCTCAATCATGCGGCGCAGGCTCTCCGAATAGGGCTGGCGGGCGACGCCCCTATCCGTAATGATCGCTGTGATAAGCTCGTTGGGCGTGACATCGAAAGCGGGATTTTGCACCTCTATGCCTTCGGGCGCGAGCCTTTGTTCGCGTATGTGCGTGACCTCTCGCGTGTCGCGTTCTTCAATCGGAATCTCTTCGCCCGAGGATGAATTGAGGTCTATGGTGGAGATGGGGGCCGCGACATAGAAGGGGATGTCGTGTTGACGCGCCAGGACGGCGACCATGTAAGTGCCGATCTTATTGGCGGTATCGCCGTTGGCGGCGATGCGGTCGGCGCCGACCACGACCGCGTCCACCTGCCCTTTCTTCATGACGTGCCCGGCCATGTTATCCGTAATCAGCGTCACGGGGATGTCGTCCTGATGAAGCTCCCAGGCGGTGAGGCGCGCGCCCTGTAGGAAGGGACGCGTTTCGTCCGCGATGACGGCGATGCGTTTTCCGGCGTCGCGTGCGCCGCGAATGACGCCGAGCGCCGTACCGTAATCTCCGGCGGCGGCGAGCGCGCCCGCGTTGCAGTGCGTCAGCACCGTCGAGCCGTCACGAAGCAACTCTCCGCCGAAGCGGCCCATCGAGCGGTTCGATTCGAGGTCTTCCTTGTAGATGGCCTGCGCCTCGGCCACGAGTTGCTGCTTGACCTCCTCGACATCGTCCGTCTGTGCCTTTGCGCGCGTGAAAGCGGCGCGCATGCGCTCTATGGCCCAGAAGAGATTGACGGCGGTCGGCCTCGTCTTGCTCATCACCTCGCACATGTAGTCGAAATCAAATCCGAGGTCGGCGACCGATGTGCCCACGGATTGCTTCGCTCCGAGCGCGAGGCCCATCGCGGCCGAAACGCCTATGGCCGGAGCGCCGCGCACGACCATCTTCTGGATGGCCTCGGCCACTTCCTCGTAGGAACGCAGCATTAGATATTTCTCTTCCGTCGGAAGGATGCGCTGATCGATCATACGCACGCCCTCGTCTGTCCACTCAACCGTCTTAATCATCGTACCGGAGTGCTCCTCGTGGAAATTAAGAATGGAGGCATCTTAGAAGGAAAAGGGCGAAAGGTAAAAGGCAAAAGCTGAAAAGACGAGAGGGGTTGCCGACTGAGCCCTAACGGGCGGCTTCCCAGTAGGTTTTGACTTTGGCCGCTCGTGCGTGATACCTTCCGCTTCTCCGGTGGGGTTAGACTTTTCTTCGCTCTTTTCATTATGAAGCGTCCGGGTGCCCCGTTCACAAAAGCGGGGAGAATAGGGAAGCGGGTGCAAATCCCGCGCGGTCGCGCCACTGTAAGAAGAATGATCGGCTGACGGATTGGAAACTCTTTTTTTTTGAGTTTGCAGCGCGTTCAGGCCAAAGCCGCTCGTTTCTTCGAGCCAGGAGACCTGCCCGTAGATGCTTTTGCAGCCTTTTAGAGCGCCTCGCGTAAAGGTGTTCGGGCCGCAGCGGGCACTTCTTTTTTTCATCCCGGTCCCTAAGGGAAAAGTCCCGTCGCCAGCTCGGTCGCCTTTCTCGCGAAAGGCGCTCCTGATGGCGACGGGACTTTTTTATTTGAGAGACAGCCACACACTTCGGATCAAGTTTTTCAGCCTGCTCTTTTTGAGCTTGTGCGTGCTCCTGTACGCAGGCTCGTGCGCGCCGCGAAGCGAAAGGGCGATTGATTCGACGGCGCAGCAGCGCGAGGTGACGGACGATGCCGGACGGCGCGTGCGCGTGGGCCCGCGACCGGAGCGCATCGTTACACTGGCCCCTAACCTGACGGAAATAGTCTACGCGGTCGGCGCGGGCGCTCGCCTTGTCGGTAACACGACCTACTGCGATTACCCGCCCGAGGCCGCGCAGGTCGCCAAGGTGGGCGACACTCTTCATCCGAGCATCGAGCGGATCATAGCTCTACGCCCGCAGTTGATACTCGTCTCCACGGCATCACAACTCGAAACCTTCACGCGCCAGCTCGACGAGCAGCAGATAGCCGTCTACGTGACCGACCCGCATGATCTCGAAGGCGTCTTTCGCTCAATCGTGGCGGTGGGCGATTTGCTGGGCCAACGCGACGAGGCCGAACGTGTGGCCGGTGAGTTGCGCGCTCGCACCCGCCGGGTGGAAGAGGCGGTCAAACAGAGCAGGCCGGTCAGCGTCTTCTACCAACTCTCAGCCGAGCCGCTTTACACGGCGGGACGCGACTCTTACATCACAGACCTGATCGCTCGCGCGGGCGGGCGCTCCGTCACGCGCGACGTGCCGGGAGCGTGGCCCCGCTATAGCGACGAGGCGGCGCTGGCTTCGCGGCCCGAAGCAATCGTGATGGCGACGGGCGGCTCGATGGGAGAAGCCAACCGCGAGGTGGCGGCGGCTTTGAAGAGGTCTCCGGCGGCGCTCGAAGGGCGCATTATTCAGATCGACGGCGATTTTCTTTCGCGTCCCGGCCCGAGACTTGTTGACGGGTTGGAACAGATGGCGCGCGCACTCCATCCGGAAGCTTTCAGGCAATGACTTCTGTGGACACAGAGACGGCCAAATCGGGCGACACTGCGACTGCTACTGCTCGCGGGGCGGGCGGACGCGCTCATACTACTCTTCGCCGCACGCTGACGGTCTGCCTCTCGCTTGCGGTGGCGCTGCTCTGTGTCGCTCTCGGCGCGGCGTTGATCGGGGGCGAGCGGTTGCCCGTGGGCGGAGCACTGTGCGCGATCTTCGGTGGCGGGGGCGGCGGCAGATGCGGGTTGACGCCCGAGCAGCAGGCCATTCTTCTGGACTTGCGATTGCCGCGTATCCTGCTGGCGGCGAGCGTCGGCGCATCGCTCGCGGCGGCGGGCGCTGGCTATCAGGCGCTGCTTCGTAATCCGCTGGCCGAGCCGTACCTGCTGGGCATCTCGAACGGCGCTGCCGTCGGCACAATGATCGCACTCGTTTTTCTGGGCTCACAGGCTTGGGCTCGCTCGTTGATGGCGTTTGCGGGTGCGCTTGGCTCAACCTTCATCGTCTATAGACTGGCGCGCGGGCGCACGGGCGCGTCGCCGGAAAGATTGATCCTGGCGGGCGTGATCGTGACGACCTTTCTTTCATCGGCCATCGTCTTTATTACGACGATGATGGACGCGACGCGCATACGCTCCTTCAACTTCTGGCTGCTCGGAGACCTGTCGGGCTCGACCTCCGGCCTGTTGACGGTGGGAGTAGTGGCGGCGTTGGGCGGGACTACTGTGCTCGCGATGCACGGGCGCGCTTTGAACCTGATGATGCTCGGCGAGCGCGACGCATTCGATCTGGGCGTCGAGACCGAGCGCGTGCGCCTGATCGTTTTTCTGGCGGCCTCGCTGCTGGTCGGAGCGTCCGTTGCCTCCAGCGGCTCGGTGGGCTACGTCGGGCTCGTCGTCCCGCATCTGGTGCGACTATCGGTCGGAAGCGATAACCGGACGACGATTCCGGCGGCGGCCCTGGCCGGAGCGCTCTTTGTAATCGTGGCGGACACGGCGGCGCGCACTATCATCGCCCCGCGCGAATTGCCGGTCGGCGCGATCACGGCTCTCATAGGCGCGCCGCTCTTCGTCTACCTGCTTAGAAGGGGATGAAAAAGCGCAGGGGATGAAAGATTGACCGAGGGGGAGCCTGGGGGAGAATTTCGACTGGGTCGCGAGAGGGTTTATGGAATGTTAGAGGCGCGCGATATAGATGTCGGCTACGGCGAGCGCGTGGCGATCAGGGGCGTCTCTCTGCGCGCCGTGCCGGGAGAGATCGTGGCGATCATAGGGCCGAACGGCGCGGGCAAATCGACGCTCATGCGCGCCCTTAACGGCGCGCACACGCCTCTGCGCGGCGAGATATTTCTGGACGGCCAGCCCTTGCGCTCCTTTGGTCGGCGTGCTGTGAGCCGTCGCATCGCCGTCGTCGCGCAGGAGGCAGAGCTGCGTTTTCCGGTTACCGTGATGGAGTTCGTTCTTGGAGGACGCTATGCGTGGTCTAGTACGGGCGCGTGGGGCTGGGAGACGGAGCGCGACGTAGAGGTTGCGCTCCGTGCCTTGAGCGAAACCGGCCTCGATAAGTTCAGCGCGCGTTTGATGAACGAGCTTTCGGGCGGCGAGCGTCAACGCGCCGTGCTGGCGCGCGCTCTGGCGACCGAGGCCGCGATCCTGCTGCTGGACGAGCCGACGGCTAATCTTGACCTCGCTCATCAGGCCGCCGTGCTCAGGTTGGTGCGCGCCCGCAGCGATCAGACGAAGACGGCGGCCATCGTCGTGACACACGACGTTAACCTCGCGGCGGAGTTCGCAGACCGCGTGCTATTGCTCAAAGACGGTCGCGCCCTGGCTCTGGGGCCGCCCCGAGAGGTCTTGACGCTCGAATCTTTGCGAGAGCTTTTCGACATAGAGGTTCTTGTGGATGCTCACCCCGTGACGGGAGCGCCACGCATTACGCCGGTGCATCAAGCGCGCCGGTGATTCATCAACCGACGAGCGACGGATCAGGGAAGGCGGTGCAAAGCCGCCACTGCCCGCGCAACTGTAAACGGCGACAAGGTTCCGCATCTCTTTTAAGCCACTATTCCCACAGAGGGGAACGGGAAGGCGCGGAACGGAAGCGAAGGGATGAGGGATGAAATGGGTTGAATGATTGATTCACCTGCGTAGTGATTCAATCTCTTTCATCCCTTCGTTCCTCCCCTGGCTTCTGCTGTGAGTCAGGAGACCTATCCGGCGTTCTCTTGCAGGCTCGTACTGCGACGGGCAGGAGAAGCTGAACATGAAAGATAAGAATAATGAGGGAAAAAGAGGATTCCCTGACGGCTACGTAAAACTTGTGTGCGCGCTGGCACTACTGCCGCTGGCGCTGCTCTCTGCTTTTTCGGTGAGCGCGTGGGCCCAGAGAGGTGGTGGTGGTGGCGGTGGCGGCGGCGAGGGTGTCGTCAGCGTCGGGGCCAGCGTTAAGGGGCGCGCGACGGATGAGCGGGGCGCGGCGGTCGCCGGGGCTGAGGTTCGCCTGCGCTCGCGCGAGGGCGTGCGCCTTTTCGCGCGGACGGATCAGAACGGCGTTTATGCTTTTACGGGGCTCGGGCCGGGCGACTATATTTTAGAGGTGACGGCGCGCGGGTTCGCCGTCGTCACTTCGGACGGTTTCCGCGTCGAGCGCGGAGAGGCGACGACGCGCGACATGGTGCTGCCGGTGGCGGCCGTCAGCGAATCCGTAGTCGTCGTGGCGACGGGCACGCCGCAGCGCGCAGACGAGGTCTCGAAGGCCGTCACGCTTCTCGGAGAAGAGCAGATGGAAGCGCGACGCGAGGTGTCGCTCGCCGAAGCCCTTCGGGGAACGCCGGGCCTGCGCGTGCAGCAGCAGGGCTCGCCGGGCGCGCTCACCAGCCTGCGCTTGCGCGGCCAAAGGAATTTCGATACGGCGCTGCTTTTAGACGGGCTGCGCGTGCGCGACGCTTCCGACATCAACGGCTCGGCGCTCCCTTTCTTCACAGACCTCGCGCCGTCGGGGCTTGAGCGCGTTGAGATACTGCGCGGTTCGGGCTCTTCCATCTACGGCTCGAACGCCATCGGCGGCGTTATTAACCTTGTGCCCAGGACGGGCACGGGCAGCCCTCACTTCGAGGCGGGAGCGGAGGGCGGCGGTCTCGGCCTCTTTCGTGAACGCTTGCAGGGCTCGGGCGCAATCGGAAAGCGCGCGGGGTTCAGCTTCGGCCTGACGCGCGTCGACGTGCGAAGGGGCGTTGACCGCAATGACCAGTATGGCAGTACGGCGGGCGGCGCGCGCTTTCAATTCGACGCGACGCCCTCGATCACCATCGGCGCAAACTTTTACGGAACACTCTCGAACGCGCGCGTCAACAGCAACCCGCGCGCGCTGGTGGGCGCAGCCGCGAGCCCGCAGCAATACCCTGAAGCCATCGAGGGTGTTACCTTCCAGCCGGATTTCAACAATCCCGATCAGGGACGGCGCAATCGTTTGCTGGTCGGCTCAGTGCGTTTGACGCAGCACGCGAGCGGGCTGTTCTCCTACACGGTGGCCTATCAGCACGTGGCGGCCGACAGGCGCAATTACAACGGGCCCGAGGTTGACCCGCGCTTCGCTTCGCTTCTGCCCTTCGGCGATTTCGAGTTCGTCAGTACAAACAGGGGCTCGACCGATACGCTGGACGCGCGGGCCAACTTTCGCTTCGGGCGCATGAACCTGCTCACGGCCGGATTCGAGTTCGAGCGCGAGACGCTTTTTCAGGAATCTCTCTCGGCCTTTGGCATCAACGGGGGCGACACGGATCGCCAGCGAACCTTCGCCTTCTTCGGCCAGGATCAGCTCTTTCTGCTGGACGACAGGCTACAGGTCTCCGTGGGCCTGCGCGGCCAGTTCTATCGCATCGACGCCGCCGACCGTCCGGGCTTCCTGAGCGAGATCAGCGCGGAAAGCTCGATCACGGGCGACGGTTCAATCGCCTACTTCATACGCTCTGCGGGAACCAAGCTGCGCGCGCACGTCGGCAACGGCTTTCGCGCGCCGTCGCTCTTCGAGCGCTTCGGCGAGGGGACGTTCGAGAGCGTGGGCTTTACGCGCTTCGGCAATCCGACCCTTCGCGCCGAGCAATCAATCGGCGTTGACGGAGGGTTTGACCAGCGCCTCGCAAACGACCGGCTGCTGTTCGGCGCGACCTACTTCTACACGCGACTTCAGCGCGTCATAGATTTCTCGGATTTCCAGAACATATTTGCGCCGACGGCTCCGCCGGATCCGCTCGGACTGGGCCGCACCTTCGGCGCGATCAATCTGCCGGGCGGAATCGCGCGCGGCGTCGAAACCTCGCTCGAAGCAGTACCGTTTCGCGGCATGGACGTGCGCGCCTCCTACACTTATACGAACAGCGACCGTTTCGTTCCGGCGCAGGGCTTGCAGCGACAGTTCGTTATCCCAAAGCACCTGTTCGGATTAAACTTGAACGAGCGCTGGCGTTCGTTTCTCTTCAGCTTCGACCTCAACCGCACCGGCACATATATCGCGCCGGTCGGTTTCCCCTCGGTCGTCCTTACCTTTAAGGGCTACACCAAGGCGGATGCTTTCGCGAGCTACGAGCGAAGGTTGAGCGAGCGTGTGGTGCTGGTGCTGTTCGGCGGCGCGGAGAATATCTTCAACGAAGAATATTTCGAGAACGGTTTCAGAGCGCCGGGCGCGGTGGGCCGGGGCGGATTCAGCTTCCGCTTCTAGCTCGAAGAGCTAATCCGTAGGGGCCACAGGCAAAAGGGTTTCAGGTTGCGCGGTCGAGCTTACAATCCGGCGTCACCCCTCGTGCGATGCCGGAAAGCTTTGCGATCCCGCAACCTGAAACCGAATCCGTTTTTAGAACTTAATCTACGGCGCGCTCCACGTCGGCTTTGGTCAGAAAACCGCCGATGAGAAACACTATGCCGAGCAGTACGTGGACGATGTGATCCATCGTGCCAAGCTCCAACTGGCCCGGAATCACTCTCCAGAGTCTTGCGTCACGGCCCATGTCGGCCATCCCCGCGATGGTCGGCGCCTGATCGCTTCCGAGCAGGAATCCGCAGATGGCGAGCAGTAGATAAACAGCCCCGAAGACGATACAGAACAGGCGCGCTGCGGAGAGCGATCCGGCAAAGCCCAGGTAAAGAGCGACTGCGCCTGAGATGATGTGCACGAGATTATGCACAACGCTCAAATGTGTGCCTAGAAAACCGGGCATAACAAAACCGACGACCCCGACCAACAAGAACACGATACCCAAAATCTTGCAGATGGTTTTAGCCATGATCTTTCTTTTCTCTCCTTTGCGAGAAAATGGTTGCTAACGCCTCCTCTGGCGGCATCGCCTTGCTCTCGAAGGAAGGCTCCTCCGCCCTTTCTGAAGTAAATACGTGTGCCTGTGTGAAACGGATTGTACACCAAAGTCCTTCCGTTATATGCAAAAGAATTGTCACGTGAGGGTTTCGCCCGCCTGTTTGTTGAGCACATATTTCAGCCAGTGCTATACTCGACGTAGTAAACCACGCGATCAGCCACAGAAACGGGATATAGCCATGTCAACTTTAATCTTTGAGCGTGAGAACGGTTCGCCCGGAAACGGACGCACGGCGAAGCGGTACGCCGCCACCTTCTGTTGCTGCGCGCTCCTGCTCTTTCTGGTTCTGCCGGTCGCGGCCTCCGCCTACACCCTTGTCATGCGCAGCGGCCGCCGCCTGGAGATTCCCGAAAAATTCACCGTCGCTGGCGAAGTCCTGACCTACGAGGCCGCGCCCGGAATCCTTGTCACGCTCCAACTGTCGGGCGTCGACATCACGGCCACCGAACGAATCAACAACGAGGCTCCGGGCAGCCTCTTGCGGCGGGCCGCGGGCGGGGGGGCAGAGCAGCGCGCGGCGACGGCTCAGGAGCGCGCCGCGTCGGGTGAGACCGCTCGGCCCGCACGAGCGACAGAGAAGAGCGCACGACGGACGATCACGAATCGCGAGCTGGAACGGGCGCGCCGGGCGAGAACCGAGAGCGAAGAGGCGTACGAGCGCCGCGCGCAGGAATTGGGTCTGCCCTCGCCGGAAGAGGCGCGCCGCCGCCGCGAGGCCGAGACGCAAAAGTTACGCGAGCTGTCGCGCGCCAGCGAGGAAGAGGAAGGGCAGGCGGAATCCTACTGGCGAGCGCGCGCCGGTGAGCTGCGAACGGAGATCGCCGTCGTGGACGCGCAGATCGATTACCTGCGCGACCGTTTGGGAGGCTCGCCTCAAACGCTTTCGGTGGGCTCGTATCCTGTCCTGACCGTCATCCAGCCGTTCTTTCCCTTCAGACCGCGCGGGCGTGGGCCCATGTTCCGGCATCCCGGTGGCGCTATCCGTCCGGGCGTCGTCACGGGAGGCCCGCAGCCGGGCGCGGCCATAGGCGTCGGCGGCGGCGCGACGAGCGGGCAGGTGATTGTGAATATGCCGGGCCGTGCGAGGAATTACTTCGGCAGGCCGAACCCGTTCTTTGCGCCGGGGCTGATCGTGCCGCCCTTCGGGCAGTTCGCCGCCTCGTATCCGCTTTACGATTCCTCGTACGAGCGCACCGTGATGGTCACGCGCCTGCGCGAGCTTGAAGAAGTACGCGCGGGGTTGGCGGCGCGCTGGCGTCTGCTCGAAGACGAGGCTCGCCGCGCGGGCGCGATGCCCGGCTGGCTGCGCCCCTGATAAGGTTTCGCGTTCGAGCGAAGAGCAGTTTCAGCCCGCTCGAATCCGAAACCGTTTTTCGCTCGAAACTTTGGACATGAGAAGGGAGACCACCTGATTTGGAGGCCCGGGACGTAGAACTGATCGGCGCGGAAGAGGCATGGCGACTCGTCGAGAGCGGAGCCGACCCTGTCTTTATAGATACGCGCAACGCAAAGCACTGGGGACAGAGCGAGGTGAAGATACCGGGCGCGTTGCGCATCTGGCGCGAGGAGCTTGAGGCGCGAATAGATGAGGTGCCGCGCGGGCGGCCCGTCATCACCTACTGCACCTGACACCGCGAGCATTCGAGCGCCCGTGCGGCGCAAATACTCATGGCCCATGATTACGTGGACGTTCACCCGCTCAAGGGCGGCATGAACGCCTGGCGCGACCTCGGCTATCCGTTAGCACAGAAAGAAGGAGAAGAGTAACCGATCAGCAGTCGAAAAGCTTTTCGTGGGCGAGGGCTGCTGATTGATTGCCCATTGATTATGAAAGAAGGTTGGGAAACGATTATCGGCCTTGAGATTCACGCGCAGTTGAGCACCGAATCGAAGATATT
This sequence comes from Pyrinomonadaceae bacterium, assembly GCA_035940775.1. Classification (GTDB taxonomy): domain Bacteria; phylum Acidobacteriota; class Blastocatellia; order Pyrinomonadales; family Pyrinomonadaceae; genus DASQYE01. The sequence goes on along the minus strand of DASZEN010000033.1, from coordinate 145,851 downwards.
CTGTGGCTGCTCGACGCGCTTCGGCGACGAGCCGAACTCGAATACCTGCCCCGTGTGTCTGGGGTTGCCGGGCGCGCTGCCCGTCTTGAACGAGCGCGCCGTAGAGTTGGGCGCGCGCGCCGCCCTTGCGCTCTCCCTGCAAATCAACGAGCGTTCCATCTTCGCGCGCAAGAACTATTTCTATCCAGACCTTCCGAAGGGTTATCAAATCTCTCAGTACGACCAGCCTTTTTCCGAGCGGGGCGAGCTTGAGATTATGACGGCCGAGCGCGACGAGGCGGGGCATCCGCGCCAGTGGCGACCGCACAGGGTACGCATCACGCGCCTGCACCTGGAAGAGGACGCGGGCAAGAACGTCCACGAGGGCCTGCCAGAGGTTGATCGCTACTCGTATATCGACCTGAATCGCGCCGGTACGCCGCTCGCCGAGATCGTCACCGAGCCGGACTTCAACTCCTCCTGGCAAGCCTACGACTACGTCAACTATGTGCGCCGCGCGCTTCAGTGGGTGGGAGCGAGCGACGCCGACATGGAGAAGGGGAATCTGCGCTGCGAGGCGAATGTTTCGGTGCGGCGGGTGGGCGATACCAGATTCGGCACGAAGGTCGAGCTGAAGAACCTGAACTCCGTGCGCTTCATGCAGCGCGCCATCGAGTATGAGATCGAGCGCCAGATCAACCTCATCGAATCGGGAGGGCGGGTCATGCAGGAGACGCGCCTGTGGGACGAGCGCGCCGGGGAGACACGCGCGATGCGCTCGAAGGAGGAGGCGCACGACTATCGCTATTTCCCCGAGCCGGATCTGCAACCGCTCGTCGTCTCGGCGGAGTTCATAGAGAGAGTGCGCGCCTCTCTGCCCGAACTGCCGGATGCGCGCCGCCAGCGCTTTATAGATCAATACCAGCTCTCCTTCAGCGACGCCTCGCAGCTCACCGCAGAGCGTGGGCTCGCGGACTATTACGAGCAGGCGGCGCGCGCTGCGGCCAACCCGCGCGGGGCGGCCAACTGGATCAGGTCTGAATTGCTGCGCGAGCTTGAGGCGACCGGGAAAGGGATCGGCGCCTGTCCGGTCACGCCCGAAGAACTGGGCGCGCTCGTGCGACTCATTGACGAGGGCAGGATCAGCGGCAAGCAGGGCAAGGACGTACTGGTTGAGATGTGCGCGACGGGCAAGGCGGCGGCGGCGGTCGTCGCAGAGCGCGGGCTCACACAGGTCAGCGATGCGAGCGCCATCGATCCGATCATAGACGAAGTGATCGCACAGAGCCCGCAACAGCTCGCGCAGTATCGCGCGGGCAAAGAAACGCTCTTCGGCTTCTTCGTCGGCCAGGTTCTGAAAGCCTCCAGGGGCAAGGCGAATCCGAAGGTGGTCAACGAACGATTGCGCCTGAAATTGAACTCGCAGGAGCAGGGAGGTGAATCAAGTTGAACCTGAGTGGTAAAGCAGCGATTGTCACGGGCGGCACTAAGGGAATCGGCCGCGCCATCAGCGAGGCGCTCCTGCGCGAGGGCGTGAATGTTTGCATCGGCGCGCGACACGCCGACGAGATCGAGCGCGCCACGAGCGAGCTTGGGCGTGTGGGCGAGGCGAGCGTCACGGGCGCCGTGTGCGATGTACGCGATTATGAGGAGGTACGGGCGCTCGTCGATCATGCGGTCGCGGAGTTGGGCGGCGTCGACATTCTCATCAACAACGCTGGCATCGGCCTGTTCGGGCGGGTCGAGGAATTATCGCCGGAGGATTTTCGCGCCGTGCTTGAGACGAACCTGTTCGGCGTCTTCTATTGCTGCCACGAAGCCATTCCGCAGATGAAACGTCGCGGCGGCGGCTACATCATCAACATCTCTTCGCTCGCGGGGGTGAACGCGCACCCGCAGATGGCCGCCTACAATGCCTCTAAATTCGGACTCAACGGTTTCAGCGAAGCCTTGATGCAGGAAGTCCGGCACGATGGTATAAAGGTCAGCTATATCATGCCCGGCTCTGTCAATACTCACTTTGGCGATGAGGAGCCGAGCGCGGAGAAGAGTTGGCAGTTGCAGCCAGACGACATCGCGCAGGTGGTCATCGATTTGCTGCATCACCCGGAACGAAGCCTGCCGAGCCGCGTTGAGATCAGGCCGAGCAGGCCGCCGAAGAGATAAAGGGCTGCTTCCCGAACGGTCGGCGCTGTGTTTTGAGATTCAGGGTTTGGGATTGAGGCTCGGAAAATCATAATCGCGAGGAGAAAGCTGAGAGATGGAAGCCAGTGATGCTGCCGAGCACGTAGTAGAGGCGAGCGAGGGCGGGGGTAGAACCGAGGATGATAAGTTTCGCGCGCGCTCGGCGCTCATCATCGCTTTCATGGCGATGCTGCTGGCGATCACCAGCCTCGGCGGAGGCAACGCCGCCGAAGACATCATGAACAATAATATTCAGGCCAGCGATACCTGGGCCTTTTACCAGGCCAAGAGTATTCGCCAGACCTCGAACAAGCTGGCGGCCGAGACTCTGGAAGCCGAGCTGCTGCTCCATCAAAGCTCGCTCGCGCCCGAAATTCGCCAGGAGCTTCAAAAGAAGATAGACAAGTTCAAAGAGACGGCCGACCGCTACGAGAACGAGCCCGATAAGAATGAGCCGAACAATCCGCTCAAAGGCGAGGGCCGCCAGCAACTCTCGGCGCGGGCCAAGGACTTTGAAGCGCAGCGTAATCGCGCCCAGCAGCAAGACCCTAACTTTGATTTCGCCGAAGCCCTCTTTCAGATTGCGATTGTGCTCGCGTCGGTCGCCATCCTGTCGATGTCCAGGCTGATTTTGAAGGTCTCGCTCGTCGCCGGGGCCGTCGCCTTCATACTCATGCTGAACGGTTACTTCCTCTTCTTCAACCTGCCTTTTTGATGATCGGCCGCGGAGGTCTTCCCCCTTTTTGGTCGGCTCTCCGGCGCCCGGGTTTTCGGTTTCCCCCGGTGATTCAGGGCTCTCGTTCCGGCCCGCACGCGCGCGCGTCGGCCGGAACGGAACGTTGAAGGGAAAGCTAAATTCAAGGGGAGGGGTCTGAAAATCATGAGAGAACTGTTCATCGCGCTCGCCATGAGTCTGGTCTGGATCGGGTTTGCGAGCGCGCAGACAAACGGGAGTCGTCCGGCCTATGCGATCATGCGAGGCGCGACGCCGCAGACGCCCGCCGCGCAGCCGCCGGAGCTGGCCGAGGCCGACCGGCTCAATAAGCAGGTCGTCCAGCTTCACAAGGAGGAAAAGTACGACGAAGCCTTACCGCTGGCGATCCGCGTCGTTGAGATCAGAGAGCGCGCGCTCGGCCCCGAGCATAAGCTCGTCGCGCTCGCTCTTTTTAATCTCGCAGAGCTGTACCTCGCCAAGCGCAAGTATGGAACGGCCGAGCCCCTTTACAAGCGCGCCTTGAGTATACTGGAAAAAACGGCTGGCCCAGACGACGCGAACGTGAGCAATATTTTAAACTCGCTCGCACTCGTGCGCTTTATGGCTCGTGATTTCGAGGAAAGCGAGGGCTATTACCAGCGCGTGGTGGCGATCAGGGAAAAGGCGTTCGGATCGGAGAGCATGCCGGTGGCCCGCGCGCTCTACAATCTGGCGGAGCTGTACAGGTTGCTGAGCAGGTACGAGAAGGCGGAACCGCTCTATGAGCGTATCATCGCCATCGAAGAGAAACTGCTCAGGGATAATGACCCGGAGCTGGAAAAATCGTTTGAGCGCTACACCTGCCTGCTGCTCGAAAGCGGCAAGGAAAAAGAGGCTGAGGCCCTGTATGAACGGCAGCGTAGGAAAATCGTCGTGGCGCGCGACCCCTTCACGTCGGACGAGATTCTTAACGGCAAGGCGATCAAGCTTCCCAGGCCGGAATACCCTGAGAAAGCGCGCCTCTTCAGAGCCTTTGGCGTCGTGCGCGTGAAAGTCAAGATAGACGAGTCGGGCACGGTCATTAAAGCGGAGGCGACCTGCGGGCATCCTTACCTGAGAGAGACCTCGGAGGCGGCGGCCCTCAAGGCGCGCTTCACGCCGACGCTGGTAAGGGGCAAGCCCGTCGAGGTTATCGGGATCATAACCTATAATTTCATACCCCCGAAACGGGGCATCGAGTTGAGATAAACCGAGATGCGAGCCGTCTTGCAGCGCGTGACGCGCGCCTCCGTCAGGGTCGGGGGAGAGACCGTCGGCGAGATCGGCTGCGGGCTCGTCGTGCTCGTCGGGATAGCCGCGACCGACGGCGCGCAGGATATTAAATACCTGGTCGAGAAGATCGCGGCCCTGCGAATTTTTGAGGACGCGGACGAGCGTATGAACCTGTCTGTTAAGGATGTCGGCGGTGAGCTGCTCGTCGTCTCGCAATTCACGCTCTACGGGGATGCGCGGCGCGGGCGACGCCCGTCATGGAGCGATGCCGCGCCTCCGGAGACGGCTGAGCCGCTCTACGAAGCCTTTATAGAAGAGGCGCGCCGGAGCGTCGGCCGCGTCGAGACCGGAAGTTTTCGACGCATGATGGAGGTCGAACTCGTCAACGACGGCCCCGTAACCATCCTGCTCGACAGTCGCCGCCTGTTCTGAGGCTCGCGCCCGTGACATGAAAGGCCGCAATCAATCTGTTAATATCCGGGGCGTTCTTTTCAGAGCTTTCCGGCAAACACTCGAAATAAGCATCACATGACGGAGGCAAACATTACTGTGAACATAGAACGGCTGCGGGGTCTTGCACGGATGACGCGCGGCGGGTGCAGAACCTTGCTCCTGTGCGTGCTACTGGCGCTCGCGCTCTCGGCATGCAAACCGAATCAGACGACGGCCTCGAAGGATTCCGACACGCCCGAAGGGGAAGAGGCGGCGCTCGACGCGAGCGTTAAGAAGGGCATCAAGCCGCAGGCGGACTCGGAGGTGGCCGTCATAGAGATGGAAGACCCGGGCTTCGGAAAAATCGTCATCGAGCTTTATCCGAACATCGCTCCGAAGATGGTCGAGCGCTTCAAGCAATTAATCAAAGAGGGCTTTTATAACGGAACCACCTTTCACCGTATCAACCCGGAGCTGGGCATCATACAGGGCGGCGACCCGCTCTCGAAGGACAACGACCCGACCAACGACGGGACGGGCGACTCGCCTTACCCGAACGTGCCCGGCGAGATGAGCGATATTCCGTATGAGCGCGGGATAGTGGGCGCGGCCAGGAAGGGGGCGCGACCCGGCTTTGCCGGACAGCCCGGCATGAGTGAGAAGGAGGCGCGCGATACGGCGAATTGCCAGTTCTACATCACGCTCAAGAAAGTGCCCGAGTTCGACCGCAAATACACCGTTTTCGGTCGCGTCATAGAGGGAATCAACAACGCCGACATCATCGGCGGCGCGCCGGTCGAGATGGGGTCGGAACGCCCTTCGCCCCGTATCGTCATCAAGAGCGTGACGCTTCAGCCGCACCCGTAACGAGCTGCGTAGCAAATAAAGAGTGGCAAGTGATGAGATCGAAGCCGATGCTTCAAAACACACTCTCTCTCAACTTGCCACTCTTTATTTGTCGCTCGCGGCTTATATCGTGTCGTCGTCGCCCTTCGAGCGCTCGTCCAGTTCGTAGCGATCACGGTCGCGTCGGTCTATCTTGTCTATAAATTCCAGCTCCTCGTTATCCTCGTAACTGACGCCGACGGCGCGCGCGTTCTCTTCCACGAGAGATTGATCCGGCGTCGGATTATCGCCCGAGATGGTCTCCGTACCGCTGTCGTTGACGCCTTCCCAGTCGGCGTCCGGGTCGCCGCCCGCGTCCATCGGTGAGGCGGCCGTATTGTTACGCAGCCGCTGCGCGAGCAGATCGGGGTCTTTCGGCGCGCGCGAAATCTCTTCTTCCATGAACTCTTCGATTTCGGGGTCGGGCACGAAGTCCGGATTATTGCTCAGATACTCGAAATCTTCCGGTCTCTTTTTTGGCATCCCGTTAGGTCTCCCTGTGACAAGCATTCGGCGCGTCCGGCGATCAGCTATAAAAAAAGGGCTGATTCCCGCGCGCCGTCTCCAAATACCATTGCTCCGCGCGCGGTGGGCCTCTCTCTTTCTCTCTCTCGGCTGGCGCGTTTCCGCGAGCGACTTGCAAATGCTGACGGCGTAATGGCTGATGGCTGAAAGCTTTTGAACTATAACAGATGCTTTGAACGGGCGGCAATCGTCGGTACGCGCTTTCTCAAATGATGCTTTGCTTGACGTTTTAAGGGGCTGCGCCCTACACTAAACTTTGGACAATAAACCTGATCGCAATAAGTTTTCCGGGGCGCTCCGGGCGCTCGTCATAGAGTGAGCGCGCGCGTGTGCGCTTTGCGCTCCACATCAATCGTTTAAACTCTTATGCCACATAATCTCTTCGACACGCTGCGCACCTTCAAATCCGGCCAAACGAGCGAGGGCCGGTTCTATTCCCTGCCGCAACTGGAAAAGGCGGGCGTCGGGCCCGTCTCGCGCCTTCCCTTCAGCATTCGCATCATCCTCGAATCCGTCCTGCGGAACTTCGACGGCAAGAAGATCACGGAGGATGACATTCGCGAGCTTGCCAACTGGAAGCCCGACGCCGAGCGCACCGAGGAGGTGCCCTTCATCGTCGCGCGCGTACTGTTGCAGGATTTCACGGGCGTGCCGCTGCTCGTAGACCTCGCGGCGATGCGCTCGTGCGTCGCGCGGCTCGGTAAAAATCCGAATCTCATCGAACCGCTCGTCCCCGTCGATCTCGTCATAGACCATTCCGTTCAGGTCGATTTCTCGAGCACGGCCGACGCTTTCAACAAGAATATGGAGATGGAGTTCAAGCGCAATAACTCGCGCTACCAGTTCCTGAAGTGGGGCATGCAGGCGTTCGACGGGTTCAGGATCGTGCCCCCGGACATAGGCATCGTCCATCAGGTCAATCTGGAATTTCTGGCGCGCGGCGTCTGGGAGCGCGACGGCATCTACTACCCTGATTCGCTGGTCGGGACAGACTCGCACACGACTATGATTAACGGGCTCGGCATCGTCGCCTGGGGTGTGGGCGGCATCGAGGCCGAGGCCGGGATGCTGGGCCAACCCGTCTATTTTCTCACCCCCGATGTGGTCGGCGTGAATATGAAGGGCAAGTTGCAGGAGGGTGTGACGGCGACCGATCTGGTCTTGCGCGTCACGGAGATGCTGCGTCAGGCCAAGGTCGTCGGAAAGTTCGTGGAGTTTCACGGCGAAGGGGCCGCGAGCCTGCCCGCGGCCGACCGCGCCACGATCTCCAACATGTCGCCCGAGTACGGCGCGACGATGGGCTTTTTCCCGACGGACGAGGAGACCTGCAAATACCTGAGCGCGACGGGGCGCACCGACGAACAGGTGGAAGCCGTCCGCAGCTATTACCAGGCGCAGGGCATGTTCGGCATTCCGCGCGCAGGCGAATGCGATTACAGCAGTCTCCTTGAGCTTGATCTGGCCGAGATACGCCCGAGCGTGGCCGGGCCAAAGCGCCCGCAGGATCGTATCGAATTGCCCGCGCTCAAGGATAAATTCATAGAGCTTTTCCAGAAGCCCGTTAAGGAGAACGGGTACGGTAAGACCGAACAGGATTTGAGCAATCGTTATACGGTGAGGGTCGGACGCGGCGCTTTCAAGGGAAGGGCGGCGGTCGCCGGGGGCGGCGCTCAGGAAACGGAGACGGCTCCGCACGTCGAACAGCTCCACGTCAGCGAAAAGGACACCAGCCCTTTGACTGAAATGGAGATGATGAACAATCGCCCGACCCCTGACCGCGTCGAAGATATTCCGGCGGGTGAATTTCCCGAACGCTTTGACGATCTCGGTCACGGCGACATAGTAATCGCCGCCATCACTTCATGCACCAATACCTCTAATCCGAGCGTCATGCTGGCCGCCGGGCTGCTCGCCAGAAAGGCCGTCGAGCGCGGCCTCTCCGTAGACCCTTCGGTTAAGACCTCGCTCGCGCCCGGCTCGCGCGTCGTCACCGAATACCTGGAAAAGACGGGGCTGCAACCCTTCCTCAACGAGATCGGGTTCAACTTGGTCGGATACGGCTGCACGACCTGCATCGGCAATAGCGGGCCGCTCGACCCGCGCATCGAAGAGGTCGTCACGGATCAGGATTTGGTCGTCGCGAGCGTGCTTTCGGGCAATCGCAACTTTGAGGCGCGCGTGCATCAGAGCGTCAAGGCCAATTTCCTGATGAGCCCGCCGCTGGTGGTCGCCTTCGCCCTGGCGGGCCGCGTCAACATAGACATGACGAAAGAACCGCTCGGCAAAGGTCGCAACGGCGAGGATGTCTACCTGCGCGACATCTGGCCGCGCCTTGAAGAAGTGAGCGAGTTGTTGAGCACCGCCTACGATCCGGAAACTTTCCGTCGCCTCTACAATGATTTCGCAGAGCAGAATCCGCTCTGGAACGAGATACCGTCGAGCACGGGCGACGTTTACGAATGGGATACGCGGTCGACCTACATACAGGAGCCGCCGTACTTTGAAAAATTCAGCAGCGCCGTCGGCAAGTTCTGCGACATTCGCGGCGCGCGCCCCTTGGCCATCTTCGGCGAATCCGTGACGACCGATCACATCAGCCCGGCGGGCGCGATCAAGCCCAGCTCTCCGGCCGGACTCTACCTACAGGAACACGGCATCTCGATCGAGGACTTTAACTCTTACGGCGCGCGGCGCGGCAATCATCAGGTGATGGTGCGCGGCACGTTCGCCAACGTGCGTATCAAGAACCTGATGGTTCCCGGCACCGAAGGCGGCGTCACTCTTCACCAGCCGCACGGCGAGCGCATGTCGATCTACGATGCCTCGGTCAAGTATCAGGCCGCAGGCATCCCGCTCATCGTCCTGGCCGGTCAGGAGTACGGCACGGGAAGCTCGCGCGACTGGGCGGCCAAGGGCACGCGGCTGCTCGGAGTCCGCGCGGTCGTCGCCCAGAGCTTCGAGCGCATCCATCGCAGCAACCTCGTCGGCATGGGCGTGCTGCCCTGCCAGTTCAAAGAGGGAACCAACGCCTCGACCTTGAATCTGGACGGCACGGAGGTATTCGACATCATCGGCGTGGAAGAGAGAGGCGTCAGGCCGCGCCAGGATGTCACGATGGTCATTCATCGCGCCGACGGCACGACCGAGGAAGTGCCCCTGACGCTGCGCATAGACACGCCCATAGAGATTGATTACTACCAGCACGGGGGCATTCTTCCGTTCGTGCTCCGGCAACTGCTGGAAGGAACTACTGACTTCTGAAGCCCCATGAAGCTTTCAAAGCGGTTGGATTAAAAAGGCAAAAGCCGGATAGGGCGATGCCCCCTTTACTTTTGCCTTTTTCCATACCTTCTCCCCGCAGCGGTCGTTGATGAAAATTGTTCTCTGCACAGCGTTGGGGACGGGGCTGCTGATGCTGGTTGCCTATGATGTCTACGCGACCATCCTTCATGCGCGGGGACGCTCCGGGCCAATCGGCGAGATTTTGAATCACCTCGCCTGGGGCTCGGCGCGCTTCGTGGCGCTGCGTCTCTCGCGCTCCGGCCGTCACCGTCTGCTCAACATGGTGGGCCCGCTTCTCCTGCCGTTTTTGATCGTCAGCTACATTCTTCTGCTCGTCGCCGGATTCGCGTTGATCTATTACGCGCGCATGCCCGCCGAGTTCGTCGTCGCCCCCTTAGCGGCGAGTCCCGCCTGGATCGAAGCCATCTATTTCAGTGGCATTACGCTGACGACCGTCGGCTACGGAGACATCGCGCCGCACACGACGGCGATGCGGCTGGTTGCGCTGGTCGAATCGGCTTCGGGGTTCGCGCTGATCTCGCTGGTGGTCACCTACCTGATTACGGTCTACTCGGCTTTGGAGCGCAAGCGCGCCGCCGCGCTCTCTTTTTATCATCAGGCGGAAGAGGGCGCGGACGCGGCGGGCATTATCGCGCATCATTTCGTCGAAGGCCGCTTTTACGGGTTGGACGCGACGCTTCGTCTCGCCACGCGCGACATACAGGGCTTGCTGGAATCGCACGTCGAGCACCCCGTCATACACTATTTTCATCCCCTACAGGTTTACAAGAGCCTGCCGCGCATGCTCTTCCTGCTGCTTGAGAGCTGCGCTGTGATTCGATCCTGCCTGGACGTGGAGGCGTACAGGAAGATTTACAGTCACCCGGTCGTCCGCACGCTCGACGCGAGTACGCGCCATGTGCTCTTCGAGCTGGACTCTTCGCTCGGGCTGGAAAGGCGTCGCGCCCGTCGCACCGAAACCGCATACGAGGAATCAAGGCGGTGGCGCGGGCGCTTTGTGGCTACCCTACGGCGCTTGAGAGATACAGGCATCAAGACCCGCGCCGACGAGGCGGAGGGCTGGGAGGAGTACCGCGCCCGCCGCGAGGAATGGGAGTCGAAGCTTCATCGCTTCGCCCTTTACCTGGGTTACGACTGGGACGAGATCACGGGCGACCGCGACCTGCGCTACGCCGCCGACGAAGAGATGGAAGAACCGATGAAGGAATGAACGGGAAACCGCAGAGCGCTCTTATATTTCACACTGAGATTGAAAAATCGTGGTCAGAGACCGGAAATTTCGGACAGGTAAATCACGCGTAGACGCGTCCTCTGCCCAGGCGGTCGCCCGTTTTGCGGCCGCTTGAAAACGGTCGAAAATCCGGGCGACTTTCGGCCCCGGTTTTATATTGACAGGATCAGGCGGTCGGGCGTATAAGCCACAGTAGGCGTATCGGTTCAAGCTTCCGGCCCCGTGCTTCGCCGAATGGGGCTGGCCTCGCTGCATCACTAATATCGGCTTCGCCGTGGGCCTTCAACAAGCTTTGGCTTGACCTCACGGTGGAATTTTCACCTTGTCGTAGCATCCTTCTTTCCTCTTATGCCTTCTGTGAACGATAAGAGTTTTCATACACCGGCGCACTTTTGCGGAATCCACCATCTTTAACTGGTGAGCAGGGAAGTTGAGCGGCACGGCGATTCGGCTTCGGCAAGGGTGTTTCGCATTACATGCTCAGAGCTTTGCGAGCACCTCGGCGGGCTTCGCGCCCCTTGAGAAGCTTTTCCAGGGAGGATGGGCCCGGCGATCGGGGATGGGCTCGGTCGTTATCGCGCGGTTGCTTTTTCATAGGAGGCGGCAATGTTAGACGCTCATGGCGATATAGATTGGGAGGGGCTCCTGCTGACGATCAAGTATGGGAAATGTACTCCCTTTCTTGGAGCCGGAGCCTGTTACGGAACGCTTCCCCTGGGTTCCAGCGTGGCGAAGGAGTGGGCGGATAAATACGAATACCCCCTGGAGGATAGTAACAATCTGGCGCGGGTCGCACAGTTCGTCGCCGTCCAGCGCGGCGCGCTGCGTCCGAAATATGAGATTAAGGAGCGTTTCGGGAAATCCTCGTCGCCCGACTTCAATGACCCGCTTGAGCCTCACGGCCTGCTCGCAGACCTTCCGATGCCGGTCTATATCACGACCAACTACGATAGCTTCATGGTGCAGGCGCTCAAAAATCGAAACAAGAATCCGAGGCAGGAGTTGTGTCGATGGAACAGCGTCATCAAGGACTACCCGTCTGTTTTTGAAGAAGAGCCCGACTTTAAACCTTCCGTGCAGGAGCCTATAGTATTTCATCTACACGGGCACATAGACGTGCCGGAATCCCTGGTGCTCACGGAGGATGATTACCTTGACTTTCTCTTAAATATCTCAAGGGATCAGGATTTGATCCCGAAGCGGATTCGGAGAGCGTTTACGGAAACGTCTCTGCTGTTCATCGGCTACCAGCTCGCCGACTGGAATTTCCGCGTCATCTTCCGCAGCCTGATAAGTTATCTTGAGATCAGCACCCGCGCCTCGCACGTCTCCGTGCAACTCGTGCCCCTGAGCGATCAGGCGACCGACGGACAGAAAGCCAAAGCGCGAGATTACCTGGACAACTACTTCGACAAGCTGGAGGTCAACGTGTTCTGGGGAACGGGGCGCGAGTTTGTCGCCAATCTGAGAAAACAATGGGAGGCTTTCAAAGTTGGCAACTGAATCAGAGCCCTTTGTGGGCCCACGCCCTTTTGAGCGGGCGGATCAAAAAATCTTTTTCGGGCGCGGGCGCGAAGCCGACGAGCTTCTGTCGCTCGTCATCGCCCACACGGTAGTTCTCCTGTACGCCCCGTCGGGCGCGGGGAAAACCTCGCTCATCAATGCCAAACTAATCCCTTTGCTCGAAGAGGAAGGGCTTGAGGTTCTCAATCCGGCGCGCGTGCAGGGCCAGATCCCCAAGGATATAGAGATCGACAAGATACCGAACCTATACGTCTTCAACATCCTCGTCAGTTGGGACAAGGCTCGGCCCGAGCCCCTGAAACTGGCCCGGATGTCCCTCGCAGACTATTTGAAAAGGCGCGCGCATCCCCTCGACAGAGAGGGGCAGCCTTCGCTGCGCGTCGTCATCCTGGATCAGTTCGAGGAACTCTTTACAGCATACCCGGAGCGTTGGAAAGAGAGACAGGGAGTCTTCGAGCAGCTCAGGGATGCGCTTGAAGACGACCACCTGTTGCGCGTGATCTTCTCCATCCGGGAGGATTACATCGCCGAGCTGGATCCGTATGCTTCCTTACTGTCGGGGAAATTTCGGACGCGATTTCGCCTTGAGCGGCTGCGCGAGAGACCCGCGCTTTCGGCCGTCACGGAGCCTTTGCGCGGTACGGAGCGTCGTTTCGACGACGGCGTGGCCGAACAACTGGTCAGGAACTTAATGAAGTTTCCCATTAAGACCTCCGGCGGCGTCACCGAGATTACGGGAGAGTTTATCGAGCCCGTCCAGCTACAGGTCGTCGCCCAGACCCTCTGGAAGAATTTGCAGTCCTCTCAGGATAAAGTCATCACGCTCGACTACCTCAAAGCTTTCGGCGATGTGGATCAGGCATTATCGACTTTCTACGAGAGGTCTATAAAGCAGACGGTTCAGGCGACGGGCATCAAGGAGGGAGTGCTGCGCCGATGGTTCGAGAGCGTCCTGATTACCTCGGCGGGAACGCGCGGAACGGTTTTTCGCGGCTCGGAGGAGACGGGCGGAATCCCCAACGCCGCCGTGGACGAGTTGGAGAAACAACACCTCGTCAGGGCGGAGTTGCGCGGCGGCGCTCGATGGTATGAGCTGACCCACGACCGCCTTCTTAAGACCATCAGGGTATCCAATAACAAATGGCTGCTCGGACGCTCCGGCGCAGAACAGGCACGCCAACGGCTGGAGGCCAGAGCCGCTGAGTGGGTTCGCACAGGCAGAAGCGACGGGGCCCTGCTGGATGAAGCCGAGCTAAGCGAAGCGGAACGCTGGCTCGCCGACTCCGACGCGACCGAACTCAGTTACAGCGAGACGCTGCGCGCACTGGTAGAGGCCAGCCGGGCGGCGATTGAGGAATCGGCCAACCAGCGCGAGCTGGCACAGGCGCAGGCCCTGGCCGGAGAGCAACGCCAACGGGCCGAGGCCGAGCGAGCGCGCGCCGAAGAACAGCAGCGCCGCGTCATGGAACAGGCCAGGGCTGCCAAAAGCCTGCGCTGGTTGGCAGCCCTGCTCGCCGTGACGGCCCTATTTGCTGTGGGGGCCGCCATTTTTGCGGGATTGAAACTGGCCGAAGTCAGAGCCGCTAAGAGCAGGGAGCTGGTGAGCCGAGAAGCCGCCAACCTTTTGCTGGCCGAGAATCCACAGGGGGCATTAGACAAGTTCAATGAAGCACTCAAACTATATCAGCAAGCCGGAGACAGCGAAGGAGAAACCAACACGCTGATCGCCATCTCCAGGACTTACAGGAGTATGGGCAATAGTAAAGAGACTGAGAACTACTTGAAGAAGGCCATAGAGGTTGCCGAGCAGAAGCTGGACACGAACGCTCTCACACTTGCCTACAGCCTCATCGAGTTGGCGTCTTTGTATCGCAGCCAGGAACAATTCGATCAGGCTGAAAAATTTTATCAGCGAGGACTTGAGATGCGCGTGAGGACGACGGGAGGACGAGAAAATAAGCTCGTCGCGGCCGTGCTTAATAACATGGCACTCAACCAGCGGGAGTGGGGTAAGCGCTCTGAGCGTACGAATCCGGAGGAAGCGAAGCTGCACTATGCGAAGTCTGAGCCGTTCTACGAGGAGTCGCTTGCCATCCGGCGCAAGATACTGAAACCGTTACATCCGGACATAGCTATCAGCGCTTACGGTCTGGCAATGGTTTACTACCTGGAAGGCAAGTACGATCAGAGCAAGTACCAGAAAGCTTTGCCGCTCCTCGAAGAGGCCGTGAAGATTCGGCGGGTTATCAATCCGAATCATGTCATCCTGTCACAAACGCTCGTGGATTACGCCAATCTGCTCGATAAGCTGCAACGCAGGGAAGAGGGCGCGAGCATTCGAGAAGAAGCCAGAAAGATCAACGATACCCAATAATCGGCGGCAGACGGCTCTCCTATTTCAGTCCCTTACTTTCCACTCGCCCCTCGTTTAGTGGCGTCCCGTTTTGTCGCTTGAGAAGTCGAAAGTTGAAGAGCAAAATGCCTGGCAAATAAACGCCGCGAGCCGTTTTCCCTCTCAGCAGGTGTGACCGTTGCCGCTGACGAGGCGTGCGAACTCCTTTTTCATTATCGGGTAACATTCGCACGATGCCGCTTCCAGTCCCTCGCGATCAAGGATGGTGATATGACCTCGATGGTATTTAATCAGGCCGAGGGCTTGAAGTTGAATGGCGGCTTCGGTGATACCGGCGCGTCGCGTGCCTAACATGGTGGCCATGAACTCCTGCGTCAGACCCAGCTCTTCGGAGTGCGACCTGTCCTGGCACATCAGAAGCCAACGCACCAGCCGCCCCTCTATCGGGTGGACGCGGTTGCAGGCGGCGGTCTGTGCTATCTGCGTGATGAACGCCTGCGTGTACCGAAGCAGTAAGTCCTGAAGTTGCCCGCCCTTCTTAAACTCCTTGCGGAGCACGTCGGCGCGCATCCGAAGCCCGTCGCCCGGCAGTTGGACGACCGCTTCGAGCGGAGTGCTGATGCTCCCCAGAAAGACGCAGACGCCGAACATGCCCTCGTTGCCCACCATGCCTACTTCGACGCTTCCGCCGTCTTCAAAGGTCGAGACCAGAGATACAGTTCCGCGATTGGGGAAATAGACGTGCGTGATGGGCTGGTCGGGGCGATAAAGAACTTCGCCGGGCGATAGATTGACGGGTTCTAAATGGATGGCCAGTCGAAGGTATTCGTCGCGCGTCAGCGCGTTAAGTATCCGGTTTGCTGTTCTCGGCGGTGATTCTGTGAGCGTGGACATGGGTAGCCTCTCTGTTTGTGACCTGGTAGTGGAAGACAGCACGCGGCACGAGGAGAGGTAGCTAGGCTGACCTGATGTCGAATGGAGCTATTTAAAGAACTGATCCAAGTATGAAACGAAGTGTACCACACTTTGTTCAAAACGGACACTGCCGCGTACGTATCGGACAGAGCGCGATTGTCTATGACCGCTATCGTATATACAAATAATTTTCAATCTGTCATAGTCCCGGTCTCAAATAAGGAGGGTTATCAAAGGGATGACCACGCGACAGGGGAATCAGGCGACCATCTTTCTAATTGAGGAAGACGATGATACTCGGCCTTTACTCAAGAAAAATCTACAAAGGTACGGCTACCGATTAATCGTTGCGCTGGACGAAGAGGATGCGCTCGAAAGAGTAAGCGGCGGGCGGGCTCAGGCCGATCTGGTGCTCATCAACCTCGTCGGCAAGTCGCCGCAGGACGTACTGCAAGCGGGGCGGCGAATCCGCGATCATGCGAAATATGACGGCCACACCCCGCTCATCGCGATGGCCGAAAAGTACGGCAGCGAATTGGAAGGGACGAATGAGAATGTCGGCGGCAATGATTGGATAGTCTATCTCGAAGACGCGGATCAATTGCAGAATCTGCTCGCACGCCTTCTTGGAAAATCAACCGCTTAACAGTCCCCTCATGGGTTCCCTCACTTGGACATTCTTATCCGCGAAGTGATAAATTATCGGTAAATAGTGAACAGAATCAGATTTAATCCGATCACCCATTCCAATCAACACTTTGCGAAGGAGTAAAGTCATGTCGACTGCGCAACCAGCAGCAAGCAACACGCCCCGCAAGTATCAGCTCTTCATTGACGGAAAGTTTGTCGATGCCGAGTCGGGCAAAACCTTCGAGACGCCGAACCCGGCGACCGGCGCAACGCTCGCCGAAGTCGCCGAGGCGGATAAAGCCGATATAGATAAGGCGGTCACGGCCGCGCGCCGCGCCTACGAGGGCAAATGGTCGAAGATGAGCGCGCGTGATCGCGGGCGTCTGCTCTACAAACTGTCGCAACTGATCGAACAAAACGCCAAAGAGTTGGCCGAGCTTGAGACGGCCGACAACGGCAAGCCGATCCGCGAGTCCTCCTACGTTGACATTCCGCAGGTCGTCGAAAATTTTGAATACTTCGCCGGTTACGCCACCAAGATCGAAGGCGAGACCATCCCCGTGCCCGGCCAGATGTTCAACTACACGCTGCGCGAGCCACTGGGCGTGTGCGGGCAGATCATCCCCTGGAACTTTCCGCTCCTGATGGCGGCCTGGAAACTTGCCCCGGCGCTCGCCGCCGGAAATACAATCGTCCTAAAACCGGCGGAGCAGACCCCCGTGACGGCGATGGAGCTTGCCCGGCTGATTCAGGAGGCGGGATTCCCTGATGGCGTCGTCAACATAGTTCCCGGCTTCGGCGAAACGGCGGGCGCGGCCCTCGCCGCGCATCCGGGCATAGACAAGATAGCCTTTACGGGCTCGACCGAGGTGGGCAAGATCATCGCGCGCGAGGCGGCGCAGAATCTTACGAAGGTCTCGCTTGAGCTTGGCGGCAAAGCGCCCAACATCATCTTCGCCGACGCCGATATGGAGCAGGCCGTCAACGGCGCGATGATGGGCATCTTCTTTAACCAGGGGCAGGTCTGTTGCGCCGGTTCGCGTCTCTTCCTGGCCGAAGAGATCAAGGACGAGTTTCTTGATCGTTTTAAGGAGAAGGCGCAGAAGGTCAAAGTCGGCGATCCGATGGACACGGCCACACACATGGGGCCGCAGGTCTCCGAAGAACAGCTCTGCCGTATCAAGGGCTATGTCGACATCGCGCGCGAGGAGGGTGCGACAGTCCTTACGGGCGGCGAGTCGCCGCAGCTCGAAGGCGATTTCCAGAAGGGGTTTTTCTTCCAGCCGACGGTCTTCAGCGATGTGAAGAATCAGATGCGAGTCGCGCAGGAGGAGATATTCGGGCCCGTCACGTCCGCCATCACTTTCACCGACGAGGACGATCTCATCAAGCAGGCCAACGAGACCATCTACGGACTGTCGGCTGGCATATGGACGCGCGACATCACGCGCGCGCATCGCTTCGCCAGGGAAATCCACGCCGGGACGATCTGGATCAATACCTTCAACATGTTCAATGCGGCGTCGCCCTTCGGCGGCTTCAAGCAATCCGGTTATGGCCGCGAGATGGGCAAGCACGCCCTCGAACTCTACACGCACATCAAGAGCGTGTGGGTGGATTTGTCCGGCAAGCCTATCGGGTGGTACGGCAACTAGGGATCGCCCTGTCAGACTCTCAAGCACGCAGGGGGCGCTCCGAGAAGGGGGAAGCGACACGGCTTTCCGATTCTCTGAGCGCCCCTCTTGTTCATGTCCTGCTGTGCGACATGAGGGGAGAGGGCGGCGCGGGCGCGTGCTCGACACTCTTGAAAGGCCGCACGGCCGTGCTATCATGGCTTCGCTCTCCCATATCAATGCTTTTTGTGAAGGAGATGCAATGCGCTCGCGTCATCGAACAATTCTTTTATCGCTTATACTCGTCGTCGGGCTCTTCATCACGGCCTGTCCGAGCCGTGAAACGATCTCGAAGATCAACGCCGATCCGGGTCGATACAGGGACAAGCAAGTGACGGTCGCCGGGACTGTGACGGACAGTTACGGACTGCTCGACATGGGCATCTACGAGATAGATGACGGGACGGGAAAATTGCTGGTGGTGACGCGACGCGGTATCCCTTCGCGCGGCTCTAAGGTGGGCGCGACGGGCCGTATCTACACGGGCGGCAATTATGGCGGCAGGAGTTACGGCACTGTGCTCGAAGAATCTGAACGCCGGGCCGCGAAGTGATGGGTCAGGATAAGTCGACGAGGAGCGTCCGAAACGCGTTGGTGCGCGACCTCGACGAACAGTTCGCGCAGTTGCACGCGCGCTCACTGGCGCTTCTTGAGCTTCTTACGGCCGAGCATCTCTACAGGCAGCCGCCGCACACCGACGGCGCTCCACACGTCTTCTCCTGCGGAGAATATTTGTTGCGCAGCGCGGCGGCGGTCGAGCAGGCTTTCGGCGGAATCACCGCGAACCTGTGGGATGATCCGTTCGAGTGGACATTGCCGGAATCGCTCTCCACTCCGCCGCTCGTCGCCGAATACTTGAACGAGGTCGAGGCGACACGTCAGCGCGGCTTCGCGCTTCTCAATACGGACGGCGACCTCAGCAAAGAGATCGCTCTTCCGTCGGGCGGGATGCAGACGCTCTGCGCGCTCCTGTTGGAGACGCTGGTGCGCGCGGCGCATCACCAGGGACGCGCCTTCGCATCGTTCAGGCTCTTTTCCGATCTGCGTTTGCCGCAGGTGTAGCGGCTTTGAAAGCCGCCTTCTCAGGTGTGAACTTTCTTCGGCCGGAATGCGTAAGCTTCGTGGCGAGCAGCTTTTTCCCAGGCATCAGGGATCATCTCTCTTAAGGGCCTTTCTCGAATGTATTGTCCACAATGCGGCCAGCAACAGATTGCCGACGAAACGCGCTTCTGCTCGCGCTGCGGCTTTCCTCTGAGCGGCGTGATAGGGCTGCTCGCCAGTGGAGGCGTGCCCGCCGTAAGCGAAGCGAGCGCGTCCCAGGGCAAGCTTTCGCCGCGCCGCAGAGGCTATCGCCAGGGCCTCCTCATGCTGCTTATCGGAGCTATCCTGACTCCAATCCTGGGCATACTGGCCGACGTAGGGTTCCCTGAAATCCTGGTCGCAATCACCGCCGTAATCTTCTTCTGGGGCGGGATAATCAGAATGATCTACGCGCGCATCTTCGAGGAGAAAGCGGCGCACGGGGCGCAGAACGTGCTGCCCGCTTACATACCGCCCATAAACCCCGCGCAGTTCGCAGCTGGCGCGCGCCCGTCCGCGCTACCTCCGCAACGGAGCACGCCTGCGTCCGGTTGGAGACAACCGACCAACACCGCTGAGATGGCACATCCCCCGAGCGTTACGGAGAACACCACCCGGCTGCTTGACGACAAGGCGGAGCCTCCCGGTCGTTAGGCGTCTACGGGCGCGAGCGGGAGGCTTCCCTTTGTGCAAGTTAATATGAGATGGGCCAGCGCGACGTTAATACATGGGACGAAGCGCCGCTCGCAGAGCGTCTTCGTGAGCGGATCAGGCGCGAGGGCGAGCTTACTTTCCGCGACTGGATGGCGGCCGCCCTCTACGACGCCCAGGGTGGATACTACTGCCGCCGCGACCGCGTGCGCTGGGGGCGCGCAGGCGACTACAGAACCGGCCCCGAACTAAGCCCCTTATTTGCCGCCACCTTCGCACAGTATTTCGCCTCGCTCTATCGGGAACCGTCTGCGCCCAAATCCCTGACGATCATCGAAGCGGGCGCGGGCGCGGGCCACTTCGCGCTCGGCGTGCTGGAAACATTGCGGCGCATGTTTCCGAACCTCTTCGCGGCCACGCGCTACCTGATCGATGAAGCGAGCGAAGACGCGCGCGAGCGCGCACGCCTGCGACTTGCGCCGTACCTTGAGCGCGTGGAATTTCGCTCGCTGGATGAAGTCGAGACGCCTTTCGCTGACGGAATCATCTTCGCCAACGAACTGTTGGACGCCTTTCCGGTTCATCGCGTCCGTTTGCGCGAGGGCAGGCTGCTGGAGTTATACGTCGGACTGGATGATGCTGGCGGATTCCGCTGGGTTGAAATGGAGCCGAGCACGACGCGCCTCGCCGCATATTTTGAGCAGGCGGGCGTGAGTCTCAGCGAAGGTCAAGTCGCCGAGGTCAATCTCGACGCGCCAGAATGGATAGAGCGCGCCGCGTCAAAGCTTGAGCGTGGCTATCTCATACTCGTTGATTACGGGGCCGAGGCCCCGGCGCTCTACGACGCAACGCATCGCCGCCAGGGAACCTTGCGCGCCTTTCACCAACACCAGAGCGCCGCCGACCCGCTCGCTCGCCCGGGCGAGCAGGATTTGACGACGACCGTCGATTGGACGCACATCATAAAGGCGAGCGCGGAGGCCGGGCTCCGTATCCTAAGCTTCGAGCGTCAGGATAAATTCCTGCTGCGGGCCGGACTGCTCGATCAGTTAAGGCTGATGACGGCCGGTATGGAGAGCGACGGCGATGCTTTGGCACTGCGTTCGAGCGCGCGCGAATTGATCTTGCCCGGTGGGATGAGCGAAAGCTTTCAGGTGATGGTTCAAAGAATCGGCGATTAGCAAATTTCGGCTCAGTCGGTCTCCTGCTCAAGAACTCTTTTAATCCCGTCAAGCGATGCGAAGCTCAAGCGGCTCATCCGATACCAGGCCGCGATCAGATGATTGAATGGCGCTGCGACTTCGTAAAACACCTCTTCGTTGGTTATCAGCGTCCCCGTCTGTTGCGCGCGGAACCGATAGGTGTGTATCGCCCGGATACCGAACGCGTGTCCGAGCCAGCTAATGGCGGAGGCCGGTTTGACATATACGAGTTTCGCCGGAACTGTTACGGGAATGCCTCCGATGCTGAAACGTATTTCCAGAACCGCTCCTGTTTCCAACCGCCCGTCTTCGACCAATCGGCTTTCGAGACAGATAGGACTCCATTGATTCCATCTTGTCAGGTCGCTGAAGAATGACCAGACGACCCAGGGCGGCCTCTCGACGTAGAGTTCCGCATAGAAGCGCAGGGGTTTCGGGGGACTCGGCATCTCTTCTCTTTAGCGCCAGCTTCGGGCGGAGACGGATTAATCGCCGTCATTTGACGACGGCATATTTACGGCCAGTGTGTGGCGACCTCTTTCGGAAGGCCCAGGTTGCGCCGCGCCTTCTGCTCGTAGGGCCGCGCCGGGTTCGTCATGTACAGGCCGCAGCAACGATTACAGATGGGCATTCGATTGTTCAGGATGTGCTTGCGAAACTTGACGGCCATCTCGGAATTAAAAGCCTCCATCAAGCCGTCGCGAAAGACGTTACCGGCGATGATGTCCGGATGGCCGGGACAGAAGATCAAGTCGCCGTTGGCCTGCACGCGGGCCCAGTAGAAGGGCATAAAGCAGCTCTCGTTACCGAACGTGTTAGTGTAATCGGTGAACCAGTCCGCGAAATCTTTGCCGCGCAGGTGATCCGGGCCCGTCACGGCGTAGGGCGGCAAGAGCCTGAATCTTTTCCGGCGGAGGAGGCGGTTGAGCCGCGCGGCTGCGTCACGATAGTCATGCTTCTCATGATCGGGCGCGATCCAGCCGCGCCATGCCCCGGACGATTTTATGCCGAAATTCTCCTGCAAATGTTTCTCGTAGGCGAGGCCCGCCGCCTCCGGCATGAAATAACGCAGATTATAGTTGAGGGCGAAGGCGCCGAAATCCCTCGCCACCTCGAACGCCTTCTCGATCACGTCAGTAGTCCATTCGCACACGACCGTGCTCATGACGACCAGCGGCAGAGGCAGCCCTAGCCTGCGCCTGAGATTGAACAGAGCCTCGATTCCTTCTCTAGTCTGCTTGAACCTTCCCCGGCCGCGTACTCTGTCGTGCGACTCTTCATCACCGTCTACCGATAGGATGAAGGCGAGGTTCTTTATGCGGGCCAGGTGATCCAGATGGTCTTTCAACATCGTTCCGTTGGTTGTAATCAACACGTCGAACCCGCGCTCTCCCAAAACATCGAGCAACGTATCGATGTGCTTGTAAGCGAGCGGCTCGCCGCCGTGAATGTTTATGAGAGAGTCGCGCGGCGCCAACCCCCTGACCAGTTCGGCCAGGGCCGACTCGTCTATGTGCCTGGCCCTTCGCGTGCCGTCCAGAAAATAGCCGTTCTCTCCCCACTGGTTACAGAACGGGCAACGCAGATTACAAGCCTCGGTCGGAATAAACTGTATGACCGCCGGGGACGGGAGCTTAAAACTCTGGTCACGCACCGCCGACTCGAATTGCTCGCCCCAGACCCTGTGGCGACGACGGCCACGCCAGAACATCCTGCCGAAGTGCAGGTAGTCGCGAACCTGATAGTGAAGGCTCATGATGTGCTCCCGTTCTCCGGAGGCCCCGTGTGTGCGAGCGGCACGCCTCTTCAGATGCATTATCCGTCTCGCCGTCAGGCGGGCTCTCTCTCTCTCTCTGTGCAGCAGAGCCCAAGCTACAGTATCGACGCGAGAGGGCGAGTCCGCTCCTCAGCCAAAACTTAAAATGTAGTAGGCCGCGCCGCCAAGTATCATCGCGACCGGCAGCGTTATGAGCCACGACATCAGTATCTCGGATACGACGCGGGTGTTGGCCTGTTTTGTGATTAGACCGATGCCGAACAGCGAACCGCAGGAGACGTGAGTAGTAGATACGGGCATCCCCATACGGCTGGCGAAGATGACGAGCGCGGCCGTGACCAGATTGGCGGTGAGCCCCTGAGTGCGCGTCAGGGGCGTGATCTTCCGGCTCATCGTTTCCGCCACCCTACGCGCGCTGAGAAGCCCGCCGACGGCCATCCCCAAGGCGACCGAGATCATGGCCCAACGAAGCCCCAACGCCCTGACGACGAGCAGGAGCGCGACGATCTTGGGCGTATCATTCAGACCTCTGGCAAAACAGACGCTGCCTGCGCTGATGAAGTGTGACAGGTCGAGCGCCCGCTGCGTCTTAATCGCGAGCGTCCCTCCCCTGTAATGCACGGCGCAGTTCGCCACCGTATCCACGCTCACGTCCGGCAATGCGACGCGATTAAGGGCCAGCGCGGGCTGTAAAGAGTCGGTCGCATACTCAGTTGCATACTCGACCTCTCCGATACAAATACACCTCGATTCATCCACCTCGGATCGAGCCTCAAGAGCCTGCACGAGCCTGTAGAAGATCGCTCCCAGCAAAAGAGAGATGACGGGGCTAAACAGCAGGGGCAGGAAGAAGGAACTGCCCAGGTTTGCAAAATCAACCCCCGCCCCGACCGCCAGCAGGCCGCTTCCGACCAACGCTCCCGTCAGGCTATGCGTCGTTGAAACGGGGAAGCCCGTCAGGGTCGCCAGCATGACGGTCAGCCCCGCACCGGCGGCGACCGCGAGCAGAAATGTCGGCGAAGCCGTGAGGGCGTCAGGCACGAGTCCCTTGCCTGAAAAACTTCTAACCAGCGTCTCGGCCAGAAAGATCGAACAGACGGAGCCGGAAAAGGTGGTGAGGGTGGCCCACCAGATCGCCCTCCTGTAATCGGTCGTGCCGCTGCCGAAGAGCGTCGCCACTCCTTTGAAGTTGTCATTGGCGCCGTTGACGTACGCCAGAAAGCAGGTCACCAGGAAAAGAACGGCTGGAATAATCATGAGTCGCTCCGCCCAAGCTTAAAAGATTCAGGTCAAGGCCAGTTCGCCGTCACCTCTTTGGCAAGCCCGAGGCTTCGCCGCGCCTTCTGCTCGTAGGGCCGCGCCGGGTTCGTCATGTACAGGCCGCAGCAACGATTACAAATCGGGAGGCGATTCGTAAGAATGTGCTTGCGAAACTTGACAGACATTTCGGAATTGAAGGCGGGCATTAGCCCGTCGCGAAAGACGTTGCCTGCGATGATGTCCGGATGGCCCGGACAGTAGATGAGGTCGCCGTTGGCGTGGACGCGGGCCCAGTAGAAGGGCATAAAGCAGCTCTCGTTACCGAACGTGTCCAGGTAATCGGTGAAATAGGTCTCGTAGTCTTTGCCGCGAAGCTGGCTCGGGGTGGTCACAACATAGGGCGGCAGGATGCGGCCTCGCTTCTTGCGCAGAACGCGGCTCAGGGCATCGGATACGTTTCCGTAGTCATGCGCGTCGTGGTGGTCTGAGAGCCAGCCGCGCCATGCGCCGGAGGATTTTATGCCGAATTGCTCTCGCAAATGCTGCTCGTATTTCTGCCCGACCTCTTCCGTGAGGAACCAGCGAAAATTGTAATTGATGGCGAAGGCGTTGAACTCGACGGCCACATCGTAAGCCTTCTCAAGCACTTCGGTCGTCCATTCGCAGACCACTATGCTCATCACGAGGAGCGGGAGCGGCATCCCGAGCCTGCGCCTGAGATCGAATAATTCCAGCATCGCTTCATGCGCCTGCCGGAATCTGCCCGCGCCGCGAATCTTGTTATGCGTCGCCTCGTCGCCGTCGATTGATAAGAGAAAGGAGAGATTTTTGATGCGCGCAAGGCTTTCAAGATAAGGTGTGAGCAGCGTGCCGTTGGTCGTGAAGGTCACGTCGAACTGCTGTTCGCTTAAAAGCTCAAGCAGGGTGTGCGTATGTTTGTAGGCAAAGGGCTCTCCGCCGTGAACGCTGATGAACGTGTCCGCGGGCGACAGGCCGCGCATCAATCCCTTTAGCCCGGCTTCGTCCATGTGCCTGGCCTGGCGCACGCCCTCAAGAAAATAGCCGTTCTCGCCCCACTGATTACACATCTGGCATCGCAGATTACAGGCTTCCGTCGGCAGGAGCTGAACCACTGCGGCCGCAGGCAGCTTGAAGCTCCCCTCGCGCACAGCCCTTTCGTATTGTCGTCCCCAAACCCTGTGGCGTCGGCGGCTGCGCCAGTACATGCGACCGTAATGCATGAAATCGGAGATCGAATAATTGTGCCTCATGTTCGCTCCTCCTCTCGTGTGAGGTGAAACAACGAAGACCGCAATCGGAGGTTACGGGAGCAGCACCACTTTGCCATAACTGCGGCGGCTGGCAAGGAGTTCGTGAGCCCTGCGGATTTCAATAAGCGGGAGCGTATGTCCGACCTGAACCTTGAGCTTGCCCTCGCCAATCCAGCTTAACAACTGGCGGACGGAGGCCCAGACAAGCTCGGGGCGCTCGAAGACGGCTTTCAGGTGAAAGCCGAGCACGGCCTGCGAGCGGAAGAGAAGTTTTACGGTGTCTATGGCCGGGGCCTCCTTGCTTGCGATGCCGATGACGACCAGTCTCCCGAGCGACGGCAAGAGCGAGAGGCTGCGGCGAAGCACGTCACCGCCGACCGTTTCGAGAATAATGTCAGGCCCGCGCCCGCCCGTCAGCGAGCGCGCCGCCGCCTCGAACTCGTCATAACCGACCGCACGCTCGGCGCCAAGCTCAAGCAGGCGCGCACGCTTCTCGGGCGTGCTGGCCGTCCCCATGACTCTCAGCCCGAGCAGGCGTGCGATTTGTACTGCGGCCGTGCCGACCCCACCGCCCGCCGCATGGATGAGCACCGTCTCTCCCTCTGCCGCATGGGCAACGGTCAGCAGCGCGTGATAGGCGGTCAGGTATTGGACGGGGAACGCAGCGCCCTCGACGAAAGAGAGCGCATCGGGCAAGGGGATGCAGGAGCGCTCGCTGGCGAGGACGTATTCGGCTTGCGCGCCGCCCGCAGTAATACAGGCTACGCGAGAGCCCACGAGTTGTGACGTATCCCCGTTCGTGCCGACCGCCTCTATGATGCCTGCGGCCTCGACGCCCGGAAAAAAGGGCGGCTTCGGCCCGCCCGGATACAGGCCCTCGCGCTGCATTACGTCCGAATAGTTGAGCCCGCTGGCCGCGACGCGTATCAGGGCTTCGCCTTCGCCCGGCTCAGGTACGGGACGCTCGACGACCCGGAGCCCTTCGACTCCGCCAAAAGCATCCACCCGAACGGTCTTCATCGAATTAGCTTCCTACCGAGAAATGCGAGGCGCTCTGCGGTTAAATTGCGTTACGGACTGCTTCCAGGGCGCGCGCGTGTGTCAGGAGCGCGCCGTTTAAAAGCTTGTGAGCGAGCAATACGGCTTATATCGTGCACGCCTCCCTCGTGTCAATAAAAAGTTCTTGCCGAAACAGGAGCGTTTCCTAAAGCCTTCGGACAAAAAGCTGCCCGCGCCCGTTGGTTTCGCAAGGGGCGAGTCATTCACCTTCGCTGGCGATGCGCTCCGCCACGTATTCGGCGTCGCGCGCGATCCCGCGCAGGTAAGGCGACGCGAAGGTGCGCCCGAAGCGAAACCCGAGCAGGTAGAGGCCGCGCGTGCGTGTGCTCTCACAGTTTTTGACGAGCGGTCTGCCGTCCGGGTCGCGGGCTATCAATCGATCCAGATGTTCGGTCGCGTAGCGAAAGCCCGTCGCGAAGACGACCAGACCGGGCCGGATTTGTTCGCCGTCGCTGATCGTCACGGTGTCGCCGCGATAGCTCTTGACGGCGGGCAGGCGTGTAATCAAACCGTCGTTTATCGCGCGCTTGACCGCCAGCCCCGTCATCGGCTCGTGCAATCGCCCGGCGCGCCACCCGATCAGGCTCGTCGGCAGTTGCTCCGGCAGCCATGCGAAATAATGTATGTCGATGCCTAGAATCCAATGCGGGAAGGCGATCAATGCGGAGCGGAGCGAAAGCCACGCGCGCGCATCCGGGGCGCGCACTTCGAGCCAGCGCTCCAACACCTCGGCAGCCGAAGCGCCGCCGCCGACCACCAGGATTCGCGGCGCGGCCCTGAGATCAGGGGCGCGTACGTCGATGCTATGCATCCAACGAAACGTGCAGGCGGCGGGCTCAAAGTCAGGCGGAAGCTGCGGGTGGCTGATGATACCCGTCGAATTGATGACGTGAGTACCCTTCAAGCTATGCAACGCTTCATCCTTGCCCCTGTAACGAACCGTGAAACCTTCGCCATCGCGGGTCACGTCCGTGACCTTTGCATCCGTGATGACCTGTACGCCGTGCTGCTCGCGATAGTGTTCGAGCGCCTCTACGAGTCTGGCGAACGATAGATAAGGGGGCTCGCCCGGCGGGCTCTCCATATCGGGCATCAGGGATAACTCGGTCGGGGAGAGCAAGACCATATCGGGGTCTACCTTGCGAAGCGCAGCCGAGACGAGCGGGCCCTGTTCGAGCAGCGTGTAGGGAATCTTTCGCTTTGAAAGACAGACCGAGGCGGCGAGGCCCGCCGGGCCCGCCCCGATGATAATCACATGTTTTGCCGGTGCAGTTCTGCTCATCTGGCAGCGTGTCTCTGTTGTCGCTGATCGCCGAGCAACTCCGCAATCACAAGGCCGAGCAGCGTCTCGGCATCCGTGCCGGTAAAGGCCGTCAGGCGATACGTCAACGAGAGCTTTGCGTCCTCGGGCTGTGCCGCTACGGCAAGCGCCGCGCCCATGTGAAGGCACACGGGCGTATAAATATGATGGTCTAAGATGCGAAACGCACCGCCGGAGAGGTTTGAAATCTCAGTATAGATACTGGCCTTCTGTTCCAACCACGTGAAGTGACTCGTGGCGAAGCCCGTCGAGGTCGTGTTGACCGCGAGCCGCCGGAACAAAGGCCACGGGAGGTAACGGGCGGGCGCGCTTAACAATGGCACGCCCAGATGCGAGCGCTGTCGCAAGCCCTTCTTCAACTGTTCCTGCAACCCCCTGGCGATCTGTTCGAGCGGCTGTGAGGGCTCGCCTAAAAGCACGAGCGGCGAAATGAAGTTGCCGACAGAGCCTTCGCCGCCGCGCCCGAAGCGCAGGCTGACGGGGACTTCCAGAGAGACGGTGCCGGGTGTTGAATCGCCGTTTGAGTGGTTCCAGGCGCCGATGGCCCGCACCCAGGCGGCAGCGCAGAGCCATGCCGGAGCGACGCGTGCGCTGGCCGCGCGCTCTTTGAATCGGTCGAAAGCGGTTGCGCCCAGCAATCTCTCGCACGTCGCTATATCGCCGGGCTCGCGCGCGCGCATCTTTAAAGAGATGCTGCGCCCGGCTTTGGCCTCGGCCGCCAGCCAGCGCGTGTAGCGCCACATCCCCAACAACTTCCCCTGTCGCAGGAGTCGCGCCGGAGAAATCAACTCGCTCAACTCGACTTTTGCGGCCACCTCGGGTGTCGGCAACTCTTCACCTCGGCTCACCCTCGCTAGAATACGCAAGGTATCGGCACAGAGGTCAAAGAATGCTTCGCCATCGACTAGGCAATGGTGCGCGCGAAAGGAGAGCGTGCTGCGGTCGCGGCCCGGAATGCACAGCAGTTGGAAGGGCGGCTCGCAGAATGGATCAATCGGCTGATTTCTCCAACGAGCAACAGCACCGTTGCCGTCAGCCATTTGAAGCATCTTTTCAAGGCGAGACTCTCCGCGCCAGCACAATCCGGTCAAACGTTTATGGAGCGTCTGGCCCAGGCGGGGCCAGCGACCGACAAGGTGGGCCAACGCCTGTTCGAGCCGCTCGCGACGCAACTCTCCCTTAACCTCAACGTCTATGCCGAGCTGCATGAGAATGCCCGTGCGCTCCTGATAGGCGACGAAGAAGGCGTCGAGCTGCGATAGCGCGTGCGTTTCGGCGCGGGACTGCATTTACGTGGCTCCTTTCCAACGGGCCACGCGCTCGCGACGCGCGGCGATGGCCTCAGCCCATTCGGGCGCGGCCTCGACCATCATCATCCACAATTCCGCGCGCATAACCTCTAGCCCGAGGGCTTGTGCCGCAACCTGAAGGACGACCGTGGACGGCTCGGCGCTTCTGACCTCGGCGCTTATCAGAAGCTCGGCGGGGAGCCGTGTATGGCGCAGAAACTTCGCGTCGCGGATCATGCCGAGCATGGCCCAACGCTCAAGCCCGAGGCGCAGGCCGAGCGTCTCTTCGGCGAGCGGCCCGGCAATCTGCGCCGTCAGCTCTACGAGAAACGAGCCGGGAAGCAAAGGAGCGCCGGGAAAGTGGTCTGCGAAGGCCGGATAGTCAGCCGGGACATGGGCCCAGCCTCGGGCGCGCCCGGCGCCTGCATCCGTCCTGATCGAGCGTATCATCTCGAACATATTTCAGGCTTCGGCCAGCTTGTGTTCCACAAGGCGCGTGATCGCGCCGACGGTGCAATAGCGCGGCAGGGTCGTCACATGAATGCGCGCGGGGAAGATTTGCGGCGGCGAATCGTGAAGCAGGCGCATCAGGCGCTCGCGCCCCGCGTCGGTCAGAACCGAGCCCTGGGCGAACTCCGCGTCCGGCATCTCGCCGCGCGCGAGTTTATAGATGGTTCCTTCCGGGATGCGTATGTTGAAATGCTGCTCAAGGCGGAAGAGCAGATCGAGCAGGTCGATCGACGTGAAATTCAAGTCATAGAAGAGAAGTTGCTCGGGAAGAACCGGCTCCGTATCCGGCGCGGCCAGAGTTTGCCGGACGAGGGCGGACACTTCCGCAAAAGTGCCGTTATTGTTCATGCCGTGTAACCTCCATCGATAGACCACACCTGACCCGTCACGTAGGCGCTCATCGGCGATGCCAAAAACAGCACGACCGGCACGACCTCGCTCGCCGCGCCCGGTCGTCGCATCGGAATCGCCGCGACTGCTCGCTCCTGCGCCTCGTCCAAAATACGCGTCGCCATTCCGCCTGAGAGGAGTCCGGGCGCAACCCCGTTGATACGAATGCCGCGCGCCGCAGTCTCGCGCGCCGTCGTCCTCACCAGAGCTTCCAGCGCCGCCTTGGATGAAGCATAAGCTCCCTGTCCGACGCCGGGTCGCTGCGCCGCCGTCGACGAGATGACCACGATCTGGCCGCTGCGCTGTAGAATCATGGGGCGGAGCGCGGCCCTCAGCGCGCGGAATGTGCCCCACAGGTTCAGCTCGTAAACCTGCTCCAGCTCGTAATCGGTCAGCCCGGCCACGAGTCCGTCGGCGAGCGTCCCTGCGTTCAGAACGAGCGTGTCAATCCGGCCACCCTTAAGTAGAGCCGCGCTGACCAGATGTTCACCAGCGGCGCTATCCGTAAGATCCAGGGCCAGCGTATGGACTCTCTCTTCGGGCGTTGACAGTTCGGCGGCAAGCGCGCCGAGCGTTTCCTGATTGCGCGCCGTCAGAAAGAGGGTCGCGCCCGCCTCGCTGAATCCGTGCGCGAGCGCGCGACCGAGATAACCGGTCGCGCCCGTGATGAGTACCACGCGCCCGTTCTGCCCCCAATCCGGCGACGCAATCATAATTCTGCTCGCTTCAAGACGATGGCGGCGTTCTGGCCGCCCATGCCGAACGACGCCGACAGTACTGTACGCGCTCCCGCAAAGAGCGGCTCTCCCAGGACGTGATTCAACTCGCAGCCCTCGTCCGGCTCGCTCAGGTTTACGGTCGGCGGCACGATCCCGGTCGCGCACGTAAAGGCAGCGACGATGGCTTCGAGCGCACCGGCGGCCGCCATCGCGTGCCCGATTGCTCCCTTCATCCCTGATACGGGGATGCGCCGCCAGTCGTCTTGGAAGAGACGGCGCAGGGCGGCGACTTCGGCCAGATCGCCGAGGAAAGTTCCGGTCGCATGAGCGTTGACCGCGTCAATCGAGCCGGGCGCAACCCCTGCGTCGCTGAGCGCCCGTCGCATGCAAAGCTCTGCGCCCGCCCCGTCGTCACACGGACGGTTGAGATCAAATCCGTCCTGGCTCATCCCGAAGCCGATGACCTCGGCCAGGACGCGCGCGCCCCTTTGGCGAGCGCGCGTTAGGGTTTCCAACACGAGCGCGCCCGCGCCGTCGGCCAGCGCAAAGCCCCTTCGCTCGCGGTCGAAAGGACGACAGGCCGCCGACGGCTCGTCTCCTTCATAATCGACGGCGACGGCCTGTAAGCCTGCGAAACCGATCAGATAAAACGGCGTCAGCATCACGCTCGAACCACCGGCGACGCATGCCTCGGCGCGGCCTTCCCTGATAAGGCGAAACGCTTCGCCGACGGCCTGCGTGCCGGAGGCGCACGCGGCTGCGATCATGCGGCGTGGATACCGGAAGCGGGACGACAGGTCTGTGAAGCAGAGTCCAGCCGAACGATGCACGAAACCATCCGCACCGGCCTGAAAAGTATCAAGGCCGGTAGACCACATGAAGCCGCATTCGGCCGCGTCGCACCGGGCGGCCACGAGCGCGTCCTCAATCGCGCGCTCGGCGATCTCACGGTCGCGGTCAAGGCGGTCGTGCGGGACTGCCCTGACCTCGCCTCCGGTGGTGACGCTGATTCCCGAAGTCACCAGCCGAGAGACTCTGCCGATACCGGAGCGCCCCTCCAGAAGTCCACTCCACAACTCTTCGGGCGTCGCGCCGAGCGCCGAAAGCGCGCCCGTCCCTGTAATCACGACGCGGCGCTCGCCCGTCATCGCGAGACCTCCATCCGGACTGTCACCGCATCGACGCCGTCCGAATCTTCTAGTGGCACGGCATAAGAGAGCGCTGCGCCTTCCCGGTCGTGAGCCGCCAGCGCGGAGAGGAGGCCGCAAAGCCCTGCGGCGGCGTGCGGCCTTGTGCTGTCAGGATGCGGCCTGCGCTGGCGCTCGACGGCAACGAGCCGTACGCTTTGGCCCAATGGGCCGTATGGTTTTGGGGAAGCTGAGAATAGCAGGGCCACGCCCGTGCCGTTGGCCCAATCCTCGGCGCAATCCTGATCGCCAGCCATGAGCAGCGCTTCCGTTTCCTGACCGGCGGCCAGTCGCTCCTGCACCGCTTCGAGCCCGGCCCAGGCTTGCCCCGCAGCGCCGCCGAGCCCCAGACAGTAAGCATGATTGCCGTACCTGATCGCGAACGCCGACATCGCCAGATTATCGACCGCGTGGAGCGTCTGCGTCGGATTCATGCGCGTGTCGCCCAAGTTACCGTTTACCATACCGGCGGTGACGACCTGTCCCCAGCGGTAGAGGTCGGCGGAGCCGGGCTGGCAGGGCGCGAGCGAAACGACCGCCACGCGCGCCGGATCGGCCGAAGCCGCGTTTGTAACCTCAAAGGCTGCGGCCAGAGTGAGCTGTACGGGCAAATTGTAACGGCGAACCTGACGCCATACTTCCGGAGACGATTGCCGTATGGCGGCCAGATCGTTTTTCAACGCGGCTGCGACGAGGTACGTCACGCAAGCTCTCCTCCCCACGCGGCGACAAAATCCGGATGGCTCAGGAAGGTCAAAAGGAGCGCGCACCCGTCTGCTGAAACCTTAGCGCCCCGAGCGTCTGCCTCCACTGTCAAAGCCGTGTCGAGCAGAGCCGCGACACCCAGACGCCGCACTTTGAGAAAGCATTCGAGGGCCGCCCACTGCGCGAACACGTCCAGACCCGCGCCGCGCAACCTCAAACGCGGCAGGATGCGACGCAACCTGGCTTCGTGCTTTCGCAGACAGACATCGACGCCGACGCGCATGCCCGCCCTCTCGGCAATCGCCACGGCAAAGTAATCGCCGTCATGCGAAAGCGACACGGCGTAATCCTCTTTGCCTTCGAGACGCGGCGCGCCGTCCGGCTCCACCAGCAGGCTCAGCGACGTGGCGGCCGCCTCGCCGAACCTTGAACAGAGCGCGCGCCGCGCCGCCAGACGACCCGATATCCATTCACTGCGGCGACGCGGGCCCAGACCCATCGAAGACAGTTGAGCGCGCTCGGCCGCGGATAACAATTCCTCGCGCGCGGCGGCGGGCGGGAGGTGATGTATTTCGAGGTGTACGGCTGCCATCGCTCAATTCTTTCCGAAGTATACCGTATGGATGCCGCGTTTGATTTTTGACCAGTAGTAGAGGTTCGTCGCCAGATTGACCCACAGGTTCAGCGGCTTGCGGCGCATGACGACGCGTTTGAGGATCGAACGCAGCGAATAGAACTCGTTGACGGCGCTCCACCAGCCATCATGCAGTTCGTCGGGGCGGAGACGATCAGGCTCGAAGACTACGTAGGGCTCGCGCAGGTGGCTGAGCTTCTTATCGAAGACCTTTCCGGAGTTCCAGATTTTGTCGCCCGTGGGCGAGCCGGGATAAGGCGTCAGGATGAAGAACTGCGTGACCGGTATCTTGAGCTTTTCCAGATACTCGACCGTGAGCTTGAAAGTATCCGCGTCGTCATCCGGCAGGCCGAAGATAATCAGCGCGTGCGGACTGATGCCAGCATCCATGATGCGCCGCAGGCTCTCTCCGTATTTGTCGACGGCGTGGAAAGTCTTGTTGACCTCCTGTAGATTCTTCGCCGAGAAGGTTTCAACGCCGACCGCCATGAGCACGCAACCGGACTCGCGCGCCCGTCGCAGCAGAGAGGGATGACGCGCGACGTTGATAGTGGTCTGCGTGCCCCAGCGTATCGGCGCTCCCCTGAGCGCCGTAAAAAGCCTGTCCGAGAATTTAACGTCCTCGCAGAGATTGTCGTCACAGAAATTGATATTGCGGCTGCGGGTCGCCTGGACATCGCGCACGATCTGGTCGATGGGCCGTTTGCGATACATGCCCTGGTGAACGGCTGCGATGGAGCAGTACTGGCACGTGAAGGGACAGCCGCGCGTAGCCTGAACAGGGTAAACGACGACGCGATCCTTCTTGATGAGATCATAGCGCGGGACGGGGAGGTTCGTAATGTCGGGCAGCTTCGCCGACCTGTAGCGTTTTTTAAGTTGCCCCTGCTCGATGTCCGTCAGGATTTGCGGCCACACCTCGTCGCCCTCGCCGACGACCACCGTATCGAAGAGGCCCTCGACCCGTTCGGGCAACATGGAGGGGAGATAGCCGCCCAGAACAGTCTTTTTGCCGCGCGCGCGAAATTCCCGCGAGATATCGACGCAGCGATCAAACTGCATAATCTGGCCCGAGATCGCCACTACGTCGGCGTCGCTATCGAAGTCTATGTCCTCCATGTATTCTTCGACGAGGCGGACACGATGGCGGTCGGGCGTAAGCGCCGCCAGGAGCGGCGGCCCCAGGTGCGGAAGGTAAGCGCCCAGGCGGTCGTACCAGCGCTTGGATTGAACCAGCGTGCCGTCGTCGCGGTAATGCGCCGGATGTACGATGTCGATGTTCATGAGATGAAAACTCTATTTCGCAGAAGCGCGAGCGAGCGAGCGCGCGCGCGCGTGGGGCCGGACTCTTCACGAGCGGCCGGAAGAGTGCTCCGGCAGATGAGCCGCGCCGGAAGAGGTATCACGCTTCACGTATCTATCCTGTAGGTCTTCGATCATGGCGGCGAGGGTACGCAGGCTAGACCCGTCGGCGCAGACTCGCGTGAGCTGTTCGCGTGTGACGCGCACCCCGAAACGATCTTCGACCGCGACCACCACCCCGAGCAGAATCACGGACGAAA
Source organism: Pyrinomonadaceae bacterium (assembly GCA_035940775.1). Taxonomy (GTDB): domain Bacteria; phylum Acidobacteriota; class Blastocatellia; order Pyrinomonadales; family Pyrinomonadaceae; genus DASQYE01. The sequence continues at coordinate 111,634 of DASZEN010000033.1, read as the reverse complement.
AGGGGATGACGTTATCCAGCAATTCATCTTCGTGACAGTGAGTGACGGGCTCGGCCAGCGCCGGGTCAGGCGCTGCTTTAAGGATCAACTCACGCAGCTCTGTGATCGTATCAGGGATGTTTATACTCTCCTCCCGCCCGTTATCTGTACGAGCTGCGGCCCTTCGAGCTTGACCGGCATGGGCGAAACCGGCTCGGCCTCCGGAAAGAACCGCTCATCCTTGTGACGGTACAGATTATTGTAGGAACAACCCGGCATCAGTCGGCCGTCGGGCATCAGGTAATGCGTGCAGCATTTCTTCAGACGCGCCACGTCCAAATCCCAGGCGTCCATGAAATTGTGTATGAAGATGGCCTTGCTGCGCGCCTCCGTGCGGCGTTCGATGTCGGCGGCCGAGAGCGGGTTGCGAGAATTGAAGGTATCTTTCAGAAAAGTCTTGAGCGAAGAGAGAATCACCTCGGAATCTTCACCCACCTTCGTCGCCGACCAGAGGCTGGCGATCGAATCCAGGATCATCTTTTCAAGTTGATCGTCCGAGCGGATGATGGCGCGGTTCGCCATCGCGTCCAGATATTGTCGGACGTTGACGAACTCGGGCAGCGGCACGTATTTTCCGTCGTCCATGCGAAACAGGTAGGTCGCCGTATAGCAGCTCGGGTGCGAGCACGGAACCGGATGAAAGTAGTCGCGCCTGAACCATCCCGTCTGTTCCTCTATCAGTTGATGCACTTCGGGCATGGTGAGACGGTGTCCGGCCGGGTTGCCGTGATAGCCATCGCCTCCGTCGCCCGTATGGGCCATCGGTTGAATGACGATGCTCGAAACCTGATCGAGTTCGAGGCCCAGCTCGATGAGCGCCCCAAGCTCGTCCGAGTTGTCTCCCTTGGAGACGGTCGGAACCAGTACCGTGGGGATGTCCAACTCCTTGATGACCTCAAGGCACTGCATCTTCATATCGATCAGCTCGACGCCACGCGTCTTTGGATAGACGCCCGCGCGCAGCGTGTCGAACTGTAGCGAAGCGTACATGCCGCCCGCTTTGAATCGTTCGGCGAACTGACGATTGTTGGCGATCCGACGCCCGTGCGTCGAGATCAGCAGGCGCTTGATCTTGCCCTGGTGCGGCCCGCGCAGAACGTAATCGCAGAACTCGAAAAAGAGCGGGTGCAGGGTGGGCTCGCCGCCCGACAGCAGCATGATGGGAAGCTCGCCCTCGGCGGCCACCAGGGAGTCCACGCCGCGCTTGAAATCCTCCATCGTCATCGAATAACGCTGCTGGTTGCGGACGATGCAGACCGGGCAGGTGAGGTCGCAAACGTCATTGATCTCGAAGATGGGAGAGCAAGTGTGTTGGAGATGGTCTTCGCACAGCCCGCAGTCAAGGGGACAGCCGTGCTCGACCCTGGTCGAGAAGTTGAGCGGCATCGTGCCCGGCTTAGTGTAAGAGAGCGACTTGACGTAATACTCGGCGTCGCTCGAAATCTCGACTTCAAGGTAACCGTGCTGGGGACATTTCTTCTGCATCCATACGCGGTCGTCGCGCAGGACTACGTGCGCGTCAATGAGCTTCTTGCACGTAGGGCAGATCGAGCGCGTGTAGGAGAAGAAGGCAGCGTCCCTATCCTTCTTGACGACAGGGGCTTCAAACAGGGAGTTGAGTGGTATCACGGGTGCGCTCCTTTAAGAAACAGCTTCACGAGGTAAGGCCACGAAGCCAGTGAGAAAGATGATCCTGACCGGGAAGCGGGGCTTTGGAAAAAGAGCCTGGTCAAATCAACCCAAACGAGTAGCACGAGGATTCTAATCCATTTTCGATGATAGTCAATGAAAAATTGGATCGCTGCCCTTCATCATAACGGGCGCTTGTGCGCGCGCGGCGTCTCATCAGGAGCCAGGATATAAAGCGCTCGATCTTATTCAAACCGAGCGGCTATCGCTGCTCGTCTTAGGCGAGAGTGCCTCCGTCAAGGAAGAGCACGGAGCCGTTCATGTAGGTATTGCGTCTTGAGCCGAGCCATGCGACGACCTCTCCACATTCCTTCGGCTGACCGAAGCGCGAGAGCGCGCAGGCGTCCAAATATCTTTTCTGGTGATGCTCCGGAATCGTCGAGCGCAGTCCGCCCTCGAAGATACCGGCGGCGATGGCATTGACCAGCACGCCGTATGGCCCGACCTCGTGCGCGAGGCTGCGCGTCAGACCTTCGAGCGCCCCTTTGCTTGCGGCATAGTGGACGGGCCCGGCAATAGACCTGGAGCCCGTGATGGAGCTGATATTGACGATGCGTCCGTACTTCTGACGAATCATGCCGCGCACGGCGGCGCGGCACATGCGAAACGAGGCGAACAGGTTAAGCTCCATCAGGTCTGCGAAATCAGCATCGTCGAGCAGAATAAAGGGCACAGCTTCGCTGAAGGCGGCGTTGTTGACGAGAGTATCTACGGCCCCCCAGGCTTCCTCGACCGCCGAGACGACGCGCGCGGCCGCGCCGCTTTCGCGCAGGTCGGCCTGAATCGTCAGGCAATCTCGACCGAAGCCGCGCACCATCTCTTCGGTCGCCTCGGCGCCCGCTTTGTTCCCGTTCCAGGTGAGGGCCACCTTCGCGCCCTCGCGCGCGGCGACCGCGCAGATACCCTGGCCCAGGCCACCCGAGCCGCCCGTCACGAGCACGCGCAATCCCTCCATCAGGCCGCCCGTCCCCGTCTCAGCCACTCCATTCGATTGATCGATCATCCATGCCCCCGCGCAAGATTATACGGCTCACCCTCAGACCGCCCGCCTCGCACGCCCGCATCATCTCATTCGTAGTCCTGTCAGCGTCCGCATCGCCGACGAGGCACAGCGCCGCGCCCGTAAAGCCCCAGCAGCGCGCGATCAGTTGCGGCACGAAGCCGGGCGTCAACTCAAGCACCGCGCTCGGCAGCAGCCTGCCTCCGATACTCGCCCGCTCGTCCGGCATCAAAGGCTCTTCCATCCCTACGACGAGCACATCGGGGGGAGTTTCAGGCCGATGGCGAAGCGCCTCTGCCGAGACCCGCCGCAGCGTGCGATGCATCAGCGGGCCGTGCTCGCCCGCCGTGCGCCAACCGCTGACGGTGCGCGGGCGCGACCCGCATGATCTACCTATACCGGCGGCCGCACACGCCCCGCTCAGCGCGCGACACGTGACCAGTATATTATCCTGCCGAGCATGACCTTTAAAGAGCGGTCTTCCATCGACGGCCGACTGTGAAGCCATCTGTAGCGCGGGCAACGCCCCGGGGCTTCGGCGCGCGAGCACGGCGAGGGCGACGGAAAGCAGGCTCGAAGCGCCAAGCGTGTGCCCGAAGTGTAAGAGCGGCGTCGCTAAGGGGACAAGATCGCTGACGTTGGCCCGAAGCGCGCATAATTCCAGCCCATCGCTCTCGAACGGCCCCGTGCCCTGTCCTAAAATAAGTTCAGGATTCCCGGCCCGCAAGTCCGACAATACTCGGGAGAGCCCGTCGTGATCGGCCAGATCGCTCGCCAGCATGGGCCCATCCAGAAGGGTCGCTCCCTCGTCCTCGTATTCGGTGCGAACGAGGCGCAGGGCGACACCGGCCTCGCCCAGAATAAAACCGCTGCTCTCGCTCTGCCACGGCGTGGGCTCATCCGTAAGCACACGCAAGACCTCGAAATTGTCATGGCTGGCCCGCGAGAGAATGTCTACGGCGAGCACGATAAGCTCGTCCGCGTATCCGGCGCGCAAGAGTTGTCCGCCGATATGGAGAGCGTGTGAGCCGGAATTGCATGAGGCGCTGAAGACGGGCAGGGTTTGCCCCTCCCACGGCGTACCTTCGAGAAGCGGCTTTGAAGCGAACGCATGACGCCACACTTGCGGGTTGAATCCGGCGGCGGCTCCATTGCACGACGCCAACAGAAGCGGCGTCTCGCGCGACGGGCGTTTGCCGCCGAGACATTCTTCGAGAGCCCGATTGGCGAGCAAGCGCCAGCGGTCGCTTCCCGCAATCGACCCCTCTATGCCGACGGCGCTGTACGAGCGGCGGCAGGTGGCCCACTTGTCGGCGGGCCAGGGCAGCTCCCTGACCGGGCGAAGCGGCGCGCCGCTTGAAATATCTGAGGCGCTGCCCTGTGCTGTTGCCAGACCGACTGAGGCGATTGCGACCTTCATCCTGAAATCCGGGTTTCAGAAAATCCCGAGTTATGACGGGACGATAACCTTTCGTGCGCCCGAAAAGGGAGGCGGCGCTCTTGATAGAAGAGGACGAGCCTATTCTCCCTGTACGCTGTTCATAATTACCTGTTGGCCGCAGCCGATCGCGTGCGATTGTTGGTCATGCTTCGATCACGAAGCCATCTACGAACCTTTTCACGCAGCATCGGCAGGGTAAGAGCGCCGCTTCCGAGCACAACATCATGAAACTCCCTGATGTTGAAACGCGGGCCGAGCGTCTGCCTGGCGCGGTCGCGCATGGCGAAGAACTCAAGCGCTCCGGTGTCGTAGGCCGTCATCTGCGCGGGCCAGACTGCGATCCTATCCACGGCGGCTGCGGCTTCCTGTGGCCCCATGCGACCGCTCTCAAGGATGAAAGCGACGGCTTGTTCGCGCGACCATCCGAACAGGTGTATGCCCGGATCGACGACCATACCGCGCGACGGCCAGAGACGGCGATTCGCGCGCGCATAATCCGAAGAGTAGAGTCCTATCTCCTCGGAGAGCGTTTCGGCGTAGCGTGCCCAGCCCTCTATGAAACCGGAATTTCCAATCAGGCGCGTGATCGGATGCGCCGCGGGCTGTTCGAGCGCGAGGCTGATTTGCAGATGATGACCCGGATAGGACTCGTGAAAGGCTGTGATCTCGGCATTCGAGCGCGTGGTCTCCGCGAAACGGTAGAGCGTGATTCGATACATGGCCGAGCGGCTGCCGTCCTGCGCCGAGGGCCAGTAGCTATCGCTCGCCGCGCGCTCTATGAAATCCGGATACGGCTCGACGGTGATACGAGCGCGCGGCACGCGCGTAAACCAGTCGGGCAAACTGCGGCGCGCTCGTTCGACGGCGTCGGTTGCGAAGGTCAGGAGCTGTTCGCGACTCGTAAACTTATTGGCGGGATCGGTGTGTATACGATCCACAAGCGTCTTGAGATCGTTGATGCCGAGACGCGTCCGAGCGATCTCAAGCGCCTCCCGGCGATTGCGCTCGACTCTGCGGCGGCCTATCTCAAAGGTTTCCGCGCCCCGTCGATTCAGCGTTGTATAGGCTCGAAACGAGGCTTGATAACAGGCCGCGCCCTGCGGGATGGCTGTAATGGCGATCCGCTCGCGCGCCGCTTTCAGATAATCGTCGCGTAAATAATCACGATAGCGTTCGATGGCCGGTTTGATTCGGGTCGATAGCAGTTTGGCCCATGCCTGCTTGAACTGTTCGGAAGTATCACGCTCCGCCGGACTGTAGAGAGACCACTGCTCGACCGGCTTTGCCAGTATTTGGTCGAGTTGTTCTATGACGAGCCGGACGTTGGGCCTCGGAGTCGTGTAGCCCAAACGCGCACCCTCGCGCAGGTTCTCGATCTCCGTATCGAGGTAACGCGGAACCTGCCCCCAGCGCGCAAGCGCCTCACTGCGCGCCGTCTCCGTGCCCACAGGCTGCACGTCTGCTAGTTGAGACATCCAGGACTGCCACCCGCTCAACTGGTTCGCGGGCCATAGCTCGTAACGGCAGACGCGGATTTGCCTGGAAGATTCTATCGCCTCCTTTAGAAATCCGAGCGTCACCCATTCGGGTCGTCCTTCCAGGGCGGCTGGATCAAGACGCGCCAGCCGCCTGGCCCAGCCATCCTCAAGCGCCTGCCAACTGCGAAGCGCCCTCTGCGAGTTATCCGTCAGGCCGTCGTGTCTGGCGACCGTCAGGCCGTTCAGATCGGCCTGCTCGGGAAAACGCGCTTTAAATTCCGCCATGTATTCGTCGGCCAGCCGCGTCGCCTGTGCGCCAGCACGATCAACCCCGGCGGGCCTTCCTGAGCGGGATCGCTGCGCTTGCAGTGTGGTTGCCGTCGTAATCAAAAGCAGCGTTAAGAGAGAGAGCTTGGTTAATCCGGGTAGGGTCGTCTCAGGTATCTTATTCATAAAGTCCTTCTCCGAACATTCAATCAAATTCTAATAGCCTTAATGTGCGGTATCGTCGCCGTATCCCCTTACGAGTAAGTGCACCGGATAGCTGAGCGCGATCAGCAGGACGGCATAAATACTGTTGGCCGTGTCGCTGATGATCGCACCGACCAGGAAAAGCAGCGAGCCCGCTAAAACGATCAGCGTCGTCCACGGATAGCCCCACGCTTTGAACGGACGCGGCAATTCCGGCTCGCGCTTTCTCAAAACGAAGAGCGCGGCAAAGCCCGTGATATAGATCGCAACGTAAAGGAAAGCGGCCATCGCCAGCAGCCGCTCGAAAGTGCCGCTCAGGACGAGCACTACGGCAGCCATAGTCGTCAGAAACAGAGCGACGACCGGCGTCCCGCCGCGATTGACACGCGCACCCACGGATGAAAACATCCCGTCGCGGCTCAACCCGTAAAGTATTCGCGGCCCTCCCATCGTCACGGCATTGATTAATCCCAACAGCGAAAGCAGAGCCAGAGCGGTTATCAACTGTCCACTGTAGGCCCCGAAGATGGCTTGCGCGGCATCGGCCACGGGTAAATTTGAGGCCGCTATCTGAGGCAGCGGCAGCACGTAGAGCAGCGCCAGGTTGACCAGTACATAGATACAGATGATGGATAAGACGCTGCCGAAAAGGGAGCGTGGAATGTCGCGCGGCGGATTCTGGAATTCCTCCGCGAAGTAGATCGCTCCGTACCATCCGTCATAAGTAGTGATGATCGCCTGTAGGGCGAACACAAGTGCGAAGCTTAGCGCCGCCGGTGTCGGCGGTATATGCAAAGGCGTTTGTGTTGAAAGCGCGCTCGCATTCCTGCCGCCGAAAATAAAGCAGGCCAGGACGAGCGCCATGAAAGCCAGGGCCTTCGCGAGGCTCAGGAGTTTCTGACTGTCGCCGCCGACGCGCGCTCCCAGCAAATGCAGCAACGAGAATAAGAGGATTATAACGATGGCGATTACTTTAGCGCTCTTTCCAATTGCGGGTGCGAGCAGGAGCGCATACTCGCCGATGGTGATCGCCACCCATGCCAGCGAGGCGCAATTTCCAAGCCAATCCATCCAGCCGGTTGCGAATCCTGCATATTCGCCGAAAGCCCGACGAGCGTAAACGTACCAGCCTCCGGCTCGCGGCAGACTCGCGCCCAGCTCGGCCACGGAGATCGCGCCGAGCATGGCGTAAACGCCGCCCAGAATCCACGCGGCGATGATGAGGGTAGCGTCGCCAAGCTGCGCCGCCACCAATCCGGGCGTGCGTAAAATACCGGCCCCGATGGTCGCCCCGATGGCCCCGGCGATGCCAAAGCCGACGCCGAAAACGCGCAGCAGTCTGCCCCTACGTTCTGCCTGCAATTTTACTGCCGCCTGCATTGGCTCCACGGGTCGTTCCTCTACATAACCTCACCGCGCAAACGGATTTTCCGGCAACCCCCCTTGTAATTCAACGTAACGCAACCCGCCCTGTGAATCGAATCAGCGCGCGCGGACGAGCGCCGCTCTGGGCCGCGCCGAAAAGAGAATATGGGCCCGGAGCGCATAACCGCATCCCTCTTGGCCGAGGTCTTTACAGGACGGCGAGCGCTCGATGGTCGAGACGGCCCCGGTCGGTCGGGCCGTCAGGGTCTCTTAATGCTTCGCATATTTTTCACCGGCCTCGACGCGAAGGGCCAGACGGTTCTGGCTCGGCGGCAGAGGGCACGTCGCATAGACCGTGTAAGCGCAGGGCGGATTATGCGCCTTGTTGAAATCCAGTGTGACCTGGCCCTGCGCGTTGGCCGCATCCGCGTAGAGATAGCGTCCGGCCCCGTATGTATCCTTGCCGCTCGTCTCGTCCTTGAAGATCAGGAAAAGCTCCTTCGAGCCCTTCTCGGCTATCGCGTCGATGCTGTAGGTTTTGCCCGCCACATCAAAGACCACTCGGCCCGGCGACGGCTGCTCTTCGACCATCCCGAGCACGTTCACAATAGGGATCATCTTCGGAGGGTTATAGGGCTCGAATCTGGCGTTGATGAGCCATTTCAGATCGACCGGGAAATAGTCGAGCCCGGCGAACCTTGCGCGCGCCGGGTTCTCACTGTCCTTGACGCGCAGGCCCAGTTGATCGCCGCGCTTAATCACATAAAAGCTGAGCGTGCCGAGTTGGAGCACGGTTGGCTTACCGTCGGCGTCCGCTTGCAGCACGAGCGATTCAACTGCCCTGCCGTCATGTTTGATACCGGCCTCGGGCGCGGCCTCCAATTTGACCGTCCCCTTGTCGAGCCAGAGCGAACCGGCAAATTGCGGGGCCTTGCCCTGTGGCAGGACTATGCTGTTCGACGGGTCGCTCCCCAGGCGGTTCTCCCCCTCCTTGAGCCAGAAGAGGCCGACCAGTGTGAGCCAGCCGTCTTCGCCCGTCAGTTCCGCAACGCGTTCCTTCTGCCAACGCTCAAGCTGTTGGCGATAGGCTTTCTCGTCAACGATTGCCGCGCTCTGCCGCTTGCAGGCGCAGAGCAGAGCGATGATCGCTAAAGATGCGACGAGCAGGCATTTTTTCGACGCCTGCGCTGTATGTTTGTCTATCACTTTGCCTTCCCTTAGATATGATTCTTTCGCCCTAAAACGAGTCTGCGTAGGCTATACCAGACCGTCGGCGGTGATTATCGCGCATATTAACCCATATTAGCCGGTTCCCTTAAATTGACTGTGCCGCCCCGAGCTTAACAGGCGAACAAATAAAGTTCTTTCCTGAAAAACATCCGGCATGGCTTTATTGATGCGCGCTCGGAAAAGGATGTTGCTACCGAGACGGTGTCGAGAGGGCTGCCGGTGGAGATAGAAAGAGCGAAGCCTGCGGATTCGGAGGGCCGGGCATGCCGGGCGGCGAGCGTGTATCTGACGCGGCGGGAAAGCTTCCGGGGATGAACTTCCGGCGAAGCCCACCATCATCGCACCACGTGGCGGTCAGTTGTAATCCAGGTTTTTCGGCTCAAAGCTCCGCTATGTAGATCGACAGATTTGCGGCTCTCTGCCTGGCGCGCGCGATGATGACGAGGCGTAACTCGTTCGCAGCGTAGTTGCCGATATTGATTGAGGCGTGCGCAATCACTATACCCGCGTCAAGCACTCCATCCTTGTCTCTATTCAGCTCGAAGCTGTTCGTGTTCAATGACAGGTGCTCCATCAGGAAGCAGTTGTCGCCGCCATTGAATACGTTGTCCGTGATGAAACATCTGCGGTAATGGCGATTAAACGAAGTGCGGCTGTTGATGTTGATGGATTTCAGAATAGTGGCGAGCGATTCGGAGATGTCCATGCGGTAAATGATGTTATCCCGGACTTGCAGATCTGCCAGTGAATCGTCGAACTCTATCATTCCCTGATGAATATTCTCGGAGAGGATTCTCATGTTTTCCTCTGTGATTTTGGATTGTCTGGGCGCGCCGTACAGGCTGACAACGCCGTTGATGGTATTGCCCTCGAGCCTCGTATCCGCCTCCGCGTCCGCAAGGACGATTGCCGTGCCGGGCATAGCCGCCAGCGCCGCCAGCCTTATATCACCGAGCCTTCTATGAAGAAGCGGCTCGGCCACCGCCGGATCGCCAAGGGTTTCCATGAAGCTGTTGTAGCTTGTGCGTTCGCCTGCGCTCAGACGCCTGAATTTTGATACCATGCCGGTCAGCTTCCTGACGAGGCTGTTTCTCTTCGCCGCCGGTTGGCCCACCAGTTCCGTAGCCACCTCCGAAGACCTTCTCTCGAACTCAAAGCTGTCGGGAATCTTGTACAACTCCGATAGATTCAAGGAGACATTTGAAAAGACTTCGATGGGCGACGTGGGGTTCTCTGCGATGGGCAAGGTCGCATACACCACGTTGTCCTCGAACTGAATGCGCCGGGCGTGTCCTATCGTGATGAAAGGAGCGGTTTGATTTTCCTGTACGAGATAACAGTCCTCAATGTTGATCTCCTTACACATGTCGAAAGCTATGGCGGCCTGTGCGAAGAGCGCCACGTCTTTCAGTGTGAAAGAGGCCAGGCCAGAAATCGAAGATTTAGGTCGCGACTGATTATGTGGAATGATAATGCGAGTTCCGCGCCCGCAGCCTTCGATGTTGAGATGTACTTTGCCCGAGGCCACAGCTATGTTCAGACCTTCTTTCAGTACGTGTTCGCCGGGCAGAAGGCAGATACAAATATTCGTTTGCTCATTGACGAGCATCTTCCCGATGGCGTCGTCCAGGCGTTCGAACTGCCCACCCATGCCGACGGTGACCGCGCAGCCTCCGCTCCGAGAAAAGTTGCACAGGTGTTCAATCGCAGCCTGAACATTGTTGACATTCTCCGGCATGTCCGGACACTTCGAATTATCCGAGCGATCGAAAGCGACGTGACCGGCGATACTGAGCGTCGCATTGAAGCGCACGCCGGTCGGCGTAACCGTCAGCGTCGAGCCGTCGTCTTTGATGGTCGCTTCGACCTCCTGAAACGGAGATTTGGAATCGGGTTTCCAGAGGCAGGTCGCCACTCCGTCGGCGTCCGTCGTGATGTCAATCGAAGCACTATCGGGCGCGCTGCCGTCGCTGACGGTGCCTGTGCCGGGCGCAACGATTTGAAAAGTAACCCTGACCTTTCTATCCGTGACCGGCCCGCAGCTATTGGCGACAATGACTTTCAAAGGCGCGAGCGTTTCGCCGGGCTTGAATTCCTGCCCGTCTCCGCTCAGCTTGTAAAGGCTCGTCAAGTGCGTCAACCGGCTGAGAGCTTTCTGAACGGTCGTCTGGCCTTGCAGCGTGCCGCACGCGCCCGGGTCGTAGAAGACCTGATCGGCGATGCTCAGTTGGCCGTCGAACCGAACCACTGGCGGGAGCTGAACTTGGGCAGCATCGAGAAGGCGCGTCTCAACCTGCTGGCTCGGCTTCGTCACGTCCGGCTCAAGCTTCCAGGCGCAACTCGCTATCCCGTCTGCTCCCGTGATGACGACGAGAGTGTTGGTGGTCGAGGACGACAATCCGGCGATGTTCGCGGCGAGGCGTCCCGTTCCCTGCGCTTTGAATTGGACGTGCGCTCCGGCGACGGGCCAGCGCCCGTTGAAGACTCCGACCTGAAGCAGTTGCGGCAGCGCGTCGTTCGGCATCGCCTCCTGCCCGCCTCCGCCGACGTAGAAGAGGCTGGTCAGCTCCGTGATGGGCGGGAAGAGACTGCGGCAGTCTTCAATGAGATCGAATTTCCTGCCGTCCCAGTGCAGCATCGCCAAGCGGCAGTAGTGATGCTCTATGCCGAAGGGCGGCAACGCCAGCGGCGCGTTCGACTCTTGCGGCCACTCTATATTTCCCGACTGAGAATCGGCCGTCGCCGTGCGCGCAGGGATGTTCCAGTAGTCGCCCGTCCTGAACGTGCCTGCGAAAAAACGCACCTGCACGCCGCTCTCCAAATCCATGTAGTGATCCTGCGCGACGTTCGGATGAAACTTGACCGCGCCGACGCCGTCCCATCGCCGCAGCTTCGGATGGCGCGACTGATCGACGCCTCCGGCGAGAGTGGACAAGAGCGCGGGCGTGAAGCTGAGGGTAACGAGATTGATCGCCGGGTCGATCCTGATGATACGGGCCAACTGGCCCGGCGACCCGTTCAGCTCAAGCGCATCGTCAATTAGCTCGACCCACTGGCCCTCTTTGAATCCGAGCACGTCGTCCGGCCCCAGATCGTGAACGGTCAGTTCCGGGCCGTTGATATTCAGAATCGTGGTCGCGACCACGCCGTTGTCACGCGACCACTTGAAGGTGGCTGCTACGTCGCGCAGGCGCAGCTCGTCGAGCGTAATCTTTGAAACGTCTATGTTGAGCGTCAGGGTCTTCGAGCCCGAGTCGAAATTCGTGATGTAGGCCAGCGTCCCGTTCATGGGGCCGCTGCCCGCCTTGCTCGAAAAGATTTCGACGGCCTGGCCCGCCTGCCATGTGCCGCCCGAGACCCTGACCTGATCGGTGCTGTTTTTAACTCTCGTCGCCAGCGTACCGGCCCCGCCGCCGGTCACGTCCAGGCCCGCGCCGCCCTCGTGAATCTCGACGCGATAATGCTGATTCTCAAGGCCGCTATAGCCCGCTCCGGGAGGAACGATGCAGGGGTCTGTGCTGCCCGCCTCCCGTTTGGTTCTGGCGCTCAGCCTGCCGTCGCTCGCAGCGATCAGCTTGTCGTAGTCCGCGAACTTCGTCAGGCAGTTGCCCTTCGCAGTCTCTCCCGCAAACCAGCATTTCACCTGCCAAAGGGTCTTCGCGCGCGTCGCCGTGTCGGGGCCGCCGAGGGCAATCTCGCGAATGCTCGCATCGTCGAGCGCGGTCAGGTGACGCCGCCAGACATCCAGATAGACCAGATACAGGCCCGCCGCCGCAATCGGCGCGGAGGCGGGCAAATCCGGCTGGTTCCTGTAAGACGTGAGCCCTTCGTTTTCGCACAGAATACCGTCAACGTAGTAGCACCCGGCGCTGATTAAGAAATCGGGAACCTTGAAATCCTTCGGCGGAGTCCTGTTCTCCGCGAGAGCCTTTTCATCGTTGGTCAGTTGGTTGATGTCGGCGACGATATGAAAGGCCGCGGAGTGCAGCGGGCCGCCGCAGGGGCCGATGATGTCGCTGGCTTCAGTTTCAACGCGATGAGTAATGATGTCGCTCTGTTCGTTCCAATCCGCGTCGATCTGCACACGACCCTGCTGCGCGCGCACGCCGCTGAAGTGTTTGCGCGCGTCGAATGTGTTGCGACTGGAATCGTTTTTCATCAGAGGACTCCTTCCAAGAGGGTGAGTTAAGTGGCGTAGAACAGGCCCGCCTCAAGCCCAAAGCGCAGGTACTCATCAATGCGCGTGCGCAGGTGCGCCTCGCGCTGCGGCTCGAAGAGATCGTGGAAAGCCCCCATCCCGGCCTCGTCGTCTGCGCCGCGTCGAATCTCCGGCACGCAAAAGGCGCTCAACTGACAATACTCAGGGTCTTTGAAACGCCTCGACATCAGGCGCGGTCGAATAAGGCTCGCATCCGACTCCGGCTGGCAATGATAGCGAGACGGAACGCGCGCGCCCGGCGAGAGATAAGAGAAGCGCACGCAGCCTTCCTGCCGCCTCTCTGCAAGAACGGGCGCGATCAATTTCCCCTTGTCGTATTCGCTTCCGATTGCTGCCAGGAAGATGGTGTTGGACGCGAGTCGCATGATGCTCGTGCGCGTCATGCCGATGACCGTACTGTTCGTAATGCGTAGCGGGCCGCCGTACCAGTCCGTGCCCGCGTAAGCAGTGTTCTCTTCGTCCGTCGAGTCGATGATGCTATCGCTTACCTGTACCTCAACGTCCCCGGCCGCCAGGATGCCGCCCGTTATGCAGTGGTCTATCTCAACGCGCGTATTTTCAGATTTGACGACGAGACTCGGCGTCCTGGGTTTCGACGGCGTGCCGTCTGCGTTTAAAGAGATACCGGGGACTAGCGTGCAGTGGCGCAGGCGCAGGCGACCGAGCTGGCCGCTGACTTTGAGCGTGCCGCCAGTGATGAGCAGGCCGTCGAGGATGACTTCATCATTTGCGCCGCCGCTGATTTGCAGGTCTGCGCCGAGCACAATCGTCGGACGGCGTTTGTCGGCGGCGCGTAGCTCGATGCGTTTGCCCGTCGCGTCAATCGTCAGGCTCTCCTCGTAGCGCCCGCTATTGACCACTTCGACCGCTCCTCCATCCGGGCCAAGCAGGGCCAACGCATCGTTTATGGTTCCGAATTTGACGTTGTGTTCGGCGGCGTCCTTGAAGTACGTATTGGCGACTTTGTTCACCACGGCATGACCTGAATCGTCGAGCACCTCTATCGCACGGGTATCGAACGAGGTGAGGCGATTGTATTCACCGCCGCCCATGTTGGCGCTGAAGCCGTAATGGAACGTCGCGAGCACGTCGCGCTGCTGGGCCTGCGGAAAAGCCACGCGCCCGAGCACCGGATCGACCGCCACCTTGTCCGAAGGGAGATTTTCCCAGTCCGTTAAATCGCAGACCACTATATCCTCGGAAGGGATTTCCGTAGGCTCAACGCGAATGTCAGCGTCCCCCAGCTCGATCCGCAGGCTTTTGCCCCTGCCGTAATAATCGGTCAGACCGCTATCGAGCGCACGGCGCTTGATCCGGTCGGGGACGTTAACGGGCTCGGCCAGGTGTGTCGGCTCCTCTTCGGTCAAGGGCAGATTGAAGAGCGGCAGATCAATGCCGAGCGGGCTCAGGAAGAAGCGGCGCTGGTCGCCGGGACTGGCGGGGACGGCTGGCGAGCGCGTCAGCGAAAACGAGCGCAGCCGCCAGAGAAAGATACCGACGTTCGGAATATTGTAGCGGCCATGACCGCTCGCGATGCGGCGTACGTCTACCGTGTGCGTCAGGTCAGCAGCGCCGCCCGTCGTCGCGTGCTCGAAGGCGCTCCCGACATATTCGAGCCGCTCTGCGCCGCGCACGTTAATAAAGCTCTGATTCTCAGGCCGCAGGTGATTCATATACTGCGTCGTCGCGATCAACTGAAAGAACTCGACCGCTCGCGCGGGCCAGCCGCTCACGTCGCGCGCCAGTTGCTCCAACATCGCGGCCGTTCCTTTGCCGCGACGGTAGCTGATGGTGTGGCCCACTTCGGCGCGCGGGCTCAGGGTCGGCAGGTTCGCGCCTCCGAGCCCCGTAATGCCGATCAGGTCGCCTATGTAAGGCAATACCCAGGGCGCGCACGTCTCAGCGAACTGATCGTCGTAGAGTTGTGAAAGATTCTCTTCAAGCACGCCGACCTGCTCGGCAACTACTTTGAGCAGGGCCCGCAGGGGCTCGCCCTGCTCGGCGTCGCGTATGCGATAGATGGCGGGCAATAATTCGTACAATCGCTTTTCGTCGAAGCTCACGGCATCACCCCCAGTTCGAGCGGCGCTTCATCGAGCGTCAGCAACTCGGCCGCCGCCACGTTCGCATCGTCCCCGGCCTGCGGCGCGTTCGAGGGCAGAAATGGTTTCAACGATTCGGCTTCGTCGCTGCGATGGAGCTTGTTGAGGTCGATTGCGATGACGCCGGGCACGTTCTGCATGACGGAGATGACCTCGCTCAAGGTCACGGGCTGGCCGAAGGAGCGCGCCTCGAAAGAGAAGCTTGAGCGCAGCGCGGCCTCGACGGCGGCCATCACGTCTTCCTCTATATAATCGGCATCCACCTTCACGTCGGCGACCACCCGGAACGTCACGCCGCGATAGGATTTGATCTTGAGCGGAATCTGGGCGTCGCCCGCCTTCTGCATCGCGGCGACGAGGTTGTTACGCAGGACTGAATCCTCGGCGACCTCCGCGCCGTCGATTCCGGCGACCGTCACAAAAACGCCGCGCGCATGAATATTCCACGTCCACGTGGCGAGCGCTTTCGCAATGCCCGAAAAAGAGCGCGCGAAATCCTCGTAATCACGAAGCGACACGATGCGGTCGAGCGTTAGCACCGTGAGCGGGGAATTGGCGCGAGCATCCGTCAGGCTTTGCGGGTCTTGCGCCCCGCTCGCCGCCTGCGGATTGGTCACGCCCTTGACGCCGAGCGGCCTCGTCATCAATAAACTGAGCTGGCCCGCGTCCACCAACCCTTCGAGACCTATGCCCTTACGATAGATGGCCGTAACATTCTCGCGCCCCATAGGGAGACGAGCGCCCATCTTGCCGTCGCCGAACTGCACGGTCGTCTTCGCATCGTCTTCCGTATGCGTGATGTAGATTCGTTCGCGGGGCCCGTGACCGAAGAGCGTCGGGACTTCGCTCCAACGGATGTTATTGACGAAGACCCGGAGCGTGGATTCGCCGCCGCTCGGCGTGTCAGCGCTGGTGTAAGTGAGCGGCTGTTGCTTGAGCTTGAAGCTCTGATAGGGCCGGGTGGCGTCGCCGCTGCCGAGCACCTCGTTATTGACGGTCTCGCCGTGTGTGGCGAGGGCGACGTTGGCGTTGAGGCGGACGGTTGAGCGGTCGAAGACGTTGCTGAGCGGCGCGGAAAAAATCAGCTTCGTGTGCGTGTCATCCTCGCTCGCAGTCGATTTTGTGGTCGCCACCTCGCTTATCGTCGCGTCATCTTCGGCCGCCGCGATCAGGGTGATCTTGTCAGGGGGCGCATCCACATAGCCCTCGAAGCCACCCTCGTCCACGAGTTGCCATCTGGTCATGGTCGAGTCCTGCGGTGAAACCACGGGCAGCGCCAGAACGATCAGCTCATCTTCGGCTTCGAGCGTTTTGCTCACCGCCGGATCGTCAACCGAGACGAGCGAGAGCTTGCTTCTAGTCCGCCCGACAAGCGCGCGCAGGCGCTTGCCCGTGACGACGACCTTGCGGCCTTCCGACAGCGGCTCGATCAACCCTTCGAGCACCACCGCGTCTTTCCAGACCGGCTCGGTCAGGGGCGTTTCGGCGATCAACAGCTCTTCGCTTTGACCATGAGCGGTCGCATTGCGCGGCGAGAAGAGTTCTATATTCTCGCCGGAGATTTCGAGGCGCGTCGTCTTGGCCGCGATGTTGTAATCTGCTTTGCTCTCTTCGCCGACAAAGCGGACGCTATAAAGCTCTGCGTAGGCCGACTCCGACTCGGTTTTGGGCCGCGTCAATACGATCCAACTGTTGAGGACTACCTGATTGTAAACGGAATCCAGGTTGATGCTCGTCGTGTGCGTGCCGGTCGGCATCGCCTCGAATTTCTTCTCGGCCCACGAATCCTCGCGGCCCGCAAAGGCCCCTTCAAGGAAAGGCTTGTAATTCGGATCGTGCGGGTCTGTGTCCGGTTTCGGATTGGCCTCGCCGACGCGCAGCGCGACGGGCAATGCACCCCACGTCGGCGCGTTATAACCGAAGAGAGAGGCGCGCAATCGCATCGCGTAAACTTTCAACTCCTTGTGGCCGGGAGCGACGGGTGGAACGATGCTGCCGAGCGGCTCGGCCCAGCGCACCAGTGTCCGCCCGTTGTCGGCATCCACCTCGATGGCAGAGACGCGCCGTATGTCCCAGCGCTCGCTCCCGACCTCTTCGGTGCGCTCCCGGCCCACGAAGAGCAGCATGTCACCCTTCCTGAGGGCGGTCGTCACTCCTTCCAGATAGACGCGGGTCGAGCCGAAGACGGGCAGGCGCAGCTCCGTCAGTCGCGGCCGCATCTCGTTCCATTCGCCGCGCGCCGTGACCTCCTCGACGGTCTCGAACGTCTGCGGCACATCGCCCGGGCCTGGAATGCTCTGCACCTTCAGGCCGGTGCTGATCGTCACTGCGCCCGGCGAGCCCGGGGCGCTTTCGATGGTGAAGGCAAGATAAGTGCTGGCGGCAACGCCCAGGCGCAACTCGTAGCCGATCAGTCGGGCCAGATTGATGACGGAGCCGCGCTCGGTGGCCGTCCGCAGGTAGGATTCGTTGGCGATGCGCTCCTGGTAAAACGTGAGCACGTCCGCCACCATCGCCCACGCGTCCAGGAGCGCAATCGTGAAATCATCGTCGTCGCGCGTCTTCAAATTACGCAGCTCGGGCAGGGTGGATTCCGACAGCCTTGCGAGCATACTGGCTTTGAACTGCGATTGAGTGCCGACGCGGTACGCGATTGCAGAGAGTTCCGGACGATTGCTGACCTCGACCGGGGTTTCCACGGCCAGACCTTCGCAGCAGCCGCAGTCGTTCAGATTAGATTGATCCGAAGCCAGAGTCATTTGCCGCCCTCCATTGTGAGACGAAAGACGCCGCGCTCGGCAAAGTTCGGGTCATTGTCGAGACGCGCAATCTCCAGCCTTCCAATCTCCAGCATCCCCACGTCGAGCGCCTGGCGGCTTTCGAGCCCGAGCCGCTGAAACTTTTTAACCTCGACGAAGCGAACGCCTTCGACCTGCTGCGCGCCCGCGTAGAGTGCGCTCAAGTAAACGGGCTGGCCGAAGGTGAAGTTGTCTGGATGAAAGAGGCCGCGCTGGCCGTCCGGCCGCGTCCCGTTGCTGAAGACTTGCAAGAGAGCGCTCTTGACATCGCTGCGGAAGTAGCCCGCCTCGACGCAGACGGTCAGCTCGATTTCGAGCGGCACGTATTGCGGCCCTTCAATCTCTATGTCGTGGCCCGCCATGCGATAACGCTCAAGATGAAGCCGCATGTCCTGCTCGAACTCCGCATCGACCGCGCGGCCTCCGAACCTATCGACCGTCAAAAAGATCGTGCGCCAGCTACCCGTCCAGCGAACGGTCGCCGCCGCGCGCTGCACTTCGCGATGACGCTCGGCGACCTCTGCGTAGTCTTCGGGCGTCACGGCGCGCTCCTGAATGCGAAACGCGCTCGGCGCGACGCGGCGCACATGCTCAAGGCTTTCGGGGTCAGTGCCGCCGCGCGCTTGCATGGGATTACGCACGCTCGTAATTCCGTTATCCTCCGTCAGGATGTGCGACAGGGAATCTGCGCCGATGTTGCCGCGCGCCCCGTTGCCGACACGATAGACGGCCGTGAACTCAAGGCCGGGCGTGGGGCGCAGGCCGTATTGATCGTCGCCGAAACGCAAAGTCGCGCGCCCGTCCTCGTCAACCTCGGCGACGAACTCTTCGGCGAATGCGTCGCTCGACAGCAGGTCGCACTGCGGCAGCCAGAGCCCGCCGCCCGTGTCCGAAAGATGCATGGCGGGCAGGACATCCCTCATTTCCCAGCGAAACACGGCCGAGGCGGACGCATCCGGATTACGAGCGGAAGCAGATTGAGATTTATTTCCGGCGCTCGATCTAAGGGGCGCAGCGTGCGTCAGGGGCTGCTCGCTAAGGCGCGGGCGAAAGCGCGGGAATACAGGCGTGGGCCCATGTTCCTCGCAACGCTCGGCGGCAGGCGGCGCGACGACCGAGAGCGCATCGTCTGCGGTCGGCGCGATGCCCAGTGATTCCGTGATGGTGCGACCGTGATCCGCGAGCACTATGTTGCCACGCGCGACGCTGACCTTCGCGTTGTATGCGGAAGTCTCAGTCCGAGCTGAGATGCAGAGCGCAAACGGCAGCGCGTCGTCCGTATGCCACTCGATCTCGGTCACAGGCTGCGCGGTGGAGCTGCCTGGCGGGACTTGAAAAAGCGGGTCGTGCGAAGCTTCAACGCGCGTCAGGCGAACGGCATGACGATGCGAGGGATCGGCGTCGGCTTCCTGGCCCGTCAACGGGCCAGCCAGCTCTTCAAAGACGAGCACCTCGCCCACTTGCAAATAGAGGCTGCCCTTCAGGGTCGCGCGGGTCGCGCCCGCCGGAAGACAGCAACGCTCTTCTCCCCAGGTATAAAACTCTATCTCGTTGTGCGCTTCGTAGAGAGTCACGTCCTCCATCGTTTCAAAGGTTTCCGGCTGCGCGGCGGCGAGCTGCCTCAATGCCTCCGCGTCCGCTTTAGGATTGATGACGCTCTGCTTTAAAGATCGGACGCGCGTAAGCAGCGGCGTGCCTCGCTTGAGCACGACGTTGTCGGAATCGACCTGCGCCTGCACCCAGGTGCGCGCGTTGCAGCCGTCATGCATGAAGTAGTCTACCAGCAGGGCGTGGCGGCGCACGGAGACGCGCCGTCGCGCCGTGTGCAGATAGGCTTCGGTGGCGATCACGTCCTGCCGATAGCTCAGATGGTCGCCGACGTAGGCCAGCAACTCGACCAGCGCGATGCCGACATCCGCCGCGTTGCGCTCCTGCCATTGCGGCATCAGCACGGACATACGGCTGAGCATCAACTGGCGAAAGCTGTTGTAATCCCTGGCTAAGTAATCGATCTCGGGCTCGGCGCGGGCTTCTGGCGGGCAGGTGCGTTGCGGGCGGCAATCGAAATCGCTCGGGCACTCGACCTTGAAGGAGAAGGGAATCGCCGAGAGCACCGGATCGAAACCCGCTGGCGGCTCGCCGCCGCCTCCTCCTCCTTCTGCGCCGCCCGTGCCCTCCTGCGCGTGCTGAGCGTTCCGAACCAGTCGCAGCGTGTAGATGGAAAAGTCTCCGGCCTGATCGACTTCGACCGTGAGAACGCCTGCCTGATCGCCCGTCCCCTCACTGGCGGCGATGACCTTCACATCGCGTATGCGCTCGCCTCCCTCTATGAGCACGTTGTCCGGCGTCAGGGAATTAGCCGCGAGCGGTTTGAGGAAATGGACTAAGAGCTTGCGCTGGCGCTCGCTCTCAAGGGGAGCGTCCGTGTCGAGCACTTCAAGAAAATCTATTCCGTTCAGGCCGCTCGACGGATCGCGAACCTCGTGACGGCGGCGCTCGTCACAGCAAAAGTAGATCATCCCGTTAATCCTTCCCGCACGAACTGGGCCACCTGTCGCTTCTGATTGCGCCTGACCGTGTACTGCACCATCACTTGAAGCCTGGAGTCTTCGCTTTGCACCTCGACCGCTTCGACCTGTATCAACTCGCCGAGCCATTGTTGCAGCGCGCCCTGCACGGTCATTTGTGTCGCGGCGGCGAGCGCCTGGCTGTTCGGCGCAAAGATCAGTTGCAGCACGCCGCTGCCGAAGGTCGGACGATTGACGCGCTCGCCCGGCGTGGTGAACAAGACCTCTTCTATGAGGTCGCGTATATGTTCGTCCTCGCTCGTCTCGGCGGTGCGGCCACGGCTGTCAAAATCGTATGGATAATCAATCTGCATCACGTCCCTCTCGAAAACTGGTTTTTCGGTCAGGTTCCCTTGACGCGCACCTGTGTGACGACGATGTTGAGCGGCGTGCCCGTCGGCGTGCAGATGGCCTGGCTGTCCTGCAAGAGCACGGGCTGGCCTCCGGCCATGACGCGCGTCGCGCTCGTCGTGAACTGGGCCGTCACGCATGGCCCATTCCCGGCCGTGGGCGGGGGCATCGTGCAGCCCGCGATGGTGTAAAGGGTCGGCAGCGTGACGATGGGCTGGCCGCCGACTTTGACGCGCGGATTGGGAGCAGCGGGCTGCGCCTGACCGCCGTGAGCGCAGAGCACTGTCGCGCCCATGTGAAGAAGAAAGCCCGGCATCGTCAGATCACCTCCAATGCGCCGTCGTTGACAGAAACCTGTGGGCCCGTAATCTTGATCGTCCCGCCCTGGCCGCTCGTAATCTCTATGCCCATCGCGTTCATCACGATCTTCTGCCCGCCCGAGGTTTCGAGCGTAATGCCGCCCACCCCCGGCGTATCGTCGAGCACAATACTGTGACCGCCTTCGGTCTTGAGCAGCACTTTTTTGTAGGGCGGCGCGAGCAGCTCGGTCGGCATCTCGGCCGCGGAGCCGAACCAGCAGCCCGTCCAGACGGGATAGTCCGGGTCGCCGTGCTCGAACTCTATCCAGACGCCCGCGCCGACTTTCGGCAGGGCGAAGAAGCCCATGCCGCTGCCGCCGAAAGGCACACAAGCCGTGGCCCAACCGCTCTCAAGATCGCCCAGCACGTCCGGCACTTTGGCCCGCACGCGGCCCGTCATCAAAGGGTCTTGAATGTCGGTCACCGTGCCGCGATATTTGCCGTAAAACTGGTTGCTCATGGTATGACCACGGGCAGCGTTGCGCCCGTCCCTTCTCTGCTGACGGCGAAACTCTGCTGGTAATCGCCGCGAGTGATCGTGTGCGTCACACGACGCACGTAGTAGTTACCGTCGTAAGAGAAGCCCGCGCCGCGCACGCCGACAAGCTTGCGCGCACGCAGCACATGGCCGTAACGAACGGTGTCGATCTCGCCCTCGCCTGTGACCGCGTCAGGAGCGTTCGTTGACCTCGCCAGCGCGGACGTGGCGGCCCTGGCCGGATTCTGGTTTGAAGTGTCGCGCATCAGGACTGTACGCAGGGCCGCTGTCGGCCGTAGGGCCAGCGGCGGGATACGCAGCGACGGCAACTGCGGAATCGGGATCGCGGTCTTCGTGATGGGTTCGACGAAAGTGCCGCTCGTATTGACGGGCGCGAGCGCGTCCTGCGTAAAGTGCAGCGACTTGAGATTGGCCGACGGGCCCGGCCCCAAAGTCAAAGCCGACTGCGGCACGCTCAGACGATTCTCCGCTCCCCAGTAAGCGGTATTGACGCCGAAGGTGAGCGGCTCGACGTAGAAGATAAAGCCGTTGCGCTCGGCCATGCGTTGAATGAATTTGAGGTCGGTCTCGTGCTGGCGCGGAATGCGTTCGAGCATGATGGGTACGTCCGTTGTCGGCGTGACCTGCGGGATAAGGCCGTATTGCGCGTAGCTCGCGATAAGGCGCGTCACGATCAGGAAATCGGGCTGGTTCTCATACTTCTCATTCTTCTCTTCGAGGTCGAGCATGAGGCTCACGTCCTTGCCGGTGACGGTCAAAGTGCTCTGGCCGGGGTTGTCGCTCGGCGCGTGTTGATGATGCGTGATGATGCCGTCGATCAGGACTTCGGGCAGAGCGCCGAGGAGGACGCCGATGATGACGCGCGTCGAAGGGTTGAGCGCACCGCTTTGCAGCAGGCTGTAGTCGAGGGGCTGGTCTTTGCTGAGCGTGAAGGTGATCTGAAAACCGTCGCCGCTCTCGGCGTCATTGGTCACTTCGACGCGCGTCAGCGCGCTCAGGGCTTCGGGCGGCGCGGGCAGCGGGACGGTCTGGCCGAGCAGCAGGATCAGTTGAATGCCAAGCGGGCTTGTGAGCATAAAAGTGGTTTTTCTAGATTCCGGGCAGCGCGATCTCCACGACGCGTCCCGTCTCTTCCAACTCTTCGGGTTCGAGGACATTGTTGGCGTCGCAGACGCGCCAGAACTGCGTGGGGTCGCCGAGGTATCGCGCCGTGATCTGGTCAAGGCGCTCGCCCTGCGAAACGGTGTGCTCGACCAGAGTGGTCTGGCTCTCGGTGGACGCAATGATGCGCCGCCGCACGTAGCGTATTTCGCGCGTGCCGTCCTCCTGGTCGGGCACGTCGATGGTCGCGGTCTCAAGATTGAAATATCTGCTCGTCGTATCGAACATAAATTCTCCTTTACCCGACGTTGGCGCTGGGGCTGAACGCGCCGGAGGCCGCCGCCGCTATGTTGCCGACGCCGCCGATGGTCGCCATCACTTCTTTGATAATCTGATGGGCCATGAAGAGCGCGCCGCCGACGCTGAGCAATCCCAAGTCCTGATAGTTGAGCACGCTCAGGCCCAGATTCACTTTGGCGCGAATCGGGTTGAGTCGCGTGTCAAAGGCTTCTTCGGTGACGGAGAACGTGGTCACGCGGACGGGAACGATGCGCTTGACGCCCCAGATGAAAAGCGTCAGCGGCGCTTCGGGAGCCAGCACCTCGATGACGCCCGCCTTCGCCAAGACTTCGTTGGCGATTACCAGCGCGGACTTCGGATAGAGCAGCATCTCCAGAGAAGCCAGCGTCGGATGAACGCCCATCCCGGTCGCCAGCGGATCGGCCTTCTCAAGCTGATCCGAGGCGTCTATATCGACTTCCAGAGTGATCGTTTCCAGCGGCGGGCCTTTCAGGCGCATGGCTTCACCGGAATTTTGCGTGCCGCTTGAGGTTTGAGCCGTCAACTCGCGCGTCAGTTTTTCCGGGTTGTATTGAAACACGATCACGCTCGCCAGCGGATTGAACGGATCGAGCCCGACGATAGCGCCTTTCTGCACCGTCGGAGAGCCGGGAAATGTGCTCATGGTCTATTACCTTTCCGTAGAGGAGTGATAACCGGGTGTCGCCCGCCTTCGGCCATTACCTTCATGAGCCCGACCCCGCGCGCAAACGCAGGACTTTGAATCCCTGCGAGTCGGTGACGGGCAGGTATACGCGCCCGCGCGTATCGACATCCCAGAACGAATGGCTTTCCAGCCTAGATTCCACCGGTAGCAAATCCGGCGGTGGCGAAGTGGTCTTTTCCAGCTCGCCGTCCTTTGAATAGACGAGGAGCGTCCCGGCCTGCCCCGGCGCTTCCCCTCCGAACACGTAGTATCTTTCCTGCTCGTCAACGTGGATGAGCTTCCATCCGGTGCCCTTCAACGCATCCAACTCTTCGGGCAGGGGCAACTCTCTCCGGCTCGATTCCTCGCCGCGCGAAAAACGTGTGACGCGCACGGCAAGGGTCTGCTCGCCGCTTGAATGCAGCCAGCTCGCGAAGATGGCTCTATCCCTTGATCGGACTACGACGTTGTCAAGCTCGGCGATGACATTGATGCTTCCATCAGCGGCGATGCGTGCCACGGCCGCATCCTTACAGGCGTAAACATTTGAAGAGGAATCCACCCCGACGGGGTAAAGCAGCCAGCCATACAATTCGTCGCCTCCGACGACCGACGCGACCCTTTGCTGGCCCGGATCGAAGAAGCCGAGTCCGCGCCGGTTCAAATCCTGAAAATAGAGCACGTAGACCACGACTCCACGCGCATCCATGAAAACAGAGCTGCTGAACTTGTCGGATATGTAAACGTGGGCCACGTCGCCCGTATCACGGTCGATCTCGGCGATTGCGCCCGCGTGCTCGGTCGCCGGAAGGTAGAGCCGCGAGCGGCCATCCATCAATAGCCGCTTGAATGTGCCCTTAAGCTCGCGCAGATCGAACTCGTCTTTCGAGACCGGGCCGGTGCGAGACCACCTGACCCCTCCATCGAAGCCTATTTTTTGCAGCCTGTTGTTGGCCCCGCCCGTCCCCTGCGATTCCGTACGCTCAAGCAGATAACAGCTACCGTCCGCGTCCACCGCATAGTCCATGATGAACGACTCGTCCTTCGGGCCACGGCCTGCGGAATGAAGCGGCGTCTTCCCCAGGAGCTTACCTTCAGAGTCGAAATGGTGAATAAAGACGGGCGCGGCATCCTCATTTCTGAGCGGCGCGTCGGCCAGCGCGTGCAGTCCGCCCTGTGCGTCCAGCCTTAGCCGCACCGGCGCCAGTACCTTACGCATCTGTTCCGGAGACACATCTCCGAACAGGGGATAATCCTCCAACACGAGCGGGATCGCATCGGGCTCATCGCCCCACGGAGCGGCGGCGAAAATTTCAAGTGCGAAGGTCGAATCCATACTCATTTAATCACCACTTGGGGCTCCAGAATTTCACGGTATTACCGGGAGGCATCGCCGCCAGAAGTTCCTCGATAGTAGTTTCCTTGGTCTTGTAGCTGCCGTCGGGCGGGGGCCAATGGCTGATGATCTTGTGTCGGCCGAGGGCGTCCTTTGTTCCAAGCGAGATGGCGGCGTGGTTGGCCGCCGTCGTGAAGATGATGATGTCGCCGGGCAAGGGTTCCGGAGATTTCGGATCGACGGGGTCTAGAATATATTCCTTTCCCCGTCTAAGCTCCGCCTCGACCGTGTCGCCTACGGAGCGGCGTGTGCCCGCCTTAACCTGTTTGACTCCCTCTTTGTAGATGGCATCGATTCTCGACTTGGACGTTAATCCGCCCTTGTACGCCGAGAAAAGAATCATCTCCCAGCAATTGACTTTTCCAGTGCCCTTGTCCGGCTCAGGGCCGCCCGCCAGTAGCCACTTCCCGAAATCGGAATCGAGCATGGACGGGTCGCTTGCCGCCGTCTGGCTGCTGAAAGGCACCCATTCCAGTTTGCCCACTTCACCTTCCGTCGCTTTCAGAGTGCCCAACTGCTTGCGCGCCACATTCATAAAGACGCGCGCATCCGAACTCCAAACGATAGGGTTGCCCTCGCGCAGGTGTCTTAGCATGAGGCGGCATGCCAGCAGCGCTTCCTCGCGTGTGACCTTCTCTTTCGTTTGCCAGATCAATGCCGCGTTCATGTATGACTTATATTCTTCGGTGGCTTCGACCTCGGCATCGGTCAGCTTCGAGGGGTCGTGCTTTTCGTCCTTATCGCTGAAATCCTTCAGATGCGATAAGCGAATCTTGAGGCTCGCGCCCTTTCGCTGCTGCATCACATGCGTCAATTCGTGCGCCAGCAGGCGGCGTCCGGTCAGTGTCTCAGGGGCATACTGACCGGCCCCGAAGGCTATGTCCGTCCCGATGGTGTAGGCCCGCGCGCCCAGGCTTCGCGCCGTCTCCTCGGCACGCTCGCCCGTATGCAGACGCACCTGGCTGAAATCGTGGCCGAAGCGGGGCTCAAAAAACGAGCGTGCCGAGGCCGGTAAGGGCTGGCCGCCGTCGCTCTTCAATTCCCGGACGCCGGTCTGTAGGCCGGAATCGGCTTCGGGAAGGAGTTGCGAAAGTCGCTTCCTTCGCACCGTGTCTTCACCCTCAACAGGCCCGCGATCAGGCTCCATGAGAGCAGCGCCCGTCAGGCCCGCGACGACCCGGTCTGCAATCCGATCAGCCTCCCTTTCATATTCATCATCCGGCGCACCGACAACCAGACTTGTCTGCGTCGCGGGCTCCAAAGCGGTCTGGACACCGACGCGGCTGAAGTCGTGACCGGCGGAGGGTTCGAGCAAAGTCCGAGCATTGGATGGCGGCCACGGCATGCTCTCGTGCGCTGCTGGCTGCATCGCGTGACCGGGGGGCTGACCCTCCGGGCTGCGTTGCGCGATTAGCCGCTTCCCGCTGCACTCGGCGCACTCTCCGCTCAAACCGGGCGCGCCGCCGCACGCGCACTTGCGTTGTATGAGGCCGGTACGCGCGGGCTCGCCCGATGGCTTTGTTGAAGCCTGCGCCCTGGTTTTCGAGGCGGTGTTCATTGGCCCAACCTTCCGTATATGGCCCGCGCCAATTGAGCGCCGATAGTTTCCGAATCAGAACCCGGCCTTAGCTCGAATGCGCCCCCGTTCAGACGCGCGATGATGTCGCCGCCCTGTGTCAGCGAGTGTGGTGCACCCCGCTCGGTGAAGAGCCGTGTCAACTCGCGCTCAAAAGCCTCGCCGATCAGGTGTCGATCGACGGCCGGAAAGCCCCGTAGAACGAGTTCTTCGATATGCAGCTCGACGGAGCGGCCCCCGCTCGAAACAGGAAAGGCGGAGGCCGGTCTGTGCTGATCGGGCGGTGGTGGTGGCGGCGACGGCTCCTCGCGTGCGGGCTTCGCTTGGGGCTGCGCGCCCTGCGTCGTAGAGCTTGTGCGTTCATCTCTCTTCATAGAGACCTCTGTTAGACCCAGCCTCTAATCTCAGCTTCGGTCAAAGACTTTTCCAGCTTTGCGTACTCGGATTGAGCGGCGCGCAGCAGGTGCGACATACGCACGGGTTGGCCCGCGTCGGCCGCAAGGAAGGCGGCGTTCAAAGCGACGTTGCGGATATTGCCGCCCGCGACGTTGAGCTGGGCCAGCTTGTCCGCGTCCAGGTTTCGGGTCGGCGTCTCGCGGGGAAAGATGCGACGCCAGATTTCGGCTCGCTGCGCGGCGTCCGGAAAAGGGAAATGCACTATGAAGCGAATGCGGCGCAGGAATGCCGTATCGAGCGCGCTCTTCAAGTTGGTCGTCAGGATCGCCAGCCCGCGATAGGCTTCCATGCGCTGCAAGAGATAGCTGACCTCGATATTCGCATAACGGTCGTGGCTGTCCCTGACTTCGCTGCGCTTGCCGAAGAGAGCGTCGGCCTCGTCGAAAAGCAGAATCGCGCCGCCCTCTTCCGCCGCATCGAATACACGCCGCAGGTTCTTCTCCGTCTCGCCTATGTACTTGCTGACGACGGCGCTCAAATCTATCCGGTAGAGGTCGAGGCGCAGTTCGTTGGCCAGCACCTCGGCCGCCATCGTTTTGCCGGTTCCGCTGACGCCCGAAAAGAGCGCGCTGATGCCGAGCCCGCGTGCGCCTTTTGCCGCGAAACCCCAGGTGTCGTAAACGGTCATGCGGTTGCGTACATGCGCCGCGATTTCGCGCAAGGTTTGATATTGCACCTCGGGCAGAACCAGCTCGGCCCAGGTCGCGGCTGGCTCTATGCGCTGGGCCAGATCGTCCAGACGCGGTCGCGCCTGCATCCGACAGGCATCCCACAGCGCCGCGCCTAAATCGGCCGCCGCACTTCCTGCGTCCGCGTCCTCACTCGAAGCCCGGCGGGCCATGGCCTCGGCGCGCGCCGCATGCACCTTCTGAAGATTGAGATTGAATTGCGAGACGAGCGCC
The DNA here is from genome assembly GCA_035940775.1 of Pyrinomonadaceae bacterium. Classification (GTDB taxonomy): domain Bacteria; phylum Acidobacteriota; class Blastocatellia; order Pyrinomonadales; family Pyrinomonadaceae; genus DASQYE01. The sequence continues at coordinate 83,610 of DASZEN010000033.1, read as the reverse complement.
TGCACCTGACCGTTAAGATTGACGGGAATCGCACTCAAGGCATGCTGCCATATCTCACTCTGCTCGCGGGCCGGGGGCTTGCCCACGTCGAAGGTGAGAATAGATTTGTGCCAGGCGCGTCGCCGTTCGACGCCGCTGATTATGAGCGGGCTGTTCAGGCTTTCGATCAACCTGTTAAGAGCGACGGCGCGCGCCGCGTCGCTCGCTTCCAGCTCGTGACATTCGACGAGCAGTGCGCAGTTGCTCAGGACGGCCTCGCGGCCCCAGAGCCGTATGAATCCGTCCAGCTCGCTCAGGCCCGTCGGAATAGCCCGGGCCGAGATAGATGCCACTCGCAGGCCCATCGCGGCGCAGGCCGCGACCGATATGGCGCGTTTGTCCGCCACCTCGTCACCACAAAGCTGCACGAGAGGAAGCGGGCCGCCTCCGCTGCTGCTGCCGCTATTGTCCGGCTGTGACCACAAGCGCGCGATGCGTTCGGCCAGCGCATGATGAGAGGCGGCCAGCTCGCTCCCTTCGGCCAGGTGCTCTATGAGACCGGCGAGCCGCTCGTCCGTGTGCTCCACACCGGCAAGGTAATGCAGGATGCGCTCGTCAATACGTAGCTGGCTGAGCGTGAGCGCCGGGCCGTTGCCGATCTCAATCAAGCGCCAGCGGCGCAGGGGCGCTGCCGGTGTGAGCGCGCTCCAATGTGCTTCGGGCAGGGCGGCCAGGGCGAGACTGAAAGTGGGAAAGGGATGCGCCGGATCGCCCTGTGCTTCGGCGCAGACGGTAGCGAAGCTCGAATCCAGCTCGACCCCGGCGCAGAGCAATAAGAGATCGCGCTCAAAACCGGAGAGGCCGAACATAGTGCTCATCAACTCAAGCGCGGCGGGCGCGGGCATCGCAGCGGCAGCCTCCTTCAATGCACGCTGCGCTGCGCTCTCTACCTGAGTAGGTGCAGTTCGCGGTTCCAGCTCGCGCCCGTTTTTTGAACGCGCGATGTGACGTTCGAGCGCTTCGCGCACCACTGAGAGCGCCGCCATCAGATAGCGTTGGTTGGCTTCGTTCCAATTGTTCGGCGCATGTTCGCTCAAGGGATCGTCACCTTCGGGCCAATGTATAAAGGATTAGTCTCGTCCGTGTCCTGCTCAAGCGGGCTGGGTGCGCCGTCCACCTGTACGCGCACAAGATAATCGCCCTTCAACACTCCGCTGACGGGGAAACGGAGCGTGTCTGTCTCTTCCGGGTCGGTCGGTCTATTGTGCGGCGAAGAATCAAAGCTGTAGGCGAGCGCCGCACGATTGACGGGTGGGTTAAGCTCGTTCATCAATAAACCGGCGCGCTGCGTCCCGGAGACCATCGGGCTAACCTTGATGGTCACATCTCCGGAGCGCGGGTCGTCGCCCGTAGTGGGCAGCGTCGCTACAGTGATGTCGGGGCTCGCGTCAAGCTTCCTGTTGATCGTCGGATGAAGTACAAAGGGCGCGAGATTGGATTCGACGCCGCGATGCTCTGTGGGCGGCGTGCCGATCATCACGGGTTGAACCACCTGCAAGCCCTGCACGCCCGCGCGCAAACCCGCAGGCAGCGGCAAACTGATCTCAGTATCACTCACGTCCTCGATTGCTGGCGTCACATCGACGCCGCCGACTCTGACCCGCGTCACCTCGCCGCGCAGCCGCTTGCCTGTGATGATTACTCTGGAAGTTGAAATGATAAGCGCGTCCGTTCCATCCGTGGAGTTGACCGCTTCGATGAGGGGTTGGCGAAACGTGCTGACGTAGATATTGCGCGCGCGCACGGGCAGCGCCGAACGCGTCGACTCTTCGCTCTCAATCAAAACCACGGTGCCCTGGTAAGCGATCGACAGGCTGTACTGCGTTTGAAAATAGACAGACCAGAGTTTTGATAATTCTTCGAGCGATAAGGGAAGCGGCGTGAACTTAACCAGCTCGACCGAATCCGCGAGATTCGAGTTGGCGAGGAAAAGAAAGGCTGGCTTGGCGACGGTTTCTCGAATGAGGTCGCGCGTCAGAACGGGGCGCGAATGCAGAGCGCGCACGACGCTGCCGAGCACTCGTTGCGGCTCAAGCTGGGCTTCGGCTCCGTAGAAGGTCAACAGATAGTGAAGGTCGAGCGCGGCCTGCGGGCGCTGAATCAAATCCCCGTTCGAGCGGCGGGTCGGCAAGTCCATGCCTTGCCATGCCGCGTTCGAGGTCACCTGATAGAGAAAGATGTTGACGCCGGTCGGAGGCATGCCGCCGCCGTTGCCGTCAGGGCGAAGCGTGGTGACGGTCGCGCCGGGCACGTCCGGGCCGACAGCCGCCTGCAAGAACTGGCCCAGCGCTGCCGTCACGGTCGCGATTGCCAGAAAATTGCTCATCGCGGCCTCCCGTTGTGCTGCCGCAAATATTCGTCGAGCGACAGCTTCGGCGCAGGCGGCGCAGGCGATACGACGGGCTTTGGCGGCGTCGAGGGCATTACGGCGCGCACTTCCACGCGCCCGATTGTGATGTGAATGACGCGCTCGTGCGAGCCGTTTGAAGCGCCGTCGTCCGGCGACGAGAGCAAATGTGAATCGGCGCGTCCCGGTGCGGGTTGTGCAAACGAGTTCGAGTCGCTTCTAAGGGGCATGGAGGATTCGCCTCTCCGGCCCGTCCGAAGAGCTTCCGTGTCATGCTCCGTGCGCGCGCCTGGCGTGAAGCCGTCTTGCACGGAACCTCTACGATCAATCGGAGCCATTGCCAGGAACGGCATCAACCGCGAGCTTCGCTCGTTTTCATTGGCGCGCTGTATGCTCTCATACGTGTCCTTAAAAGCAGCTCCCCCCTGGCGCGGGTTTGACCGGGAGTCGGCGGCGTCCGGCGCTGTATGCGGATCATCGCTCGCCTCACTTGCGTTCCTCACATTCCTCGCATCCATTACTCTGGCGGCGAGCATTTCAACGCCGGGCGTGGCATGGTCTACGCCATCAAACATGCTCGTCCGCCATTGCTCTCGCTCCGCGTCTGGTGGCGTCATGCGAGCCCGCGATAGCTCCATCGGCCCGGCCTTATCATCATCTCTCACAGGCCCATTGGGCCCTTGCGCGTTAAGTGGAGCAAGGGTTTGTGAAGTCGATGAACGGAAAGGCTCTCTCATGAGCGCCGCGCGCTCACTCGCGCCCCCTGATGGAGGCAAAAGTGAGCTTGCAGCCTTCGTGGTGCCGGGCTCTTGCAAAAGCGGGGCGGAGCCTTCGGGTCGCCTATCGTTAGCGGCAGCCTGCTCCTGATAGAGGCCGCCTGTTGGGCCCGCGACCGTTGTCGGCGGCGCGGGCGAGGGTGCTTCGCTATGAGACCTCTGCGCCTGCTCCGAGGGGTACTCCGTCAGGGGCGCTTCGGTCGAAAACATCCCGGGCGCGTGCGAGAGCCCGCTCTCAAACCGGCGCTCTTCAAGGGGGCTGTAAGAACTATCAAACAAACTCGCGTCCGCCGCAGGCGTCGCGGGCGCGTAGCGCGAGACGAGGAGCGGCTCGACCACGGGCGGCTGGCCGAGCGCCATTTGCGAAACTCTTTTCAGAAAATCGGTCATTGGCCCAACATCTCCAGATAATACTGTCGGCGGCGCGCGCTCATCGCTAGAATATCGGCCTCGCGCCACGCATAGGCGTGCGCCAGGATGTGAACTTCACGAAGCAGACGGCGCGCCTGCGCGCTGATCTCCATGTAGAAGAACGAGGCGATGTCGAAGGGAATCTGCCATTTGAACTCACAAGCAGGGCACGTCAGATCGACGAGCACTTCGGCTTGCGGGTCAGACTGCGCGAGGCGTGTTGACAGCCGCTCGATAACCGCTTCCGGCAACTCCTCGACGGCCACGGGCTTTTCATGGCGATGCGCCTCAAGCACGCAACGCTCGACCAGCCGCTTGCGCGCCGCGCCGACATCCGGGGCTGCGGCTGCGGCCCTCAGATCGAGACTGTCGAGCAGCCGGAAACGCAGAGCGTAGCCTTCCGCCTCAAGATAAAGTTCCGTGTCCGGTGGTTTGGCCGAAGCAATGCTGCGAAACGCGCGGGCGCTCAAAGCAAACTCCAGGTGCTCGCCGCAGCCGGGGCATTCCGAGAAAGCCTGTAGCTCAGGGCCGAAGAGCTGTTCGCGCACGCCGAACAGGTCGGCGTTGCGTTGGCCCAGGCTGAGCTGCCACAACTCTTCGCCCCGCTTTTCGGGAAAGGCTGCGGCCAGCACCGTCACGGCCCGCCCGGCAGAGTCCTGCCCGTGGCCCCGCTCCCAGATACGGATGATGTCATCCGCAGTTAAAGGGCGCATGGCTTCAGGTCGCGGGCTCTGTGAAAGTCGGCTCGCTCGGCTCCGTCACCTCGTAATCGCGCTCCCAGCCCTCGTTCTCCAGCTTTATATGCTGGATGGCGACGGCATTGGCGTTGGCGTCCAGATCGGGCATCGCCTGGTATTCCGAGACCCAGCAGCGATAGACCTTGTAAGCAAGGGCCAACTGCCCGGCCTCGTTATAGACTTCGATAATCATGTCTTTGCGAAAATCTTTGAGCGAGACTTCACTGCCGAGGCCGGAGCCGAAGTTCCAAACCTTGTTGGCCCACTTCTCGAACTCCGTATCGTGGGTCACGCCGCGATCAAGCGAGATGGGGTCGTATTCGGTGCGGCCCGGCGATTTGCGACTGCTGCTCGGGTCGCCGCCCTCGCGATGCTTGACCACGTCGGTCGTCCGCTTCAGGCCGCCCACTTTGCTGATGCCCGCGACGTAGCGGCCATCCCACTTGACGCGGAATTTGAAATTCTTGTAGGGGTCGAATCGTTGTGTGTTGACGCTGAACTGGGCCATCGTATTCTCCTTTACACTTCAATCTGTCCGGCCATCTGCTGAATCTTGATGACGACAAACTCGGCGGGCTTGAGCGGCGCGAAACCGACTAAGATATTGACGATGCCGCGATTGATGTCGTCCTGCGTCGTAGTCTCTTTGTCGCATTTGACGAAGTAGGCGTCCTTCGGGGTCGTGCCCTGAAACGCTCCCTGGCGAAAGAGACCGTGCATGAACGCGCCGAAGTTCAAACGAATCTGCGCCCACAGCGGCTCGTCGTTCGGCTCGAAGACGATCCATTTCGAGCCCTCGAAAAGGCTCTCTTCGATGTAGAGGGCGGTGCGACGAACAGGTATGTACTTCCACTCGCTGGCCTGTAAATCCGCGCCGTCGAGAGTGCGCGCGCCCCAACTGACGTTGCCGAAGACCGGGAAATTGCGCAGCGCGTTGATGCCCAATGGGTTGAGCGCACCGTTTTCGCCGTCGTCAATCCTGAGGGCGAGGCTCGCGCCGCGCAGGTCTGCGTCCGTCCCGGCGGGAGCTTTCCAAACGCCTCGGTTGGCGTCCGTGCGTGCATAGACTCCGGCCAGCGTTCCGCTCGCGCCGACATTACGCGGGCGGTTGTCGTTAAGCGCGTCCGGAATCTCAAGGCGTGGGAAATAGACGGCGGCATTGCGATGACGCAGCCCGTCGTACCTGGTCATCCAGTCGCTCATCGCCGCCTGCGTGTCGACGGCGCTCGGAACGTCTACGATCAGGAAGGCCCGCTTATTTTCGCAATAGGTTTCCGCGTTGGAAATCACCGTCGTCATGCCGTTGGTCGTCGTCGACGGATCATCCAGACTGGCCGCCGCCGGTATGCACAGGATGTTGAAGATGTAGGGAGCGATTCTGTCGAGCGCGTACATGCCCGTCTTGGCAGAGGGGCTGCCGACAATCGCGTTTGGCCCGGAGCTAGCCCATTCGGGCGTTCCCGGCTCGTCACCATCATTTCCACTGACGGCGCTCAAAGTGGTGGAGGTTCCGAGCGATTGGAAATCAGCGTTTTGCGGATCGTTGATAACGTCTGCATTGACTCGCGCAGAGGGAGCAGGCATTAAGCCTATGCCCACGTCCGTCAGCTTCACCAGCGTCGATTTGTTGTTGACGACGTTGACGGCATAGCTGGAACTGTTCTTATCCATGCTCAGGTTGCGATAGACCTCGGAGCCGACGACCTGCTGATTGCCATTCACCTCGCGCACCACCAGATTGAACAACATCGTCCTGGTTTTGTCCGAGGTGTTGTAATCGACGGCCACCTGCACGCTGTTGCCCCAGAGCCCTTCGCTGTACGCCGCTACGATCAGGGTCGGGTCCGGCGGGGAACTGCCCTCAAGTGTGAGCGACGCGGCGACCGCGTTGTTGCCGATCACGCGCACCACCCATGCGACGCTGCCACCGTTGAGGTAATACTGCTGGATGGCGTAACTGGCTTCGCTGCGCACGTCCAGGCCGCCGAACACGCGCTCGAAATCGGCGAAGCCCGTAATGCGCACGGCCTTGTTGACCGGCCCTTTCCTGAAGAAGTCTATAAAGGCCGTGTCGGAAGTGCTCACTCCGGCGATGGTGTGTACGCCGCTCGGGACTTCTTCAAGATACACACCCGGATAAGTGTATGTGCCTGGCATGGATTCCTCCTTCTTTCTTAACTGTTTCAGAGCCGCACGGGGAGCGTTCGCTGACACTCCGGGGCGATTGCCGGACGAACTGCCGACCTGAAAGCGATTGCGGGTCTTGCATTCAGCTCGCTTTGTCTAGGTGGCAAGGTTGAGCGCCGTCAAATGAGCGTCAGTCGTCTGACCTACGCTCTCCGTCTCGGATTGTGAAAAATCATCCCGCAGCCTTTCATAGAAGGCCAGATTCTCAGCCGACACGCATTCGGCCAGAGACTTGGAGTAATTCGGTTGTCGTTTGAAGTATTCGGTCACGTCGAGTTGGCCCATAGTAGTCCAGAGGTGGCCCGCCTCGTGTCGAACGGTAATGAACAACTCGGGTTCTTCGATCCTGATTTGCTGTACGGGGTGATCCTCCAGGAACAAGGCATCTACTGCCATGGGCACGTCTCGGAAAGGCTTCTTCTCCCAGAGTTGTCTGTAAAAGCAGAGCGTTTGGCCCGCGCACCAACCCTGACCGGAGAACTTCAGCTCGCCCGTGCTCACTATAAAGACCAGAAAACAGCCGAACCCGACGATGAAATCGAGCGGGTCGTGACCGGAGAGCGCGCCGACCGTGGCCTCCAAAAACCTCGGATGATAGTAGTCGTCATCATCCAGTTTCTGAATGATCTCGCCGCGCGAGTTTTCAATCCCGATGTTCAGTTTTGTGCCCAGAGGGACATGGCCGTCGAGTCTCAAATACTTGATCCTCTCGTCCTCCGGGATCAAAGCCTCGGCCGGTTCCAATCCGTCATCGACGACGATGAGTTCCTTGTTCGCATAGGTCTGATTCTGAAAGTACTTGATCGCCTGCTTCAGGAAGGGCATTCTGTTCCCGGTGGTGAGAATGCAGGAGACCAGTGGCGGCTCAGGCGCGGCCGCTCGGGCCGGTTGATTCCGGGCCGCCGTGCGACCTTGAGCGTCCGGCGCTTTCGGGCGTGCGATGCCGTAGAATTTGCAGTCCTGCTCGGATAAAAACTGCGGCGGCGAGACCTGTCGCCACCCGTTGTCCAGAAAAGTGCCGAGCGTAAAGCGCCACGTGTTGGCCTCGTGTCGAATATAGACGAACACTCCGTCGTTGCTCAGCTTTTCAAGTCGCGCGCCGCGCTTCAACATCATTTCCAGAAATACAGCATCCTCGCGCTCTGAAATATTCGGAAAGCGCACCTTCTCGCCCCACAGGCTTTTCCGGAAGGCGAGCGTGCCGCCGACGATTCCCTGATAAAACATGCGCGCGTGTAGTTGCGAGGTACATGCCCAGAACTGACGCGTCGGTAGATAGTAGAAGAGGCCGTTACCCAGGGCTGTAACGTCGGCCGAGCCTGCGACGAGCGGCGCTACCTGATAGGAGATGCGGTCGTCAGCGTACCAGTCATCATCGTCCCAAAGGATAATGAGCTGTCCCCGCGCAGCCTCGCAGGCGCGATTGCGTTTTGCGCCAATGCTACGCTTGTCGGGCAGGTGTATGTAACGGATGGACGGGTCTCGCGGAATCAGCTTGCCAATGGCATCTGTGCCATCGTCAACGATGATTAGCTCGCGCCGCGGGTAGTCCTGTCGCTTGAAATATTCGATGGCCTGCGACAAAAACGGTCGGCGATTATAGGTAGGCATGATGCAGGAGACCAGCGGCAATTCCTCGGCCTCGCTGGCGCAGATCGCCAAACTGTCGCATCGCTTGTGTGAGCCGTTCTCGTTCGCCTGCGCAGACGCCGCGTAGAAGGGCGGATTGCTCTTGCGGGGCACCACGGCGTGACCGTTGCGCAGGGCAGCGTAAAAGTCCGAGTCGAGGGCAAACAGACCGCTGATCTCGTTCAGCAGGCGTTTGTGCCAGCGTGGGTCTGCAAGGTTTTTGGCGCTCGTATTGCCGGAATGTATGAGGGCCACGTAGAAAGAGGAGTCCGCAACAGCGTGAAGGCTTTCGGGAGGCAGTCGCCAGATAAAGGCGTTATCTTCACCGATATTGATTTCCGGAAAGCGATGCGTCTCCCATGTGGCGCGGCGGTAAAGCAGGGTTCCGCCCGCGAGCCAGGGACGCGCCTCGTGCGGATAACAGTAGAGCCACGCCTCGCCAGCCGAGGGCCTGTAGAAAAGCAGTTGGCGCGCGCCACAGACATCAGCGCCGCTCATCAATAGCTGTTCGACTTGGAAGCTGAGCCGGTGCGGGGCCATCCAGTCGTCGTCGTCCCAGTGAGCGATCAGCTCGCCGCGACTCAGCTCGCAGCCAAGATTGCGCTTCGCCCCGAGCGCGAGAGGCCGGTCAAGACGTACGTAACGGATGCGCTCGTCAGCCGGAATCAGGTCGGCAACGCTATCCTCGCCGTCATCGAGGACGATCAATTCTTTATGAGGGTAATCCTGTCGCTGAAAATACCAGACGGCCTGACCGACAAAACGCCGCCGGTTTCGCGTTGGCATAATACAGCTCACAAGAGGTGTGGATGTCCCGTTCGCCTGTGACTGGCTGGTGCTCATGAGGGCCACAAATTTTCTCTTAGACGCTGAGCGTCTAAGGCCGGGTGGAGCGTGAAGAAAGTATTAAAACCGCTTGAGAAAAAGAGCCAACCTTAGTGAGTTCGGAAATCGGCAGAGCCTGCTTTCTGGTCGTGATTGTGGGTGTTTTATGCTGAAACAATGAGGATGCGCGATTGCAGGCTCTAAGTATCAGCCGCTTTAACTTCGGACGAGGTGAGGGCTGAATATATATAAGTCGCGCATTCGAGTCAATATCGAAGAAGCGGCCAAATGTGAACAGGGTCGAAATCAAGTCGGCTGCGACACCTATCTGTGGGTGAGTGTATCGACGGGTGATCGCAGGGATGAACGAAGAGCCTCAGGCCAGCGGCCTGAGCCGAAATGGCGGTTCCTCTCACGGCTCGAACCGGGCAGGATAAACGCCGCCGGTTTTTCCTATTGCCTTCCAATACGAAGTGTGCGATATTCCTATGCCTAACCAATAGGAGCCCCGCTCGACGCGCGAGGGCGCGAGCGTGTGCGGGGGAAACGCGATGAGAAGAAAACTTGTAGCCGCCGGGCTGATCGTGGTCGCACTAGTCGTCCTGCTGTGGGTGGCGAGGAACGTCACCGATCTGGTCGGATTCATCAAGCGCCTGCACGGAGGGTGAGCCGAAAGACGGACGCGTCGCCCGGAAACCCGGAGCGCCGTAAGCTCGGCTCGCCATGAATCGCGTCGGTTGTTCACGCCGTCCGGGCAATCAATCAGGAGTAGTCAATTATGAGCGACAAGGCGGACGTTTGGCAGGGCACGCTCGCACTTATGGTGCTGAAGACGCTCGAAGCGATGGGGCCGCTGCACGGCTACGGCATCGCACGCCGGATCGAGCAGACGAGCGGCGACTTGCTCTCGATCAACTACGGCACGATCTATCCGGCATTGCTCAAGCTTGAGCAGGAGGGCTACGTCAAGCCGGAGTGGGGCGTCTCGGACAATAATCGTCAGGCCAAGTATTACAAGTTGACCCGCGCGGGCCGCAAGCAACTGGAAAAAGAGGCGCGTGAATGGGAGCAGACCACAGCCATCCTGGCGCGGTTCTTCGCCCCTGCAAAGGAGTCTTGATGCACATTCGACGATTACGCGCGCTCGCCGTGCGCCTGATTGGTTTGTTCAGCCGCGAGAAGCGAGAACGGGAATTAGCGGAGGAGTTGGAAAGCCATCTCCAACTGCATACGGAAGATAACCTGCGCGCCGGGATGACGCCGCAGGAGGCGCGGCGGCAGGCGATCCTGAAGCTCGGCGGCGTCGAGCCTACGAAGGAAAACTACCGCAGCCAGGGAGGCTTGCCGTTGATCGAAACCCTCGTCCGGGATCTGCGCTACGGCCTTCGCAGGCTGACTAAGAGTCTGGGCTTTACGACCGTCGCCGTGCTCTCGCTGGCTCTCGGCATAGGAGCGAACACGGCCATCTTCAGTCTGGTCAATACTCTGATACTGCGTCCCCTGCCGGTCGAGAACCCGGAAGAGCTGGTGTCGCTCTCGAACGTGGTTGAAAACCGCGCGTTCCCTGCATTCTCCTATCCTAACTATAAAGACTTTCACGACCGCAACGATGTCCTTGAGAGCCTCATAGCCTATCGTTTCGCCCCCTTGAGCCTGAGCCACGACGGCGTTAACGAAAGACTCTGGGGCTACGTCGTGACGGGCAATTATTTCGAGGTGCTGGGCGTGAAGGCGGCGCTGGGGCGAATGATTTCACCCGACGATGATCGGCTGCCGGGCGCTCATCCGGTCGCGGTCATAAGCTACGAGGGATGGCAGAAGCGCTTCGGCGCTGACCCCGCCATCATCGGCAAGAGCCTGATCGTCAACGGCCTGAGCTACACGGTGATCGGCGTCGCGCCGAAGGGCTTTTTCGGAACGGAGATTATCGCCGCGCCCGAATTGTGGTTCCCGATGGCGATGCAGGCACAGATTGAAGTCGGCAACAGTTGGCTGGACAAGCGGGGAACGGAATACCTTTTTGTGCAGGGACGGCTCAAGCCCGGCGTCAGCATGGCCCAGGCGCAGACGGCCCTCAATTCCATCGCCCTACAGCTTGAGAAGGAATATCCGGACGTAAACGAAGGCAAGCGGGTTATGCTTTGGCCGCCCGGTTTTATGAGCGGCGTGATGCGTAGCGCGCTGCTGGGTTTCACTGGGCTCCTGATGGTCGTCGTCGCCTTCGTGTTATTGCTGGCCTGCACGAATCTGGCGAACCTGTTGCTGGCCCAGGCGACCGAACGGCGCAAAGAGATTGCGGTACGCCTCGCTTTGGGCGCAAGCCGTCTGCGTCTCGTGCGGCAATTGATGGCGGAAAGCATGCTGCTGGCAATCTTCAGTGGCGCATTCGGATTACTGCTGGCCTACTGGCTCGTCGGCCTCGCCGTCGGCTTCAAACCGCCGATAGACGTTCCCCTCCTGATAGATTTACACATGGATTATCGCGTGCTCATCTTCACCTGCCTGATATCGCTGGCGACCGGCCTGCTGTTCGGCCTGTTACCGGCGTTGCAGGCGACGAAGGTCGATCTGCTCTCAGCTTTGAAGGACGAGACCTCGTTCGGCAATACGCGTCGCTCTTGGTGGAAAAGCAGCCTGATCGTTTTGCAGGTCGCGCTGTCGCTCGTGCTGCTGGTCGGCGGCGGCCTGATGTTGCGCGCCTTACAGCGTGCGCAGACGATCAACCTCGGATTCAATCCGCAGAACGCTGTCGAAGTCTCATTCGATCTGCGTTTGCAGGGTTACACGGACGCGCGCGGGCGCGATTTCCAGAAACGCCTGCTTGAACGTGTGCGCGTATTGCCCGTCGTGCAGTCTGCCGGGATCGTCGATCTGCCTCCGGTCGACCTACATTTCTCAAGAGGCGCGGTTTTCATCGAAGGGCAGCCGCCGGAGCGAGCCGCGAACGCGCCGAGGGCGATGACGAGCCGCGCCAGCCCCGGTTATTTCAAGGCGATGGGCACGCGTCTCGTACAGGGGCGCGACTTTACAGAGCAGGACGACGAGCAAGCGCCGCCCGTGGCCATCGTCAACGAGACCTTCGCACGCCGTTTCTGGCCCAATCAGGATCCGCTCGGCAAGCGCTTCAGCCTGGGCGCTCCGGATTCGCCCATGATGCAGGTCGTCGGAGTAGTGCAGGACGGCAAATACGCCGGGCTGAACGAAGCGCCGCAGCCGTACGTCTGTCGCCCGCTCCTGCAATCCTACGTCGGAACCAACACCGTCATCGCACGCGCCGACACAGACCCACAGAAACTGCTTGCAGTAGTTCGCAACGAAGTGCAGCAGCTTGACCCGAACCTGCCGTTGGCGAGCGCCAGACCGCTCTCAGAGCGTATGGCACTGCCGCTCTTACCGGCGCGTGTCGCGGCCTCTATCTTCTCCGTCTTCGGGTTGCTGGCGCTCGTGCTGGCCGCAATTGGAATCTACGGCGTCATGTCCTACGCCGTGTCAAGACGTACGCACGAGATAGGAATAAGGGTCGCGCTCGGAGCGCAGGCATCGGATGTTTTAAGACTCGTCATAGGGCAGGGAATGATGACCGTCATGATCGGAGTGGGGATAGGTTTATCCGCAGCGCTACTGGTGACGCGGTTAATGAAGAGCCTGCTGTTCGGCGTGAGCGCGACCGACCCCTTGACCTACGTCGGCGTGGCCGCGCTGTTGACGTGTGTCGCCCTGCTGGCCTGTTACATCCCTGCGCGCCGCGCAACCAGGATTGATCCGATGATCGCGCTGCGTAATGAATGAGCTGCTCGTCGCCCGTGTGCTTTAGGTGCGGCCGTGGTGAAAACCTTCCTCCCGGTAACCCGACGGATGAGGCGCGTGAAACGTCTCCGACGCCCGGCGTCGTCGTGTCGAGCATCCAGCGTTCTGTCGGTTCACCGCGCCCCGGCTGCCTTCGATCAGAAGATGAACCGCGCTTGCAATTGGAACATCCGCGGCGGGTCTATGTTTGCGAAAGCCGGGATCGCGTTGGTGGCCGCGCCGACGGCCACCAACTGGCCGAACGTCGGGTTCGGTCTGATCGTGTCGCCGTATATCGTTTGCCCGCGACCCAGATAGTTCCCGTGATTGAGCAGATTGAAGCCTTCCAACCTGAGCAGGATGGACGTGCGTTCTGACGTTTTGATGCGACCTTCTATGAAGAGTCCCACGTCGGAGGTAGGGGTTCCACGGAACGCCGACTTGCCGATGACGCTGCCGTTGACGACGGGGCGATCATTGTTTGCACCGTCACCATTGTTGTCGAGGCCGGTGGTGGCGTTGAACGGACGCGCCGACGCGAACTGCGACAGCGTGCTAGCCGTGATTTTATACGGGAACCGATAGCTGATCGTGATGACCGCACGATGACGTTGGTCAAGCACGCTCGGCCCGCGCTCGATCTCGCCGAGCCGCGCAAGGTTGCTCTCGTTGGGCCCGATGCCGTTGCCATCCGGCTCGCTCGTGTTCGTCGCCCTGGACAGGGTGTAGCTGATCGCCGCATACAGACGCGAGTTGGCGCGGTAGGTGAGCTGCGTCTGCAACCCGTCGTAATCGGCGACGCCGAGGTTCGTTAGCACGTTTACCTGTCGCACGCCGCCGTTGACCGGCCGGATTGGACGAGTGAGATTGGCGGCGGCCACGCTTCTAACCTGACCGGGGGCCGTGCGGTCGAAGGGCAACGGGGCGTTCAAATCGACCGTGCGATCAATGCCGGACAAGTGCTGGTGCACGTAGTCGGCCTCGACGAACAACCCCTCTATCACCTCGCGCTCTGCGCCGATGGAGAGCACCTGGCTGCGCGGGTTCACTAACCCTTCGGGATAGTTCGGCAGCAGGTCGAAGTTCAGCCCGTATTTGGCGAACTGAGCCTCGTAGAAGGCCCGCTGGCCCGCCCTGATAGTAATGTCGCGCGCAGGCAACTGCGAGGCTGGCAGCGTCCTCGGGTCAAAGATGAGCGGGAGGCATGAGCCCACGAGGCAGGTCGGGAAGCCCAGTTGCCCCGGAGTCGCTGTGTAGGTCGTCAAGCCGTCGAGCCCATTGACGAGGTAGCTGGCGACCGAATTGGATCGAATCTGCGTGTAATACATGCCATAGCCGCCGCGAATCGAAGTGCGCGAATCGCCCCACGGATTCCAGCCGAAGCCGACGCGCGGCGCGAAGTTCGTCGTCGCATCAGTCAGGGTCTGCCGGTCGTAGCGGAGCCCGAGGTCAACCGTGAGGCCGCGGCGCAAGTGGATGCTGTCCTGCACGAACCCGGTCAGGAGCCACTGCGGCAGCCGGTAGCTGTCGATCCCGAAGCTGATCGGCTGCGTGTAGTTCTGCACGTCGGCCAGCGTCAACTGATCGAAGGGCTTCGTCGTCGTATTCCTGAACGTGAACGTGCCGAGAACGGCGGTGCCGGGCTCGCTGCCCGTGCCGCCCGAGGTGTGATGGATCACGCTCCCGCCAAAGCGCAGGTAGTGCTTGCCGAGCGACCAGGAGAGCGTATCCGAGAACTGCACTTGATGACTCCACAGGTCGGACAATCGCGATTGCCCGATAGTGAACGGCACAGACCCGGCGCGCGTGTAGGTGGTTGAGAGGTCTCGGGCTTCCCATCGCGTCACAGGATCGCCATGCAGGTAAGCAAATCTCGCCTCGTTTATAAGATTCGGGTTGAGAACGGTCGTGTGATTGACCTGAGCCGTCCATGAGCGCCGCGAGTACCTGCGCGCGACGCTCGGCGCGTTCGTGCCGCCCACGGCGTCCTGCGGGTTGTCGTCGAAAAACCTGTCGAGGTTCATTCGCACCATCAACGTCTGATTCGGCGTGAGCTTGTGGTCGAGCCGTCCGTCGAAGAGCGTCTGGCGGTAGTGACCCGTGTAGTCGAGGTGTCCATCCGCCGGTAACAGGAAGGCGGGCAGCGCGTTCGAGAGGAACGTCGTTCGATTCTGCCGCGTGTAGTCTGCCGTGGCGAAGAAGAAGGTCTTGTCCCTGACGACGGGCCCGCCGATTGAGCCTGAGACCTGCGAGAGAGCGTCCGGAATGTCCACCGGGTTAATAGCCCTGAGCGTAGCGGGCGTGACGCAACTCTGCACGGAGGGCGGGCAAAAGCCCCGGGTCGAGAACGTCTTCGCCTGCCAGCCGCCGGGACGGATCATGAACAGTCCTTCGCCGTGCAGGTCGTTCGTGCCGGACTTGGTGACGATGTTCAGAGCGGGGCCCGAAGTCCAGCCGAATTCTGAAGAGAACGCGTTCGAGAGCACCGTCACTTCCTGGATGGCGCCCAGCGGCACGGTGGCAATCATCGTCTGGCGGCCCCACCCTTCATCGTCGTTCGCGCCGTCGAGCGTGACCGTGGTCTGGCGGCGTCCGCCCACGCCGGTAACGAAGTACGTCTGGTTGACGAAGAGATCGCCCGTGCCCTTCGCCTGCCGGAACGCCGAATTGAGAAGCGGCAGCGTCGTCACCTTGCGTCCGAGGATCGGCGTCTCGTCAATTTGCGCGCTGTCGAGGCGGCGTCCGATCTGCGGATCCGCGCGCACGCCTTCGGCCGTACCGTAGACGGTCACATCCGCCTTCTCGGAGCCGACCAGGAGCGTCACCTTCAGGGTCGCGGTCTCACCCGCGCGCAGCGTGATGTCCTTGCGCTCTTCGTCGCCGAACCCGTCCCTGGACACGCCGACGGTGTAGGTTCCCGTCAGCGACAGCGCCGGAATGGTGGCGCTGCCGTCGCCTCCCGAGACGGCCTCGCGGACGGCGCCCGTCGCCGTGTTCACTACCGAAACTTTGGCGTCCGGCACGACGGCCCCGGTCTGATCGACCACGATAACGATCATCGTCGCCGTATTGGGAGACTGCGCGGGCGTCGGCGCCCCGATCAAGGCAAGGAACGCAATCAGAAGCAGAGGCAAGCACAATCGATTCCTGTTTGTCACCTTAGATCACCTTGTCATGTTTGAATTAGTCAGTCCCATTATATCCAGCCCGGAGGGGGAATCGGTCTTGATTGGCGCGATTGCTGATCGCCTGGGACTTCAGAGACGACGCATTGTACAGGCGGGCCGCAACTATTTCCAGGGCCCACACTGTTTTCTCAAGGAGCACATGGCAAAAGGCCGGGAACACGCTGACCATTCTCAGCATCAATCGATAAGCAGCCTTGCCAGCGAATGTAACACGCGTTACAATACATAAGCCGTTTCGCTAACACCATGACACGTTCATCTTCAAAGCAGGATTGGATTTTACTGATACATCAGTTGCCGCCGAAGCCTACGAACCTGCGCGTGCGTATTTGGCGCAAATTGCAAAAGCTCGGCGCGGTGTCGATCAAGAACTCTGTCTACGTGCTGCCCTTCAACGAAAGGACGCATGAGGATTTTCAGTGGCTCAAGCAGGAGATCGAATCTGCGGGCGGCGAGGTGACCGTTTTCCGGGCCGGTGCTGTTGAGGGCGCGACTGACGACGAACTCATCGCTGCGTTTCGCAAAGCGCGCGATGACGATTATGCGAGACTGGCGGCCGAACTGGATGGCCTGACCGGCACTATCGGCGAGCAGAAGCGAGGCGGGCACCTCTCGGCGGGCCGCCTCGGCAACCACGAGGCCGAGCTGGATAAGCTGCACGCGGAGCTTGAGCGCGTCAGGGCGTCCGACTTCTTTAAGGCTCAAGGCGGAACCGCTGCACAGAGCGCTTACGAGCGTTGCCGCAAGGCTCTGCGTGCCTCGCAAAGCCGGGACACGGCGCGCGCTAAAGCGGGGGCCACGAAAGGCGCTGCATCGGATCGCTCGCACTATCAGGGGAAGCGATGGGTGACGAGGCGCAACCTGCACCTTGACAGGTTAGCGTCCGCCTGGCTCATCCGGCAGTTCATTGACAGCCGAGCCCGCTTCTATTTCGTCGCCGAGGGGGAGACGGTAGAAGGCGGAATCCCTTTCGACATGTTCGACGCCGAGTTCACGCACCACGGCGAGGACTGCACCTTCGAGACCATGATAAATCGCTTCGGTCTGGACGGGGATACGGGTCTGCGTGAGATAGCGGAGATCGTCCACGACATCGACCTCAAGGACGACAAGTTCCAACGGCTTGAGGCCGTGGGACTCAACGCGACCATTCGGGGAATCAGCGAGCTGCTCAAAGACGACCGCAAACTGCTACGGCAGTGCGGCGTGATCTTCGACGGCCTGTATAGGCTGCTAAGCGGAGACGCCGAAAAGGTTAAAGGGAAGGGCGATGGCGATAAAAAGCGAGGCCATAGCAGCGGCCGAAGCAAGAGAAAGCGGCGTGCCTGAAGCGCGCACGGTCTCTTTCAGGGAAGCGCTTCGCTTCTGGGTCAAGCTGGGCTTCATCTCGTTCGGCGGCCCGGCCGGTCAGATCGCGATCATGCACCGCGAACTCGTCGAGCGCCGCCGCTGGATCAGCGAGGAGAGATTCCTACATGCCCTGAACTACTGCATGCTGCTGCCGGGCCCGGAAGCTACGCAACTCGCCATCTACATCGGCTGGCTCTTACACAAAACCACGGGCGGCATCGTCGCCGGAGCATTTTTCGTCATCCCCTCCATCTTCATCCTGTTGGGGCTCTCATACATCTACGCGGCTTACGGCAACGTGCCCGTGGTCGTCGGCGTGCTCTCGGGATTCAAGCCCGTGGTGGTCGCCATCGTCGTCGAAGCGGTGTTGAAGATCGGCGGGCGGGCGCTCACGGGGCGCGCGCATTTCGTGATCGCTGCGGCAGCCTTCGTCAGCATCTACTTCTTCCGAGTGCCGTTTCCTCTCATCGTGCTCGCAGCCGGTATCATCGGACTGGCGGGCGCGCGCGTGTGGCCGGAAGTCTTTGCCGTTGCCAGGCAGAAGAAGCTCGATGATGAAAAAGAGAGGGGCCGCGACATTATTGCAGGGACAATTGCCCCACTGATCGACGATCATGCTGCGCCACCCACTCACACTCGGCCCTCTTTCCCACGCGCCCTGAAAACACTTGGCGTCGGCCTGTTGCTCTGGGCGCTGCCGCTTGCCGCGCTGACCGCGTGGCGCGGCTGGGGAAGCTTGCATGTTCAGGAGTACAGTTTCTTTACAGTGGTCGCGCTCGTCACTTTCGGCGGGGCCTACAGTGTGCTGGCTTATGTCACGCAGGCGGCGGCGGGCAGCTACGGCTGGCTCACGCACGCGCAGGCCGTTGACGGTCTGGCGCTGGCCGAGACGACGCCTGGGCCGCTCATCATGGTCTTGCAGTTCATAGGCTTCATGGCGGGCTGGAACAACCCACAGGGCCTGGGCCAAACCCTGAGTGCCGTGGCGGGAGCATTCGTCGCAACCTATTGCACCTTCCTCCCGTGCTTCCTTTTCATCTTCCTCGGTGCGCCGTACGTAGAGGTGCTGCGCGGGAACAGGAACCTGACGGGTGCGCTGACGGGCGTAACAGCCGCCGTCGTGGGAGTGATTCTGAATCTGGCGCTCGTCTTTGGCTTCGCGGTCATCTGGCCCAACGGCGTTTCCGGGAGCATCAATCGGTTCGCGGCCGTGATGAGCGTTCTATCATTTATCGCGCTTTACAAGCTCAGGATCGATGTGTTGTGGGTCGTCCTGGCGGGCGGCCTCGTGGGCCTCGGCTGGACAATTCTTTTGGCAGCTTAGCCGCGTCGTTTGCGATCCGGATATCGTCGGAGGCTCAAAGAAATCCGCTACGGACTCGATGGCTTTGAAGAAGCTGGCAGGAAGACCTGAGCAGCCTTTTGAAATTGCCATTCGTGAAGTGTGAGCGAGGGGCAAACGGTTCGGTCATGACGAGCAAAATGAGAGCTGAGAATAAGAACGAACGAGTTTTGCTGACCAGCGGATCGCCTGGGAGGTGGTGATGAAAGCTGAAGGGACGCTGTTGCTCAAGCGACGGGACGTTGCGGAACTCCTGAGCATTGAAGAGTGCATCGCGGCAGTTGAAAGGGTCTTCAGGCTACAGGGCGAAGGCAAAACTACGCCTCCGGGAGTTTTGGGTCTCCATACTAGAGCAGGAGGATTTCACATCAAGGCCGGGCTCCTGGAGCTGGACAGATCATATTTCGCTGCCAAGACCAACGCGAATTTCCCCCAAAACGTCAAGAGGCACAATCTGCCCCTCATTCAGGGAGTGATCGTTTTATGCGACGCAGAGAACGGCTACCCGTTGGCCGTCATGGATTCGATTGAGATTACGATTCAGCGCACGGGGGCGGCAACGGCCGTCGCGGCCAAACACCTCGCCCGCCCGGATTCAAAGACGGCCACCATCTGCGGCTGCGGCAACCAGGGCCGCATCTCGCTTCGCGCGCTTGCCGCAGTCATGCCAATCGAAAAGGTTCTTGCCTACGACAACGACGAGGCGCAGGCGCAAAGGTTCGCCCGCGAGCTTGGCAAAGAGTTGCGAATTGAGGTGGCGGCCGTCCGCGAGCTTGAAAGGGCTGTCGGGCAAAGCGACATCTGCATAACCTGCACGCCTTCAACCCAACCCTTTCTGAGACGTGAGCCGGTAGCGCCGGGCACCTTCATCGCAGCCGTCGGAGCCGACAGCCCGGAGAAGCGGGAGTTGGAGCCGTCATTGATGCGCGGGAACAAGATCGTGGTAGATATTCTGGAACAGTGCGCCCGATTCGGAGAGCTTCATCACGCTCTCGATTCAGGTCAGGTTACAAAAGAGCACGTGCACGCCGAGCTGGGCGAGGTGCTCGCGGGTGTTAAGCCGGGGCGCATATCCGACCGGGAGATCATCATCTTCGATTCGACCGGAATGGCATTGCAGGACGTAGTGGCGGCGGCCGCCGTGTACGAAAAGGCCGTGCGTACGGGGACAGGCATTACGATGAGCTTTTCAGAGTGAGACTCTCATCACATATTCCGAAGACAAGACTGCTCGACGGAGGTAAAGCCCGGCTGAAATGGATCACACGCCAGAGAATTCAGATCGACCGCACGGCGACATGCTGGCTCGTCCGGCGGTTTCTCGATAGGGATGCAGGGTTTATCTTCGTGCGCCGGAATAGGTCGCATCAGTACAAGCGGCCGAAGGCGGCACAGGCTTATACCGCTTCGGGTGCGTCGCATCCACACAGGGGCGCACGGGCCCTCTGTTCCTTCGCTGCATTCATTCAAGAGCGACTTAGCCACGACCCCGTGCTTACTGAGCAGACGCGTATCGTTCAATCTGCCGACTTCAAAGACCATCTGGATGAGCACCCGGCGGCGCGCGGCCTACCATTAATCATCAGCGGCTTTCCCCTGGTGACGAAGGACGATCAGGAAACAGCCGAGCGTGCCTCTTTCATCCGGAACGCGCTCTACGCAGGCATTGCGGAAAGCCACAACGGTTGAAAAAAGCCGTGGCTCCAACTCGGACGAGCAGCCCATAAAGTCCTGGATGGCGCTCTTGGACAGCATTGGCTTCAGTAGGACAAACTAATACTTTTTGTCCGGGACTTATATGTTAAAGGAGTAGAAGTTAGCTCAATGCGGTAAATTCATACGTCTTACGGTACCGGAGCTGGTCGGAATCTGTCTAACAACTCAATCAGGTTGATCCCGAAACCGAATCGGTAGTAATCCTGGCTGGGTTGGAATTGAGGATGCCGATCAATAGGCACGATAGCCGTATTCGGGTTGGGAAGTGAGATGGGCGGAGATGGTGAGTTAAGGAACAACGGCAAAGTCGATTCTGCTCCATGACCTCCGAGTTTGAGCATGGCCGTCCCATAGAGATATAAGAAGCTGGTGGCTTTGAAGGGGAATGGATAAAACCCTTCGAGCCGGAATACAGTATTGTGAAGCTTTCCAGAGACGATCTCATTTTGTCCAAAGGTCACATCTAATATCGCCGGAAAGCGGTTGATTAAAACGTCGTGTTTATCATAGAAGAAGGTTTTGAATCTAAGTCCACCGTAATACTGGCGGAAGAAGCGGTCACGCTCCGGTGTGACAAAAGCGATGTTGGTTTTATCCTTAGCCTCTGGAAATAACGCGAGAAATGTAGGGTCGATCACGTTATTAACTTTGGGCACCACGAAGATTTGCGGGGGGATCTGGCGGCTGGTGAGTGGACTGATCGCACCGGCGCCCAGCGTAAATGAAACCGAGGTTCTTTGTTTCGTGCCGGGAATGAGGTTGAAGTAGCCTTTATCGCCTGTCGGTATGAGCCTGATATCAAGACCCGCCATAAAGTCGAACCCCTGAACCAAACCATTTACATCCAACCCCTGGAAAGTCGTCGCAAAGTTTGAAGCGAAATTTTGCAGTGTCGCACCTGTGACACCCTGTCGCGGGACGGAGGCGAATCTGACATTGCCCCAGGTCGAGAATCGAGGCGGGGTATCATCGCCATCCCTACGCCTTCCGCCACCGATAGGTGCGCCGAAGAAGAAGTCTAAAAACGGCTTCTGCTGGCTGTCTGATGCGCTCCCTCCTGATTGCTCAAATCCAAGTATGGCCCTCGTGAATATGCTACTGCCCGTCCGCACTGAAGAAGCTCCCTTGCAGCGAAGACATGTAATCACTGTCGTAGCGGTATTCGTTATCTTCTCCTCGTCCGCATCTCTGCCGAAGACCGAGATCGTATTGCGTTCCTCATTTAATCTTACGATTATGGATTGAGGAGCCGGGTCTCCATTGGCATCAGGGACTACATCTACCGGATTTTCATCAATGATTCTTTCATTTCTATCTCTGACTATATAATAGTAACTGCGTATCTTCTTCTGCGGGTCGTTGGGCGTGATGACAACTGGCGAATCAATCTGCTCAGTCACTCTAAACGGTTCTTCAAGAGCAACCCTCGGCGTTTCAGTAGACGGGCCGCTACAGTTACCCTTGCATAGAATTGAAGTGGTGGCATCACCAACCTTCAAGCCAGCACTGTTGAAGCCAGCGACGTAGATTCTGTTTTCACCGGTGCCGACCCTGATTAAGACCTGCTGCAATGGCAGAACCTTTTTATCCTTGTCGTTGCTTTTTGCGACATCTTGTGTCCCCTCGTCCAAAACCTTCCCTTTTGCATCCGTAATCTGAAAATACAGTCGGCTTATCCCTTCAGGATCATTGAGCTTGACGTTCAGAGGGAAATCCGGCTGATCTTGAAGCTCGAACCGCTGCCCGAGCACAACCCTTTTCACCTCGTCAGTCACAGGAGTTACCTGGTCAGCCACGGGAACTTTACTGAGAGTGATAACTTTCGTCGCATCCGGTTCAAACTTCGTCCCATCTTTTTTGAAAGCAAGTACCCTGATCGTGTTCTTCGTCGATCTAAGCCTGATTCTCTGCGCGATGATTTTAGTGGCCGGAATCTCATCAACCTGTTTCAGGTAATTGGATTGAGGCTCTATGATGAGAATACTGGCAACCGCAGGATCCTTAATGGTGATGGTGACCTGGGCCTGATCGTCGTCAGGCGGTAATACATCTGCCGCTGTGATAACAACGGGATTCGTTTTTGCGGCCCCTTTGGGAGCAGAGGATTGAGGGCTTTTTACCACGCCTGTTGATTGTGAATTATCAGTTGTTCCCAAAGACGGTTCGGCCAGAGTGGTTGCATCCGCTTCAGGGTTCTCGTTCGTCGTTCCCCCGTCTTCTCTGTCTACCAGTTTAGGCGTGCCGACTTTAGCGAGGCGTACCTGCGAATCGACATTTTTCGAGGGCGTTATCGAGAGGCTGAAAGTCATTCCAAGTGCTCTTGGGGTCGGAAGTGAGGCGTCGGCGACATTGGCGCGGAATATATATGCCCTTTTTCGAGCTATGCCGGGCGTACCGACGATCCTACCGTCCGACGTTAGATTCAACCCCGGAGGCAACTCTCCGCTGGCTAAGCTCCACTGGAAGATAGGCGCGTCCGAATTGCTCTGTAACTCCTGCTCATATTTGTCACGCAGCACATCTACGATACTCAGATCGTATTCTTCATCAACATGTGCGGCATCAAGCGCAAAGATTTGCTGTTGCTTTTGCTGCGCCCCGGTAAGGATTGAAGAACTACAAACCAAAAGAAAAGAAAAGAGGACAAGGAGGATTTTATCTTTCATTGATTCGTTTCCTAAGCTACCTTAGCACTACCGGCTCAAGTCTTCGTTTCCTGCTCGAAAAATTCCGAGCTGGAAAGAATATTCTAGTAAGGGAAAGGAGTTGAGGCCGCTGAAAAAGCTTACAATCGAAGCATTATAATACTCTGCGTTTTGGGCTTTAACTGGTATACAAAAGTTAAAGACCTTAAACGCACCTCCTGCTTGCCTGCTTGAACGGAATGTCAATTTCAAGGGCCACAGGACGCCCGTCCTGGCAAAACATTTATCGGGAATATTGCGTAGCTCCCCATCGGTCTTTTGCAGTCCAAATAAAGTCACACATCCTGGGAAGCTTACGCGCTAGTTGAGTAATACAAGATAGAAGGGCTCAATCTTCTAACAAAAAAGTCAGGGTATGCTAATGATATGTCGGAGAGGTGTCAAGAAAATAATTGACGCCCGGAAGAGGGCCCGTTCTTCAGACGGCGTAGTGGCGAAGTTGATGACTCTCTCGTGATTCTGCTTGAGCTGTCCGGCCGAGAATCGCCTGAATAATAAAGTTCTTGCCTGAACATTGCACTGAGTACGAACATCCATAACTGTTAGTTAATTAGAAGCTCATCCTGATAAACCTACTCATAATATAAATTGTCTAGGTGCAGTATCTGTTAGTTTCTATATCATGTGAGGAGAGCTTGTAGATCTCTAGTCTGTCTTAGCTCGAATGCGGCATTATTAACTGCTTCTTCCAAGTCGTTTTCCCAGGATAGATAAGTTTGACGTAGTAAAGTTCCTTTAATGAACGACCACAAATAATGATGGCCTTGTTCGAGCTTCATAGATCTAAAATTATGTCTGAGGAGCCAGCGAGTAGAGCCTATGATCTCGTCTTCTGCTCGTCTTTGTGCCTCACCGATAAATTCTTCTAAAAGATTAGAAGGAATATCTGAAGCTAATGCCAGATTTAATGTAAGAGCGAATTGTAAATTGCCAGTATCATCAGTAAGTTCTTGTAATAAATCGGCTGACCAATCGGTTGACTGGCTGTTTGATTGAACACTAAAAGGATTTTCAATAGTGGGGAAAACAGTTGCAAAAGTCAGAAATGCTAAACCGCATTCCCACGGTTGTCTCCATTCAACATTCGCTGATAACTCCCTAATATCATCAACAGGTGCTCCTGCAAGAATCAGCGAAAGAGTTTTAATAACGCCTCTGCGTTCAGCATGAATAGCATTAAGAATTTGAGGCTGCCTCTCTAGGATTCCTTGTTTAAGGTCGATAAAGTCATCTCTTGATTGAAGCAAGTGAAATGTATATGCAAGGAGCAACGGATGCTTGTCAGCTGGGGCGAGTATTTTAGGGAAGAAATTCCATTCCTTATAGCTGGAAAATAAAAGCTCTAAAAAGTCCGGCATTTTTAGCTTGCGACTTATATGCTGTGCCTTATGAAATAAATCGACCCAGTCATGTAATTTATATACGAACCTCATCTGCGACTCTTGTTCTAAAGCTTTAATAGCAAAATGCTTAGCATAATCAACCTGTTCACATTCTATTAAGGCTTCGGTGGTCGCTATCAATGCGCGCAAACGGGTATCATACTTTGTAGTAGAAGTTAGAAAACCGGCCATCTTTTCAACCTGCTCGGAAACAAAATCTTTCCCCCCCATTGGAAGCAGTCTGAGCCAATTTGAGATTAGTTGAAGATTAGACTGAATCTCTAATAGTTGGTAAAGGTCATCACGGGTTTTATCCTGTTCAAGCAGAAAATGAATGAATTGACTACCTTGAAACCGAGTTACATGTCCTAAAGCCCTGGCGTAGTGAACAGCATTATCAAGCATCTCATTCTCAATGTATTGCATTTCCCAGATTTCATGTGTGCTTACTCTCTGGACAAATTCGAGTGCTTGTTTCCGAGAAGCCTCATGTAGCCCTAAAACGAAGACTGCTAACCGTCCAAAGTTAGCCTCTCTGATTGCATATACAGCATAGTTATCAATGTCTATAAGTTGGGCTAAATGACGGGCTCTCGGTAAGTCAATTGCAGCAGCAATACGGAAAAGAGACCCTAAATCCGTGAGGTCATCGGCTTGGTAATCTTTTGGTAATCGCGGTCTTCTGCGTCGCTTTTTACTGCCACCAGGCTGGCTGCTTGCTCGTGAGTTGTCGGATTCAGCCTCAATTTTCTGTATGTATATGTCCAATGCCTCTGTGGCGATACTCAGATCAACCTTCGAAATCGCAAACAAGCCATTTACAAAATGTAGTGTTGATTTTTCCTTTCTGAATTTTCCTAAGACTTCTTTCCTGAAAAGACTTGGACTGTCAATACCGATCAATTCTAAAATCTCATCTATTTTGATAGGGACATCTAGAAAATGTGATAATAAGAATCCAACTTCCGATAGGTTGCTGTGCCTCCGCCAAACATCATTTAGTTTCTTTATAAGGACATCATCGCTTAACAATTGCTTGGTTAGTTTCTCCCTGTTTTCGCTGCGCGGATCAGTGGCTGCTAAAAAGCCTCGGATAACATGCACGTAATTGTAAACGAACCGCGACTGTATATCTTTAGTGAAATCTTTATAATTTAGGCCCTCCACAAAGTAATTTGCTAATTCTTGTGACACCTGAGCAATGTTGTAGAGCGAACGTCCGACCATGGAAACTCTATGTTGATCTCTCTGGAAGTCATCCAAAATGATAGGACGGTTCACATGCGCACATGCTTCTTTGGCAAGCTTGAGGCTGAGGGCACTGCTAAATTGATTAATAACTACAGCTACTTCGTTATAGTGCTCTTCGGAATTTATTAGCAAGAAAATCTCTTCTCTTAACTTATAGGCAAAGGAAACAGCCAAACGTCTATTTAGCCTGGAAAGGACAAATAGGTCATTGCTTAATGTGAATAGGTTGGGGTCATTGCGGAGAAGACGTTCAATTACCCATTCATTTTGGTTCGAAGCTTCTAATATTAAATTAGCTGCAAGTTTGGGATGTAGTTTGTGCAAACGCAATAGAAAGGAGGCTAACTGACTAAATTCCGATGTGTTTTTTAGAGCCTCTAAAATCTTGTGCTTAGGAAGGTATAGGTCTAAATAATTGTAGCAGTCAGCCCGATTTAAATGACGGATGTACTCACAAAGTCTCAACCAAATATGCATTTCGAGCGGGTCGCCACTGATCTGTTCGACCTTTTTTTCAAACAGGGAAGAAATCACGTCTCCTCCATATCAGGCTGATTCTTTTAATCGTTCGTAAAGAACCAAGGCAGCTTCCCGAGAGCACCTATGAATAGCACTTAGACATAAGCCTATTTCATCAAGGCGACAGTCTGGAGCCTCAAACATGCTCAAAATAAAATTAATCTGATCATCAGTAATAATAGTGGCAGTAACCTCCTTCGCGACAAAACGATCAATCCGATGTAGGGTGTTAAAAAAAACTGCTACTGTCCTTACGTCGCAAACCCTTTCAGGACGGATAAACCTTGAAAAAAAACGATAGTTTGGGGCCCCATCTGAAGACATTAAATGGCGTAGAAGCCTCGCATCCTCTCCACCATGATCAGCAATATTAATGGAACGCAAAATCTTACTTACATCATCCAGATAGAGTGGTTGAAATGGGTCATTAATCGTTTCAACAATAAAATCGATCTCTTCTTCAAACAGTTTTTTAAGAACCGGAGCGCCTATAGCAGACTCAATTAAACGTTCGCAAAATGAAGGTAGAAATTTAGGATACTTTTTTATGTATCGAGCTAACTCGCTGAATTCATTGGCCTGATATTGGCTCCTTATAAGCTTAGCAAGCCAATAATTATGCATAAAATAAATATTACCTTTTGCACCTTCTGTTTCATCTGCTTCAAGAAAGCCGGCTTCAAATAAAAATTTTACAGATGCAGTAAAATCACTAGGGATTCCGAGATACGAGGCTCCAACAATAAAAATAGGCACAATTTCAAGTTGAAAAAAGTCCACTTCAGAAACATTACGGCCCAGTTTCATCAAAATCCAATTTGTAATAGGTTGCTTCAACTCATTCTCAGTAAGGGCATCCGATGGGGTATCAATTCCTAAGTCTTGCGCGCAACGCGCCAGAATAATGGCAAATTCTAAATTCCCTCCACTCAAGGTTATAAGTTCGTCGTTAGAAAGTGGAGTTCTGAGCCCTGTTTTGGAGTGTACTTCAAAAAAGTAATCTCTCATTTTATCTGTTATGCCGTAGATAAGTCGGATAAGTACAGCATCTCTTAGACGAGTTGTGCGCCCGCGTCTTGCTTGACCGGTTTTACCGAATGTATGAGTAGAAGTGACAATTAACTTAGCCCGCGCTTTCCCAATAGAATTATAATCAGCAAAGGTTTCAACAAGACGCTCAACCTCATCAAATGCAAGATGCTGGTCATCGACAATAAAGAGTGAATCAGTTTCGATATGCGCTTTAAGAAATTCTATCTCATCAAAGAGAGAGATATTTGACGAGATACGCAAATAATAGGCGGATCTGTTTGTGCCCAGGTTGATATATCTAAATGCTAAGTACTTGGCTAAAACCGTTTTGCCAGTACCCGGAGGTCCACAAATTACCACAAAGCCAGCCCCGGCTAATCCATCCCACGCCTCTTCAAATTCGTCGAATTTAGCGTAAAGCCCGTTCTCATAATCTAGCCAACGAGGTGCTTCCCCGAGATTAGGATCAGCTACTTGTGTTATGAGTTGTTCAAGAAACTCTTTTGATTGCTGCCACCTGCTTCTTGCCGCCCGTCCTTCGGCTAGGATTGCTTCAATGTTGTGTGCCAGAAATCGACGGTGCACCTCTTCCTTAACGGCTTCACGCTTCGCAATTTCAATAATGAGTTTGTCTACGACATCACCCGCAGCGCTTCGTCGGATCTTATAAAACTTTTCTAAGATGTAGCGGCATTGAAGCTCTAAAATAGATGGTGAGGCAAAGCGTAAAAGCCTGACTCTTCTTCTAACATCCTCAGTACTAAAGATTAGTTTCTTATTCGATTGAATTTTCATTGGGTCGTGAGGATGAGTGTAATTTATAGGAAAGACTTTGGAGAACTGGGACCAAAAGCCTCTGTAGCTCGATAGCAGTGCAGGAAGATTTTCTGGGATAAAACCTTTTATCCCAGTGTCGATTTTGCCGAACACAACGGCCGTGAAGTATGTATCTTTATCTGCTTCGAGAATATCTTGAACAGAAACATCTGGTCGTTTTCGAGTTATCCATTTCGCTAACACGGAAGCTTTGATTAATCCTTCATTCCAATCATCTGTACCTCTTCCGTCAGCGTGTGTTGTGTCAGGTGCCTCATGCTTCTTGTATTGAATAAGCTCTGTGACACTTGACACTGTGTTATTGTCTCCACCTATAAGGACAATTTTTGCGTCCTCACCTTCACTCGGCTCAACAGTAATCTCTAAATTGGGAGTCTCCAGGCGGCGAATTAATAAGTACAGCAAGACTCCATACTGTTGGAAGAGCGAGCCTCGACTTTTCTGAAGCCCGCCATCTGCTTTTCTCTTAGAGGGTGATTTCTTCATCCCAACTGCCCTAAAATTAATTGTACTTACTTTTTATATTGAAAGGCTCCTGAGCAATAATGTGTCTGAGAACCGGCATTCTGGCAAAACATACTCTCTAGGATACCGCTCGTCCCGCTTGGCTCCGTGAGAGTTTAACTTCTAGCATGTTTATTGCATCCTCAAGCGCGCATTTTACTGCTGAATTGTCTCTAAGGCTATACACATTTGCTCTCAGCACGAGGTGCCACTTCCGCGGTAGTACATCTTCTTGGCAGTAGAGATCAGCGGCCCGCCAGATGCTTCGTACAGCATACGGTTCTCACGTCTCTACCACTCCAGCCAATACCTGGGCCGTCAGTGGCATTTTATGTAGCTTCTGCCGTAAGGAGAGTGATTGCGCCTAAAGCTCGCCCTATCGCAGTCTTCGTCACCTACACTAGGCGGCCGGACGTGTCCTTGAGGCGCAAAGCTGTAGCCTTCATAGCGGCGGCGTATTCAGCGTTGCGTTTCTTCCAGTCAACACCAGTTGTTGATGAATTGCGACTCTGGGAGCGAGGCTTATGCCCCTCTAGCCATTCGGAATCATTTTGCAGCAGCCGGTTCAGGGAACATATTATTCCTAATAAGAGTTACGGGTTAAACGTGAGATGTTAAATATTCTGCGTGCAAAAAATGTAAAAAGCAGAATGTAACTTTATTACATAATACACAACTCCATTACACAGTACCCATCTTTATTACCCTCCAACACATGATGGATAGTTGTTCCCGTAATGCCAATCAGGTGTTGACGAACAATAGAGTCCTTCCCCGAAGTGGGCGTAAGTCCTTTGTTTTCGACTATTCCAAAGTGCTCATTTGAAAATAAAGTTCTTCCCTAAAGCTAATTTGAGTGTTGGAGAGGGAGTTGAGTGAACAATAAAGTTCTTCCCTAAATACCAGTATAAGCAAAGATGAGCTTACCCTGCTAGGGGTGCTTGAGG
Organism: Pyrinomonadaceae bacterium; assembly: GCA_035940775.1. Lineage (GTDB taxonomy): Bacteria > Acidobacteriota > Blastocatellia > Pyrinomonadales > Pyrinomonadaceae > DASQYE01. The sequence continues at coordinate 54,100 of DASZEN010000033.1, read as the reverse complement.
GCATGTCCGATTGCCACGGCGACCTTGTCTTTTACGTCGCTCATCCTCTTGATTAAGACCTTTCGATCTTTGCTGGACATCTGCTGAATAAACATGCCGACGCGGGAGCCCCGAACAGGTTCAAGCTTCGCCAGCTCGTTGCCCCTAAAGACGGGCTTGAGGGATAGGGACAGGAAGAATCGCTGCATGGCTTTCCCCGGCGGGAGTTTGCCCGGCTTGGGGCGCGTGAGGGAGGCGCCGGTCTCTATCAAGCTGATGGCCGGGGGGTCTAAAAAATCATCCTCGACATGTGTGAAGATGTTCCCACTGACAAGAACCTTAAGGTCCCCCACCGCTTTCTGGATCCAATTCTCCAAACTCTCCAGGCTCTTCATATGATGTTCGAGACGCTTCATGCCCGTTATCACCTTATTGTCGTCATAGTAGACGGCGCGCACGTTTTCGACCGTCTTGCCTTTGAGCACTAGACGAGGGTCCGCGCCGTTCTGTATGAGCTTGGCGTCTTCTGGAGAAATGTCACACAGGAACATCGCCTCATCGAGACGCGTGTTCGCCGCCCCGAGTTCGGAACCCCAGAGCGCGAGCGTAGGCTTCGAGGGCTCGGACAGGTCGAGGGCGGAGTAGACCCGCGGAATCTTTCTCGCCTGACTCGCGTCCACACTCCCGGGCGCGGGCATCGGACGCTCCGGGTCGAGCGATTGGAAGTGAGAATAGATGGGGCTCTTCGTGCGCTCTTCCAGCATCAGCGCGCGCCGCGACGTCTCGGTGTTTCGCACTAGGAATCGCTCCAGCATGCCCGCGCTGAGCTTGGGAAACGCCTTGATCACGGCCGCGATCTGTGGTTCGGTCAGCCTCAGCGGCTCCAGATGCTGGTTTACGTTCTGAATCAGGAACCCATCGTCAACCGCGCTGACGATGAGGCCGCCTTGGCCGGGCTGAAAGGCGACCCCGGCGAGCTTGTTTTCGATGTCCGCGACCGTTGCCATAGTCTGAGTCGTTAGTCGTCGAATAGGTACGCGGGAAGGAAGATAGTGGACTCGGCGTCGAATGCGCCGTAGGAATTCCAGCCGTTCTCCCGCGCCTCCGCGGAGATTTCGAGGAACGAGGGCAGCTCATCGAGGCCGTCGAGGAGAGCGCGGAAAAGCGCCACGCCGATCATCCCGACCCCGCGCACGAACAGGGCCATCTGAACAATCCGGAAGGGGATGATGCCGAGCATGGCCCAAAAGGCTTCCTCGCCCTCCTCCTCCGTGATGTCTCCGTCCTCCTCGGCGTCCTGTAGAAACTGCATGAACTCCAGAAACGCGACGATGGCTGAAATCGCCGTCCCGATCACGAGGGGGACCTCCCCGCCGAACAAGCCGGCGGCCAGGAGCGCCACGCGCGGGATGATAAAGTTCGCAAGCTCCGCCCTGTCCTGCTCGCCCTGCAATTCGAACGCAATCTGGACCAGCGACTCGCGCGGCATCTCGGGCTGGCATTTCGCGCGGAGTGCGCTCGCGTATACGGAGACGATCCTTTCGTCCCCGATGCCGAGGGCGGTGCGGAAGAATGCTTTGGCGAGGTCGTCGCCGCTTCGGGCGAACGCCTCCGCCGGAAGCGCCTTGCTCGCCCAGCGGAACATGAAAACGCGCCACTCCGCCGTCCCGTAGTACCTGGCCCGGGTTTGCACCACGTCACTGTTCCACGCGAGTAGCCTGTCCTGCTCGCGCGGCATCCGGTTGATCTTCTTCTCCACCAGGTCGAGCAAGTCGTCGGCGCTCTTCTTAGTGCGCTGGAGGTCGGCAGGACGGATCGTTAGAATCCGGCCGTCCGCGCTGAACGGAATCACGTGCAGCGTGAGTTTGGCGTTGCGCGCGTGTGTTTTGAGCTGCGCGCGTAGCTCTTGCAGGTCGACAGCGATGAGGGAGGGGATGCGGTACATGTCTAATCGTTCGTGGCGGTGATGCGTATCAACCGGTTGCGCTCGTGCTCGTCGGCCACGGCCGTCGTGCTGAGGTGGGTCTCGACGTGGACGCCGTCGGTGGGAACAAGCTCGGCCCACTGGCCGAGGATGTCGAACTTGTTCTGCACCCGCTCCCAGTCGTTGGCCCAGTCGGCCGCGTCGGGCGGGCTGGGGAGCGTGGGGGCCGGCCCCATGTGAGCGGCGAGGGTGGGGGGTACGAAGGGCTTAAGGCGGCCGTAGTGAGTCGCGCGGAAATGGCGATAGCTGTCCGCGATCTTTTCGGCGTATTTATCCGCCTCGGGCAACAAGTGCAGAGCCTGCTCCTCCATGCCGGGTTTGACCGGGAGATAGACGACGGCCTGCGACGCCGTCAGGCAGTCGGTGAGCAGGCGGCTCATGACGAGGTGAGCGGGCAGCCTCTGGAGGCGGAGCATCAACTCGTCGTGCTCTTGTCGCATCCCCGAATGCGCCCAGTACGGGATGTTGTCGATGATCACGTTCTCAAGGTCGAACATCTCCTTGACCTGACGGTATTCGAACTCGGGCGGGTAAGTGAGATTCTCCGACAGCGCGTGATCGAGCACGGCGTGGGGGTAGTCCGTTTCGGCGACCGCGTGTAGCTCGTAAACCTGCTCGGCCGAGAAATCGGCCCTCAGGCGCAGACGCTCGGCGTTGACGCGGTTGAGATAATCGGCCCGGGCCTGGTCGCTCGGGCCCCACGCGGTCTCCACGTGGAATCTGACGGAGGCGATCTCCATCTCTTTCTCGCCGAGAATGCTGGGGGCCGTCCAGAAAAGAGGCAGGTTTAACTTGACCCTGCACAACGTATCTTCCGAGTCGATGTCCAGCCCGTTACTAAATTGAACCGTACCTCCGTTTCGGATAAACGACCAGCCGACCCAGAAGTTTGGGGGGACTTGGCTAAGTTGCGACTCGGGCACCACGTCCGGGTCGAAATCGTTGTCCGGGTCTGTCGAGGTGAGAACGTCTTTGTAGAAGGCCAGGTGACATTTCGTCATGACAAACTTCGGTTGCCTCGACAGCACGTAATCACTATCGACCCCCGTTTCACTACGCAGGTTCAGCTCGCGCGTCTTGCACCGGTCGACTTTTGTGCCGTGTGCAAGCCCTCCGTCATCATCCGGAGCGGTGACGGTGAAGCAGAAACCCTTAGTGATGTCCGGGAGTAAAGGGGTGACATTCTCCCACGCGAGAACCTCAGGATCGATCTTGCCGAGGCCCGCCAGAAAAGCGGCGCGCGTGGTGCGGGCCGGATCGGTCACCGTCAGGCGCAGGCAGAGACGCCCGTCATACCGTTCGAGCGTCACCTGCTCCTTGCGGTAGACCTTGAAGAAGGTGTGAAGCATCGACCGCTGCTGGTTGAAGTTTCGCAGCGTGCGGGTCGTGCCGAAGCTCTGGTTCTCTTCGACGGCCAGCTCTATCTGGACGCGATGCTGTTGGCGCATCCGCGCGGTGGCGGTTTCGGTGCGCTCGCGACGCTGATTCACAGAATCCTGCGCGCTTGAGGTGTCGGCGGTGTTCACGGAGGTGGCGACATCCGCCGACACCTCGACCGGGACTTCAGGGACCTCCCCGGAAACATCGGCCCCGATGTTCGTGGTCTGCTGGAACGACGTCTGGCTGGAGATGGTGGACGCCATGTCGGTAGACCACGTCGAAGAGAACGACGTCTCCCGCTCGCTCTCGCGGTCCTGAATCTCTAGGAGCGCCGTGCGCCGCTTGGTCTCCGTCGTCTGACGAATCTGTACTTCTTCGCCGGGGGTCAGCGCGAGCTGGAAGATCGGCTCGCCGAAGATTTGATTGGTGGGGCGGATGCGCGTGCGCTCGTAAAACATGATGCCCAACCGCCGATACGCGGCCACGCAATCCAGCGCCTCATCGATGTAATCATCGATGGCGGGCCCGGTATGTGTGGTAGGGTCATTGGCGGGGTTGGTGTGAACCCCGCCATCATTGGGATTCTTGTCTTCGTCATCGTTATTGCCGGGGGCCGTGGGAAATCCGCCGTCATTAGCATCCTTGTCATCGTCATCGACGGGGGTCGAGGCAGCTGGATGTATATCGATGGCGGGGGGCGCATCGTCGGCGGGGGCCAAAAACCCACCGACGTACGGTATGACGGTGATTCCGCTGACGGGATACTTATACGAAGACGTAGAGCCGGGGCGGATAAATGGTCGGGGAGGGGGGGGAGCCGGGGCGGTCGAGGGCAAGTTTTGCGGCCCCGAACTTATCCCGAGACCGCGTAAGACCCATGACACGAGGGCGGAAAGGGGAGACTGGGGCTGGGCCCTGCGCGTCAGTTGGGGGCGCTCCTGCCGGTCGAGCTCCATCAGGGCTTGCCTCCACCGCTTCCGCTCTTCACTTTGCTTCTTGATGCGAGCAATCATCTCATCCGGCACACGCACGAGGGCGGCAGCAATGCTTTCTCTGATTAGCTCCCTCAGCGCACGGTGATATTGACCCAGTGTAATTCGATTCGCCTCCACGGCTGCCAGCAGCTCAATCGTCGGCTTCTGCAACAGATTGGCAAATATAGCTCGGTTGATCCCGACGAATGCGCCGTCAGCAACTTCGAAAAAGGGAGACTCGTGCAACAACAACCCCCATGGGGGTTCTGTCTCTACCTTCACGAACGTCCGCGAATACTGAAGGCGGTCGGGCGCGCCGGGGGTGTACTCCAGCTTCCGCGGTTCAATGAGGTAGGTGGTGTGCGGGGGGAGTTCAATCATCCCCGCGTCCCTGAAGGCGAAGGCCGCGCGCTCCTGGCCGGTCGCGGAGGCGTCCGCGTTGCTCGCCGAAACGATGCCGGATTCGTCCGACGGAGCGCAGGCGACGAGGAGTTGGGCGCTGAATTGCCCGGATGCCGTCACCGTCGCCGCCGTGGTTGCCGTCGTCGCGCCGACTTCGACAGTCACGTCTACGGTGGCCGACCCAAAAGTGACTCCGTAGACATCAATCGCCCGTTGGCCTTCAAGGGACGGGGTGTAGGTGATGCCAAGCAGAAAAAGCGCGTCCCCGCTCGCCGGTGCGACGATATCGCTTGCCGCCCAATCACGGAGCCATAGTGTAGTTTTCGCCATCCCAGTTAGAGCCTCCATTCCGGGTTACGCGAGGATTAAACGAGATGTAAACCTATCGAGCATATGAAAGAGTTGAGGATTGCACCCCTGAATCCTGCGTATTCCCGATTACTAAAGGGAGATACCTGAGAAGATGCCGATATCAGGAGCGCGTTAGGCTAACAAGAGCGGGGCTCGTCAGCAACGATTGATACCCTTGGGAGGAGAACAACATAGCCGGTCTACAGAGAAGTGTCAATGAGTTGTTATTCCGACAATTCGTTAACCAACTCCCAACAAAGGGGCGAACTGTAAGAATCTTTACAAGGCGACTCAATCCCGCATAAATTTTAATCTCCCTTACAAAATATCTGCCATATTGCCGTTCGCCCGAGTTGCGTCCGTTAACGTTCTGATCCTCTACTTTAAGGCACACGTCTTCATTTCGGGATACCCATAGGGCGTTCAAATCTGTGAAACTCGGGACAGAACTTTATTGTCCTCCCACAGCTTATGGACAGCCCTTGCCATGTTTGGGAAAGACTTTATTGTTCACTAATATCTAGTGAAGAACCTAATTTACCCAGTGAAGAACTTAATTTTTCAGATACACCTGTAGCAGCTAAATAAAGTTGCGTACTGGATTGGCTGTAACTCGTTGATTCCAGATTTAGGATTTCTGAGAGTAGTGAAATAAAGTTGCGTCCTGTCACCCTATTTCAGCCACCATCAATATATGTAAAATGGCGCATTTGACAAATTAAGTTGCGTACCATGTTAAACGGAGAAACTTTCAAACCCCTCTTCACTGCCATCGATTACTTGCTACCCTACCTATCCAAACGGTTCAGAATAAGAAGATGATGGCGCCCAGGTTACAGTTGAAAGTACTTCTCTCGAACTCATAGGTGTAATCCAATCTAATAGATTTGCCATTTGTAATGATCGTCGCTCTAATGCATATCCATTATAAAATCTTCTTGCAACTGTACGTCTCCGACGCATCATCTTACCAACAAGACTTGAACGAACGCGCTGCTCATAATCGGAAAAAGAGAAGTCATTACTGCGGAGTGCTTCATAAGAGGATTGCGCAGCAAGCATGCCTAAAGCAAGGGCTGAGGTGATACCTTCACCAAACAGTGAGTCTATACCTGCTGCATCGCCAACTAGTAGAGTCCGATATTGACTACAGACCGCTCTTGGCTCGTAGCGTATCGCGGGATGGGCCTGTAACTTTAAGTGATTTCCGTTGGACATAGTTCCTGCCAGCCAATGCTCAAAAGCAGACTTCAGAGAAACACCCCTTCTCCTATTATATGAAGACTGTATAATTCCTAAGCTAACCATAGGAAGAGTTTTATCTATGGCCGGGAAAATCCAACAGTATCCTGGTATGCCTTTAGACTTTACAGTGAAATCGAACACAGCCGTATTGTGAGTCAAGTTCGGTGATAATACTTGGACCGCAGGGGCAAATATTTCGATTGCCATCATAACCCGAGAGGCGCGTGACAAACCCAGTAACCTACGTACAGTACTATTAGCACCGTCGGCACCAATAAGTATCTTAGAACTATACTCATTTTTTGATGTTCGAATAATAACTCTTTCTGAGTCGAGTATGACGCCTTCAACTGCCTCTCCATCTCGCCCTATAACCCCTCGCTCTTTTGCAGCACGAAAAAGCTGATGGTCGAACTCATCTCGGCGGCATATTTTGAAGTGACTCTCTTGTTCTAAGGTTAAAACGCCTGTGGGAAGAATGAATTTTGACGTATGGATCGGTATATTGGGTGACTCAATATTTACTCCCATCTGGGCGAGTATTTTGTCCACGCTGTTTGTTACACCACCAGCACAAAGTTTATGCCTAGGGAAGGTGGCCTTATCAAGAAGTAAGACGCGACCTGCGAGATCAGGATCCAATGCCGCTAGTTGGAGGGCGGTTGATGTGCCTGCAGGACCAGCACCGACGATAGCGATCTCATAACTTTGCATTACAGCACGTGGTTAATTCGTCTTGCCCACTTAAATTCGCACTAGCACTTCCTAGCAACAATAATTAATTCACCCGGATACTTTGACCCAAAAGGACTTTTGTCAAAATCTGAATATACTTCGTGTATTAAGAAACCACACCGAGATAATAAGTGTTCTAACTCGAACTTAAACGTATATCGGAATGGAAAAGAATGAACCAAGCGCTCAGTACGTCCACTGAGATGAGTCACATAATAAATTATTTCGGCATCTATGAATTGTTCGGTTAAGTTACGTGCTCTAATACAAAAGCGCCTGCTGATCTTGCGCCCATCCCTAAGAGACATCTCAGGCTCTTCATTAAACTCATTAAGATATTTATCATCAATTAGATGCTCCAGAGATGGGTTCATTATGTCGAAGGCCAAGTAACCATTCTGTTCAAGATGACGGTGAATGTTGGCTAAACAAGCTTGCTGATCTTCAACCGTAATGAGATGTTGGAACGGACGGAAAGGCATTGTGATGAGGCTGAATTTACAATGCAGTTCAAAATACCTCATATCACCACAATGTAAATCTAAAATCTTGTGCTGCACAGCTTCAGGTTCAGTACATAATCTTCTGCGACACACTGATAACATCAACTGGGAGGCATCAAACCCTAAAATATCTTTTCCTGCTTGAGCTGTAGGGATAAGTACACGCCCAGTGCCACAACCAATCTCTAGAATAGGCCCTTCTGTTTTCTGCGCCAGTTCGATATAGAAATCTATGTCCTTACGCTCCTTGTATGGCACAACATGGTCGTAAAATTCAGCGACAAAAGAATCGTATCCACCTGAAATATCCACAACGTTCATATGAAAAACTATGGAATTGCCCCGAGTCCTGTTTCCTATGTAAGGGGGTGCTGATTATTAAAAGTTAATGGCAGATCCCCTATGCCTTTAATTATAAGTAATTGCATTCTTTTCTCGTATCGAGTCTACTTGCTTAGTCACTTTCCAGATAAGCAAATAACCGATGAGCATAAGCGCAAATAAGACAAGAAGTGGAATCTTTTGACTCTTTAGATAATCGCTAGCATATCCGTAGATTATTGGCCCTACAAATACGGCAGCCTGTGAAATAAAAGAATAGATGCCAAATTGGAAACCGGATTCACTTTTGTCAATGAACGTCGAGTATTGTGCACGCAAGTACGACTGACTATTGCCAATGATTAAGCCGGTTAAAAGAACTATAAGTGCTAATCCGATCATCCCAAGGTTTAATGTAAGTAATACAATAACAATGCCCCATAAAAAGATGGATAGTCCTAGCCAGTAAAGACTATTACCTTTACTAGCTAACCGCCCACCGTACCAAGTAGCGGGGAAAGCAACTATCTGTACAGCCAGCAAAGTTGCGGCAATAATAGTGGAGGAAAGTTTGAGTTCAGTCGCTGCATAAATTGAGTAAAATAGTACTATTACCGTGATGCACTCGCTGATGAGCCAATATCCGAGTAGTAGAAGTCCCTTTTTTTTCTTTCCTAGTCTTGACTCAATCTGGGTTTCAGCCTTCGGTTGATTTAATTTCACTCGCCTTAGGCCATACAGCGCATAAACGGAAAATAAAATATAAAAGATAGCAACACTCAGAAAAACAGGAGGAGCATATTCACTGGAAAAGCGCTGGAGAATAATGACGACAATAAGGCTTACGATACCCCCTACATAACCGAATCCCCAAGCAAAGCCGCTATAACGATAAGCTTCTTTCTTATCTGCGAGGTAGGGCAGAATGGAATCAGATAAGGATAATGTCACGATGAATAGTGCGTTGGTTAATACGTATAAGTGAAAGACATAATCCTGTAGGTACTTAACTGCAAAAGCAACCAAGCACATTCCTAAAAATGATCCTGCAACGGTCCATTTAAAGACATTAATCCTATTACGTTTATCAGCATAGTTACCGATAGCGACGGAAAGTAGAACCCCTAAAAGAGTTGACAATCCATTAGCTAAGCCCCAAGCGCTTAGCGCAAAGCCCCTATTTACGAGTATTGAAGAGAAATATACCGGCAATAAAAACGATTGGAAGATGAGTACATAGCTAGAATTAGCAAAATCGTAAAACGCCCAGCGCTTCACTGTGTTAGGTAAGCTCATAATATTTCCTTTCCCAGTATGCTTCAGACCTCACTGCATCGGCTACTTCTACCAATTCAACCCATCCCGGTATCAGTGACGATTGTAATGACCTCACTAAATTTTGATATGCGTTCTTAATAAATTCTTCAACCCCCAGTCGATTTTCCGGCGCTGAAATCTTATCCATAATTCCCATGGCAGTTGTATGGTCAATTTTAACTCCGACAAGTTTTTCTATTTTGTCATCTGTGTGGCTTAAATAGACTGCTAGTGGCAGTGAATAAGTTAAAACGTAGGCACCTTCCTCGCTAGTTTGTGCAAAAGGATCTCTAATCAAAATATCATACCAGTCATCACAATACTGAATAAATTGTCCGAGGATGATTGTGAGACGCTCTAACTTACGTAAAGCGCCCTTTGAGTTATCAGTGCCCTGGGAGCATAGTAGAAGAATGAGCAGCAATTCCCCAGTAATCTTTTTTGATACAACATCCCGATACCATTCTAAAGGGGTCACCTTTGAGGTGCGTTTTCGCAGTCCAATATCAGCTTCTTCAGCATCGATCATCCCGCGAATAATACCTAATACCTTATTGGTGTCGTAGGTGCTGTTACTTATTAATTCGATCCCTTTGATCATTAGATTCAATGCCGCAAAAGCAGCTATAGAGTGGCCATGTCTTACATAATAGCTAGGGATATCCTTTCTTAGGTGCTCGTTGTCTAACATGTCGTCAATGATCGTGGCTGATGCATGAATGTGTTCAAGGGCTTGGACAACAATTTGTTCGGAAATCTGTTCAAAGCCCAAGTGACGACCTATTCGCTGATACAACCTGACAAATAGCACCCTACGCTTTGAGCTAAAACTAAAAGCATCATTTAAATATTCATTATTAATTTCCATTTATTACTCTCAATACAGCATCTAGACTTCTGTACTAATCACCTTAGTCAAATTGCTGGCAATGTATCTAAAGTTCAAATCAAAAAGCAGGGGTAAGAAAAAGGGGCATCCTAAATTTGATGTTACGAGGCATGATTCACAGTTGTTCTCTTCTAAAATACTCCCTCAGGCTTAATTTCAGGAACTATGTTGTTGAAGATGTCGATTATCCACTCATCCATTTTTGATTTTAGTTCGCTCAGTTTCTTCTCCTCATTCAGTTTCTCCGTCCTGATAAAATAAATAGCTCTGCTAAACAATCTGTTTATGATTGCTCTCAGCAGCCTTATGCTGACCGTAGGAATAAGAGGGGTGCCGAGCGCTTCGGCGAATACGTTAGATAATTCGCCTAGTATTCTGTCGTCAACTGGTTCAGGGCATAAATCTTTCAACCTGTCGTCACCTGTTCTAGCGCACAAATAGTTAATTATCCCAATTGTTTGTTCGTCACTTGTTTTGTCCCGCCAATCATCGGCTGCTTGCTGCCAGAAAACGCAGAAAAACTGCTGAAGGGTTTCCTTAATCTCAGCACGGGTAGTTAAGAGTAGGGGGTGACGCATCACTATTGTGTACTCGATGCGTGTCCAAAAGTCAGGAGGTTTACGGACTCGCAACTTCTCGGGGGGCGCACTTGCCGCGAACAGATATCGTGCTTTCTTGAAGTCAATCTGTTTCCCCGCAGAAGACATCTCTTTAGCCTCCAGCACTCGGAGGAGCTGTTCCCTAAGTTTCTGGGCGCTATCATGATGAACTTCATCCAAAAACAACAGAGGCACCTGATTTAGCTCGTACTCGTCCGTCGAACTTGGCTTTGGAGCAAAAAGCTTTAGTTTCTCAAGTTCCTTATAAAGCAGGTCGAGGGGCTCGTTGCTGGAACCTAAGTGTGGGGCGGAGAGGGGAATAGTTCTAATGTTATTAACACTCAAGGCATAGGCTAGGATATCTTGAAGCACATCTTTCCCGGAGCCAGTCCATGCAGAGAGTAGAATTGAACCGGAAGCTGGATTGTGCCAAGCCTCGGAAAGGTCTCCGATTGCTTCCCTAACATTCTTACTCGACACTATAACCGATTTCGGTTTACCGTTGGACTTGTATATGGTGATGCTCTTCTTCCCCTCTGCGATGGATGAGTAGTTCCAACAAACGGTTGATTGAACAGATAATTCGTACTGATTAGTTGATAGTTTAGCTTCTCCTAGCGGCTTAATCTCCTCGGTGTTTAATACAATAGTGAACCATTCAACGGCATCTTTAATCATGTTTGCTACCTCTCCCTGCTTACTCTTATCCCTAGCGGCTTCCTCGAATACCTCCTTAAGTAAAGGAGAGAGGAAAAGGAAGGTATCTGCCAATCCTCTAACTAACTCTTCATCATCGGCAGATTCAGGGAGAGGTGTTTTATGGAAGAATGGAGATAGTAAGAGCTGACGCGGCTCGTCCTCCGCCTTACGAACACTAACGTCAAAGAAAGTATATTCCTTGCAGGCTTTAACATAAATGTTATAAGAGCCAGGCTTGTCAATTATTCTTTGCGCAATAAGATCCAAATACCAGGGCATGTCCTGTGACTCAGTGAACAAATTAAACTCTTTTGAGAGAATTTTGTTGATAATTCGCCCTATACCAGGAAAGGCTCTAGTAATCTGACGCTTCTTTTTTAGTAGGTAATGAAGTCCTTCGCCGAATATCGTCTCTGTCTCGAAAGATGGATCAAACCTTCGCTTAACCTGTGTGCCGTGTGTTTCAACGATGATCTTCAGGCGCCCCGTATGTTTCATGGTTTTACCGCAGCAATAGAAGATTTAAGGCGGAGTTATAGAGCAAAACGGAATATATCATGAAAGTAAGTTGTGGCAAATTACTTGGATGAATAGAAGGCGCTTCAATGAAGTAGGTTCCTGTTCTACAAGGTCTACTTGTTTGAGAGGTAGATGGCGGAAAGATTTGGTTGCTGATTTATAAAGCAGCTTGTTCTTAATTCTCAAGTCGCAGAGTAGATTTTAGCTTCTGGATGGCGGCTCTGAGCGCTATTTTTATTTCAGGCTTCCCTCACAAGCTATAAACATTAGCGTACCAGATTAATTGCCAATGCCGGGGCATCACACCATCTTTAATAAACAAATCGGCAGCCCACCAGACTCGTCTCGTTGCGTACTGCACACGTCTCTCTATTACGCCCGTGAAAACTTGGGCCGTTAGGGGCATTTTGGCGAGCCTCTGCTGCAAGAGCGTAACTGCGACAACACTTCTGCTAATAGCAGTCTTAGTTATCCACACCGGGCGACCATGAGCCTTTCTAAGCTGTGTGGCTGCTGCTTTGACGGCTCTAGCGTATTCTGTATCTCGTTTCTTCCAATCAACAGATTGCGAATTACTGAACTGCTTCCTAGATAATCTTTGTAGAAGCCGGAGTGGGAAAATCGGCCTGCTTGAGATCTCAAATTCAACTATCTGACCTACTTCCAGTGTATTCGAGGGGTTATCCTAAATCGCGCTATAGTGGACGAAAATGGCCGCTGCATTAGGGCTTTCGATAAAGCCATAGCCTTTATCCTGATTGAACCATTTAACTTTGCCAGTGATTCTAGGGCTGTGAGGCATGTAGAATCTGTCACCTTTACCAGTTTGCTGGACTTATTAGATCTTTGATGCATTCCAAACCTTGTCGAATTCATCATGCATATTGCTCACTAAATCTAGATCACTGAACGCAATTTGCACTTCCATTGATCTTTGTAAGCTTGGCCGCGTAAAATTCGCTGAACCTACTATTGCTAGTGCCGAGTCAATAATAATCATCTTTGCATGCAGGCTGTCCAAAACTCGAATGGTTAAGTTTGGAAAATCAGCTTTGAGCTGATTCAAGCTGATAGCTGGGTCAACGACTTCTCTGATTACTAAATCGACTTTTGCTAACGTGGATGCGACTGCTAAAGCATTTATAAGTTCTGAGTCTATGAATGGCGCAAGTAAACAAATACGCTCATCTGCTGCGAAGAGTGAAGCGTACACAATTGGAAGACGGGAATAACCCTTGTCAGAGCTGGATGCAAATCCATTAAGAAGTGAAGAGAGGTAATCAAACTTTCGAAGCTTAGGGTAGTCTGGAAGAGCGAATTTACGTAAATCATTAGCAGAAGTTTTATTAAGGTGTTGCTGTTTCGGTACAGTGATTTTCCACCCTTTGCCGGTTTGAGTGATTAGTTCGTCCCTTATAATTTCCCAATATGCAGTTTGAGTTTGAGGATTGTATAAGATAAGCACAACAGGAAGAGAGTGTCCGCGCCAGTACTCTAAATGCCTTTCATCTCCCCTGTAAATAAACCCTTTATCATCTTGCTCCTTAAACCAGCTTTCTCCCGACTTAATCTGAGCTGCAATTAGGCGACCTGTTGGTATACCCTCGCTAACAACCTCGATTTCAGCATCTATGCCCCAATCCTCGATCGGCTGGTCTCTAAAAATCCAGTCGAAATCTTCAGAGAAGATGAGCCCTACTCTGAGGACTCCCTGTCTTTCTGTAGATTTATATAACATACGTATATCTTCGGAGAATTCTCGCGTCGGGTGGTTAATCTTTAATATGGATTTAACCCAGACACTTTAATCAAACAGAGGCTAGAAATATTTCTAGGCCTTACGTCCATTAATAATGTGGAGAGCGTTGGATAACTTGTAGGTGCACTGCGACATTCTCACTCTCGTTTAAAACTTTTTGATCTCTATAGAGCTTCTCAAGCTGATCATAACTTAACCATCTTGAACCTAATAAGTTCCAGTTAAATAGTTCTTCGAATACCCTATACGTTACAGCCTCTCCTTCAAGATTTTTTAGGCTTATTGCGTCTTCATGGTTCCATAATTTCTGCACCTGACATATAGGCGCGTAATACCCAATAGACATCATCTTTTCATCAGTACTTTGTAGCCTATTAGTTAATCGTAGAAACGCAGTGCAAGAAGGAAAGCGATAAAAATGTTGGGCATCGTTCGAAGATGGGATGCAAGGTAATCCGTCACAAAAATGCCCCTCAAGTTTATCCAGTTGTTTTTTCAACTTCACCGATTTGGGCACATACCTTCCATCTTTCATTATTTTATATTGGATAGCCGATATCCTGACCATTTGTTGGTCAATTAGATGGTGTTCGTAAATCAAGTCCGCGCCGTTTATCGCCTCCACTTCAGTGTCATGAGTAACTCGTATTCTCATCACTCTATTGGCAGGTAGCGTAAAGTCATAATAACCATCTCCCCGTCTAGAGATCGGCAAATCTTCTCCCAAAGAGGCATCCCGCTGGATTATCCTACCTTCAAAGTACGCTTTACTCTGATTCACCTGATTAATCTGTTTGAGCTTTTCCAGTTTCCTGCTAAGAACTCGCCTCGCTTCCGGGTCTTTGCTTGCCTTGACTAAATTTTCGTAAGTATTTATTTGTTCAGTAACAACCGCCTCAAAAAACTTAGAAGAAGCATGTGCTATGGCTCGGCACTCGCGAGCTTCAGCACTTTCCCATTTTCGTCTGAGTAGGCTTCTATCTTTATGGTAAAGAACAGGGTCTATCGTTTCCAAAAAGCGTAACGTCTCTTTGTATGGTATTGACGAATCTTTGAGTGTTATTCCTATGGAATCCCGCAACGCAACAAGAGTGAGCCATTCAACGTCTAATCGGCTTGTTTCGTCCAACTCTTCTTGTGAACCATAGTCATAAAAATTCATTTGAGTTTGTCCTTTTCTAAATCCCTGCTTGAGATTCTTTACAGGTATTCACAGGTGAATATCTTTCTGATTAGATGAAAAAAACCTGTCGACTAGGTTTCAGCAAGTGGGTTAGTACTTGATAAAATGTATGAGTGCAAAGTCGCCTTCCTACTATGGAACTTGTGTATGGCAGCTGAGAAATGCTCTCGGCAGCAGAAAAGGCTCTACAACGCAGACAAAATATGGCTTTAAAAAGCACGATGTCAACATTTATTAGTGGGCACTACTGCATCAGTTTAAGGCTTGAACACAAAAATCAGTGGAAGGTAGTTATGCCAATATCATTGAATCAAGAACAAATCCAACAAGCTGTTGAAATAATGCGAACCTACTTAGCGGCACCTCCGACTGCTGAAGGCTGCACGCCAGCTGAAGCTGACACGGACTTAGACCGCCAGCGGTTATCTCTCATTGATAATGAGCTAAAACCTTTAACTTCAAAATACCTGTCTGACCAGCTCACGTTGTCTAAGTTCAAGACTAAAATTGACAGCATCAATAAACGGAACCAGCTATGGGGGTTTAAGGGTATCAAGGGGCAGATGTTCTTTAATTTGATGCTTAACGTTGCCGATGATGAGAGCGAATGCGATCAGGAACTGAAAACGGCCATCGCTCTACCGACCAACGAAGAGATTGCTTCGAGCCGTATTAAAACTTTTGCGAGCTACATTAAGCGTATAGGGGAGCAGCATGTAGAAGCGGGAGGATCGAAACATGGTAAGCCGAATGTTAGCAGTGTCCCTTTTTTCCTTTCGTACTTCTGGCAGGTTCAGGATCGAGAGACTTGGCCGATTTATTACACAAACTCAGTTAATGTGATGAACGATCTGAACCTATGGCAACAGACGGGAGACTTAGCCGCTGATTACATTGCGTATAAGCAGATCAACGAAAAACTAGCTGAGGTGTTCACAAAGGAGAGTGGCAAGAGCTTTGGTCTCTATGGTGTGGAGCACGTTTTCTGGTTCAAAGGCAGTAATCCTTATGGCGAAAATAAGTCAACGGTTAACGAAGCACCAGCTACAGCAATTATAGTAAATGAAAGGTTAGAAGATAAGCCCACAATAATTGATAAGCTTCAAATTAAGTCACGGCTCCCTGATAGTTATGTCCCTCCTATCGTCGCAATATCACCAGTCATGGCGAGGAATGATCAGTCACTTCGAGAGGCAGCCAAAGCATCGGGGACAAGTCTAGAGAGGGCGTTCGAGAAGAGTATAGATGCTGCATTCACGATTTTGGGTTATGAGACGAAACTCCTCGGACAAGGAAAAGGCAGAGTGCCAGATGGATTAGCCCTCAGCGTAGATGATTCTTACGCGATCCTTTGGGATGCAAAAGTGCGTAGCGAGGGCTACAGTATGGGAACGGATGACAGGGCGATCAAAGAATATATAGTGACACAAAGCCGTGATCTGAAGCGACGGAGGGGGCTAAGAAATATTTACTACTTCATTATTTCGAGTGACTTTATGGATGACTATGACGATTCCATTCGCTCCATAAAGATGGAGACAGATGTGAATGAGGTTTGTTTAGTGGAAGCGGATGCCTTGGTCGCGATGGTTGACGCGAAGCTGCGGTTTCCTCACGACGTGTCGCTTGGACCCGACGGTTTGCAGCGCTATTTCTCTGTAAGTGGGGTTCTATCTGCTGAGCTGATCCGTGGAACTCTGATCTAATTTACTCTAACCAAAATTTCGTTCTGTATAAGCGACAAAGTAACACTAAAGATGGTGAATGACCCAGAATAAGTACAAACTAGTACATCTATCGAAAAAAGTAAGCAAGAAGGTGGGGTAAACACACATATGATGGAAATACCCTTCGAAATAGGAAAGATCTACGACCGTAGTCGGGACATTCACAGCCGCTTCGGAGGACAGGGGCAAGGAGGCATATCAACTCCAAGAAATGCTCCATACATATTTCTATTCACTGGCGAGAGTGGAGAACAGTATGGTTACAGGGATGATTGGAATGAAGACGGAGTATTTCTCTACACGGGCGAAGGGCAGGTGGGTGATATGACATTCGTAAGAGGGAATAAGGCTATTAGGGATCACCTGACAAACGGCAAGGAGTTGCTCATGTTTAAGAATCACGGGAGTGGAACTAAGAATGAATTCTTAGGAGCTTTCGCCTGCGTCTCTTGGGAGATGCGAACCGCCCCAGACAAGTACGGTGATCAACGTCGGGTGATAGTATTCCACCTAGTATCGCAGGATGATCGAGATGGTAACATCTCATTAGCGACAACAAGCACACGACAGTCACTTGGTGAATTGCGACGCAGGGCGTATGCTGCGAGTTCCACTCCGGCGGAAAAGGATTTGAGGCAAACTTTACGCCGCTACTACGAGCGGAGTGAAGAGGTCAGAGCCTACGTCTTAGCTAGGGCCGCTGGGACGTGTGAATCCTGTGGCAAGCCTGCGCCGTTCAAGCGCCTTGATGGTTTACCCTATCTAGAGCCGCATCACACGCGTCGCGTCTCGGACGGCGGCCTTGATCACCCTAGATGGGTCGCCGGAATCTGTCCGAACTGTCACAAAGAAATTCACTATGGGATGAGCGGAATAGAAATCAATCGTAGGCTTCAAGAGTACCTCGCACTAATCGAGCAGGATTGACTTAGTATGTTAACCCAGTTGGAACTTTCCTGTAGGGGTGCGATCACACCCGTCAGATTAGTGTGAGGACCATGTTATTAGATGGCTTGTAATTCCCATTCGGATGCTAGTCGCAATTTTATCATGTACATGGCAGCTTTGATCACCGCCCTAATCTCGGGATTAGCTTTAAGTCTAGTAACACTTGCTCGACGAATTAGCTGACACTCTGTGGGTAAGATGCATTCGTTACAATACAAGTTAGTAATCCACCATATACGACGAGCGGCATATTCTTCCCGAGTCTCGACCACACTTGCTAAGACTTGAGAAGTCAAAGGCATCCTTTGCAACTTCTGCTTTAAAAGTGCCGATGCACCCAACTCTATACCAATTGCAGTCTTCGTGACTTGTGCTGGCCGGCTAGATGCTTTCTTTAGCCGCGAAGCGGCTTCACTAACAGCAATAGCGTAAAAAGAATCGCGTGCGTTCCAGTCGACACTCGGAGATAGTATACGTCGCTTTGACAGTGGAGGGCGGTATTTCTTAAGCCATTTAGAGTCATTGCTGATAAGCCATCTATACTCGCGGGATAACATTTGCCGCAATTCTCTCCAAGAGGCCTTAGGATTAAGATGCATTTCAGAGAGCCACTTCGAACGATACTTCTTACGCTTATCATTAATTGCTTTCTGAGGACAACTGCCTTTGAGTCGTTTTGCTGGGCTGACGGGTTTAACGGGTTTGCCGGAACGGAAGAAAGATAATTTTAATCTCGTAGCATATCTGCGTAGCGTTAATGTATCAACCTTAAGCCACCGTCCAATCTCCTTCATACTAAGAGATAGATCGTTCCAAAGTTCTTTTAGCTTTGCTTCCCAGAAACTACCGAATGAAATCATCTTGTCGATACGAAATTTATCTTCTGGGGAATAATCTGGCCCGGTCCGTGAATAAGCAAAACCACATTTACAGTTAAATCTGCCAACTGGCCTACGCTTCCTTAACTGGGGTGATAGTTTATATTCCTGAATGACTGACTCTCTATAATGTAAGGCCGCCGGATTGAGACAAGGCCACGGCCCTTTTCCGAAGAAATTTAAGGTGCTAGGCAGCTTGAATAATTCTTCCGCTGTATGACCGAGGAACTGCATTAAAAGCAGATGATAAAGTGGGTGTTGTGCATGTCTCGGACGCCGCACGAGCCGCAGCAGCCAATTAGTATGAGTCTGGTCTTTACCACGAAACTCACAATGAATGAATTTCAATAGTGTTGGTGAGAAGAATTTATTGAATTCATCGAGTAATTCCGAAACCTGAACGACACCGGCATAACTAACTAGTCCCATCCCTACCAACAGTCTGAGATAACGGTTATGCAACGTATCAACTCCCGATTCATAACGTGGATGGCTAAGCAGCCATGAAACATCCTGTGCAATCATTAGCAAAACCTGATTGTCGCGCTCCAATAAGTCTAAACTCCGTACGGGTACTTCTTTGGTGGATTGCTCTGCGGATATGAACTGTAAAAGACATCTTGAGTAGCCGCGCCTGGTAAATCCATTTTCAAGAAACACATTATGGAAAGGGCAAACTACTACTCCCTGCGCTTGGTGTAAACGACGCCAATAAGTCTCTCCGAATAGCTTCTTATCTTCCTCCTTACAAAGTGGACAGAAGCGAAGCCATTGTGGGGTTGGGATACGGCTTGCCATGAGCCCGGATCTCAAATAGGTTAATGGTCCACCGCTGCCTTCCATCTTCTCCAGAATCTGAGGCACACGCCCGGGCGGAAGGAACGGGCTAATAAAAGGAAGAAGCGTACACTTGTCTATAATGTATTCAACTGAATATCGGTGACTAGGAGGCAACGCTGTCACCAAGTTTCGTATGTGGCAGGGTAATTCAAAGATGGCTAAACCATTTCGGGTTCCAAATAATGCTTGCATGGGAGCCCTAAGACTAGGAAACTTCATACGTTCGGTATATCTAGCGCAGACGCTATAAAGTATTTCATCTGGGTATGGGTCAGGGAAGCAGCTAATCACTCGACATCTACTCCAAGAACTCGTTAGCGGTGCTAATGTGTCCTTCTTCCAACAGAGCTTGGTACGCCGAGAGAGGTGGCTTAGCTTGTTTACCGTCAGACACTATCTTCCGTAAGTCCCCCTCGCTATAGGTAGGGGATTTCTTTGGAGAAATTTTCAGGACGGGAGCATTGTTTATAGTTATACTGTCCTTACCGCTGATATTAGGCTTCCCTTTCCGAGTCACTGATGTCGGACGTTCTTGCGTGGGTCTTCCAATGGTTAAATTCCGATACTTTTCCAAATCTGGGGATGCGGTGCCCATGAGTTCCAAGCTTATAGGCTGCGTGGTCGGAGGCAGAACGTCTGCGAGTTCTTGCAGTGGGGTAAAATCTCCTGATTTAAGAGTCTCTAAGATATGACTTACGAGACGGAAATCATCACACGGTAAGCAGATCGTAGTAAGTCTTCCGTGATTTTCTCATGAGCTGTTTCTATAGCACGTACCTGCGCAGCGAGGCATATTCTTATAGCGACATCCGTTACACCATACGATATTTCATGTAATGCCTCACTCAACTCCCCTGTGAGCGGGCATTTCTTCTTCACGTATTGAAGGCCCCAAAGAGTTTCGGTGAACAGCCGCCAGTCTTCATCGAGTGACATTCTGTCCCAGACCAGATCACCTTGCCCTGAGCCACGTCGTGCAAGTCGGAATTCACTGGACATAATTGGGATGGCCTTGTAAGTACCAATGAGTACGGCTGGCAGCCCTATTGTGTTTACGAGTCTGACAAAGAAATTCAGTAGCTGTGTTGCCCCGCCACTTTTAGCCACGCTTAAATCTTGAATTTCATCGATAACAATCATCCCGATGTAATGTTCAGCGGCGATAACGGCCATATACAACATCAACTCTTGAATATTCCTTCTTTTCTTCCCATAGATATTTGAGTAATTAGTTCCCAACAAATCATCAACCGCCTTGAAGAAATCTGTACAAAGAGAGGTAATGGATCCGTCTTTAGGACATTCAAGTTTGAGCCACACAATCTGAATTGCAGTAAAATTACGGTCTTTGAATCGGTTATGAAGGATAATTTGCGGGTATAGAGAAAGAACTCTTTTCATGCCGGTGCTTTTACCAACGCCGCTCATACCGACGATTGAAAAGCCAGAGGCCGTTGGCTCGAATTGGCTTTCTAAAGGTCTTCCAGCCTTAAAGCATTCCAATCTTTCCTTAAGATGGCCTCTGTAGGTCGGGTCCATTGGGTTACGTGCTAAATACCCGTCCCTGATCATGCGCGAGACCATTCCTTCTAATTTCAGGTGAATCGGGAGGGGCTGAAAGAAATGAAGCAAATCCATAACCATGTGAGTGCGAAGGTTTGGGGGTAGTTTTCTCGGCTCACTGTGGTACTCGGGAAATCGCTGCATGGACGCGATGGCTTGCTTTCTCGTGTTAATCCGTGGAAGAGCTAAAATACACGGATTATTGTTGAATTTGGGAAGTTCTGGAGAAATGTATTCGGCTTCCACGACTGTCCCTTTACCAACGAATAGGGAGTTATTTAAATCAGGTTTACTTGTCATGCTTTTTAGCCTCCTGGCGCGTTTGACGTATCTCATCATAAGGGCGTGCAGGTGGTACATAGCCTGTTCCGGCTTTCCGTTTTCTAATCTTGTCAATTGGAATTATAGGTACAGGATTATTTGAAGAGTTATCTGGTGAAGAGCCATGTAAACCGTGCTTACGCTCATGAAGTTTCAAGGATTGTCTATTCCCCCTAATGCCTTGAGTGCGGGCTTTATTACTACTGGTGTAACCAGCAGAAATTGATTGGTTCATCTCTTTCGCTTCAGAGATTATTCTGTCTGCTCTAGCATGGAATTCCGCTGCTGCTTGTTGTTGATCGGTTTCAGCCGCTTTTGTGGCCTGCTTTTTCAACTCAAAAAAGTCCAACAACTCATACCAATCGAGCCCATTGAATCTCCGGTCGGCCTCGGTTAAAACACACGTTTCGAAGCGCCTTCCTCGGGCGAGACGTAAATAAATTCGGTTTACCAGCGACTCATAAAAGATTTCTGTACGCTTAGCTCGCTTACCTTTCAGCCTTGTAAACCATTGCTCCTGTAAACCGGTCATGCAAGTGTAGTGAACTCCGCGGAATCGGATGCCTTCTGGTGTTATAGAAGCTTCACTACGCGGGAGAAGGTTGATGCGTAACACTTCCGAATTTTCCGGGCGGAGTCTCCCAATAAGCTTTTGCATACCCCATTTCCACAACTTGATTGGTACAGGCTCTACCCCATCAGAAATCATGTGCTTATTTAGGCGATACTTTTCAATTCGACGGCAGTTGTTATAGTGCAGGATGCATTCGATCATGAGTCTCCTGAATTGATTGAGGTCGAGCGTCGCATCTAGGCGGTAGTCGCTGCCTCGTCGTTTTCGTATGTGGCGCACAGCCCCGGGAACCCAAGCGATTGCAATCTGTTTTAAAATGGGAAATCTGCTCTCGACTATTCCTTTCATATCGGGGCGATCTGTGGGTGGATTGGCGACCCCAATCACTAGAGGGTCTATTAGGGAGTTTGCATTATAACCAGCAATCTCACCGTTATCACCAACAAGAGATTCACACTTACCTTTAACTGGCCATTCTGCATCTATGATTTTGACTCCATACTGTCTACAGAATTCCACCTTATCTGAAAATGCACTTTCCAAGGCAAGCTTTGCTCCAGCCCAGCTCGGACCTTCCAGCGTGACAGCAAATCCAACAATCAGCCTGCTAAACACGTCTACAACTATGTAAATGACGGGACGACCGATGATGAGGTTTCGATTCAAGTAACAGCGGAGGTATATATCACCCACCGTAGCATCTATTTGGTAGCTAGACCCCGGCCCGAATGCCTTTAGGGTAGCATCACCAAGTATCGGACGATTATTGCTCTCGTATGCCTTCTCGCCAGAGGTGGCTATAATTTCTGCTTTAACATTTCTATTCTTGTAATAGTAGTACTTAAACTGTCTGAGTGTAGGAAGTTGGTTGGCAGGTGGGAGAACTGGTACCAACGTACCATCTGGCAGTTCTTTATACCCACAATTGAAATACTTCTCTTTCGTTCGTTGCCATGCGTCTGGTAAATCCGTTGCTATCCCTTTTTTAAAGAATTCTTTAATGCCGAAACGGAAGCACTCTTTATCCTTTGGTGTTACGTTTCTCCCTATTGGTATGCCAGTCCGTCTTGATTCATCATTAGGGCGACCGAGTTTCCTCTCGCGACCTTGTCGCTCCTGAGTCTGCCCAGACATATAATACTTAGGTAGCGTCGCATGAGGAACACATCCACCCTGCCAAAATCTCCGTAAAATTTTGTATATTTGGGCCTTCCTTGTGCCTGTTCGCTCAGCTAATTCTGCGACCATTCGTCCGCGAGTTTGGCGATTGTAGACTTGTGGCTCCCCGTCTGTAACTAGCGACAAAATGAGAGAGTAGTTCTTTTTCCCACGCTTGTTATGTTTCTTCAGATATTCATCATCAGGTGCCCAAAGGGGTAAGAAGTCTTCTGCTTTTGGAATGATACGCGCGCGATCATCTGCCAGAGCTAATTCGATGTCTTCATAGACCTGGAAAACCGGCCAAGCTTTATTGTCGTAAATATCAATAGTCCATAAGCCGGTTTTTACATCATCAATCCATAATACCCGTTCAGTTTTAAGGCACTCTTCCGTGACTTGCCATTGGATTAGTGAATTTAGTGAAAGAAGCATCAACCCCTCCTGCGTTTCCTATCGCTTTCGTTCAACGAGGTGCCAAGTAACTCTAGCTTGCTATCAAGGAGATGGCCTGGCTTTGACATATTAACGTGCCACTGTCTACTAGCAATTAAATGCCGTGCAACTGCCAAACTTTGACCTAGCGTTAAGCTGAGCTTTTGATCACACGCGAGAGCAACGGTACTAAGCGGCTCTGTGCTATCGAGCAGCATCTGGGTCAGAGCAATTGCAATTTTCCGAATTTCTTGTTGTGACAGAGGAGCGAGTGAAGAAGTTTGAAAGAATTTATGTACCCATTTGATTTTCTCTACTAGCACGAGGTCTATTTCATTCTCAGTAACAATTGCCCAGTGAATGCCTCTAGCTAGCCAGAATCGCCGCTCAATTTCAAATTTCTCGATGGTGCGCTTGTCTTCCAATTCTTTAGCTGGTTTTATTGTTCGGGCTACTTTAATAACACCTATTGGTCTTTGGAGGGTGATCAGAAAGTCTGTAGTCATGACAATCGGCTCATGAGGATTTCCTGCCGAAGGGTGACGAATGCCAAGCTGCTCTGCAATCCCTATTGTTTGTTCTAGCGGAAGCAGCGGGAATTGTTCTTGTATATCATTAACTAATTTTCCCCAATCGAGGATAAAGTGATAATGAAATTCGTGGCTGCTAAAGTAGTCATGCTGTCTGCCGGTCTTCAACCCAAACTCGCGATAGCGCCAACCCTTTGAGGGAAAATCTTGGACGTGAATAAATGGTATATAATTCGCCCCCTCCCCCTGACCATATCCTTTAGATAAGTATTTGGGCAGATTACTTCGGGTAATTCCTCTGCGTCGTCTGAAAATAACGTGCTTGACATCTCCTCATATATGGCTAAAATGTAGAAGGCTTTGGTACACAAAGACCGGCTCGCCAGTTATAGCGAGTTAAAATAAATCCGAATTGACCTGATGCGATGAAGGCCGCCAAACCAAAGATCGTATCAGGTTGATTTATTTATGCGCCTTTCATTTCCCAATAAATAAATCGCAAACCTTATAATCCATTCTTTAACATATGTCAAATAGGGTGTGAGCTGTAAATGCTTGATAAATATACACGTTAGCGTGACAATTCTTTATGCAACTTGAGGCTGGCTGGTTAATGGAAAAGGAGTATTAAAAGCAGATTAGAGTATATAGTAAGGCAAGAGGGCTCAATTTCTCACAACTTCTCAAGGATCTGTGTTAACTGCCAAGCTGCTTCTTTCTCACGCGCAACTATCGGCTCGACGTTGCTCTTTCTATGCTCCCATACATTTCGGTGGGCAGCTATCTGAGTACACACAGCTACCTCACGAGCCATGAGCGCTGCATCCTCGCTACCCACTAAGAGTGCAGCTCGACAAGCTTCGAAAGCTCCAACATACTCGGTTCTCTGAAACTGCCACATGGCAGGTCGGGCTTCCCTAATCGTCTTTCTCAAATGCTCCCAAGAACCTATCTCCCATGTGTTTAATAAGAATGCCATGCTAAGGCATTCATGGGGGCGATAATCATTTGGAGCATGTGCCTCGAAAACGTGAAGAGTATGGCTCGCGAAATCACAGGCAAGCTCACGTAATTTGGTCTCATTTAGAAACTCTGGTTGCAGCAAAGCTTCAACGCGATTCTTAGCAGGAAGATCTAGCTCTAGAATTCCAACAGCTGTTATTTGGGGATGAAGTACTAGTCTCTCCACAAGAGAGTAAGATTCCTCAGTCGTGATCAAGTCTGACTTCAAAAGAACATCAACAGAGATAGTGTTCACGCGCGCCTATTACACCCAATCTTGAATTAGCCGACCTTCTTTATCTGTGAATTTGCCCATAATAATTAGCATGACATCAATGATCCACCACAGGAAAAGTAAACCAATGGGGATTGTTGGAATGATTTCACTTCTAGAAAGACTTAAAACGCCAGCCAAGACCCACGCGAAAAGTTGAAGACCAGCCGTGAGGTATTTACCCGTATAGAAGCGATGAACCCCCAACAGTCCGAATAACCAGCAGAGCAATAACAGTGTCAGCCTCTTCTCATTACTATTAAGAGTATTACCCATCTCTATAACCACCCTTAGGCTAAGGTGTACATGGCCGACCTTGTGGTAACTAGCTGCGAGCTTTGGTATTTTAGACAGGTAATTTCATTGACAACTGATTACCTACTGTATGTATAGCGAGGCTCTACAGCACGGATGAGGCACGTAGCTTGGAAGTCAATGAGATTTCCGGCGAAGCGACATCCAGGCATAAGCCTAAACCATTATTGGTTTGTCGGCAAGATTCATAGCGCTATATGCGCCCTGTTGAGGAAGGGATATTCCTAATGGGGCGCTATCATAGGCAGAAGCCTGCACGTTTAGCTGAAAAGCTGCTATACATCCGAGCGGCGCTGGGATTATCTCAGAACGAGATGATTCGACGTTTGGGACTAGAAAATGAGATTACACAGAGTCGAATTAGTGGCTATGAGCTAGGAACCCGTGAGCCAAGTCTGCCAACATTATTAAAATATGCGCGCGTAGCTGGAATATCCACGGATGATCTGATTGATGATCAAGTAAATATACCCGTGAAGTTGCCAGCTAAGATAAAGAATGGTGGAGTTAGTAAAAGGAAGGATTCAGAACGGAATTAAATTATGACGGATGCTGAAATTAAAAAGACGCTTTGGGCTGCCGCCGATAAGCTCCGCAGCAACATGGATGCTGCCGAATACAAGCATATTGTTCTCGGGCTTATCTTTTTGAAGTATGTATCTGATGCATTCGCTGAACGTCGTAACGATCTTCAGCGACGTTTTGCTGACCCGAATGATGAATATTATATCGAAGACCCTGTTATACGCTCATTAGATTTAGAGGAGCGTGACTATTATACGGAAGCTAATGTCTTCTGGGTTCCCGAGTCAGCACGTTGGGGGCAGATTAGAAATCAAGCAAAGCAGCCAAATCTTGGAAAGATTATTGATGACGCACTCTTAGATATTGAAAATGAAAACCCACGCTTGAAAGGAATTCTCGATAAGCGTTTTGCACGAACGCAGCTGGACTCCGGCAAACTTGGTGAACTGGTAGACCTGATCTCAACTATCGGCTTTTCTGGCAACGGGCACAAAGGTAAAGATCTGCTTGGGCAAGTTTACGAGTACTTTCTTGGACAGTTTGCTAGTGCTGAAGGAAAGAAGGGAGGGCAGTTCTACACGCCCGGCTCCGTTGTGCGTGTGTTGGTTGATGTGCTGGCACCGCATAGAGGGAAAGTTTATGACCCCTGCTGCGGCTCAGGTGGAATGTTTGTGCAATCTGAAAAATTTGTTGAGAGTCATGGTGGCAAATTCGGAGACATCAGTATCTATGGGCAAGAAAGCAATCCGACGACGTGGCGACTTGTTGCCATGAATCTTGCAATTCGCGGGATGGACTTCAATCTTGGCAAAGAGCCTGCTGATACTTTTACCCGTAATCAGCACCCCGACTTAAGGGCGGATTACATTATGGCGAATCCGCCGTTCAACATCTCCGACTGGTGGAACGAAAGACTCGCGGGCGACCCACGCTGGCAGTATGGCACTCCGCCTCAGAGTAATGCGAATTATGCATGGTTACAGCACATCCTGTATCACCTGAAACCGACAGGTAGGGCAGGCGTGATTCTAGCTAATGGGTCGATGTCTTCAATGCAAAGCAATGAAGGTGAAATTCGGAAAGCAATGGTTGAAGCTGATGTTGTTGATTGCATGGTCTCCCTTCCTCCACAACTCTTCTTCAATACCCAGATTCCTGCCTGCATTTGGTTCCTGACTCGTGATAAACGGGCGAATGGACGGGACCGTAGCAAAGAAACCCTGTTCATTGATGCGCGTAACCTTGGACGAATGGAATCTCGCGTTCTTCGCGTTTTTGATGAAGCAGATATAGTTAAGATATCGGGTACTTATCATGCTTGGCGACAGAGCGGTGAAACAGATGAGGCATACGAGGATATTTCTGGTTTCTGCCGTGTAGCAACCCTCGAAGAGATTAGGGAAAAACATAATTACATGCTAACGCCGGGACGCTATGTTGGCGCAGGTGCCACTGAAGAAGATCAAGAAGTATTTGCCGAAAAGATGCAACGTCTAATCCTAGAACTAGACGAGCAGTTCAGTAATAGTGCAAAACTCGAAACGGAAATTAAAAAGAGATTAGGGAGGCTTGGATATGGATTTTGATTTTCCTTTGCCTACTGGTTGGGAGTGGGTGAAGGTTGCGGATGTACAGTTACCTGAGCGACGGGCAACAATAACTGGCCCGTTTGGATCGAGTATTGGAATGCGTTTTTTTGTTAAAAAAGGCGTGCCAGTCATTAGAGGTAATAACTTATCAGCAGACCTGACTAAGTTTATTGATGATGGATTTGTTTTTGTTAGTGAAGAGAAAGCAAAAGATTTTGAGGGGTATCTAGCAAAAGCTGGAGACATTATCTTTACTGCTGCGGGGACATTGGGGCAGGTTGGAATTATTCCTAAAAGTGCGCGCCATCCTGTTTACATAATCTCTAATAAACAGATGCGTGCTCGATTTGATCGAGAAAAAATAGAGCCGGATTATGCATATTACTGGTTCGCACAACCCGCTATGGTTGAATACATTCGGAGGCAGGATACTGGCTCAACTATACCCCTTATTAATCTTTCAGTATTACGAAATCTCCCAATTGCCTTGCCGCCACTAATGGAACAACAGGAAATTGTCGGAGTACTTAAATCTCTTGATGACAAGATCGAACTTAATCAAAAGATGAACGCTACGCTAGAACAATTGGCACGCGAACTGTTTAAGTCATGGTTTGTAAATTTTGATCCTGTCAAGGCTAAAGCTGCCGGACAAATACCTGAAGGTATGGATAATGAAACCGCTGCGCTCTTTCCTAACGAATTGCAAGAGAGCGAGCAAGGAGTTATTCCTATAGGTTGGAATATGGTAGCACTTGACGACCTCTTTGATTTAATCGGGGGCGGAACTCCTAAAACTACAAATCCTGATTTTTGGAACGGTGATATTCCTTGGTTTTCAGTAGTGGATGCTCCTGCGGATAGCGACGTTTTCGTTATTGATACCGTTAAGAAAATTACTCGGCTCGGTCTTGGGAACTGTTCAAGTCGTCTCCTTCGCAAAGGAATAACTATTATTTCAGCACGCGGAACGGTAGGTAAGTTAGCCATCGTGGCAACTCCTATGGCTATGAACCAATCATGTTACGCACTTGATGGAAATTTTGGGGACTATTTTACTTACTATTCGACTAAAAGAGCCCTGGCAATGCTCAGGCAAAATACACATGGTGCGGTGTTTGAAACGATTACACGGGGAACATTCAAAACTGTCAATGCAATTTTACCTCCAATTCAAATTTGCCAAGCTTTCGAACGCTATGTTTCACCGATTATGCATCGAATTGAGAGTAACTTACGACAGTCACACGTATTAGCAGAGATACGCAACATGTTGCTTCCAAGGCTAATTTCTGGACAGCTTCGCATCCCTGGTAATGAACAGGGGGTGTTTAATGAGCATCCTTAAACCCTGGGCTGATGGTCCTTTTGAACTAATTCTTCACGCTGAGCTTCAAATGGAAAGGAGCGATGACTTCGCCCGTCGCATTGCGCTCATTAGTTTTGATAATTCCATTGAAGTATCTGTCACTACTTATCTTTCACTAAATCCTCTTCAACGCCAAAACCGGCAGTACCAACGAGTTGATGTTGATAGATGGCTTAACAACTACCACACAAAGCTAGATTTCTTTTTTGAAGAACTATTAAATCGCGGCCTCACGGTCTCTTTTGAGAAAGCTGATGTTGTTTGGTGTCATGATGTACGTAATGGTCAGTATCATGGTGGAGGCCCGACGATCCCGCGTGAACGTGAGCTAACGGAGGCTCGTAAGTTTGCGATTCTGGTTTTTTCAATCCTCTTTGATGTATCAGATGTAGAAAACCTACTGAAGATACGCATATCAGAACTTACAGGGAATGATCTGCCAAAACGAGATGTGAATAGTGACAAGTTGATTGATGAGCGCTACGGCGTGGTACGCGTGGGGGGCATACCGTATTACACCAGCGAATTGCTGTATAGCGTTGACCCTTTTGCTTATGGC
This sequence comes from Pyrinomonadaceae bacterium, assembly GCA_035940775.1. Taxonomy (GTDB): domain Bacteria; phylum Acidobacteriota; class Blastocatellia; order Pyrinomonadales; family Pyrinomonadaceae; genus DASQYE01. The sequence continues at coordinate 24,654 of DASZEN010000033.1, read as the reverse complement.
GATAGAGCCACAAAACTTAAGTCGGGTATAGACCCGGGAGATGGTTTAGAAACTGAGTAAGACTTATGGCGTTGATTTTAACAGAATCAGTTCTTGAAGAAGCTGTCCTTGCCTGGTTTGACGAGCTTGGTTACGTCGTTAGAAATGGGCTGGAGTTTGCACCGGATGAGCCGGGTTCGGAGCGATCTTCATACTCGCAAGTAATTCTGACAGACCGCCTTCGATCACAACTTAGTACAATCAATCCCAATATCCCCATCTCAGCAATTGAAGATGCTATCCAGCAGCTTATAAATCCTAATCTTCCGTCCTTGATTCAGTCGAACCGACAATTCCACCGCTGGTTGCGAGACGGAGTGAGGGTTGAATTTCAACGTGACGGCGAGACGGTCGGGGATCGGGTAATACTCGTTGACTTTAAAGACACAGATAACAACGATTGGGCAGCAATCAACCAGTTTACCGTGCGCGGGCTACATCATACTCGGCGACCGGACGTAATCATATTTCTAAACGGACTACCCCTTGCAGTACTGGAGCTAAAAAATCCTGCTGTTGAGAAGGCCGACATTTGGGCTGCTTTTGATCAACTACAAACATATAAAGAACATATTCCAGACCTGTTCATCACTAATGAACTGATGGTGATTTCTGATGGTGTCACTGCGCGTGTTGGCTCTCTCACCGCTGACAAAGAGCGCTTCATGGCTTGGCGCACAATTGAAGGAGACGATGTCGATCCTCTTGGCCCCATGCGAGAAGCTGAAACGCTGGTGCGGGGGCTTTTCCGACGTGACTTGCTACTTGATTTCCTACATAACTTTATCCTCTTTGAGGAGAACGGCGAAATCGACAAAAAGATAGCTGCCTATCATCAGTTTCATGCTGTCCGTAAAGCCGTTGACGCTACACTGCACGCCGTCAAGACTGACAAGAAAGCGGGTGTGGTCTGGCACACCCAAGGCTCGGGCAAAAGCATTTCGATGTGCTTTTACGCTGGCATTATCATGACAACGCAGGAGATGAAAAATCCGACCCTCGTAGTAGTTACTGATCGAAATGATTTGGATGGTCAACTCTACGGAACGTTTAGCCACGCTCAAGAGCTGTTGCGTGAAGAACCAAAGCAAGCTGAGTCACGCGCGGAGTTGCGCCGGATGCTAGCCGACCGCCCCTCTGGTGGAATTATTTTCACCACTATCCAGAAGTTCAGCCTGTTGGAGGAAGAAGATAAGTTCCCGATCCTTTCAAAGCGGGACAATATTGTAGTGATTTGTGATGAAGCTCACCGCACTCAATATGGCTTCCTGGCACGCATGGATGCGAAGACCGGAGAGATTCAGTATGGCTATGCGAAGCATATGCGAGACGCATTGCCGGAAGCTTCGTATATCGCCTTCACGGGGACACCTGTCTCGCTTAAGGACCGTAACACTCGCGGTGTGTTTGGTGCATACGTAGATGTTTACGATATGGAACAGGCACAGAAGGATGGAGCCACAGTTCCAATCTTCTACGAAAATCGCCTCGCTAAACTCGAACTCCGACCGGAGGAGACTCCTTACATTGATGAGGCGATTGAGGAATTGACCGAAGATGAAGAAGAAGCTGTTCAGTCTCGGATTAAAACTCAATGGTCAGGGCTGGAAAAGCTCGTAGGGGCTGAGCCGCGAATAAAGCGTATCGCCGCGGACTTCTTACAACATTTCGACGAACGTCAAGCCACACTAAACGGTAAGGTAATGTTCGTGTGCATGAGCCGTGAAATCTGCGCGCATATGTATAACGCCATCATTGACCAAAGACCGGATTGGCATAACCCTGATCCTAAAAAAGGCGCTATCAAAATCGTGATGACCGGGTCAAGTAGCGACAAACCTCTCCTGCGCCCTCATCTCTACTCGAAGCAGACGAAGAAAGATCTCGCAGAGCGTTTTAAAGATCCCGAAGATGAGTTCAAAGTCGTGATCGTGCGTGACATGTGGTTAACTGGCTTCGACGTTCCGCCTTTACACACCCTCTACATCGACAAGCCAATGCGTGGTCACACACTTATGCAAGCGATTGCCCGAGTGAACCGCGTGTTTAAAGACAAACCGGGCGGATTGGTGGTGGATTACATTGGCATCGCACACGAACTTAAAAAAGCTTTAGTTGATTACACGGAGAGCGGAGGCAAGGGAAGTCCAACGTTCGAGGCTGAAGAAGCACTGCCGATACTAATTGAGAAGATTGAGGTCGCGCGTGGCATGCTGCACGGGTTTGATTATCAAGACTTCGAGACTGACGCGTTTGAGTTGCTGCCAGGTGCTGCGGACCACATCCTGAGCCGCCCGGACGGTAAGCAACGTTTTTCAGACTGCGTCATCGCCATGACCAAAGCTTTCGCGTTGTGCTCCACTCTTGATGAAGCACTCATCTATCGCGAAGAGATAGCTTTTTTCCAAGCCATTAAAATCGCACTAACAAAGCAATCCACAGCGGAGAAGAAAATCTCAGACGAGCAGCGTGAACACGCCCTTCGGCAGATTGTGAGCAACGCCGTTATCTCGGATGAGGTGGTTGACATTTTCGCCGCAGCGGGCTTGCGTAAACCTGACATCGGTGTTTTATCCGAGGATTTTCTTAATGAAGTGCGACTGATGCCGCAGCGCAATTTGGCAGTCGAGTTGCTGGAACGGCTGCTCAAGGATGACATCAAGACACGATTTGCAACGAACGTCGTGCAGAACAGAAAATTCTCCGAGCTACTGAAGGCGGCACTAAATAAGTATCGCAACAGAGCCATCGAGACCGCGCAGGTCATCGAAGAACTGATCGAGATGGCGAGACAGTTCAACGAAGCGGCACGCCGTGGTGATGATCTGAAGCTGACTGATGAAGAATTATCTTTCTACGATGCTCTAGAAACAAATGAGGCTTCAGTGCGTGATTTGGGTAATGATACGTTGCGTAAGATTGCCGTAGAACTGACTGAGAGCTTGCGGAAAAACGTCTCGGTCGATTGGTCAGTGCGGGATACAGTCAGGGCGCGGCTACGATTACTAGTGAAACGCATTCTACGGAAATACAAATACCCGCCTGATCAGGAAGCGCGGGCAGTTGAATTGGTGTTACAGCAGGCAGAGACATTATCCGAGGCTTGGGTATCTTAGCGTGCGAGCGTACTGAATATGAAGCCGAAGTGTTTAACACTTGGCATCAAAATGGGTAAAACTCAGTACGCAACTATATTGTCCAGTTCGCATCTTTATTTGTCAGTACGCAACTCTATTGTCCTCCGACAACCCCAACGTCCGCTTAGAACAGCTCAAACTTTACGGTCAGGTATTTCTTGGGGTTCTGACGAAAGTCGTAGATGAGTTTGACGCCTTCGGAGGAGAGCTGGTTGACGTTTGAGTAGAGCTGGTCGTCGGTCAGGAGTTTGCCGACCGTGCCTTCGCCGCGCTGGGCTCCGGCGACGACGTTGTCTATGCGTTCGGCCGTGGTGTTGAAGCGCGCGATGGCCGCGCGGGCGTCGTTGTAGATGGCCTCGTCGGTCAGGAGCTTGCCGACCGTGCCGCGCCCCGCTCTGACATCCGCGATGACGAGGTTGATTTGATCTGTGGCCTGATCGAGCCGCGCGATAGCCGAGCTGGCCCGGTTGTAAAGCTCTTCGTCCGTCAAGAGCTTGCCTGCTGTGCCGCGACCGCGACGCAAGTCTATGGCGATGGAGCGCAGTTGCGCGGCGATCTCGTTGGCGTTGTTGTAGAGCGCCGGGTCGTTGATGAACCTACCGGCGGAACCCTGCCCTGATCTGATCTGGCGCATGACCTCTTCCGTGTCGCGGATCGTCGCGTTCAAGTTGTTATAGAGCGCTTCGTCGTTGACGACGCGGCCGAGCGTGCCCTGGCCCTCGTTGATCTTGTGCACGATGTCGTTGACCTGATCGGAAATCTTGCTCAGGCGCTGAACCAGATCATTGCCGGAGGTGGCGAGGTCGTTGAAAGAGTTAGCGGATTGCGAGGTGAGTACGAAATCTTCGGTCACGGGCTGGCCGACGGCTGTGCCGGGCGTGATATTAATCAGCTTCTCGTTACCGAGGAGGCTGGGCGAGCCGAGCTGTGCCTGCGAGTCCGTGCGTATCCGATCCGTGGCCGGTCTCCCGTCGATCTTATTGTCGATGGCGAGCCGCGCTTCGACTTTCGGAGCGTTCGGATCGCCCGAAGGCGGCAGCAGCCTGACGCTCTCCACTTTGCCGACACGCACGCCAGCCAGACGCACCTCAGAGCCTTCGCGCAACCCGTCGGCGTTGGCGAACTGGGCCTTGACGTGCAGCTTCCTCGAAAACGGGTTGATGTCGCCCGTCGCGTTCAGTATCAGGAAGATCAGGACGGCGATGGAGACGATGACGAGAAGGCCGACGCGCAACTCGCTCAGGCCGATGGTCTTTTTTGCTGGAGGCATAGTCAGTATCAGGGAGCAGGGATGAGGGATGAAGGATGAAAGAATAATTATTCAGTGTTGAGTAATCACGCTTTCATCCCTCGTCGCTCATCCTTCCGCCCCGCCTTTCAGTGTCCGCGAAGGAATTTACCAATGTAAGGGTCTTCGGCTTTGCGCAAAGTCTCATCCGTTCCGCTAAAGATCACGCGCCCCTCGCGCATCATCAGAACCTTGGTGTTGATGAGGCACAGGCGCTCGCCCTCACGCTCGAAGACGACCTCGCCCTCATCGTTGACGACCGCGTACTCTGAGCTGAGATAATCCAGGTTGTTCATCTCGTGCGTGACGAAGATGGAGGAGACATCCTCCAGATCGCGCAGCTTCATGGCAAGCTCGCAGATGGTGCGCGCCGTCGGCGGATCGAGCCCGGCGGTCGGCTCGTCGAACATCACTATCTTGGGATCGCCGACGAGCGCACGCGCAATCCCGACGCGCCGTCGCATACCGCCCGAAAGCTCGATCGGCATCTTGTCAATCGCGTCCTCAAGATTGACGAAACGCAGCATGCGACGCACCTCCGGCTCGACCTCCTCTTCGGGCACGCCCTGCTCGTGCAGGCGAAAGGCGACGTTATCGTAGACCGACAGCGAATCGAAGAGCGCGCCCTCCTGAAAAATCATGCCGATCTTTTTCCGCACCACCATCATCTGCGATTCGTCGTGATGGGTGATGTCCTCGCCATCGACCAGAATCTGTCCGGAGTCGGGCTTGAGCAGGCCGAGGACGAGCTTGATCGTAGTGGACTTGCCGCAACCCGACCCGCCGAGAATAATCTTGGTCTCGCCCTTCATCACTTTGAAGCTCAGACCGTCGAGCACCTTGCGGTCTGCAAACCCCAGATGCACGTCGCGAAATTCGATGGCCGGGATGGCGCGCTCTCGATCATCCATCTCCGCAAAAGTGGATTCGGCGGCATCATCGCTGACCTGGCCCTCGATGTTCGCCGGTATCGTTTGCTGTAAAACTTCTCTATCAGTTGTAGCCATAAAAACTGCCTGAAACACTTAGGACGTGGGCATCCCGAGGACGGCCTGGAGCGCCCGCGCGAGAAAGAAGTCGGCGATGATAACGACGATTGACCCGGCGACGACGGCCCGCGTCGTCGAACGCCCCACGCCAACCGTCCCGCCTTCGGTCGTCAGCCCTTTATAGCACGAGATAGTTCCAATAATAAGCGCAAAGACGATGGGCTTGATGACGCCTCCGATAATATCGTCCTGCGTAATGCCGTCGCGCACCGACGTTAAGAACGTGCCAGAGGCCATGCCATAAAGGCCGGTCGCGACAGTCCACCCGCCGCCGATGCCGACCACGTCCGCCAGCACCGTCAGGAGCGGCAGCGTGATTAGGAGCGCGATCAGTCGCGGCGCGACCAGTTTGCGTACCGGGTCTGTGCCGAGCGCGCGCATCGCGTCTATCTGTTGCGAGACGGTCATCGAACCCAGCTCCGCCGAGATCGCAGAGCCGACCCGGCCCGTAACCATCAGCGCCGTCAACACGGGCCCAAGCTCGCGCACCAGCGAGAGCGCCACAAGGCGGCCCGTCTGATCCTGCGCGCCGTAATACTGCAAGGTCGGAAAGGTTTGCAGCGTCAAGACGCCGCCCGTGAAAAATCCCGTCAGAACAATAATGGTCAGAGAGCCGACGCCGATGGCGTCCATCTGCGCGATGGTCTCCGGAATATAGCGTGGACGTTTGACGAGCCCGCCGAGGGCGCGCGCCGCCAGCAGCGTCGTCTCCTGCAATTCGTACACAGCGCGCGTAGCAAAGTTCATTGGTGAGTCGCGTCGAAAACGCGCCAGAGCGCAAGCGGCGGGCGCACGTCTTCAGATGGCCTTAGCGTCCTGTGTATAAGGAAACTCCTGCCGGAAAGTTGGCGCGAGGGGCGGCCTGTTGATCTTTGAAAATGGGGCGCTCCCGCGCTAGTCATGAACGAGCGGGATATGATGCGCAAAATATGGCGTAGGCGTCAAGCTTGAAATGCATCCGGGCCACACCTTACGGCCCGTAACCTTCATCGAGCATACGGCGCGGCGACCCGGCCTGGGCCCGCCCGTGCGATCAAACAAAAGGCCGGTCGGGCCAAACGGTCAACCAGCCTTTCTATATTTTTTTTTGACAACCGGGCCGAGGGCTCAGGGGCGTCGCCCACCCTCTAAGGCTTCATTACGCCTCTGGCGCGGAGATTGATCCTGGCTGTTGAGAGTGTTATCGCGCTGGGGCGGCGCGCCGTCGCGTCTGCCGAAGCGGTCGCGGCGCTGGCGGCGCTGGCCGTTCTCCGCATCCGTGTTGCGTTCGCCCGCACGGGCCTGTTGGCGCATGACGCGCAGAGTGTTCAACTGCTCGGGCGTCAACAGCCGACGTATCTTCAACTCCGTGAGGGAACGCATGCGAATAACCGTCGCCTGTGCGAGGCCCACTTCGCGCGCCCTCTCTTCGACCAGCGCCTCGCTCGCATTGTCGGAATAGATAGCCTCGTCGAGAGCACGATGCGCTTCGGCCAGCCGTTGCCTGATCGCGCGCCACTCCTCTTTGCTCTCCTCGCGTATGGCCCGTATCTGCTGGATTTGATCCGGCGTCAGATTCAACGCGCGCATAGGATCACCACGCCGTCGCATATTCCGGGCGTTGGCGTTGTTCTGTCCGTTATCCGCCTGCGGAGGGTTCTGCACGGCCCCGTCGCCGCTCTGTGCCTCGACGCGCGCGAAGGGAAAAATCAGCAACAGCAGACAGAGCGCAATCCATGCCGGAGACGCCGCCCGTTTGACGAAAGCTTTTTTCATAACCTTCCACCTTTTCTATTAATGACACACCGGAGGTCTACGACGCCGCCGCTTGGTGTTCACGTTCGCAGCCTTGAAAATAAAAGCAGGCGTTGACATATCCCGTCAGTTGGCTTCGTCCATCAGATCGATGAGGCGCGGCAAATCCTCCTCGTCACGGGCCGGAATAAGCTGTAAGTCCTGTGCGAGCTGTTCATACTCCTCCCGCGCAGAGGCGCGCGCCCGAGAATTTAGCGAAGCGCCATCGCGCCTCGAAAGAGAGCTTGAGCGCCCAGCCTTCGACTGTGCGAGAATGGAATCCTTCCGAGCGCTCGACGGTGCGGCGAATTGCTGTTGCTGCTGCTGCGGCGCGGTTGTCTCCACGCGAGCCGTTGCAATGGCAACCCGCTCGCGAACCCTCTTATCGACCAGCGCGTTAACTTCCGCCTCGGACGGGCCACGCTCAACAATCCTTTCCACGACGCGCGGCCCTTCCATCACACGAGCGACGGCGAAGACGACGAGCGCGCAAATCATCAGGCTCGCGAAGGCTGTGCCCGCGCGCAGCCAGACAGGCGAGAGGGCAAAGAACTCGCGCAGCGCGGCGAGCGCCGAACGTTGGCGCGCCGTGGAAGAGGTCTTGACGGTTTCAGGAGTCGGCGCAAGCTGTTGCTGCGTCGCCGGAGCAGTCGATTCAGTCGCCCCCAACATTTGTTGACGCCACCCGGCGATGGAAGTGCGAACGCTTGCGAATGACGCCAGCTCAGCCTCGCAAGCTTCGCAACGACTGAGGTGGCTCTCGAAGTCTTTCGCTTCCCCTTTGTCCGCTTCGCCGTAGAGGTAAGCGACGAGCGTCGTCTCGGCGCGCCCGCACGTTGATGTTATAGGTGTCTCTGATCGGTCTTTCATTCTCTTATTCCAGTCGTCTCTTTCCAGTCACGTCAGGAAATCCCGGACGCGACCCTGTGCAGCCGCATCTCCAGTTGCCGCAGAGCGGTGTAGAGCCTGCTCTTGACCGTGCTCAGTGGAAGGTCGAGCGCTTCGGCTATCTCCTGAAAGGTCAACTCCTCGAACTCTTTCATCAAGACCACCTGTCGCAATTCCGCCGGGAGAGCATCGACGGCGCGCCGCACGATCTCTGTCCTCTGGCGACTCTCGGCGGCGCGGGCGGGCGACTCATGAGCGGCAGCCTGCAACGGCTCGCTTACGCCGCCCGCGCCTTCATCCTCAAGCGCTGTTTCGGCGCGTACCTTTGCGCGCCGCTGCCGTGAAATACACTGGTTGATGGCGATCCGATGCAGCCACGAAGAGACTTTGGCTTCGCCGCGAAACCCGCGCAGGTTGCGAAAAGCCGAAATGAAGGTCTCCTGCGTCGCATCGCGCGCCTCCTCCTCGCGTCCGAGCATGCCGAAGGCGAGCGCGAAGATACGGCGCTCCCAGCGGCGCACGATCTCGCCGAAAGCATCCACATCGCCAGCCAGGGCGCGCTCTACGATCTGCTCGTCGCTCGTAACCGTCTCCATTCTCTCTCCGGCGCTACGCGCGGCAGCCGAAGCGCATCGGCGCGCTCGCTTCTCCCAGGGTTGCGCTCGCGCCGGTCGCCCAAAACCCCTGTTGGCCCGAATGCGCTCAACCATTTAGACGCGCCGCGCGGCTTTTCGGCCGTTAAAAGTATCTCACATAAAATAACCCGCGCCGCCCTTAAAACCACAGGCCGGAGAGCCTCCCCCGCCATGCCGCAGGGAAGACAAGCGGCTCGTTTGCCTTCGAGAGATGTCGCGGGCAGGAGCACTTTCGGGAGTTTAATGTAATTATTTCAGCAATTAAAAATTGCCAAACCATTGACAGGCCGTTTCCCTGTTGCGTAGTATGAGAAGGGAGGGCGTGGCCCCTTTCCGGCTTCACGGCGCGGCCCGTGCGCCGCGCCGTGAAGCATTCTTCTATTCAGCCCTGATCCGCTCTTCCGCAGTTCAATTCTCGTAACATGGCAAAGCAAACACAGGATCGGTAATGCAAGCAGTTTCCAGGCGAGTCCGCCTGCTCTACATCGTGCTCGGGGTGCTGCTCGTGGTCGGCCTCTTTCCTCTGGGGCTGGCTGGCTGGCTGCTCTCGGAGCGAAGCGCGGACGCCTTGCGCTCGGTCGAGGGGCGCTACCAAGCCCAGCTCGTGCAGGACAAAGCGCGGCAGATAGAGCTTTACGGGCAGCGTTACCGCGATGTCGTGACGGGATTGGCCCGCGCCTTCGAGCTGGCCGGGGGCGTCAGCGTCATGGGCGAGGGCGGAGCGGACGCGCGCTTGCAGAAGACCTTGCAGGACGACCCGAACCTGATCGCGCTCTCGATAGAGCCGGTGCAGGGCGAGCCGCACAGGGCTTTCCAGCCCGATGTCATCAAGCGCGACGAGGTGGAAGAGAGAGTCGGGGAGGTGCTGGCGCGCGTCTCCGGTCGCGGGCTGGTGGTCAGTCGCCCGCACATCATACGCTCGGGCCAGGAGATGGCCTTGACGATTGCCGCGCCCGTGATGGGCGGCAACGAAGGCGACGAAGTGGTAGCGGCCGTGGTGGCTGTCATCTCTTTCCAGGAAGTGCTTGTCGCCGTCCAGCAGAACTCTTCAAAGAGCGAGCGCGAAATGCTCGATGCCGGATTGCCTGTGGTCTTCGTGGTCGACAAGGAGGGGCGCGCCGTGGCCCACCCGGACGAGAGGGTGGCTTTTACGGAACGGCCTATGACCGATCTCAAGGTCGTGCAGGATTGGCAGGAGACAGGCGCGCAGGTGCAGTCGGCGCTCGCTCCCTTCACGGCAGAACGCGACGGGCGCAGAGTTGAGATGCTCGGGTCTTATGCGACCGCAGAACTTGACGGCGCATCGCGCCTCGGCGTAATCGCCATCCAGGACGAGCATGCGGCCCTGGCCTCGGTCACGGACATGCGCCGCCAGATTTTGTACATCAGTTTTCTGGCGTCCGTCTTCGCGCTGTTGATCGGCTACTACTTCGCCAAGAAGCTGACCCAGCCCGTGCAGGAGTTGGCGGCGGGCGCGCACCGCATCGCGAGCGGGGATTTTTCGCAGCGCATCGCCGTCACCAGCCGAACGGAGCTGGGCCATCTGGGCGCGTCCTTCAACGTCATGACCGACAGGATCGAGCGCTTCATCAGCGACCTGCAACGCTCGGCGGATGAAAACCGCGAGCTGTTTCTCGGTACTGTAAAAGCGCTCGCCGCCGCCATCGACGGCAAAGACCCCTACACACGCGGCCATTCCGAGCGCGTCGCGCGTTTCTCCATAGCCATCGCGCAGGGCCTCGACCTCAGCGACGAGGAGATCGAGAAGATCAGGATCAGCGCGCTTCTGCACGACGTTGGAAAGATCGGCATCGACGATAACATCCTGAAAAAACCGGCCGCCCTGACCGATGAAGAGTTCGTCATCATGAAGGAGCATCCGAAGAAGGGCTATAAGATCATGTCGCAGATACCGGCGATGAAAGAGTTTCTGCCGGGCATGTACATGCATCACGAGATGATTAACGGCGCGGGGTATCCGCAGGGTCTCAAGGGAGACGAGATTCCTTTGATGGCGCGCATCGTCTCGGTCGCCGACACCTTCGACGCGATGACCACGGATCGCCCCTATCAACGCGCGATGAATTTTGACGACGCGGTCGCGCGCATCAAGAGCTTCGTCGGCACGCGCTATGACGAGCGTGTGGTCGCCTCGCTCGTCGCCGCCTGCGAATCGGGGCAGATACGCCCCGGCTCCGTGCGTCTCAAGCGGCGCGTCAATGATGCGGGCGCCAAAGCTGCGAACCCTCCCGCGACGGATCAGCCAGCACTCGCGCCCGAGAGCGCCTCCGTCACCTGACCGACCCCCGGGCTCAAATCGATACATCTTCTGCGGCAGTACGGCATCACAAAGGATTCCGGCTGCCGCATCCGTTTGTCCAACGCCTTCACCATCCCCCTCGTTTGGTGTTGGCGGCGCGGGGCATGTATATTACCTGCTCATAGATTCAGCAAAGGCAAACATGTAAAGGGCGGCGCGTCGGCGCTTCGCATTCTGAGGCTTCGATTTTGGGTTTGTGAATCGGTCATCGTGTGTCGCGGGTCAAAAGGGAATTGTCTTGCGTGAGGGTCAAAGCGGCATAGAAGGAGATCAACATGAGTGTGAATGAGGGACAGGGCAAAGCTTCGGATCAGGAACGGCGGCCAGCGACTGAAGAGAGCCCGAGCGAGAAACTGGAAGTCGAGAAACCCACCGGCTCACTCATACCGGGGCCGGAAAATCCTGAGAGCGAAGAGATCAAGGAAGAGAAGAGTCCCAATACGGAATAGCGCGCCCCGATAAAACTGCGCCTCCCTCTCTTGCGCTACGCTTCTCGGACGTGCGATTCGAGATGCAGCATCACTGCTGTGCGCGGCCCGAGAAGGTCTGCCGTAAAAGTATAAATCGATTCCCATCCTCGCTTTGTACCCATCCGACTTTGAAGCGCTTTTGTCGTGCTGCGGCGGTTGCGTTTATAATCGCCCGCTTGCAGCCCGGAAAAGATTCGTAAGGCCATAAGATTGATTCATGCCATTCTGGAAACGCAAAAACAAGGAACGCTTTCTGACGCTCGGCCTCAACGAGCGGTCGCCCGCGCCGCCCGCTTTAGAGCAGACGCCGCCGCCACCGCACGCGGATTCGAGACTGCAAGCGCCCGCCGCGCCAGCCGAGAGCCCCGCGTCAGCGGAGGTGGGCCCGCCGCCCGCGCTCGCACCCGTGCCGACCGGAGCGGCGCCGACTCCGCCGCCCGCGCGCGAGACGCAGTCGGTCGCGGAAAGCCCTCGCCCTGTGGCCTCACCCTCGTCGAGCGAGCCTTACAGCGAGCCCGTCAAACCGGCGACGCGAACCGCCCCCGTGCCGTCGCGCTCGACTTTCACCACCTCCATTCTCGGGCTTGATCGTTCCATAGAGGAACTGCAAGCCGAAGAGGCGGCGCTCGAACAGGAGTTCAGCGCGCGATTTCGCCGCGCCGTCGCCGCCACGCGCGAATCCCTCTCGGAAAAGATCGACACGGTTTTTCAGGGACGCAAACAGATCGACGCCGCCCTTCTGGACGAGCTGGAAGAGGCGCTCATCGCCGCCGACATCGGCGTGCCGACGACGCTGCATATCCTTGAAACCATCCGTCGCGGCATCGCTCGCCAGCAGATCAACGACATAGAGGCGTTGAAGCAGGCGATCAAGACTGAGCTGCTCTCTATTCTCAATGCATCGGAGCGTCAGGGCGTCACTTCGGAAACGAGCGTGCCTGAGAATATCACGCCCTACGTGATGATGATCGTGGGCGTCAACGGCGTCGGCAAGACGACGACCATAGGCAAGCTCGCGCAGCGCATCAAGGCCGAAGGCAATGATGTACTGATCTGCGCGGCCGATACTTTTCGCGCCGCCGCCTCCGACCAGTTGGCGATCTGGGCCGAGCGCACGGGCGTCCCGCTCATTCAACAGAAGCAGGGAACCGACCCGGCGGCTGTGCTCTTCGATTCACTGAAGGCCGCGAAGGCGCGCGGCTCCGATGTCCTGATTATAGATACTGCCGGACGCCTGCATAACAAATCGAACCTGATGGCCGAGCTGGAAAAGATGAAGCGCGTGGCGGGGCGCGAGGTCGAAGGCGCGCCGCATGAAACGCTGCTCGTCGTGGACGCCGTGACGGGCCAGAACGGGCTCGAACAGGCGCGACAATTCCTGAAGGTCGCTGGCGTAACCGGGATAGTCCTGACCAAGCTCGACGGCACGGCCAAAGGAGGCATCGCCGTCGCCATCGCCAGGGAGCTTAACCTGCCAATACGCTATGCCGGGATCGGCGAGAAGGTCGATGACCTGGTCGAGTTCGACCCGAAACAGTATGTCAATAGCCTGTTTGAATAAGTCTCAATCCCACAGGTCTCAAGACCCTTTTGAGAAGACGAATTTTTGCAGGGGATCTTGGAAGTTGTCGCGCCTGGACGGCGGGGATTCGGGACGAGAAAGCTGAGACCCCTTTGGACGTGCCGCTTAAGAGTGGTGACCTGGATGAGCGTTTGATGCGTCGCGCGCTCGAACTCGCTGCGAAGGGTTCGGGACAGGTCAGCCCGAGCCCGCTTGTCGGCTGCGTGGTTGCAGACCGGGGCGGAGAGATCGCGGGCGAGGGTTTCTATCTCTACGAGCGAGTCAAGCACGCCGAAACCCTTGCGCTCGAAGCGGCTGGCCCGAAAGCGAGGGGCGCGACCGCTTACGTTTCCCTTGAGCCGCACGCGCATCACGGACGGACGCCGCCCTGCACGGACGCGCTCATACGCGCCGGAGTCGAACGCGTCGTCGCGCCCATCGAAGACCCCAACCCGAAAGTCTCAGGCCGGGGGTTCGCGCACCTTCGCGCCGCAGGCGTCGCCGTCGAAACGGGACTGTTGATGCGTGAGGCGGCGCAGCTCAACGAAAAATATATTCACTTCATGCGGAGTGCGCGCCCCTTCGTTCACCTCAAGCTCGCCACCTCGCTCGACGGGCACACGGCCACGCGCACGGGTGATTCACGCTGGATCACGGGCGAGGCGTCGCGCGCGCGCGTCCATCTTCTGCGCCACGAATACGACGCCATACTGATCGGGGTGGGGACGGCCCTCGCCGACGATCCCCTGCTGACGGATCGCTCGGGGCTACCTCGCCGCCTCCCGCTCGCGCGCATCGTGCTTGATTCAGGCTTGCGCCTGTCGCCCGATTCGCAACTCGCGATGACGGCGCGCGACGCTCCCCTGCTCGTCTTCGCCTCCGAGCATGCGGACGCTTCAAGCCTTAAAGCCCTTGAGCGGCGAAACGTAGAGGTTATACGCGAGAGCGGTGCGAGACCCGACCTCGGCCGGGTGCTGGCGGAATTGGCTCGCCGCTCTATTCAGAGCGTGTTTGTCGAGGGGGGCGCGAGCGTGGCGGGCGCGTTCCTGGACGCGGGGCTCGTCGATAAGGTGAGCTTTTTCATCGCGCCTCTGATCGTCGGAGGCTGCGACGCGACCGCTGCCATAGGCGGCGCGGGCGCAGAAAGCATCGCGGACGCCCTCAGACTTCGCGACGTGGAGTTGAGGCAACACGGGCCCGACATAGAAGTGACGGGCTATCCGAGCCGGGACTAACGAAGGGATGCGGGACGTTTAAGGGATGAGGGATGAAGAGGAGAAAGACGGGCCATCTTTTATTGCTCATCGGTTGGCTCTTCCTCGAACGCGCGCTAAGAAGAGCCTGGGTCAAAACTTTCTTGTGGATGAGCGCGTCGTCGAGCGTATCGTAGGGGCTCTGGGGCCGCGCGGCGATGAAACCATCATCGAGATCGGCCCGGGTCGCGGCGAATTGACTTCGAGCCTTCTGAAGCTGGCCGGACGCCTCTTCGCTATAGAGCTTGACCGCGAGCTTGTCCCGATCCTCAGCCAACGCTTCGGTGCGAGCGCCAATTTTCAGCTCGTCGAAGCCGATGCGCTCACGGCGGACTTGTGCTCGCTCATCGCGCCCGCCAAGAGTGCGCGCGTCGTGGCCAATCTTCCCTACTACATCTCCACCGCCATCCTTCAAAGATTGATCGAGCAACGCGCCTGCATTACGGAGATGATCCTGATGCTGCAACGCGAAGTGGTCAAGCGCATCACGGCCCCTCCCGCTTCGAGCGCGCGCGGCTATCTCTCCGTGCTGGTCGAGGCGTATTGCCAGCGGGATGCGCTCTTTGATGTCGCGCCCGGCTCGTTTCGCCCCGCGCCGAAGGTGTGGAGTACGGTCGTGCGCCTGGTCGTGCGTCCATCTCCGGCCGTCACGGTCGAAGACGAAACCCTTTTATGGCAGTTGGTGAGCGCGGGCTTCGCGCAAAGGCGTAAGACGATCTTCAACAATCTGCGCGGCGCGCCCGAAAGGTTACGCGCGCGGATTGAAGGGGCGGGCGGCGCGCTTTGCGTGCTCGAAACATCTGAAGTCGCCCCGCAGCGCCGCGCAGAGACCCTGACGCTCGAAGAATGGGCCGCCCTGGCACGCGCCGTCGAGGCGAGCGACGGCTGAGCTTTTTTTGAGCCCTTACTTCTACGAAGCGGGGCCGGAAGTGAAAGCGGGCCGTCCTATGTTATACTGTTGGGCTTAATTTCGCCCGGCGAATGCGATCTCAAGCAGGTTGTTCGTCGGGCTCTTTTTGGAGAGTAGAGTAAAAAATCACAGTGGGTAATGTTTTAGAGATCATTCCGCTCGGCGGCATCGGCGAGTTCGGGATGAATTGTATGGCCGTGCGTTATGCGGATGAGATGATTATCCTTGACGCCGGTATGGGTTTCCCTGAAGAGAGCGCCTACGGCGTGGACGTGTCGGTTCCCGATTTCGATTTCCTGGAAGAGTACAGGGAACAGATCACGGCCATCATCCTGACGCACGGGCACGAAGACCACCTCGGCGCGCTGCCTTATATCCTCAAAAAGTTCAACGTCCCCGTCTACGCTTCGCATTTCACGGTCGGCCTTGCGGAAAGCAAGCTGGCCGAGCACGAGCTGTTGGACGATGTCCTGATCCATCGCGTGGAGCCGCGCGACGTGGTCGAGCTTGGGTATTTCAAGATCGAGTTCATACGCGTGTCGCACTCGCTCGTAGACTGTTTCTCGCTCGCCATCACAACACCCGTGGGCACGATCATTCACACGGGCGATTACAAGGTTGACGAGACGCCCGTCATCGGCGAGCCGATTGACCTGCGCTCTCTTCGTCGTTACGGGCAGGAGGGCGTCCTGGCGCTCCTGTCGGATTCGACCAACGCGACCGTGCCCGGCAGGACGCCTTCGGAGCGCGCGGTGATTCCCGCCTTCGAGGAGATTTTCGACGAGGCCAGGGGGCGCATCATCGTCGCCGCCTTCGCCTCTTCGATACATCGCTTGCAGATCGTCCTCGACGTGGCCCAACAGTACGGGCGCAAGGTCTGCGTGCTGGGCCGCTCGATGCAGAAGAACGTGGAGATTGCAGACCGCCTCGGCTACTTGGATATTCCGGACGGGCTGATGATCTCTCTGAATGATACGAAGCGCATGGACGAGGATGAGATAGTCTTTCTGGTCACCGGCTCGCAGGGGGAGCCGCGCGCGGCCCTTTCGCAGATGGCGACGCAGAGCTACAAGGGCCTGACCATAGAAGAGGGCGATACGGTGGTGCTCTCGGCGCGCATCATTCCCGGCAACGAGCGGGCCATCTCGCGTCTCATAGGATGTATCTACAAGCGCGGCGCTAATATCATAGAGGAGAAGCGACGCCTGATACACGTCAGCGGGCACGCCTCGCAGGAAGACATCAAGATCATGACAGAGGCCGTCAGGCCGAGGTACGTCGTGCCGATTCACGGCGAGTACCGCATGCTGTTTCGCCACAAAGAGTTCGTCAAGAACCATCTGGGCTACGCCGAAGAGAATATCATCCTGATCGAGAACGGGGACGTGCTCGAACTGGACGGCGAGCGGGCCGTCGTCGTAGATAAGCGCGAGGTCGGACGCACCTTCATAGACGAGTCCGGCTTTGAGGAGATTGACCGCGAGACGGTTCGCGAGCGCAGGCAGATCGCCTTCGACGGCATCGTTACGCTCGTCATTACCATTAACGAGCAGACGGGCGGGCTTGAAGCGCCCCCCGAGATCGTGGCGCGCGGCGTGCTCGGCCTTGAGGGCGGCTCAAACGGCTATCACAAGGAGGCGCAGGGCATCATCGCCGAGGCGGTCGCCGCTGCCACTCCCGCCGAGCGCAACGACATGAGCCTTCTGAAGGAGCGCATCCGTGTCGAAGTCAAGCGCTTCCTGCAAAGGCAGACCGGCGCAAAGCCCGTCATTACGCCCGTGCTGGTTCAGGTGTAGCATGCCCTTCGGAGAAGAGCACGCTTCGCGTTGCGCTGACAGATGAAATGGAAAACTCCGTTGGTATCGAGCACGAAGCGAAGGTCGTGGAGCTGCTACGCCGGACAAGGGTGGAGGTCGCCCCGGCCACCTATTTCCTGATCGGCCTGCGCCACGAAGATTGGAAGCGGCTGCTTGAGAGCCCGGAGCTGAGCCCGCGCGAGGAATCGCCCTTTATGCTGCTGCGCGACGCGCGCGAAGTGACGCTGCTTTTGGACGAGACGGACTGGAGCGCGATGCGGCATGCGGCACGCGAGGCGCGCGTTGAGGGCAATTTCCGGCTCGTGACCTTAAATATAGAGCTGGCCTGGAACGTCGTCGGCTATCTGGCGCGCGTCACTTCGATACTGGGGCAGGCGGGCATAAGCTGTGGGGTTCTTTCCTCCTTCTCGCGCGACCACCTTTTAATCAAGCAGGATGAGCTGGGCGCGGCGCTGCGTGTTCTTGGCCCGCACGTCGCCGAGTTGTGTTGACATGCAGGGTGACTGGGGAGAAAAAGTTGTGCTCATCACGGGCGCGTCGAGCGGCATCGGGCGCTCGCTCGCCCGCGAGCTGGCCGGGCGCGGGGCGACGCTCGGACTGCTCGCCCGTCGCGAAGATGCGTTGCGTGAGATCGTTTCGGAAGCAGAGCAGGCCGGAGGCAAAGCCATCGCGCTTCCCGTCGATGTCAGAGACGAAGAGGCCGTGCGCGCCGCCGCCGAGGAGTTGCGCGACCGTTTCGGTCATATAGACGTGCTCATCGCCAACGCGGGGATTGGCCCGACGACCGGCGCCAAAGACTTGCGTGCGGCGGAGGTCGCCGAGGTCATCAATATCAATCTGCTCGGCGCGGTCAACAGCGTGACGGCCGTGATGCCGTCCATGATAGAGCGCGGCCAGGGTCAACTGGTCGCCATCTCAAGCCTCGCGGCCTATCGCGGGTTGCCCAAATCGGCGGCCTACTGCGCGAGCAAGGCGGCGCTCTCAGCCTTCTTCGAGAGCCTGCGGCTGGACTTGCGTGGAACCGGCGTTGACGTAACGATCATTCACCCGGGCTTCATCAAGACGGCGCTGACCGAGGGGCGTCACGCGCAGATGCCTTATCTGATGGAGCTGCAAGATGCGACTCGAAAGATCGTTCACGCCATCGAGGCGCGGAAAAAGTCTTACGCTTTTCCCTGGCAGCTTGCCAGCGTCGTCAGGGGCGCGATGCTCCTGCCCATCTCCGTCTATGACCGCATCGCGCTTCGCAACTCATTTCGCGAATGATGAGACGACTTTCTTTCATCCTTACGGGATTGGCCGCGATGAGCGTTTTGCTCAGCGTTGAAGCCTCGGCCAAACAGATCGGGATAATCAGTGGCCGCGTCCTTCTTCGCCCGGCGGACGCGCATCAGGCCGCAATTCCGCTTCAGGGCGCGACCGTGGATATGTTCAACCTCGATAGCGGAGCGAAATTCGAGTCGCAGACGGACGGGGAGGGCCATTACATCTCCGTTGGAATGGAACATAACAGCATCTACCTGCTGGCAATCAGCGCGGCACATGCTCGCCCGGCCGTCGCCCTGAAACGAAACTCCTTTGACCTGAACGGCGACGACATCATCCTTGAAGCCGGGGATGGAAAAAGATTGACGCGCGAGGAGGCGCTGGCGCTCGTCGAACCTGCGAGGCTCGCGGGCATGCGTGCCTTCAGGGCTGGCAACGAGGCGCTGCAAGTTAAAAGATACGACCTTGCGATAGCTAAATTCGACGAAGCCATCGCGGCCCTGCCCGCCGAGCCTTCATTCTGGATTTACAAAGCGACGGCCTATAAAATGCGAGGGTTCGACCGCTTCGTATTGAGCCGACAGATTCAGGATACGCGGGCGAAGGCCGCCCAACTGGCGGCTGCTGCCAGTGATCTGCGCGCCGCTTTTGAGGACGGTAAAAGGGCCGTCCGACTGGTCGAGGCTCTCACAGTCCCGACGAATCCGGGCACGCTGCAGAGATACAGATATGAAAAATATCTGGCGCTCGAAGTCAGGGCGAGGGCCGGGGCGCTCCTGGCGGATTACGTCGACGGCTCTTTGACGGCCGAAGCTTTCGCCGCTTATCAGCAGTATCTTCGTGTAGAATCCGAATGGCACACGCGGGCCCAGGCACAGCTTCACGCCGCACAAATCCTGCGCCGTGAATATGGAATCGAGCGCGTCATAGCGGAGTACAGGAAGCTCAACGAGGCCGAGCCCGGTAATATGGACGTGATTGCGATTCTCGGGCTGGCGCTCTATGACTCCGGCGTTAGAACCAGATTCCCGGAAGCCGCAGCCCTTTTACAACGCTTTATCCCATACGGTAGCGACGAAGATCATCCGCATCCGCTCTGGCTTCAAACTCGCGCTGCTCTCGAATCCATGCGACGCTAAAACCGATACGCTTATGTCCATTCTACAGGCCATCATCTTAGGCATCGTTCAGGGTCTCACGGAATTTATCCCCATCAGCTCGACGGCGCACCTGATCTTCGCCAGCCGCGCGCTCGGGCTCTACGAAGGAGTGGAGCAGACGCTCCGCGCCGAGCGCACGACGGCCACCATCGCCGTCATACAGTTGGGGACGCTGCTGGCCGTCCTGATCTATTTCGCGCGCGACATCTGGAACATCTCTTACGCTTTCGTGCGCGATCACCTGGCGCTCCTGCGTGGCGGCAAGAGCGAGGCGGTGATGGAGATGACGATGGTGGGCCAACGCCAGTCGCGGCTCTCGCATGAGGCGTGGCTCGGCTGGCTGGTCATCATCGGCTCAATCCCCATCGGGACGATCGGTCTCCTCTTAAAGAAGCTGATCGAAGGGCCGTTGACGAAAAACCTTTGGATCATCGCGACGATGATGATTGTGGTCGCCATCGGGCTCGCCGTGGCCGAGGTGTTGGGAAGACGCAAGCGCGGGATGGAGGATTTGGGCGTGCGCGATGCGCTGGCCGTCGGAGGCGCGCAGGTGCTGGCGTTAATGCCGGGCGCGAGCCGTTCAGGCTCGACCATCATGGGCGGCCTCTTCGCGGGCGAGACGCGCGAGACGGCCGCGCGCTTCTCCTTTCTGCTGTCGATCCCGGCCATCGCCGCGAGCGGCCTTCTGGAACTCAAAGAAGCGGTCGAAAAGCTGCCCTCCGATAGCTACGTTTCGCTCGCGGTGGCGACCATCGTTTCGGGCGTGGTCGGTTACGCTTCGATCTGGTTTCTGCTGCGTTTCCTTCGGACGCATTCGACCGCCGTCTTCATAGGCTATCGCATTGTCGTCGGCGTCGCCATCCTGGCGCTGCTCTTTGCGGGCGTAATCCGCGCCACGGACGCGGCCGAGGCGGGCGCCGACGCCGCCGCACCCACGCAGCAGAACGCGCCGCTGCTCTCCACTCCGACGCCGACTGATAACCAGAGCACTAACAATCGGCGTCAAAATTCGGTAAACTCATCTCGCCCCTCCTCAAGAAGAGCAAGAAGCTGGAATGAAAATAAATAAAGAGGGGTTTTGAGTGTTATGAATAATGAAACGAACCGCGAGGACACGGCACCGGCACAACGCCCGCGCAGCCCTCGCGTACCCGTAGACTTCGCCGTCGAGCTTGAAGGCCGCCTCGGCGACGGCGAGCCTTTTCACGTCCGGGCCGAAGCCGTCAAGGTCAGCCGTGGCGGCGCGACGCTCATCACGGACGCAGCCGTCAAGCTCGGAACAGTAGTGCGCCTCACCCCGCCCTTTGGACGAACCATTGATGCCGAAGTCAACGGCGTCTGGACGGACGAGACGGACGGCAAACAACGCATCGGCGTCAAGCTGTTGACCGCCGACGGCTGGTTCGCCGAGTAATCCTCTGATGACGCTGAACGCCAAACGCTGGATCGTGCGTGAGCACGACTCGCACCGGACTGAAGAGCTTGCGCGCTCGCTCGGCGTCTCTGAAATCGTCGCCCGGCTTCTCCTCGCCAGAGGTTGTCAGGACGAGCAGTCGGCCCGGCGTTTTCTCTCACCGTCGCCCGCTCAGCTTCACGACCCCCTGTTGATGCGCGATATGCAGAAGGCGACGGCACGACTGCTGCGAGCCATCGACTCGGGTGAGCCCATACTCATCTACGGCGATTATGACGTTGACGGCACGACCGGCACGGTAGTGCTGCGCCGCGCCCTGCAAATTTTAGGCGCGCGCACGGGCTACCACGTGCCGCACCGCTTCACCGAAGGGTACGGCATTCAGCAGGAAGCGCTTGAGAAAGCCCTCGCCGACGGATACAAGGTGGTCGTCAGCGTAGACTGCGGGATACGCGCCTTTGAGCCGCTGTTGTGGGCGCGCTCGGCCGCGCTCGACGTGATCGTTACAGACCATCACCTGCCGGACGAGGGAGAGGGCGCTCCGCCCGCCTACGCCGTCCTCAATCCGAACCAGCGCGGCTGCGATTATCCGGATAAAAATCTGGCGGGCGTCGGCGTCGCCTTCAAGCTCGCGCATGCGCTCTTTCGCGAGCGCGGGCGCGAGGCGATGGTCGGCGGATTCCTGAAGATGGTCGCCATCGGCACGGTCGCCGATGTCGCACATCTGACGGGCGAAAATAGAACCATCGTCGCGCTCGGGCTCGCCGATTTGCCCAAAGCCACCAATCCGGGCCTGCGTGCTTTGATGGAGGTCGCGGGCTGCTCTGAGCGCAGCGACATGACGGCCTATGACATAGGCTTTCGCCTGGGCCCGAGGATCAACGCGGCTGGCCGTATGGAGGCCGCGCGCACGATCATAGAGCTTTTCGAGGCGACCGGGATGGAAGAAGCGCGGCGGCTGGCCGTGTACCTGGACGGGCTCAACCGCGAGCGCCAGACCGTGCAGAGCGAGATTACAAAGCGCGCTCTGGCGGCCCTTGCGCTCGATACGGATTCGGCGCACGCGCACGTCGCCGTCATCGCGGGCGACGGCTGGCACAGGGGCGTCATCGGCATCGCCGCCTCAAAGGTGGCGGAGCGTACCAATCGCCCCTGCGTCGTCATCTCTCTCGAAGAAGAGTTGGGCCACGGCTCTGCGCGAAGCATCGAAGCCTATCATCTGCTCAACGGGTTGACGGCCTGCGCCGACCTGTTCGAGAAGTTCGGTGGACACTCTCATGCCGCCGGTCTCACGATTCGACGCGACCGTATACCGGAGCTGCGCCGTCGCCTGAACGAACACGCCGCACGCCATCTGAGCGAGCAAGACCTGCTCCCCGTGCTCCACCTGGATGCGGAGCTGCCCGCGCCCGCCCTCTCGCTCTCGCTGGTGGAGGAGCTGAAGCGGCTTGAGCCGTTCGGAGCCGGGAATCCGCGCCCGCTCTTTATGACGCGCGGCCTGCGCGTCACGTCAGAGCCGCGCGTCATAAAGGAGCGCCACCTGAAAATGAGCGTGGCCGGTTCGGACGCGGCGACGCATGATGCCATCTGGTGGAATGGCGTTGAAGAGACGCGCGGGCGAACGCCGAAGGCCGGGGATCGCATCGAAATGGCTTACACGCTTGAGGCGAACACGTGGCAGGGCACGACGCGCTTGCAGCTATGCGTTCAGGACATAAGGGCGGATGCCGGGCGTTAGGTGTCGGGTATCGGTTTGCACCGGCGGCTGATACTTAGCATCCGCATTCTAATTTGTTATGCAAGAGGTCAGACGAAAAAGAGCGATTGCCGTCGGGTGGCGGGCGCGCATGCCCCTGGTGACGCGCGCCGTGGCGCTTTTTGTCATCGTGGCGGGCATCATCTTCGTCGGCATCTCTTACTATCGTCTGCGCAATAACGAGCCCTTTCGCCTGCGCTCGGAAGCGCCGGAGCTGTCGAAGCAGGTCACGAGCGTCGTCGAAGGCTACGAGCGGCGTGTCACAGAAGGCGACCGCCTGCGCTTCCTCTTGCGCGCGGCGCGCGACATCACCTACGCTGATAATCATCACGAGCTTGAAGATGTTCATCTGGAAGTTTACCCGCCCACGGGCGATAAACCCGACCAGATCACGGCGCGCCGCTCCATCTACGATCCGGAAAAGGGCGTCGTCTCCTTTAACGGCGATGTCAACATAGAGACACGCGACCAGTTGAAGGCGAAGACGGAAGTCTTCGTCTACAACCAGCAGAACGAGACGGCCGAGACCGACCAGCCGATCACCTTTGCGCGCGAAAATGTTTCCGGAGAGGCGACGGGCGCGTTCCTTGACGCGAAGAACAAGCGGCTGGAATTGCGCCGCAACGTCTCTATTACGGTCGCGCCCGAGGCACAGGCGGGGGCGAAACCGAGCCCGCGCTCGCGTCCCGTCACCATCCGCTCTGCGCAAGCCACTTTCGATCAGGGAAGCCTGCATCTCTCTTTCACGGGCGGCGCGACCGCCGAGCAGGAGCGCGACGTGATGAGCGGCGATAATCTTTCGGCGACGCTCAACCAGCAGAAGCGGCTACAGAAAATAGAGGCGCGCGGCAACTCTTACCTGCGCTCGATGACCGAGGGCCGGGCCGTCGAAGTCCATGCCGCCGACATGGATTTCTTCATGGACAATGAGCAGCGGCTTGAGCGCGCGCTCGCCTCGCGCGACGTGCGTTCGCAGAGTCTCGATGCGGACGCCGAGATGCAGCTCGCGGGCGCTAACGTACTGGAAGTGAATTTCGGGCCGCAGGGCGAGCGAAGCCTCTTGAAGGAGATGCGTACCGAGGGGCGCTCGGTCTTGACGCTCGCCGCGCCGAAGTCGCGCGCCGCAGACCCGCGCGCCGCCAACAAACGGCTTACGGCCGATAGTGTGAAACTGTTCTGGCGCGCGACGGGCCGCGACCTTGAGCGTGCCGAAGCGGTCGGCAACGCCGAACTGTTCGTCGAGCCGGTGCAGAAATCCCAGACCGCCGACCGCAAGACGTTAACAGCCGCACGCTTCGACGGCGATTTTTACGAGACCGGAAATCTGGCCCGCGCCTTCAACGCCACGGGCGATGCGAAGGTCGTCATCGACCCGCTTGAGCCCAACGAGCAAAGAGCACAGCGGACGATCACCGCGCAGAAGATGACCGCCCTTTTCGTGCGCGACTCGCAGGACATAGAGCGGCTCGACGCGCAGGGCGACGCCAGATTCAACGAGCGCGACCGCAACGGGCGCGCCGCGAACGCTTCCTACACGTCCGCAGACGAGACCGTGCGCCTGCGCGGAGGCGAGCCCGTCGTCTGGGATTCGCGGGCGCGAACCAAAGCACAGGAGATAGATTCCGACACGCGCAACGACATCTCTTACAGCCGGGGCAGGACGGCGACCACCTATTACAGCCAGGAGCAGACCGGCGGCGCCACACCTTTCAGTAAGATCAAAAGCCCCGTCTACGTGGTGTCCGACCGCGCGGAGTTTCGTCACGTCGAGGGCATAGCCGTCTACACGGGCGGGGCGCGCGCCTGGCAGGACGATAACTTCGTGCGCGCCGACAAACTAACCCTCTATCGCGAGAACAAGCGAATGGACGGCGACGGCCACGTGCAGAGCGCGCTCTATCAGGCGCGGCGCAAAGAG